>JACPYX010000022.1 GCA_016195815.1 Chloroflexota bacterium
TCTTCAACACATACACCTGCGCCAGAAATTTCTTGTGCGGCGTGATCGAGCCCGGCTTGGCCAGCACCTGCCCGCGCTCGATGTCCGTGCGCTCGATGCCGCGCAACAACAAGCCCAGGTTGTCCCCAGCCATGCCTTCATCCAGCTGCTTGTGGAACATTTCCACCCCCGTCACCACCGAGGCCTTCGTCTCGCGTAACCCAATGATCTCCACCGGGTCCCCTATCTTCACTTTGCCGCGATCCATGCGCCCCGTCACCACCGTGCCGCGCCCTTTGATCGAGAACACATCTTCCACCGCCATCATGAACGGCTTCTCAACTTCGCGCTTCGGCTCCGGAATGTACTCGTCCACCACCCGCAGCAATTCCCGGATGCACGCATATTCCGGCGCATTCGCATCCGTCGAGCTGCTGTCCAGCGCCTGCTTGGCGCTGCCACGCACGATCGGCGTCGTGTCGCCAGGAAAACCGTAGCTCGACAGCAATTCGCGCAGTTCCAACTCCACCAATTCCAGCAGTTCCGGGTCGTCCATCATGTCCACTTTGTTCAGAAAGACCACGATGCTCGGCACTTCCACCTGCCGCGCCAGCAACACATGTTCGCGCGTCTGCGGCATCGGCCCGTCCGGCGCCGCCACCACCAGGATCGCCCCGTCCACCTGCGCCGCACCCGTGATCATGTTCTTGATGTAGTCGCGGTGCCCAGGCATGTCCACGTGCGCATAGTGCCGCTTGTCCGTCTCATATTCTACGTGCGCGATGTTGATCGTGATGCCGCGCGCTTTTTCTTCCGGCGCATTATCAATCTGATCGTAGGCACGAAACTCGGCCTTGCCCATCAACTGCGACACTTTCGTGATCGCCGCCGTCAACGTCGTCTTCCCGTGGTCAATGTGCCCCATCGTCCCTACATTCAAATGCGGTTTGTTACGCTCAAATTTCTGCTTCGCCATTTCTCTTTCTCCTTTTCTGACAAGAGTACATTTTGCCAGCAATAGAGCCCTCAATGGGACTTGAACCCATGACCTCACCCTTACCAAGGGTGTGCTCTACCAGCTGAGCTATGAGGGCTTGACTTGCTGCCGAGACAACCTCGGTAGCACCAGGGCGTTTCACTCTGGCACAAGTGGGCGGTGGAGGATTCGAACCTTCGAAGTCTTCTGACAACTGATTTACAGTCAGTCCCCTTTGGCCACTTGGGTAACCGCCCGAGATTAAATTGTTTAGCAATCTGCTCGTCGTTTAGCCCTTTGACTCAGAAGACTAACCGACCAATTACCAATTTGTAGAGCCGACGACGAGAATCGAACTCGTAACCTCCCGCTTACAAGGCGGGTGCTCTGCCGATTGAGCTACGTCGGCAATTAAGCAGGCAGATTATACCAAACCATTTGTACGCATACAAGACCATCAATAAAAGTACTCCCGACACATCAGGAGTACGGGGCAAAAGTTTAATCGAAATCAGAGGGCAAGTCAATGATTATTTGGATACATAATGATGTATTCGCGCCTCTTGACAGTTAATAGATTAAGCTTATAATATAGAACATAAGTTCTATTTACAAACAGGATGCCATGTTTAAGACAACCCGCTTTGCGTTAGCCCTAGAAACCTTAGCCGAACTTGCTCCCGAGATTCGTACGGCGCGCGCCGACCCTGCGGCGGCCAGCCTGCCAACTTTGAGCGAAGTTTTGGCTGAATATTCTCCCCTGCCTCAATCGGCTTTGTTTCTCGGTCTCGCTGAAGATGGGTTGCCGGTACTGCTCAATTTGCGAGATCCGGTTCCGGGTCCGTTGCTGATTGTCGGCGATTCCGGGAGTGGAAAAACAACGTTGCTAAAAAATATCGCGCGAGCCACTGATCGTACCCATCACCCAGATCAGGTCAAATATATAGTTTTTACTGAGCACTTGAACGAATGGCAAAGTTTTGACAAAACAATCAATTGCGACGGCATTCTGGATTTACAGAATAAGGATATTACAAATTATTTTGTATCGTTGACAGATTGGGCTCATACCAACAAGAATAATGGCCAGGCCATTTTGCTTTTAATAGATGGATTGAATACTTTAGTACAGATAAGCGATTTGCACCAGCCTTTACGCTGGCTATTATTGCGAGGCACATCCCACAATGTATGGCCGATTATTACGTTGAACACTATGCAAGCGGCAAACAGCCGAACATGGCTCGACGCATTTCGCACCCGCCTTTTCGGTTCCATCCAAAATATGCAGGAGGCTGAAGCGCTGACAGGATTTAAAAATATATCCTTCAATGAATTGCTGGCCGGATCACAATTTGCCATGCGAGAAGGCAACGACTGGCTGCCTTTCTGGCTTCCACTTTTGGATTAGGAGGCATACATGCACATTGGAATGCTTTGGTTCGATAATGCTCCTGACATCGAGCTTAAAATAAAAATCGAGAAGGCGGTCGCTTATTATCGCCAGAAATATCATCGCGAACCCAATCTTTGCCTGATTCATCCAGATATGCTCAATAAGGAAAAACTGGAATTTGCGAAAATGACCATCCGCTCATATCGCCCGGTTCTACCAGGTCACATGTGGATCGGCATTGAGGATAAAAGCCAATAAAAATAGACGGCGGTCAGCCGTCTATTTTTATTGGCCAAGTTTTTTAACCAAGCGCGACGACAAAGGCCACAGCATGACTCATACTGTGGCTGATGCTTATTGACCAGGTGGCGAGTCCGAACTCTTTTGCCTTTTCCAGCGCCGCGCCGTGCAAAATCAGGGCTGGCGCATTTTGTTCGTCGCCAAGGATCTCGATCTCTTTCCAGGTTAGCTCCCCTATTCCGCAGCCTAACGCTTTCGCAACAGCTTCTTTGGCGGCAAAGCGTCCAGCTAGAGACTCGATTCGCTTTCCGAATTGCTCGAGTTCGGCAGCCGTATATATTCGCTCGAGGTAGTGTTTGCCGTGTCGGGCTACCACTTCTTCGATGCGAGAGATTTCGATCAGGTCAACTCCGGTTCGCAGATTCATTTCATATCGAACTTCGCAAGGTCTGTGTTTTACTTTACGGGCCTGCAGTCGCGATGGCCAAACGGTCAGGGGCAATATATTTGCGGGCAACTTCAAGCACATCCGAGGCCGTAACGGAGCGCACCAAATCCGGATAACGGTGATAATAATCCAAGCCGAGATCGTATCGCTCAATGCTCAATAATGAGCCCGCCACCCCGCTATTGGATTCAAAGGCCAGCGGCAGGCGTCCGATGAAATTGGCCTGACTATCCGACAATTCTTCTTCGGTTACGGCCTCTTTCACAATCCGCTTCAATTCTTTGATGATCAAATCGCCCGCCTTCTTGACGTTCGACGGATTCACACCCGCGCTCACTGTCCATGCGCCAGGGCCGATGCCCGCGCTCAAACTGGAATACACATAATATGCGAGTCCGGCTTTCTCACGGACCGATTCGCCCACGCGGCCCATCATCCCAAATTGACCAAGGATGGAATTACCCAATGAGGCGGCCATATACTCCGGGTCTTTGCGGAGCGGACCGTTCGTACCGATGACAATATCAGCTTGCGGCTTATCGGCGATCCTATAATGATGTTTGACCGTCTCATCAAGCAATTTCAATTCGGGTAATTGTGGCAATTCACGTTGATCCGGATTCTTCCAATCGCCCACGGCGCGATGCACTAAACGAACAGCTTCTTTCGGCTCGATTGCGCCGACGACCGCGATGACCATTCCGCGAGGGCCGAATCCAAAATGATGATAGTCCACAAGGTCCTGGCGTGTGATTGCCTTGATCGATTCCGGATTGCCATCTTCAGAGCGGGAGTAAGGGTGATCATGATACAAGATTTCATCGAAGGTGATATCAGCCATGTCGGATGTATCCTGCATCCGAATGGCAAGCCCCGTGAGCAATTGATTGCGAAGTTTCTCGACCTCGTCATCTGGAAACACAGGCTGGCGCGCTGTTTCAGAAAGCAGTCCGAGCAGAAGCGGCAAATCTTCGGCCAGGGCGCGCCCGCTGAAACTTGTGGTATGCAGGCCAGAGTCAAAGCCCAGGCTGGCGCCGACCGATTCGAGTTCATTGTAGAGCGCATCGAAGGAATGGTTGGCGGTGCCACGCGTCAACGCGGAGGCGGCAAAATCCGCCAAGCCCAGTTTATCGTCCGGATCGAACAGGCTGCCTGTCTGAATGTAGCCGTTGATCGAAACAGAAGGACTGTTGAAATTGGGGCGCGCCAGGACGACAATCCCGTTCGGCAATACTTCGCGGTGAATATCTTCCGGGCCGGGCAGAGAATTCATTTTGGTTTTGCTCATTCGGATTCTCCGTTGCCCATCGGCATATAAGTTCCGACCACGCGAGCCTGAGGGCGCAAATATTCGCGCGCAACGCGCTGCACATCTTTGGGCGTGACCTTCAACATTTTCTCTAAATATGTTTCGAACCATTTATAGTCAGCGAACATCTCGGAATATCCAAGCCAAAATGCCTGGTTGGTAATGTTTTCAGTTCCATACGCGAAGTTCGCGCGCGCTTGTTTGATGGCACGCGCAATTTCTTCTTTTGAAACAAAGTCAGCCTGCACCCTCTTGATCTCATCATCAAGTGCGGCCAATGCTTCATCAGGTTTTTTGTTGGGGTGAATGATGAGCGTGATCTGGTACAGAAAAGGATCAACGGTCACGTTCGAGCCGCCCGAAAGCCCGACCACGAATTCTCGATCCACCAAAGAGCGATAGAGACGCGATGTTTTGTTTGAGATGCCGCCTCCGCCGAACATATTGAGGTTGCTCGGCCCGGCCAGCAGACTGTCCAACACCGAAAGCGCGAAGAAATCCGGATGGGAAGCGGGCGGGAAGCGATACGCGACCTGCGTATAAACGGTCTCACCCGGACCTTCAACGGACAGCCGCACCTCGCCGCGTTGTTCCGGCTCCGGACGCGCCAGGCGCGGCGGTATCGGCCCCGCAGGGATTGACTCGAATAATTCTTGGATGCGCGCCAGCATATCTTTCGTATCGAAATCGCCGGCCACACCCATGACCGCGTTATTGGGAACATAATACGCGCGATAGTGTTTATAAAGATCGTCGCGCGTCATGGTCTTGAGGTCGGCCATATCGCCGATGACCTCATGATGATAAGAATGGATTCGGAAGGCCGCCTGTTGCACGGCTTCGCCGAGCCGAAACATCGGCTCATTTTCATCCCCTTCCCGCTCGGAGATGACCACCGTGCGCTCGGATGAAAATTCTTTTTCATCGAACTCGCTGTTGATCATGCGATCGGCTTCGAGGCGCAGGGCAATATCAATTTTATCGGCGGGCATGGTCTCGAAGTAGGTCGTCCAATCGAGGAAGGTAAAGGCGTTACGCATACCGCCATCGCGTGAAATGGCCCGGTCGAGGACTGAGGCCGGGAATTGCGGCGTCCCTTTGAACTGCATGTGTTCGACCAGGTGCGAAATGCCCGTCAGCGGAGGCGCTTCGTCGCGCGAGCCGACGCGATACCAGACCCACGATGAAATGAGCGGCGCGGTGTGAATTTCCTTCAAAAGAATCGTCAAGCCATTGGATAGTTTTGTCTTCGTAAAAGTGTTCAACATAGGCGGGGATTATAAGCGAGAACAGGCCTCTTCTTCACCTGCAAACCGGAACGCCGCTCAAAGACAGCGCGGTGGGCGCCATGATGCAATACAACGGCTTGATGGTGGTCTGCAGGCCGGTGATGGCCTGGTGCAGCTCGGTTTCCTGTACCGGAATATCAACCGGCACATTCAAAGTGATCGGCACTTGAGTTTGCACTGGAACGGAAAAATCGAGCACAACATTCAGGAAGGTGCCGGTGGGCAATGTGACGGTGGCGAGAGAATCAATGTTAAAGGTGGCCGTGGAAATCTTCACGCGCGCATTTTGGATGACGACATCCTGCGCGAGAGTAATGCCAGTGGTCGTCTGCACGGGGATGTTCATATTCAATGGAATGCTATCCTGAACCAATATGTTGGTTCTGATGCGCGCCTGGTCCATACGCTCGAAGTTCGTATAAAGTCCGCCGAGCAAACCGGAACCGAGGCCGGTCGCGTTAACGCTTCCCAGCCCGCGCAGGACGGTAATCAGCACAACCAGCAGAACGATATTAACTGCGATGGATATAACGCTGGCAAATGTCCAGAAGGCCGGAAGAAGCGTGCTCTTATTTAAACGGAGGCCGCTTTGGGCGTCTGAGGCAGGAGGCGCAGGCGATTCAACAGACGAATCGGACGGCCCGGGTTTCTTCGGTAAACGGGCAATGACTTCCGAATTGGGACGCTGATCCATTTCCTTATCACCGGCTGGTGTGTTGGAAAGGATTTGATGAAAACGATCAACCGGACTTTTCTTTTGCTTATCATCTGGAATCGTCATAGTGCCTCCTCGCGAATTGATTAATCTTAGCATAGATAGGACAAACTTCCAGCTTTCAAATTCGCCGGGAAAGTGCCTGAAAAATCATGTTTTGGCCCCGTTGGCAGAATTCGCGTTAAGAACTGTGACCTTCGACTTGACCCCTACCGGACAATGTTCAGCAAGCAGTAGATAAAAGCAAATTTCTGAAATCTCCCTTACGGAGAGAATGTCTCAGGCTTCGGATGTTTCTGATTAGTGCTTTATCGCCCCATGTGCCAATTCCATGATCTCTTTCTTCGTCTCCACCGCGCGGACTAGCTTTCCATCCTGCATTTGCAGAACGCGATCCACATACTGACACATGCGCAAATCGTGCGTGACCATAATGCCTGCGCGGTTATTTTCGTGAACTAACTTCGCAAACGTCTCCACGACTTGAAAGGCGCGTTCAGTATCGAGCGAGGCGGTTGGCTCATCTGCCAACACTACGGCGGGATTATGGATCAAAGCGCGCGCAATCGCGACGCGTTGCTGCTGTCCGCCGGAGAGTTGGGCGGGGAGATTGTGCAGGCGGTCGCTGAGTCCGAGGCGGGCAAGGATTTCGGCAGAACGCACACGCCCGGCTTTATCCGCTTGTCCGTTCAGGCGCAGCATGAATTCCACGTTTTCCTGCGCCGTCAAAAAGGGAATCAGGTTATTGGATTGGAATGTAAAGCCGATCTTTTCGCGTCGCAATTTCACACGGCGTTTTTCGTTCATCTGCGCAAGGTCTTGTCCATCGATGAGCACTTGTCCGCTGGTGGGCGAAAGTAACGCCGCCAGAATAGAGAGCATCGTGGTCTTGCCAGATCCGCTTGGACCGACCAACGCGACGAATTCACCCGCGTGCACTTGAAACGAAACATTGTCCACGGCATTGATCATCGCGCCGTCCAATGAAAATGATTTGACCAGGTCTTTAACTTCGAGAGCTATTGAACTCATATACTTTATTCCTAATGATGGTCGAGGCGCAAGCAGTCGAGACCACAAATTTTTCTTGTTACAGGCGGTCTCGATATGGGCTATCGCCCTACTCGACCACCAGACTTTATCCCAACCGCAAAGCTTTCAACGGCTCGATCCGAACCGCATAAATGATCGACACCAACCCGCCCAGCGGACCGATCAATAGCAACAGGATGATCGCCGCAAAGGAACGCACGCCATTGAACACAAATGGGATGGTGGGCGGAAGTCCCAGCGAGAAGAGATACGTGAGCACGCCTCCGATTCCCACGCCCATGGCTGTCACCACCACGATTTGAATCACCGCCGCCCAGCCTACGACTCCATTCGAGGAACCAATGGCTTTCAACACACCGATCTGCGGAACCTTTTGCAAAATTTGAATTTGGAAGAAGCCGCCAATGACCAATACGCCAATTAACAAGGTGAAGAAACCCTGCGTTTGGACCGTCCCTTGTTGGGCAGCATAGCCAGGGATGTTATTGATAGTTGTGACGATATCAGCGACTTCGATTTTGGAAACCTGATCTATCAAACGAGTTTTCATTACTTCAACTTGACTTGGGTCAGCCAATTTTACAGCGATGATATTCGGGAAAGGCGTATCGCTGTTCAAGTCCGCTTCAGATTGCGGGCGAATCTGCTCCCACGTCGCAGGCGGGACAAAGATCGTCGGTGCAAAGAAATAGGATTGACCATCCACCATGCCAACTACGGTGAGCGTGAAGAATTGATCGTCCACGCCCTGGGTCGAGCGGATCTCGATCACATCGCCAACTTTGATTCCCGAACGCAACGCAACATTGCGGTCGATCACCGCTTCGCGGGCTTCACCACCACGGAACTCGCGGCCTTCGATGATGACCGGCATCCCCGGGCGACCCGCTTCCACGCCGAGCAACGAAACTTTCAGCGGTTTTTCGGTAGATACAATCTCAGTGTTGGACGTATAGATCGGGCCGGCATCAGCCACCCCGTCCACGCGACGAATCGTTCGGGCGGTGTTGGTGTCCAAGCGGCTGGCAGAAATGTTGTAGTCCGATTTATCCAAAAAGACGATTAATTGCGCATCCAGATTGGCAACATACTGACGGTTGCCATTGGCGAGTCCTTCACCGAGGGCAGCAATAAACAATACCAGCAGTGTGATCAACGCGATCACCATGCTTACGAGCAAAAAGCGCCCGCGGTTACGCAGCACTTCTTTGAGTGCCAGATAGAAAGCAAGAAATGTATTTTTCATTTGGGTGCTACCGGTCCATCGAAAGTTTGATTCCAATCCATGCCCATCACGCCGTGCAATAGCAGGTCAACCGATGGATGATCGGCAATGTCATCATAATAATAAGGCAGACGGATACGACCATCGGGCGCAATCAAAAAAGTCCCCGCCATTTGCAAAGCATCCTGCCCCCCGGGAGGAAAATCGGTGCGCCAACCCTTCACACGTTTCAAACGGCGATTCGAACGCCATACATTCAGCGAAAGAAATGATTGCCATACATTTGCGCGTTCAAGCCCATAAGCCGCATACGCTTTACGTTCGGGGTCTGCCAGGCATAACACGCCCGGTGCCCGCTCGGAACAAAAGGCCTTCGCTTCTTCAGGCATCCCCTGAGTGATGATAGCCAACGAAAGATGCCTGGCTTTGAAATCGGGCAAAAATGTAACGAGGCGATCAATCATCTCCTTGCATTGCGGGCAGCCAAAGTGCCGTGTAAAAGCCAGAATCAGTACTTGCTTCTTCCACAGTGACGCAAGTCTCACAGGCTTGCCATCAACATCGCGCAACTCCATATCGGGCGCAGGGTCATTAAATTTGAGCGGAGCCAGGTTCGTCATAAGTCCTTCACTTTATAAATCGAACAGCCGTTTACTATCCGTGATTATTACAGAAACCCGCAGTCAAATCCTATCGAATGATCTGAGTTAACGAACTTCCAATTCTTTTTCAATCACAGCTTTCAGGCGTTTTCGCAAAGCAACCGGTCTGAGCGTTGAAAGCATTATTCTCTCCGCACCGACAAACTCTGCAAAACGCATCAAGCCCTTCGCAAACGCATTCGCAAAATCAGAGTCCTTCACCGGCGCATCGCCTTCATGCCAAAAGCCTTTGATCTCCAGGGTCATCGTAGTGCGGTCGAGCTTCGGGTCGAGCCGCGCCACCAGGTCATCGCCATATAAGATCGGCAGGACATAATAACCCCAGCGGCGCTTATGTGCGGGCACATACACTTCCCACTTGTAATCGAAATCAAATAACTTCTGCGCCCGTCCGCGCGCGCTGACAATATCCAGCGATGAAAGAAACGTGACTTCCTCCAGCGTAGTCGTATCTTTTGGATTCCAACCTTTAGGGACTCGTCCTTTTTCAAGCGACTCCAACACCGGCAGGTCTTCCTTCAAAACGAGATACGTCTCGCGTCCGCCCTCTATTTGAACCTGCGCAAACATCCCAGCCTCCTTCCACCGCTGAAGCAGACTCTTCATCTCGACCGGCGAATAGTCGCGGCGCAGATAACCATGCAGTTCACCCCCCATCTTTGCCTCGCTCTTCAGCCCCATAAACGCGACAGTCTTGCGCGCAAAGAATTCCTCCGCCTCTTTATCGGTTGCCACGTAATCAAACTCTTTTGGCGCGATGTTCTCGCGGAAATCATAGACGCGGTCAAAACCGTTGCGATGATGCATCATCAACTCGCCCGAAAGCCACATATCATACAATGCCAGCGACGTGTCCTTGCGTCCGCGATAATTCCAAGCACCGACCTTATTCCGATTCAGATCGCGATTCCCCAACGGGCCGCGCTCTCTTAGCGCCGCACGCACCTGCTCGAACAATTCCGGGTTCGATAGCACGAAATCTTCCACGCGCTTTTGGCGACTTCGCCGCTCCATGTGCACGCGCCAATACGGCAGCTCAGACATCGGATACATCGCCAGCCAGCCGCCATAATCAAAAAACTGACGGTCCTCATAGGCAGCTTGATACAAATACTCAGGCTTGTAATTCAGCACGCGGCTGTGCAAAACAATATCCTGGCTGCGCGCCGCCACATTCAGCGGATCTAATTGCACCGCTTCACAAGTGCGGATTGCCTCGGCCACACCCTTCTTTCCCCTCCAGCGGCGGCCGGGCCACAGTCCTTGTCTGCCTAAAACGAATCGACGCGCAGTCGGTCGAGAAATCGTGATCGGATTCATAAGCCAGCCAATTTTACCAGAGCCAGCCCAATCGTCCGTCTTGACTCCGCGCGCTCTTACCTGTACCATATATTCATGCGAATCGGAATGATGGCAGATGTCTACAAACCTCACGTCAGCGGTATCACAAATTATATTGACCTGAACAAACGTTATCTCGAAAAAGCCGGTCACGATGTCTTTGTGTTCACCTTTGGCGACCAGGATTATCGCGACGATGAAAAGCGCGTCATCCGTTCGCCCGGACTGCCGCTGGTTGACACCGGCTATTATCTATCGTTCAGCTACAGCCTCGAAGCCAAGAAACTGCTTCAAACGATGGACGTTATCCACATTCATCATCCGTTCTTAAGCGGACGTCTCGGCCTGCGTTACAGCCGTCCCCTGCGCATCCCCACTGTTTTCACCAACCACACCCGTTACGATCTGTACGCACAGGCTTACATGCCTTTGCTGCCCGAAGAGATCAGCGGCAGTTTATTGCAGGCTTACATACCGCCGTTTTGCAAAGCGGTCAGCCTGGTCGTCTCTCCATCAGAAGGCATGGCCAACATTTTGCGCGCAATGGGCGTGGAGAGTCCCATCGCCATCGTGCCCAACGGCGTAGACCTGCAACATTTTTACAAAGCCGAGCCCCTGCCCCGCGCCGACTTCGGTTTCAAAGACAGCGATGTCCTGCTGGTTTACGCCGGGCGCGTTGCCAATGAAAAAAATCTGCCGTTCCTCCTGCAATCCTTCGCGGGCGTGGCGCACACGCTCGACAATGTTTATCTCATAATCATCGGCGGCGGAAAAAAAACAGTCGAAGAGCAACTCCAGCAACTGGCCGCGGAACTGAAGCTCCAGGACCGCGTGCGCTTCACAGGCATGATCTCTTATGAAAACCTGCCTGCCTATCTCACCATGTGCGACGCCTTCGTAACTGCCTCGGTCACAGAGGTCCATCCGCTTTCAGTGATCGAAGCCATGGGCGCGGGACTGCCCGTTTTGGGGATCCAGTCGCCCGGAGTCGGCGACACGATTGAAGACGGCAAAACCGGATTTCTCGCGACGGAAAATCTTTCGGCCTTCACCGCCAAACTCACGCGTCTTTGCCTGGACGCAAGCCTGCGCAAGCAAATGGGCAACGCGGCGCGCC
Organism: Chloroflexota bacterium; assembly: GCA_016195815.1. Lineage (GTDB taxonomy): Bacteria > Chloroflexota > Anaerolineae > Anaerolineales > Villigracilaceae > Fen-1038. Next base: position 11,751 of record JACPYX010000022.1, read on the forward strand.
AAGCCTCTACCCGTTATGCCATCGAGCGGACGACTCGCACCATGCTCGAACATTACGAGCACCTTGTTTATGCCTCGCGCCCCGTCAAGCAGCGCTGGGATGTAAAATTGCGCGGCCTGCTGGAGAAATTCATGCAATGACCCACAACCAAAAAGTTGGCAAATGGGGCGAACAGGCCGCAGCCGATTATCTCCTTACGCGTGGATACGAGATCGCGGCTCGCAATGTCCGCACTCCTTACGGCGAAATTGATTTGATCGCGCAGAAAGAGGACTTCACCATTTTCATCGAAGTCAAGGCGCGCACCAATTCAAAATTTGGCCCGCCGGAGATCGCCGTCACATCGCGCAAACAACAGCACATGCTTTCGTGCGCCGAACATTACGCCCAGCAAAAAGAGATTGACCACTGGCAGATTGACGTGATTGCCGTGGAAGAAGTGGACGGCAAGGCAGAGATCGTCCATTTCGAGAATGCAATATGAAATTCGATTCATAGATTCAACATCGTCATTCGATTCGGTTGAAGGAATATAATTACAGTCGAACAGAAGCATATTTTGTAACAATACTGCCGAACGGCAATATGTCGCCAGGATATTCTTCACGGAGAAATGAAAATGGGCCTGCTGAAAGACACGCTGAAAGAGGCAGTTCGTTTTGCTGACGGTAATAGGCCGGGTGTTTCCAATTATTTATTGGAAATGGCGCGCAAAGAATCCGATGCCGTTTTGAACGAGCTTGAGTCGCAATCGAACGGCTTGAGCACAGCAGAAACCGATGCACGCGTCAAACGTTACGGGTTGAACGAGATCGCGCGTGAAAAGCATCAATCGCCCCTGATGCGCCTGTTGGATAACATCAAGAATCCACTGGTCATTTTATTAACCGGGTTAGGCATCCTGTCTTATTTAACAGGTGACTTGCGCGCAACCATCGTTATTTTTGTGATGGTATTGCTCGGCATCGTGCTGCGCTTCTACCAAGAGATGCGCGCCGATAACGCCGCCGAAAAACTCAAAGCCATGGTTAACACCACTGCCACTGTAGTGCGGGATGGCAAGGAGGCCGAAGTGGCGCTCAAACTCCTGGTGCCAGGCGACATTATCCGCTTGAACGCCGGGGACATGGTTCCAGCCGATATGCGCGTGTTGACCGCCAAGGATTTGTTCCTTAATCAGGCGGCGCTGACAGGCGAGTCAATGCCGGTGGAAAAGAAACCCGCTCCAGCGTCCGAAGAGATTCAGAATCCGCTTGATCTGCCGAATATTTGTTTCCTTGGGTCAGATGTCGAAAGCGGCACCGCAACAGCGGTTGTCATCTACACTGGCAACCAAACTTACTTTGGGTCACTGGCCGCCAGCATTGTTGGGAAGCGCGAACTGACCAGCTTCGATAAGGGCGTCAATAAATTTACCTGGCTGATGATTCGCTTCATCTCCGTGATGGTTCCCGCCGTTTTCCTGATCAACGGATTGAGCAAACACAACTGGCTGGAAGCCTTCCTGTTTGCAATGGCGGTGGCGGTCGGGTTAACACCTGAGATGCTGCCCATGATCGTGACAGTTAACCTGTCTAATGGCGCGCTGGCGATGGCCCGCAAGAAAGTGATCGTCAAACGCCTGAATTCCATCCAGAACTTCGGCGCGGCGGATGTGCTGTGCACCGACAAGACCGGCACGCTCACCGAAGGCAAAATCGTACTGGAAAAACACCTGAATGTTCATGGCGATGAAAGTGAGCGCGTCCTGCAATACGGATATATGAACAGCTATTATCAGACCGGCTTGAAAAACCTGATGGACGAGGCCATCCTCGATCACGGCCACCTTGAGGAGGATCTAAAAGTTAAAACGGATTATCACAAGATAGACGAAATCCCGTTCGACTTTCAGCGCCGGCGCATGTCTGTCATCGTGGAAGATAAGCAAAACCAGCATATTTTGATCTGCAAAGGCGCAGTGGAAGAGATCATGCGCATTTCGCCGCGCGTGGAAGTCGAAGGCCGGGTGTTGGATGTAACGCCGGAGCATGATGCCCATCGCAAAATGCTTGTGCAGGATTTGAACGCGCAGGGTTTCCGCGTGGTTGCCGTGGCTTACAAAGTCATGCCTGGCGACAATGATGAACCACATTATGCGGTACAGGACGAATCTGGCCTGACCCTGCTTGGATATATGGCCTTCCTTGACCCGCCAAAGGCTTCTGCCATGGAAGCCTTGAAGCGTCTGAAAGCGCTGAACGTGAATGTCAAAATTCTGACCGGCGATAATGAGATCATCACCGCATATATCTGCAAACAGGTGGGCATGCCTGTGGATAAGATTCTGCTCGGTTCGCAAATTGAAGCAATGAACGCGGCAGAATTAGGCGAAGCCGCCGGTGTCACCAGCATCTTCGCCAAGCTGGCTCCCGCGCAAAAGGAACACATCATCCGCGCCTTGCAAAGCAAGGGACATGTTGTCGGCTTCATGGGCGACGGTATTAACGATGCCCCGGCTCTCAAAGCGGCTGATGTCGGTATCTCGGTGGACAGCGCGGTTGATATCGCCAAAGAATCTTCCGACATAATCCTATTGGAGAACAGCCTGCTGGTGCTGGAACAGGGCGTACTGGAAGGCCGCCGCGTGTTTGGCAATATCATCAAGTACATCAACATGGCGGCCAGTTCCAACTTCGGCAATATGTTCAGCGTAGTGGGGGCCAGCGCGTTCCTGCCTTTCCTGCCCATGCTGCCAATTCAGGTGTTGACCAACAACCTGCTCTACGATTTCTCACAGACCACCATTCCCACCGACCAGGTGGACGCCGACTGGCTGACCAAGCCGCGCAAGTGGACCATCGAAGAAATCCAGCGCTTCATTATCTTCATCGGCCCGGTCAGTTCGATCTTCGATTACGCCACCTTCTTCATCATGATCTATGTGTTCAATGCCTGGAATAATCCCGCGCTATTCCGCACCGGCTGGTTTGTGGAGTCGATTTTTACGCAGACATTGATCATCCACGTCATCCGCACCAACAAAATCCCGTTCATTCAAAGCCGCGCCAGCTGGCCGCTGATATTCACCTCGATCATCATCGTTACTGCTGGCGCCTGGCTGACAGTTTCGCCGCTGGCCGATACGCTCGGATTCGTAGCCCTGCCTCCGCTATACTGGTTGATCCTGGCGGGCCTGCTGATAGGCTATGTGTTGCTGACGCAACTGGTGAAGACCTGGTTCTATGGCCGGTACGGCACATAACTATTTTTCCCACCCTTGCAAAATTTTTCCCAACACAAACAATCAGAGATTCTTTTCTGGTATTTGGTCACACTGGAAGGCGCACAAGTACAAGGCTTGCTTGATTGGATCGCTATAAAAAGATTCCCCTCTCCTAAAAGGAGAGGGGCGCGAAGCGGGGCGAGGTCCAAGTGTTTCTACTCCACTCCGAATGCTGGAAGTGACATGGAGCGAGTAAACAGATGATCCTGTTATTGGGAAATCAAAAAGCACTGGTACCAGTGCTTTTTGATTCTCTGCTCAAGACCTTCGGTCGCGCAACGTCGCTGGTTGACCTTGCAGGGTGCTCGCTTGGAAGGACATCAAGCACAAGCCGCGAAGACCACACGCTATTTGAGCGAGTCAAATCAATAGATTATCTTGTGCCTGTATAAACACCATAGCCATTCCATTTCTGATTCGTGGGTGTATTTCGTGATTCTTCGTACCCGTTCTTGGAGAGATATACCACCGTAACCACGCTTGTAATTGGCTGTACCGCGAACTGAGGTCCGCTTTGCTCTCCCATGCCTATCATTGTCTGAATTTGATCGAAGAATAAAGTCATAGTGGTTCGATCTGGAGAATCTGGAAGGGAAACAATCCCCACTGACACAGAATTGGGAGACCCATAGAGATCAATGACTTGACCGACTGATATTCCATCCGATGGTGTGAAACTCACGAGATCCACCACCGCATTCTTATAACCGATATTCACATATGTGCAATTTGTACCTCTTTTGCCTCCGGTTGAAGTGAAATCAAAAGACTTGCAATTAGCGAAGATGTCAGGCATTTTTTCCATCGTCTTAGTTGCCTGTTCTTCATCAGTAATTACTGGGGTTATCCCAAAGAAACAAGGCGGACCGCACGGCTTCTTGGTAAGCAGACCGCCATCCTTCACCTGATTTCCACGCACGAGGGTTGGTTGAATGTTGTACTTGGCCGTACAAGCCACAAGTAACACGAGCAACCAAGCAGATAATATGAGTTTTTTCATCTTTCCTCCATTAATGAGTAAGCAGATATATTAGTGCGTTCATATACATCCCTCGCGGAGTTGCTAGGTAGTTGTCGTATTGTAAAGCAGGATTCGCCCGGAATTTAGCGTTGCCTAGAATATATTGCCGAGCTCTATCAGGATATATTAGGGTCTGTATGCAAATTTGAAAAATGCCATTAAACTGGTTGGCATGGCAAACCGTGGTGACCTAAGCAATGAACAATGGGAGCGGATTGAAGCTTTGCTCCCAAAGACAAAAACGAAACGTGGACGACCTGCACAAGA
>JACPYX010000023.1 GCA_016195815.1 Chloroflexota bacterium
GCGGAAAGAACTGAAGAGAGAGTGGTGCAACAAATTCATTCAGGTATGGGGATTGACGGTCTTACCGGGAAGCAAGCCAAGAAGGTATTTGGCGGATGATCTTCCGAACCTGGTAGAGTGGTGTTACTCCTTATTGGCAGACCTGGGTTATAAAGATTAACAGTGGAGGATTTGATGACAACGCCGAAGATACTACTCTCCAGTGATTCGAAGGATTTCAGCGCCAGAGAAGAGTGCGATTGCGCCTGTGCCGATACTGCTGTTATGGCTTCCGATATTCAATATAAAGTCGGCGGCCGTTTATTTCGGCCGGAATTACATTTCCAACCGCTTCTTGATGACTATAAAGTGGTATTCAATCCCAAAACAGATTCCGATACCGCCGTTCTGGATTCCTCCGCGATGAGTATTTTAAATTCCTTCCAGTCTACTCGAAGCGTGAGACTTGAAGACCCACAAAATGTTGTTGGAAAAATGATCAAGGCAGGTCTGTTGGAGAGGGTGGATGGAGATATAACTCAGATTTGCGCGGCGCCGCCTCAAATATTAAGCGCCTGGATTCATGTCACCGACCGCTGTAATCTGCGTTGCTCTTATTGCTACCTGCCCCATGTTCGCGAAGATATGTCGCTTGAAACTGGACGCGCCGCGATTGATGCGATTTTTCGTTCAGCAGTGATTCATGACTATAGACAAATCAAAATCAAATATGCGGGCGGGGAGCCGCTCTTGCGATTTTCGTTAATAGAAGAATTGCATGAATATGCAAATCGGCTGGCAGGCGAACATGATGTGGCGCTTGACGATGTAGTATTGAGTAACGGGACCCTGCTTACGCCTGCAATTGCTCAGACTCTTAAAACTCGTAATATTCGCTTGATGATTTCTCTGGATGGCCTCGGACAATATCATGATAGCCAGCGCTCGTACGCCGGTGGGCATGGAACATTTGATGACGTTGTTGAGGCGGTCATGCTTGCGTTGGATTGTGACGTTATACCGCATATATCTGTAACCATAAGTAGTCGGACGGCAGATGGATTGCCTAAATTGATGAGTTGGATGCTGAAATATGATTTACCCTTTAGCCTGAATTTTTATCGCGAAAATGAGCTCTCAGCCTCCAATATTGATATGCGCATGGATGAAGAAAAGATAATTGCAGGGATGTTAGCTGCTTTTAAAATCATTGAATCTGACCTGCCAAAGCGGAACCTTTTACCTTCGCTAGTTGATCGAGCGAATCTATCATCTCCACATTCGCATACATGTGGTGTTGGTCAGAATTACCTGGTTTTTGATCAGAACGGGCAGGTAGCGAAGTGCCAAATGCACATTCGGAAACCAATCACGGATGTTCATGTGGCTGACCCATTGGCGGTCATCCGCGCTGATCAAATTGGCGTTCAAAATCTTCCTGTCCAGGAAAAGGAAGGTTGTCGCACATGTGAGTGGAAGAATTGGTGCGCCGGGGGTTGCCCAATCACAACTCATCGTGCTACAGGCCGATACGATGTCAAATCGCCTAATTGCAATATTTACAAGACGCTTTACCCTGAAGCGTTGCGATTGGAAGGATTGCGATTATTGAAGTATCAGGATGATCCGGAAGTAGTGATAGCACTTTGATGTATTCGAAACATATCGTCACTGGAACAGGTCAGGAGTTGCCGATGGTCTTGCGCAGGTCGTCCACGTTTCGTTTTTGCCTTCGCAAGCAACAGTTCTATCTGCTCCCATTATTCATTGCTTAGGTCGCCACGATTTCCCATGTCAACCAGTTTAATCACTTTTTTGTGTTTTGCATACAGACCCTAGCACAAAAGATTCAAATCTCTATAGTTGAAAAAATCAACACTCCGCCTGATGACATCTTGAAATATTTCGCTCAATAAGGGAAACCGCAATGAACTGAAGATTAACGCTCTCGTTTTTTTCTTGTCGTGATTGCGGCTATGCTGGTTACAACTTGTGAGCAGACTTCTGTGTTAATGGATTTTATGTGTCCTGCCCAAAACTTCGTCCTGGCAGTTGAATCTTAAACCATGGAAATATTCAGCTTATGAATTTCAACATCAAGGTTTTGCAATTCATCTTTGAATCTTGCGCGCCTTCCATTATATAAAAGAGCAGTAAACCCGCCTGCAAGCAATGGAAGAAAGCCTAGCCCATAAACAGGTGTTAAGAATATGCCTATGAATACTGCCCATAAGCCCATTTTATATCTTTTGGTTGAGCTTTGTATTTCTGTCTCAAGCTTTTTCTTGCGATTTTCAAGTTCAATAAGTTGAACCTTCATTTGGGCCAGGGAATTCATGATTGCGGCTCCGGTTACAAGGGTTTAGACAATATCGTGCTGTGTCACAACTTTTTCTCTGGTTTGTTTCTGCTACAGCGCGGCTTTGCCTTCCATCACGAACTTATAACTCTTATGTTGAATCGGTCGGAGGGAACAACGCGTCTCAGGCTGAACCAGAGCGGCAGCAGCATTTCCACACCGCGTGAAGTTGTAATATCGCCCAGGTCAATTACTGACTTCCAGCCTAACCACTCTCGCAGGATTCCGATAACTGTGGTTTTGGCATCTATGTCGTTTCCGCTGACAAATACATTCGTTCGCTCCGGAAGTTTTGCCGGCTCAACCATCATGTTGCAATTCATTGTATTAAGGGTTTTGACAACCCGCGTTTCAGGGAAAGCTCGTTGAATTTGCTCCCCCAGCGAATCTCCGTTGCAGACCGAAAGAATTAAATCCTCCTTTGAGTAGTCAATGGGGTTGGATGTATCAATCAGTATTTTGTTTTTTAAGTTGCTTGCTCCGGCCTGATGTAAAGCATCCAGGGACGCCGACCCCAAAGTACAGTTGAAAATGATCTCTCCGAAGGCCGCCGCATTTGTGAAAGTCCCGTACAAGGCGCGTTGGCCTTCTTCTTTTTTGGCCCAGGCGATCGCTTTGGGGTTGTCTGCATCGCGTGCGCCCATAAAAACATCATGTCCAAGTTGTACCAATTTGGAGCCAATAGTTTGTCCGACCATCCCAGTACCCAAAATACCAATTTCCATCAGATCACCTCTTTCTTGACTGAAAAATTCAATTTGCCTGGATGTCGAAATATTCCAACTTTTTCGGCAGAAGCTCAGGCGTTTTAGTTGGTAGGACTCTCTTACATTGGGCTGACAATCGAATGTTCTTGATTTGCATTTTGAGCTTCGAGCGCCGGTTTTGCAGCGGCCTTTTTGGTCATTTTTGTCTTAAGCCATTTCAAACGGAATGTCTCTTCACGCTCCCGCTCTTCGAGCGCGCCTTTTATGAACAAGACCGTTTCTTCGTATTCCGGGATGAAAATATATTGCAACGCTTTGACTCGCCGCTGGGTCTTGCGCAATTCTCCCGCCAGCCTCCACACTGCTGTCATTAATTCGGAGAGTTCAGGGATATGATTTAAGACTTCCCGGAAGGCCGCGCTTGCCTCGTCCAGAGTCGCGGTGGTGTCTCCCATGCTATATGTCATTTCCTGGGGGCCTCCGCGCGATTCGACTTGCGGTATCGGAACCCCCATCACTCCGCGGAATTTTAAATGAACATCAACGGTCTGGTTCATAGCCAGGGCGGCCCATTCAACGCGATCCTGTCCCATGGTCAGTTTTGACTGTTCAAGGGCAAGATAGGCCGCTGATAGCAATTTCCAGACTTTCTCCTGCAGTGCTCCGGCGTCATGAGCCAGGCGGATGAGTTCGGAAGTCAAGACTTCACGCTTGCGATCCAGGATTTCATATCCTTCGCGGGCAAATTGCAATTCTTGCTTCATACGCAGCAGGTTGCTGCGAGTGGGCGGAACGTTAATGTGCGCCATGGGAATCCATGTAGTATTGCTCTATTTCACCGGGGCTGACGCGCGTAAGCTCTTCTTTTGGAAGCATGGAAAGCAAGCGCCAGCCAATGTCGAGGGTGGTTTCGATGGTCCGATTTTCTGTCAGACCTTGATTAACAAACTCCTGTTCGAAGGCCCGTCCGAATTTCAAGTACTGTTGATCGGCCTTTGAGAGTTCCTCCTCGCCGATGACGGATGCCAGGGCGCGCACATCCTGTACGTGTGCGTAGGCTGCAAAAAGTTGCGAAGACCAATGACTATGATCGGCGCGTGTCCGTCCTTCGCCGATACCATCTTTCATCAAACGCGAGAGGCTTGGTAATACTGCGACAGGCGGATAAGTGCCTTGATGATCGAGATCTCGATTCAACGTAATTTGACCTTCGGTAATGTAACCCGTCAGGTCTGGCACCGGGTGGGTGATATCATCGTTCGGCATGGTCAGGATTGGAAGCTGGGTAATTGACCCTTCACTGGTTTTGATGCGTCCTGTGCGTTCATAGAGCGATGCCAGATCGCTATACAAATATCCCGGATATCCTTTGCGGCTTGGCACCTCGCCGCGAATATTGGAAATCTGGCGCAAAGCTTCGCAATAATTCGTCATGTCGGTCAAAATGACCAGCACATGCATATTCCGCTCGAAGGCCAGGTACTCTGCCAGGGTGAGGGCGGCGCGCGGCGTTACCAGGCGCTCCACAGGCGGATCGTCTGCCAGATTAAGGAACATAGTCACGCGAGTTAGCGCGCCGCTTTCGGTAAACGAATCACGGAAGTACGAGGCCACATCATGTTTGACGCCCATGGCGGCGAAGACGATTGCGAATTGTTCCGATTTAGCAGATGACTGGCCGGCAGGCGCACCCAACGCTGCCTGACGTACGATTTGCGCCGCGAGCCGGTCGTGCGGCAATCCGGCGCCGGAGAAGAGCGGCAATTTTTGGCCCCTCAATAGTGTGTTCAACCCGTCAATCGTAGAAATGCCGGTCTGAATATAGTCAACCGGATATACGCGCGCCGTCGGATTGATCGGCTGTCCGTTGATGTCCGCATAGCGGTCGGCCAGCGGGGCCGGGCCGCCATCCAATGGCTTGCCCAAGCCATTGAAGATTCGTCCGAGCATTTCTTCAGCCACAGGGATGTGAAAAGGTTTGCCGAGAAAGTGAACGCGCGTGCCGTCAATGGAAAGTCCGGTTGTGCCTGCAAATACCTCGACTACTGCGATACCTTCCCCAACCTCCAGGACACGGCCCAGGCGCATTTGTCCGCGTGCGTCAATAATCTCAACCACCTCGTCGTAGCCAATACTCCCCGTACCTTCAACGAATACCAATGGCCCTTCGATGCGGCTTACGCCGACGACTTCGTTCACTCCTAGATCAAGCGCGTCACTCATAGGTATTCCGTCTCCAGTTTCTTGATCTGTTCATTAATGTTCTTTTCTATATCATCGAACTTGGTTAAATCATCATTGGTCACAACCGTCTTCATGCGGATCATTGTATTGATGACGGGTAGATCATGGATGACGTTGATTGGCGCGCCCAGTTTGATGATGCGTTGGGCTTGACGGTGAAACAGCAGGATCAATCCCAACATGCGGATCTGCTTCTGAACTGTCGAGAAACTATCCACCGCATCGAACGAACTTTGTTGCAGGAAACCTTCCCGCAGCAGGCGCGCCGTTTCAAGCACCAGCCGCTGCTCGTCTGGCAAAGTGTCTGAGCCTACCAGTTTGACGATTTGCGAAAGCCGGCTTTCCTCGCTTAGAATTTCCATGGCCTGGGCGCGCAGAGCATACCAATCTTGGCCCACCTCTGCGCGCCACCAATCCGCTACATCTTCCATATATTCGCTGTAACTATCCAGCCAGTTGATGGATGGAAAATGGCGCGCTGAAGCCAGGGACTTATCCAGCGCCCAGAAGCAGCGGATGAAGCGTTTGGTGTGTTGCGTGACTGGTTCGGAAAAATCGCCGCCAGGAGGAGAAACCGCTCCAATCACGCTGACCGACCCGGTCTGGCCGCTCAACGTTTCGACCGCGCCGGCTCGTTCGTAGAACTCCGCCAAACGGTCCGCGAGATAAGCGGGGTAGCCTTCTTCGGCGGGTAACTCCTCCAGCCGTCCCGATATTTCGCGCAGTGCCTCAGCCCAACGGGAGGTCGAGTCTGCCATCAGCGCAACATGATAGCCCATGTCGCGGTAGTATTCGGCGATGGTGATGCCCGTGTAAATGCTGGCTTCGCGCGCGGCTACCGGCATATTGGATGTGTTGGCGATCAGTACGGTGCGTTCCATTAATGGGCGGCCGCTGCGCGGGTCAATAAGATGGGGGAATTCCTGTAACACTTCCGTCATCTCGTTGCCGCGTTCGCCGCAGCCGATATAAACGATTACCTGGGCGTCGGCCCACTTTGCAATGCTGTGTTGAGTAACCGTCTTGCCCGACCCAAACGCGCCTGGTATCGCGGCGGTGCCACCTTTGGCAAGTGGGAAGAAAGTATCCAATACGCGCTGGCCTGTAATCAACGGTTCCGCTTTTCCCTGCCTGGACTTATAAGGGCGCGCCTTGCGTACCGGCCAATGTTGCAACATGGTCAGCTCTTGTTCGCCGCTTTCAGTGCGTACTCTGGCAATCGGCTCATCAATGGTGTACTGCATGGCTGGCGCAATCCATGTCAGTGCGCCGCGCACGTTGGGAGGAACCATCACGCGGTGTTCCAATGCTTCGGTTTCCGGGACAGTTCCCAGGATCATGCCGCCGCTGACACTGTCTCCCACCTTGAGTTTGGGTGTGAAATTCCAGCGGTCTTTTCGGTAAAGCGGATCGAGGTGCATGCCGCGGCTGATGAAGGATCCGCTTCGCATCTCAATGACCGGTAACGGGCGCTGGACACCGTCAAATATGCTGCGCAAGAGACCTGGCCCCAGTTCGACCGAGAGGGGCAGGCCGGTCGTGTAGACCGGCGCTCCTGGCCGCATCCCGGATGTTTCTTCATAAACCTGTATGGTAATAACATCGCCTGTCATGCCGATGACTTCGCCTACCAGTTGGTCTTCGCCTACCTCCACCAGATCGAGCATGTTTACATGGCGCGAACCCTGGGCGCGGACGACGGGTCCGTTGATCCAGGTTACTCTTCCGATCTGTTCGCTCATAGAGACTCTCCCATTAAGATGTGATACACCGGAGAGCGAAGAGTATCCTGCATTCGTCCGAGGCGGGTCTCAAGTGTATTATCATATTGCCGATGGCCGTCTTCTGTTTCCACGATCACGCCGGTGCCTTGTTTGAACGGTTCGCCGAGTTGTATTTGTATTTGAAGCTCTTTTGAAACCTCGTCAATTGCGTTTTGTGTAAGGAATTTCCGTGTGGTTTCATCGGCTCGGATGATGGCCTTTTTCGCACCGAGCTGGATCAGGGCTTCGCGCAAGAGCAGGCGCGCAGTCTTTTTGTAATCTGTGCTTCGTTGTATTGTGGATATCTTTTGTTGGACCGCATCAAAGACACTTTCCAGCAGTTTCTCGCGTTGCTCTAATTGCATAGTTCTGGCCTTTAGTTGGGTTGTGGCAATTGCCTGGCTTCGGACGCGCTCTGCTTCCACCAATGCCTTCTCGATCATCCGTGTCCGTTCGGCGGCGGCTTGTTCCATAGCCAGCTTTCGAATTTCATCGGCTTTTGCCCTGGCATTGGCCAGGTTTTGTTCAGCATCTGTGTGCGCGTCGCTTAATACTGCGCGGGAAAGGACTTTGATGTCTTCATCTGTTGATTTCATGAGTACACATCCCAATCCAATCTTCCCCAGCGAATGATTGCTGGTAGAAGGTTAAGTTAGAACTTGACGCCAATCGCCCGAAGCACAATTTCATTGAGGGTCGGCTGATCTGGTCCAATACCTTTTGGGCCCGGAATCTCGACAACCAGTGGCACTGTGCTTCGCAGCTTAAGTTGATCCATTCTGGCTTCGATCATTCCGGCGGCATCCTGGGTTACCAGAACGATACCGGCATCGGCGGTCGCCAAGGCTTCGTCAAGCGCTTGATTTACTTCAATGGCCGAGTTGGCAACTTTGCCATGAACTCCAACCAGGGAGAAACCTACTATTGCTTCCTCATTTCCAATTACCAGCACTTTCATTGGAGGCCTATCGGTTCAATACCAGGAAGGCAATAATGAGGCCATAAATAGCAATGCCTTCCGCCAGGCCTACAAAGATCAGCGCACGGCCAAAGGCTTCCGGTTTTTCTGCAATCGCGCCAACGGCGGCGGCGCCTGTGCTACTGACTGCTATACCTGCGCCGATAGTAGCCAGACCAGTTGAAATGGCAGCCGCCAGTGACGCATAGGGATCGGCTGCGGCTCCCTGTTGGATCAAGCCGGCGGCCATTGCTGTGGAAGGCGAAGCGAACCAAACAATTCCCAGGCCAACTGCCATCAACGCTATGAAGATGTTATAACCTTTGAAGCCGAGCAGTAAAACCCTGGCAGCATCCTTCGGTTTTTGCCAGCGGTTATAAAGAAAATAGATGATGATTGGGGCGGTCGGGATAAGGCTTGCCATTATTGCCACAACGATTTTCAGCATAATACATCTCCTGTTTTTTGATAGCTTCGGATTGTCGGTTATTAATCCGGGCTTTGTGAGACATTCAATTTTGTCCTGCTGGGATTTTGTTTTGCCTTACTTTTCTCCGCTGGGCACCGGATTCAGGGGTATATAAGGAACGCCACCTCCAATAAAGAATTTGCTAAAGAACTCGTAGTATTCCAAGCGCATGGTCTGAATGCCTACGATTAATCCCTCGAAGCCTACAATAAATATGTTTCCGATAACAACCACGATCCAATAACCCGCTCCATGATCCGGGCTGACCAGATTGGCCAGAATAAAGATCACAGCGCTCAAGCCGCCATGAGCCACAGCAAAAGCGCCCACGCGCACATAAGAAAGGCTGTTGCTCAAAAGGCTGATCAAGTTCTCGAATAATTCAACAATTGCCTGAATAATGTATGTGCCGAGACCGCCTTCGATCAATGGCCGATGTCTCTCGGCCAGGTGTTTTAGCGGTTCAGAGAACATGACGGCCAGGCCTGCCAATATGGCTAGTGCGGTGAAAACAAGCGGGGGCAGAGGGAACCCTTTGATAACGCTCGCCGCCCCAAGTCCAAGCAAAGACCAATAGAGCGTCAGCCCTACGATTCCGTGATGATCAAAAATGAGTCGGCCCCAATCGCGTGCGCGCCATGCATTAACGATGTTCAACAAATAGCCCAGGCTGAGAATGATGATCCCTGCGCCAATGGCAATGGCCAGGATTTTAGTAATGTTCTGTAAAGGCGCGATCCAGATTGGTTTAAACACCTCTTCTGAACCAAACATACTGCCGTAGAGAAAGCCAAACAATATTGCGGCCAGCCCGCAGACGGCGATAATCGTTCCCAGGCTGGCCAAACTCTGGAGCGCGCGGATTTTGCGGCTTGCGATAAGCCAGCCCAAAATAGCTAAGAGCAAGCCTTGCCCCACATCTCCAAACATGGCTCCAAAGAGAAGCGGGAAGGTTAGCGTCATTAGAATTGTGGGGTCTATTTCCTCATAACGCGGGCGGGCGTATGTTGTAACCAGTTGTTGGAATGCGCCAAGTATGCCGGGATTCTGCAAAGCTACCGGCACGTTCTGGTTGGCCTGACCTTGTCGGATCAAAGGGGTGGCGTCTACGAGAATGTTCCCGGATGCCTGTTTTAATTGCTGCGTAAGGGCCTCGGTTTTGGAGGAAGGCACCCAGCCAACGATCAGGTAAGTGAATTGAAGTTTTCCATAGTGCGCCATCGCATCGGCTAATAGCCTGCTGGAACGAACACGCCATAATAAAGTCTGGAGTTGATGTTCGTAAGATGAGTGAAGTTGCGCTATGCGGGCTTTTTGTTTTCGTATGCTTTCCTGCAAACTCTCGATATCCATATTAAGAGATTTGATAATCTCTGCCGGGGTCCCATGGTGGACATCTGTCAAATCAAATGGATTAAGATAGGCGCTGCGTGCGGCTCGTTCGAGAATATCCGTGTTGCGTTTTGAGCCAGTAAGCCACACTACGGCATTCTCGCGATCCTTTTGCAAAGTCAATAAAACATAGGGGATACGGGCCAGGCTGGTCTGAAGCCGCTCAAGATTGACAACCGGCATAATCCCCAGGATGGAAAGAAGGTAGCGGGGATTGTGAAGCAGACTGATGTCGAGATCAATATCCGCGATCGGCAGAAGTTGGCGGATGTAGTTCTGAAGTTGTTCCAGCTTCTTTTGGCTGGCTGTCAACTGATTGTTTGAATCTTTTACATCCTGTTCTATTTGTTCTGCCAAAGGGCGGACCGCCTCGAGCTTGATCATTGCAGATTGATCAGCCGGCGGGGGAGAACCCGCCTCGATTGACAGGGCCTGCATTGTTATCAGGATTTGGCGTTCCAGGCTGGAATAGGCTGCGGCGCGGTCTTTCCAGGAATCGTTTGATTTGACATTGTTGTTTGAACTCAGGTAGCTGGCGTCCACCTGATGAAATATCCCCTGCCCGGCCAGGATGCTGGTAACCTGTAATAAATCCTTTTCCGGGACGATCAATTCCATCTCAGTCATTGCTTGTGGAAAGAACATGCTACCTCCAAAATTTATCCAGCAGTTTTATTTTTAAAGCAGTTATGCCGAGTTAATTAAGTTGCAATGTTGTCTGGATTTGTCCCCATCAGGAGATAGGGTGTAAATTTTTCATTTGGCATGTGGGCTGATTTTGCCTCGATCAGCACGGTGAGATCTTGAATCTCAAATTCACTCAAGGCTACGAGAGCGAGTGGAAGGCCGATATGGAAAGGATAGCCGGTAAAAACCGAATTGAATTGCCGCCTGACAAATCTTTGAAGCTGCAATTCGAGTTTGGGCAGTCCCTGCTCAGGTTCTTGAAGCAATGCCTCGACATTGCTGATGCCCGGATATAATCGTTCGATCACTCGGGCGATGTTGGCCCCTGCGGCAATTGCCCGGATATCCTCATCCCGCATGTGATAGCCAAAAGGCAGGGTATAGTTGATGATTTCTTCTTCGGAAAGGCGATGATAAACACGATACCGCATAGCCCACATCAGATTATTCATATCCAGCAATGGGCCGATAATGCGCAGCGCCTGTGTTCGGTCCTGACCCGGAAGCTGTTTGACCGTAGTCCATAACTTGCGCCAATAATCAAGATCGAGCGCTACTTCCAGGGGAAATAGGCTTTGCTCGTCGGCATAACGTTTCATTGCGTGGCTGATCGTATCGTAATAGGGCGTGGCAGATATCAAAGTTACGGCGGCCTCGACGTTTCCCGCTTCCAGCATTTGCTGGGCAGGGATCAAGGTCAATGAGCCTAGTGGGAACAGCGTATCCCGGACACGCTCCCAGGACGAGTTCGTCATAATACCCCGCAAAACCGCTTTCAAGTTATCTATTTCAAAGTGTCTAAAAAGTTGGATCAAAACTGGGCGAGTACGCGCCGGGGCCGAGTGAATAACTGTCAAATAGATATCGGCAGTGCGGCTCTTGATTTCGGAGACAGCCCGCCTTGGCGTCAGTTCTTTATCTTCCACCCGATTAAGGTAAGGGCCGTAAACTGTGTTCTTGAGAGATTCGAGCAGGCTGTTTAAGTCGGCAGTGTCGCGCAAACTGGCCCCGTCTTGTGGCGCGAGCAATTCGGAGTACATAACCCGGACGCGTGAGTGAATGGCCGCATATCCTGAAGCCCCACCCGTTAGCATGTTTTATTCCCTTCCTGCTACGCGGTCAAGCACATATCCAACTGCGCGTTCCAGGTGACTCATTGCCAGCCCCCTGGTTCGATTGGTTTTTTCTTCAGCTTCGATCAGGATACGCGCGCATTCTTCCTTTGCTTCAGCGTTTGCCACCAAGCGGCGCGCTTCCGCTTCGGCTTCGGCCCGGGTTTTGTCTAACAGGGCCTGGGCTTCCTGGCTTGCCGCGACAGGCAATTGATCTGCCTCACGCAACGCGGCATCGTAAATTTCCTGTGCCTGTTTTTCTATTTTCAATACTTCTTGAATTCGTTTTTCGTCCATGTAACTTTATCCTCACACAGCTTATTCTTTATTCAAGAGCAAATAGTGAGTAAACGTAATTGGACAATAATGATGCGAATTATTGGGTTATTATATAGCAGAATTTGGTACACATCAATAACCAATTTCAAATTCTCCCCAATAAGCCAAATGATGCTACTAGGATGGTCAATGCGCCGCTCCATACAAAGCCGCGCATTGACCAAATCTATTTATGACTTTCGCCCTCTCAAAACAATTCGCTGCGAAAGCCCTGCTATTGAAATTATTCCCAGTGGATATAAAAAATATGCCCGTTCTGCCAGGCGGGCAATGTCGAATCGCTTCACTTGACTTGCTATTGGTCTTACTCCACCTTTTCGACCACTACCGTTGCCTCGGTGATCAGCGCGGCAATCGCGCCGACAGCGGCCAGCGTGGGAGCTAGCAGCGCGCCGACCACACCGATGGTCATCGGTATTTCCATGACAACACCGCCATCTTTATTTTTAATGATGATGCGGCGAATGTTGCCTTCATGGACAAGTTTCTTGATTCTGGCGAGCAACTCCTCGCCGTTGACGCGGAATTCCTCGGTGCGAAATTTTTCTTCGGGCATGTGAGCCTCCTTACTTGAACCAATTTTCATCGAGCGCAGGCCATTCATTCGATTGATCTGCGCGCTCTTTCCAGTTTTCTTTTCCGCTCCACGATTCGATCTTGATCTCATAAACCGAAGTCTGGCGCAGTTCTTTCTCGGTGACGGGGCGATAATCCCTGCCGCGTTCCATTTCGCCGAAATATTTTTCGATCAGTTTATGCAGAACGGCGGTTTGTTCCTCGGCATCTTGGATGAATTGTGCTGTTCCAAAAACGATCACGCTCCGATATTGGAGCGAGAATTCCAGTGCGATATTGGATGGAAGCCTCCTGCCCATTTCACTTACTTCAGCGCATACTTTCGGATTCCGCTCGAGGTTGGCGCGCAGGCGGCCGGCGATGTTCGAATGGAAGATTAAACGGTGTCCGGCCTGGTCGTAGAAAAAGGTGGTGGGGTGGATGAACGGCTGATCGTCCCAGAGCGAGGCGATGTGAGCAATTTGTCCGCGATGGAGAATCTCACGAATCCAATCATCTTCGCGTTTGTATTCGGGCAGGCGTTGAAATGCGGCGGGGGGGCGGGTTGCGTAATCGCGCGGCATGATTTGTCCTTTGTTAGATTTATCGGTCGTCCACTAAAAGGCGTTTGTACCAGAGCCATTGCAGGAGCACGCCCGTAACGAAAGAAAGGATGATGAGCGCCCAGCCCCATAACAGGATTTCGCCGATTGCAAACAGTGCAAAATAAAATGCCGCGGCACTGGTCAAGCCGCCAAGTAATGCGACTTCGACCGCGATCAAATTGGCGATGCTGAAGGGTTTATCGGTTGGAGGAATGGTTGTGCCGCGCCATTTGAAGGCTGGCCTGATTTCGGGATGATGGTTGATGTAAAAATTCTTGAGCTGGTTCATTGCCTGAACGGATTCGTGCCAGGCGGCGCGCAAACGCGCAAGTTGGGCGATGGTCAGCGCGCCGAGTACCGTCAGGAAGAAAAACAGAATCGAAAATGCAACCGATACGCTTTTTAGGTTGTCGGCGGCGAATTGTGTGCCGAGAATGGCCGCCACGATGGAGCCGACCGAAACAAAGTAGAAGGATGCCACGCGCGAGCGATCTTCGTTGGCTTGAAAAACAGTGCTGGCGATGTATTCGTATTCTGCCGTCAGAATATCATCGGGTTTTACGGCAGGATCGGATTTCGGTTTTGGCATGTTCCCTCCATAGTAAAAAAGTCAGTCTGTGTTTGACGTGAAGCGAATTGATTTTACAATACTCGCTGTGTTTCTGTCAGCCGGCAGATAGGAAATTGGCACTTTCCCATCTATCAAGTCTCATTATATACTTAACCACTTCATTCTGTTGCAAGAGGTTCTCATGAGTACTGTTCAACTCGTTGACACAAACAACAAAGCGCACATTAAACAGTTCGTCGAGTTTTATTATGACCTCTACAAAGATTGCCCGCAGTGGGTGCCGCCGCTTTATATTGATGCTTATCTTCCGCTCAACCGAAAGAAACATCCCTTCTTCGAACATTCAGAAGCCGATTTCTTCCTGGCTTTACGCAACGGCAAAGTGATGGGACGGATTTGCGTTGGGGAAAATAAACTCTTCAACCAATACCATAAAACGAAGAAGGCCCAATTTTATTTTTTCGATTGCGTTGACGATCTTGAAGTCGCCAGGGATCTTTTCAATGCCGCGTTTGATTGGGCGCGTCAACGCGGACTGGACAGCGTGATCGGTCCGAAAGGCCTTTCCCCGTTTGACGGCTACGGCGTCCTGATTGAAGGTTATGGGCATCGCCAGATGATGACGATGATGAATTACAACTACCCATATTATCAAAAATTGATCGAAGCGCTTGGCTTTGAAAAAGAAGTGGATTTTGTCTCTTGCTATTTGCCGTCAGACGCCTTCAAAATTCCCGAACGTGTCGAACGCATCGCCAGACGCGTCATGGAACGCGGCAAACTGTCCGTCAAAAATTTCAAGAGTAAAAAAGAATTGGTAAGTTGGGCACAGCGCATCGGCGAGACTTATAACAGGACATTCATCAACAACTGGGAATATTATCCGTTTACGCAGGGCGACATTGATTATGCCGTGCAGAACGTATTTATGGTCGCAGATCATCGCCTGATCAAACTCATCATGCACGGCGATGACATTGTCGGATTTTTGTTCGCTTTCCCAGACGTGTCCGCCGCGCTCCAACGCGCCAAAGGCCGTCTTTTTCCATTTGGGATTTTTGATTTACTGATCGAGATGAAGCGCACCACAACCGTTTCCGGCAATGGCATGGGCGTTTTGCCGGAATTCCAAGGTACAGGCGGAAACGCTTTGCTCTATTATGAAATGGGCAAAACCATGCTGGATTTCAAGCAGTTCAAGTTTGTTGAAATGACTCAGGTGGCCGAGACAACTCACCAGATGCGCGCAGATTTAAAAAACCTGAACGGCGTGGAATATAAAAATCATCGCGTATATCGAAAGGCGATCTAAGCAAACAAAAAAATCCCCGCTCATTTCTGGGCGGGGATTTTTTGTCATGTGAGTTTAGAGCGGAACCACGTTGGCGGCCTGAGGCCCTTTCGGACCTTGCTCTACCGTGAACTCCACCTTTTGGCCTTCCACGAGCTTGCGGAAACCGTCGCTCTGGATGGCCGAATAGTGGACGAACACGTCAGGGCCGCCATCGCGGGAGAGAAAGCCATAGCCCTTCTCCGCATTGAACCACTTGACCGTTCCGGTGATACGTTCGGACATTGTTTTTGCCTCCTTCTGGCAAAAGAAAAAAATGGTGATGATGTCGCACGTCCATCGGATGATCAAGCAAAATGGCCCACCAGTTCATCAGGGCATTTCGTTCTTGTTCCAACGAAATCGTACTGGCATCTTACAAATGCCGATGATAAATGCTATTTTATAAACCGTCAAGATTTTCATCTGGCTCTCATTTGTTTATATCTCATGGCTTTGGCAAAATCAGAGAATGAACCGCGAAGCTCACAAAGAGCGCGAAGATTTCCTTTTTTTCTTGGCGTATTTTGCGCCCTTCGCGGTAAAAAATGAGAAAAGGGTGGAATTCGCCATGATCCTTGAGTAAGCCTAATGTTTACCCCTTGCGATGCCTTCTGCCTGAGATATAATCAGCGGCGGAGTCAACATGCCTGCAATTTACCCATTCACTGCCATCGTTGGACAGGAGCGCATGAGACGTGCGCTCATTCTTAATGCCGTAGATACCCGCATCGGCGGCGTATTGATTCGCGGCGAACGCGGAACGGCCAAATCCACCGCGGCGCGTTCGCTGGCGGCTTTGCTGCCGCAAGTCAAAGTTGTACAGGATTGCCGCTTCGGCTGCGACCCGGATAAGCCCGGCACATGGTGTACTGAATGTAAGGAACGCTACGCAACAGGCAAGAAAGACTTGCCTTTTCACCAGCGCACCACACCCTTTGTTAATTTGCCCGTCTCTGCAACGGAAGACCGCGTGGTTGGCACGCTCGACATCGAACAGGCCATTCAAAAGGGCGAGCGACATTTCGAGCCGGGCGTGCTGGCCAATGCCAACCGCGGACTTTTATACATTGACGAGGTGAATCTGCTCGACGATCATGTCGTGGACGTTTTGCTGGATTCTGCCGCGATGGGCGTGAACGTTGTTGAGCGCGAGGGCATCTCCTTCTCGCATCCGGCCCGTTTCATTCTGGTCGGGACGATGAATCCTGAAGAAGGCGAGCTTCGTCCTCAACTGCTGGATCGCTTCGCGCTGTCGGTGGATATTGTCGGAATTCGTGAGGCGCGCGAACGCGTCACCATTATGGAACGCAACCTTTCGTTCGAGCGCGATCCGGAAGCATTCCGCAAGGAATGGTTGTCGAAGGAGGCTGAACTCTCGAAGCAGATCGGGCTTGGGCGCGAGTTGGTAGATCAAGTCACATATACCAGCCGCGACCTGCTTTCGATTGCCGCGCTGACTTCTTCTCTCAATGTCGATGGTCACCGCGCCGACCTTGTAATTCTCAAAGCCGCGCGCGCGCAGGCCGCCTTTGAAGGCCGCGTCAAGATCAACGATCACGATATCGCTCTGGCCGCCGAGCTGGCGCTTCCGCACCGCATTAAACGCTCGCCGTTCCAGCAGGCCGAGATCACGTCGGACCAGTTGCAAGAGCGCATCGAACAGCTGGCCGGCCAATCGGTCCCGAGCGAAGCGGAAGATGATTCCGAGTCTGAAAAAGGCAAACCCGAGGAAAAAAAAACTTAAAACTGGAAGATGAAGTCCAGGAAAATGAACAACAAGGACAGCCAGAGCCAATGCCTCAGGATGTCTTCGCGCATACGGATGCCAACTGGTGGGAGGGCGGGCAGAAGATTAAGCCCGGCGAGGCTTTCAGGCCGCGCAAATTAAATACGCCGCTCGATAAGTTGGCGCGCAGGCACGCAGGCCGCCGTTCGCTGACCAAGACCGAGCGCAAACACGGACGTTACATCAAGGCGCGTCCGGCTGGGAACAAAACCGATGACATTGCGTTCGACGCCACTTTGCGCGCGGCTGCGCCCTTTCAAAAGCAACGCGTCGAAAAACGCAAGCGGCTGGCTTTTGCCATCGAACGCGGCGACCTGCAGCGCAAGATCCGCGTCAAGCGTGTGGCGAATCTGGTTTTATTTTTGGTTGATGCTTCGTGGTCTATGGCGGTAGCCGAACGCATGAACGCCACGAAGGGCGCCATCCTTTCGCTGTTGACGGATGCCTATCAACGCCGCGACCGCGTGGGCCTGATCGTTTTTCAAAAAGATCGCGCCACATTGATTTTGCCGCCTACGAACTCCGTTCAACTTGCCCAGCGCGCGTTGGTGGATATTCCCGTCGGCGGCAAGACTCCGCTTTCGGCGGGATTGCTTATGGCCGCTGACGTTTTGCAGCACGAAAAATATTCCCATCCGGATGTAGAGCCGCTTCTGATCGTTCTGACCGATGGGGCGGGCAACGTTTCAATTGGCACTCTGCCGCCCCAGGAAGAATCCTACCGCTTCGCCGAATTGATCGCGCACGAAAAAGTGAAGAGCGTGGTCATCAACATGGAGCACGCTGCCTTCGATCAGGGACTGGCGCAAAATCTCGCCGAGCATTTGAAAGCTCCATGTTACGCCTTGAGCGAATTGAAGGCCGAGAATTTGTATCACGCGGTGCGAAATGAGATGTCAGGAGGAAAGAAGTAATCAGCTTCGATAACAAAATATCTGATTGTCAGTTTGTCTATAAAAAAGTGAGAGCCCACTGTGATGAGTGGTCTCTCGTCAGGGCAAACTTCTCATGTGGTTATAGCTTAAGTTTGTCCATCAGCGGAGAGGGCGGGATTTGAACCCGCGAACCCTTGCAGGTTACACGCTTTCCAAGCGTGCGCGCTAAGCCAGACTACGCGACCTCTCCAGTAAAGCGGGCAGATTATACCAGAAATTTTTGAGCGAAAAGATTTGTTAGACAGCACTCCAACTGCTGTCTAACGTGTACGCTGCATTTGTTATTTTGCTAACGCTTTTTGGCCGTCTCGACCTGAACTTCGCGCGGTTCCAACATTCCCCAGCGGCCTGCGCCCATGTAGAGAATATCCAGGATCAGATCGTTGTAGCCAATATCTTCGGCTTTGGCTTGCAGACAGAGATCGCTATAGTCGGGAGTCAAGCCGGGCAGGGTATTGATTTCAATCAAGCGTGGATTGCCTTCTGCATCCAGGCGAATGTCTGTGCGTGAAATGTCCAAAGCGCCGAGTAGAACGTGAGCGCGCCATGCAAGATAGTGAAGTTTCTTGCCGAGTTCGGGCTCGACTTCTGCCGGGCAAAAGTAGCCAGGCGCGCCATCCTCGCCCACGGCCTTCGATTTCGATGCGTTGCTATAGACACCGGGTGTCACGGAGCGGCTGCTGTCCAATTCCAAAATGGGGAAGCGATGAAAGCCATCCTTCTCGTACCATTCTGGATGGCGGCTGTATAGTTTTATATCAGCTCGCCCCATGATACCGACCGTAAACTCACGCCCCGGCAGGAAGGTCTCAACCAGGGCTGGCTGTTGATAGGTGTTGATCACCCAGCAAACCCGTTCGCGTAGTTCCTTTTCGGTTTTGACAATGGCGTTTAGATCCACGCCCATGCCAGTTCCTTCTCGGGCAGGTTTAACGAAGAGTGGAAACTTAAGCTCGGGGCGAAGCGCCTCGTCCCCGATGTAAAACTCCTGAAACGGCGCGACCGGCAAACGTCTATCGCGCCAGATGCGTTTGGTCAGAGTTTTGTCGAGCGAAATTGCATTGGTTAATACGCGTGAACCGGTGTACGGAATCTGCATCATTTCCAATAAGGCAGGGATTTGCGCTTCGCGGGCGTCTCCGCCAAGCCCTTCGGCGATATTGAAACAAATATCAGGTTTGTTTTCTCGGAGGGTAAACGGGAGAGTATCGTCGGCCATGAGAAAAATCGATTCGTGACCGTCGGTTTCGATTGCGGAACGAATATGGTTGATCGTCTCTATGTGGTCGAAATCAGCGAATGCATCTGGCGGCACGCCTTCAGGTTTGGGCTGGCGTTCATCTTTGATGTTGGCCAATACTGCCACTTTCCAAAAACGTTTCATGCGACGACTGGGAGGCTGGTCGTTGTCCGGCTCCTTGACAGTGTTCATCGTTGCTCCTTTGAATGAAAATTCAAGAGTTTAGTATATAACAATACTCTAAGATTTCAAGAGGTAGGTTAGGCTTTTCTTATGTGAGCATCCACTATGAGGAAAATAAGTTTCCGCGACCATTAAATGAGCCGATGATATTTGTAACTAGACAAGTGTAGTGCTTTCAGGTATCATTGCGGCGATTGTAACCATTTACACATACGCCCGGATAAGACCCTTATCCGGGTTCTTGTACGTAATTGAAACTACGTTGTTGCGAGGAGCGTTTTACGCGACGAAGCAATGACAAATCCCGTGGAGGCGAAAGAAATGACGGATTTGATCAAGCAAATCACTAGCGATTTGCAAAAACAGATTGAGGGATTTACACCTGAAATCGGCATCAGCGACATCGGTATCGTGTTGGAAGCCGGGGACGGTATTGCGCGCGTGCAGGGGTTGGCAAATGTGCAGGCGCAGGAATTGGTTCAATTTTCTAATGGCGTGATTGGAACAGCCTTCAACCTGGAAAAAGACAGTGTCGGCGTGATTATCATGGGCGATTATGCCGGAATTATCGAAGGCATGACCGTTCGCGCGACTGGACGTATTGCTTCAGTGCCAGTGGGGGACGCCTTGATCGGCCGCGTGGTCAACGCGCTAGGCGAGCCGGTTGATGGCAAAGGTCCGATCGCGACAACCGGTTTTCGCCCGATTGAACGCATTGCGCCGGGCGTGGTCCAGCGCCAGGATGTGGATACCCCGGTCCAGACTGGCATCAAGTCCATTGACGCCATGATCCCGGTTGGACGCGGCCAGCGTGAACTCATCATCGGCGACCGCCAAACCGGCAAGACCGCCATCGCAATTGATACGATTATCAATCAAAAAGGCAAAGACCTGGTTTGCATCTATGTGGCGATTGGTCAGAAGAAAGCTGCAGTCGCCCGCACGGTTGGCATTCTCGAACGCGCCGGCGCAATGGACAATACCATCATCGTTGTGGCGGCTGCGGACGAATCAGCCGCTCTTCAATATATTGCTCCTTACTCCGGTTGTGCTATTGGCGAAGAGTTCATGGAAACCGGACGTGACGCGCTTGTCATTTACGATGACCTCTCCAAACACGCCTGGGCATATCGCCAGGTTTCTTTGCTTTTGCGCCGCCCGCCCGGACGCGAAGCGTATCCCGGCGATGTGTTCTATCTTCACTCCCGCCTGCTCGAGCGCGCCGCGCGACTCGCGAACAAATACGTTATTGTGAAGAAAGATTATCAGGACGCGTTTGCATCCGAGTCCGATGGCGTGGACAACAAAGTCTATGCCGGGCCTATTTCCAAAGACCAGGCTGAAGAAGCCCGCAAAGAAATGAAAGATGCTGACAATTACAAGATTGTCAAAGTCAAAAACACGGGCGGTTCGCTCACTGCGCTGCCTATCATCGAGACTTTGCTTGGCGATGTTTCTGCATATATTCCCACAAATGTTATTTCGATTACCGACGGCCAGATCTATCTTGAGTCGAACCTCTTCAATGCAGGCATTCGCCCGGCGGTGAACGTGGGCATCTCGGTCTCCCGCGTGGGCGGCGATGCGCAGACCAAAGCCATGAAGCAGGTGGCCGGACGTTTGCGCCTCGACATGGCCGCTTATCGCGAGTTGGCCGCCTTTGCTTTGATGGCATCTGATCTCGATAAAGCCACCCAATCCCAATTGAGCCGCGGCCAGCGTATGCAGGAAATCCTCAAACAACCGCAATATTCTCCTATGTCCCTTCCTGATCAAGTCATTGCGATGTATGCCGGCACGAATGGGTATGCCGATCTGGTCCCCGTTGAGAAGATGGCGCAATGGCAGAACGACATGTTGCGCTATATGGAAGCCTCCCATCCTGAAATTGCCAAAGATATCGTCGAAAAGAAAATGATCACGGACGATAACCGTGCAAAACTTACAAAAGCGTTGGACGCCTTCCGCACTGGCTGGCAGGTATAACCTATGGCTTCCGCACGAGAGATGCGGCTTCGCATCAAAAGTGTAAAAAATATCTCGCAGGTCACGCGTGCCCTCGAGGCTGTTAGCGCGGCCAAAGTCCGCAAAGCTGTTCAGGCTGTGATCGCGACACGTTCTTACGCGACCAAGGCCTGGCAGGTGCTGACTCACGTAGCGGCTCAACCCGGACGCCAAAGCCTGCATCCGTTATTGACAAATCGCCCCAATCCCAATATGGCCCTTGTCATTGTCATCACTGGCGACCGCGGCCTGGCAGGCGCATATAACACGAACGTTATCCGCTACGTGGGGCATAACTTCGACAAATACCATCTTCCCGTCAAATATATCGCAGTTGGACGCAAAGGCCGCGACCTGCTTATGCGACGACGCAAGCAAGTCATCGCAGACTTCAGTAACCTGCCTGCCGCGCCCTCCTTTATGGATGTCTCCGCGATTGGCCGCCTGGCTGTGGATGAATTTATGAAGGGTGAAGTGGACGAAGTCTTTTTGATATACACGGACTTCATCAACATGGGCCGTCAAATAACCACCATGAAAAAACTTCTTCCGCTTGAAGTGAACAGCGGCGAAGGCCGGGTTGTGGAATTTGAAAATAAAGGTGGCCCTGCCGCGGCGTATGAATATGAACCTGATATGCGCGAGCTGTTGGATCAGATCATCCCGCGTTTTACAGCCCTGCAGGTCTATCAAGCTGTGCTTGAGTCGCTGGCTAGCGAACATGCAGCGCGTATGGTCGCCATGCGCAATGCCACTGATAACGCCAAGGAACTCGTCGGCGCGTTGCAGTTGGCCTATAACAAAGTTCGCCAGCAGGCGATCACGAACGATATCTTAGACATTGTCGGCGGCGCAGAAGCGCTGGCCGCGAAATAACTGGAGGAAAGTCATGGCAAACGCAACAGGCCGTGTGGTACAAATTCTTGGCGGCGTGGTGGATGTAGAGTTCCCCGAAGGCGACGTTCCAAGACTGTTCGAGGCGATTGAAGTCCAACGCCCGGGAAAAGAACCGTTAATCCTTGAAGTCCAGAAGCACATGGGCGACAATATGATCCGCACCGTTTCAATGGACTCGACCGATGGATTGCAGCGCGGCCTTGCGGCCACTGCAACCGGCGCGCCCATCATGGTGCCCGTTGGCCCGGCTACGCTCGGGCGTATTTTCAATGTGTTGGGCAAGCCCGTAGATAACAAAGGGCCGGTTGACGCGGCAACCCGCTACCCGATCCATCGCGCCGCGCCGACGTTTGCAGAACAATCCACTCGCGTGGAAATCTTTGAAACCGGCGTCAAAGTCGTTGACCTGATCGCTCCGTTCACCAAAGGCGGCAAGACCGGCATCTTCGGCGGGGCCGGCACCGGCAAGACCGTTATCATCATGGAACTCATCCGCTCAGTCGCGACCGAGCACGAAGGCAACTCGGTCTTCGCGGGTGTGGGCGAACGCACGCGTGAAGGCACACAGCTTTACCGCGAGATGCTCGAGTCTGGCGTTATGAAAGATACCGTCATGGTGTACGGCCAGATGAACGAACCTTCCGGTGTGCGCCTGCGCGTGGCTCTCTCCGCGCTTTCGATGGCTGAATATTTCCGCGACCAGGGCCGCGACGTTTTGCTCTTTGTGGATAACATCTTCCGCTTCTCCATGTCCGGCTCCGAAGTCTCGGCTCTGCTCGGACGTATGCCGTCCGCAGTGGGTTACCAACCGACTCTCGCGACCGAGATGGGTGAACTTCAAGAGCGCATTACATCCACGCGCACCGGCTCGATCACTTCGATGCAGGCGGTTTATGTTCCGGCGGATGACTACTCCGATCCCGCGCCGGTGGCGACGTTTACCCACCTCGACGCGACCATCGCCCTCGAACGCTCCATTGTGGAAAAAGGCATTTACCCGGCTGTGGACCCGCTCGGTTCGACCTCCCGAATTCTGGATCCCAATATCGTGGGCGAAGAACACTACCGGACGGCGCGCGAAGTCCAGCGTGTCCTGCAACGCTATAAAGACTTGCAGGATATCATCGCCATTCTCGGTATTGATGAATTGAGCGAAGATGATAAACTTATCGTGGCCCGCGCCCGCAAGATCGAACGTTTCTTCTCCCAGCCGTTCTTTGTGGCCGAACGCTTCACAGGCATTGATGGGCGTTATGTCCAATTGAAAGACACTGTGCGCGGCTTCCGTGAAATTTTGGATGGTAAGTGTGACGACCTGCCCGAGCAGGCATTCATGATGGCTGGTACGATTGAAGATGTGCGTGAGAAGGCCGAGAAATTAGCCAAGGCTTCGTAGCGATTTAGGAATAAAGATGCCGATCCGTTGTGAAATTGTTTCTCAAGACCGAACTGTCTTTCAGGGCGATGTAGATATCGTTGTCCTGCCGGGCGCGGGAGGCGAGATGGGTATTTTGCCGCACCATGCCCCGGTATTGACCACGCTTAAATATGGCGTAGTCAAAGTTCGCCGCGGCGGGAAAGAGGATGTTTTTGCAGTAGCAGGCGGCGTGGCCGAAGTCCAGCCCGAGATCGTGACTATTCTGGCGGACGCGGCTGAGAACGTCGAGGAAATTGACACAGCTCGCGCCGAAACCGCAAAACGACATGCCGAGGAACTATTGGCAAAAGGAATTCCCGCTGATACATCTGACAAATACCTGGCTATTGAAGCGGCCTTGCGGCGCTCCAACCTGCGCCTTGATGCTGCTCGTCGTTATCGCAAAGGCAACACCCATTACACAGAAAAGTAGATATAGTGGCTGTATTCTCTAAAGATCTCGGCATTGACCTGGGCACCGTGTTCACCCGTCTTGCAGACAGCGCGCAAGTGCTTTTGCAGGAACCGACCATTGTTGCCATCGAAGTGGATGAGCAAAAGATGGTGGCTGTCGGCCAGGAGGCGCGCGACATGGTTGGCCGCGTGCCTGACAGCATCGAAGTGGCGCGCCCGCTCAGAAATGGCGTGATTGCAGATTACGAAATCACCGAAACTTTGCTTTCATATTTATTGCAACGTGTGAGTGGGTCTTTGCGAGTCTTCCGCCCGCGGGTAATGATCTCTGTTCCGTATGGCGTGACAAGCGTCGAGCGCCGCGCAGTGTATGAAGCGGTGATGGAGGCCGGTTCACGCGAAGCGAGTCTAATTCAACAATCTCTGGCGGCTGCTTTGGGTATTGACCTGCCGATTGGCTCGCCTTCCGGCAACATGGTTATCTGTCTCGGCGGCGGTTGTACGGAGGCCTCGGTTATGGCCATGTATGGTATTGTCTCCGCTGACACGCTGCGAAAAGGCGGCCTGGATTTGGACGATGCAATCGTCAGTTATGTGCGCCGCAAGTATGGGGTAATCATCGGCCAGGCAACGGCGGAACAGCTCAAGGTCAAGATTGGAGCCGCTGTTCCTCAAGATACTGAAAACAGTATGGAAGTGCAGGGACAAGATCAAGTCACCGGCCTGCCGCGCCCGGTCACACTGACAACGGGTGAAATTGTCGAGGCTTTGCAGGAACCGTTGAAGGATATTACGGAGACTTGCCGCCGTGTTCTTGAGAAAACCCCGCCCGAACTTGTAGCAGATATTATTGATCGGGGCGTGGCTTTGTGCGGCGGCGGCGCACTTTTGCGTGGAATTGATAAACTGCTGACCAAGTCTCTTGGCATCCCGGCCTATTTGGTGGATAACCCGATGACTTGTGTGGTTGAAGGTTCGATCCGCGGTTTGGGAATGATGAATATTTTGCGGCGTAATCTGCCGCAGGTCTAAAAATTTATGGAATGAAAAGGCGTCCGGTCAAGGGCGCCTTTTTTGTTCCTGTTTTTTCAATCCAGATAATAAGTCATTCTTTGCAGGTGTGTGGATGGATCGATATATTGAACGCGGACGTTATGCGGGACATTGATGCTGGTGGGGGCGTAATTCAGAATGGCTCTGACGCCGGCTTGCACGAGTTTATCGGCAACTGCCTGGGCGGCCGAAGCCGGGACCGTCATCATCGCCATTTTTATTTTGGCGGAGCGGATGCGTTCTGTCATTGTTGATGCGTCTTCGATTATGAATCCCCCGATCTTTTGTCCGACTTTTGCATTGTCAATGTCGAAGACCATTGCCACGCGGAAGCCGCGGTTGCTGAATCCTTGATAGCGGGCCAGCGCGTGCCCCATATCGCCTGCGCCGACGATGACTATATCCCACATGCGGTTAACGTTCAGGATTTCACGCAATTTATCGATCAGGAATGAAATCGAATAACCTGTGCCTTGCTTGCCAAATTCACCGAATTGAGAAATGTCTTTGCGTATCTGTGCTGCTGAAATTCCGACGAGTTCGCCCAATTCCTGTGAAGAAGTGGTCTTCATTCCGTTTTCAGCCATGCGTTGCAACGCACGTAAATAAACAGGCAGACGGCCAATGATGATATCGGGGATTTTATCTGCATTCACGGGATGCCCTCGTTTACTGGATTGGTTAAATCTACCATAAAATTTGATTTTGTACAATTCCACACAAGTTGCGCGCCATGGGTTTCTAAAAATAAGAAAACGAACCGCGAAGAGCGCCAAGATTTCTTTTTTTCTTGGTGTACTTCGCGTCCTTCTCGGTGAAAAAAATGAGAAAAGCCGGAATTCACCAGGACTTTGAGAAGACCGTGAAGTTCCGCGTTATGCTTTTCTCAAAGCTCAGGTGAACGCTATTTTTTTCGCGAGCTTTACCTGCGAGTGCAATGTCGCAGTTCGGTCCTTGCCTTTGAAAAAGCGATGAGTTGATTGTCAGTAAATTGGGTAAACGGGAAAATTTGAAGTCAGGAAAAAATATTTAAACGATGACAGATTTGGGTTTGAATGGAGGCGGTGAACTTTGTCTGCTTAAAAACTCCCCTTCCTCTTGCAAGAGAAAGGGGAGTGCGGTTATTCTGATTTGTTTTGATCTGGAGTTTGTTGATTCCAGAGTTGGATTCGATCAGATTTGGGGGCGTTTTTGCGGCCAAGTAATTTGTAGACATTGACGGGCTGCGTTTTGCCCTTGACGGTGACCGAGTCGGCCAGCTCTGTATCGAATTCATCCTTGACCTGCTGGTAGGTGCTTTCGCTGATGAGGATCGGCCACTGGTAAGTCTTGGTCAAATCTTGCAAGCGCGAGGCCAGATTGGCGTTATCGCCGATGATGGTGTAGTTGATGCGCTGGGCCGACCCAAGCAGTCCGACAAAGACTTCGCCCGAATTGATGCCGATGCCGATCTCAATGTGATATGGACGGTGTTCCCGCTGCCATTGTTGATGAAGAGCAACGAGCGCCTTTCGCATTTCGACTGCTGTGCGGACCGCGCGCAGAGCATGGTCCTCGTGGACAACCGGCTCTCCGAAAAAGGCAATAATGGCATCGCCTTCATATTTGTCAACGGTTCCGCCGAAATTATCTATAACGCGTGTCATGGCCTCAAGATAAGGATTAAGCACTTCCACTACTTCTTCCGGCGACAGTTTCTCGGAGAGTGTGGTGAAACCGCGAATATCAGAGAATAGGATGCTGATGTCGGCGCGTTTATTGAGCGATGTGATGTCCTGCGTGGCAATGAGTTGATCCACCATTTCAGGCGATATGAAGCGGGTGAATAGATTGCGCACGCGGCGCTTCTCCATCTCTTGCGAGACGGCTTGCTCCAGCGTTGGCAGGACCACGCCCAGGAAAAGCATAAGCTGCGGCCCGACGGTTGGGATGTAGAGTGCTTGTGTGATGAATGAAATGTAGGCTGCAATAGCGTACAAGATTATGCCGCCAGCCATGATTCCAATTGTCATAGATGGCCGGTGAATGCGGGAGATCAGACTGGCAAGCAGCGCCATCGCGATGATAATAACCAGCGCCACCCAGGGTTGTGTTGCGCGCAGGTATCGCCCGCTGACTAATGTGTCTATGGCATTGGCGACGATCTCAACCCCGGCTGTCGGTTTCTGCGCCGAGAAGGGCGTGGGATAAACATCGTGAAGCGAGAGGGTGGTAGCGCCGATCAGGATGATTTTGTCTTTGAATGCGTTCGGATTTTCTGCAAGGACATCACCTAAAACAACTTTGTAGGCAGAATAGGTTGGATAGGTCCCGCCCGGGCCTGCGAAGTTGACCAATAGTTGGCCGTTGCGTAAAGGTATCTGTTGATTGTTGAAGGTCAGGCCGGCGGCAGAAGGAGCGGAAGGTGCCGAGCCGTTCGTAAACAATCTGGCGGCTTCAAAGGCCCAGTTGTAATAGACGGTCTCTCCGTATTGATCATAAGCCTGGATGGAGCGGGTAATGGCATCTTTATCTTGAATGATCGTGGTAATGCCAATGCCATCGAGGATTTCGCGATATTGCTTCAGGGGTAAATTGAGGGTAGCAGTGCCGTGCTGGAGAGGGTCACGGGAAATCTGCATGTCGAGCACAGCGGCAGGAGACTCGCTCAAGGCTTTTGCGAGAGTCTCATCCCCTCCCGGATCGCGGCCTTCCTGGAACAGAAATACGTCCAAGCCGACCACGCGCGCTCCTCCCTTGTTGACTGCGTCCACGATCTGCGCCAGATAGGCTCTTGGCCAGGGCCACTGGTAGCCCGTCCAACTAAAAGATGCGTCGTCAATGGCAACGATGACGATATCTCCTGAAACGGGTTCAGGCCCGCGCAGGCGCATCATGGTGTCACGCGCGCCAAGTTCCAAACCATCGAGCGGTGTGCTGATATTTGGGAAAAGGGTCATGACTTGAAGCGCTAACAAAACGATGGCGACAGCAGCAATTAAAATAAAACGCAAGCGGGGAGTGGTTCTTTGGCTATTCATAATGCCCTTCCAACAATCTGGATTGTATCAAACTCTGTTGTTATATGTGATGCAGATGGATGCTTTTTCACCGCGAAGGGCGCGAAGTGCGCCAAGAGAAAAAAGAAATCTTTGCGCTCTTCGCGGTTTGTTTCTTGCTTAGAAAAACCTTGATGCTTTCTTTGCCCAAATCTTAACGCATTGTCTCGATGCCCAATGTGTAATTCACATATTCCAATCCGTTGTTCCCGGGTCTGACAAACAGCCGCACCAAATACATTTGCCCGGCGATTACATCCAAGATTTTTTTCTGGCCGCATAACAAGCCTGCCCAGTTCTGAGATGTCGCGCCATTTTGCCAAAGTTCAACATTTAATGCGCCATTGCCGGCACAGGTCAGGCTGATCGAAACACTCGCACTATAAGGCGTAAATTGGACCCAGTCTTCCGCGTCGCCGTCGGGCGCAGAAACATTGCTTGAATAAATCAGCGAGCGCGTTCCAACAGGCGAAAAAATAATGCTCACCGCAGGCGCTTGTTGCGAATCGTTATCCTGCAGGGCAGCCACCAAAGTGGGCGTGATGGTCGGCGGGATTATTGTCGGTGTGCCGGTGCCGACCACCTGGCCGCCTCCGCCCACAATCGGCAAATTCTCCGCGCCGCTGGATTGCACATAAGCCGCCGTCACCCAGCCTTTTCCATCGGGCGCATTTGTAAAAGATATTTGCAGCCACATGCCGTTTGCATCTTTTCCGATCAACGTAACGACATCTTTCGGGTTGAGCGTGCCGAGCGTGTCGAAGTCTGTACCGGGGCCACTGCGGACGTTGACCTGTTGGATGATGACGCCGCTTGGGCCGGATATTGATCCGCTTCCATTTCCGGACGTTGAGGCGGGCGCGGCGCCAATAACCTTGATCGCGTCCTTGTCTTTGACTTCCACATACTGTGCTGTAACCCAGCCTTTTCCATCCGGCCCTTGCGGGAAAATAATTTGATACCAATTTCCGCCCGGGTCTTTTCCGGTGATTTGGATTTTTGCAAACTGGTCAACGATGGCGAGCGTTGTACCTGCCGTGGATGGTTCAGCGCGCACATTGACCTTCGAGGATGTTGTCCCTTCGACTGGCGTCAGAGTGGGCAAAGCTGTCGCAGGCTGAGTCGCCTGGGCCGGAGGAGGGGGCGTGGTCGGCGGCAAAGTAGCCGTGATGATAAAGACCGTCGGCCTGACTGAATCTGGCGCAGTGGCTTTGAATCCGCAAGCGGAGAGGAGCAGGACAAATAAGGAGATGAAGAAAATAGTTTTATGCACAGTGCAATTGTAATATCGATGGCGCATGAATTGAACGTTGGATACAGTTCAAATGAAACCGGCGGTAAAAGGAGGCAATCGCTTTGCCAGTGACTGCTTCCCGTTTTATTTTGCGATAACCGCCCTCATCACAAACTTATTCACCCCTCCCAAACGATACTTATATTCCTCGTCTCCGCGCATGAAATCGAATTCGGTGCGGCCATGCTCGCAGGCCCATTGGATTTGGTGGCCGAGCAGGACCCAGCCGGGGGAGAGTTCCATGAAGTCCCGGTTGACGCCGGAGTTGTAACCCCATAATTTATTTTTGTAATCGAAGTTGACCGCCGCCGCGGCTTTGACTCCGCCCACTTCGAGAAATGCCAGCCACAAATAGCCGTGTTCGAACGCGGCACGTAGAATGGACGTCATTTGTAAGTGCATATCGTCTTTCAAAAAGAGCGCCTTGTTCGGGTCTTGAATCATTAAGCTGAAAAAGGCTTCGATCTCGGAATCGAGCGCGGCGGCATCCTCGACGATATAAAAGCGGACCGGCATTTCATATTCCGCGGCGCGGCGCATCTTGCGTTTGATCTCGTGCCGCTGTTTCTTTTCGATGCGCGCAAGATATTCTTCGAACGAACCGTTCAACGCGATGCGCGGCGTGGGGCGATAGATTTCCTGGCGATACGTCCAGCCGCGCCGTTCAGATTCGGCTTTGAGCGCCGCCAGCGTGGGGGATGAATCGGGCAGGTTGTACCAATCGCAGGCCGTGCCCGCTTGAAGTCCGGAATGAACGAGGAAGTCGAAGAGTCCCGTCAGAAAGCGCGGCAAGTCTTCGGCGCGCACAATCAAATCCAGATAGTCTGAAATCTCGATGCTTCCAACTAAAAGCAACGCGGCGCGTCCATCGTAATCCGTTTTGAAGAGCGGAGCGATGCCGATGAGCCTTCCGTTTTCAGAAGCGGATACCAAAACCAGTTCGGCCTGCTTCCATTCGCCGCCGCCCCGCGTTTGCCACCATTGGCTGAGATATTCATAACGTGAAAAAGGTGTATCGCTGATGCCTGCTTCGACAAGCGTGTTCCAGTCTTGCGGATTGATGGTTGAAAAGTCTGTGTGTAAGGTGAATTCCATGTTTGTCCAATGCGGGATGTTGTCGCCAAGATTTTACCAGTATAATGATGCAGGATATTTTCGTTTCTTACCATGCCGCTGGATTTGACACTCACCCCCATCTATCGTATCAACGGACAAGACCAATCGTCATTGCCTGGCCTGCTGGCCGCAACACCGCCGCGAAAAGCCGCGCGCGGCCGCGACCAAGATCGCCTGGTCATCTATCTTGTGTTGACCGGCAATGCGGTTTTTTCGACGGGTGAGTATGCACAATTCGCCAGCCGCGCGGCGGTGACGTTCTATGAAACACAGGGTACGCTCACATCTGCATTGCGCGCCGCAGCCCAGGCCATCAACAAACCATTGCTCGAACGCAACATGACCACCAGCGGGCGCGGCCAATACGCGGTGGGCTTGCTGGTGCTGGCCGCCATGCGCGAGTCGCAGGTCACTTTTCTGGTCAGCGGCCCGTTGCATATTTTTACGCTGGGGGCGGGCGGCGTTCAACATATTTTCGATTCGCTCTCAGGCAAGGGCCTCGGCCTCAACGCCGCCGCCACTTATCATTTTTCACAAGCCGCGCTTCAACCTGATGACCGCTTGCTATTTTCGGGCAAAGTCCCGGCGATGTGGGATGCCGC
Source organism: Chloroflexota bacterium (assembly GCA_016195815.1). Lineage (GTDB taxonomy): Bacteria > Chloroflexota > Anaerolineae > Anaerolineales > Villigracilaceae > Fen-1038. The sequence goes on from JACPYX010000023.1 coordinate 31,053, forward strand.
GCTGAAGGATGCCAGCCCGGCTTCGCTCGAAGCCACGCGCCGCCGTCTCATGACTCTTACAACCGAAGACGTGAACGCCGTCCTGCTTCAAGTTGCGAATGGCCCCGGCGTGTTGACCCTACTGCGCCCTGCGCCTCCACCCTCCGACGTGAGCCTGCCGCGCGCGCAACCAGCCGAGTCCGCGCCCGAACCTGAACTACCCATTTCTGCGCGCCAGGCGCATCTTCTCCAGCCATCGGCGTATGCCATTCCGCCGCAGCCGAAGGAAGAGATTCTGCTTCCTGAAGAATCCACCGCTCCAGATGTTTTGAGTGCGTTGCCGCGCGCTAGGCAGGCTGATCCGCCATTGATCGAAGAAGAGACGGCTACGCCCTCCGGCCAGCCGCCTGCGCCGCGCCAACCCTCAGCCCGGACGCGCCGGGCGGCGAAGACCGTTGTAAACGGGATGCAGGCCTGGCGTCGAATTTCCGAGCGTTTCAATATCGGGATGCAAAAATTTCTGCCGCGCCTATTACCCGAATCGGGAGAAACCGCGCCCGTTGTTCTGCCGCCGTCTGCCATGGTCTTCATCACATTGCTGATCCCGCTGGTGGTTGTGACCGTGGCGAGCGTGGTCTATTTCCGTTATGGACGAAGCGTTCAATATGAAGAGTATCTCATCCAGGCGAAAAATGAGCAGGAGCAAGCTGTCAGTTTAACCGACCCGGTTGCGCAACGAGAAGCATGGCAGAGAGAACTCTTTTATCTTGATAAGGCGGATGAATACAGCTCCACCGATGAGACACTCAAACTTCGGCAGGAGGCGCAAGGCAATCTGGATCGTTTGCAAGGCATCACGCGCTTGCGATTCCAGCCGGTGTTAAATACCGGTGTGGGCGCCCAGATCAGCCGCATGGCCGCCAGCGAAAACGATTTGTATTTGCTGGATGCGCAGCGCGGCGGAGTTTTGCGGATCATGCTTACAAGCAGCGGCTTTCGGCAGGATTCTACTTTTAAATGTCAGCCTGGTTCTTATAATGATGGAAACTATACCGTCGGCCCTTTGGTTGACATTCTGGCCATGCCGCAGAACAACATCAATGCGCCTGTGATCGGCGTGGATGCCAATGGAAACTTGCTGAATTGCACGCCGGGCCAGGTGGCGCTGGCTGCTCCGCTTCCACCGCCTGATACAAATTGGGGACGCGTGACCGCCATTACTTTGGACGGCGGCAATCTCTATGTGCTTGACGCGCCCTTGCGCGCTATATGGGTTTATACAGGTAAAGATGGCGTATTTGTGGATCGGCCATATTTCTTTTTTGGCGGGCAGATTCCGCAGCTGGAAGATGCCATTGATCTGGCAGTAAGCGGGGATGATCTGTATATCCTGCATTCCGACGGGCGTCTTTCGCATTGCTCCTACAGCCGTATTGATACCGTCCCAACGCGTTGTGAAGATCCGGCCAGCCTGGTGAATCCCTTCCCGGCTTATCGTGATGTCAATGCGTTTACTGAAGCCCACTTCACGCAAATGACGTTTACGCCCGCGCCCGATTCCGCTTTGCTTTTGTTGAACGCGGATGGGCAGAGCATCTTTCGTTTTACGCCGCGTTCTCTCGAATTACAAAACCAGCTTCGGCCTCTTGCCGGGCAGGCCAACCCATTACCACCTGGCCCTATCGGCGCGATAGCCATCAGCCCAAACCATGTGGTGTACCTGGCCGTTCAAGACAGGATATACTTCGCCGTAGAGTCGCCATAGTGATTAGGAGAAGAGCCATGCCAATTTCGGATTTTCTGAATTCTTTGCTTGGAAACAAACCTCAACAGCCGGGCCAGCCATCCGGCGCAGGCATCGCCGGACAGGTCAAACTGCCGGATAGTGCCAACGAACCGGCCCAGATCACCAATGCCAAAGTTCTGCTTATTGTTTATAACCCTGCAATGAACGATGGCAGGAAATTATCTGAATACATGAATTGGGCGCGGCCTGATGATTTAGTCACTGGATTCATAAACGATATTTTGCAGACCAGCGGCGGGATGGTTCGCTATCAAATCGCCCAGCGCGTCGACCTGGACGAATTTCCTCTGCTTGCTGACGGCTTCCGCTACACGCCCCAAACTTTCCTGGATGTAGTGAGCGGCAAGACGCCCATGCATAATCCGCCCGGCGTGGACTACAATGCCATCTTGAAACAATTCAACATTCTTCAGCGTGTGGATAATAAAGAGTTTGATGAAGTGTGGGTAATGGCCTTTCCCTACGCCGGCTTTTATGAATCGGTCATGGGCGGCGCAGGCGCGTTCTGGTGCAATGCCCCGCCGCTTCCCAACACGAACTCCAGCAGGCGGCGCTTTGTCGTTATGGGATTTTCGTATGAGCGCGGCGTGGGTGAAATGCTGGAATCTTATGGGCACAGAACGGAGAGTATTCTCGGCAAAGTATTCAATTCCCAGGATTTCGTCACCTGGGCTTATAAACCCAACCGCAATCCCGCTGTTGTGAGTGGAAATCTCAACCCCTTCCAGCGCTTTCTGCTCTTCGATCAGATTGCGCCGGGCAAGGCCGCGCTGGGCACGATCCATTATGCTCCGAACAGCGCGAAGGATTACGACTGGAGCAACCAGACTCCCGTCCAATCCGAATGCCACGATTGGCTGAACTTCCCGAATTTCAAAGGCGATGTGAGGAGCGTGACCGCCGCCGACTGGGGGAACGGGGATATCCGCGCCCATCATGTTTGGTGGTTCAACCATCTTCCAAAAGTCGCGGGACGCAGAAACGGCGTCCACAACAATTGGTGGCAATATATAGCCAATCCGAATAATGTGATTGTATAAAGTTCGAGTCCGGCGGCATCGCACCGGGGAACGTTCCGGTGCGATGCTTTCTTATTAACAGAATTGAAAGCGGGGGGCATGTGTATTTGAGTTGTAATGTATTTATCGGGATCGAAATATAAAATTAGCATGGATCAGGTTGCCAGGATCTTATGCTTGAAAAACTCGCCTATCCTCGTTCGCAGACCTTTCCGCGCCTGCTGGTTGCAGGCCTGTGGGTTTTATATTTTGTGGTCTTCGAACTGTTTCATCATCAGATAGGACCCGATATTGGCGCTCTGGCAATTTTTCCCATCATTGCCGCAGGCTGGTATCTGGGGTTTCGAGCGAGTCTTCTAGTCGCTGTCCTGATGATTTTTGCCAACTTCACCCAGCTTCTGGTCGAAAATCATGTAACCTTTTTGTCAATAATCGGATTTTGGGATTGGATTGACAACCTGATCATGTTGTTCGTAGGCGTGATTGTCGGGAAGCTTGGGATGGTACTACGAGAACACAGAACGGTAATGGTTCAACTGCAGGGGCTGGAAAACGAGCGCGAAAACCACGCACATTTTATCTCCACGTTGAATGATGTTACATGGACGGCGCTGGAGGCCAAAGACCTTGAATCCGTCCTGAATAGATTGGCAAAACAAATCGCGGAGCTCTTTGACGCAGAGGATTGTTTCTTTGCGCTTTGGGATGAAGTGAACCAGTCCCCTGTCCCGACGGTTGCGTACGGCCCGGCCAGCGATATTTATCCCTCCATTCGGCTTGATCCTGGCGAACCTTCCATCGCCGCATGGATTTTGGAGTCCGGACGCCCTCTGGTTATATCTGATCTTGAAAATTCTTCCTACCGAAAGATGGTAAGCCCTAAAATGATTGGGGTTTTTAACACCAAAGCCGTTCTCGGCCTGCCGCTGGCAACCCGCGATCATAAATTGGGGGTCATGTATCTGGGATACCATCAAGTCCATCACTTTAGCGAACAAGATATTAAGCAAGGCCAGCTGGCCGCCCGCCAAATTGCCCTGGCTTTGAGCAGGGTCCAATCCTTTGAAGAGGCCGAGCGCCGCGTAAAGGAGCTGGCTGTCTTGCATGAGATTGCGCTGGCGCCCACCCAGGTCGAAGGAGTGGACTCGTTACTAGATCTTGCCACCGAAATCATCGGTCGAAATTTGTTCCCCGATAATTTCGGGATTCTCCTGCTGGACGAAAAATCAGGCTTGTTGCGCTTTCATCCCTCGTACCGCGTCTATCCATTGGCGGACTACAACACTCGCGAACTCACGGTGCCGCTGGAACAGGGCGTCACAGGCCAGGTGGCGCGGGACGGAATTTCCCAACGACTTGGAGATGTGCGTCAGATCGAGAATTACTTAAATGTTGATCCTCGCACGCGTTCCGAACTTTGTGTGCCGCTGAAATCCAGGGAGCGCATCCTGGGCGTGATTAACGCCGAGAGCATGGAACTCAATGCTTTTACTGCCAGTGACGAAAAACTGATGACGACACTGGCCGGCCAACTGGCAACTGCGCTCGAATATCTCCATTCATTGGAAGCGGAACGCCACTGGATGAACAGGCTGGCGCATTCCAATGAACTTATTTCCGCCCTGTCCCGCCTCACCGCTGAAATCGAAAAGGCTTTGAATCCATCCGAGGTGATCAAAACACTGAAGGAGGAGTTCCAGAAATTGGGGCTGACCTCTTTGCTGGCGCTCTATCTTCCCGAGAGCGATCAAATGCTTATTCAATATTCATCCCTTCTTTCTAAAGAGCACGAGCGCGCTGGGAAGGATGTATTCGGTTATAAACTCCGCGCCGACAAAATGGAGACATTGTTTGGAATCGAGAACGTGCTGATGCCCATGGTTTTGCCTGCCCCGCTTGCGGCGATGGAAATTATATTGGGCGCCCTGCCTAAAACGATCGTTGAGAAAACTTTATCTGCCATCGGCGTGACGGCTGGGACGGAAATTATCCACCTGCCGCTTTTATTGGAAGATCGTTTGCTGGGTGCATTATGGTTGTGGGGGAACGATTTAACGCGCGCCGATTTGCCGGTTATGTCCATCTTTGCCAGGCAGGTGGCGATTACTCTGGAGAATGCCCGCTTATTTGAAGAGGCGCAAAACCTGGCGCTCACCGATCCTTTGAGCGGATTGCATAACCGCCGCGGGTTGTTTGAGATCGGGAAGATCGAGTTTGCCAGAGCGCGCCGGGCAAACCGGCCATTCTCCGCCATCATGGTGGACATAGATCATTTCAAACGGATCAATGATACCTACGGCCATTTCACGGGAGACCGGGTCTTACAGAATTTTGCCCATATTTGCAAAAACTCGATACGCGATGTTGACTTGATCGGGCGCTACGGCGGCGAGGAGATCGTCATCCTGCTCCCGGAAACCGATCTTGCCGCTGGCGTTGAAGTCGCAGAGCGGGTGCGGAAAGCCGTCTCAGATGCGTCCATCAAGATTACAGATGAACTTGAAATAAAAGTCACTGCCAGTTTGGGAGTGGCCCAACAGGTCGAAAATGCGCCCAACCTTGAAACTCTGATTGCGCGCGCGGACCAGGCCATGTACACCGCCAAAAACAAAGGTCGTAATCAGGTTGCGATAAGTTCGTAGGCGGGAAAAATTTTTACGCCAGGAATTTTTTGTAAAGTTCGGCGTCCTGCCAGGCTTGCCGGCGCAGATCATCGGATTTCGCCATCAGCGATTTAGAAACTTCAGCGCGTGAGGCGCGCAGTCGTTTGGACTGCGAGATCATTTTTTCATAATCCAGCCTGCGCCAATCAGAAACATAATCTCCCAATCCAAGTTCATTCATGACTTCGTTCATGCGTTCTTCGTACGCGATGGCCATCACAGGCGTTCTAGTCATTGAGCAAAACAGAGCCGAGCCAAGCCGCCCGGCAAAGAGCATATCTGCTGCGCGTAAAATTCCCAGCACTTCAGAAGATAAATAGCGGCGGCTGAGAATCTTCAACTTTTCAGGCGCGCGCATTTGCTGACGGATGTAATGTGCGGTTTCCGAATCTTCATCCAAATCAGGGTGCATGGGGATCAACACCACCTGGCCCAGTTCGCTCAGGGAATCCACCACGCGCGCCATGACCCGATTCGATTTTTCGATGGAGGCCTCGTCGAATCCATGCGCGCGCTTGACCCAGGCAGGGACATCTTTATGAATGTGACGCGTCGTCAGCGCGATGAATGGCGGATGAATGCCCTCCGACGCGAGAATAGATTGGATGTGGTCATCCGCATCCAGGTCCAGAATGAGGCGGGGGTCGCCTCCCGCGTGGACTTTGGGCGGATTCAGTCCGATGTCGCTTAATGACTTGGCCGCCACCTGATCCCGCACGTGGATGGCATCCGCCTGATTCAAAATCCAGCGATAGCCGAGTTTGGCCCACCACAATTTGATCGGAAAAACCGTTACACCGTAAACCAGAACCGGGATGCGAAACAAGCGCGCCGTCAAAATGAGCAGGGCGCATTTCAGCATTTGCAAGATTTCTTCATAAAAAGGCCCGCCGCCGATGACCAACAATTGGCTCTGAAGAAGCTTTGTGATGGCTTGGCCTAGTTGAGCGAATGGCACGATGTGGATTTCCGGGAAGCGATTGCGAATCTCATGATGAGGCTGGGAGATGAACGTGACCTGCGCTTCGGGACAAAATGTTTTGATAATCTTGTAATGAGACAGGAGCTGTGCTTCGTCTGCCACCTTTTTGAAGGACGTGCCCCAGACAGTTATTTTTTTCATGATATCAGCTTTTGAAGATCAGCGAACAGCATGTGACCGCGCCCTCGGCCTTGGCGAGTTCGTCCGCATCCACATTGACGATTTTGACACCCGCGGCTTCTAATCGTTTCTGAGTCTTTGGAAACGCAGTCGGATAAATGATCGTGTCGCCAATCAGCAACGCGTTCGCGGCGTACGGCTCGGACGGGTCAATCTCGACGAACTTCATTCCATCGAAATAATTTTTATCCGCCCATTCAGGGTTGATCAGAAGAGTATCTTCCGCAACTTGCGTCACCGCCGATTTGAGATGCAGACAGCCTGTGACTGTGACGCCTTCGATTTCATAGCCGAAAGGCCGCAGATAATTTTGCATTTGCTCAATTGCGTTGTTGTCGCTGCGCGTGGACAGGCCGACGTAAATCTTTTTATCCACGCGCAGGATGTCCCCGCCGTCCACGCGGGCGGGAGGTTGGACAAAAAATAATTTTCGATATTGTTCAAGAACGTTTGTAATTGATTCTGTTTCGGGCTTGCGCGAGTCCGCGCCGGGACGCGTGATGATCGCGCATTCGTCCAGCACGAGTGCCGTATCTTCGACGAAAACCGAATCGGGCAGATCGGGATCGGCGGGCAGAACCTGGACTTGCAATCTCAGCGAACGAAGCGCGTTCACATATTGTTTATGTTGCTCGCAGGCGCGTTCATAATTGATCGGCTCGCGCTCGTGAAAGGTCAATTCACATTGATTGATGGATGGACTGATTTCGCGCGTGATGGCGATAAGCATTTATTCTCTCCTCATTATGCGTAGGGGGAAGCATGTTTCGCCCCTACCGTTTTTTCCAAACCTGATACAAACCCAACCTCTTATTCTCTCCATCTGAATAAAACGTTTCGATGATTTCAAATCCGCTGGCTTGAGCCAACTCAGCGAGTTCGGCCTCGTCGAAGTGATGGACATAGCGCAGACCCAGGCCGCCGCGCTTCCAGTCCAGCAGGTAATCGTTCGCGTCCACGTCCCGGGCGGCCAGCCCGATTGTATCCCACGATTGGATTCTGGCCTTCAACCGTTCACTGTTCAAGAACTGCCAGTTCGAGTGAATGAAGAGTCCGTTTGGCTTCAGCAGGTCTGAAACTTTTTGAATAAGTTTCAGACGAAGTTCGTCAGAGGGAATGTGATGCAAAACAGCAAATGCGGTAACCAGTGACCAGTTGCCAGTGATTGACCACTGATCACTGGTTACTGAAAACTGAGAGAGATCAACCTGCTTGAATTGAACGGGAAAACCAAAAGCCTCGCGCTCCGCCTCGTTGAGCAGCGGCAGGCTGAAGTCCAGGCCCAGATACGGGCCGCGCTGGCCGCGCTGTAACAACGCGCGCGCCAATTCGCCGTTGCCGCATCCGAGGTCAAGAATCGATTCATCGCCGCGCAAAGTATCAAGCACGCGCAGAACCCCGTTTTGCAAACGCGTGCGCGTGGCGGAAAAATCCGCGCCATGCTCCGTGTAAAACCGGCGGTTGAGGTCAAGCAGTCGCTGGGCGGTGGCGGTGTTCACGCCAACATTATAACGGGTATAATTTTCGCCAATGTTTACACAGGAAGAAATCGCCGCGCTCTCAGCGCAATTCGAAACGAAGACCCCGCAGGAGATCATTCAATGGGCGGTGGACGAGTTCGCGCCGCAGATCGCCATGAGCGCATCGTTCCAAACGCAGAGTATGCCGCTCGTGCGCATGGTCACGCGCGTCATGCCCGGCATAAAAATTTTTTTCCTCGATACAGGCTATCACTTTTGGGACACGCTGATCTTCCGCGAACAGATCCAGCGCGAATGGAATCTCAATGTGGTTGATCTCTATCGCGATGTGCGCTGGGATATTTTTGCGCGGCAAAATACACGCACGCTTCCCATCCAGGACCCGAACCTGTGTTGCTACATTCATAAAGTCCAGCCGATGCAAAAAGCCTTGAGCAGAGTGAAGGCCTGGATCAGCGGCATTCGACGTGACCAGACTCCTGAACGCGCTCAGGCGCAAATTTTGGAATTGCAGGATGACGGACTCTTGAAAGTGAACCCGCTTCTTAACTGGACGAAGCGCGATATCCAGACCTACATGGCGGATCATCATCTGCCGGTGCATCCGCTTTATGAGCGCGGCTATCGAAGCATCGGGTGCGCGCCCTGCACGATTGCCGTCGGACTCAACGACGATGACCGCGCCGGACGCTGGGCCGGGCGCGGCAAAACCGAATGCGGCCTCCATACCGATATGTTCAAGCATAAAGATCTCGCTGAAGTGAAAGATCAATTTATGATGAAACCCGAGGACGTGACATGAGATCGGCGAAACAGGAAGAATGGGTCGCGACTCACACCATCAAGCCTGAGTGGCTGGTTTTGGCGCGCAACGTGATGACCGAAATCCAAAATGGCAAGCCGGTCATGGACGCGTTACGCAAACATCCGCTCGAAGACGGCGGTTATCTCGGCAAATATGTTTTGGTCGCCGCGTATCATCAGATGGTGAAGGCCGGCGAACTGCGCGCCGACGCACGCCTGCTCGAACGTTTGCGGATGAAACCCGTCCGCACGCTTTCGGGCGTGACGACGGTCACGGTGCTGACCAAGCCGTATCCATGCCCGGCGAAGTGCATCTTCTGTCCGACGGATGCGCGTATGCCGAAATCGTATCTGCCCGATGAGCCGGGCGCGATGCGCGGCCTCGAACATGATTTCGACCCGTACGCACAAGTCAGGTCGCGCATTCAGGCGCTGGAAGCACTGGGGCATCCGACCGACAAAATCGAATTGCTCATCCTCGGCGGCACGTGGAGTTCGTATCGCCGCGATTATCAGGAATGGTTTGTGAAGCGATGCTTCGATGCGATGAATGCCCCCCTCACCCCAATCCCTCTTCCAACGGGAGAGGGGAGAGGGGAGATGGGAGAAAAGATTAGCGCGGGCGAATTACAGCAAGCCCATTCTTTGAACGAATCCGCGCCTCACCGCAACGTGGGATTGGTAATTGAGACGCGTCCCGTCGAGATCACGCCCGATGAAATCCGCTGGCTAAGACACCTCGGCGTGACCAAAGTTCAGATGGGCGCGCAGAGTCTGGATGACCGCATTCTTGAAATGAATAAGCGCGGACACGATGTTGAATGCACGCGCAAAGCCACGGCGCTGCTGCGCGCGGCGGGATTCAAAATCGTTTTGCATTGGATGCCCAATCTGCACGGCGCGACGCCCGAATCGGATCGCGAAGATTTTGTTCGTTTGTGGCAGGGCTTCTGCCCCGACGAAATAAAGATTTATCCAAATCAACTTTTGGCGAACGCAGAACTTTATGAATATTGGCAACGCGGCGAATTTCATCCGTACACCACCGGACAATTGATTGACCTGATCGCGGACATCAAGCCGACCGTGCCGCGCTATTGCCGCGTTAACCGCGTGATACGCGATATTCCGTCCACAAATGTGGTCGAGGGGAATCGCCGTACGAGTTTGCGGCAGGACATTCACGCTGAAATGAAGCGGCGCGGAACCTTCTGTCAATGTGTTCGTTGCCGCGAAGTGCGCGGTAAATCAGTGGATGCGGCTTTGCTTAAATTAGACGATCTCGTTTATCAGGCCGATCACGCCGAGGAGCATTTCATTTCATACGTCACGCCTGACGATAAACTGGCGGGCTTCGTTCGTTTGTCTTTGCCTGCCAAAGATGCGCCGCAAACGGGTCTTGCCGATCTGGTTGGCGCGGCCTTGATCCGCGAAGCTCACGTTTATGGGCAGTCGCTTCCCGTCGGCGCGGAGAAGGATGGCGCGGCTCAACACGCGGGACTTGGAACGCGCCTGCTCGAACAGGCAGACCTGATTGCAAAAGCGCATGGCTTCCATCGCATGGCTGTCATCGCCGCAGTGGGGACGCGGCAATATTATCTGGATCGCGGCTTTGAACGCGGCGAATTGTATTTGGCGAAGAATATTCCGTAATTCCGATCTTTGCTCCAGATAACGAGGGCGCTTCTTGGATAAACTTCTTCTGCTTTTTTGGACTTTTCTGAAAGTCAATCTCCTCAGCACGTCTGGCACAGCCTCAACAGGCCTGCTTTACAACGAGGCTGTCGGCCGTTTTCTCACCGAAGCGCAATTTGTTCAGGCAGTTGGCCTGGCTACTTTACTTCCGGGAAGCGATGCGTTACAGCTTGCCATGTTCGTCGGTTACACAGTCGCGGGGATTCCCGGCGGGCTGGTCTCATTGCTGGCCGCCATTCTGCCTCCAACTATCATCATGCTTGGAGTGGTTATGATTTTGCATCGAATTCAGCGCGAGGCCTGGGTCAGCCGTTTTGTTGAGGGATTAACTCCGGCCGTGGCTGTGTTGATCGTCTCCGTCGCATGGAAAGTTTTCAAGGGCGGCGGCAATGATGCCTTTGGCTGGCAATCGCTTGCGCTTGGAGGAGCGACTCTCATTGCCCTGTTGTTGGATATGCCTGCGCCTTTCGTGCTTCTGGCTTCCGGCTTGCTGGGGATATTTTTATTCAAATGAAAAAGCCGCGCGTTACGATTGAACCGAGAGTCAAAATCAAAGGTTCGCAACCGGTTTCCAAACAATCCAGCTTATCGGACTGGTTGAATTTGTTCTGGATCTTCCTCAAAGTCAACCTGCTGACCACGGCCGGGGCCACCTCGGTCGGCCTTCTCTATAAAGAAACGGTCGGCGTCATTATGACCGAAGCGCAATTTGTCGAAGCGGTTGGATTTTCGAATCTTGTGCCGGGAAGCGAGGCGCTCAAACTCGCCATGTTCATTGGTTACGCCTCCGGCGGGATCGCGGGCCTGCTGGCCGCTTTACTGGGAGCGATCATCCCCCCGACTGCAATCATGTTGACGGTCGCATCCATCCTGATCCGCTTCCAGGGCCAGGATTGGATGAAGTTTTTCATCAAAGGCATGACCCCCGCCATCAGTGTTTTGATGGGCTTCGTAGCCTGGCAATTGTTTCGCGCCAATAATCCCAAATTGACCAAGTGGCGCCCCGCCATCATTGCTTTGTTCAGCGCGATGGCTTTGTGGTTCAATGTCCCGCCGCAATATGTGCTGATCGGCGCGGGCTTTTTCGGTATCCTTCTCTTCCGGTAGGTCAGTATGAAATCTGAATTCCTGATTGCCACAAATGGATTTGAAAGCACCTGGCCTTCGATTGAATATGGCGCCTGGGCTGCGGCCTCCATCAATGCGCCGCTTACTTTGCTGGGCATTGCCGAGCATCTGCCCAGCGCGCCGATTGACGACAAATATCCGCTGGAAGATATCTTCGCGCGCGCGGTGGAAGTATTTCAGCAAAAGGGGATTCGATACTCGCTCGAGATCCAAAACGGCGACGCGGAAGAGATCATCCCGCGCGAAGCAAAGAAGAGAGATTGCATCACGGTCGTCGGCCCGCTGGGACGCGCGCCTCTGCGCCGCTTTTTGGTGAGACGTTCCATCCATCATTTGATAGCTGAAATTTCAACGCCCATCCTGTACGTTCCGCAGGCGCGCCTGCCATTGAAGAAAATGTTGATCTGCCTCGGCGGGCTTGGTTATGAAATCACCGCCGAAAATCTTGCGATCCGCCTGGGTGCGATGAGCAAGGCCGGCGTTACGCTTTTAAATGTTGTGCCGCCTGTTGAACTTGATTATCCAACCGCCCGCGCGGTGCGTGAGCATTGGCGCGACCTGGTGGACACCGATACTTTGCCCGGACGCAATTTGCGCATGGCGCTCGAGACGGCGCGTTCGGCGGGCCTGAGCGCCTCTATCAAAGCCCGGCAGGGAAATGTGGTTGAAGAAATTCTCGCAGAGATCAAAGAAGGGGACTACGATCTGGTCTGCATGGGCTCGCAATACAGCGCGCATACCTTGCGTCAAATGTACATGCCTAACATTACCGACGAAGTAGCTGAAACCGCTCAGTGTCCGATTCTGACAGCGCGCTATAACCCCGAATAAAAAATAAAGGCAGGTGTAAGACCTGCCTTTGCGAGTTAACCGGGGGTATATTTCTTTTCCCATTGGGCCACCGCGCCTCTGATGGCCGCCAGGACTTCTGCATCAGGAACTTCTGCAATACTCTCATATCTATTCGTTCCAATCGTGACAATGACGCCTCCCGTTAACGATTCGCTGAGACGGATGCCGCGGCTGTCGAGCGGCGTGCCGCTCAGATTTTCTTGCAGGATGGCGTCAATTTGAGCGACCATGCTGGCCGGCGCCGCATCTTTTTTCGGCGGGAGAGCGGGCGCGGCCGCAATGGGTGCTGGTCTCGGCTGTGAAGCGGAAGCCGCTGGCGGCGGAGTCTGAAGCGTTCCCGAAGCTGAAAGCGGCTTTGAAAGCGGAGGCGTGTGCGCGGCAAGCGGCCGTGAAATTGCAGTCTGGCTTTGTGTTGCACCGTCTTCGGCCCAGGCGCGCATCGTTGTTATCAAGTCAATCAATTGCCCGCGTTGTTTCGGCGTCAGTTGCGATGTGTTCACCCGCTGGTCGTGAAGGTCGAGTTGAGGCTGGTTGTTTTTATCGAGGCTGAGTTTAAGCAGGCTGTTTTCGGCTGGCATCGCAGCAGGCGGGGTGGGGGTGGGAAGCGGCGTTTCGATGCCGGCTTTTATCTTCATTTCATCCGCTTCTTCTTTTCTGCGTTTTTTGTAACCCTGGCTGCGGCCTTCAAGCAGGCCGAGGTAATTTCCCGCGACGAGGATGATGAGGCCGATAAAAACGGCGGCGATTATGTTGAGGGTTATCTGCATACCTTACTCCGCTTGACATTTTGGGCAGATGTGTGTGCCGCGCTGCCCGACAAACATTTTTTGTATCGTTGTTCCGCACACCGGACAAGGCTCTCCGCCGCGGCCATAGACGCGGAAATGATTTTGAAATTCGCCGCCGCGATAGACCCAGTCTATGCTGGCGCCGTTGCGGCGGATGCCTTCTTGAAGAACAGACTGGATGGCTCGATGCAAATTTTCAGTCTGTTTGACGCTGACTGAATTTGAGAGTGCCAGCGGATGCAGCTTTGCGATATGCAAACACTCGTCGGTGTAGATATTGCCGAGGCCGGCCAGGAAGCCCTGATCGAGAAGCAATGGCTTGAGTTGGCGATGACGCGCCTGCAAAGCGGCAAACAGCCAGCGCGGGGTGAAATCTTTGCTCAACGGTTCAGGGCCGAGGTTTCCCAATACTTTGGCTGCATCGTTGGTCAGCCAGATACGGCCAAATTTGCGCGTGTCGTTGAAAACGAGGCTGCTCCAGCTGCCGTCCTCGGCAACCGGCTGCGACAAGTTCGGCGCAGAGAGCAACAAGATCAGCCTGTCATGCTTCCCCGGTTTAATTTTACCTTCTTTGACAAACAAATCTCCGCTCATGCGGAGATGTATAAGGAGATTGTAAGCTGTTAGTTTAATATTCAGGAACTTGGCGCGGCGGCTCACGCTTTGAATAACCTGACCCTTGATCTGTTCCTTGAATTTCTTTGCAGATGGCATCGCCAGCGTACGCGCCCAGCGCACGTCCGCCTCGAGGACGGCCTTGCCGACGAGGTGCGGAGTCAATTTGCGGGCGATGGTTTCAACTTCAGGAAGTTCGGGCATGGTTGTAGCGGTTAGCAATAAGCCATTAGTTACTAGCGTTTAGCTGTCGAAGGCCAACTGCTAACAGCTAAACGCTAAAAGCTATTCGTTAAACATCTCTCCCACACTGCGGCCTTCGTGGGCGCGCCTGATGACCTCGCCCAACAGCGGAGACACAGACAACACAGTGATGCGGCCTTCGAGGTGTTTCATGTTTTCAGGTGAGATCGGGACTGAGTCAGTGGTGATGATATGTTTGATCGGCAGAGCGGCCAGACGTTCCGCAGCGCTGCGGGAAAGAATCGGATGGACGAATGCCAGATAAACATCGAGCGCTCCCTGTGACTTCACAAGGTTAATCGCCTGAGAGATCGAGCCGCCCGTGTCAACCTCATCGTCCACGATCAGCACGTCGCGATTTTCCACTTCGCCGATCAAGGTCAACGCTTCGGCCCTGGCATCGTTGCCTGAGCGACGTTTTTCTATAAAGGCCACAGGCATATCCATATCGGCCGCGTAGTTGCGCGCTTTTTTGGCGAAGCCCAGATCGGTGGCGACAACGACCGGGTTGGTGAGTTTGGCGCGCATCGTGGCGTTGATGTGGTCAATGATCAAGTGCGAAGCGGTCAACACATCGCCGGGGATGGAGAAAAAGCCCTGGACCTGACCCGCATGGGGGTCGAGGGTCATGTAGCGGTCCGCGCCGGCCACTTCGATCATGTCTGCTACAAGGCGTCCCGTGATCGGCACGCGCGGCTGATCTTTTTTATCCGAACGCCCATAAGCGAGATATGGAATGACCGCCGTGATACGCGCGGCCGAGTCGAGGCGCAGAGTCTGGATGGTGATGAGCAGTTCCATTAAGTTGCGATGAACCGGCGAAGCCGTGTGTTGGATGAGATACACATCCTGTCCGCGCACGCTTTGTCTGAGTTTGACGAACAGATTTTCATTGGGAAATTCGATCATCTCATAGTCGCACAAAGGCGCGCCGAGATATTCCGCGATCTTGCCTGCAAGTATGGGTGAGCCTGTCCCCGAAAATAATTTGACTTCGCCGTACACTTTCATTTCGTGATGGTGGTGATTATGATTGCTCATTTCTTCTCCAGATGAGCGTTACACTCCGAACGCAAAACGCTCATAAAATGTATGACGATATATTTTTCCATGCCGCGAAAGCGGATGCGTTTCCCATAGATCATTTCGCCCTCCCGTTCGTCAACATCTTGACCGCTTCCCGCGGCGACAAACTTCTTTTATAGACCTGCATCATTACTTCATCATATTTGGATTCGGGAACGCGTTCGCGAAATTGGCTGACCAGCGTTTCCTGTAAAACCGCATCCATCTCAGACTCGAGGCGGGCACGCTCACGAGCGGCCCAATCCCCGCTGACGCGTAAGTGCTCCGCGTGAATCGCGATCTGTTCGGCCAGCTCAGGGATGCCCGTCCCGTCAATCGAAATTGTCCGTTGAATGGGTGGAATCCAAAGCGCCGCGTCTTTGACCTGCGGCGCGGCGCTCATATATTTTCCGTGATGTGAAAATATGTGTTGGGTTGGGTGCGACAGCTCCAGCATGGACTTCAACGCTTTTTCCGTGTTTTCCACGCCGGGACGGTCTGCTTTGTTGACGACCAGAATATCCGCGATTTCCAGAATGCCCGCTTTAATGGCCTGGATGTCATCGCCGAGTCCGGGCGCTTCCACTACCAGCGTGGTGTGGGCCAATCGAGCGATGTCCACTTCACTTTGTCCCGCGCCGACCGTTTCGATCATCACGATCTCAAAGCCCGCCGCGTCGAAGACCTGTGTCATGCCTGCCGTGGCCTGCGCCAATCCGCCGAGTGAACCGCGCGTCGCCATTGAGCGGATGAATATGCCCGCGTCGCCGCTCAAATCTCGCATGCGCACGCGGTCGCCCAGCACCGCGCCGCCCGTGAACGGGCTGGACGGATCCACTGCGACAATCGCCACGCGTTTATTTTGTTTGCGAAAATATAATGCCAGTTGATTGACCAGCGACGATTTACCGGTTCCCGGCGCGCCCGTTACGCCGATCAGATGCGCTTTGCCAGCGTGGGGAAACAGCGTCGCCAAAGCCGCGCGGCCATCCTGGGTGTCATTCTCGATATGAGTTAACACGCGCGCCAGCGCAAGACGATCACCGTTGAGAATCTGAGTCACCAAATCCATCTATAATCCTTACGTTTAACGTTTTACGTGTTGCGTATTACGCAACTTATTTCACCGCTTCTTTTATATCCTTGATGATATCTTCCGTCGAAGCGCCGGGACCGTATACCCCGGTCACGCCGATTTGCTTCAATTGCGGCACATCTTCATCCGGTACAATGCCGCCGATGAAAACCTTGACCTTGCTTTGCCCGTTGGCCTTCAGCAATTCGAGAATGCGCGGCGCAAGCGCCATGTGCGCGCCTGAAAGAATGGACAATCCGACGATATCCACATCCTCCTGCAAGGCGGCCTCGGCGATCATCTCAGGGGTTTGACGCAGGCCGGTGTAGATCACCTCCATACCGGCGTCGCGCAACGCACGCGCTACCACTTTTGCGCCGCGGTCGTGCCCGTCCAGGCCGGGCTTGGCCACCAGCACACGGATCTTTTTGTCTGTCATGTATCCTCCGCGGGTAAATTCGATGCGATTATACTAGACTTGTTTAATAAATCACTGTTGGCGTAAACTTTATGCGGCCATCATTCAATTTGCAATTCACTTGCAATCATCCAGGCTTCTCGCGGCCTTCTCCAGCGCAAAAGCCAACCTTAAATATGCTATACTTCCAATATGCAAACGCGCGATTACTGGCCTCGCTGGGCCGAATCATTGCGACGCTACAAGCTTGATGCGCTTGCCGTCTTGTTGCTTGAAGCGGGCGGGCCTCTCAATCTGCTTGGCGCACAAGCACTCTATATTGGAAGTCCTTTTCTCGGCGAAAGTGCGGCCGCTTTAGCTCGCACGCTTGAATCGTCCGACGAAACACACGCCTTTGCATCTTATCTCGATCCTGAAGAAAGCGCTGAAAGCCACAGCGCAGGCGGGGGAGCGGCTTCATGAATCTCATTGCACTTGGCATCGTTAGTTTCTCTGGCATTCTCCTGCTGGCCTTTTCATTGATCAAACGAAAATCTCCTCCTAAATTTCGCATCATCCCGGCGTTGACGCGTCTTTATCGCGCCATCGGCCTTAGTGTGGAAGACGGCACCCGCGTCTTCATTCACCTGGGACCGATGAGTCTGCTCACGCCGCGCGGCGGTGCGCCGCTGGCGGGACTCGGAATGCTGCGCCATCTCACCGAGCGGACTTCGCTCAGTGATCGTCCGCCGATTGCCGCGGCGGGCGAGGCATCTTTGGCCTTGCTGGCGCAGGATACACTCGAAGCAGGTTACGAAGCTGCGGGCGCGGGCGAATTTTATCAACCCTTATCTGGCCGTCTGATTGGATTGACTCCCTTCTCTTCTGCGGCGGGGGCCATGTCCATTATTCGTGATGAAGATATTTCGGCCAGCATCCTGATCGGTCACTTCGGCCCGGAAGCCGCGCTCATGGCGGAAGCCGCTGAACGTGAGAACACATTTTTGCTGGGCGCCAGCGATGATCTTTCTTCACAGGCCGCGTTGTATGCCTCGGCACAGGAAGTGTTGATTGGTGAAGAACTTTATGCGGCGGGCGCATATCTGGGCGCGACCGCCTCACACGCGGCCAGCATCACAGTCCAGGATATTTTGCGCTGGCTCATTATTTTGGGCCTGCTGGCGGGCGCGGCTTTGAAACTTTTCGGGATGATCTAATGCGGACTGTTGCAGTAATTCTCGCGGTTCTAACAGGCCTGATCGTTCTGCTGGGTTATTTTTTTCCGGTCTTATCCGGCGTCCAAACCGTCGTTTTAAGTTGGACTATTATTTTGGCCGGGACAGCCACAGTGGTCGGTGTGTTCAGCTTGATTCTGGTTCATTTCAATAAAGTCACTCGCCGCGAAAAGGGGAGTGTGTACAGTGTGCTTTTATTGATGGCCTTGTTTGTGACTTTTATTTTTGGAATCACACTTGGGCCGGATGACCCCAACATGCAATTACTGGTCAACGCTATTATTGTGCCGGTTGAGTCTACATTGATGGCGCTGCTGGCAGTCACTCTTCTCTATGCCGGTGTGCGTCTCCTGCGCCGCCGAACCGACTTGATGAGCGTCATCTTTCTTCTGACCGCCGCGTTCATGTTATTTGCCTCGGCAACCCTGCCGTTCGGTGAGATCAGCCTGTTGAATAACTGGATCCGTCCCTGGGTCCAGCAAGTGCTCGCACTGGGCGGGGCGCGCGGCATTTTGATAGGCGTTGCACTTGGCACATTAACCACCGGTTTACGCATCCTATTCGGCGCAGACCGGCCGTATGGGGGCAAATAATGGCCGATACCATTAAGTGTCCCGTTTGCGGTGAGGTCAACACAGCCGACCTGGAATTTTGTCAAAATTGCCAATCGCGCCTTCAGCCTTTTACCGGCCCATTGCAAGGTGAAAACGCCCCGCTTCAACCGGGACAGAATCCGACTAAAAAAGTTACCTCTGAGCTTGAACCCATTCTGCCGCAATGGCTGCGCGAAGCGCGCCAGCAGTCCCGCCAAACTGATGGCGAAGAGCCGCGCCTTGCCGCTCAAGATACTCCCACCGTCCCGATATCGTCCGCACCAGATTTGCTGGCCGGCCTTGCATCACAAAACGACGATGATGAAGATGCGCCCGATTGGCTGCTGAACATCACGGGCAATGCTCCCGCCAGGAAGAAAAAAAACGAACCGGAAGACTCAAATGTCAAGTGGGTGGAAGTCGGCAGTCCCGACGATTTTTCCGAAACGCCTTCCGAGGAAATAAAAACATCTCCTACTACTCCGACGTGGATGACCCCGCAAGAGTCCGCGCCGGAAAAGGACGAACTGGCTGCCTGGCTTTCTCAAGTGGAACAATCTCCCGCATCTTTTGCGGACGAAAAAGAGTCCCCGGTTCCTTCAGTCTCATCTGCGCCTGATGTTTCCTCTGTCATCGCCGACAAGCCCGATTGGTTGGAGAATCTACAAGCCGGGATTTCCACAATTGACAACGCACCTGTTGGCCAACCGCCCGTCTCCGGCGATGAAACCAAAGACTGGCTGCATAGTTTGGATTCTGGCATGACTTCGTTGGAATCGCCTGCCCAACCCGCGCCGGTTTCGAGCGATGAAACTCCTGACTGGTTGAAGAATCTGGGCGCAAATTCAATTTCATTTGAACAGAAGCCGCCAGAACAACCCGCCCCACAAAATCAACCTGAACCGGCATCCGATATTCCTGATTGGCTGAGAACCTTTGGCGAACCGCGCATATCTTCGGCGCCAGAGGGCGCAGATTCGGCGTCAAATGGGATGATGCCCGATTGGTTGAAGGCCGCCGCCCCGTCTGGCGAGAAGCCGCCTGTTGACCAACCAGAACCCGCTTCCGACCGCTCGGCGGATATGCCATCCTGGTTATCCTCGCTGAAACCGATTGAGGCACAACAGCCGCAAGAACCCCCTGCACGCGCGTTGACGCCCGATGAAGCGGCGGCTCAGAAGCCATTTACCGCACCTGCCTTTGCGGAAGATTCGCTTTCGAGCGATGATGTGGATGCCATTTTCGGTTCGTTGCAGATGCCCGATTGGCTTTCGAGCGCCGCCGCGCCGAGTCAACCGCCCCTGACAGAGAGTCCGCCGCCCGCCGCACAATCTGGCGAATCGATTGCGCCAGCCGAATTGCCTTCGTGGGTGCAAGCCATGCGCCCGGTAGAATCGGCGCCCCCCAATGCCAGTTCAAGTGAACTGGTTGACTCTGCCTTTGAGACAGATGGTCCGCTGGCTGGGTTGCAAGGCGTTTTGCCCGCGCTTCCTGGAGGCATAAAGGCGTCTTCACGGCCTAAATCATATTCCATCAAACTCAATGCCAGCGAAGAACAGCAGGCGCAATCCGCCTTGCTTGAACAAATCCTGGCGCAGGAAACCGCAACCATTCCAATGAAGTCGTCTTCGATGATCCTGTCGCAGCGCGTTTTGCGCTGGGTCATTACGGCATTGCTATTCATTTTTGTCGGCGGCATCCTGTTTGCAAGAACAGAGATTTTTACCTTACCAGGCCGAATAGCTTTGCCCAACGATGAAACCGAGGCGGCGCTCTCAGTAGTGGACACAATCCCTGAAGGCGTTCCCGTCCTGGCAGTCTTCGATTATGAGCCGTCGTTGGCTGGAGAGTTGGAGGCTGTCGGCGCGCCGTTGTTCAACCGTTTGCTTTTATTGAAACACCCTAATCTTGCGATTGTCTCCACTTCACCGACTGGCCCGGCGCTGGCTGAACGCTTCATGTCAACAACGATGGCCGAACGCGGATATCAGCGCGGCGCGCAATATGTTGATCTCGGATATTTGGCCGGCGGCCTGGCCGGTGTGTATGACTTTGCCCAGAACCCGGCGACAGTCCTGCCTCTCGGCGCGGATGGGACGCCTGTCTGGCAATCTGCGTTGTTACAGGGCAAAACGCGTCTCTCGGACTTCGCGGCGGTCATCGTTTTGACCGATAGTGTCGAAGCCGGACGCGTGTGGGTCGAGCAGGCGGGTCCGTTTCGCGGCAACGCTTCGTTTGTAGTTATCTCAAGCGCACAGGCTGGCCCGCTGTTGATGCCTTACCTGCAATCTGGACAGATCAATGGTCTGGTCGCAGGTTTGAACAGCGCGGCAAAGATCGAGCAGGCGAATGGCCAGCCCGGGCTGGCCCGGCGTTATTGGGACGCATACAGCCTAGGTCTTTTGCTGGCGGTCGCCGTCATGTTCCTGGGCGGATTCTGGAATTTTGTCATCGGCTTGCAGGTTCGCCGCTCACAAGGTGCTAAATAATGTCTCCAGATCTGATCGTGGGCGCGCTGGCTTTTCTATTCACGCTGATGATATTTAGTTATTTGATTGGCGATAATCCCCTCTTTCGAGTGGCGGTTTATGTATTTGTCGGCGTTTCGGCGGGTTATGTAGCGGCAGTTGCGTTTCGCCAGGTGCTTTTGCCAAATCTGTTATATCCGCTTGTCAATGGGACGACAACACAGCGCGCCCTGCTTGCAACCCCCTTGTTGTTAAGTGGACTCTTGCTGATGAAGGCCTGGGCGCCTCTTTCGCGGCTTGGCACTCCTTCGATGGCAGTTCTGGTCGGCGTGAGCGCGGCAGTTGCAATTGGCGGCGCAGTGACGGGCACTCTTCTTCCGCAAATCGGCGTCACCATCAATATGTTCGACCTGCGTACTTCAACTTCTCCATTTACGGCATTGTTCAACGGCGCGTTTATTCTGGCGGGTGTTGTTACCACATTGGTCTATTTCCATTTTGGCGCACGCACAACTGCGGATGGTTCGGTGCGCCGCTTCGGTTTGATCGAATTCATTGCGTTCATCGGCAGTATCTTCCTCGCCTTTACGCTGGGCGTATTGTTCGCCGGAGTTTATTCTGCGGCGCTGACGGCTCTCATCGAACGCCTGTATTTCTTCGGGACATTCTTTGGGTTGGGTTAATCATAAGGATTTATGCCTGCTTCTCTCGTTCAAGGTGACTCACTTCTGGCTGTAGATGTCGGCGCGGCGACCACGCGTGCTGTGTTCTTCGACGTTGTGGAAGGGGAGTATCGTTTTCTCGCGGCGAGTTCCGCGCCGTCTACCGCCGAGGCTCCATTCAAAGATCTTATCGAGGGTGTGCGCGACGCCATCACCAGGCTGCAATCGGTGACCGGGCGCACGCTGCTCGACGGGAATAGCCAGCTGATTACGCCGTCCCAGCCCGACGGGTCCGGTGTGGATGCGTTTGTTTCCACTTTATCTGCAGGCCCGGCCTTGAAGACGGTCATCATTGGTTTGTTGTCCGACGTGTCGCTCGAAAGTGCGCGGCGATTGGCCGAGACGACTTACGCGCGCATCATCGATTCAATAGGATTGAACGATCATCGCAAGCCCGACCAGCAAATTGATACGCTCCTGCGCCTGCGGCCCGACATGGTCATCATCACCGGCGGCGCGGACGGCGGCGCGTCGCGTTCAATTCACAAGACTCTTGAGCCGGCGGGATTGGCGGGCTATCTGCTCGCGCCCGAGAAACGCCCGGCAGTTTTATTTGCAGGCAATCAAAAGCTGGACGATGAAGTAAAGGAAATGTTGGGCAGCGTGACTTCGGAGCTTCACTTTAGCCCGAATGTACGCCCTTCGCTCGATACCGAAGACATTGAACCGGCTGCGCGTCAATTGGCTGACCTTGTTATTGGAGTCCGCAGGCGCCAGCTCAAAGGCGTGGATGTTTTGCAAGCCTGGTCTGGCGGACGTGTTCTGCCGACGGCCTACGCGGAGGGACGCATGTTGCGTTTCCTCGGCCAGGTTTACGGCGGGACGAAGGGCGGCATTCTCGGCGTGGACCTGGGCGCGTCGGCGGCAGTGATCGCGGCCGGTTTCAAAGATAAAACCGTGCTGGGCGTGTATCCGCAATTTGGGTTGGGCGAGAATCTGCCCGCCCTTTTGCAATACACCCAGCTCGAAGATATTCTGCGCTGGTTGCCTCTCGATATTTCAACCGGCACTCTGCGCGATTACCTGTTCCAAAAATCCTTGTATCCTGCCTCCATCCCCGCCACCAAAGAAGATCAAACGATAGCCCAGGCTGTCTCGCGCCAGGCTTTGTATTTGGCGATGCAAACTGCCCGGCGTGATTTTCCACGGTCGGCCCGCCCGCCAAAGGCAGGCTTACTCCCGTTGTTCGAGCCTATCCTGGCGGGCGGCGGTGCGTTGGGCGATGCTCCCACGCCCGGACAAAGTTTATTATTGCTGTTGGATGCCATTCAGCCCGTCGGCGTGACGACCATCATTTTGGATCGCAATAATTTACTTCCGCTTCTGGGCGCGGCTGCGGCCCGCAACAGCCTCCTGCCTGTGCAGGTTTTGGATTCGGGCGCGTTCCAGAGTCTCGGCTCGGTGGTCTCGGTCATCGCTTCTGCGAGTTATGGCGAATTGGTTGTGCGCGCCAAGTTGGTTTACGATAATGGTACTGAAGCCCGCACCGATGTTAAATACGGCAGTCTCGAATTGATTCCGTTGGCGACGGGCCAGTCTGCGAAATTGACCCTCCAGCCGCAGCGCGGCGCGGACGTGGGCTTTGGTCCCGGACGAGGCGGTACGCTGTCCGTCAGCGGAGGCGCGATGGGCGTGGTCATTGATGGCCGCGGGCGCCCGCTGGCCTTGCCCGAAGATTCGGTGCGGCGGCGTGAATTGATCAAAAAGTGGATATGGACGATTGGAGGCTGACGCAATGCTGGCGGCTGTTCATCACATCATCCCTCTAACTACCATCGTGCGCGAAAGACTCCTGCCCGTGAAGGGCAAAGTGTTGGCGCGGCTGAATCAAAAAGTCAGCCCGACGGATATCGTCGCCGAAGCGGCCTGGGCGCGCGAACACATCTTGCTGGATGTGGCGCGTATTCTCAATTTGTCTGCCGATGCGGCGGATAGACTCATTCGATGCAAAGTGGGAGATCGTCTCCCGGCCGGCGCGGTGATTGCCACCGGGCGCGGCCTGTTGCCGAAAATGGTCAAGGTGCCGCGTGAAACTCGTGTGACGGCATCCGGCGGAGGTCAGGTTTTGCTCGAGGCCGGTGAGTCGCGCATGGAATTGCGGGCGGGCATATCCGGAATCGTTGTGCAGATCATCCCTGACCGTGGCGTTGTCATTCAGACCTCCGGCGCGCTGATCCAGGGTGTGTGGGGCAACGGCCGCGTGGACACGGGCGTGATGATCAATCTGGCGGAAAAGCCGGATACGGTTTTGACGGAAGGCCGCCTGGATGTAAGTTTTCGCGGTTCGGTCATCATCGCCGCGCAGGCCAGGGATGTTGAAACGTTACAGGCCGCGGCAGAACTTCCGGTGCGCGGTTTGATCCTTGCAAGCCTGTTCCCCTCATTGTTACCGGCGGCGCGCGAGATGCGTTACCCGATCGTATTGACCGACGGATTCGGTTCGATGCCGATGAACTCTGCCGCCTATCGTTTGCTGACCACCAATGCGAAGCGCGAAGCCACGCTCAACGCTGAAGTGTATGATCGTTATAGCGGTGCGCGGCCCGAGGTCATCATCCCCCTGCCTGTTTCATCCGAACAGGCTTCACCGCGCGATGTCGAAACATTTGCCGCGGGTCAAACTGTGCGAATGCGCCGTCCGCCGATGGCCGGCACGATCGGGACGGTTTTGGCTTTGCATCCCGGCTTAACGACTCTGCCTGGCGGTTTGCGGGCCGTATGTGCCAATATTAAATTTGAGAACGGCGAGCAAGCGCTCGTCCCTCTCGTAAATCTTGAAGTTGTGGGATAATGGAAACACAAGCACATCATGCGAGGAGATGACCATGTACGAAGGCGATCAACAAAACTTTGATGCTCCGCCGCCGGAAGAGAACAACAACCGCACCTTCTTCACTGCGGTCGGTATTCTGGGCGGTATTGTGTTGATTTCACTGGCTTGTTTAGCGGCGTTTTATTTCTTCAATGTCCGGCCAAGCCAAGGAGCGAACAGCGCCAATGCGACCGCGCAAGCGATCCAAAACGCGCAAGTTGCGCAGGCCTTGACTTCGACTGCCCAGGCACAATCTTTCCCGACCGCGACCGTCACGCCGACAGCGACTCCGCTGGTGGCACAGGGAACTGCGACAGCAACGGTCACCGCTCTTAATCTTGACCCGATTACGGCCACCGTTGGCGCGGCTTTGACCCAGGCCGCACTGGCGCAGCTTACCGTCGTGCCCACCATGTCGGCCCTGCCCCAGACCGGCATCGCCGACGAATACGGCGCGCCGGGCCTGATTATCATAGGCGCGGCGTTGATCGCAGTGATCTTCCTTGTGCGAAGATTAAGAGTTGTACCCGTAAAGAAGTAGATTATAAATTTATAAATTGAATGGGACGGCAGAATATCTGCCGTCCCATTTTGCTTTTATGCAATCACATTGTTTATAAGTGATGCAGCGCAAGATACTATCTTGCGCTGCACATCAGATCACTTCCGTTAAGCCACTGCCTTGTTTTTATATCACGGTATGTAAACATTATCCTCGCGATGAACCGGACATGGCTTCTCATTTGTCTGAGCGCGGCAAAGTCAATTGCAGAAGTTCGCACGCATATAATGTCATACGCGCACCGAGGACTTGCCGGGGGCAGATGTGTTTATGGGTGCCAAACTTTCATTGTAATCAACAGATAACATCTGCAAGTGATCAGAGTTTCCAAAATAGCGGTACCGCAATCATCAGCGCAATGAAGCAGACGATCGTCAGCATCCAGCCGCTTTTCGCAAAGTCACGGAATGTGTAATTGGCCGGCGCGATCATGATGATATTGACCGGATGTGAAAGCGGGGTAATGAACGAAATCGAACCGGCAATGGCGGTGACGAGGGCAACGGCTTGGGGATTCACTCCCAATTGGATCGCGGCGCTGATGGTGATCGGCGCGATAACCAGAGGCGAAATCTGCCCGCCCATCACCTGTGTCAGTGCGGCGCTCAATAAATATGCGCCTGCAATCAGTCCCATTGCGCCCAGAGGGGCAACCAGCCGGACAACCGCGTCGCCGAAGAGTTGTGCCAGGTTGGTCTGCACCATTGCATAACTGATTGAGATCGTCCCGGATATCAGGAAAATCGCCCGCCATTTGACCACCCGATAGACTTCATCGGGTTTCATCAACCCAACCAATAGAACCAATACGGCGGCGGCAAGCATGGCGATCTCAACAGGCATGCCCGCAAACAAGGCGATCAGCGCGCCGATGGAAATGCCCAATGTCAGCGCCACCCTGGGAACATCCAGTTCATTCCCATTAGACGCCGTTTCCACAACCACAAAATCATGCTGATCCCTGAGTTCGACAAGTCTCTCAGGCGGTCCCATTAATAAAAGCGCGTCACCGGAATGCAGGTCAATGGAAGCAACATCCGTCCGATAACTGCGCTGTTCACGCCATAAGGCAATGGCAATAAACCCGTAATGGTTGCGAAATTCCAATTCGCGCAGATTTTTTCCCTCCATATTGGAACGCGGCGGCAGGACTACCTCGACAAAGACTGCGTCACGCAACAAAGCGGATATCGCCTGTGTTGAACGATATACTCGCAAACCGGCTTGCTCCAGTTGCAATGCGCGCTCCTCCCGCCCAATGATCAACAGCACATCGCCCACCCGAATTTTATATGTCGCATCGCTCGCTGGAAGAACGCGGTTGCCGTGACGGATTCCCAGCACGGCCATACCGAGGCTCTCACCAATGCGTGTTTGACTCAACGGTTTATTCGCGATAACAGATTCCGGGGTTACCTCCGCCTCCCAGGTACGTTCCACAATCTGAAATGTTTTCGTCAGTTCATCACTACTCGGATCCATTCTGACTGTGGGAGGTTCATGGTCGGGCAAAAACCGCCTGCCAAAAAGGGTTAGAAAGAGAAGGCCGATAATGGCTACAAAACCACCTGTTGGAATGAAATCCAGAATGGTGAGCGGCTGCTGGGGAGGATTTGCCAACCGCAACAATCCGCTGACGATGATGTTCGCTGTGGTGAGATAAGTAGCCGCGCCGCCCAACATCGTGCCATAGGCGATCGGGATCAAAAGTTTGCTGGGCTTTATACCCGTACGACGCGAGGCGCTTAATGCACTGGGTAAAAGCAACGCGCCTGCCGCCAGCGTATTCATGAACAGGGACAATAACGCCGCCGTAAAAGCAAACAAACCGATCAATCTCGGTTCCGATTGGCCGCCAAGCGAGAGAAGTTTTTTTGCAATCCAACGCGTCACACCATATTTATCCAGGCAGGCAGTAATAACAAACAAAGCCAGCAAGGCAATCACTTCCGGCGTTCCGAAACCGGTCAGAGCTTTAGATGCCGCGTCAGGCGTATTGGCCGGTCCCACCACACCAATACCCAGATATTGGGCAATGCCCAATAAAGCGGCCATGAGCAAAGCGGCTATATCCTCCCGAAGCCGATTCAAGAAAACTAAAGTTAAAGGAATAACCAGAACGAGCAAAACAAAAATTTGGGAAAGGGTCACGACAATACTCCGAACATGGAAGAATTCATTTTTACTTTGGGATGTAAACCCGCTTCAAGACTCACCCGAGGCTGGTTCTGTTTCGAGAGAGAGCCAAACCCGTCAGATTTCTTGGCATGTTGTTAATTTATACGCCTCTTTGACGGGATTGAGAGGGCGCAAGAGCCAATACGGTCTGCGGTTGCCATCCGAATCCACTCTCAGACGAGAAAAATGCCTGGGCGCGCGGGGCTCGAAAGATTGCTGACAAAGTTACACTATGAAAACACCTGCCCGTATTATGACACGATGGCGTGCAAGAGGCCACACCCAATTTAAATTGTTGACCAACGCAACCTAAAGCCCAGTGCCTTGACTAAAAATCCGCACCGCGAACAAAAAGATAGCAGGCAAACTATGATGGCGGGCAAAGGTGGGAGACACAATTTTTACGGCCACATTATTTTGCCCACGAACCCACATCAGAAATAAAATATGCCGGCTAACTAACGGTTTGCGTTAGCTGCGCTGGGGCAGGGGCGGCAAAGCCGTCCAACTAGAAAAAGGCTAAGGCATGGAAAATGCTTGAGATGTGCGCAGAATCCCCAGCGTCAAGAGCACGCTGTGTTGGGCGCTGGATGAATTGAAGACTCACTCGCCTTGCCTGCGTATTGCTTCCGCGATTACTTTGGAATCTTCATCTCCACGTTTTTCAAGTTCACTGACAATATTCTTGCGTTCTCCTTCGGTCTTTCCTTGACTCAATTTATAACCACTATCTATGCGAGTAGCATCCATAGCGAAACCAAAAACGCCTTTGATTTCTTTTTGCACCATGTCTTGTGGAAGTCCTTCGAGACGATAGGATGTATTTGATTCGTGGTTTTGCACCAGGCGGCTGAGGACTGAATACAATTCATCGCCTTGAACTTCTCGTGCTTTTCCGTAAACATGCACAATCATGTAATCCCAAGTCGGCACATCAACTTCGGTATACCAACGCGCAGAAATATAAGTATGCGCTCCCTGAAAAATAAGCAATGCTTCTTGCCCGCCAAATGTCATTTTCTGAGGATTTGCGCGTGAGAGATGGCCATAGATTGTCCAGCCGTTTTCAGATTCAACTACTTCGACAGGGGTGTGAGTGGCGATTGGTTTTTCGCCATCAAAAGTAACAAGCGCGGCAAAATTATTCTGTTTGAGAAATGCCAGGATTTTTTGACGGTCTTCTTCACGGTAATATTTTGGAATGTACATGGTTGCACCTTATATGAGTTTGACTTCCCGATTGTCTTTGTCTAAAAATGCTGTTGAAGCCGTGCCGCCACAATTTGTTTAACTAAACCTGCCAATTCACGGATTGCAGTTTCAACGCGGAGCGCGTGCTTCTTTCTCGCCTAAAAGAAAAACAGCGGGTTCGTCATTACCAGTCCGTGTTAATAGAACGTCACCAAGCGCCGTTTAATAACCTTCTTGTTAAATTCTCGACGGATTAAGGATAATCCTTCGGTCTTGCTCCAAATTATCGATGGGCTTCCCGTCAAGTTGTAATATAAGGGTGTTCAATGGCTTTGGTTCATGATGAAAATTTGACAAAAGAGGCGTGACTGTGTAAGTTTGGTTTATGCCTAAACAAAACAAGAAGCCACAGTCGCGCCCAAAGTCATTATACTGTGTGACGAGTTTGCCGCCGATGGCGCTTACGACAAGCGCACAGCGTATGATTGTCTGAACGCACATTCGCCGGATGTGAAGATATTGATTCCGCCGTGCAAGAATGCGCATATTTGGAAGCACGGCAATTCCAAAGCAAGCGTCTCAAACGCGATGAGAATTTACGCTCCATCCGCAAACACGGACGCAAAGAATGGAAGAAGAATTCTGGCTATCATATCCGTTCGCTTGCCGAGACACTATGTTTCGCCTGAAGATCATCTTCGGCAATGAATTCTCCGCGCATTTGCTTGAAACGCAGACTACTCAAGTCTTAGTCTGTTGCGCGGCGCTCAACCGCATGACGCACTTGAGTATGCCCCAAAGCTACAAATTGGCATAACTTTTCCTTCCGACAAACGCATTGCGTCTACTTTTCGATTTATGCACCAAAGTCCTTTCTTAATTACAAAAATCAGTAGGGCCGGACAAGGCCCGCTGTTCCAAACGGACGACCTGTCCGAGACCATAAGTCCAGTGCGTCACTGTATCCCTTTGTGAAAGTTCATAAGTGCCTCCTCCAACGATCCAGTAGCAACTAATCATTCTTTCCTTGTTCCTTCAACCATTGAAGCATACTACGAACACTTGCTGTTGCCGTGGCGATACTAGTATCCGCCGCGCCATAATAAATGCGCAGCGTGTCACCGTCAGACGCAAGAGTATAACCACACGGAAAAACAACTTTATCCACGTCCCCAAATTGTTCGTATGGTTCCTCGGGGCCGAACACCCACTCGTCCCCGCGTTTCAAGCAGCGTTCCGGTTCATTCAGATCAAATAGAGCGAGACCTAATCTGTAAATCGAACCGGATGCGTTTTGCTTCACGCCATGATAGATCATCAACCAGCCCTCTGTGGTCTCGATCAGCGGAGTGCAGAGGCCGATCTTATTCGCATCCCACCAACCGCCGAGCCGTGCTTCCAGGATTTTCTTGTGCCCACCCCAATGATGTAGATCATCAGAATAGGATATCCAGATATTCGCGCTGGTTGCACCCACTGGACGGTGAACCAAAGCCCAACGGCCATCGATCCTGTGTGGCAGGAGCGCTGCATCCTTGTCTTCTGGCTGCATGATCACACCGTAACGCTCGAAGGAAATAAAATCTTTTGTGAGCGCCAAAGCCACACCCGGACCTCCACTGGCATACGCCGTGTGAACGATGGCATACTGACCTAATTCAGGGACATAGGTAATGCGCGGATCTTCAAGTCCCCACAGCTCATCGGGATAGTGTTCCGGGTCAGGCATAAAGGTAGGTTTGGAGTCGATCTGCCAGTTATCAACACCATTCGCAGAGCGCGCAGCGCATAAATGGGAGAGACCGCGCCTATCTTCCACACGGCATAACAGCAAAGTGGTACCGTCAGCCAGCAAAGTAGCGCCCGGATTAAATACACTATTGACCCGATAGGGCCAGTTGGCGGCTGTTAGAATGGGGTTAAGTTTGTGGCGTTGAAATAGTTCCGGGGAATGATCGTTCGTCGTGAGCATGCTCATTAGGGTGACCAACACTTTCTGCTAATCTTAATTCAAGGAGTGACTGGAGAAAGGCGAGCGTTGACTCTGCGCCTTGATTTTCGTTCGGGCGGTCGGGATGCAGCCCATCGCGACAACCGCCTGTCGTCGGATCATAGACCGGCAAGTGCAAATCGTTGCGGCCAAGGAACCACTCGAAGGCACAGCGTACATCTTGGTGCCACTTTTTATTTCCAGTGATTCGATAAGCTTCGAGGCAGGCAGAGACCATTGCCTGCGCCTCCACCGGCTGTTGGTCAAAACGGGCGCGTTCGCCGCCTTGCGGATAAAAGCCATTGGAGCCAATTGGGACAAAGTGTCTTCCTTCTGTATCCGATCGCTGCAAGTCTGCCAGCCAATTGAGAGACTCCAACCCCGCCTCGGTCATTGCAACATTGGGTATGGACTCGCCGCACAAAAGCATGGCATGCGGCAACGCCGCATTGCAATAGGTCAACCTATCTTCGAACCAGTTCCATCCCGCCGCGCGGTTGTTTTGATACAGCGCCAGCAAGCGACCCGCTAACTCCTCCTGCACCTGGCTGGCGCGCCGGTCACCGGCAAATCGTCCCAGGTATTCGTGGATGCCAATGAGTGCGAAGGCCCAGGCGCGTGGACTGGTGGTTTCGAGGATGGCGAGCAGGGATTGTTGGAATACCCGGCTAGCCATGTCATGAAGTGTTGGCGCAGTCGAACGGCCAAGTACAGCGCCCAGCGCCCACAAGGCTCGGCCGTGGCTGTCATCCGAACCGCTCTCTTCGAGCCAATTCCGCTGGTAATCCATAAAGTTGCGGAAGCGTCTCGTTTCAGAGTTGAAGGCATACCAGGTGAAGGCAAGATAGCGGGTCGCCAATTCAGCGGCTTCCTTGTTTCCCAATTCGTCCAGGAGCACACTGACCATCAAGGCGCGGGCATTGTCGTCAGTTGTATAACCTTCGCGGTAGTTCGGTATTGTAAAAACGGCATGTTGCAATATGCCGGTGTGATCCGTGAGGTGACGCAAGTGATCCAGTTTGAGCGGCGGCAATTCCCAGGCCCGTTTATCCAAAGGTTTGATCGCGAACTCAGCCGCCGCAAAGTGGTGGTGTTCGGTACGGGCGTGTTCAAAGGTCTCCATATAACGGCGGGCCACTTGCGGCCAGATCATGTCCCGACCGAAAAGGTAGGCGCGCTTACGCATGGCGTGGCGTTTTGACTCATTGGCCAATAGGTCAATCACCTGATCGGCCAGCGCTTGGGGATCACTAAACGGCACCAGCGCGCCGCGCTCATCAGCCAGCATTTCCTCTGCATACCAATAGGGTGTGGATATAACTGCCTTACCGGCTCCGAGTGTATACGCCAATGTGCCGGATGTAATTTGTGCCGCATCCAGATAGGGCGTGATATAGATATCCGCCGCACTGATAAACTGGTTAAGTTCATCCAATGCAACAAAGCGGTTATAAAAGATCACATTGCCTTCCACGCCCTTTTCATGAGCCAGCATTTGCAGGGACAGCCGATAGCTTTCGCCTTCGTTCTGTATGACATGGGGATGGGTCGCGCCCACAACGATATACACTACATTGGGGTGTTTCTCCAAAATGGCGGGCAGGGCGGCGATGACATTCTCAATGCCTTTGTTGGGGGAGAGCAAGCCGAAACTAAGCAAAACACTTTTGCCTTCGACCCCAAACAAATCCTTGTTAAAGCTTGGGTCTACGAATGGGACATCGGGAATACCATGCGGGATCAGATCGATTTTTTCCGGGGATACGTGATAAACGCTCTGCAGAAATTCAGCCCCCCGTTTGCTCATAACCACCACACGGTCGGACAAAGACACGATTTCTTCGAGCACACGGCGCTGATCGGGATTAGGATCCCGCAAGATTGTATGTAACGTTGTGACAATCGGCATACGCAATTCGCGCAGGAGCGTCAGAATATAACTGCCTGCCTTTCCTCCGAAGATGCCGTACTCATGCTGCAGAGACACCATGTCCACGTTGTTGATATTCAGGAAATCGGCGGCGCGGCGATACGACTCGATGTCCTTTTCGGTCAGCTCGAAGCGAACACGCGGCGGGTACTCGTAGCCTGCTTCGGTATCATTGACGGGCAGTGCGATGCAGGCAGTGCCTTTGTACTCCTCGGCGACGGCTTCGCAGAGATCGGTGGTGAATGTGGCGATGCCGCACTGGCGTGGCAGGTAATTGCCGATAAAGGCAATCCGCTTGATGATCGAATCAGTAATCTGTTTCATATCAGTCTTCTCCTTCCAAACGCCCCTGTTATTTGTAATAATCTGATTACCATATGGGGTATCCTCAAGGTTGCGAAACCCAGCTGAGGAGGCATCCCATGACTACAGACGACATTATTCTACACATCTCCTGCCTTGTGGACGATAGCCTACCCGAGATGCCCAGGCATTCCCAAGCGAAGTTATATCCTAGTGAATTGGTGGCCTGGGACTGGAACACCATGAATGAACGATAAGCGTTTCAATCCGCTACCTGAAACGAATTCGGCATCGATTGACGGTGTACATCCCACGGCTAGCTTTTGTTTCGGCCATGTTCAATGTGCTTATGGATTTGTTCCACTTCCTTCATCCCGAGGCCGATCCTTATAAGATGAGCATTGCCGAGTTTTCACTCTGAAAACCAGCACCATTGGTTCATAAATTGATAGGTAGCGCAGCTTCAAGTTGCTTTACCTCTTCATACATACTATCCAAGCTTTGCTCAATTAAGTCAATAATACCATCAATGTTTTCGAGGATTATAGCGGATAAAGATAGCAGTTTTCGTTCTTGACACAAACTTTGACACGCATATAATCACCCATAATAAGACTGCGCGAAGACAAGTAATCAGAAAACTATTCAGAGAGCCATCGGGTGTGCGAGATGGTTAGTCCAATGATGAAATCCACTTCGCCTCTGCCCTCGCAGGAACGAAATTTGTTGTAAGAGGGACGGGTCCGCCCGTTATCGCGAAAGCCGAGGCCGCCATAAGCGGCAAAAGCAGGTGGCACCACGAGACGCCCCTCGTCCTGCACATGGACTGGGGCGTATTTTATTCCCTCACCCTTCGCCGCTCTCCCTAAAGGAGAGGGGATGGGGTGAGGGGTTATGCACACGGAGGTGCAACCATGTTAGATATCAATCTTATTCGTGAACATCCGGATGTCGTTCGCAAAGCCCTGAAAGACCGTCAAAGCGACCCTGCGCCGGTTGACTCTATCTTGCAGTTGGATGAGAAGCGCCGCGCTTTGCTGGCTGAGGTCGAGAAATTGAAAGCGGAGCGCAACGTTGTCTCCAAAGAGATCGGCCAGTTGAAAGACGCGGCCGCCCGAGGGTCGAAGATTGAAGCGATGCGCGTCGTTGGTGATCAGATCGCGGCGCTTGATAAAGAAGTCGCAGATGTTGACAATGAACTCAACGCGCTCGCATCCGCTTTGCCGAACATCCCGGATGCGCGCACGCCGTATGGAAAAGATGACAGCGAGAATGTTGTTATTGAAACGGTGGGTGAGCCGCGCAAGTTTAACTTTCAGCCGAAGCCGCACTGGGAACTTGGCCCGGCGCTCGGCATCCTTGACTTTGAGCGCGGCACGAAACTCACCGGTTCGCGCTTTTATGTGTTGAGCGGGCCGGGCGCGCGGCTGCAACGCGCGCTGATCGCATACATGCTCGACCAGCATATCCGCCAGGGCTATACCGAAAAATATCTGCCCTTTATGGTCAAAACCCAAACCGTTTACGCCGCCGGGCAATTGCCAAAGTTCGCCGACAATCTTTACAAAGATCACGAGGAAGATTTCTATTTCGTGCCGACCGCGGAAGTCCCGCTGACCGGTTTGCACATGGATGAAATTCTCGACGAAGCGACTCTGCCGCGGTTATACACGGCCTACACGCCCTGCTTCCGCCGCGAAAAGATGAGCGCCGGCCGCGATGTGCGCGGCATCAAGCGCGGGCATCAATTCGATAAAGTCGAAATGTACATTTACTGCAAACCCGAAGATTCGGAAACCATGCACCAGAAAATGTTGAAAGATGCAGAACAGACCTGCGCCGATCTTGGGTTGACCTATCGCGTCAAACAACTTTGCACCGGCGATGTCGGTTTCGGCGCGGCCATGACTTATGATTTGGAAGTCTGGGCGCCGGGCTGTGACGAGTGGCTGGAGGTCTCTTCGATCTCGAACGATGCTGACTTTCAAGCGCGGCGCGCCAACATCAAATATCGTCCGGCAGATGGCGGCAAGGCGCGCCTGCTTCACACATTGAACGGTTCGGGTCTGGGACTGCCCCGCACTTTGATCGCCGTTATGGAAAACTACCAGCAGGTTGACGGCTCGATCGTCGTGCCAGACGTTCTCCGTCCGTGGATGGGCGGGGTGGATGCGATTCGACCATAGATACGGGTCTCGGTACCTTCGTACTCGACCAGTTAAAAAACTATGCCAACTGATCCTCAGTTCTGGTCCGAAGTCTTTCTCCAAACCCTGACGTTATTCGTTTTAATCGTCGGCTTGTTGGGATTGATCGTTCCCGTTTTCCCCGGCCTCATTATCATGTGGCTGGCCGCGCTGTTCTACGCGTTGATCGAAAACTCGCTGGGACGCATGGCCTGGATTGACTGGACGCTCTTCGCGCTTATTACACTTCTGATGCTGGGCGGAAGCGTAATTGATAACATCATCATCGCCAATAAAATGCGCGGACATTCCATCCCATGGAGTTCGATTGGGCTTTCATATCTTGCAGGGATTCTTGCCAGTTTATTCCTCACGCCGGTGGTTGGAATCTTTGCTTCGCCGCTGGCATTGTTCGGCGCAGAGTATTTGCGATTGCGAAATCGCAAGCAGGCCTTTGATTCGGCGCGGACGTACATGATCGCGTGGGGCTGGTCATTCCTGACGGTGTTCGGCGTCGGCGTGCTGATGATTATCTTTTGGCTCTTTTGGGCATGGATGTAAGGGTTGATTGATGGCAGTTTCAAAAAAACAGGCTCTCTTTTGGGAGCCTGTTTTTTTGCACCAGAACTTTTATCGGGTGAAAGGAACTATGCTCCCAAATTAATCGGCGCGCGCAACAACGCCACGATCAACTTGACGGCGTTCTTCACATCGTTGTAGTCCACCATTTCAGAAGGTGTGTGGACATAGCGGCACGGGATAGAGACGCATCCCACCGGCACGCCGCCGCGCACAAGTTGCATGGCGCGCGCATCGGTCGTGCCGCCCAGCAGAACTTCGCGCTGGTATGGAAGTTTTGCTTTCTCAGCGGTGCGGATCATCCACTCCACGATACGCGGGTCGGATAACATGCCGCCATCGCGGATTTTTATGGCCGGGCCTTTGCCCAGCCCAACTTCAAAATCTTTTTGGCCGGGTGTATCGCCCCAGCCTGTGACGTCAATTGAGAAGCCGAGATCCGGGTCAATGCCGAAGGCGGATGTCTGCGCGCCGCGCGTGCCGACCTCCTCCTGCGTGGTGAAAACAAAATAAACTTCATGCGGCGTTGACTTTAGCGCGCGCAATGCTTCGATGGCAACCGCGCATCCGATGCGGTCATCCATGGATTTGGCAACCAGACGATTTCCAAGATCTGCGAACGGACGCTCAAAGGCCGCCACGTCGCCGATTCTTACCGGGCAATTCTTTTTATCGGCCGCGCCAACATCAATGAACATCTTATCGAGCGCGGGAACGTCAGAAGCATGATCCGCTGGTTCGAGGCCGATCACGCCCGCGGTCCCGTTGACGAAGCGTACGCGTCCGCCTGGAAGATTGCGCGGGTACACGCCGCCGATTCCGGTGAAACGCACAAAGCCGTTGTTGTCCACGTGTGTGACCATCAAACCGATCTCGTCCATGTGCGCGGCGATCATGATCTTCTTTCCGCCTTTTCCTTTGCGCGCGATTAAATTTCCGAGCGCATCCACGCGCACTTCATCGGCCAGCTTTGTGATCTCTTTGCGAATCACAGCGCGGATGGCGTCTTCGTAGCCCGATGGGCTGAACGTGCCGGTCAATTTTTCGATGAGTGATTTCATAATGCTTCCTTGTTTGGAAATTATGCCAGCGGAACGGTCTCGCCGGCCGCGAATGATCGTGTGCCTTTTTTTGTCAGCATATGCACTTTGCTTTTGCCCATAACTTTCCATTCACCGCCAAGCTTTCCAACCAGCGCAGTGTCTTCATCAATGCCGAGAGCGTTCTCTGCATTTTTAAAGCCGTTACGCAGTAGGCTTACAATTATTTTGAACGGCGCAGGCATTCGATCGAAATGCGGTAACACATAAGTCGCGGGCACAAGCCCAAAACCTGCGGATGTTCCCGCGAAACGAAAATTTGGCATTTGCTTTGCCAGGATCATTGCGCCCGCCGAACAGCCCGCGTAGACCGCGCCGCGCGCCCAGGCTCTTTGCGCCGCGGCCCATGCGCGGCTTCCGTTCATCGTTTCAAAAAGATAATTCGGACTGCCGCCTGAAAAATAGATCAAGTCTGCGGATTCAAGCAGCGATTCGTATTGCGGATCGTTGGCCGAATCTTTATCAATAATCGGGACGGCGGTCGTTTGCGCGCCCAGTGCCCGGAAATGTTCCTCGCCCATGCGCGACCAGCGCCCGACGCTTTCGCTTCCTTCCTGACCCGCGGCCGTGGGCAGGCAAACGACGCGGGGTGCGCGTCCGGCCACTTTTACCGAAGACAGCAGGTGGCGATCCACATCTTCCATGACGGGCAAATATTCGCCTGCGCCGACTAAAGCAATTAACCCATTCATATTTTCACCGATAAAAAACTGAAATCAACTTTTCAACAAAGCCGGTGTAATGCGCCGGAGCGCGGCGTGAAGTAAAGCCAGCGTGTTCTTCCAATCATCGAGGCGCGAAACGCTCATGGCGGAATGTGTGTAACGATGCGGCACAGAGACCGAGACTACGGGGATGCCCGCCAGCGCCTTTTGAATTGCGCCCGCGTCCGTCCCGCCGCCGCCCGGTTGGCGGATTTGATACGGCAACTTTGATTTCTCCGCCGTCTCTTGCAAAAAACGAACCAGGCGCGGATCGTCAATTGTGCTGGAGTTGTTGACATAGATTGCCGGGCCGAGACCAAGTTTGGTGTTGTAAAAAGTATTTTCGCCCTCGTATTGCATGGGCAGATCATTGGCGGGCGTCGCGTCAATTGCTATTGCCAGATCGGGGTTGAAATACTGTACCGCAACTTTTGCGCCACGCAAGCCGATCTCTTCCTGCACGGTGAAAGCTGCCAGCAAGTCAATGTTGGATGGCGCGGATTTAATCAGTTCGATCAACGTTGCGACGCCCAGCCGGTCATCCAAAGCCTTCGACATGAGCGACGGCCCGACACGCCGGAAGTTCGGCGCGAAAGTGCCGCGCTCGCCGGGCCTGGCCTTGCCGCCCGCGCCGAGATCAATGCGAAGCGAGTCGGCTGAGATGGATCTCTTGCGTTCACTGGAAGTCGTCAGATGAATTGGTTTTGCGCCGATGACTCCGGGCGTGTGGTCTTTGCCGACCACAACTTGTTTCCCTGCCAGGCTGCGAGAGTCGATTCCGCCGATGGTTTTGAATTCGTAAATCCCTTCGCCGTCTTCAGCCACGAGCATGAAACCGACTTCGTCCATGTGCGCGTCGAGCATAACCCTAACGGGTGCAGGCACGCCGACGCGTTTTGCGCCGCGTCCTTTTTTCGTTGCCAGCACATTTCCAAGCGCGTCGACTTTGACTTCATCCGCGAAAGGTTTGATTTCTTCAAGCACGATCTTGCGTACTTCGCTCTCGTTGCCTGAAACGGAGACGGCGTTGCAAAGTTTTTCGAGCAGTTTTATTTGAGAGTTTCCGATGGGGGGCATGTTATTCTTCATCCCAAACGATCTTTGAAACAAAGTCATCTTCGAGGCCGCTGATGAATTCAGCCAGCAGCCGTCCGACGCGCTGCACATCCTTGATGGCGACCAATTCGACGGATGTGTGCA
This sequence comes from Chloroflexota bacterium, assembly GCA_016195815.1. Taxonomy (GTDB): domain Bacteria; phylum Chloroflexota; class Anaerolineae; order Anaerolineales; family Villigracilaceae; genus Fen-1038. Next base: position 69,579 of record JACPYX010000023.1, read on the forward strand.
TGTAACGCAATGGAATTCCAAGCAGCATGGTTGGGATGCCTTCGCGCGCCACTTGAATGGAATAGGCGTCTGTGCCTGAGTGCGCGGGTGTGATGTCCATTGCGGCTGGAATTTCCAGTTTGTCAGCCAGCTCCTTGAAATTTTTATAGAGAAAAGGATGCAGGTTTGCGCCCCAGCCCAGTGTCACGCCTTTGCCCATCGGAAAAGCCTGCCAATCGTTGGCGCTTGGGCTTTTGGCAAAGGTCACATCAATGGCAACGGCCAGATCGGGATGCAAATCAAACGCAGACGTGGCCGCCCCGCCGATGGTCTCTTCTTCCTGTGCGGTGGCGACAGCCCATACATCCCAGCGATGAAGTTTTGTTTGCAGTTCTTCGAGACAAATCGTCAAGGCCGCGACGGATGCGCGGTTATCGAGCGAGTGTCCGCTGAGAATGTCCCCGGCCAGTTCAACGGGCTGGGTGTCGAATGAAACGAGATCGCCCACCCGGACGAGACTCGCTGTTTTTGACGGAAGCAGGCCCACGTCCACGAGAAGATACGGCAAGCCAATCGCATCTTCGCGCGCGCTTTCGGGCAGAGTCTTCATGGGCGGGATGACGATGACGCCGGGCAAATCCTGTTTGCCATGCACCATGACGGGTGTACCCGGCAGGATGCGAGAGTCGATGCCGCCAATTTCATCCACATGCAGGAAGCCGTCCACAATTTTGGTGACCATCAGGCCGATGGCATCCATGTGAGTTGCGATCATGACGGATGGGCGGCGGCCTTTTCCATGGCCGCGTTTCAAGGCATGTAATGAACCGAGGCGGCTGGCAGTGATGTCATCTACCAGCGGTTTCCATTTTTCTTCGATGAGGTGCGCGGCAGGGCCTTCATAAGCCGAGAGACCGGAAACGGCGAGCAGGGATTTCAGGAAAGGGAGGATGTCTGTCATGGGCTTGTGGTTTAGTTTGGAAAAGGTATGAAGGTTGGCGATGGCGGGGTTGGCGACGGAGTGATTGTAGCTGTGGAGGATGGAGTTGGTGTGGATGTCGGCGTGTTGGTCGGCGTCGGCGAGGGTGTGTAAGTTGATGTCGGTGTATCGGTTGGAGTTGGCGACGGAGTAAAGGTGAAGGTCGGCGGCAGGAAAGGCGTAAGGCTGGCCGTGGATGTTGACGTGATTGTGAAAGTTGCGCTGGCGGTGGGCGTGTACGTAATTGTGCTGGTTACGATGGATGGAGTTGGACTGCCGGTGGGGGATGGGGTGACATCTGCCGTGCTGGTGAAAGTGGCTGTTGGCGTAATGCTGCCGGGTTGGGGTGCGAACAAAACGGCGACCCCTCCGAGCAAATAGCATGGCAGAGTTGCGATGATAATGGCAATCAAAATGATGTGGCGTTTGGCACGCGGGTCGTCAGGGTCACGCATCGGGACGATGATAACATAAAAGAAAAAAGAGAGAAGTAAATAGAGAACAGAAAGCGGTCTTGGCAGGCTCTTTAGGATGTTCGACAAGGTATAATTTCATCAATGATTCCCCGCCACATTCGTATCTCTGGTTTTCTTTCATACCGCGAGCCCGTCGAAATAGATTTCACCACCTTTGACCTGGCCTGCATCTCCGGCCAAAACGGCGCAGGCAAATCATCTTTGCTGGATGCAATGACCTGGGCTTTGTTCGGACAGGCACGCAAGCGTGATGATTCCCTGGTCAACTTGCAATCGAAGGCCGCCGAGGTGGCCTTTACGTTTGGCTATGAGGGAAATATTTATCGTGTGTTGCGGACATTGCCGCGAGGAAAAACAACGGTGTTGGAGTTCCAGATCAAAGATGATAATGACTGGCGCCCTCTGACAGAACGTTCCATGCGCGAAACTCAGGCTCGAATTGAACAAACCCTGAGACTCGATTACGAAACCTTTATCAATGCCGCTTTCTTTCTGCAAGGCAAGGCCGACCAATTCACCCAGCTAAATGCCGGCAAGCGCAAGGATATTCTTGGAAATATTTTGGGGCTTGAAGTTTGGGAAACTTATAAAGAGCGCACTGCTGAAAAACGCCGCGCGCTCGAAGATGAAGTCGGCTCTATTGACGGACGCATTGCCGATATTGACACAGAACTTTCTGAAGAAGAACCGCGCAAACAACGGCTGAACGACCTTGAGGCCGAACTCAAACGACTGACCTCGGCGCGCAAGACTCAAGAATCTGCGTTGGAAAATATCAAGAAGACAGCCGCGTCGTTGGAACAGCAAAATAAACTGGTCGAGACGTTGGCCGCAGCCCTCGAACGCTCGCGCACGCATCATTCCGGACTCCAAAACCGGCTGGCCAAACGAGAGGCCGCCCGCGCCGCTGACGCCGATCTCGCCTCGCGCGCAAAGGAGGTTGAGTCCGCGTACAAGGCCTGGCAGAAGACGCGCAAAGAATTGGAAGAATGGGACGAAGTCGCGTTCGAATTCCGCGAACATGAAAAAGATCGCGCTCCCCTGCTGGAACAGATTGCAGCAGAGAAGGCGCGGCTCGAAGAGGAACAACGCGGGTTGAAAGAACAGGAGAAAGCGATCAGCGAGCAGTTATCAGCAACCAATGAGTTGGCCGAGCGGATCAATGCAGAGAAAAAATTTCTGGCGGAGGCCGAGGCAAAACTGACAGAACGCGGCGAACTGGAGACTCAATCTCAAGCTGCGCGCGAAAAGCAGGCCGGACTCAAAGCGGAAAATGAAGCCCTGAAGGCCGAGATGGACAAGCTCAAGGAGCGGATTGATACGCTCGAATCTGCCGAGGGCGCGGCCTGTCCATTGTGTGGACAGCCTCTCAGCGCCGCGCATCGCAAATCCACGCTGAAAGAATTGAGGGCCGAAGGCAAAGAAAAGGGCGACCGTTTCCGCGCCAACCTTGATGCCGGGAAACAACTCGCTGAACAAATTACGGATTACGACTTACGCATCGCATCTCTTGAATCCGCCGAAAAGAACCGCATCAAATATTCCAATTCAGTCGTGCAATTGACTGAGCGGCTTGAAACTTTGCAAAGTCTTGCGAAGGAATGGGAATCCACCGGCAGAAAACGATTGAAGGAACTGGAAAAGATTCTGGAAGGTGGAAAGTACGCGGTTGAGGCGCAAAAGCAGTTAGCAAAATTGGATAAAGAACTTGCCAAACTCGGCTACGATGCGGCTTTACACGATGCGGCGCGCAAGGCGGAATCTGAACAGCGCAGCGCGGAGGAAGAATTCAACCAACTCGAAAAGGCGCGCGCCGCGCTCAAACCCATCGAGGATGAAATTGCAAATCTAAAATCTGAAATCGTAAATCGAGAATCTGAAATGGGGAAACAGGAAGCCGAATATCTTTTCGCGAAAGAAAACCTGGATGCGGCGCAATTACAGGCGCCGAATGTAAATGAAGTCGAGCGTGCGTTGTTTGATTTGCAGGAACAGGAAAATCGAGTGCGCGATGAAGGCGGAGCGGCGCGGCAAAAGGTGTCGGTGCTGGATCAGCAAAGGGCGCGCAAAGCCGACCTCGGGTCGGCGCGTGAGGCGCTGGCCCTGCAGATTGCGCGTCATAAAACTCTTGAGCGCGCCTTCGGCAAGGACGGCGTCCCGGCTTTGTTGATCGAACAAGCCCTGCCGCAAATCGAGTCGAAAGCGAATGAATTGCTGGATCGTTTGAGCGACGGGCAAATGTCGATTCGATTCGTGACACAGGCCGAATACAAAGACAGGAAGCGCGAAGATTTGAAAGAGACGCTCGACATTAAAATCAGCGACTCGGCCGGTGTGCGGGATTATGAAATGTATTCGGGCGGCGAAGCCTTCCGCGTGAACTTCGCAATTCGGCTGGCTTTATCAGAAGTGCTGGCTCAGCGTAAAGGCGCGCGGCTACAAACGCTCGTGATTGATGAAGGCTTCGGCTCGCAGGACGCGCAGGGCCGACAGCGTTTGATCGAAGCCATCAATTTGGTGAAGAGCGACTTCGCAAAGATTTTGGTCATTACGCATCTCGATGAATTGAAAGACGCGTTCCCCACACGCATCGAAGTTGAAAAGACGGACAGGGGTTCGGCGGTCCGCGTCATCTGATCCATGCCCTATTTCATAACATCCACCATATTATTCGTTGCGGGCCTTGCCATCATCTATTGGCTTCACAATCAATATCATCTCGATATTATTGTTGAGCCGGTCGAATCACCAACAAACGCGCCGATGATCTCCATCTGTATTCCGGCGCGCAACGAAGAGAAAAATATTCGGGCTTGCGTGGAAGCCGCGCTCTCGCAAACTCATCCCAATTTTGAAGTGATCGTTTTAGACGACCGTTCAACGGATTCAACGCCGAAAATTCTGCGCGACATTGCCGCGCAGACAGACAAATTAAAAGTCATTCTCGGCTCGCGCCTCCCCTCGGGCTGGGCGGGCAAGCCTCATGCTTTATTTCAGGCCGCGGCTTGCGCGCGGGGCGAGTGGCTATGTTTCGTGGACTCAGATACTTTTCTGGCGCCCGAAACGCTTTCGGCATGTTATGTCAAAGCTGTTGAAACCGGCGCGGATTTGTTCACGATCATGACCAGGCAGATCACCGGTACGTTCTGGGAAAAAGTTGTGATGCCGTTGGTGATGACCGCGCTGTCGGTTGGATTCTCGCCGCGCAAAGTCAATGACCCAACGACGCGCGACGCGATTGCGAACGGTCAATTTATTTTAATCAAGCGCAGTGTGTATGATGCCGTCGGCGGGCATGAACGCGTCAAAGATCAGATTGTGGAAGACAAGGCCATTTCGGAGCAGGTCAAGTGGAGTGGTTATCGCCTAATTCTCGCGGATGGCGTGAAAGTGGCGAGCACGCGCATGTACACTTCGTTTCCGTCCATGTGGGAAGGCTGGACAAAGAATATTTATCTCGGCCTGCGCAGTCATCCTGCCCTGCTGGCGCTGGGCGTGTTTGGCGGTTTCCTTTCTGTTGCAGCCGCTTTGTTCCTGCCCATTTGGCCCTTGCTTGGACTCTTATTGTATATTCGCGGCGGCGGATGGATGGAAATCTTAATTGTTCTCGAAGCGTTGATTGTATGGGGAGTATTGATCTGCGCTCGCGCAGAAGCGGCGCGCCAACTGGAGATTTCGCGCTGGTACGCGCTGACTACGCCTTTGGGAGCGGGAGTGTTCGCGGCCATGATGCTGGCTTCGGCCTGGAAAGTGTTATCCGGCCGGGGCGTGACGTGGCGCGGACGAAGATATAATCCATGAAATTCGGGAACAATTGGAAACCGGCAGCGTCAGCATGGCAAGGAGAACGCCATGAAAAAACTTTTAGTTTCCACCATTCTATTTGCAATTTTGTTGTCCGCCTGTTCGCCGCCGGCAAATTTGGAATTGACAAGAAATCAAGAGAAGTGGCAAATGGCGAATATCAGTCATTATCGCTTTCGCCTGGCAGTCACATGTTTTTGTCCGTTCAGCCAGAGAATGCCGCTGGCGATTGAAGTCGAAAATGGGCGGGTTGTTTCAATGGTTTATAGCGACGGCACGCCCGTCCCGGATAATGAACGCGAATTTTTCGCGCAATACGAAACGATCAACGCGCTGTTCGGTTATACAAAAGACTCCATCGCGAAGGCTGATGAAATCCAAATTCAGTACGATGGGGCATACGGTTTTCCATCCGGCGTGCAGATTGACTTCATCAAGAATGCGATAGATGATGAGTTGTCGCTGTATGTTCAAAGTTTTGAACCGCTGAATTAAACGGGGGCCGGTTTGAGGTCCGAAAAAGAAGCGACGCGCTGTACGCGCGTCGCTTCTTTTATTTATCTAAATTGGTTCTTCGCCGAGAATCATTTTATCCAGCCCGCGGTCTATTTCCCATGGATAGATGATGAAGGCGTCGGTAATTGCCGCATAATAATCGGGGCGGACGCTGCCAAGCAGATTTCGATATGGGTTGAAGTGCATCACGCATGTTTCAGGAAAGCCGCCCGCGGCGGATACGCGATTTTTTACGGCTGTGATGGTTCGCCCCGACCCCCATACATCGTCCACGATGATAGTTGGGCGGCCGCGCAATTTATCTTCCGCAGGAAATTGGATGAACTCCGGCCATTCTCTCAGAGATGATGGCCGGTTGTTCGATTGAGCGGGGAAATCCACCGCGGCGGTCAGGATGTGAGTGATGTTCATGGCTTCGGCGAGCATCCCGCCGGGGACAATGCCGCCGCGCGTGATCATGACCATCGCGGTAAATTCCCGGCGGAATTGTGGAAGGAGGTTGTCAATCAAGCGATCCACCTCGTCCCATGTGATCATTTCACGTCGCTGATCGGGTTGCATTCAGATATGTTCTAGCCGAGCACTGCGGCGAGCGGGGCAGGCGCGGCCACGCGCATGGGCTGGCCTGCGGCTTGCGCTTTTTCCGCTTCACGCGCCCAGAGGTACAGGCAGGTATGATAGGCGGTGCTGGTGTAGGTGTTGATCACGCTGGCCGCCATTGCAAAGGCAAAGAAGATCAACAGGCCGAGCGCCAGGCCGATAACATAAACGATAGTGGATGAACCAAGCGCAAACACCAGTCCGCCGCCGACAGCAAAGCCGATGACCGCGCCGATCACTGCCAGGGCAAAACCGATCAGGCCTGTGACCCATTTGACGCCGACCGTGCTGACGCCGATCAGAAGCAGGTTGTTCTTGGTAATCTGTCCGACGCGTTTCAAAGCGTTGCCGATGCTGACGTCTTCGATGGTCATCACAGGTAAAAGCAGGAAGGCGGCTTCCGTCCAGACGGTGTCGATCAGCCCGGCCAGCATCCCGCCGATGAGATTGCCGCCGCGCCGGTTGCGTCCGCCGCGCAGTTGACTCGTCAGCAGGTTGACGGCGGTCGAGGCCGCGGCCAGCGCTGCGATGTCGAAGAAGTCGCGCTGCACGACAGCCCAGGCTTTATCCATGCGCCCGTCACCTTCAGACAGGTATCCGAAAATGAGATACACAGTCATAGCCGAGAAGATATACGAGACAATGTAATTCACAAAGATCAAGATCGCGCTTAGCGCAAAGATAATGATGTTTCCAATTTGCGAATCGCTGAATAAAATTACAACTGCGATGATCGGGATGATCCCGATGATAGAGACGACCAGCCCTGCAAACAAGGAATAGATGGATGGTTTGATGAGATCTTTATCTTTGAAGGCCATCCGCCATGCTTCTTGCAGGAACGACCAGCCACGAGAAAGTGATTGCATTACTGCCTCCTTCTAAGTTTTCACGATTATAGCAAACTTATCGGCTCTACTTCAACCCGCCAGCCTTTCAACCAGCGCGAGGCCTGGCCGCGCAAGAGAGAAGCGGGATCGGCGGCGCGCAAGATTATTTGCCAGCGATAGTCGCCGCCGAGTTTCGGGAAAAAGCAGGGAGCCGGGCCGATTAAAGTGACCTGTCTCCAATTTTCAATCTCTCGTTGTTTTTGGATTTTGTCTGCAAGTGCGCGCGCTTCTTTTTCTGCGATGACAGAATCGTGATGACGAAATTCCAGGCGCGCCAGCCGCGCAAAGGGCGGATATCCCAATCGCCTGCGTTGACTCAACTCCTGCTGGTAAAAACCATTGACATCATGCCTGGAGGCGGCCTGCACCGCATAATGCTCGGGCGAGAATGTTTGCAGAATAACCTGCCCGCCGCGCGACGAACGGCCGGCGCGGCCCGCGACCTGAGTCAATACTTGAAAGACGCGTTCCGCCGCAAATGGGTCGGGCAAATGCAGACCCACGTCTGCCAGCACAATGCCGACCAGCGTAACGCGCGGCAGGTCGAGTCCTTTGGCAAGCATTTGCGTGCCGATCAACACATCCGCGCGGCCTGATGAAAAATGCGTCAAAATAATTTCGTGCGCGTCTTTTTCACGGGTCGTCTCCCAATCCCAGCGTAATGTACGCGTCTTCGGAAACAAGGCCTGCGTTTCGCTTTCAACTTTCTCGCTTCCAAGCCCATAGGCGCGAATATTTGCGCCTCCACATTCGGGACACTTCTTCGGCATTTGTCTTGAATATCCGCAATGATGGCAAAGGAGTTTGAAGTTTGAAGTTTGAAGGTTGAAAGAATCTTTACCTTCAGCCTTTGACCTTGAACTTTCAACATGCGCAGTCATCGGCGTGTCGCAACGCGGGCATTTCACAACGTACCCGCAATCGCGGCAGAAGACATAGGTCGCAGTGCCGCGCCGGTTTAAAAATAGAATCGCCTGTTCGCCGCGTTCCAAAGTTTTTCCAAGCGCGTCGGTCAATTCACGGCTGAAGATGCCGCGGTTGCCGGCCTTCAATTCTGCGCGCATATCAACGATGTGGATTGGGGGCAGATCCAGCCCTTTAACGGATTCCGCTTCAGGGTCCGACGCGATGCGTTGAGTCAACTCCAGGCGGACACTTTCCCCGCTCTCGGCCTGACTCTGCTGAACGACGGACGGGGTTGCCGTCCCAAGCAGTAGAACCGCGCCGCACGTCCGCGCGTAAACCTGCGCGGCGTGGATGGCGTGATAAAAAGGCGGCTCGCTCTGGTAATAAGAATTGTCGTGGCATTCGTCCGCGACGATGAGGCCGGGATTGGGCAGGGGCGCGAAGAGCGCACTGCGCGGCCCGATGATGATTTTGAGCTGGCCTGCGCGGGCGCGCCGCCATGTATCGTAACGCTCGCCCTCGGAAAGTTTGGAGTGCATCAATCCGACCTGGCCGGGAAAGCGCGCCATAAACCGGCGGACAGTTTGCGGCGTGAGCGAAATTTCGGGCACGAGGATGATGGCTTGCCTGCCGCGCCGGATGGTTTCTTCGGCGGCGCGCAAATAAATTTCTGTTTTGCCGGAGCCGGTCACGCCTTGCAGAAGAAATGGCTTGACAGGTTTTCCTTCGGCGAGCTGGCGAAATGTCAATTCGATTTTTTGCCAAACATTTTGCTGTTCATCGGTCAACACCAATTTCCGGCTTCCTGCTTCCCGGTGTTCGATCTTTTCCAACGGGTCGCGGAAAATTTCTGTCTCGCGCAAAATGATGAGCTGGCGTTCTTCCAATTCCTGCAGGTCGGAAATGTTGCATCCGCTTTCGGCGCAGACCCACGCGACGTTGATCGCTTCTGGTTGTTTGATCAGAAACTGCAAGGCCTTTTGTCTTCGCGCGCGCGTGGCAGCGGTGTTTCCCAAATCTGACATCGCGGCTGTGGCGATTTCAGGCGTAACAGCCAACTGTGCGGTGCGAATAAATTTTGGCCGGATGGTGGATGGCGGCAGGACGGATTGCGAAGTCAACACGCCGCGCTTCACCAGATACTGTGCGGGCTTGCGCCAATCCACTTTGGCGATGTGGCGGTCAATCTGGCGGCCGCGCAGGGGGCCTTTTTCTTTTAGCAGTTTCACGAGACGAGCGGCGATATTCGATGATTGGATGTCCGTTTCTCGAATGTCCGTTTCTCGAATGTCGAATATCGTGTCCACTTGTTGATTCAAGCCGGGCGGTAGAAATAGTGCGATGATCGAAGCCAGCGATGAGAGTGTTGACTCCGCCAAAGATTCGGCCAGTAAAATTTGTGCTTGTGTAAGCACGGGTTCAGAGTCGACCAGTTCGATGATTTCTTTTGTTTCGGCGATGGACGGCTGGTTAACAAAACGCAAAACAATCCCCTGCGCGGTTTGTTTTCCAAACGGAACGATGACGAGATGTCCAACACCGATTTGTCCGGCCAGAGATTCGGGCAGGGCATAATCAAAAACGCCCGCGACGGACGGGACGTTGACAGCAAGTTGAACGAATACAGGCATAGATTATTTTGTTTTCAAAATCGCGGCCGCGCCGTAGCCGACAACCGCAGTGTAATCGCCGGTCACATCGCCAGAGGTGGCGTGACGCAAAATTTGGACTTTGTCCGCGCCGAGTTCGCGCGCGGCCCACATTGCGGCAGTCAGCGCGCCGAGGCCGCAGGCAAAGCCTTGTCCGTTCAATTCTGCGTCGAAGACGCCTTCAGGGTTAAACGATTCGATTTTTTGGAGCATGGTCTTATCGAGCGTATTGGCAGTTTCCTGATCGTAGAAATGCGACAAGTCCGTGCTGGCAACGATAAGCGCGTTCTTGCCTTGAAGGATTTTTGCGAGAGCATTGCCTAATCCGCGCGAGACGCGCGGGTCTTGCGCGCGTACCATGACGGGCAATAATTTCCATTCGGGGGTCAGTGTGCGCTGTAAAAAAGGCAATTCGATTTCAAGCGAATGTTCGGGGTCGTTGGAGATGGCAGTGAGTTCGAGATCAAGACCCGATTGAAGTTCGGAGTTGAGCGCGTCCACTGCGGCTTTGTCAATCGTCACCGGGCCCAGCGGCGTTGCGTACGCGTCATGCGCGGAGGTGAGCAGGGGCGCGCGGTGGTAGTTGTGAAAAGGCGAGAGAACGGCGACCAGATCAAAGGTCCGGCCGCGAAGCGCTGAAAAGGCATAACCTGCCACCGGGCCCGAGTAGCGGTGTCCGGCGTGAGGAGCGATAACCGCGATCATATCTCCATCCAATTCGGGAAGTTTCGCGTTGTCTATGTATTTGTCAACGGCGCGCGCGAGAGCGGCAGGATTTCCCTCATACCAAAGTCCGGCAATGGGCGATGGGCGAAGGTTTGCGTTCATAAAATGATTGTAGCACAAGTGAATCTTAAACAATGAGACCGGCTTATTTGGCCGGTCTCATTTCTTGCCGATTGATTACGGAATTCTGTAGCTGGCAATGACGTTATCCAGTATATCTATGTATTGGTCTTTATAATCATTGCCCCAGTTAATGGTGAACATCAGGAAGGTGTAGCCGCCGCGGATCTCCAGGAACGAGAGGCCCGAATAACCACCGGCTTTGGAATACCAGGTTAAGCGATCACTGCCATCGCTTTGTTGCTTTTCCTCGGTGACCCGGATGTCGCCTTCTTTGCCCGTCTTGCTATAAAAGGTGTTCAGCAGATACAGACCAAATTTGGCCTCATCACTGCCGCGGAAAGCGGTACCCTCATTGTAGACAATGCTCTCAATCACAGCATTGCCATCCGGTGAGGTAAAAGTATCAACGTAGTAATAATTGTTCTGTTTGTCTCTGGTCTGACTGTACTTCCAATCGCCCGGCACTTCGATTTGAAAGTAGTTGTTCTCGTCGGTGAAGGAAACAAGAGCGCTGCTGTTGCCTGTATTGCCACTATTGTTATTGCTGTTGTTATTGCCATTGTTATTATTGCTGTTGATGCTCGGCGCCTGGGTTGGGACCTGTTGTTGCTGTGTAGGCTGGGCAGCTGGAGTAGTTGCTATGCTGCTGCAAGCCAGTCCCGCAATGATGATGATGACGACAAAGCCAATTAAATAGAAATTACCATGCTTTTTCATACACATCTCCTCTGTATTTGGTTTTATATGATTATATAGAAATAACCTGTCAGATACAAGCAAAACAGGCTGATACTTTCGGTTGATTTTGTTCTGGGAAAATGGCGATTGATTTTGCTTTTCCGCCGTTGATATTTTACTGGCGGGGTGCAAGAATTATTTGTGTCGCGCGAAACGCAAGCGCGGGCAGGTTTTGATATTCAAACCATCCCGCCAGATCGGCATCGTCTGCCGCGCGCAGTTGGCCGTTGACGATTTCGCCCTGATACACAATAATAAAATCCGCGCCGCGCGGGTGTTCGCGGCCGGCGATAATATCCAGCACGCGCGTGACGCGCACCGTCAGGCCAGTCTCTTCCAAACATTCGCGTTCCGCGGCGCGGGCCGGGTCTTCGCCTGCATCTACAAAACCGGCCGGCAGAGTCCACAGTCCGCGAAAAGGTTCGTTAGCGCGGCGTACCAACAGTACGCGGCCATCCTGTTCGAGCAGAATGGCCGCGGCAACTTTTGGATCGGCAAAATAAATCCATCCGCATTGCGGGCAGACCGGGCGGACGCGCCCAAATCGTTCGGCGCGTTCAACCTGCGCGCCGCAACGCGGACAAAAACTTATTTCCATTTCTTGCGGAATTTACGTTCGCTGGCGCGGCGGATCAACCATGCGGACGCGCCTGAACTGACGGCGACGATTGCCAGGCCGATTTGCCAGACGAAAGGAATCGGCGCTTCATTCGGAACTTGAGCCGGGCCGCCGCTGTTTGTTTCTGGCGCGGCGCTTTTGGCGTATGGCGACTCGGTCGGCGCGACCAGATCAGCAGGTTGCGTTGGAATGGGGGCCAAAGATGTGATCACTTCTGGCGTGGGAGTTGACAGTGTGGCGGCGAACGGTGCAGGCGCTTGGGTCGCCGGGGCTTCCTGCGGCGCAGTTTCGGGCGCTCCTCCGCCGCCCATTCCAAACGCGGGTTGAGCGGCCGAAGACAAAGCAGGAGTCGCAGCGGGAGCCAGGCTGTTAATGGCGAATGTTGCAACGAAGAGCAGAGTCGCCAGCACGGTTGCGAATCTAAAGGCTGGATAGGCGCGCGGTTCGGGTGGTTTTATTCCGGCCATTTTGGGAGTGAGTGTGAAGTTGCGCGGGGCGCGTCGCTGTGGCAGTTGACGGAGCAAGCCGCGAGATTCGCGCAAGTCATCCATAATGGCGCGCAGGCTTGGGTCGGAAGAGAGGCGGGATTCCAGCCGAATAGAATCAGACGGACTTAGTTGTCCGTCTAAATATGCAGAAAGAAGTTCAACGTCTCGGAAAGAAGTCATGATTGCTCCTTATCCAGACGATATGAGGCAGGCAGAAGTTCCCAGAAGCCTTGCAGGCATTCGCGCAGGCGCAGACGGGCGCGCGCCAAACGTGATTTGATGGTTCCAAGCGGCACGCCTGTGGATGCCGCCACCTCGCTGTAATCGAAGCCTTGAATATCTGCCAGTATGACGACTGTGCGAAAGTCGTTGGGAAGCGCGTCGAGACAATGTTGAATGGCGTGTTCGAGTTCGCCGGCTTCGACCTTTTGCTCGGGGCTCATGGATTTGTCGGCCAGCCAGTGCGGAGAATCCATTTCGTCGCCGTTGCTGGTATCGCGTTCGAGCGGCGCGGTGGGGCGGCGTTTTTGGCGCCGCAATTCGTCGTAGCAGGCGTTGGTCACCGTGCGCATGAGCCATGCTTTGAATGATCCGCCGCGAAAGGAGTTGATGCTTCGGAAAGCGGAAAGGAAAGCATCTTGTGTGGCGTCGGCGGCCAGCTCGTTGTCGCCCATGATGCGCAGGGCTGTGTTGAAAAGCATATCCTGATAGGCGATGACGAGAGAGTTGAAGGCATCGAGGTCGCCGTGTTGGGCAGATGTAATGAGGGCGGGTTCGTCCATTGATGTTATTTTATCACCGCGCTAAATGATTTGACCGCGACTCCTAAAGAACAAAGTCGGGGCACAAGGTGCGCTTTGCTCGCTTCGCGAGTTGTGTCCCGGCCATTATTTTGTTTCTTCAATTCGCAGGGCCGGGAACAACAACACTTCGCGAATGGAATGTTTGTCCGTCAGCACCATGGCGAGACGGTCAACGCCCATGCCGAAGCCGCCGTTGGGCGGCATGCCGTAGCGCATGGCGCGCAGATAATCCTCGTCCATTGGATGTTTCTCCTCATCGTCGGCGGCGTAGTCGCGGCCCATTTCGAGGAAGCGCTGTTCCTGATCGAGCGGATCGTTCAGCTCGGTGAAGGCGTTGCACAATTCGAAGCCGGCCACATAGCCCTCGAAGCGTTCAACGGTCAACGGATCGCCCGGTATGGATTTTGCCAGTGGTGAAATATCGCGTGGATAGTTATACAGGAAGGTCGGCTGGATCAATGTCGGCTCGAGGAATTCGCCAAGCAGGAAGTCAATCAACTTGCCGCGCGTGGATTTCGGATCGGGCGTCTTTCCGGTCTGTCCTCGTTCATTGAGGGTCTTGAGGATGGCCTTGAACAAAGAGTCTGCTGTCGGGTGGCCGGCAATGTCAATGCCGGTGACTTCTTTGATTCCGGCGCGCATTTCGAGTCTACGCCACGGGGGTTTAAATTCGAGTTCATGTTCGCCGAATTTGACCCTGGTACTGCCGGTCACTTTTTCGGCCGCGTAGGCCACCATTTGCTCGGTCAATTCCATGACCTGTAAATAGTCAGCGTAAGCCCAATAGAATTCGAGTTGGGTAAATTCCGGGTTGTGTTTGAATGAGACACCCTCATTGCGGAAATCGCGGCCGATTTCGTAAACGCGTTCGAGATTCCCGACCAGCAGGCGTTTGAGATACAACTCGAACGAGATGCGTAAATACATATCCTGTTCGAGTTCATTGTGATGCGTTACGAACGGGCGCGCGGCCGCGCCGCCATACAACGGCTGCAGGATGGGCGTTTCGACTTCGAGGAAATTGTGATCGTCGAGGAATGTCCGCAGGGCCTTGACGAGCGCGGCGCGCTTGCGGAAAGTCTCGCGCACATCCGGGTTGACGGCCAGGTCGGCGTAGCGCTGGCGGGCGCGCAATTCAGGATCTTCGAGCGCGGCATAACGGATGATCGTGCCGTCTTCCTGCGTGACGTCTTTGTCGGCGGGCAGCGGGCTGACGGATTTGGCAAGCAGGCTGAAGTCGTGGACGTGAAGCGTGATCTCACCCGTCTTGGTGCGAAACATCACGCCGGAGGCTTGAATGAAATCCCCGATGTCGAACATCTTGTTGAAGAAGTCCACGCGCGCCTGGGTCAGTTCGTTTATGCGGAGGAATAATTGAATCTTGCCAGCGCCGTCTTCAATGTGTGCGAAGGAAATTTTGCCCATGGCGCGCATGGCGCGGATGCGCCCGGCGAGTGTCGCTTTAACCTGCGGCGCGCTGGCGGCTGTGGCCGCAGGAAGTGCCGAGGCCTTTTCAGCGGCCTCAAAATCGGCCATCGCTTGTGCGCTGGTATGGGTGCGCGCGGCGCGAGTAGGGTAAGGTTCAAGGCCTTCTGCGCGCAGTTCTTCTATTTTTTGCAAGCGGATTTTTTCGAGAGAGTTGTAATCTTCCATTTCAATTTTCTCCCCTCTCTTTTTGGGAGAGGAAGGGTGAGGTGTAAAAATAAAAAGACCCCGCGCGGCCCGCCTCCGTAGGGGCGAAGGTGCGCGGGGCCGCGAAAAGATAAACCCTTATTTGACCTTCAGAATTTTAACTTTGTAGGTGCCGCTCGGAGTTTCAACAGGAACAACGTCACCGACCTTGTGATTCAAAATGGATTTGCCGATGGGCGATTCGTTTGAAATCTTGCCTTCGCGTGGGTTGGCTTCCGCCGCGCCAACGATGGTGAATTTCTCTTCATCGTAGCCCTGTTCTTGAATCGTTACTGTCGAGCCGATTGAAACGACGCCTTTGTGATTCTTGTCGTCTTCATCTATCAGATGAGCAGATGCAAGCAGCATTTCCAATTCCTGGATGCGGCCTTCGACAAAAGCCTGCTCGTTTTTGGCGGCTTCGTATTCGGCGTTCTCGATCAGTTCACCGCCTTCCATTGCTTCATGCAAACGCTCCGCCACCTCCTGACGTTTTGCAGTGCGCAGGTGGTCGAGCTCTTCCTGGAGTTTCTGGAAGCCATCCTTGGTCAGGAACTTGGTTGGCATATCGTTATCCTTACTAAAGAATTTGCATCCCATACAGGATGCAATATATCCCTCTGGCATTTCCAAAGGCGGCCTTAATATATCACGAATTCAGGTGCGAATCAAGCCCCGCTCTTATTTGTTTATTTGGATTTCCAAAACCGGATGCCTCGATATTCCGACCAATAAGCCCGCACCTTTGCCTGCATCAGCCCTGGATTTTCAAACAACACAGCGATCTGGGATTTATACGCGGCTATCGCTTCCTGCCAGGACCGTAAGGCGGCTTCAGAGACCACATGGACTTTTTCCTTCATCCCGGCCGTTTTCGGACTTAACTCTTCGGGGTGGTTCAGCAAATAGGGGATGTCGGCGTCATAAAGAAGCGGACGTCCCAGCAATTCGGCGGCTTTTCGAACGATGATGTGGTCAACGTGCGAGCCGATTGCCAGTTGGCAGACCAGTACATCGTCCGGCTCGAGACGCGGTGCAATTGCCTTTGCGATCCCGCCGGGCAAGCCCTCTTCATCTGCATGAGGCGGGTCAAAAATGTTCTCTGCATACAACCAATCCCCGTTTTGGCTGCGGCGGTAGATGCAATCTAAAAAATCAAAATGGACAGCCTTCGCGCCGACAATAGCGGTTGCTTTCACGTTTTCTGCGCGTCGCTTTTCGACGGCTTCTTTTGCTGATGAAAATTCCCATTGAAAATGCAAGGCCTGCGCCAGAGGCGAGACTTCGCCCTCGGGTGGGAAGCCGCACATAAAAGTCCAGACTTCAACTGGGATGCCCGATTTCGACTGTTCGTAGATCAATCCGCCAGCGGACAGCACGGCGTCGTCAAGATGAGGGGATAGGTAAATATAGCGCATCCAATTATTTAACTACAGATATGCGCAAATATATGCGCGGGCAGGCAGGACTGCCGATATGGGTAAAATTCATAGGCTTCATTTTATCTTCATATGGAACGTGTACAATGCCAATATGCGAATTTTCCTCGTCGAAGACGAAAGGAAAATATCTGCCTACGTCAAGTGTGGCTGGAAGATCCGGCTTCGAAACCTTCAGGGCTACTGCTTTATCCCATTTTCTTCTTCATCGAAAATTTCAATGCAATCTTGAACACCGTCCCAAGTTTGTCGGCGATGGCTTTCGCTTCGGCGTTACCCTGGCCCGCCGCGGCGTCCACCTGTGCCACCAGTCCATTTAATGATTCCATAAAAGTTTCATTGACCAGTGATTGATTATCAGCCAGCATTTTCTCGATGGCCGCTTCGCTGGGCGCATCCAGCAATTGCTCCACGAAAGCCATTTCGGGCGGCGCAGACGCGGTCTGCAGGATTTCGACCATCTTTTGCAGTTTCCCCATACGCGCATAGTCGTTCGTTTCGGACGCTTTCTTCAGCATCGTTTGCACGACGTCCACAGCGTCTTGTGTGAACTGGTCGAGATTTTCCTGTGTCGCTTTGGCAATATCTTCTTGTTGCAGCAGTTGTTCAACAAAATCCTGCGCCTGTTTGTAACGCGCCTCCAGTTGTTTATCAATTTCGCTTGCAAAGTTTAGTAATTTCTCGCGCAGGCTCTCGAGCTTCTTCTTTTCATCGCCAGAGGCCTTGTCAATCATCCCAGTCAGATTTTGGAAAAAGGTGTAGTCCATGCCGTTGCGCGCCAGTGAGACGTACGCTTTGAGACGCGCCTCGCTCGGGGCCTGGATCATCATCTCGAGCAGTTTCTCGCGCGTCAGGCCTTGCCCCGCCTCTTGCAGGGACTTTGCGGCGGCTTCCATATCTTTTAGCGATTCCTGCAACTGACGGCCATACTCGGTATCCGTCAGCAATTGTTTTTGCAGATCGGCCATCTGGCGGGCAAGTTGTTCCTGTCCGCTTTGTGATGCGGCCTGGCCGAGTCGTCCGAAGAGCGCGAAGAATTGTTCGTCAATGGATGATGCGTTCTGTTTGATAAGCTCCGCCCGAACGTCTGGTGAAGTGGCTTGCAGGAGTCGGTCAATCAAGTTAAGTTTTTCCTGCTGAGATTTGATCATCTGCGGGGTGATGCCGTCCTTGCCGAGAATGGTCTCCATCATTGATTCGAAGGTCAGGTTGGCGACGGGCTTGAATAAATAGCCTTTGCGTTTTTCGACAGGCAGGCGGTTTGTAATCTGCGTGATCAGCGGCCCGATCAGTTTTTCCTGTTCATTGATTGGCATTCCCAGTTCGGGCGGGAAGAAGGTCAGCAGAAGTTCCTTGTCGGCATCGTGATAGACAATGGGCGTGGCCAGGCGGCCTTCATATCCGCAATAGGGACAGCGCGCCATGTTCGAAACGCCGCCCAGCAGGCGCTGTTTCGCGCCGGGGTCGGAGGTTACGTCGAAGAGTTGCTCGACGTTGGCGGTGATCATTTGTTTACAGCGGGGACAGGCGATTTGAGTTTGTGGCATGTATGATTTCCGATTTCAGATTGACGATTTATGAATTCAGAATGTCATTGCGAGGAGGGTACATTTCCCGACGAAGCAATCCCTCATTTTCGACAGGTGATTGCTTCGCTTCGCTCGCAATGACATCTATTATCCAACCAGTTCTTCCAGCCGGTCAATGTAACTTTCCATCACGGCGAAGGTCTCTTCGACGGGTTTTGGGCTGGTCAAGTCCACGCCGGCTTTTTTGAGCGTGTCCAGCGGATATTTGGAAGAGCCGGACTTCAGGAAGCCGAGATAATCTTCCACAGCGTTCTTCTCGCCGCGCAAAATTCTTCCCGAAAGTGCGTGCGCGCCCGAAATGCCGGTGGCATATTGATATACATAATAGTCGGAGAAGAGATGTCCGAAGGTGGACCAAACCATCCCAACGCGTGGCCGATCTACTTTGACTTTGGGGCCGAAGCCGTCGGTGAACAAGTCCGCCATCAGGTTCATTAAAGAATCGGCGGTCAACGATTCGCCGCGTTCGACGCGTTGATGCGTCTCGAGTTCGAAGCGCGCCAGCGTCGGCATCTGGAAGAAATATCTAAAGAAGTTTCCGCCGACTGCTTCTTCGATCAACGCGATCAGGAAATTTTTATCCGTCACGGTTTTGAGCAGATGGCCGCGCATCATGGCCTGGTTGAAATTGGATGCGACCTCCGCCACGAAAAGCGAATAACCGGAATAGGCGAACGGCTGGTTTTTCCATGTCAGATATGAGTGCATGGAATGGCCGAGTTCGTGTGCCAGCGTGGACATGCTTCCGACTTCGTCGGTGTAGGACATCATGATGAAGGGAGAAGTGCCGGGCGCGCCGTAGGAGAACGCGCCGTTCTGTTTGCCCTGATTCGGGTACACATCCACCCAGCGGTCTTTGAGCGTACCCTGCCGGATCGTGTCGGTGTATTCCCTGCCCAGCGGCGCGAGACTTTCGCAGATCAATTCAACCGCCTGTTCAAAGGGAATCTTCGGTTTCTTTTTGGTGATGGGCGCCCACATATCGTAATAGGTGAGTTCGCGCAAGCCCAATGCCTTGCGGCGCAGTTCAAAGTAGCGATGCCAGACGGGCAGTTTCTTTTTAAAGGTCTCGATGAGATTGTAGAAGACTTCGACCGGGATATTGTTGTTGAACAAGGAGGCTTCGAGCGAGGTCTTATGTTTGCGGGCGCGCATGTTGAACACATTGCTCTTGATGGACGCGGAAAGGTTGGACGCCAGCGTGTTCTTGAATTCAAGATGTTTGTCCATGTAACTTTCAAAAGCAGTCTTGCGCACGGTGCGATCAGGACTTTCCATCAGCGCGGTGTGGAAGTTGCCCTGTGTGACGTCAATCTTTGTGCCTTTGCTGGTTTTGGCGGGCGGAAATTTAAAATCCGCGTTGACCAACATGCTGGTGCTTTCCGAGGCTCCGCTCAGCGAATCGACCAGCATTCCGAGAATCTCTTCCACCTCCGCCGAGCGGACGTGTTCCTGCTGACGGAAGAGATCGTCAATGCTGTGCCGGTATTCGGCAAGGATGCCGTTCTGCTTCATCCATTCGTCCAATTTGGGCCTGCCGATTTGCAGGAGTTCCGGGTTGATGAAAGAGACCGCGCCGGCTATCTGCCCGTACATGCCGCTGGCTTTGCCATACATGGCGGCAGATTTTTGATTGGTGGTGTCCACGCTATAAGAGAAAGCCGCGTACATAAATACCTGCTGGACTCGTTTCATCAACGTATCAACGGCTTTCAATGCGTCAATCAAGGTTTCGGGGTCCTCGCCCAGAGTTCCCTCAAATTTTTTGATATTGGGAATTTCATTGAGAATGCTTTTAACTTCCGTCTCCCATTCCTTCGATGACTTGAAAACGCTTTCGGCATTCCATGTGTATTTTTTATTGATCTTATCGCGAGGGGGAATTTTGGTCGTCATGAGAGTGAAAATCCTTTCGTGATTGATTTTACCATTCTGTCCATCATCTATCCCTCTCCGACAGGAGAGAGGCGAAGGGGCGAGGGGTTAACGCGGAAGCGAAAAACAAATCCTCGTGCCGGAGTCCGCTTTCGGGTCTGCCCAGATGCGGCCGCCGTGCGCCTCGACGATGGCGCGCGCCAGATACAGTCCCAGCCCCGCGCCTTTCGTCTGCTTGACGGCGTTGGTCGAGCGATAAAAGCGGTCGAAGATATGCGGCAGGTCATGCGCATCAATGCCCGGGCCTTCGTCGCTGACGCACACAACCACCTGTTCGGGCCGCGCTGTGCCGCTGATTTTGATCTCGCCTTTCGGCGCGTATTTCAATCCGTTGGATACTAAATTGACCAGCACTTGTTCAAGCCGCGTTTCATCGCCGACGATGAGCGGAAAATTTTTTGGAAAGTCGGTGACGAGTTGATACTTTGGCGATTGCGATGCAAAGCGCTCGGTCACGCGGGACGCCAGGGCGGCCAGCGACACATCGGCTTGATTCAAGCTGAGACCTCCGGCCTGCAAGCGCGAGGCGTCGAGCAAGTCGTCAATCATCTTCGACAAACGATCGGCTTCTTCTTCGATGACGGCCAGCGAATCGCTGATGGTGCGCTTGTCCCATTTTGCGTCGTCGCGCCGCAATGTGGATGCGTAGCCTTTGATGAGCGCGACCGGCGTGCGCAGTTCGTGGCTGACGATGGAAATAAACGTGGACTTGATCTCCTCCGCCGTGCGGAAGTGTGTGATGTCGCGCACGCTGACGATGATGTTACGCAGTCGTTGTGCGGACTGCCCGCCAGGGCGTGTCGAGGTGTTGCCATCTTCGGAAAGAAGCGGCGCGTATGTGACACCGACGGGGATGGGCGGCGGCATTGGCCGTTCGAGGTCGCCTTCCACATAAAGCGTGGCGTTCGGCGTCAGCGGCCAGCCTGTGGATTCGGCTTCTTCGAGTGTCGTGCCTTGTGGTTGTTTCTTCCAACGAATAATCTCACCGTGATGTTTGCCGACGATTTGGCCGCGTACTTCGCCGAACAGTTTTTCAAAGGCTGTGTTGCATCTTTCGACAGTGTGGTCGGGCTTGAGGATCAGGATTCCGTCCGCGGCCGAGTCGAGCAATGCATCGAGACGTTGTTTTTCGTACGAGACCTGTCCATATAACTGGGCGTTGAAGACGGCCACCGCGGCCTGGTCTGCGAAAGATTGAAGCAGGACGCGATCATTGGGCGTGAACAGGTCGGGATAGTTGCGAAAGATGAAGATCACGCCGATGACTTGTCCGTGCGCGGCGAGGGGCAGTCCTGTGCCGTTGAGCAGGCCGAGACTGGCGGTGTAGGTCAGCTCTTTTAACATGCGGTTGAGTTCGCGTACATCCAGCTCGCGGACTTTTTCTTCGGCAAGCAGCGGCTCGAGGTAACTCAGAAATGCAGGCTGGATTTTGTGTGCGGCGGCGACATGCCAGGCTTCCGGCTGTTTAAGCGCGATCAAACCGGCTTGTCCGGCCAGCATTTCAACCGAGATACGTAAAATGCGCGCCAGCAATTTCTCAAGATCAAGTTCCTGAGTCAGCAGGCGTGCGATTTCGAGCAGATAGTCGCGTTGACGGACGCGGAAGTCGGGGAGCATGAATTTTTCTATGATAAATAAAATTTTATCACCAGCGATTTGGGCGCGGCGTATGAGTTGTGTTAACAAAAACTCTCCTGTTCGGGAGAGTTTTTTGCCGGTTAGTTATTCTTTTCTGCAATTCCAATCACTTCGTCAAAGACCTTCAATCCTTCATCAATCTCAGATTTTGAGATGGATAGCGGCGGCGCGATGCGGACGACGCTCTTGCCGCACGACAGCATCAGCAGGCCGCGTTCGAAAGCCAGCTCGACCACGCGGTCAGTCAATTCCTTGGCGGCTTCTTTTGTTTCGCGGTCCTTGATAAATTCCACGCCGATCATCAGGCCTTTGCCGCGTACTTCGCCGATGCTGGGATGCCGCGCCTGAATCTCTTCCAGCGCGTCCATTGCATACTGGCCGGCCTCGGCCGCGTTTTGCATGTATTCTTTTTCGATCAGGTCTATCGTTGCCAAAGACGCGGCGCAGGAGATTGGGTTTCCGCCGTAGGTGTTGCCATGCGTGCCAATCTCCCAATCCATTACCGATTTGCGGGCGATACACGCGCCGAGCGGCATGCCGGAAGCAATGCCTTTTGCAGATGTGATGATATCCGGCTCCACGCCGAAGTGTTCGATAGCCCACCATTTGCCTGTACGTCCCATGCCGCATTGCACTTCATCCAGAATCATAAGAATGCCGTGTCTGTCGCACAGTGCGCGCAGGGCGGGATAGAAACCGTCGGGAGGCACGATGTATCCCCCTTCGCCCTGAATGGTCTCGACCAGAATCCCGGCTACATCTTTGGGCGGTAGGATTTGGGCCAGGATTTCTTCTTCAATGTAACGAACCACTGCTTCGCCATAATCTTCGCCTTTGCGGCGTTCAAGCACCGGGCGGTACGGATTGGGGAATGGGGCATGAGTCACGCCGTTCATAAGCGGATAAAAGCCACCATGATATTTGGCTTTGCTGGCCGTGAAAGTAACCGCGCCCATCGTCCGCCCGTGGAACGCGCCCGTGAAGCCAATAAAGTTCGCGCGCTTGGTGTGATAACGCGCTAGTTTGATGGCGGTCTCAACGGCTTCCGTGCCGGAGTTGGTCATGAAGGAAAGCGCATCTTCTTTAAAGGGCGCGATCTCATCTAATTTCTCACCTAATTTGATCCAGTTCTCATGATAAAAATCCGAAGAAATATGGATAAACTTTTCAGCTTGTTCCTGGATGGCTTTGACAACTTTGGGATGTGCGTACCCGGTGGATACCACTGCAATGCCGCCCATGAAATCCAAAAAGCGGTTGCCGTCCACATCCCAAACCTCCGTGCCTTTGCCGTGATCCATCACGAACGGATAACCGCGCGGGTACGAAGGCGAAATCACTTTGTGATCGCGTTCGATCAATGCTTTGGCCTTGGGGCCCGGTAAATTCGCTTTGGTCATACACTCTCCTTTTTCAAAGATTGTAATTTCACTTGCGCCAGGGCCAGCGCGCCCAGCAAACCGGCGTCATCACCTAGTGCGGCCATTTCAATTTTTAGGCCTTCAAGATAGCGCGGATGAAAGACATGCTTTCGAAGGCTTGTATGGAATGAGTCGAACAATAATGGGCCAACCCGCGAAACTCCCCCGCCAAAGATGACGATGGATGGATCGAACGTATGCAGGAAACTCGCGACGCCGATGCCGAGATACTCGCCCGCGCGCTGATACGCGGATATTGCCAATGCGTCGCCCTGCATGGCCGCCTCTGCCACCTGCCGCGCTGTTAGATTTACATCATGCTTCAGGCTGGACCTTGCACCTGATTCCAATTCGCCGAGCGCATACCTGACGATGGCTGGTCCCGACGAGAACGCCTCGAGATGGCCGTTGAAGCCACATGAGCACATCGGCCCGTTTGGATCTATGATGACATGTCCGAGTTCGGCGGCCAGCCCATGAGTTCCCTGCAAAAGCCGGTCCTCGATAATAACTCCGCCCCCGATCCCGGTACTGACCGTGAGGTACAGCACATCATGATGCCCCTTGCCCGCGCCGAACTTCCATTCGCCAAGCCCGGCCAGATTCGCATCATTATCAAGAAATACAGGAGTTTTGAAATAGTCCAAAAGCTTTGGCGCAAGCGGAAAATTCTGCCACTCTTGAATGTTTGGCGTTCCCAGGATATAGCCGGTGTGCGGGTCGAGCGGTCCCGGCGAGGCTGCACCGATTGCGTCTACGATCCCATCTTTTGGCCAGACAGCTTCGATTACCTCGATCAAACGC
Organism: Chloroflexota bacterium; assembly: GCA_016195815.1. Classification (GTDB taxonomy): domain Bacteria; phylum Chloroflexota; class Anaerolineae; order Anaerolineales; family Villigracilaceae; genus Fen-1038. The sequence continues at coordinate 93,372 of JACPYX010000023.1, forward strand.
TCGTAGACCCCCGCTTGATTGGCGTTAGTCTTCACGCGTTGGTGTTGGATGGGCTGAAGATTGTCCGATTCGTAAGCGGCGGCTCGCAAATGTGTTCCGCCGATGTCTACTGCGATAATTGTGCCCATGCGCGCAATTATACCGTAACCCATTCTCACGCCCTTTATTCGGAATATGTTTATATTGGCGGGATGATTTAAATGCTTTGGTTGACTCTTGTATAAAACACTGCTAAACTCCTCAGAGTGAAAGAAGCCACTCAATCTGTCTTTAAGCGATTTCGAAAAGGCATTCAGCAATTCTCGCGCTGGTTTTTGCCGGGCCTGGGCATCAAGCGCTGGATGGTGATGATCATGCTGGGCATTACCATGATGGGGGTGGGGCTTGCCGTTCTTCTGCTCAACATCTATCGTACCGACACAAATAATTCTGCAATCCTTGTCTTTCTCTCTTATGTCTCCCTGCGTTTTCTGCCGCGTATCGTGCGCGTCTTTATCTTCGGATCGCTTGGAATCGGCCTCGTTATTTACGGGATCTGGGGATTGAATCGCGCTCTTCTTCGGCCATTCCTGCGGCCAGGGCGCGCAGTGGTGGATCAGTTGGCCGACTACCGCCGCCGCGAACGCGGGCCGCGCGTGGTGGCCATCGGCGGCGGGCACGGACTCTCCACGCTTCTGCGCGGACTGAAAGCGCATACCCGCAATCTCACGGCGGTTGTGACTGTCGCTGACGACGGCGGTTCATCGGGACGTTTGCGCGAAAGCCTCGGCATTCTTCCGCCGGGTGATATTCGCAATTGCCTGGCCGCGCTTTCCAATGATGAAGCCCTGCTCACGCAGCTTTTTCAATATCGTTTCAGCGGCGCGCCCGAACTCGAAGGACACTCGTTCGGCAATCTTTTCATCAGCGCCTTGACTGAGATTACCGGCAGTTTTGAGGAGGCGATTGCTGAGTCTGGCCGGGCGCTGTCGGTGAGTGGACGCGTCTTGCCGTCTACGCTGCATGATGTCCGTTTGGTGGCAGACGTGCGCCTGCCGCATGTGGTTAACGAGATCAGAGTTGCGGGTGAGAGTAAAATCCCCGAAATGGCGGGACGCGTCCGCAGGGTCTGGTTGGAGCCGAATAATCCGCCTGCCTTTCCGCCGGTTCTGCAATCCATCCTGGGCGCGGATTTGATTGTGATCGGCCCGGGCAGTTTGTATACGAGTCTGCTTCCCAATTTGCTCGTTCCCGATCTGTTGGCCGCTATTCATGCCAGCCGCGCCATTAAGGTTTTTGTCTGCAATATCGCCACGCAAGCGGGTGAGACGGATTCTTACTCCTGTTACGATCATGCCCGGGCAGTGGAAGAACATATTGGCGAAGACCTGTTCGATGTTGTATTGTGCAACGAGAATTATGAGGGCGATCCCGGCGACAACTCGCAGTGGGTGCGTGCCGATGAGAAAACCATGACAGATTCCCGTTCGTATTGCGCCGATCTGATTGACGATGAGCATCCCTGGCGGCATAACTCGGTCAAACTGGCGCAGGTGTTGATGGATCTGTTCTTCGAACGCACCGGGCCTCTGAGTAATTGACCTTGTTCGCGCAGCGCATACTGATAGCAATATTTCCTCGTGACAAACATCAGTAGTCAAATGCACTTATTTGAATTAGAATTTACAAAGTACTGCGTAAATATTTAAACCCAACTTTCTATTTGATGTGTAAAAATTCAGGCGGGAGTTTATGGATTTATATAAGAAGCAGTAATAATCAATAATATTTGGAGGATTCCATGACAACAAAAATTGGCATCAATGGCTTTGGCCGCATTGGACGGCTGGCATTTCGCACAATCAAAGAACGACATCCGAATGAAATCGAAGTGGTGGCGGTCAACGATCTGTTCGATGCGGCAACGAATGCGCATTTATTGAAATACGATTCCACTTATGGGCAATATGCCGGCGCGGTGGAGGCGAAGAACGGGCATCTGCTGATTGATGGCAAGACCGTCACCGTCACTGCCGAGAAAGACCCCGGCGCCATCAAGTGGAAAGAAATGGGCGTGGATATTGTGCTCGAGTGCACCGGCCTGTTTACCGATGCGACCAAATCAAAGGCGCACATCGAATCGGGCGGCGCAAAGAAGGTGATCATTTCTGCGCCCGCTAAAAACGAAGACATTACGATTGTGATCGGCGTGAACGATGATAAATATGATCCGAAGAAACATCACATTGTTTCCAACGCATCCTGCACCACGAACGGACTCGCCCCGGTTGCCAAAGTTCTGAACGATAAATTCGGCATTGATAAAGGCATGTTGACCACAGTCCACGCTTACACCAATTCGCAGAAACTTCAGGATGTCGGTGCAAAAGATCTGCGCGACGCTCGCGCCGCCGCGCAAAATATTGTTCCGTCTGAAACGGGCGCGGCCCGGGCTGTTGGCCTGGTAATCCCCGAGTTGAAGGGCAAGTTTGGCGGTATGGCCTTCCGTGTTCCCACCACGACCGTTTCGGTTGTGGATTTCACGGCCATTCTCAACAAAGAAGCCGCCAAAGATGATATCCGCGCTGCGATGCTTGAGTATGCCAACGGTTCGATGAAAGGCGTTCTCGGCGTGACTGATGAAGCCCTGGTCTCCACTGACCTGCGCGGCACAAACCTCTCGTCTGTATTCAGTTCGATGGATACACTGGTAATCGGCAACATGGTCAAGGTGGTGGCCTGGTACGATAACGAATGGGGCTACGCCTGCCGCACTGCAGACTTGACGGCGATGATCGCGAAAAGCCTTTAGGAATTAGGGATTAGGTAATTAGGGACTGGGTTTTTCCAATCCCTAATTACCTTAATACCTGATTATGTTAATCCCCATGAACAAAAAAACCGTAAAAGATATTGACATCAGGAACAAGCGCGTGCTCATGCGCGTGGACTTCAACGTGCCGATGACCGATGGCAAAGTCACAGACGATAAACGCATCAAGGCATCCCTGCCGACGATTCAATATGTGTTGGATCAAGGCGCGTCGTTGATCTTAATGAGTCACCTGGGACGCCCGAAAGGCGGCTTCGAACCGGAATTCAGCCTGCGCGCCGCCTCGGAAGTTTTAGCTTCGCTGTTGGCGCGTCCCGTTAAAATGGCGTCTGATTGCGTCGGCGCGGAAGTTGAAAAGATGGCAAAGGCGCTCAAGCCCGGCGAAGTGTTGATGCTGGAAAATACGCGCTTCCATGCAGGCGAAGAAAAGAACGATCTTGATCTTGCCAGGCAAATGGCATCGCTTGGAGATGTTTACGTCAACGACGCCTTTGGCTCCGCTCATCGCGCCCATTCCTCGACCGAAGGCGTGGCGCGTTTCCTGCCAGCCGTTTCCGGCTTTTTGATGGAACAGGAACTTGAATATTTGGGACGCGCAGTCTCCAATCCTGAGCATCCATACATCGCGATTTTGGGCGGGGCCAAGATCAGCGATAAGATTTTGGTGGTTGAAACGCTGCTTTCCAAATGTGACCGGCTCATCATCGGCGGCGGAATGGCAAATACATTCCTCGCCGCAAAAGGTTTCAACATGCGGGATAGCCTGGTCGAAGCCGGCTCAGTCGAGCTGGCAAAATCCATCATGGTAAAAGCTGGCGATAAATTGCTCCTGCCCGTTGACGCAGTGATCGCAGATAAATTCGAGGCCGAGGCCAAAACCCATGTCGTTGACGCGGATAAAATCCCGGCGGGCTGGCGCATCATGGATATTGGGCCGAGATCCATCAGCTTGTTCAAGGCCGCGTTAAACGGCGCCCGGCTCATCGTCTGGAATGGACCGATGGGAGTCTTCGAGATGCCGAAGTTTGCCGAGGGTACGTTCGCCATCGCGCACCTGCTGGCCGAATCCGGCGCGACGACTGTGATTGGCGGCGGCGATTCCGCCAGCGCGGTCAAGAAAGCGGGCGTCGCCAAACAGATGACGCATGTTTCCACCGGCGGCGGCGCATCGCTTGAATTTCTCGAAGGCAGGGAATTGCCCGGCGTGGCCGCGCTGCTGGATAAGTAGCGATCTCAAATTCTAGTGGGCGCACTGAGCGCCCACTTTTTATTTTAGGACGCATTTGCAAGTGCGTTATAATGATGCCAATTTCGTCACGGGAGTTATTGCATGTCATTCAACATTGGTGAAAATGTTGGCCCATACCGGATTGTGGAACAACTCGGTCAGGGCGGTATGGCGACTGTTTATAAAGCCTATCATGCCGCGTTGGATCGCTATGTGGCGGTTAAGGCCCTTCATCCTGCCTTTGGCGAAGACCCGAATTTTGAAGCCCGCTTTCAGCGCGAAGCGCGGCTGGTTGCCAAATTGGAACACCCGCAAATTGTCCCGGTCTATGATTATGCCGAGCATGAACATAGACCGTATCTTGTTATGAAGTTCATCGAGGGGGATACGCTTAAAGCGCGCCTCAACCAGGGCCCGTTGACATCGGATGAAATTAACAAAGTGGTGGATTCGGTGGGATCGGCGTTGGCGTACGCACACAAACAGGGCATTTTGCACCGTGACATCAAGCCGTCCAATGTTTTGCTTGCCACAGACGGACAGATTTACCTGGCCGATTTTGGCCTGGCGCGCATCGCACAAGCTGCGGAATCCACACTCTCGTCCGATATGATCATGGGGACGCCGCAATATATTTCTCCAGAGCAGGCGATGGGCAAGAAAGACCTGGATGAAGGGACGGATATCTATTCCTTCGGTGTGATGCTGTATGAGATGGTTGTCGGGCAGGTGCCTTTCAATGCGGATACGCCGTTTTCGATCATCCACGATCACATTTATTCGCCTCTGCCGATGCCGCGCGCCATCAATCCGAAAGTGCCCGAGGCGGTTGAGCGCGTCCTGCTCAAGGGACTCGCTAAAGAACGCGCAGATCGTTACGCCAACGTAGGCTCGTTTGTCGAGGCATTCAAGGATGCCTGGCGGCAGGCGGGCGTGCCGATGGAAGGCACTGCGATCACGATGAGGCCCACTGGCAGGGAAGCGGCCGCGCAGGCCAAAGTCGCTGCAAAAGGCGGGGAGACGGCAGCCACAATAAGTCCCCGGAAAAAGAAGCGTTCGCCCTGGCCTTTCATCGCGGCCGGTATCCTGTTGTTCGTCTGTCTGGGTTTTGTCATTTTTGCGTTGCGCGGCGCGAGATTATTGGCGGCAGGCAAGCCAACTGCGGTATTCACATCCACTCCCGCCCCAACGATGTCAGATCATGGCCCGATGATGGAGACGCTTACGGCTGTTGCGCCGCCGGCCGCTACGCTCCCGGCGGCCGTTGCGACAGCCATTGAGCATCTGAATAAGAACCCGGATGATCCGGGGATAACTCTTCAACTTTCTCTCGCATATTGGGATGCGGGTCAGGCACAGCCTTCGTTTGAATCGCTGGCGAAAGCCGCTGAACTGGCCGGCCCAAATAACACGGATTTTTTCCAGACAGCCGGCGATGAATTCAAAAAGCGCCAGGCATGGATCGGGGCAGCCGCCATGTATTTGCGCGTGATCAAGTCGCTGGGGCCGGCCGGTAAACCGACCGACGATATGGTTGAGAATTTTCACGAAGCCCTTTATAAGGCCTCCACTTTGCCCGATCTGCCGGGCTATCTTCCCTTTGAATCAATCGGACGCGTCGAACAACCGGTGACAATGGTGGCCCAGGCCCGCAACCTTTATTACGCTGGAAAAACAGATGAAGCTCATTCCCTGTTGAATCAAGTTAAGCGTCTCAAGCCGGGTATGGCGGAAGCATCCCTGCTTGAGGCTGAAATGGATGCCAAAGAGGGCAAAACGTTTGACGCAAAACAAACCCTGAACATCCTTCTTGCCAATCTCAACACGCCCGATTGGGTAAGCGAGATGGCACAAACTCTGCTCAATAAGATACCCTAACATGAAACGCATACCTTTTGTTGCCGGTAATTGGAAAATGAACAAGACGGTTGAGGAGGCCCGCTCGCTGGTCTTCTCGATGGCCGCGAAGCTACGCGAGATCGGCGGCGTGGAAAAAGTATTATGCCCGCCAGCTATAACTTTGATGGCGGTCTCTGCCATGCTCGAAGGCACCGATATTGGCCTCGGTGCGCAGAATATGTATTGGGAGGAAAAAGGCGCGTTCACGGGTGAACTCTCACCCGTCATGGTCAAGGAGCTTTGCAATTACGTCATTCTTGGACATTCGGAGCGGCGGACTTATTTTGGCGAAACGGATGAGACGCTGAATAAACGCGTCCTTGCCGCACAAAAATTTAACCTGACGCCAATCGTCTGTGTGGGCGAGACGCTCGAAGAATACGAATCATACCGGACCAGTGAAGTGGTGGCGCGTCAAATTAAACTTGGCCTGGCTGGATTTTCTCCCGCGCTCGCGCCGGGCATTGTGGTCGCGTACGAACCGGTTTGGGCGATTGGGACGGGAAAAGCCTCCAGCGCCGAAAATGCAAATGGAGTGGTCAGCACGGTCATTCGTCCCGCGCTGAGCGAATTGTTCGGCGAGCAGACCGCGCAGGCAATCCGCGTTTTATACGGCGGGTCAGTCACGGCGGCCAATGCATCCGAATATTTCGAGAAGCCTGAGATAGATGGCGCGCTGGTCGGCGGCGCGAGCCTGAAAGCGGATGAGTTTATCGCCATCACGCAGGCCGCGAGCAGGGCATAGACTGTTTTCTCCCGTCCATTGTCCATCGTCCGAATCGGCATGTTCACACAATTTGGCGGACTCCTTTGGTTTGTGTTAACTCTTTTGCCGCTGGCTTTGCTCCAGCGGCTTTTGCATCGTGAGATACAAGCCGTCTTGTTGATCGTGAGCCGCAGCCCCGAATTTACGATTGCGCTTTTCTCGATCATCTTTTTGCCCGGCGTCTTGCTGCATGAATTCAGCCATTATGTGATGGCCGTCATTCTCGGCGTGCAGACCGCGCGCTTTTCGCTTGTGCCTGAAATGCTGCCAGACGGGCGCTTGCAGCTTGGCTATGTTGAAACATCCAAAACGGACGTGGTGCGCGATTCGATCGTCGGCGCGGCGCCGTTATTCATCGGCGGATTGTTTGTCGCTTATCTTTCGGTCACACGTTTGAATTTACTCCCACTGTGGGACGTGCTTCGCAACGGTCAATATAATTTGTTCTGGCTGGGGATCACTCTTTTGCCTCAGATCAAAGATTTTCCCATCTGGTTTTATCTGGTATTTACAGTCAGCAGTACGATGCTGCCGTCACAGTCTGACCGCCATGCCTGGCTGCCGCTGGGCGTGGCGGTGGTTGTCTTGATTGCGTTTGCGGTCCTGGCTGGTGTAGGCCCGTGGATGCTCGAAAATGCCGCGCCTCCGTTAAATGGATTTCTGAGCGCGGCCGCAGTCATCTTTGGCCTGAGCGCGGCGGTGCACGCCGTGTTGATCCTGCCAATTGCATTAATTCACGTTTTGTTGGCGCGCATCACAGGCGTGGATGTAAAGTAAAAAAATGGGCGGCGGATAAACGCTGACGAGCGCGGATATTCAAAAATTTTTCCGCGTTCATCCATGTCCTGTAAAAGGTTGTTTCTTAACTTCTTTTTTTGGACACAGACAACACGGATCACGCCGATTCTCACGGAAAAGTCTCTTTAGAAATCTGCATTTTTCCGTCCGACCCGTGTACAAAAGACCGCTGACCTCGACTTAAGAAACACTCTCTAAATTTTCTTCGCCGCTAATATGTGCGGCATTGGCAGACATTGGTAGCTTTCGTGGGAGCAGGGCGGAGAGCCAACCCGGTCAACAGCCCCAAAGCCGCCACCAAAATGACAAGAAGAAAACGCTTCATATAGAAAAGATAACAAAATTACCAACTCACCTTACGCGGTTTTGCCGTCATTGCGAGGAGCGCACTTGTTCTTTGCGACGAAGCAATCCCTTCGCTGGTGTTGGAGATTGCTTCAGCGGCAAAAAAACGCCGCTTCGCAATGACGTGCGTAAGGTGAGTTACTAAATAAAGACAATAACAATTCGAGGGGAAATCTAATTGCCGCCAACTACGTTACAAATAGCAACCGTCTCCCCCTGTCTATTTTATCAGAACCTAAATTCCAATAAACACATGGCCATGATGACTCTTTGTTTACGCTATAATTTTCCGGGAGTATTAGTTTTTTATTTTCTCGCAAAAGAAAGAGGGAAAAGAATTTTTTGAAAATCCGCGGTGATGAATGTAGATTTATCTTCCATTCCTATTGCCGCTTGACGTTCTAAACTTGTTTTTGCCAATTTATATCCCTCACTAAGCCAATAATCTAAAGTGAAACCAGGGGTTAACGGATTATCTAGTTTACTTATATCATTTCCCGGCTGGCTAAAAAGAGAGTCAAGATTGGGGCGGTCTGGAAAAGTGCCCCACGCATGATCCGCAAACCAACCACCTTTTTGAGCAAGTTCCAACATGGGTATTTGCTTTTCCGCTCCAAAAATGTCTTCACGATAATTTGGGCTATTCTTATCTATAAACCAGTCATAAAACAAAGCTCTATAATTGCCCGATAGAGTTGGATTGAGTGTAGTATTACTCCACCATTCTCCAGCTGTCGCTAGGGCAAACAGTGTTTCATATGCTTTTACATTTTTTGGGTCAGCCGGATTAAGAAGTTGAATAAGTGTCGACTCGTTAACCCCATCTGTAAAAAACGCCGGATTGCCATTTGCATTAAGTGCAAAGCGGACTGACCGATAATCCCGCGGGTTAAGTTGCGCGTGACTACTGTCGGTCGCTTTGTCGTATTCGAAGAATATTGACCAACCGGCAAAATTATCAACTGCTTCTTTATCAAAAGGCTTATTAAGCTCAGGGTTCAAAAGAACAGTTTCAATAACTAAATCTTGTCTACCTGGGGGATAAAAAGTTGGTTTTTCAATATCGGTGCTTATTGGGAGTGAGGCGACCCATTCTTTACCTGTTTCATTCCAGTGCAGAACTCTTCCCTGCCCATCAACCACCGTGGCTATGCCATTGACATAACCGAGATTGTGGATATCCTGGGAGATCGGTTTGCCGTTGGCGTCTTTTAAGATATTTCCCTGAAAGTCCGTCTGAAAGTTAATTCCGGCATCAACAATCTTGACATCTTTTTCAACTATAGCTGTCCCGTCGGGATTATAGCCCACGGTTACTGACTTGATTGTCCCATCATCGTTCAATGACTCATTAATTCCCTCTGCGTCTAATTTTCGAGCAAATTCAGGAGAAACGCCAACAAGTGTGCTGGTAAATTTTGACACCACGATTTCTGTGGGACGGGAAGTGGGGGTGGATTCACGAGTTGCGGTGGGAGCGAGAGTTGGAGTGAGAGTGGGGGTGGGCGTTCCCTCCTCCGCAGGGAGAGGGGCTGGCGCGGCGCAGGCGGAGAGGATGAACACAATTGCCAGAGACAGGACGATCCGTACAATCCAATAAACGGGAGTTTTCCCGATTGCTTTCATTGAATATTCCTCCAGGCTCATTATAGTCCGCTTAAATCGGTGAAAAGGCGGCGAATGAGATAGTCCCCTCTTCCTTTGGGAGAGGGCAGGGTGAGGGTTGCGTAACATCAGTTTCTTAACTTCTTTTTTGGGACACGGACAACACGGATCACGCCGATTCTCACGGAA
>JACPYX010000002.1 GCA_016195815.1 Chloroflexota bacterium
ATGCCGCTTCCTCCCGGAGTCGAAATCAGCCAGTTATTTACTATTCAGCCGGGAGGCTCGGTCCCGAGCAAACCGGTGCCGATCAGTTTTCCCAATACCAATCATGCCGACCCAGGAACCAGGGCAAGCCTTGATTACTTTGATATCGTCTCGGGAACCTGGAAAAGCTACGGGCAGGGGACAGTCAGCGCAAACGGAAAACAGATCGTTCCTGACGCGGGGGTGGGAATACCCCGGTTTGCCTGGCACTATGCCTTTATCGTCACGGTGGTCCAAAACCCGCCGCTCAACCCCAATTCCTGCGAAACGGCGACGTTATGTAATGACCCGGTAGAGATGTCGACCGGGATATTCAGGCTGAGTCATACCGATATGGCCATCGGCGGAAAGACCCCCATATCCCTCACCCGGCACTACAGGAGTTACAGCACCGATTCGGGGCCGTTTGGCCCGGGAACCGGGATGGAATATGATTACCGTCTGCAATTCTTTACCGGGAATTTAATCAATCTGGTCTATCCCAATGGGGAAAGGACCGGGTTCAGCCTCTCCTCTCCGGGAGTCTTTATCAACACCCAGCGGCCAGGTTATCTTGCGTCGGTATTGACTCAAAGCGGAAGCCAGTATACCCTGCGGCAGGCAGACGGGACCGTGATGCTCTTCAACGGCGCCTATTTAAGCACCATCACCGATCCCAATGGGAACAGGATTACCCTGACCCGCGATGGATCAAACCGGGTCACGGGGATCTCTAACGATACCGGGCAGAGCATCAGCCTTTATTATGACAGCAATAACCATCTTCTCAAAGCGGTGGATACGATAGGACGGGTGGTCTACTACGGCTATGACCTCAAGGGGAATTTAAATAGTTTCACCGATGCAGTGGGGAATATCACCCGGTATGAATACAATACCACCAACAGCCAGACCATTGCCTCAACAGGCCTCGTGATTACTCAAGGCCCCGATTTACCCTACCGGATGACTAAAATCATCGATGCCCGGAACAATCCGCAGGTAGAAAACTTC
>JACPYX010000005.1 GCA_016195815.1 Chloroflexota bacterium
CTGCGGAGCAAAGGCGAAGACTTTTCCCTCATTTTCACCCACTCCGCGGATGGTGAGCGGATTGGTATAACCGGTGCCCTCAACCAGGAGGGGCTTGCCGTTGACATCAATATTGACGCCGCCTGATAAAGGGTCAACTTCGACTTTTTGACTGCCAAGCGAAAGATAGGTCTTGCCGTTTTCGATGGAAAAATGTTTTGATGCCTCTTTGTCCTGGATGGACAGTTCTTTATAAAAACTGGGGCTGGCCTGGAATATTTCTCCAACCGGCACCGGCGTAGAAGGGGGAGTGGCGGTGGGAGCGAGAGTGGGAGTCGGCGTTCCCTCTTCCGCAGGGAGCGGCGGCCGCGCGGCGCAAGCGGAGAGGATGAACACAATTGCCAGCGATAGGACGATCCGTACAATCCAATACACAGGAGTTTTCCCGATTGCTTTCATTGAATATTCCTCCAGGCCGATTATAATTCCCTTCCCGCCGCCTCTCCCTGCGTTTATACTTGTGTCGAACGCTGTCCGGCACGAAATCATTCACGGAGCCAATGGTAAATTCTTATGAACCCCATTCAGAAACTTACTTCCCTCGGCCAGTCCCTCTGGCTCGATAACATCCAGCGCAGGCAATTGGAAAATGGCGAACTCAAGGCGTTGATCCAGCGCGGCGACATTCGCGGCATGACCTCCAACCCGACCATTTTCAACAACGCCATCTCCAAGTCTAACGATTATGACTCGGCGTTGATTCCGCTGGCCTGGGCTGGCTGGGAGGCGGAGAAAATCTTTTGGGAACTCGTGATCGAAGACATCAAAGCCGCCTGCCGATTATTCCTTCCGCTTTATGAAGAGTCAAATGGCGGCGATGGATACGTCAGCATTGAAGTCAGCCCGTATCTTGCAAACGATACGGAAGCCACTGCCACACAGGCCCAGCAACTTTGGGCGCGCGTGGCGAAGCCGAATCTGATGGTCAAGATCCCTGCCACCAAAGCGGGCATCCCCGCTATTCGCCGCGCCATCGCGGCCGGCGTCAACATCAACATCACGCTGATCTTTTCTTTGGCGCGTTATGCCGAAGTGATGGAAGCCTATTTGAGCGGACTCGAAGACCGCCTCGCGGCGGGGCATCCCATTGATCACATCGCGTCGGTCGCCTCGTTCTTCGTCTCGCGCGTGGACACGAAGATTGATCCCAAACTTCCCGAAGGCTCGCCATTGCGCGGCCAGGCCGCGATTGCAAATGCAAAACTTGCTTACGAAGAATTTCAAAAAACTTTTGCGGGCGGGCGCTGGGAAAAATTGAAATCGAACGGCGCGCGCCTCCAGCGTCCGCTGTGGGCCTCGACCAGCACAAAGAATCCGGCCTATCCCGACACCATCTATGTTGACAATCTCGTCGGCGCGCACACCGTCAATACTGTGCCGCCGCAAACGCTCGATGCTGTCCGCGATCACGCCAAAACCGAAATCAGCATCACGCAGGATGTTGATAAAGCGCGCGAGGCGATTGCCCAACTCGCAGCCGCAGGCATTTCAATGGATGTTGTCACTCAGGAACTGGAAGATGAGGGCGTCAAATCTTTTTCAGATTCGATCACTGCGTTGTTCAAAACAATTAACGAAAGACGCGCGAAAGCCGTCTCTTCTCTTGGACCGCTGGCGGATTCCGTTTCAAAAACGATTGCCAAACTCGAAACTGATTCCGTTCCCGCGCGGCTGTGGGCGCATGATCCAACTTTATGGACGGCCGATCCTGCGGGCCAGAAAGAAGTCACGCTCCGCATGGGCTGGCTGGATTCGCCCGATAAGGCCCGCGCGCTTTTGCCCGCTTATCAATCGTTTGCGGATGAGATTCGCAAGGCCGGAACGGACCGCGTTTTAGTTTTGGGTATGGGCGGCTCGTCGCTCACGGCGGAAGTGTTCTCTTTAATTTTTCCGAATACCGAATTTCGATTATCAATTTTGGATTCAACCGACCCCGCGCAGGTAACTCAAGCGGCCAGAGATTTCCCGCCTGAAAAAAGTTTATACATTGTCGCCAGCAAATCCGGCGGCACGGCGGAAGTCAGCGCGGCGTTCGATTATTTCTGGGAATTAAGTAAACACGATGGTTCGCGTTTTATCGCCATTACAGATCCCGGCACATCACTGGAAAAATTGGCGCGCGAACGCGGCTTCCGAAAAACTTTCTCCGCCGATGAAACAGTCGGCGGGCGTTACTCCGCGTTGACGGACTTCGGCATGGTTCCAGCCGCGCTGCTGGGCGTGGATTTGGATCAACTGCTCGACCGCGCGGACTGGATGAAACGTCAGTGCATGAAAGATGTGCCAGCCGCGCGCAACCCGGGTTTGGCACTCGGAGCTGTCTTGGGCGAATCCGCTTTGGGAGGCCGCGACAAACTAACAGTCCTGGCCGATGCGCCTTTGTCCGCGTTGGCAGGCTGGATCGAACAGATTGTCGCTGAGTCGAGCGGAAAGAACGGCAGGGGAATCCTGCCCGTTGCGCTCGAGCCGCTGGATCATCCTGAGGCCTATGGAAACGATCGCATCTTTGTTTATCTGAAGCAGACCGGCGAACTCGAAAATGGCGTGGCCGCGCTGCGCGCGGCGGGTCACCCCGCCATTGAATTTCCGATTGTAAACTCGTATGATGCGGGCGCGGAATTTTATCGCTGGGAGATCGCGACGGCAGTGGCGTGCCACCTGCTCGGCGTGAACGCGTTCGATCAGCCTGATGTGCAGGACAGCAAAGACCGCACGAAGGCCAAGATTGCGGAATATAAAGCGAGTGGAAAACTGGTGGAGAGTGATTCGGGAATCGGGATTCGTGAATTGGAGAAGGTGGCTGGTTTTCTAAAGCAAGCGAAAGCGGACGACTATGTTTCCATCAACGCGTATCTGCCGCGCACGCGTGAGATGACTGACGAATTACAGCGACTGCGCGTTGCGATCCGCGAGAAGACAAAGTGCGCGGTGACTGCCGGCTTCGGTCCGCGCTTCCAACATTCGACGGGTCAATTTCACAAGGGCGGACCGAATAATGGATTGTTCATCCAGATCATCGCGGATGCCGCGAACGATATTCAAATTCCAAACGAGGGCATGACTTTTGGAACATTGATCCGCGCGCAGGCGCTGGGCGATTACGAAACGCTGGCTGCGCGCGGGCGGCGAGTGATTCGTGTGCATCTTTCGAAGCCGGAAGATATAAGTTTATTGATAAAGGCTTTGCAGTAGGTCGCGTTTAAAGCGTAACTTGTTGTGAGAGAACATTTATGACAAACTTATCTCAACTCAAATGTGTTGCCTGCCGCGGCGGCGAGCCGACTCTGACCGGGACGCAGATCGCCGAACTCCAACCGCAAGTGCCGGAATGGCAGGTCAAAGAAGTAGAGGGCGTCAAACGGCTGGAGCGCGTTTATAAGCTGAAAAATTTTGTGGAGGCGATGGCTTTTACAACCAAAGTCGCCATGGTCGCGGAAAAGGAAGATCATCATCCATTGATAATCACAGAGTGGGGACGAGTCGTTGTCCAGTGGTGGACGCATAAGATTGGCGGCCTGCACCAAAACGATTTCATCATGGCCGCCAAGACGGATGAGTTGTTTACCGATTGATAGAGAAGCGGCGAAGATGCACCTTCGCCGCTTCTCTATTGATACTCCAACCCTTTCCTCATTTTTTCCCACGCTCTCTTATTCATATTGTCAAGGATTTTCAGCGCCCAGCCGTGATTCGCCAGCCAGCCAAGCGCATTGCCTTTGATGGCTGACCAGCCTTGCGGCGGTTCGGGCAACGGTATAGCGGAATTGAAATCCATTTCTTTGCCGTTGACGAGAAAAGTGTAAACTCCGGTTTGTTCGATCACAGGTACAGGTGATGCTTCGAGAAACCCGCGAAGTTGTTCGCGCTCGAAATCTGAAAGCCATTGGGGCAAGTCGGAAGTCGCTTTGAAGTTGCAGATCAGCGCCAAATCTTGTAACAATAATTTTTGATCTGCCGTCAGTGAACATCTTATTGAACGAAAGTAAGCTACATCCGGGTCAATTTGAATTAATGACTCCAGCCATCTTCGATGTATGATCGTGCGGATGGCATTTTTCGCAGACGGTATGGCCGGATTGAACAACAGGGTGGCATCGCGATTTTCCCATTCGCCGGCTACATCAGGGCCGGCGCGCAAGGCATCGCACAAACCAAGCGATGGAATGATTGGCGCGCCGCAGGTTAGAAAGTACGCGTCTGCGCCCATCGCTTCGCGCAGAACTTTCGTTCCGTGACGATAAGCGGCTTCGCGCGGCATATCGTCTTTGCGTTTGCCGGGCAGCGCGCCGCCGTAGAGAAAATCCAGTTTGAGATAGTCGAATCCCCAGGCGCGGACTTGCTTCATCAGCTCGGCCAGCCATTCCAGCGCGGCGGGGTGAGTCGCATCCAGCGCGTAGAGTTGTTCACCCCAGTTGAATCCTGCCGAAACGAATTTGCCGCGTTCGTCGCGCAAGAACCAATCGGGATGTTTGCGGAATAGTTTCGACGACTTGACCGCGATCAGCGGCGCGAGCCACAAGCCGGCTTTGCGTCCCGTAGATTTTATTTTTTCGGCCAGCGCCTTCATGCCGGACGGAAATTTTTGGTTCGCTTCCCAGTCGCCGACTTTTATCTGCCAGCCGTCATCCACTTGTAAAATATCGAAAGGCAGATTGCCGAGGTCATCGAAGATTTTGCATAGAAGCGGCTCGTCAATTGCTGTATACAGGCTGTACCATGAACACCAAACTCTTGGCGCGGGCTGGGCGGATTTTTTTCCGAGTCGTTTGCCGAGTTCGTCGGCATATTTGGCGAAGACAGACGCCTCATCGCCATGCGCTATTATCCATGCTCCATTGCCCGATTCGTACCGGCCCTCGAGCTGGTTTCCGTTTAACGTGACATGCGCGTCCAGCCCAAGCGAGCCGAGAAGTAAAACCTTGCCATCGTCAAATTCGACCGCGCCGATCCATGAACTGTGCGGGCGCGCCTCTTTTGCGTAGACGGGATCAACTTGCAACGGATGAAGAATACGCGGCTTTTGGATCGGGAGCGGAGTCAACTCCGTCCACGCGGCCAGGGACCAGGACTGCCATCCGTGGCGGTAAAAACGTTTGGGAGGCCGCGGCAGATTCAAGGTCACGCAAGATGCGGAAAGGATTTGTTCAACAGGGAAGCTTTCGTTGAAGTCAATCGTTGTCATGCGCGTGATTATCCCGCGTTCGTCGTTGACGGTCAAATTGAATTGTGGGATAATCTGCGAAACCTTAAAGGCAAGGATGGGAACGAGTAAATCTGTAACTGCCGTCAGCGAATCTGGGAATGGTGTGAGCCAGATCAGGAAAACGGATTGAAAATCATCCCGGAGTTGCGAACTGAAATTCGTTATTCGATGCTCGTGATTTGAGAATCGGAAACCGGAGAGTAGGAGAGACGGAGTCATCCTTCGTTATCAAAGATGCGGATATAAAGTATCCGACTAAGCGCCCGTCTTTTGCCCCCTTCGGGGACGCAAGCGGAAAGCAGAGTGGTACCGCGTGAGCATAGCTCTCGTCTCTGATGTGAGGCGAGAGTTTTTATTTCATGTATGTCATTGCGAGGGCGGCGCTCTCCCGCCCGAAGCAATCTCCTCGCGACTGAGGGAGATTGCTTCGCCAAAGGGCGGCTCGCAATGACGTAATATTTTGGAGGTTGAATGTTCAAACCGGTTTCATCCAAACTCGACGTGCCTGCCATGGAAGAAGGCGTGCTGAATTTCTGGCAACGCGAAGGAATCTTCAAGAAGACCGTCGAGCAACGCAAGGGCAAACCCGAATATGTTTTCTTTGAAGGCCCGCCGACCGCCAATGGCCGGCCCGGTGTGCATCATGTTTTGGCGCGCGCCTTCAAGGATATGTTCCCGCGCTACAAGATCATGCGCGGCTATCATGTCTCGCGGCGCGGCGGCTGGGACACACACGGCCTGCCGGTCGAGATCGAAGTCGAAAAGAAGCACGGCTTTACCAATAAACAACAGATCGAGGAATACGGTATCGCCAGGTTCAACGAGGAATGCCGCAAGTCCGCGTTCGAATATATCCGCGACTGGAGCAAGCTGACCGACCGCATCGCCTTCTGGGTTGATCTTGAAGACGCGTATGTGACTTATACCAACGAATACATCGAGTCCGTTTGGTGGATTTTGAAATCGTTCTGGGAAAAGGACCTGCTGTACAAGGGCTACAAAGTTGTGCCGTATTGCCCGCGTTGCGGCACGCCTCTTTCAGACCATGAAGTGGCTCTCGGTTACGACGAGGCGGTTGACCCCTCGGTCTTTGTGCGCATGCCGCTGGTGGATAAAAAGGATACCTCGTTGCTGGTCTGGACGACGACGCCGTGGACTTTGCCCGGTAACGTGGCCGTTGCCGCGCACCCTGATGTGGATTATGTGACGATCGAGCGTGACAACGAAGGCGCGAAGGAGAAATTAATTCTCGCCAAGCCTTTGCTCGAAAAAGTTTTCAAGGATGAGGAAGTTAAAGTTCTTGAAACTTTCAAGGGTAAAAAATTAAAGGGCGTGAAATACCACCCGCTCTTCACGTTCATGCCGCCTGACAAGCCCGCGCATTTTGTGGTGCTCGGCGATTTCGTCACAACCGAGGATGGCACGGGACTCGTCCACATGGCGCCTGCTTTTGGCGCAGAAGATATGCAGATGGCGAACGAGCACGACCTGCCGGTGCTGATGACCGTTCTGCCGGATGGCACGTTCATACCTGAAGTCAAGCCGTGGCGCGGCGTTTTCATCAAAGACGCCGACCCGCAGATCATCGAAGACTTGCGGGCGCGCGGACTGCTCTTCCGCAAAGAAGATTACACACACACCTATCCGTTCTGCTGGCGATGTCACACACCGCTGATGTATTATGCGCGCGACTCGTGGTACATCCGCACCAGCCAGTTCAAAAGCAAATTGGTTTCGTTGAACAACACGATCAACTGGGTGCCGGAACATATCAAAGAGGGCCGCTTCGGCAACTGGCTTGAGAACAATATTGACTGGGCCTTGAGCCGCGAACGTTATTGGGGCACGCCGCTTCCGATCTGGGAATGCGCGGACTGCAAACATCGCCAAGGAATCGGTTCAGTCAAGGAGCTATCTGAAAAAGTCGGCCGCGATCTGGCCGATCTTGATCTGCATCGCCCTTACGTGGATGAAGTCAGTTATCCATGCCCGGATTGCGGCGGCAGGATGAGCCGCGTCACCGATTTGATTGACGTATGGTTCGACTCCGGCTCGATGCCATACGCGCAATGGCATTATCCTTTTGAGAATCAGGATAAGTTCAAAGCGCAGTTCCCGGCGGACTACATCTGCGAAGCGGTGGACCAAACGCGCGGCTGGTTCTATTCCCTGCACGCCATCAGCACTTTGCTGAACGATGATGTCGCCTTCAAGAATGTTATTTGTCTTGGCTTGATCCTGGATGGCGAAGGCAAGAAGATGTCCAAGAGTGTGGGCAATATCGTTGACCCGTGGGATGTGTTGACCATCAATGGCGCGGATGCGTTCCGCTGGTATTTGTACACGGCTACGCCGCCCGGACAGGAACGCCGCTTCTCAGTGGACCTGGTCGGCGAGGTTATCCGCAACTTTACGCTCACGTTGTGGAATGTCTACTCGTTCTTCGTGACGTACGCGAATCTCGATAACCCACAGTTGACAGCGACGCGAGTTTACAGCGAAAACATTCTTGACCGCTGGCTGCTTTCGGAGTTGCACACACTCGTCCGTGACGTGACCAACGCGTATGAGAGCTATGAAGTTACTGGCGCGACGCGCCCGATTGAAGGGTTTGTGGAAAAACTGTCCACCTGGTATCTGCGCCGCTCGCGCCGCCGCTTCTGGAAATCCGGCTCGGATGCGGACAAGCAGGCCGCGTATGGCACGCTGTACACGGCGTTGGTTACGCTTGCAAAATTGCTTGCGCCCGCCATGCCGTTCATCGCCGATGAACTTTATCAAAACCTGGTTCGCTCGGTAGATCAGTTCGCGCCCGAGTCGGTCCATCTGGCTGAGTGGCCGAAATATGACGAAGCCCTGATTGATGATTCGCTGAACCGCGAAATGGGATTGGTGATGAAACTGGTCTCGCTTGGACACCAGGCGCGGCAAAAAGCCAATCGCAAAGTCCGCCAGCCGCTCAAGGAGGCCGCCTTCTCGCTGGGCAACATGTCTGACCGCAAGGCCGTCGAGACCTTTGCCGGGTTGATCGAGGACGAACTTAATGTGAAGACTGTACGCTTGCTGGATACCAGCACCGAAGCCGTCTCGCACACGGTCAAACCTTTCTCGAAACAACTCGGCCAGAAATATGGGAATAAATTTCCCGCCATCCAAAAAGCGATTCTTGCCATGAATGGCGAAGAGATCGCTCGCGCGCTTCTCTCTGGCGGATCGGTGAAAGTTCAAGCCGCCGGAGAGACATATAATATTCTGCCAGATGAAGTCGAAGTCAAGGCGCAGGCCAGGGAAGGTTTCGCAGTGGCCGAAGAAGGCGCGTATGTTGCGGCGCTTGTCACCGAGCTCACGCCTGAATTGGTGCAGGAAGGTCAGGCGCGCGAATTTGTGCGCCGTGTGCAGGATTTACGCAAGAGCGCCAACCTGGACGTTTCGGACCGCGTGAACTTGTTCGTGGCGGCCTCAGCCGCTCTTCGGTCCGCGCTTGAGACGCACCGCGAATATATCACCGCCGAAACGCTGGCTGTCTCGCTTGTGTTTGCCGAGCCGCCCGCGGATGCCTCCAGCGTTGAAGATGAATTCGACGGCGAGAAAGTCAAAGTTGGATTGTTGAAAGTTTGACGCCATTGCGAGCCGTGTTTTGTGGCGAAGCAATCTCCATTTTATGAACAAGATTGCTTCGTTGAGAAAAGCGCTCTCCTCGCAATGACGTAAGAATATGCAAATTGAAGTTGTGACTCAGGCCGATCAAAAACTGTGGGACGCGTTCCAGCGCCTCGTCCCACAGTTGACTTCAAACAACCCGCCTCCATCGCGGGACGATTTGGCGGCTCTCGTTAAATCAGAATCGTCCACGCTGATAATTGCCCGCGCGGACGATGGCTCCATTATCGGCGCGGCCAGCCTGACGGTTTATCGCGTGCCGACCGGAATGCGCGCCATTATCGAAGATGTGATCGTGGACGAGTCCGCGCGCGGGCGGGGAATCGGTGAAGCATTGGTGCGCCGCTGTTTGGAATTGGCACGCAAAAAAGGCGCGGGCGGCGTTGCGCTCACATCAAATCCAAAGCGCGAGGCTGCGAATCGATTGTATGTGAGAATGGGGTTTGTGTACCGGGAGACGAACGCATATTATTATAAATTTTGATTTACGCGTTTACAAAATACTTCCCCGTCGCTTTTCCCAAATCTGAATATTCGCCGCGATACTCTTCCGGCAAAAGCGCGGCGAGACGGTACATCATCTCGTCCGCGATTTCCTGGCGCATTTCGGGCGTGACCTTTGCCCCGTTGGTTTCGATCTTGAATGGCCTGCCAACGCGGGTGTGAAAATCGGTCCGCTTGAACTTTTTGAGATTGGCGCTGAAATTTTCCCCGCCCCAATTGGCAATCGGGATGAGCGGCGCGTTTGCCATTATGGCCAGCACCACCACGCCGGGCTTGGCGCGGATTAGTTTGCTGGTTTTGTTGCGCGTGCCTTCCGGCGCAACGCCAAAGAGCAGGCCCTGTTTCAGGGCTTGTAGTGCCTTCCTAAGCGCAGTCATGTCCGCTTCGCCGCGGCGGATGGGAATAATGGTCCACAGGGAGTATATCCAATTCAAGAACCAGTTATCCCAACTTTCGATTTTGGCCCAGCCTGTAATCGGACGCGGATAAAGTTCCCCGAATATTAACGGCACTTCAATCGAGCCGGTGTGATTCGAGTAGACGATCAAAGGGCCGCGCGCTTGAACTTCTTTCATGCCCTGCGCGTCGACGCGGCATAGAACACGCAGGCCAAGCTTCATGGCGGTGGTGACAAACCAGCGAATGATATTCATGGAGGAAAGATTCGGTAATTGGAATTGGCTAAGTTTAGCACAATTCCTTTTAAAACCATCCGCTGCTTTTCACGAATCCCCCGACAGACTCAGGGCGAGTCTGCGCTAATCGAAATCGTTAGCGTTAATGGGCGGAAAGCAGCGGATTGCCTTTCTACACTTTTTGCGTCCTGCGATAAGGCACGGGCTTGCCGCTCAAGGTCTCGGCCAGCCGGTCTGCGAGTTCGTCCAGCACATAGTCGCTTTCATGGTCAAGCGCCTTCTGCAGGCGCGTCAACCGCTCGATGAGTTCCTTCATCTGCGCCTGGAACGCCGCCAGCGCCTCGCTGTTTGGGTCGCTCTGTAGTTTCTGCGTTGTTGCGTGCGCGCTCTCGATAGCCTGCATCGCATTGTGAATGTACTCAGTGATCTGATCCCAGTCCGTCATGGCACACACTCCTTTCGAACCGAGCTCTCTTTCACAATAGCACACTACGGCTTCGATTGCAAGTAGTCTTCAGGCGTGTCAATATCCTGCAGGATGGCTGGAGAGTCGAACTCGATATAGCGGATTATCTTTGCGTGGCGGGCCAGGAATTCACGCGGCGTCTCGGGCGGGCGCATCTTTAACATCTCATCCCACATTTCACGTGCCACCAGCCATGGATGTCCGCGATGCATTTGATAGCTGGGGACAATGATGGGTGTTCTGTTTTCTTTATATTCCTGTAGGATGCGCTGCACGGTTCTTACCTGGACCTGAGGCTGGTCGCCGAGACAAATCAGCGCCGCGCTGGCTTCATGCTTTTTCGCCGCCAACCCGGCTTGGACCGAACTCAGCATTTCACCCTGCGCGAATTTCTCGTTGAAGATGGTCTGAACCGACCTGCCTATCAGCGCCTCGACTTGTTTGCGCGCCCCGCCAGTCACCACGAGGACATCGTCCACGCCCGCGGCTTGAAATACAGAGATGACGGTTTGGATAACCGTGCTTTTGCCCCATGGCATCAGCATCTTGGGCTGGCCCATTCGTTTTGATTCACCTGCGGCGAGGATTATGGCGCTGATCATATTCAATTCACCTTGTATCCTTTAAAGTGTGTCGTCTTCAACCAATCTTCGATAATCTTCAGGTTTATCTACGTCCAATAATAACCTGTCATCGTGCCAGGGCAAATACTCCACGCGGTGCTTGTCGAAAATCGCGCGCCCGCCGACATCGCCACTCAGAGTCAATAGATCGGGAAACGTCACGCGGTCAAATAAGACCGGGTTGGCCCGCCGCTCATTCAATACCAGCGGCGCTACGATTGGATATAGTTCGGTCGCGTGATGAGCGGCGAGCGCTCGGATCACATCTGCGCGGATTTGCGGCTGGTCAGCCAGCAGGAAAATGGCCGAGCCTGTTTCTGGCGGCAGAGACTGCACGCCTTTGCGAATGGACGAACCTTGTCCGTTTTGCCAATCTTCATTCATCACTGCCTTTACCGGCAGACCTCGAAGGGCAGCCTCGACCTCGTCTGCGTGCGAACCGGTTACAACTATAACAGGGAAAAGCCCGACATCCAGGGCCGCCTGCGCGGCAACGCGCACGAATGGCTGGCCTCGCCAGTCCAGCAATTGTTTGGGTCGTCCAAAGCGTTTCGACTCGCCTGCCGCAAGGATGATGCCTGCTGTGTGTTCGAGCGTTTGAAGGTTTAAAGGTTCCAATGTCCCGCAGATAACGGAGTTGAATTTCCCCAGCAAGGCGTTTGCCATTTTGCCGCCGATGGATTGCAGTTCCGGCGTATCGGCTTGATTGAGTAAAACGATCTGGCGCGCTTGTGGCGGAATATTTTTCAGCCCTCCGTCGGGATGAGTCAGCAGGCGCATCAGCGCGTCGCTGGTAATTGCCTCGCCGATTTTCAGCCCGCTCAATTTTGCGAAAGTTTCAGGCCGGTGGACAGTTTCGTCCGTAAGCGGCTTTCCCAATCCAGACAGGCCGGCGATAACGACAACAGTATCAACAAAATCAGGAATGACTGGCTCGTGTGCGGCTGGCGCTTTGAGCGGTTTCTGACGCGCGCCGTCGGCTTCGATCAGCAGGGGAATGTTGTGTTCTTTGGCTTCCGCGCGCAGCCTGAATAATGTATCCTGGCTTACGCCGTCGGTTCGGTTATCTTGACGGAGCGGGCTGGTGACCAGAGTCACACCGTCAAAACGCACGCCTGCTAAATTATCCGGCGAAGAGGCGGTAATGTGCTGGTCGGCCAGTGGGATTTGCCATGTGCCCAAATGTGTGGTCGCAGTGACGATAACAGGCTGTTTGAATTGTCTGGCTATTTGAAATAAAGCTGTGGTTTTGCCTCCAGCGCCTGCAAATGCGATACAGGGCGCTTGCGAGACGCGCAGGGCGCGAAGGAGTTGCATAATTCAAATTGTAATCCCTCCTTGTTTTTATCGCCCCAAAACATGGATGGGTTGAAGGCAGATGCTAAGGGCGCAGGCGCCGCTTACCAGACCCTGATGACTTCTCCGGCGTAGATCCAGCTTGGGTTCCAGATCTGCGGATTGAGGACCTGTAAGTTGTAAACGTTGGTGCCGTAGCGAACCGCGATCCTGAACAGTGTATCGCCGCGCTGGACGGTGTAATAGACAGGCACGGCCGGGAGATTGATGACTTGACCGGCGTAGATGTAATTCGCATTCCAGATTTGTGGATTGGCGGCCAGAATGTCGTTTACGCTGACACCCATGCGGTTTGCAATGATGGCCAGTGTCTCTCCCCATTGAATCATATAGACTCTGCCCGGGCTCGGATAGTATTGTGGCGCGGGCGGATAATAAGTGGAATTGGGAATCACCAGTGTTTGACCGGCATACGCCCAATACCCAAGTCCGGGGTTGGCCGCCTGCAGGCCATAGACGGTGGTGCCGCATAGTTGTGCGATGCCGCTCAGTGTATCGCCCCATTGCACGGTGTAATAGTTTCCGCAGTTGCCCCAGGCTTTTGCATTGACAGTGGTAGCCAGCGATGCCAATACAACAGCAACAAGAACGATGAATCGCGAGACTTTTTTGCCAGACATATTGAACCTCCTGCGACAAAACAAGGCGTTAAGCCGAAAAAGAGGGCGAACGTTCTGCGGCTACAGAACATCCAAGAATACTATACAGAATCCTTGTTGATAATTCAAGTATGACATTCGTCAGCTAAACGAAAAAACTTGTCTCTTAAATTACCAAAGCCTGGCGCGTATCTCTGGCTTGCTCAATATCGCCTCCAACACACCGCCGCCGACTGCCAGCGCTTTGTCTGAAACCAGAAAGCACAAACTCGGGTCATCGCGCGGATCTAAATCGCCGACCTTCATCCCCTTGCTTGCGGCGATGCCCGGCTTCAACAGACCCCGCAACACTCCCGCGAAGGGTGCGGCAATAACCTGATCGTCAACGGCAGCGATGATTTCTCCCAACTCGAAGTGCTGCCCAATACTGGCCCTGGACTTAAATACCCCTTCGGCTGGCGCGCGCAACACACGCCGAAGGTCGCCTTCCGGCTGGGAAGTGTCTGATGAGGCCGATCCATCCCAAATAACGCGGCCCAAGGCGTGGCCGCGTTGCGTCTCGACCACGGCATCAGCGTCGGCCGGCGCACGGAATCCCGGCCCCAGTCCGATATGAAGCGGCACGCGCGTTGGTAATGGCATGGGCGGTCGTTTCGTCAACCTTGCATCCACAACCGCCAGCCACTGTTTACTGTCTATGTTCAATATCTTTGCATCTGGATCAATGAGGAGGGGGACTTCGTCCCCTCGCAACAATTCTGGAATTTCAGCGGCTTGCGCCAAACGGCCTGTCACGCCCTCGATGTTGACCTGTCCCGAATAAACCGCCTCTGCAAATGCCACCGTGCGGCGGACAGCCAGCGGTTGGGCGATCTCTGTGATAACCACCTGCAAACCAGCGCGGTGCAGACGGAGGGCCACGCCGCTTGCCAGGTCGCCTCCGCCACGGATCAGGGTCAGGCCGCGCTTCATGAAGTACCGGATTGTTCTTGCAAGAGATGGCCGAAGACGTAGAGGGTAATGTATACAAAAAGGAAGAATAACGTGTAGAGTGAGATGAAACCAATAGAGCGCACGCTTGGGTCTATGGCCTGATTGAGAAGTTCGGATGCAAAGCCAAAGGGGCTGCTGATAATGTCCCAACTATTCCAGCGGATGAAGCGCCCGATGTAAATGCCTCCGCTCGATAGTAAGGAAACCACCGAGACAAATAACCATCCGATGGTTCGCCCAAATTCGCGCTTGATGATATTTTGCATGAGATAAAGCGAGATCACGCCCAGCATCAGGCCTGTCCACGCAAACCAGATCAGCATGATCACGTCGAACCATACTGGAACGTTGGCGGCCTGCTCGGTTAAATGTTGGAAGTCGGTAAGTATGTAGGGTGCGTTCGGGAAAAAGATCAGCCAGAGCAGGGCGAAGGCGGGGATTGTGAAATAGACCAACTTGCGCTGCCACGAAAGGGCATAGGCCAGATAAGCGAGCGCGAAGGGAATCCAGGCCAGGAACAGATTCCAGATCAGGCCGACGTAGCGCGTCGAATTGCTGTAGGCGACGCGCGCCAATACCAACGCGATACAAGTGGCCGATGCGGCGGAGAGAAGAAAAAAGAGGCTCGCTTTATATTTGCGGCGATCAAAGAAAAGCAGGAGTTTTCGCATCATTTTTTATCAGGAAGTTTATCAGGATCGGATTGACGATTTCAGGTTTTTCAAAATGCGGAATGTGTCCGCTATTTTCGATGGGATGAAATTCTATGCCCGGAACGGCGGCAATAATGTCCTGGCTGTGATCGAAGGGCAGTGTCCCGTCGTTGCGTCCCCACAACAGCAGGACGGGTTTGGATAGTTTCCCAAGCTGGTCATAAATATTTGCATGGCCGCCGACCATTTTATTCCTCAGCGTGGACAGGATGGCGCGCTTGAAACCGCGGTATTGCATTTGTGCCCGGTATTTATCTTGAAAAATGGTAATGTGTTCGGGGACGAAGAAATCGGAGGCGATGCCTTTGACCATTTTTTCCGTCCCAGCCAGGCCGAGGATCAATTCGCTAATGCCGGGCAGGAAAGCGGCTTTGTATAGCCACGAAAGCGGCATTCCCTGTTTTCCAACCGGATCAATCAAGGCCAGCCTGCGGACGCGTTCAGGAAAACGTACCGTGAACGCAGATGCAATCGCGCCGCCCATCGAGAGACCAATTATGTTGACTTGTTGGAGATGGTGCGCATCCAACAAGTCATGTAGTTGCCGGACGAACAGATCCATATCGTAGCTTGTTCGTGGCCGGTCGGAGAGGCCGCGTCCATAAAGATCATAACGCAGAACGCGGAAGCCTGCCGAAGTCAGGGCCGCGAACGTTGGGTCCCAGATGAAATATGGTACGGAGAATCCATGAACAAGCACAACGGGCTGCCCGCTTTCGGGGCCGCCAAGTTCATAGTGAGTGACGCCATCTGCAAGCCTGACGAATGCGTCTGGCAGGGATGCGCGGACGGCATCGTTCAATTCTTTGGTCTCATCGCGATATGGGAA
The DNA here is from genome assembly GCA_016195815.1 of Chloroflexota bacterium. GTDB lineage: Bacteria > Chloroflexota > Anaerolineae > Anaerolineales > Villigracilaceae > Fen-1038. The sequence goes on from JACPYX010000005.1 coordinate 15,621, forward strand.
TGGCATGATGTTTTATTTGCAGGGCATGTTTGGCGCGGTATGCAGAGGAAAATCGTGGAGACTGCCAACTATGTACACAAAGAATAAATTACAAAAATCTTTGTGCCATTTGCGCGCTTGCTCTACGCTGACAAAGCACAGCGCAAAGCGAGCGCGATGTCACAGTTCGAAGCAGTTAGATCTTTCCCAATGCCCGCAACACCCGCTCGGGTATGAACGGAAATTCATTGATCCATACGCCGGTTGCATCGTGAATTGCGGCCGCGACGGCGGGAGCGTAAGGCAGGAAAGGCAGTTCGCCTACGCCGCGCGCGCCCCACGGTCCGTTCGGGTCGGGCACTTCGACGATGACCGATTCTACTTTTTCAGGGATGTCGAGTGCGGTTGGAAGCAAATAGTTGCTGAACATGTCGGTCAGCACGCGGCCGTCCTTGGTCTTGAAATCCTCAGTAACCGCATATCCATGCGCTTGCACGATAGCGCCCTCGATTTGTGCCTTCACGAGATCGGGGTTGATGGCCCTGCCTACATCGTCAGCCGAGACGACGCGCAACACACGCAGGCGGCCGGTCTCTGTATCTACTTCAACTTCAACGGCTTGCGCCACATACGCGTAGGAAAAGTTTGGCGTTGAGTAGCCGGTCTCGTTGTCCATGTGCGTTGTAGGTGGGGCGAGATATTTGAATTCGGCCACTGCCGGGCGCTCCTCTAGTCTCCACTTTTCAAGCGCGGCTTCCCCCGCGCCTTTGATGGCGTTGCCCGCCATGTAGGTCATGCGCGAGGCGGACGCTGAACCGGGGTTACCCTGTGTGGCCGAGTCCGAGCCAATGATCGTCACGATGTCAGTCGAAACGCCAACGGCTTGCGCCGCCATTTGTGCCATCACAGTATGCGTACCTTGTCCGACTTCGGCGCCGGCATGATGAACGATCACTTTTTCGATGCGGCCGTTGCCGTGCAGTTCAACCTTTGCCCAGCAATTTTCCTGATAGCCAAACGAGAAGCCGACATTTTTGAATCCGGCGGCAAAACCCTGGCCGCGCACAAGGTGCGATTGACGGCGCGTGATGGTGGGCGATTTATGAATGGACTTCCATCCGAATTTTTCCGCGGCGGCCTGGATGACCTGCGGCACGCTTACCGGACCTGGGGCGGGGGTGCCCACTCCGAGCGTTAATCCATCTCTTAGTGCGTTCTTCATGCGCAACTCCACCGGGTCCATGCCGAGTTTTTCGGCGAGTTTATTCATCTGTCCCTCGGCCATGAACAAAGCTTGCGGCGCGCCGAATCCGCGGAAGGCTGCGCTGGGCAGGTTGTTGGTGTAGACGCCGTACACATCTGTTTTGACATTGGGGATGAAATATGGGCCGGTCGAAGTGATCGCGGTATTGCCCAGTACTTTGTTGCTGGTGTACATGTACGCGCCGCCATCGCCAATGATCTCGTTTTGTGCGGCGACAATTTTGCCGTCTTTTGTTGCGCCCCATTTTGCTTTGAGTGTGACCGGGTGACGCTTGGCATGTCCGATAATGGACTCGCGGCGGCTCCAAATAATCTTGACCGGGCGCTGTAATTTCCAGGTAGCCAGAGCCAGCGCGATCTGCACTGATAAATCTTCGCGCCCGCCGAACGCGCCGCCGATGGCGGGATAGACGACTCGGATATTTTCGTTTGGAAGATCGAGCGCGTGCGCGATGGTTTCGCGGTCGGCGTGAGTCCACTGACCGGCGCAGGCAATCGTGATCCGGCCTTTTTCATCCATGTATGAGAGTCCCGCCTCGGGTTGAAGATATGCGTGTTCCTGCGCCGGCGTGTGATATTCGCTTTCAACGATCACGTCAGCCGAAGCGAAGGCGGTATCTACATCGCCTTTGCGGATCTTGTAGTGGACGCAAATGTTCGTGTCGCCGCGATCTGGATGTAATAACGGCGCGCCGGATTTCATGGCCTCAACAGGATCGCTCAAGATTGGCAGGTCTTCATAGTCAACTTGAATTAAACGGGCGGCGGCCTCAGCGGCGGATTCGCTGCGGGCAATGACAGCCGCTATCTGGTCCCCGACGAAGCGCACGATGTCCGCATAAGGCTTCGTTGAACCGGGTCCGCAGAAGACGGGCTGGTCTGGAATCTGCAATCCGTATTCGTTAACGGGCACGTCTTTGGCTGTGTAGACCGCCACAACGCCGTCTGCGGCTTCGGCCTTGCCGGTTCTGACGCTTTTGACGCGGGCATGCGGCCGCTCTGCAAATACGATCTTCATGAAGAGCATACCCTTCATCGAAAGGTCGCCGGAATAGAGCGCCTCGCCAGTGACCTTGCCGCGCGCATCAATGCGCGGGAATGATTGTCCGATGGATGACATGTGTCTCTCCAAATGTTTTGATATTAGACATTAGCGGATAAACCTTGCAATTTGCGCCATACCGATAAAGTCTATTTTCTTTGTTAGCGCTTGTAACGTTTGACCTTGATGTTCGGCGGCGGCGCGTCCAGGGGTCCATAGCGTTTTGCGCCGACCGAGCGGTACATGAAGGCGTAGATAAGAGAAGTCAATGAAGCCAGCACAATGATAAAGAACAATGCCAAAGACAGGATTGCATAGAGATTATTCTGGCTTTGGATAAATGTCCATAGTGGGGCAAGAGAACTGATTTTCCAGAGAAGCGGATTAACTACCGGGCGCCCCATAAGCTGGTAGGGGATGGGCCAGCCCAGTGCGGCCCCAGTCTCGATCAACAAAACTGCCCCCGCATACGAAATGACCGGAATAATCAGGCTTATGAGACAGCCTAAGCCGCGCCAAATCGGATGCGGGCTTTCGGGGCGCGGTGCCGATCTTTTATTCATCGAGTTGTTATAACTTGTCATGCTCTGCCTTTCACGCCTTGATCTGGCTGGCGTCTTCGATGGCCTGTATGATTTTGTAATACCCTGTGCACCTGCATAAATTACCGGTGATGGCCTGTTCGATCTCGTCTTTGTTCGGGTGCGGATTCTCCTCCAGCAATTTTGCGGCAGACATGATAAAGCCGGGCGTGCAGTATCCACATTGAACGGCTCCATCTTCGATAAAAGCCTGCTGAACGGGGTGAAGTTTTTCGTTGTCTGCCAGGCCTTCGATAGTGACGATCTGTGCGCCGTGCGCGCGCGGCGCCGGCACAAGACACGCCATGACTGCTTTGCCGTCGAGATAAATGGTGCAGGCTCCGCATTCGCCTTCGGCACAGCCTTCTTTCGTCCCGGTTAGTTCGCCTTCTTCGCGCAAGAGGCGCAGCAAAGTTTTTTCGTGTCCGCTCGCGAATGAATATTTTTTTCCGTTAATGGTTGTCTCAATGGATGCTGATGTTTTGATTATCTGCGGCCTGTTGCCCGATATCTGTTTGCCCCACAATAAAACCGGTTCGGATGGAAAGCCGTTTTTTTCGGTCTTGTCTTTGATGGATTTAAGTCCGCGCGAGGTAATGACTCTGACCATTTCATGACGGTAGGCCGCAGAGCCGCGAATGTCATCAATTGGATGAGTTGCGATCTTGGCGAGTTCGGCAGCCTGGGCAATGACGTCATCCGTTAATTTTTTGCCCGTCAGATAAGTTTCCGCTTCGGGCGCGTGGATGATGGTCGGCGCGACGGCCCCGAACGTGATCGAAGCCGATTTAATGGATCCCGCTTTCAGGTCCAGTATGATCGCTGTGTTGACCAAAGAAATGGCCTGGGCGCGGCGCAAGGCCAGTTTGATGAATGTCCCGCGCTGGGTTTTTGTCAGGGCGGGGAAGGAAATGTCCACCAGCATTTCGTCGGCCTGCATGACGGTCTTGCGGACGCCGGTGTAAAAATCTTTCAGCGCGACTGTGCGTTCGCCGCGCGTGGAGACCAGCGTCACAGATGCGTTTAATGCGGCGAGGGGTGTGATGGTGTCGTTGGCGGGCGAGGCAGTGATGAGGTTTCCGGCAATCGTGCCGCGGTTGCGGATTTGCGGCGCGCCGACTTCCCACGCGGCGCGCGCCAGCGGGAAGGCCTTGTCTTGAATCAGTTTCGATGCCGCGCAATCGTTGTGCGTGACCAGCGGCCCTAAATGGATGATGCCGTCTTCGTCGAGAGAAATCTGGTCGAGGCCGGGGATGCGCGTCACGTCTATCAGTGTGTGGATATTTTTGCGGACGCCGCGTTCCAACTCAAGAATCAAATCAGTTGCGCCTGCCACAATGCGGGCGCTCCCAGCTTTTTCGCCCAGAATTTTCAAGACTTCATCAACGGATGTTGCGTTTATGTATTGATGCCACATATTTTTTTATTGTCACAGAGACACAAAGAGCACGAAGTCTTCTTTGTGTTTACAAAGAAGAAGTTTTGTGGACTCTGTGCCTTTGATGATTATTTGCCGCTTCCAGTGAATGCTTCGGAGCGGCGTTCAAAAGTTTGGACAGCCTGGCGGCCAAGAGTTGTGACGTTGCGGATTGCGGCGGGCAGGGCGGTTTCATCATTCAGGCTGGCTTCGACGTTGTCCAGCGCGTTGCCAATCTGTTCGCCGAGATCGAAGAAGGCCAGGTCAAAGTTGTAAAGCGATTCGAGTTCCTTCTCGTTGATCTTGACCGCGTCGAACAGGCCCGAATAGCCGCGCGCCGCGGTGCTGATCTTGTCAATGAAGGTGCGGAGCTGGATGGCGGCCTTTTCCATGTCGTCCACGTATTCGATTTTGCCGGCGTTGACCAGGTCAACTTGCAGGTTGGACGCGCGCTTCCAGAGTTCTTCGAAGCGCCGCGCTACGGTCTCGCGCACCAACTTATCGGCATCACGGCGATTCTGCCGTTCGATGTAACCGTTGAAGCCGGGGATAAACGAAGCCAGTTTTTTGAACGGATCCATCTGGCCGCTTACATTTTGAAACATGTCAGTCATTTGTGCCTCCTGCGACGATATACGAGCTCAAGGGAAGTTAGTCGCACAAACCCATTATAGCCGTACTTTCTGGTTATAATCAAGAAAAAACCATGCTCTCCCGTTTTGGCGGAAAATTTAAACACGAAGGGCACGGAATACACTAAAGAAAAAGCAGGAGAAACAAGATGGCCACCAATATTCGATCCTTACTGGGCGATAAAGCAGAATCATTGCTTGGTTTCAATTCGCCTAAAATTTCCAAAGAACTTTTACATTTGCCCGGCCCCGATTTTGTGGACCGAATTTTTATGCAATCCGACCGCAACAATCGCGTGCTCGGCAATCTGGCATGGATGTATCAGCATGGACGGCTCGGCGGAACGGGCTATCTTTCCATCCTGCCCGTTGACCAGGGCATCGAACATTCGGGCGGCGCGAGTTTCGCGAAGAACCCCGATTACTTCGATCCCGAAAACATTGTCAAGCTCGCCGTCGAAGGCGGATGCAATGCGGTCGCGTCCACGTTTGGAGTGCTGGGCATTGTGGCGCGCAAGTACGCCCACAAAATTCCGTTCATCGTCAAAATTAATCACAATGAATTGTTGACGTATCCAAACAACTTTGAGCAAATCCTGTTCGGCACTATCAGGGAAGCATACGATATGGGCGCGGCGGCTATCGGCGCGACGATCTATTTTGGCTCCGATGATTCGCATCGCGAACTGATCGAGATCGCGCAGGCCTTCGCGCTGGCGCATGAGCTCGGCATGGCGACCATCCTGTGGTGTTATCTGCGGAATCCCGCCTTCAAGAAAGATAAGGATTATCACGTGTCCGCGGACTTGACCGGGCAAGCCAACCATCTAGGCGTCACCATTCAGGCGGATATCATCAAACAGAAACTTCCCGAAAACAATGGCGGCTTCGTGGCCTTGAACAGCGGCGATAGCTCCTATGGCAAATTGGACAAGCGCATGTATGGCGAATTAGCCAGCGACCACCCGATTGATCTGTGCCGCTATCAGGTGGCGAATTGCTACATGGGACGCATCGGACTCATCAACAGCGGCGGCGCGTCCGGCGACAACGACTTTGCCGAAGCGGCTGTTACCGCAGTGATCAACAAGCGCGCCGGCGGCACGGGATTGATTTCTGGGCGCAAGGCCTTTCAGCGTCCCATGGCGGAGGGTGTCAAGCTATTGAATACCATTCAGGATGTGTATTTGGATAAGGGGATTTCGGTGGCGTAACCCCGGGTAAATTATGAAATACGCATTACGGGTTGGATAATGCGTATTTCATATTGCTTAATAAGCCATGCCCAAATCTGACCAAGGTATAACGAAAGATAGGTACATGCTTATCCCGCGCACGATCATCTTTGTGCGGCGCGGAGATTCGTATTTGTTGCTCAAGGGTGCGCCGACCAAACGTCTGTGGGCGAATAAATATAACGGCATCGGCGGCCATGCGGAACGCGGAGAGGGCGTGTTGTCCGCGGCGCGGAGGGAGTTGCGCGAAGAAACGGGCCTCGAGGCTAATCTCTGGCTGTGCGGCACGGTCATTGTGGACGCGGGCGAAATAGGAATCTGTCTGTATGTTTTTAGCGGAAAGCCCGCCGCTCTTGGCGGGAAAAGTTCTGAGGGCGAGCCACAGCCGTCTAAAGAGGGAGCCGCTGAATGGGTCCGCTATGAAGCTGTGGGGGATTTGCCAGTCGTGGAAGATTTGCCCGTGCTTCTGTCTAAAATCCATACAATGAAACGCGGCGATCCGCCTTTCTCGGCGCGCTCGTTTTACGATCAGGAACAGAAATTGCAAGTTGAATTTGAAAAATAATTTTCGATTATTTTTTCGCGCTCCAGATCGGCAGGAGCATGGTAAAGATACTGCCGTGTCCGGGCGCACTTTCCACTTCCAGCTTTCCGCGATGTTGTTCGATGACCTGCCGTGTAATGGCCAAGCCAATGCCGATTCCGCCAAAAAGATTATCCCCGCTTTTTTCAAGATGATAGAAACGATCAAAGATTTTTGCGCGCGCTTCGGGCGCGATGCCGATGCCATGATCTTCAACAGCAACGGTCAGAAAATTGCCGCGCGGGTTGAAGCGGATTTCCACATCCCCGCCGCGCGGACTGAACTTGATGGCGTTATCAATCAAAGCGGTGAGGGCGCGTTCCAATGATTTCGGATCGCCCGCGATTTGCGGCACGTCTCTTTCTCCTTTGACTTTGAGCCGGACGCGATGTTCCTCGGCCTTTTTCGCGTACTTGTCCGCCACCTGGCGCGCGATCTCAGTCATGTCCACCGGCTGGAATTCCGGGAAGACAAGTTCGATTTCCTGCAAAAATAAAATATCGTTGACGAGTCCGATGATCTGTCCCACGTTACGCGAGACGGTGGTCAGGGCTTCGCGCAAATTATCGCCTGAGAGCATTCCCTTTTGCAGAATTTGAAGATAACCGCTGGCGGCCATCAGCGGCGTGCGGAGTTCGTGTGCCACGTTGGTCAAAAATTCGCGGCGGGTCAAATCCTGCTCAGCCAGTTTTTGATAGGCCTCCGCCAGTTCCGCGGCGCGCATTCGCAAATCTTCGATTGCCATCTGATCGTTCTGCCGCAGGCGATTGCTGATCTCTTTAACCATCGCCATGGCCACGCTGCTGGAATGTTGCAAGACACGGTCGAAGCCTGCTTTCTCCAATTCAAGCACAACCAATGGGGTTTTTGCAGAGACGGTTGCGGCGCGCGGCGCGTTATGAATCAGCGCCATTTCGCCGAAGAAATCACCCGGGCTTAGTGTCTTAAGCAAATGCGACTCGGCGTTGTTGACCAGTTTGGTCACTTCTGCTTCGCCGTCCAGGATCATGTAGAAGGTGTGTTCGATGGCATTCTCACGGCACAAGACCGCGCCGGCGGAATATGAATTGATCCTGCTGTTCGAGATCAACTCTTCGACCTCAGCCGGTTTGATGCCGGGAAAAGCGCGCGGGATGATTCTGCTTGGGGCGCGGGTGTTGGTCATACTGCCTCTATGTTCACCGGGTGATTGTAATTTGAACCGTAAAACATGGCTTTACCCATTCGGGCTAGAGCTTATAACCGAACTTCCTCAGCAGGTCTTTGCGCCACGCAATGCCCTCTGCGTCCTCCACGCCTTTGGGCGAAAAACCATCCACCACGCCGAGGATGCCGCGGCCTTGTTCGGTTTCCGCTACAATCACTTCGGCCGGGTTGGCCGTGGCGCAAAATACGCGTGCCACTTCCGGCACGGTCTTGATCGTGTTCAAAACATTGACCGGGTAATATCCTTCGCCCAAAAACAAAATAAAGGAGTGTCCCGCGCCGATGGCCTGCGCGTTCTTCTGCGCCAGTTCGATCATGGCCTCGTCCGTCCCCGTCCAGCGGATCAGGCATTTACCCGACGCCTCGCAAAACGCCAGCCCGAACTTGATGCCCGGCACGGCAGTTACCAGCGCCTCGTGAACATCCTCGACGGTCTTGATGAAGTGCGATTGGCCGAGAATGAAGTTAACCGCTTCCGGCTTTTCTATCCTGATGATTTTGATATCCATGCCAGCGTCCTCCTTCAGGTATCATTGTAGCAAAAATACGCACCTGTATCATTTTCGTAGAATTGCGAAATTAAGGAGTATTCCCATGTCCCCGCGCCGCTTTCTTTTCACAGTCTCCCTGCTCGCCTTTCTTTTGTCTGCCTGTGCGGCTCTGCCGCAGGACAATACTCCGCCACCGGCAAACACTGTCGCTGTGCCTTCGCCCACTCCAACACTAATTCCCACCGAATCCCCAACCGCCACTGCCGCGCCGCTTCCGCTCGTGCCGAACTTCGAGCGCATCGCCATCGTCGTTTTGGAAAACAAGGAATTCGGCACGGTCGTTCAAAGTCCGCAAATGCCGTATTTCAACGAACTCGCAAAATCCTATACTCTGCTCACGGAGTATTACGCGGTCACGCATCCGAGCCTGCCGAATTATCTGGCGCTGATCGGCGGCGATACGTTTGGCATCACCTTCAATTGCGAGAGCTGTTTTATAGACGCGCAGACTCTGCCCGATCAGATCGAAGCCAGTGGGCGCACATGGAAGACGTATCAGGAAGATATGCCCTCGCCCTGTTATCCCAGGCCGTATGCCGGGAACTACGCCATCAAACACAATCCGTTTTTATACTTCAAACCGATTCGATTGGACACCGCCCGCTGCGAGCGCAGTGTCGTCCCGTTCACGCAACTTTCCGCGGACCTGGCGGCGGGCGCGCTCCCGAATTTCATTTTCATCACCCCCAATCTTTGCAACGACGCGCACGACTGCGATATCAACATTGCCGACGATTGGCTCAAAACCCTGATGGGCCAGCTTCAGCCCGCGCTGGATGCGGATGGAAAGCCGTATCTCATCATCATTACCTGGGACGAGGGGCAGGGCAATCGTTCCTGCTGTGGTCTGCCCCAGGAAGCCGGCGGACGCATTGCTACTATTTTGATTTCCCCTCAAGCCCAAAATGGATTTCAGGACGACACGCCTTACACTCATTACTCCGCCTTGAAAACCATCGAACAGGCCTGGGGCTTGTCCTTCCTTGGCCGCGCGGCTGACGAGAGCAACGCGCTCATCATCGCGCCGTGGAAATAGACCTCTTGCAAAAGTCAGTTTGGGTTGAGTTCGAGGTTGTAAATTGCGGCGATCAAATTGAAGCGTAAGGCAAATCTCTTTCTGCGATTGCGATACTTCTCACTCAGGATACGAAACACTTTCAACTTACGAAAAATATGTTCGATCAAAATGCGTTTTCTAGCCAAGACACGATTTCTCTGCTGCTCTCTTTGCGTCAGAGCATGATATTTGGATTTCTTGAACGGGGTCTGACAGTTCTCATGAAGTTCTGCCAAACCTTGGTAA
>JACPYX010000006.1 GCA_016195815.1 Chloroflexota bacterium
CGTATGCCTTGCAGTGAGCTGTCCGTTTGTTTGTCTATTACTTCAACCAGCGTCAATTGAGAAAACAGCAGTTCCCGAAATACTCGTTTCATATCACCGATTTCGTTCACTCTCCCATTTAGCCACTCCCTGTTCAACTGTGCAAATATTTTATAGCCCCCCCCCCGCATTTTGTCAACCAGCGTTTTGCTCTTTCGATTTGTTTTTCATCAAAAAGAAAAAACCGCAGTTTTTCTGCGGCTTTTTTTCATCCAATTGCGTCTTTTAGTTTCCCGGCCAGTTTTCCGAAATGCGCGGTGTAGCGCATCTCATCTTTTCTTGGACGCGGCAAATCCACCTTCAAATCCAGTTTGACATTGCCGGGGCGCTGGGTCAGCACGAGCACGCGGTCGGATAGAAATAAGGCTTCCTCAATTGAGTGCGTGACCATGATGACGGTTTTTCGCCGCGCCTGCCAGATGCGGGAGAGTTCCATCCACATGCGTTCGCGCGTCAGCGCATCCAGCGACCCGAAAGGCTCATCGAGCAGAAGCAGGTCCGGGTCATGGATGAGTGCGCGTGCGATGGCCACGCGTTGCGCCATCCCGCCCGAAAGGTCGCGCGGCCAATTATCTTCAAAGCCCTGCAACCCAACCAATTCTATTAAGTCTTGTGCGTGCGTACGCGCTTCCGCCGCATTCATGCCTTGCAATTCGAGCGGCAGCATTATGTTTTGGATGACGGTCCGCCAGGGCATGAGATTGGCTTGTTGAAAGACCATGCCGATGCGTGGGCTTTGTCCGCTTGCGAAAGTGTAGTTGCCATGTGTGGGTGCGATCAGCCCCGCTATGATCCGAAGCAGAGTGCTCTTCCCCGAGCCTGATGGCCCCAACACGGCAACGAACTCGCGTACCTGAACATGGAACGAGACGTCGTTCAGCGCGTGAAGTCCGCCGTTGCCGTCAGGGAAGGTAATGGTTAATTTATCGGCGACCAGGATTGGGTTCGGGGAAGAAGCGGGCATAATCAAATCCTGTTGGTCGAGCAGGCGGCGGGTTTCGATATGCAGGAACGCTGCTCAACCGCCGCCTATCGAGACCAAAATTATGGAAGAAAATCATTCGTGAACATTTTGCTTGCATCCAATGGCTTTGTGATCGAACCCATCTTGAGCAAAGTGTCGTTCATGTTTTGCCAGGCCTGTGGGTCAGACATGCCGAGACGGTCGGTTTTCCATTCGTCAATCGAACGCGCCAGAATTTCCTTTTGCACTTTTTGATCTGCACCGGCCAGCGTGTCCACATATTTTGTGCTGATTGTGTAGGCTTCATCGGGGTTGGCAATGGCATCGGCCAGCCCGCGCAAAAAGGCTTTAACAAAACCGCGCACCAGATTTGGATTTTCAGAAATAGTTTTTTCGTTTGTGATGATTCCATTCGATGCAAGCTTCACATAATCGGCCACTTGCAATTCGTTGATGACGTAGCCCTGCGCCTTTAACTGCACCGGTTCATTTGCAGAATAAACCGACACGGCCTGTTCACGATCCGCGGCCAGTGCCTCAACTTGATTGAAGCCAATTGAATCGAGAGTCACATCCTGTTCGGTCAGTCCGGCGGAATAGAGCAAAGCATCCAGGCCAATATAATTCGCGCCGAAGCGTCCGGGCAGGCCGATCTTTTTGCCTTTTAGATCTGCGGGAGTCTTAATATTTTGCGAAGTCTTTGAAACCACCGCGACAGGATATTTCTGATACCAGGCCGCCACATAAACCACAGGCAATCCCTGCGCGCGCGCCAGCGGAACCTGCTCGCCGGAAACAACCGCGAAAGGAATATTGTCTGCGCCAACCAAAGCCACGCCATCCGTCTCGAATTTGTAATCGAAGGCAAGTTCGATGCCTGCGTCTTTGAAATAGCCCTTTTCAACTGCGACATAAAACGGCGCAAACTGGATGTTGGGGATGTAGCCCATCGGCAGGCTGATGTTGGTCAGCGCGCCATTCCCGGACTTGGGCGCGCCGCAGGCCGAAAGGCCGAGAGCCAAACCGAGCAGGGTCAAAACTATTTTCTTCAACATGATATTCTCCTAAAAATATTTTCAATTGACAATCAATTTAAAGTGACTGTCAATTATTGCTAATATGTTCCTGCCAGATCAAAAATTTTCTTTCCATCCATGCCACGATGCCATATAAACACAGGGCAAGAACGATCAAAGTAAAGACCGCCACGAATACCATCGGCGTGTCGAACGTGCCGCGGCTGATGTTGATCAAAACGCCAAGCCCAGTATTTGCGCCGACCAATTCGCCGACCACCGCGCCGATCACCGATAGCGTGGCACCGATGCGAAGTCCGCCGAAGAAGATGGGCAATGCGGCGGGAATTTCGAGATGATGGAGAATCTGCCGGCGCGAGGCACGCAGCGAGCGCATCAGGTCGTAATAGGCGGGCGGCACCGCGCGGATTCCGAATACGGTATTGACCAGCACCGGGAAGAAGACGATCAATCCGACTATTAAAATCTTCGAGAAGATTCCCGGTCCAAACCACAGCACCAGCAACGGCGCAATTGCAACCAGCGGCACGGCCTGGCTTGCAACAAGATATGGCGAAAGGATTTGTTCGAGTACGCGTGATTTCGCCAGTATGTAGCCGAGGATGATCGCAAAGGTCGTGCCAAAAAAAAGTCCAAGCAAAACTTCGAGCAGGGTTGCGCCTGTGTGGCGCGCCAGTTCTCCGCTGACGAGGGCGCGCAGGAAGCGCGTCCACACATCGGAGGGCGATGGCAGGATGAAAGCCGGGAGTCCGCCATAGAGCGCGGCCAGCCACCATGCGAGCAATCCTGCGGCAAGAGAGACGAGTCCCAGCCAGCGGCGGGTGCGGTTGTATGTCTGGCGAAGTTTGAGGAGAGAGTTTGAATCCATTTTTTTGCCGTAAATAAAAAACGCCTCGCAGAGAAAAAACTACGGGGCGTGGAAACAGCAAGCGTCCGAGCCTGAGCCGACAAAAATCCCGAAAACAAGAATCGTTTTCGGGGCGTCCAAGTCGAATCAGACCCGTGCGGGCCTGTCATTACCTTCTTCTATCCAGACTATACTGTCGGCCTCGGAATTGCGCCGAGTCATGCGCTTGCGCGCTCGCGGGCTGTACCGCCGATCGGGAATTGCACCCTGCCCCGAAGGTTAATATTTGATTGCTATGATTATAACGCAAGTAGAGCGGGACAACATCCCGCTCTTACTAAATTCTTATTTCAACTGCGCCCTCAACTTCTCAGCCGTCTCTTTGTATCCGGCTAGTTTCTCGCGTTCTTTTGCAACGACCGGCGCGGGCGCTTTGCCGGCAAAGTCACTGGCGAGGAGTCTCTCGAGCCGTTCGATATGAGACTGCGCCTCGGCCAGTTCTTTTTCAAGACGGGACTTTTCATCGGCGAGATCAATCATGCCCGCCAGCGGGAGGAAGATTTCCACCGGGCCGATCACGAGCGCGGCGCTGTCTGTGGGTTTTTTCTTGAGAGATTCTCGAATGGAGAGTAGAGAATGGTCAAGACCGGCAAGAGAAGCAATCGTTGCCGCTTGTTCTTTCAGCAGATCTGTTTTGTCGCCTGCGGCAAATGTCGCCGCGATGCGTTTCGAAGGCGCGACAGATTTTTCCGCGCGCAGGTTGCGGATGGCGCGCACGATCTCCTGAATTAGCATGAAGTCTGCGGTCTTCGCTTCTTCCCATCCCTCGACTTCACGCGGCTCCGGCCATTTGGCAATGATTAATGCCTCAGGCCAATCAGCAGCGAGATTCGATAATCGAGATTCGAGAATCGAACCTCGCAGGTGTCCCCAGATCTCCTCGGTGACAAATGGCGTGAAGGGATGTAGCAAGCGCAGGGAAATATCGAACACGCGCGCCAAAGTTTTAATCGTCTGTTCTCTGGTTTCTTCGTTCTTCATTTGTTCTTTTGCGATTTCCACATACCAGTCCGCAAAATCGGACCAGAAGAATTCATAAATCTGGCGTCCGGCTTCGCCGTATTGGAAATTTTGGAAGAGGCGTTCGACATCGCGGATGAGTTGTTGCAGGCGCGCCCAAATCCAGGAGTCGGCGAGAGTGTAGGAATCAGGAATTAGGGATTGGGGATTAGGCTCTAATTCCTGATTCCTGATTCCAGAGATGGAATTGATCACAAACCTGCCCGCATTCCATAGTTTGTTGGCAAAGTTGCGATTTGATTCCACCTTCTTTACAGATAGATTCATATCATTACCCGGCGTTGAGCCCACGAGCAAAGTGAAACGCAGTGCATCTGTGCCGAAATCGTTCATAACAATCAGTGGGTCAATCACATTGCCGTAGGTCTTGGACATTTTGCGGCCATGCTCATCGCGGATCAGGCCGTGCAGATACACGGTATGGAAAGGCGCCTCTCCTGTGAACTCAAGTCCCATCATGATCATACGCGCCACCCAGAAGAATAAAATGTCGTAACCCGTTTCCATGTAAGACGTTGGATAAAAATATTTATAGTCGGGCGTTTTATCCGGCCAGCCCAACGTGGAGAACGGCCACAGTCCCGACGAGAACCAGGTATCCAACACATCTTCGTCTTGTGTCAAATCTTTTGAGCGGCAGGTCGCGCATTCGGTCGGGTCGGCGCGGGCCACGGTCATGTGGCCGTCCGCGCAATACCAAACCGGGATGCGATGTCCCCACCACAACTGCCGGCTGATGCACCAGTCTTTGATATTTTCGAGCCAGTTGTAATAAACTTTTTCAAAACGTTCCGGCACGATTTTGATTCGTCCATCCTTCACGGCTTCGAGCGCGGCCTTTGCCAGCGGTTCGATCTTGACGAACCATTGAGTCGAGATCATCGGCTCGACGATTTCGCCGCCGCGTTGCGAGCGCGGGATGGTGGTGGTGTATGGCTGAGTTTTAATGACCAGGCCAGCGGCTTGCATATCAGCCCACAGATTTTTACGCGCTTCGAATCTATCCTGACCCTGATACGGGCCGCCGTTTTCATTGATCTTCGCGGCCTCGTCCAGCACCGATATGATCGGCAGGTTGTGACGTTGCGCGATGGCATAATCATTCGGGTCGTGCCCGGGCGTGATCTTCAACGCGCCCGTGCCGAATTCCATGCTGACATATTCATCCGCGATGACGGGAATCTCGCGTCCGATGATCGGCACGATGGCGGTCTTGCCAATATATTTTTTGTAGCGGTCATCCTCAGGATGAACGGCCACGGCAGTATCGCCGAGAATGGTTTCGGGCCGAATGGTTGCCACGGGGATATATTCGTTTGAATCTTTCAGCATGTATTTGAAATAATACAACGCGGCTTCTTCTTCGCTGTATTCCACTTCGAGATCTGAGACGGCGGTCTTGAGGCCCGGCGACCAGTTGATCAGGCGCGGGCCGCGGTAGATGAGTCCCTTTTCGTAGAGGCGCACAAAGGCCTCTCGGACTGCCCGCGACAGCCCATCGTCCAGAGTGAAGCGCTCGCGCTCCCAATCGCAGGACGCGCCGAGTCGTCGAATCTGCTCGGTAATGATGCCGCCGTATTTGTGTTTCCAATCCCACGTGCGCTTGACGAATTCTTCGCGGCCAAGTTCCTCGCGCGTCACTTCCTCGGCCTTGAGCAGATGACGTTCCACCATCAGTTGCGTGGCAATGCCGGCGTGGTCCGAGCCGGGAACCCACAGCGTGGAAAAGCCTTTCATGCGGTGATAGCGGATCATCAAATCTTCCACGCTGACGAACATGGCGTGGCCGAGATGAAGTTCGCCGGTCACGTTGGGCGGCGGGATGGAAATGACGAACGGCTTGACGTTCGAGTCGAAGCCCGGTTTGTTCGGGTCGTTGCGCGGTTTGAAATAGCCGCCCGCCTCCCACATGGCGTAGATGCGGGACTCGGTGGATTTGAAGTCGTAGGCTTTGGGTAATTCGTGTTCGGTCATTTGCGCTCCTTCGTTGCTCGATACTCGATAATTCGTTATGCGGCTGAAAGTGTCGAGTATCGAATTTCGAATATCGGCACTTAAAACAAAAACGCCTCGTCCATGTTGAGGACGAAGCGTCAACTTCGCGGTACCACCTCAATTCATTCTTTTTTCACGAAGTTCACGAAAAAAAGAATGCTCTCTGCTTACCCTGGTGTATTTCCAGGGTGGCTGACGATCATCAGCCTATGCTGTAACGGGCATTCCCGTGCCGTTCTAGTTGCCAGTGATTAGTGAAGACTAAGCGCTGGCTTTCTTCGGCATTTGATTCAAGCGACGTTCAGCAATTGTTTTCTGTGAAGGCTTCCAGCCCGGGTCTCGATACCTTCGTAGTCGACCGCCGGCCTTCTTCTCTATCAGTCTGCAACCTGCTTACTCCTCTTGATGTTGTTGGGATTATACGCGGCGCGGAAAGGCAAGTCAAGCCTTTCTGGTTGATTCCGCCAGCACCAGCGGCTCGCCCGTCAGCGGATGCTCGACCACCTGAACGGGCAGGCAATAGGCATCCGAGATCAACTCGGGTGTCAGCACTTCGCGCGGCGAGCCGAGCGCTTTTAATTCGCCTCCCACCAGCAAGGCGATGCGGTCAGCGTAATACGCGGCCAAGTTGAGATCATGCAGCGCAACCAGAACGGCGAGATGATCGTGATGCGCGAGTTCGTGAATCAATTGCAGCAAACTCACTTGATATTGCAGATCCAGATGCGCGGTCGGTTCGTCAAGCAAAAGGATCGGCGTGGATTGGCACAATGCGCGCGCCAGCAAAATCCGTTGCGCTTCTCCCCCGGATAATTCGCCGACGCGGCGTTCTGCGAATTCCAGCGCGTTGACGCGTTCCAGCGCGCGGCGCGCGATGCTTTCGTCGCTGCCGGATGGCTGGCCGAGAAAACCAAGATAAGGTGTGCGCCCAAGCAGGACCGTCTCCCAGGCCGTGAATGCAGGCGGAAGCGAAACCGCTTGCGGCACTACCGCTAAATATCTCGCGCGCTGAATGTGAGTCAGCGAACGAAAATCGTCGCCGTTCGTGCGGACGCATCCGCTTTGGACGGGAATGACTCCGCTGACTGCGCGAATCAACGTGGACTTGCCCGCGCCGTTCGGCCCGATCAGCGCCACTACTTCGCCGCTTTGCACACCCAGATTTATATCGCGCAGGATCTGGCGTTGACCATAGAAGACGGAGAGATTTTGAATTTTGAGCATCAGGCCTGCTTGATGATGGTCGGAATGCCTGCTACCATGAAGATGACTTTGTTTGCGGCGCGCGCCAATCGCTGGTTGGCCCAGCCAAGCGCATCGCGATACACGCGTCCCATTGGATAAGGCGGGACAAGCCCCAAACCAGTTTCGTTCGAAACGATGATCCAATCCTGTTTTTGGAGGCGGAATACATCAGTCAATTCGTTGATTTCTTTTTGAAGGGCCGGCATAAAAAACGTTTCATCTACTGCGATGTCATCCTTCGTAAATTGCATGAGCAGGTTGGTGACAAGCAAAGTAATGCAGTCCAGAATCACAACATCCGATTTTATTTGCTGTATATGAGACGCAATGCCCAGTGGGATTTCCAGCGTTTCCCACTGCGCGGGACGTTCGGCTCGATGCTTTTGAATGCGCGCGGACATCTCTTCGTCCAATGCTTGCGCGGTGGCGAGAAAAGTTACCGATTTGCCCGAACTTTCAGCGAGGCTTTGCGCGTAGAATGATTTCCCGCTGCGCGCGCCGCCGAGAATGAGAGTGAGGCCGTTTGGTTTGGGGCTTATATTCATTGCGATATTTTCCTGACAACATCCAGTGACGACAAAAAATCTTCCTCGGAGAAAACTTCAAGCGTCAAAACGCCTTTGTAATCTGCGCGGACGAGTTCGTCCCACACCGCGCGGACTTTCTCCTCTGGCATGAAAGCCAGCGAACGATGGTCGCGTTCAGCCAGACCGTGCATGTGGATGACACGCGTGCGCGGCAGGGCGGCCTGCAAATAAGGCAGGGGGTCAAGGCCGTCCAGCCACAAATGACCAATGTCCACGCAACGGCTGGCGGCGACGCGCTCCAACACAGGGTCTATAAAGTCGAGCGGATAACTTTCAAGATTCTCCACCGCGAGTTTTCCCATTCCGCCCGCCCATTCTGCCGCGATCTCCAGCGCGCGCACCGATTGGTCCTGCCAGCGCGCTAAAACATCACCGTCAGTTGATGTTCGCACAAATCTGCCGTCCAAATGCAGGACATAAGCCCACGGGTCGAGTTGACGCGTGCAATCCATTACGCGTTTTGCCTTCGCCAGCGATTGATCGCGTTCAGAACCGCCCTCGCCCAGCTTGAGGTCCAGCGGCAGATGAACGGTGTACGTCATGTCATATTGTTTTGCGATTTGTGAAAGTTCACCGATTACTTCAGGTGATGGCAGGTTATTAGGGCCGTCATCCACTTCAAAGAGAATCAATTCGATATCTTTGGCTTTGCCTGCCAGATAACGCGCATTGGGCAGGATGTCATCAGGGATAATATAAGACGTTGTGCCGAGGCGAAAAGAAAAATTATTCACAAGACTCCAATCGAAAAAACCAGCAACACAATCGCTTCAACAATTTCGATCACCATGCCAAACACGTCGCCAGTCACGCCGCCAATGCGAGACCTGGCAAAGAGCAATACCAAAGCTGCCGCGCACAATCCCGCCAGCGCCGATAAAATTCCGCGCGATCCAAGCGCCAGCGTGATGCCGAGCGGCAGAAGTGCGCTCACAAAGATGAATACGCGGCGCAAGCCGGACGCAAAGTCGGCGCCCATGCCGCCGGGACGCGCCAGCGGAAGTAGACCCGCGGGAAGAACGCACCAGCGGCTGAGACTCGCCGCCAAAATAATTCCCAAACTTGCGGATGAAGTGAGCGTTCCCAATATTGCGGCCTTAAGCAATAAAACCAATATCAAGCCAATGATCCCAAATGTGCCCAGATGCGGATCTTTCATAATTTCGAGTCTGCGTTTGGGCGTGGCGCTTGAAAACAAACCGTCGCAACAATCGGCGAGACCATCAAGATGCAAACCGCCCGTCAATGCCACCCAGACTGCAAGTGTGATGATACCCGCGACCACTGGATGAAAGATAAACATCGTGCCTTTCCACGCCAGCCAGGTCAACGCGCCCACCGTCAGCCCCACGAATGGATACCAGACAGCCGCGCGCCCGCTGTCGCCCGCAGACCAATCATCGGGCAGCCTGAACGGGAGCGTGGTCAGCAAACTAAAGGCGATGCGTAAACTTCGCATGTTATTCGTCCATCACAATTCAAATCAAAAGATCATGGACGCCGGAGCGCAAAAGACTCTGCGCTTCGCGCCCTTTGTGTTCAAGAAAAATTATTCCTTATCGCTCACGCCAGCTTCATCGAACGTAGCCATCCCTGCCAAAATTTTGCAGGCGGCTTCAGCCAATGAAATGCCCAGTGCCGCGCCTGTGCCTTCGCCGAGCCGCAGATCAAGATCGAGCAACGGCTTCAACCCAAGCCATTCCAACATCCAGTGATGACCATTTTCTTTCGAACGGTGCGCGGCAATTAAATAATCTTTGCACTGCGGCGCAAGCGTCACCGCGATCATCGCCGCGGCAGTGGAAATAAAACCGTCCGCCATCACAGGCTTGCGCTTCGACGCCGCGCCGATCATCACACCCACCAGCCCGCCAATTTCAAACCCGCCCACTTTTGCAAGCACGTCGAGTCCATCTTTCGCGTTCGGCTTGTTCACATCCAATGCCCGCGCAATCGCAGAAATTTTTCTTTTCAATCCATCATCGTCTATGCCCGTACCGCGCCCGGCAATCTTCTCAGGAATTTGATTCATCAACACGCAGGCAATCGCGGCGGACGGAGTCGTATTGCCGATGCCCATATCGCCTGTTCCGAGGATATCTGCGCCGCGCGCGATTTCCGCCAAAGCGATTTCGATTCCGCTTCGAATAGACTCCGTTGCCTGCTCACGCGTCATTGCCGGACCCTTAGCCATGTTCGCCGTCCCCGAGCCTGCTCTGCGCCTGACGAGTTTTCCGCTTGCATCCTGAATTTCCGAAGCCGCGCCCATATCCACCACCACGACCCGCGCGCCGACATGGCGCGCTAACACGTTAATGGCCGCGCCGCCCCTCAGAAAATTCAACACCATCTGCGGCGTGACCTCCTGCGGAAACGCGCTGACTCCCTCCGCAGCCACTCCATGATCGCCCGCCATTGTGATGATAACTTTATCCTGGATGGTTGGAATAGTTCTGCCTGTGATACCTGCCAGTTGAATTGACAATTCTTCCAAGCGCCCCAAACTGCCCCGAGGCTTGGTCAACATATTCTGGCGTTCGCGCGCCGCCTGCATGGCAGATTGATCGAGCGGTTGTATTTGTTCGATCACTTCATCGAGCATCATGTTTTCTCTTTCCTCTTTCTTTACTCATCTTTCATTATTTGTCTTTGTATTTATCCCTGTTTTCTAGAACTCGATCCCTGCCTGCGCTTGAATCCCTTCCTTGTAAGGGTGTTTCACTTCCTTCATTTCTGTCACCAGGTCGGCGTATTCCACCAATGCAGGCAACGCGCCGCGCCCTGTAATGATGAGATGCAGGCCGGCGGGTTTGTTGGCTTTCAGCCAGTCAATGGTTTGGGTGGGGTCAATCCAGCCGAATTGCAGGGGATAAGTAAATTCATCCAGCACGATCAAATCATAATCGCCGCCGGCAATTTTTTCTTTTGCAATTTCCCAGCCATGCAGGGCGCGGGCTGTGGTCTCATCCGTGTCTTTGGATGTCCATGTAAAGCCATTGCCCGTGGCGTGCCATTCGATGCCGAGTTTCTTCGCGGCTTTGACCTCACCCCACTGGCCCGTTTCGGCTTTGATGAATTGAATCACACAAATGCGAAAGCCGCGTCCCCAGGCGCGTAACACCACACCCAACGCGGCAGTGGTTTTGCCTTTGCCGTCGCCGGTATTCACGATTACCAGGCCTTTTTTACGATTCGTTTTGCTCATTTTATCTTTTACCATAACCCTTGATTTTTGGCCCGCCGCAAAACCCACAAGAAAAATGGCGCGCCCGCCAAGGCGGTGATAATGCCCACCGGCAATTCCTGCGGAGCCATCACGACGCGCGCCAACACGTCCGCAAACAACAAGGCAGACGCGCCGCCCAAAATACTGAGCGGGATCAGCCTCCGATAGTCCACGCCCCACCACATGCGGGCAACATGCGGAACGATGAGACCGATAAAGCCGATGATACCTGCGAACGAAACCGCCGCGGCTGTAACCAGAGAAGCCGCTACAATGACGATAAATTTTGCGCGGCGCACATCCAGTCCCATTTGTGCTGCCTGATCATCGCCGAATTGCAAAAGGTTGAGAGCATATCCGTTCAAGACCAATGTCGTCAGGCCAATGGACAGATACGGGATTAGCGCCAGCGTCACGTCCCAGCCAATCAAGCTGACTCCGCCTAACAGCCAGCCAATGGCGCGGCGCAATTCACCGGTGGAACGCAGCATGAGGAACGAAGTCAACGAGGCCGCAAAAGAGGAGACCGCCACGCCTGCAAGAATTAAATTCGTGGTGGGAACACTTCCACCTACATGAGCAAACTTGTAGACCAGAAAAACAGTCAGCAAGCTGGCGGCAAAAGCTGCCATTGGTACAGCCGTCAACCCCAGCATAGTGTAGGGCCAGCGAATGGACATTGCCAGCACCGCACCCAGGCCCGCACCTGAAGCCACGCCAATCAGGTATGGGTCCGCTAATGGATTGCGAAACAAACCCTGATATGCCGCGCCGCTTCCGGCCAGGGCCGCGCCGACCAGCGCAATCAGGATGGTGCGCGGCAGGCGGATATCCCACAGGATCGTGCGAAACGTCTCATTGGTTGATGTCCCGCTGATAGCGCGCCACACTTCCAGCGGCGGAATGAAAACGGAACCGATTGCCAGGCTCAGAAGCAGGGCAATCAAGAGAAAGGTGAAAGAGGAAAGAAAAGGAGTGCGGCGCATGTTTTTTTGAGGAGCAGCTAATATTAGAAACTAGAATCATGTCGTTGCGAGGAGGGTGCAGCCCGACGAAGCAATCTCCGAAGAACAAGGAACTTTCTCTTCGTTAATTTAGGGGATTGCTTCGCCTAAAAACGGCTCGCAATGACAAATTGTGTTTTCGTTGTTAGCCGCTCCCGTTTTTTTGCAGGGGCAGATTCTGATCCGCCCCTGCGCGTGGTCATTTGAAAAGTTCAGGATGCAAAAGTTTTGCCAACGCTTCCAGCCCATCCACCAAACGCGGGCCGGGGCGGCTAAGCAAGTTATCGTCGAAGGGCAGAACCTGCTTGCTCTTGACTGCGTTCAAATTTCCCCAACCAGGACGGGCGGCCACTGACTCTGGCGTAATACCATAAGCCGCATCGCCCAAAATGATGAAAGCCGGATTGTCGGCTACAACTTGCTCCAAACTCATTTGAGGATAACCGTCAATCTGTGCGGCGATGTTTTGACCGCCCGCGGCCTCCAGCAAGGTTGTGATGAATGTGCCTTTGCCCGCGGTATAAGGCTTGGCTGGATCGGTGGCGTCGAGCTCATAAAAGACGGTCGGCCTGGTTGCGGCTGCCGCGGCTTTTGCATTCACTGCGGCAACGCGCGCCTTGAGCGATTCAATCGCGGCGGCGGCCTCGGCTGCATGGCCGGTCAGTTGCGCCGCGATTTCCATGTTGCCGTACATCTCGTCAAGGGTGGTTGGATTTTTCAGATAATAGACAGTCAATCCCAGGCCTTCAAGCGCTTTCACTTGTTCAGGCGTGTTGACCTCCGCGGCCAGGACAAGATCAGGGTGCAGAGAAATAATTTGCTCTGTGTTCAAATCCTTGAAAGTGGAACCGATGCTGGTAACACTTTTTGCCGCTTCAGGATAATCTGAAAGTTCGTCGCGGCCTACAACTTGTGAGCCCGCGCCGACCGCGAACAAGATCTCCGTGTTGGACGGCGCCAGCGAGACGATTTTTTGCGCGGGCGATGTCAGTTTGACTTCACGTCCGAGTCCGTCAGTTAGAACGATGCCAGCGGGCGTGGGCGCGGCGGCCGGCGCTTCGGTCTGGACTGGAGCCGGTTGCGTGGACCCGGCAGCGGGTGCGGGCTGAGGCGTTATCGCGGGCGCGCATCCGAACAGTAACGTGGCGAACAGTGTCAAAAGTAGAAATTTACGAAACATGGTTTTCTCCAATTTGAATTTTATATCGAACAAAAATCCCCTGCCGATGACAGGGGAGATAGAGGGTCGCTGAGTTAGCCGTCCTCCACCTCCTTTCCACGAGAGTGTGGTGAACCGGCCAAGGCGGGCGGCCTGACTTGTTAGCAAAGCTAACTTACAGTTGCGGGACAGCGCCGGACTTGCACCGGCTTCGCCGCGTTTGGCCGTTATTCAATTATGCTCGGATTGTATGCCGCGTCAGGCGAACCGTCAAGCTGGCGGCTGAGGCGATAAAGGATCGCAAGCGACAGGATGGCAGAAAGCGAAAAGCCCAGGTTTCCATATCTTCCTAAAAGTCCAACGGATATAAATGGAATAACGTATGCGGCTGTGATGAAAAGCCAATCGACGAGCTTATTATTCTGTCCGGCGAGAAAATAAAACGGGAGAAGCAAAAGAACAAAATCATAATTGAGAAGATATGGGCTGGCGAGTAAAGTGATAATCACGGCAAATACCATGAGCCATGCAGGTTGTTTTAGAGTTGCGGCGCGCGTAAGACTCCACCAAATGGATAAGGCCGAAAATATGATCAGCCCAATAAAAGGCGCGGGAGCAAGGCTTGATTTGCCGCTGAAAAACCTGGCGAGGGCAACCGGCAGGCTGGCGCATAATTCGCAGGACGAAACGCCGGGATCCTGCCTGAAGGCCAGTAATGAATGAAAGTAGTTTAGCGGCCAGGCGCGATCGGCAAAAAAACCAAACGCAAAGAGCAGCGCGCCTGCGATGAAGGTGTAAATCAGTGCGCGGCGGCTGAAGGTATCGCGTCGAAGCCAGAGATAGGCCAGCCCTGCCAGTAATATCAACGCGCCGAGATGCGGCTTGAAGGTTAGCAAGGCGGAGGCGAGCGCGGTCAGCACCGGTCTTTCTTTGCGGACAGAAAAAATCCATAATGACGCGCCGAGCAGGACCGGGAATACATATTGCCCGACGAGCAATGTTCCCAGCACGGGAATAAAGATGAAAGCAAAGAGGAAAGAAGAGAGGCGTTTTTTCGGTGACCATTCATCGGTCAGAAGCCAAATAGAGAGAAAGAGCATTAGGAGATTAAGTTCAAACCATATTCGTGCGCCTATTTCAATGGGAAGCAGAGCCAGCGGCAAAGTAATTAACGCGTACCAGGGCGGATATGGAAATGGCAACACATAAACCTGCCCAGGCCGGACATTTGCCAGTTGTGCGATCATATTCGCCTGGCCTGCATGGTCGTAGACGGAAATGCCGTGCAGGAGTCCCAGGTTGGCCTGATAGATGATTTGAAAGTCGAGATATGGAGGAATGGGGAGAGGCAGAAGGGCAACGATAAACAGGAAGCCGAAGACAATAAACAGAGTGAGTAGAGCGTGCTTCATGAATTTTCGCTTCGCCTGATGACAGCGCGGATTAAACCATGCAAGACGATGCGACGCAATGGATTGAGCAGATACCAATATAAAAATCCGGGCATTCCGCGCGGAGCGAAGAAGGCAGTTTGGGCGAGAACGGCCCCGCCATCATCGTTGGATTCTACGCTCCATTCCATCCAGCCTTCGCCGGGCGCTTTAAGCTCTGAACGCAAACGCATAAAGTTATTTTGTTGCAAGGATTCGACGCGGTAATAATCCATCATTCCGCCCTGTTGTATGGCGGCACTTCGTCCGCGCAGACCCGGGCCTCCAAGCAATTTGTCGAGCCAGCCGCGTAATTTCCAGAGCCAATTTGCATAAGGCCAGCCATTTTGTCCGCCGATATGGATCAAGGCGCGATAAACAGATTCAGGTGGGGCCGCGGCATAGAGGCGGCGATAATCAATGAAAAAGCCTTCGTGCTTGAGTTGAATTTCAGGATGCGTCCCGCTGTTCCAGACTCGTTCGAGCATGTCGGGATGCAAATGTGCCAGGGCAGTTGACGCAGCTTCTTCGTAAGTGATCAACTGAACGGATGGGAAGACGCGCCGCGCCGAATCGTTGTGGACAATACTGTCGCTTTGCAGGCTGTCAATCAGGGCGTATGCGATCGGCAATGAGATCGGAGTCAACTTATCCACCCACCAGGCCATGAACCAGAGCGGTATCCCCGGAACGGTAAACGGCCAGCGGCGCAGACCGCGCAACCGCGCGTACGTCAACATCAGGTCGGAGTAGACTTTGATGTCGGGGCCGCCAATCTCGAAAACTTTGTCGTGGCCGTTGGGAGTATCGAGCGCGGCCAGTAAATAATCGAGTACGTTCTGTGTAGCGATTGGCTGTGACTTGTTCTTCAACCAGTGTGGGCCCGGCAGGATCGGGCATTGCTCGGTTATAAAGCGGATCATTTCAAAAGAAATGCTTCCCGGCCCGGCAATGACGCCGGCGCGGAATTCGGTGACCGGCACTTTGCCCTCACGAAGCGCTTCGCCTGTTTCGATGCGTGAGCGCAGGTGCGGTGCGATGTCTTGGCTTGGGTCGGCCAGCCCGCCGAGATAGATGATGTGTTGAACGCCCGCTTTTTCTGCGGCGTTTGCAAAGTTACGCCCGCTCTCCAATTCGCGGGATATATAACCGCGTCCGCTCGACATGTTGTGGATCAGATAATAGGCAGTGTGAACCCCATCTAAAGCCGACTTAAACGTTTGCGGCGAAGTGACATCGCCTGAAACCATTTCAACCCTGGAACTCCATTTGCGCCCTGTGATGTGGCGCGCATCCCGCGCCATGGCCCGAACGCGGTATCCGCTTTCGAGCAGGCGCGGGATCAGGCGGCTTGCAATATATCCATTGGCGCCGGTGACGAGGATGAGTCTGTT
Organism: Chloroflexota bacterium; assembly: GCA_016195815.1. Lineage (GTDB taxonomy): Bacteria > Chloroflexota > Anaerolineae > Anaerolineales > Villigracilaceae > Fen-1038. The sequence continues at coordinate 16,008 of JACPYX010000006.1, forward strand.
TGTCACGATAAAAGCCTTCTCACCGCCAGGAGCGCGATGCTGCAGGGAAAGCCAAAGGTTTTATAAACGCGCCAACATGCGCGCCCGCCCTGCGAGTTGACGGATCAGCCCGTCGAATAGAAAAGCGTGGAAGGGCCACATGGCATACCAGTAAACAAAACCCCAGAATCCTTTCGGCGCAAAGTAGGCCGTTTCGGTCAGAAGTGTTTTGCCATCCTCTTGCGGAATGGATTCAAACTCTAGCCAGGCCAGGCCCGGCACTTTCATCTCGGCGCGCAGACGCATGAGACGATTATTTTCAACGGCTTCGACCCGCCAGAAATCAAGCGACTCGCCCGCGCGAATATCATCGGGATGACGGCGGCCGCGGCGCAGGCCCACGCCGCCGATGGCTTTGTCAATCCAGCCGCGAAACGCCCAGGCCCAGTCCATGTATAGCCAGCCGCGCGCGCCGCCGATGCCGGTGTAAGCCCTGAAAACGGTATCCGGCGCGAGGTCGAGAAGAAGCGTGCGGCGTTCGCGCATCAGGCCGTCTTCAACGATGAAGGCGTAAGGTTTTGTGTCGCCCGCAGTATTGACCAGCGCGTCCGACCAGGATGTTTCGACGGTGTCGCTCAGGACGCGTCCCAATGCTTTGCGAACGGCGGTGTGAAAATCGAGCGGTGTGATCTGCGGAAAAAGTTTTTTGGCCGTATCTCCATGGACGATGAGCTGGGCGCGCAATCCCTCGATGAGCGGCAGGACCGCATGCCAATGAATGGGCGTGAGCATGTGAATCCAATAAGCAGAAAGAAGCGACGCATAGAATGGTGTGCGGATCAGTATGCGCTTGAGGCCGCGTTCTTTTGCATACCCGAGCAGCATGTCTGCATAGGTGAGCCGGGTTGGCCCTCCGATCTCGATCAGTTTGCCGACGCTTTCAGGAGTGGAAAGCGCGGCTACCAAATATTCCAGCGTGTCGCGAATTGCAATCGGCTGTGCCAATGAAAAATACCATGCCGGACAGATGATGATCGGCTCGCGTTCGGTCAGATAGCGCACCATTTCGAACAACACACTGCCTGAACCTATGATCATACCCGCGCGGAATTCGGTCACGCGTACGCGGCTCTGGCGCAAAATGTAGCCTGTCTCGTGACGCGAACGCATGTAGGGCGAAAGGACATCGGTGGTGTTGACCAGTTCGCCCAGATAAATGATGCGCTTGATCCCGGCTTGTTCGGCGGCTGCAGCGAAGTTGCGCGCTGCAAGCATGTCGCGTTCTGCGCCGTTTTTTTTATCCTTCATACCGTGGATCAAATAGTATGCAACGGAAATGCCTTGCATGGCGCGGTCAAGCGATGCAGGGTCGAGCGCGTCGCCTTCGATGACTTCGACCTGTCTGCGCCAAAAGAAGCCGTCCAGCCTGTGAGCGTCGCGCACCATACAGCGGACGCGGTAGCCGGATTCCAACAGGCGCGGCACGAGGCGTCCGCCCACGTAACCGGTCGCTCCTGTAACGAGAATTAATTCCTTATCGTTCATAATCGAGGATTATAACGGTTAACATCGAAAAGATTAGCAACTTATCGGCTGGCAAGAATCATTGTTTCCATATGTTGTCTATTGTACAATTCTGACATGCCTTTGTTGTGGGTATCCCTGGCTTTTCTGATCGGGATCGCTTTAAATGGATTCTGGCGCGCTCCGCTTGAGATGTGGCTGGCATTTACTTTATTATCCGCCATCGGGGTTTGGGCTATTCCTGGAAGGTTTACAACGCTCAAACCGTCTGACAAACGAATCATCATTGTATCGCTGGCGGCGCTCCTGCTTGGCGCGTTCCGTTATCAGCTTACCATCCAAAAGCTGACACCCTCCGATGTAGCCTGGTACAACGACCGCAAGTATGAAGTCCTGGTCACAGGCTGGATTGTCGAACCCCCCGATTACCGCGATACATATACCAACCTGCGTTTACGCGTCAAGCAGTTGGATACCGGCAAGGATGTTTTTAAAGTTGGCGGTTTGTTGCTCGTACGCGTTCCGGTCAATGATGTTTATCGCTATGGCGACATCCTGCGTGTGCGCGGCAAACTTGAAACTCCGCCGGTAGATGAAGATTTTTCATACCGCGATTATCTTGCCCGTCAGGGCATTCTCTCTTATATGCCCCAGGCCGAAGCAACTCTCCTGCCCGGACGCGGCGGGAATTCGATCAGCGCCGCGATCTACGCCGTTAAAGAAAGATCGCTTGAAAATGTCTATCGCCTCTTCCCCGACCCGGAAGCCTCGCTTTTGGCCGGGATTATTCTTGGCGTGGACAGTGGACTGCCTGCGCCCCTGCAACAGGCTTTCAAAGATACCGGCACGGCGCATATCATCGCCATCTCAGGCTTCAACATTTCGATCATCGCTGGAATTTTTATCCTGCTTTTCAGCCGTATACTCGGCCCGCGGCGCGGCGCGATCGCGGCAGTTCTTGGAATTATCTTTTATACTTTGCTGGTTGGCGCATCAGCCGCAGTTGTCCGCGCTGCCGTCATGGGCACCTTTTCGATCTTTGCCATGCAGGTTGGCCGCAGGCAGCAAGGCCTGAATACCCTGGCCTTTGTTGCGGCGTTGATGGCACTTTGGAATCCGCTTTTTATTTGGGACGCGGGCTTTCAACTTTCCTTTTTTGCAACCCTCGGCCTGATCCTTTATGGCGAACCCTTCCAACGAGCCGCGGAAAGATTTATCATGCGTTTCACTTCGCCCGAAAGAGCCGGAAATATCGCACAGCCCATCTCTGGTTTTGTTCTGCTTACATTTGCCGCGCAAATCACAACGATTCCGATCATGGCATACCAATTCAAACAAATCTCACTGGTTTCATTCATCGCCAATCCGTTCATTCTTCCCGCACAGCCTGCGGTGATGATCCTGGCCGGCATTGCAATTTTCATCAGTCTCATTGCTTTTCCCCTTGGGCAGCTCGCGGCCTGGATATCATGGCCGCTGGCCGCCTACACGATCCGCATGGTTGAATTGTTCGACAGCCTGCCCCTCGGCGTCATTTATCTTCAAGATTTCTCCCTGGCTTTTGTATTTATTTTCTATGCGGCGCTTCTGGCTGTGACGTTTAGCGGCTCCCGTTTAAAAGACATCTTCCTGTCCCTGCGTGAACGATTCCGCTACCTGTCAGCCATAACCATACTTGCGGTATTGTTCATCGGCGCACTGCTTATCTGGCGCGCAGTCATCGCCGGGCCAGACGGCAAACTTCACGTCACCTATCTCAATGCCGGCTCTGCGGACGCAGTGCTGATTGAAACGCCCGAAGGGAGACACATTCTTGTCAACGGCGGCCCGTCCGCTTCGTCCCTCTCTGACGCGTTGGGACGCAGACTGTCACCCCTCGACCGCAGCCTCGATTGGTTGATCATCGCATCCACCGACGAGAATCAGCTCTCGTCCCTGCCGCGAGTTCTCGACCGTTATCCGCCTAGAAATGTTTTATGGAGCGGCAACCGGCAGGCTTCGTTCTCATCGCGCAGCGTGGATAAATGGCTGGCCGATCATTCCATCCCCGTCACACAAGCGAGAGAGGGTCAAACCCTTGATCTTGGCAAAGGGGCCACGCTCAAAGTTCTTTCTGTTTCGCCGCGCGGCGCGACCTTGTTGATCGAGTGGAACGGCTTCCGCGCCCTGTTTCCGATCGGAGAAAATTTTGATACGCTCGATCAACTGGAATATGGCAACGCGGTTGGCCCCGTTGCAGTATTATCTTTGGCGCAAAGCGGCTATGCTCCGCTGACCCCCGTTGATTGGATTGACAATCTAAATCCACAATTGATCCTGCTAGGCGTGGCCGCCGGCGATAAGAATGGTCTGCCCGATCAGGAGACCCTCGACGCATTGGCCGAACGCTCCCTGCTCCGCACCGACCGGAATGGCTGGATTGACGTTTCAACAGACGGCCGGAAAATGTGGGTTGAAATGGAAAGGAAGTAAAACAAAAGGGCTTTGTCAAAGACAAAGCCCTTTTGTTGATCTTATGATATGGTTACACTGAAGAGAGACTATTGTTGACAGTGCTAAACGCGTTGCCGATGATTGGGCCGAGTACCATCAAGGCCGCGATAACAACAATGGCAACTAAAACAAGAATTAACGCATATTCGACCAGGCCCTGGCCTCTTTCTTTGGGAGCGAATAACATGGTGTATTCTCCTTTCTTTTGAATTTCTCTGAGACGATTTTCCCAGAGTTGAATTGATTTTAACAGTTAAGATTTTACCACTTTAAGACCTTGCGGATGTGTAAGGCATAATGCAATAAAAAACATGGGCTATATCCTGCTTGAAGGCGGCGCAGAATTTACCGGACGCATGTCTGAGCCCGATTTGCGCGCCATTGATTTGGCGGGAGGATTCGACGCGCCGATTGCGATTCTGCCGACGGCTGCCGCACCGGATAATAATCACGAACGAGCCGGGCGGAACGGCCAGCGCTGGTTTCAATCCCTGGGCGCAGCGCATGTGGACCTCGTGCCGGTCACCGATAAACCCAGTGCAAACCTGGCTGCATTTGCATCCCGCATCCGCGCCGCCCGGCTGGTCTATTTGCTGGGCGGTTTTCCGCGTCATTTAGGAGAGACGCTTGCAGACAGCCTTGTATGGCAAGCCGCGCTTGAAGCGTATAAAGACGGCGCAGTGATTGCAGGCAGCAGCGCCGGGGCAATGGTTTTGTGTGAACATTATTATGATCCTTATTCCAGCAAGTTGTTGCCGGGGTTGAATCTTTTGCCAAACACCTGTGTTTTGCCGCATCACGATAATTTTGGGAAACAATGGGCGGAACGCCTCGCCACATTATTGCCCAACTCGTTTTTGATCGGTATTGACGAACAAACTGGGCTGATCCGCAATCGAGAAATATGGTCAGTGTATGGTGCGGGAGAGGTTACGTTATATCATGGCCTTCAGACGGAACCGAGATCAAAGGTCCATGCGCGCGGCGAAACGTTCAGTATTTAATCGCTTCACAATTTGGAAAGTTTTTGCCTTACAAACAATTTACGAATTTCGCATTCAGATTGTTTTTTTTTAGGAAAAGGCTTATAAACACAGTGTTCATTGTGGGTACCGCATAAACATCTAAACCGACTTATCAATTTGCAATCGCTGAAATAACAGTTTGAGTTTAGTGATGTATGTAAGGAACGAGAAAGCGCCATAATGCAAATCACTGCCCATCCGTATACACTGCTGCTCTTAAGTTCTGCTCTGGTATCGGGGGTCATGGCTTTTTTGATCTGGGGAAGGCGGACGCTGAAGGGGGCGCTTGCGCTTGCCGCGCTGATGTTCGAATTGGCTGTATGGGCCGGCGCATCTGCGATGATGTGGTCAAGCCCAATACTGGATACGCAGGTATTCTGGTTGAATGCAACCTATTTCGGGGCGCTGACAGTTCCCATAACCTTCTTTGTTTTTGCGATGCAGATCACCGATAACGACCGCTGGCTGACGAAGCGCAGCCTGCTTTTGCTTGGTATCGAGCCGCTGATTACATTTTTTGTAATTTGGACGAACCAATTCCACTATCTTTTTCACGCCAATTATAAGATGACGTATGTTAACAATTTCCCGGAATTGTCCTGGACGCACGGCCCGTGGTTCTGGCTCAACAGCTTGTATTCTTACGCTGTAATTCTTGTCTCTATAACAGTTCTTCTGCGCGCTTTTATGCGGGCAGGGCCTTATTTCCGGATGCAGCTTGGCACGGTTTTGATCGGGGGCATCCTTCCATTGGCGGCCAATATATATGCGATCTTTCTGCCGAACTCTTTGAAAGGCCTCGACATTACGCCGTTGTCTTTCGCTGTTTCGGGCCTGATTTTTGCCCATGCCTTATTCAGGCAGGGACTGCTGGATATTCTGCCGATCGCGCGCAGTGTGCTGATCGAAAAAATCACCGATGGCGTTTTGGTGCTGGATATGAATGGGCGGGTTCTGGATATCAACCCTGCCGCGCAGCGAGTCTTTTCCGTGAATGGATCCGTCCACGGAAAAGATATTCGGATCCTATATCCGCAATGGACCGATCTCATTGACCGGTTCTTGAAAGAAAAGGAAATGCGCTGTGAAATAAGAAGCAGGACCGATGAATCGATTTTCTACGATCTTATTGTTGCTCCACTTGTTGATAACCGCGGACGGGATAACGGACGTTTGATCACCTTCCGGGACGTCAGTGAGAAAAAACGATTTGAAACAGAACTTGAAAAAATGAATGAGCGGTTGAGATTGCAATTGCACAAGATCAGCCTTCTGCGCGATGCGTTACGCGAGCAGACCATCCGTGACCCATTGACCGGCCTCTTCAATCGGCGTTATCTAACCGAAACGCTGGAGCGCGAGTTAAGTCTGGCAAAGCGCAAAGGTTATTCGGTCAGCGTTATTATGATAGATATCGACCGATTCAAACGGGTCAACGATACGTACGGACACAAGGCGGGCGATCAGGTTCTAAAAGCGCTTGGCAAGATCATTCAGTCACGCGTTCGCAGCAGCGATATCCCATGCCGTTTCGGCGGGGAGGAGTTTGTGATCGTTATGCCTGAGACTACAGTTGAAATCGCTGTCCAACGCGCCAACCAAATCCGCTCCAAATTTCGTTCGATGAAATTCTTTAGCGGAGGAGACGCCATCATTCCGACTCTCTCGATCGGCGTCGCGGCCTTTCCGACACACGGCAATAATCTGGAAGAAATCGTACAAGGCGCCGACCAGGCGATGTATAATGCCAAAGCTTTAAGGAACACAGTTATGGTCTACGGGGAAAAATCACTTAAACGCCATAAAGATATGATTGTCGGGTAATATCAGCAACTCTCGAACTCTCATTCGCCGCTAAGGAAGATTTTGTATGCTTGCGCTGTCGCTTATACAAACATCTTTCTTTTTGTGATTTAACTTTAGCGAGGCCGCCATGAGCAAATATAAGTCAGTCCCCGTTCTTTCATCCGAGATCACTTCAAAATCACAATATTTAAATCGACGCGATTTTCTCAAAGCCGCAGGGGTTGTGACCGGGGCTGCGCTGCTCGCCGCCTGCGTGCCTCAGGCAGCCGCGGACCCCGCTCGAAGTCCGGGCAATGACGCGGCTTATTCGGGCAAAACGGACGAGCTGGGTTCCCCGCTTAACTCGTTCGACGATATTACCCATTACAATAATTTCTATGAATTCAGTACGGCCAAGGATGCCGTCGCTCCTCTTTCAACGAATTTTAAATCCCGTCCGTGGACGGTGGAAGTTGGCGGCCTGGTCAAGAATCCTAAGACTTATGCGATTGAAGATTTACTGAAAGCCTTTCCGCAGGAAGATCGCATCTATCGCCTACGTTGTGTGGAAGCCTGGAGCATGGTCATCCCGTGGCAGGGATTTCCGCTGGCGAACCTGCTCAAAGCAGTCGAGCCGACCTCTGACGCGAAGTATGTGCATTTCGTGACGTTGATGGATAAGACGCAATTCCCGGCGGAGGGCAGTCAGTTTTATCCGTGGCCGTATGAGGAAGGCTTGCGTCTCGACGAAGCCATGAATGATCTTGCCATTCTCGCCACTGGTTTATACGGCGAGTCCCTGCCCGCGCAGGATGGCGCGCCCATTCGCCTGGTTGTGCCGTGGAAGTATGGATTCAAAAGCATCAAATCCATTGTCAAGATCGAACTGGTGGATAAAATGCCGGGCACTTTCTGGAATACAATTGCGCCTAATGAATACGGTTTTTATGCCAATGTCAATCCCGATGTGCCGCACCCGCGCTGGTCGCAAACCTCCGAGCGCCGCATCGGCGAACTGACCCGCCGCGCTACATTACCCTTCAACGGATACGGCGAACAAGTCGCATATCTTTACGAAGGGATGGATCTAAAACTCCATTATTAACTGCTCGGGTTTACCATAATTGCTTTACAAGTTTCTGCTCTTGGCGGCGTCCCTGCTGCCGAGGATGGCCGCTTGGGTTAAACAATCTGAAAACCTGCGCTCAACAACGGAGTCGCAGTGAAAATGAATTCCATTATTTTGACTCGCATTTTAGGAATCGTGTTTCATGAATGTGGTGGATCGTCTCAAGAAAATTCCATACACCCCCTTGCAAATCGCGGTTCACCTGTATGCCTGGTCGGCGCTGGTGGGGTTGGTGATCGCGTTTTTCACGCGCAACCTCACGGCCAACCCGATCCAGGCCATGGAACAGCGCACCGGCCGCCATGCTCTTACCCTGCTGGTTTTGTCGCTGGCATGCACGCCTCTCAACACGCTTTTCGGCTGGCGCGAACTCCTCAAACGCCGCCGCGCGCTTGGTTTGTACGCATTCATGTACGCTACCATCCATGTGTTGATCTTTATAAACCTCGATTACGGCCTGGCCTGGAGTCTCATCATTCAGACCGTTTTGCAGAAACCCTACATCGTATATGGAATGACCGTGTTTCTTCTGCTCATTCCGGTGGCATTGACCTCTTTCGATATTTGGAAAGTCCGCCTCGGTAAGAATTGGAAACGCCTGCACCAGATTCTCTACTTTATCGCTCCGCTGGCAGCCCTGCATTACGCGCTCTCCAAAAAGGGCAATATCTTTCGCCTGCAAGGCGACATTGTGCGGCCGTTCATTTATGGGCTTGTCATTCTGATTTTGTTGATTCTGCGGCTGCCGCGTGTGCGTAAATTTTTCGCTTCCCTGCGGACCCGCATCCTGCTCCCGTTTAATAAGCCAATCCCACATCCGAAAATAGATGCGTAAAACAGAACGGGCAGATTCAGGATCTGCCCGTTCTGTTTAGAATATCCCTTTCAAGAACAATAGCAGGCCGATGATCACCATCGGAATGCCGACGATTGCCCCGATCACCGTCAGGCTGACGATCACGCCGACGATGATAAAGACCAGGCCGATCAGCATGGCCACGAATCGCCCCGTCAGACCGACAATGGTTGCGATAAGCCGCCAGAGCGCGGCGAATGGCCACAGCCACCAGGGAACATGTTTATGCAGATGGGACATAAGGACCTCCACCAGGATATACGTTGGAATTCCCGGTCCGTTCCACATGTTATAATGCGCCGCATACCAACTCAACCAAAACTAAAACTCCTGCTCCGGCGAAAGTTCTTTTCCCGAATCGGATGCGAAAGAAGCAGTTTTTATTTTCAAGGTGACCCATTTCTGCGCGGTGTTTATTTATACGGAGGGAAGATGAAAAAATTTGTAGCAGTCGCTGGCAACATTGGTGTGGGCAAATCCACGCTGGTTTCGATGTTGTGCCGGCAGCTTGAATGGGAACCGTTCTATGAGCCGGTTGCCGACAATCCCTATCTGGCCGACTTTTATCAGAACATGGATGCCTGGTCGTTCCATTCGCAGGTCTTTTTTCTGACCCGCCGCCTGCGCTCGCACCATGAGTTGACTTTGCATCCGGCCTCGGTGATTCAAGACCGCAGTGTGTACGAAGATGCAGAGATATTCGCCCAGAACTTATTTCTGCAGGGGCACATCCAGCCGCGCGATTATGATACCTATCGCGAGTTGTACGAGATCGCCGTCCAGTTCCTGCCGCCGCCGGACCTTGTGATCTATCTGCGCGCCTCGGTGCCGACTCTGTTGAATCGCATCTCGCATCGCGGCCGGGACTATGAGCGGAGTATCGCGCCCGAATACCTGCAAAGTCTGAACGATCTCTACGAAACCTGGATCGAGAACTTTGTGCTGTGCCCGGTGCTGACCGTGCCCGCGGACGACCTGGATTATGTCGCCCATTCCGGGCATTTAAAGTTAATTGTATCGAAAGTAGAAGAGAAGCTGACGGGCAACGAGGAAGTTGTCTTTGAGCCGGAAGAAGTGGCGCGCGCTGCTAGTGATTGACGAAAATTTTTTTATTCTACAATCGTCTGACTCTTGCTGAATGAGTCTGGGACGATGAATTGGTTTTGTCCGGCCGCATCATCCCAGTATTTGCGGTTCCAAATATTGGCGCCGAAGGGAGCGCATTCGGCCAGGCGAAATTCTTCGGGTGTGGTATCTGGCAGCAGGCAGGCCGCGGGCTGGTTCGCTTTATCGGGAGGCGGCGCAGGCAGAACTCCCGCCAGAGCGTTTTCGTTTCCGGGTGTTGGGAAGCAGGCGAGCTGCCAGTATCCGTTCCCGTCCGGGATGCGGCAATGAGATTGATCGGGATATTTGACCACGCCATATGTGCGCGCATCCACAACCACGCCGGATTTGTTGATCAGGCGGACACTGTCGCCGCTGTCGTTGAGCAGGATATTTGTCATTGATCCGTAGAACACGGCGTGTTCGCCGGTCTTAAGTATCTTGTTCGGCAGCGTATATGGACTGGAGCCGGTGTTTATCTCATCGTCCAGTTTCCAGCCTGAAAGATTCACGTCCACCGGGCCAAGGTTTTCGATCTCGATGAACTCATCGTTGACATCTATCACGCCGTCGTTGTTCCAATCGAATCCGGCGCGTGGCAGGAATTCGTTGATGACCATCCGGCCAAATGGGGTTGGGGGCCGCGGGGTTGCCGTTTTAGGCGGGCGGGGCGTGGGCGTAATGGTCACTGTCCAGGCCCAGTTGGATCCTTTTGGGGTGCCGCGCACGCGATTCCCCACGCAATCTCGGGCATTGCTGGCAGTTGGCCCCGCAAAAGTGAACCATGCCGTTGACGAGTCCAGCACGGTGCCCCGGCGTTCCATGCTGGAATAATTGAAGGATAGCCCGGCCGGCCATGAGCCGCCATCGGAATTGGCAGTGTCAACCAGGTTGCCAGGCGGATCTTTTAATTCAAGAATCGCGCCGCTGTTTGACAGGCTGGCGGTGAAGGTTTTATCTATCGTGACATCTGCCGAATTGAAGACGACGCAGGCGGGGGGAGTGGGTGTATTGCTGGAACTGCGTGCCAATAAATAATAGCCTCCGGCGGGGATGCTGCCCGTCAAGAGAATATCCTGAACGATATTGCGATTCATATCCAGGATGAATAAGTGCCAGCCGTTCAGGTTGACAGTATTTAAGCCCGGGTTGTAAAGCTCGATCCATTCGTCGTTTGAGCTGGCGGCCGTCCCGGCCCAGGCGACTTCGTTAATAATAATGCTAAGCGGCAGGGCGGTTGTGGAAGTGGGCGTTGGGGTGGTTGAACCAGGTGTAAAAGTTGCAGTGGGTGTGTTTGTTGGAGTGGATGTGTTTGTGGAAGTGGGCGTGTTGGTAGGTGTGAATGTTGGTACGTCGGTAGAGTAGATTGGAGCGCTTGAAATATTTTGTGGGTTACTTGGGGTGATCAGGGAAAAATCACTTTGATTATCATCTGTATCTTGATAACTGCCTGAAGCCCCGCCGAGTTTGCGCTCATAACTTTTTGAAGGATCTGTTAGAGGGGATAAAAATATCCCTTCAGCATAAATCGACGAAGAATTCATCCCCACAGAATCAATTTTTAAACCATTTCGATCAAAGACGGCAATTCCACCGGTATCGATGATGCCACTCGAATAAGTTTGATCCGGAAGAATCGTCCCGTTATAGCCCCCCGTTGAATTTGTATTAGCGATTAAGTAGTGTTGCCCCGGCGATAATATTTTTCTGTTGGAAATAGTCACTTTAACTGATTCGGTCCCGTTTGTGGTTAAAGCTCGTACTTGCCAATTGCTCAAATCAATTGGCCCGCCTGTTCGATTAAATAATTCAATGAATTCATCATTTCCACCGTTTGGCTCTTGCGTTCGGAATTCACTGATAACTACATCGCCCGGAGAAACCGTTTGCTCCTGCGGCGCGGCTTTGACGGGAGCCAACGTTGGCATGAGAATTCCAGCCAGCCATCCGGCCAGCAGGAAGATGACGAGCAATCCGCGCACGAGGGGTTTGGAGTGAAGCATCTTGGCAATTGTAGCAGAAAGCAAATGCGGCGCAGAACAAACAGCGGAGACGCGTTCAAACGTCCCTGTGGAAGATGCCGCTGAAACGGAATCCCGCGCCGGGTCGGGGAAGAGGCGTCAGCGCGGGGTGATGTTCAGTTTGATGGCCGTGCGGACTTTGTCCTCGATCTGTACGTCCACAAATTCTGGAACGCAGACCACTTCGATGCCGTCGTTTTTGAGGTAGCCAGTGGCGAGAGCCAGCGCTTTGATAGCCTGATTCACGGCTCCGGCGCCGATGGCCTGCACTTCCGCGTGTTTGTGTTCTCTAATAACCCCGGCAATTGCCCCAGCAACGGCAGAAGTGCGTGAGTTTGCGGAAACTTTGATCATATCCATGTGGGCCTCCACGCAAAAGGGTAGTGAGGGGCTTGCTTAAAATAATTGTACGAGATTTTGAAGCCTGATTCAAGCCTTACTCTGGTGGGGGCGGCAATCGCTGGATTTGAAGCTATAATGCCGCCTAAGGCGAAATGAAAAACCCGTTTTTGACAGGAGCGATGATGAATCCCAATGAACAACTTATCTACGATTTTTATAGCGCTTTCCAGGCCCGCGACGGCGGCAAAATGGTTTCTTTTTATCACCCAAACGTGGATTTTTCAGACGCTGCCTTCGGCGAACTGCATGGGCGACAGGCTACAGCCATGTGGCGGATGTTGTGCGCGCGCGGCGCTGACTTGAAGATCGCGTTTGAGCGCATCCACGCCGACGATAAAACGGGGAGCGCCCACTGGGAAGCCTGGTACACCTTTTCGGCCACCGGGCGCAAAGTGCACAATGTGATCGAGGCGACTTTTGCTTTCAAAGATGGGAAGATCATCGAACATCGCGACCGCTTCAACTTTTGGCGATGGGCCGCGCAGGCACTTGGGCCGCTGGGCCTGTTACTGGGTTGGACGCCGTATCTGCAGGGCAAAGTCCGCGCCCAGGCGTTGAGCGGGCTGGAAGCGTTTATGAAGAAAAACGCTTGAATTTTATAAAGCAAAATCTTTTTGCAAATAAAGGATCGAAGCAAAAACATGTACATCAGACAAACCTCGGGTTTTCCGCCTTTTCAGCAGGGCGGGCTGGATTCATTGTGCGGCCTGTATAGTATTGTCAATGCCGAGAGATTTATCAATCGCTCCTCCGACGAAAACGTGCAGCAGCTTTTTAATGGCATTGTCCACTATCTTGCGCGCAAGAGGTTGTTGGCAAAACTTTTGATCGGCGGGGTCATTCACACGCAAATGCTGCTGATCCTGGATCGGGTGGTGGGCAGGGAACGAATACCGAATGTGCAAATTCCCTGGCGCGGCGTTCCCAACCCGGATTTGACTACGTTCTGGAAGTCCATGCAAAATTTTCTAGACGGGACTCCCGGACGGGCAATCATCCTCGGCATCAACGGCTTCCACGATCACTGGACGGTGATCGAAACCATCACGAACAGGTCAATTCATTTATATGATTCTTCTTTGATCAAACGACTGCCGCGCTCATCCTGTACAACGGTCTATGCCACCTGGAAACGCAAACATTTGCTTTTGCCCGCGCAGACATATTTTTTATCGAATAATTAGATCAACAGGGACTTCGCTTATGTGGGTTTCGCGCTTGAACGGCGAGGTCTCAAGTGCGCAAGCGGAAGTTGCCGTGGATGGTTTGCGGCGGGTCAGAACGAAATCTGACAAATTTGTGATTTCTGTCATGCCCGCGAATGTTGCGCTGCGAAGTGAAAGTGAGTAAGATTAAGTTGCCATGATACGAGTTCTGGCACTAGACCTTCCGGGCATTAAATTGCCGTGAAGTCAGCGAGCCTGACGGGTACCAACGTACCTGCCAGGCTTTTTTCATCCCTGTACCAAGGAGTATAAATGCAAACACCCTGGGAGTATCGTTACGCCCACCGCACACAAAAAATGGGAAGCTCGGTCATCCGCGAATTACTAAAACTGACCGAACAACCCGATATCATTTCCTTCGCAGGCGGCTTGCCTGCCCCGGATGTCTTTCCCCTCAAGGAATTCAAGGAAGCCTGTAACGTTGTGTTGGAAACGGTCGGCGCACAGGCTTTGCAATACAGCACCACAGAAGGCCACCGCCCGCTGCGAGAGATGATCGCCCGCCATACTGCCCGTTACAGCGTCGAAGTTAGCCCCGACAATATTTTGATCACATCCGGTTCGCAACAAGCCCTCGACTTTATCGGGCGCTTGTTCATCAATCGCGGCGATTACGTTGTGGTCGAATCGCCGACCTATCTTGGCGCTTTGCAGGCTTGGAATGCGTATGGCGCGCAATATATTTCCGTCCGCACCGACGAGAATGGCATGGTCGTTGACGAGCTTGAAGCCGCTTTACGCGTCGGACCGAAATTCATCTATGTTCTGCCCAATTTTCAAAACCCAAGCGGTGTGACGCTCAGCCTTGAGCGGCGCAAAAAGCTGATCGAACTGGCCGACAAATACGGCGTCCCGATTATCGAAGACGACCCGTACGGGCAGTTGCGTTATGAGGGTGAGCACCTGCCGTCCGTCGTTTGCCTCGATAGTCAGTTCCGCGGCAGGAACGGCGGGACATATAGCGGCAACGTCATCTATCTCAGTACGTTTTCAAAACTTCTCGCTCCCGGCTTGCGTTTGGCATGGGTCATCGCGCCGGAACAGGTTATTCGGAAACTGGTGATGACCAAACAGGCCGCCGACCTGCACACTTCGTCCTTTAATCAATATGTGGCGCACGAGGTTGCAAAAAACGGTTTTCTTGACGAACATGTCAAGGTGATTCGCTCCACGTACAAAGAACGCCGCGATGTCATGCTCGAAATGATGGATGAAATGTTTCCGGCCGAGGTCACCTGGACGCGCCCTCACGGCGGCATGTTCTTATGGGGCATGATGCCCGAAGGCATAGATGCGGCGGAAGTTCTCAAAGTTGCCATTGACCGCAAAGTGGCTTTCGTGCCCGGCGCGTCTTTCCACGCCACCGGTGGAGGCGCAAACACCATGCGCATCAACTTCTCGTATTCGGCGCCAGACATAATCCGCGAGGGCGTTACAAGATTGGCAACGACCTTGAAGGAAGCAATCCACAAAAACGGGCACAAGCCATAATCAACAAAACATGATTCACCCCAAATTTAATTGTGGTGTCTTTGGAGACAAGTAAAAGAGAACAGCCGCGGATTTGACGGATTTACACGAAGAAGACCCGACGCGCTTGCAAGTCGGGTCTTTAGATTCCGGGGTGGTTTTGTTTTTTGGAGTGAAGAGTTCTATGAGCTTTTAATTTTCTCGCCGCAACGGAAAAAACAAGAAACATTTGTGTCAATTCGTGACCGAATCTTTAAATTGGAGTGAGTCATGTTTCATCATGATATCTATTTTTATTCTTCCACATAAGGCACATACTCGGCGCGCGCAATACCTTGCGCGATGGCCGTTGTTGCCACTGCACGTGCCACAGCGCGATGCACTTCTTTATCCAATGGGCTTGGCACCAACTCGCCAGGCGGAGTCATATCCGCAATGGTTTGAGCGGCAGCCACCAGCATCTCATGCGTAATACGCGAAGCATTCGCATCCACCACGCCGCGGAAGATGCCGGGGAAGCCCAACACATTATTGACCATCTTGCCGTCTGCCGCAAACGCCGCGCCTTGCGCCAAAGCCTGATCCGGGTCTATCTCCGGATTTGGATTTGACAACGCCAGAATGATCTGCCCTTTGTGAACCATTCCGGGCTTGATGAGTCCCGGCGCGCCGGTCGTGGCGATCACAATATCGCACTTCTCCATTATTTCGCTCAGGCTGGACCCTTGGCCGCCCACAGCCTCGAAATGCTGGATTGCCTCTGCCGACAAATCCGTGCCCAACACAGCGTTGCCTGTCAGCCTCATCAACATTTTTGCAATTGCATATCCCGCCGCGCCCAGGCCGACCTGCCCGATGACCGCCTTTTTGATATCGGTATTCGTCTGGCGGCAGGCATTGGTCAGCGCCGCCACACATACAACCGCCGTGCCATGCTGGTCATCGTGCATGACCGGAATATCCAGCGTTTTCTGCAGACGCTCTTCGATCTCAAAGCAACGCGGCGCAGAAATATCTTCCAATTGGATCGCGGCAAAGGTGGGCGCGATAGCCGTTATTGCCGCGACGATTTCATCCGGGTTCTTGGTGTTGAGCAGGATCGGCACGCCCGAAAGCCCGACCAGTGATTCCATCAACATGGCTTTGCCTTCCATCACGGGCATCGCCGCAAGCGGACCGATGTCACCAAGTCCGAGCACGGCGGTCCCGTCTGTTACGATGGCGACCATGTGACTTGTACTGGTATACAAGCGCGCCATCGAGGGGTCCTTGGCGATCTTGAGGCATACCTCTGCCACACCGGGCGTGTAGACCAGCCGCAGTGTTGCCATTGAATCGATCGGGAAGCGCGAACGGATGGCGATCTTGCCCTTTTGATGAAGCTCCAGCACCTCGTCGCGGACTTGTAGAATCTTGGTGCCGGGATTGGCCGCCATCGCTTTGACGACCTTATCGATATGCTCAGTGTCTTCGGCATAGATCGTAATATCGCGGACGACCGAACGGGATGTCTCGGTCATCAGATCAATATCGCCGACCGTGCCTCCCGAATCAGAGATGGCTGCCAGCAGGCGGGCAAGTTGCCCAACTGACTGGTCATTACGAACGCGCACCGTGCGCATGATCTTTCGTTCCCAGGCCATAGTATTTCCTTTCGATGCTTGTAGAGGGCATCGCGCTGCTGTGCCCTACATATTTTACAGAGTTTGGACGACAGAAATCAATTGGTCAAACGACCCGATGATCGGACATTCGGCATCGGGGAAGATTCGGCGCGGGTCGTAGAGCACCGGCTGAAGTCCCGCGCGCCGCGCACCGATCGCATCTGCAAAATAATTGTCGCCGACGTATACCGCCTCGGACGGTTTTACATCCGCGCGTTTGCAGGCATGGATAAATATCTCTCGGTTGGGTTTGAATGAATTGACTTCGCCGGCGGCAAGTGAAAAAATAAAAAAGGGTGCCAGTCCCAGTTTCTCGAGTTCCTGTTGATAGGACTGCTCGCGATTTGACACGACCGCCATTTTGTAGCCGGCATTCTGAAGGCCGGCCAGCATAGGTACGACATCCTCAGGCACAACATTTTTCGGTCTATAAGACTCTTCCATGTATTGAGAAACTTTTAGCGAAAGAGTTTTCACCTGTTCTTTGGACGCACCCAGCGCCGCCAGCTGTCGATGGCAGTAATGAAGCCAGAAATCAGCTTCATTGGGGTATTTTAGTTTGTCGTTTTGCAGTTCAATCGAGTGGGCCCAGTAGTAATTTTCCCAGCGGATCGCGCGCAGACGATCTTCGTCGTTAATGGGCAAGCCGAGCAGCGCGGCGTAGTCCGCAAAAACCTCCCCGCCTGAGGGGAGGTTGTGACGAAGTGTTCCGTCGAGGTCGAAGAAGATGGCTTTTATCATGGGTTGAAGGTTGGGTAATGGAGGCGGACGATTGCAGCAATAGTCTATGGTCTATCCGCCAATTTCATTCATTGCCCGATTAAGCGGAATGATGCCCTCGGCAAGGCCATGTCCCCACGGTTTCTGCCAGACGCCGTCGAGGAGTAACTGCCGCAACTCATCCAGCGAAGCGCCGGCGCGCAACGGTGTAAGTAAATCCACTTCCTTCTCGCGCAACAGGCACAGGCGCAGGCGCCCATCGGCAGTGAGGCGGGCGCGTGTACAGGCGGAGCAGAACGGATGCGTAACCGATGAAATAAAGCCTACGTCACCTTGCGCGCCGGGAAGATGAAAGACACGCGCTTCCCCGTCGAGTTTGCCATCGTTGGAAGCCTCCATCCTGCCCAGTTTGGATTCGATCCTGTCCTGGATCTGCGCGGCGGTGATGATCTGTTCGGTCTGCACATCGGTCACGTCTGCGAAGGGCATCATTTCGATGAAACGGATCTGCCAGGGATGTTCAACGGTCAACCGCGCCAGGTCAACCACATCTTCTTCGTTATAACCTTTGACCACGACCGCGTTCAATTTAATCGGCGTTAGGCCTGCTTTTTCGGCGGCCAGAATTCCATCCCATACATCCTGCAATTTTCCCCAGCGGGTAAGGCGGTGGAATTTTTCAGGGTCTAAAGTATCAATGCTGACGTTGACGCGATGCAGACCGGCGTCAGCCAAAGGTTGGGCCAGTTTTTTGAGCAGGACACCGTTAGTGGTCATGGATACGGAGCGGACGCCTTCCGTCGAAACGATGCCCCGCACCAGGTCCACAACATGGGCGCGCACGGTCGGTTCGCCGCCCGTCAGCCTGATCTTGTCGAATCCCAAACTGGCGAACAGGCGCGTCAGTAAGAGAATCTCGTCGTCCTGCATCAATTCCGGGTTTGGACGGAATGTCTGATCCTCGGTCATACAATAGATACAGCGCAAGTTACAGTGGTCGGTGAGACTGATGCGCAAATAATGAATATTGCGCCCGAAACGGTCAATTGCCATGGATGGATTATATAACCGATTTGGGTAATTGACGGGAGACACTAGCCATGCTATTATCCTGTAACATTATTTTTTATTTTGTACTTTATAAAAGGAGCAATTATGAGCGCTGAATTTATTCTTCGTATTATTGGCATGATCGTGCTCGGCATCGCAGGCGGATATTGGGGGTACGATCTGGCGCGCACAAATCCTGTGGAAACCATCCGTTACACTCTTGGGATTGGATTGACCGGCGCGTTGACGGGCCTGGTCCTGACTCCGTACTTTACCACACGCCCGGCGCGCGCCCTCCGTTCTCTTCTTGGACGTATAGCGGCGGAGACCCTGTTTTCCGGACTCATGGGCCTTGTCATCGGGTTACTCACCGCGGCCCTGTTGGCGTTTCCGCTTTCTCTTTTGCCTGATCCATTCGGACGCACCCTGCCGTTCATCGGCGTCCTGTTGTTCAGTTACTTTGGTGTGACGCTGTTCATCATGCGCCAGGGCGATATTATGAGTTTGTTCAGCACATTCAGCGGACGCACCGAAGGCGGCTCTGGTTCTTCCTGGACAAACCTCAACCGCACTATCTTACTCGATACCAGCGTCATCATTGACGGGCGCGTGGCCGACATCGCCCGCACTGGTTTCCTGCCTGGCACCCTGCTCATCCCACGTTTTGTCTTGAACGAACTGCAATATATCGCCGATTCGCCCGATGGCCTGCGCCGCCAGCGCGGACGCCGCGGTATGGAAGTGTTATCTGAATTGCAAAAACTACCGAATATCCTCGTCCGTATCAGCGATATTGACGTGGACGGCGTGCGTGAAGTGGACGATAAACTGGTCGTGCTTGGCAAACAACTTAAAAGTCCGGTGCTGACCAATGACTTCAATCTTAACCGCATCGCCGAATTGCAGGGTGTGACCGTGCTCAACATCAATGATCTTGCCAACGCGGTCAAATCTGTTGTTTTGCCAGGCGAAGCCTTGAACATCAACATCTTCCAGGAAGGCAAGGAGATCGGCCAGGGCGTCGGTTACATGGACGATGGCACGATGGTCGTCGTGGAAAACGGCAAGGAATATATTGGCGAATATATGGATGTTCACATCACCAAAGTTTTGCAGACTGCCGCAGGCCGTATGATCTTCGCCCGCGTGGAAGAAGATAAGAAGAACGGCAACGGGAAAAAGAAATAATCCATCGCACTGAGCGGAGTCGTGGTCGAGCAGACCGGTGTTCTTTCGACCGTATCAAGACCCGGCGAAGTCGAAGTGCAATTCAACATGCAAAACAATCAACCGCGAAGATTTACCAAAGTTTTTCTTTGGGTTCTTAGCGGTTGAAAAAATCTGTGTAATCTGTGGATAGTCCAAGGTAATTAAATGATCCGTCTTTACAACACCCTCACCCGCAAAAAAGAAGACTTTCAAACCATCGAGCCGAACAAAGTCCGCATGTACGTGTGCGGCGTCACGGTCTATAACGACGCGCACGTCGGGCATGCCATGTCGGCGCTGGTCTTTGACATCATCCGCCGTTACCTCGAATATCGCGGCTACACGGTCAGGCATGTAATGAACTACACTGACGTGGACGACAAGATCATTGCGCGCGCCAACAAGCTCGGCGAAGACCCGCTCAAACTTTCACAGCGTTACATCGAAGATTATGCGCGCGACCTGGCCGGCCTCAACATCCTGCCTGCCACATCCAACCCGCAGGTCAGCAAGACCATGCCGCTCATCATCAAATTCATCGAGGGTCTCATCCAAAAAGAACATGCCTATGCGGCTGAGAACGGTGATGTCTACTTCCGCGTTACCAGCGATGATGATTACGGCAAACTCTCCGCCCGCAAGCTCGACGACATGCAAGCCGGTTCACGCATCGAAGTCGGCGAACAAAAACAACACCCGATGGACTTCGCCCTCTGGAAAGCCGCCAAGCCCGGCGAAATTTCATGGGACAGTCCCTGGGGCAAAGGCCGTCCGGGCTGGCACATCGAATGCTCCGCCATGAATCTGGCCGAACTCGGCGAACAGATAGATATTCACGGCGGCGGTAACGACCTGATCTTCCCGCATCACGAAAACGAAATTGCTCAAAGCGAGTCGTTCACCGGCAAGCAATTCTCGCGCTATTGGATCCACAACGGCATGTTGCAACTCGGCGGCGAGAAAATGTCAAAGTCGCTCGGTAATATTATCAGTATCAAAGAGTTTCTCGCCAAACGGGATGCAGACGTGATGCGGATGCTGGTGCTGAACGGAACTTATCGCGCGCCGCTGCTGTTCAACGACGAAACGCTGGACGCGGCCGAGAAATCGGTTGACCGCCTCAAATCCGGACTTCGACCGGCCGCCGTTTCCGCAAGCGGACTCGCTGCTGGCAGTGCATCCGAACTTGCGGCTGTGGTCAACTCTGCCAAAGAAAACTTTACCAGCGTAATGGACGACGACTTCAACACCGCCGGTGCAGTCGCCGTGTTGTTTGAACTTGTCAAAGCCATCAACACCGCCCGCGACAAGGGCGCGACGGATGATGAACTCAAATCCGCACAAGATCAATTGCGTGAACTGACCGGCGTGCTTGGCCTGCGCTTGCAAGGCAGGCAAGGCTCAAGCGAAACGGACAAATTCGTGAACCTGCTCATCGAAGTAAGAAACGAAGTGAGAAAACAAAAACTCTGGCCGCTCTCCGACTTGATCCGAGATAGATTGAAGGAACTGGGCGTCACCATCGAAGACAGCAAAGACGGCACAACGTGGAGATGGGGATAAGCGAGCAAATCAGGAATTGGCAAAATAAAAACTTCCGAGACTTCAATCTCGGAAGTTTTTATTAGACCACTCGCGAAAGTTGTTATATGAGTTGCCTAGCGAACGATCACTGCATCCAGGGTGCCCATGGTATTAACTGGTCCGGTGAAGACCAGCTTCAGTGTGTGTTTGCCGTAAACCAATTGGCCCGGATAATCCCAGCGTTGCTGGAAGCGAAGGTCAGGTGACTGTTGATTAAGCGACCCGGCCAGCTGGTTATCTATATAGATGTCCATGCTGCCATAACTTGGCCCCGCCGCGTACAGAACGCTGAAGGACTGACCGGTGAAGCTCAGCGTCACGGATGTGGCTTTTGTGCCAGTGTATTTGTATTTGCCTAAATAAGCCTGGCTGTTGGACACAAGCGGCCAGAATGAGGAGAACTTGAAAAAGCGATAGGTATCGTCATAGGTTGTCTCTGAAACTGGCGGTTGGGTTGTCGCTTGCGAAGTAGCTGTTGGCTGGGGTGATGTGGATGTTGCGGTGGGCAGTACCGGCGCAGGAGACGCGGTTGGGGTAGCTGTCAGAGGGATTGGCGTTGCAGTAAGAATCGGCAGAACCGGCGCGGGAGACGCGGTCGGAGTGGCCGTCAGAGGGATTGGCGTTGGGGTAAAAGTTGGCAGAACCGGCGCGGGAGACGCGGTCGGAGTAGCCGTCTGAGCGATCGGTGTTGAAGTAAAAGTCGGCAATATGGAGGACGCGGCCGCAAACTCAAAGGCTCCAATGTCAAAGCCCGCTCCTTGCGGCCGTAAATTGCCGTCAAAGTCACTTGGAATGCCGGAGTTGAATCCTTTATCTATGCACGGAGAAGCAGACTGCAGGCGAAAATTCTTAGCCGCCATATTTACGAAAAGCGGATTAAGCCCCCAAACATCGCCAGGATCTGGGGAACGCGCAGGAAGTCCGCCCGCCCTGTAAACGCAATTGTATCCCGCAGTGAGTGATGACTTTGAGATGCTGTCGGGCCAGATGGAGCCGACGCCATTCTCTTGATAGGCAAAGACGTTGTTTCGAATTTTTACGTTAGTCGTATTGGTTAAATAGATACCGGTTGAGTAAGCAAAATCAGGGTTACCCACGAAGGTATTATTTTCAAAGCGAATATCACGCGCCCCATTTATATTGGCTATCCCGTTCGTGTTAACGACGTTATTTATGAATGTCAGGTTGTATGCCCCGCCCTCCACCTGAAACGCCCTGGCTGCCACATTTAGGTTGAGCGAACTGGTTACGTTAATACAGGAATTGCCATCGAAAAGGATATCATGCCCTGCAATCTTGTCGCCTGCAAAGGTCTGAAAACAGTCCGTGTGAGAGTCGCTTATATAGTCGTTGGAAAGATTCTGAAGGCTGGCTAAACTGCAGGGTGTTCCCTGTGTGTATCCTTCAGGGCCAAACGGTATATCGTGGATCTTATTGTTCCTGAACACATGTCCGCTGCCGTGAAAAAGGATGCCGTTGGCATCCAGCCATGTCGCGCCCGCATAAGTCACGTTACACGGATTATTTTGAATGGTCTGGGAAATGTCGTTGCCCTCTACGAGGTGATTTTGTCCCATGATCTCCAGGCCGAATAAACCGTTTCGATATAGCACGTTGTTTTTTACAATGCAGTCATGCGTCGCAGATGGATTGGCAGGCAATCCCTGAAGACTGATCCCGCCCATCGTGCTGTATTGAACGGTGTTGTTTTCAATGTCGCACCAGCCGCCCTTATTGACAAGTATCCCAACCGCTAAATCAGCCAATGTAGTGACAGTAAAACCTTTGATGGTAACGTAGTCTGCAGAAACCACAAAGCCTTGCATATTCACAGTCCCTTGTGCTTGCAAGACCACAGCGCGATTGACCGTAACTCTCTCGGCATAATTTCCAGCCAGGACTATCACTGTATCTCCTGCCGCCGCCGTGTTGACCGCCTTTTGAATAGTCTTAAAGGGAGCTGAAGATGTGCCTGGATTAGCGTCATTGCCGGTTGCAGACACGTAATAGATTGTCTGCGCAGCCAGGGCAGCTTGACTCTGCGCCCTCGCTGCAACCGGTTCGAAAGAAGCGTGCGCGCTCGTGTAGATGCCAAGTATCATTGCGAGCGCAATTGCGCTTGCAATGATGACGCTCGTTATTCGGTAAACTGTTTTAATCATTTTTTCTCCTTACTGAAAAACAAACTGATCAAGCAGACGCAAAACTGTTTTGCGATCCTTTAGAAACCCGGCGGCCATTGTGGATCTACCGCTTTAGGCTAGCGGCTTGGCTTTGTCGGCTTTTGCCGAGTTTGCCCAAATTGAATTAGATTTGTTGTTTTGGGGTTGTTGTTATTGCAACAGCTTGCGTTGCTTTTCTGCTTGAGCGGCCCACAGTATAAAAGCAAAGCCCCTCGAAATCATGAACACATCTGTAATCTAACAATTTAGAAAGGGCGCATGAAATTCGCTCGTGTATTATGAGCGCTTCCTGATTTATCCGTGACAAACACACGAACCAGGCTTATCATTAACCTTGTTTATTAGAACAATCTCATTTTCTAAAAGAAAATTCTCCGAGGTATCTTGACCGTCACTGAACTTATTCCTGTTTTGCAAGTTGCCATTGGCCCGGTTGTGCTGATCTCTGGTATTGGTCTGCTCATCCTTTCCATGACCAATCGTTTTGGCCGCGTGATTGATCGCGGCCGCAGCCTCGCGCGCGAACTGCCTGAGATACCGCGTCAAGATCAGATCCGCGTCAATGAGCAATTGCGCATTCTCTCCCGTCGGGCTGAATATTTGCGGCGCGCAATTACATCCGCTTCGGTCAGCGTTTT
Organism: Chloroflexota bacterium; assembly: GCA_016195815.1. Classification (GTDB taxonomy): domain Bacteria; phylum Chloroflexota; class Anaerolineae; order Anaerolineales; family Villigracilaceae; genus Fen-1038. The sequence goes on from JACPYX010000006.1 coordinate 40,070, forward strand.
GTCTGCGGCAGTTTTGATCATCACCCTTTTCATCACTGCCGCACTTGGGCTGGAGGCTGCCTGGCTTATCGGAATCCTGTTCGTTGCCGCAATGGGCTTCCTCATTTTTTCGCTGGTTGCATTCCTTCAAGACTTGAACGAATCATTGCTTGCGTTCAAGCTCGATATTGGCATGAATCCAAGAGATAAATTCATGAAATAGGTTTTCGATCTGAAACGACCATTATGATAATTTTTTCTGCCCTTGGCTTCGCACTGCTTGGATATATCTCAGGCGCTCTTCCGTTTGCAGTTTGGGTGACGCGCCTTATCACAGGCGCAGATGTGCGTGACTCAGGTTCAGGCCATGCAACGACAACCAACACGATTCGCCGTGCCGGATTTGGACCGGGCGTGGCGGTACTGCTTCTCGATCTGGCGAAAGGCTTTCTGCCAACTTACCTCGCGTTGAAATATTCGCCGGCAACTTTTATCGTTCCTGTGACTGCCGCATTCGTCATCATAGGTCATTGCTGGCCGGTCTTCGCACAATTTCGCGGCGGTATGGGGCTTGCCAGCGCAGGCGGATGTCTCCTGGCCGTTTCACTGCTGGCATTCTTGACGGCTGCTGCAATCCTAATCGTGTTGACCTTGGCGATCCGCCATTCGGCGCGCGCCAGCGTCTTTACCGGGATTGCTGTCGCGCCTGTGTTGTGGTTGATGAGTCAGCGCGGGATCGAATTTTGGGTTGCAGTCGCGGTTGGCCTCGTCATCGCCTACCGTTTTCTGATTGACTGGAATCGCCAATATCGCGAACTCTGGCTTGACCGAAAAAACAGGATTGTACTTAAATAAAGAGAGACCAGTTCAGCAGGCTGGTCTCTCTTTATTCTCCAAATAATTGTTCAAAGATACTTTTCTTTTTTTGCGGAATGGCAATTCCCTCTTTTGGCACAGCCAGCAGAATAACTGTGATGTTATCGTGTCCGCCGCGTTCGTTGGCCTGCGCCACCAGATCCTCAGCCGCGGATTTAAGGCCGCTGCGCGTGGTGAGCACGCGCAGGATTTCATCATCCCACACCAGGTCGGTCAAGCCGTCGCTGCACATCAATAAAATATCGCCAGCCCTCAAAGTCGTCCCCTGATTTTTCAAAGCTTTCTCACGATCGTCTTCATTGCTCAAAAGCAGGCGAAAATCCACTTGCGGCAATTCGACCGATCCCAGGTGCCGGCGGATCACATGCACATTAGGATGATCGCGCGCCTGCTCCGGCAGGATAATGCCCTTCTCGATCGCTTCCTGAACCCAGGTGTGGTCCACCGTTAAACGTTGTATCTTCCCATCTCGAATTAAATAAATGCGCGAGTCGCCGACATACGCGGTGTATAACTTATATCCTTCAACCCATACACAGGCGCAGGTGGATCCCATGCCATGCTGGTCGGTCTTGCTGGCCGAGCGCGAGGCAATTGCCTGGCTGGCCGCGTGAATGGCAGATTCCATGATCTCGAGCGGTTTCCTGCCATTGCTCTCGGAAACATTCTGGATGATGTAATTAACCGCAAGTTCCGCCGCCACTTCACCGGCGCGATGCCCGCCTATGCCATCCGCGATAATGGCAAACACCACTGGTTTTTCGGCTTCATTTAAATATGAAGAGACGGTATAGCGATCTTCGTTATTTTTACCAGCCTTCCCTGCGTGGCTTAAGGCCGCGACATGTAGATGAGGGCGCTGGGAACGATTCATAACAAGGGAGTCTCTTTGATAATTTTTGGCTCCGCTGCGGGAGGCGGATTCTTTAATTCAAAGCGGAAGACCAATTGGCCGAAGTGTACCACGTCACCGTGTTGGAGGAGATGGCCCTCTTTTCCCACTGGCTCGAAGTTGACCCATGTGCCAGCCACAGTGCCTGCATCGGCCAGGAGATATCCGCCGTCTTCGGTTTGGGCCAGGCGCGCGTGACGCGGGTTGAGAGATGGGTTGTCAAGAACATAAGTTGATTGCACCGGGTCGGAGCCGAAGACGCTCTCTTTTTCGGTGAGGAGAATTGGCGAAACGGGGGCCGCCGCCAGGTCGGGTGTGAGGCGTTGAAGCCAGGCGGGTGCGTCCGCGTTTTTGGCGCGTTCATTCACCGCGCGCGCGCGTTTGGTCCGGTCTGTGATTGGCTCGACAGTCGCCGCGACCGGTTGTGTGAGCGGGTCGCCAGCGGCCCGGCGTGAAGTACGGGCGCGCCTAAAGACCGAGCGCATACTTCCCAGGAAGAAGATCAACAACAAGGACAGGCCGGCCAGGCCGATCGCGCCGTACGTGATGTATTGTTTATATCTTGCAAAGAAAGCGGACAAGCCGCGCGGCGGCTGGGTGACTGTGACGGTGACCGGGATCTCCATGCTGGTTTTGCTCAGCCCCAATACGTCCACGGCCTCAACCATGATCTTGTGTTCGCCGCTCAGGTTGTACTTGCTGATGTCCCATGTGAATGTGTCGAAGGGCGCGGCTTTGTTTTCGGCCGCGATTTCGCCGTCTACATAAAACGTGGTGCGGGCCAGGGGGCGTTTGTGTTTGTCTGGAAATTCGATGATGATCTCGATCTTCTGCGTATCGGGCAAAAGGATTTTGTCATTGTACGGGTCGTTTTGCGGCGGACGGCGCACGATCTGCAAAGGCGGCGAGACGAAGATCGGGTTGGGCGGCTGGATGTCTATGGTGATGGATTGGTCCGCCGATTGGACTTTGCCGGCCGCGCTTGTAATTTGTGCGCTGATCGTGAGTTGTCCGCCTTTGGCCGCGGCGGAGTTGTACTTGAGCGAGTACAACCTGCGTAATGGGGCAAAATAAGATTCGGGGTCGGGCAGGGGCTGGGTCTCATTGGTCGCCGAGAAATATTCGCCGCCGGTTTGCATGGCCAGGTTGTTAAATGCCGCCGCGCTGGTGGTGGCTGCGTACAAGTCTGTATCTGCAAACCATACGAAGACGCGCACGCGGTTCTGTTGTGCCTTCACAATCAATGGCTGCAACAGCGTGTCTATGTTCGGATCGTCCATACGCGGGGTGATAAACAATACCGCGCGCTTCATCCCCGGGCGCGGCGTTTGCGCCGCGGCTGTATCAATTGCAATGGCTAATGATTGCAGGTTGGGTGTTGTGGTGCGGAAATCTGGTTGGAAGGCGTTCAGGCTCACCGACCAGTCTTTTGCGCTGGCATGAGAAATGACCGGCCCGGCAATCGTCACGAGACTCAGATCGTCGGGCGTATCCGCGGGAAGTCTCTGTTCCCACTCACTGAGCGCCTGCACAATCTGTTGAAAGCGAGGCGCGCCCTGTGCGTTTCGGATCCCGAGCGCAGGCCCGGGATTGACCGCCACCACAATTTGTGCGGGGACAACCATCTCGGTCAATTCCTGCACCGGCAACGGCTGGCCGTCTTCGAGCATGTTCACGTCACCGGGCTTGAGTCCGCTCACGAAACGGCCTGATGCGTCGAACACATCCAGGAACGATGACATCACTGGAAATGCCGAGGCGTCCACCGGATAAAGATCGGCGCGGGCCTGTCCCTGCGCAAAAGCGAAGGTTGAGGGTTGAAGAGTGAAGGCCAGAAAGGCAAAAAGAAAAAGGAACGCGTGTGACAGCGTTTGTCCGCGTCCCCGTTTTGGAATTGAAAAGTTTCTCATCGGGCTAATTGTAAATCAACAGTCGTGAATCCGATGCTGTATCATTCCCATTCAATCGTCGCCGGCGGTTTGCTCGTAATATCATACACGACGCGATTGATTCCGTCCACTTCATTAACAATGCGGTTCGCCACGCGCGCCAAAAGTTCATGCGGCAGGCGCGCCCAATCCGCGGTCATGAAATCGTCGGTCGAGACGGCGCGGATCGCGGCCGCCTCCTGATATGTGCGCTGGTCGCCCATCACGCCCACCGAACGCACCGGCAACAAAACCACGAACGCCTGCGAGACCTGCGCGCCCTTTCCCAGAAATCCCACTTTGGATAATTCCTCGATCAAGATGGCGTCCGCCGCGCGCAAACGGGATACGCGCTCACGCGTCACTTCGCCAAGACAGCGCACGGTCAGGCCGGGACCCGGGAACGGCTGCCGCCAAACCATCTCTTCCGGCAGTCCGAGCGCTTCACCGACCGCGCGCACTTCATCCTTGAACAAATATCTGAGCGGCTCGACCAGTTCAAATTGCATGTCTTCCGGCAGTCCGCCGACGTTATGATGCGTTTTGATTCGCTCGGCTTTATTGCGATCCGGCGCGGACGATTCAACGACATCGGGGTAGATCGTGCCTTGCACCAAAAATTTTGGATGGCCGATCTGTTTCGCCTGCGCTTCAAACAAGCGAATGAATTTTTCGCCGACGATCTTGCGCTTTTGCTCTGGGTCGGTGACGCCTTTCAACGCGCCGAGGAATTCATCGCTGGCGTCCACCGCGATCAACTCAGCGTGCATCTTCTCGCGGAAGGTTGACGCGACCTGTTCGCCTTCGCCTTTTCGCAGTAAACCGGTGTCCACGAACACGGCCACGAGTTGATCGCCGATGGCTTTGTGCACCAGCGCCGCCGCCACAGATGAATCCACGCCGCCGCTTACTGCGGCCAGCACGCGTTCTTTGCCAACTTGCTTTTGAATGCGCGCCACCGCATCGTCAATGATGGAAGCGGGAGTCCATTCAGGTTTCGCATCACAGATGTCAATCGCGAAATGCTTCAACAATTGTGAGCCGTTCGGGGTGTGGTGCACTTCAGGATGGAACTGGACGCCGAAATATTTGCGTTGAAAATCGCCCATGGCCGCGAAAGGACTGTTTCCGCTCTTCGCCAGCGCCATGAATCCCGGCGGCATTTTGGTGATGCGGTCGCCGTGCGACATCCACACCTTGGAGAGTGCATCCAGCATTGTGCCGGGCATCAACGGTTGGATTTCTGCCTGCCCATATTCGCGCTGCGCCGACGGATCAACCTGCCCGCCCAGCGCGTGAGTCAGGGCCTGCATCCCATAGCAGATTCCAAGAATGGGCAATCCTGAATCTAAAATATATTTTTGAATATATGGCGCGCCGGCTTCATAAACAGATTTAGGCCCGCCGGACAAAATAAATCCTTTCGGTTTGATCGAAAGGATTTTTTCCTGCGGCGCGTCCCAAGCAAACAACTCGCAGTAAACCTGCGCCTCGCGCACGCGGCGCGCAATGAGTTGAGCGTATTGGGAACCGAAATCGAGGATGGCAATGGAATTAGTCATCAGTGGTCAGTATCCAGTAATCAGTGGCCATTGTCACTGATCGCTGAAAACGATTTTCCCGCCATCCATCGAAGCAATGCAGGCCAGTGATTCGACCGGCACACCGACCGGCTTGAGCGCCTCGCGTCCGCCCTCGAAACGTTTCTCGATCAACGCGCCGATGCCGACGATCTTCGCGCCCGCGGCTTCCGCCAGACGCACAAGCCCGAGGATGGTCGCGCCGGAAGCGAGGAAATCGTCAATGATTAAGACTTTTTCGCCGTGCTGAAGATATTCAGGCGAGACGATCAATTCGACCATGCGGCCTTTGGTATGCGAAGGCGCGAGCGTGAGATAAACCTGGTCCGGCATGGTGATGGGCTTGTTTTTTCGCGCGTACACCACCGGAAGTCCGAGATGAAGCGCAGTGGTCAGCGCCGGTGCGATGCCTGAAATTTCGGCGGTCAGCACTTTGGTCGCACCGGCATTTGCGAAGCGGCGCGCGAATTCCTTTCCGCATAAGTTCATCAAGGTCGCATCAACCTGATGATTTACAAAACTATCTACTTTGAGAATTCCATTTCCAAGATTTTGCCCGTCACGCTGGATTCGATCTTTGAGTTCTTTCACGCCTGCCTCCCGAAATTTTTAACCTGAATATAAATCCATTGTACAACACTCATCTTGAACCTGCCAGATAAGATTTGCGCGCATGAGTTCAGCCTTAATGACGCGTTTTTATCCTGTGTTAGAATCTTCCCGTGACTGAACGGATATTGATTCTGCTTGCATCGAATTCCCCGCGTCGCAGAGAATTGATCTCACTTGGGAACTGGTCGTTCAGCATTTCAGTCTCGAATGTGGATGAGAGTCTGCGTGCGGGCGAAACTCCCGGCGATTATGTCCGCAGGCTGGCCGATTCAAAAGCGCGTGCGGCCATCGGAAATGCCGGCCCTGAACACATCATCGTTGCGGCTGATACTGCCGTGGTGGACGATGACATGATCCTCGGCAAGCCCAAAGACATGGCCGATGCCGCGCAAATGCTTCAACGCCTGCGCGGGCATACCCACCAGGTTTACACAGGACTTTCCGTTCTTGAAATGAAAAACGGACGCAGCATCAACGAAGTTTGTGTGACGGATGTGCCGATGCGAAATTACAGCGACGAAGAGATCAGCCTCTATGTCCAGACCGGCGACCCGCTCGATAAGGCCGGGGCGTATGCAATTCAACATGCTCGTTTTCAACCGGTGGAAAATATGGGCGGCTGTTTTGCATCTGTAATGGGATTGCCTCTGTGCCACCTCACGCGTGCCCTGCGAAAGCTCCATGTCACCCCCGACGCGGACATTCCGAACAACTGCCAAACTTATTTGCATTATCAATGTCCTGTCTCGCGTGCCATTCTGCGCGGCGAACAGGTTGGATAAAAGGTAAACGTATGAGACCAATTCGCTGGCTTCCATTGATCCTGATGTTGTTTGTATTTGCCGCTTGTGCGCCGAAATCTGGCGGAGGGAGCGGCCTGCCTTTCTTTTCAACGGCTACGCCTCTGCCGACTGCACAGGTATCCATTACCCATGCACCGGATGCGCAAGCCGCCATGCGGAGATTCCTCGAGGCACTCAAGACCGGCGATTATGCCACGATGTACAGCCTGTTGTCGAAGGACAGCCAGGCCGCGGTGACGCAGGATGTTTTCAGCAAGAAATACAACGATGCCCTCAATACCATGAGCGCAAACAAATTGGATTATGAAGTGTTGACCCAATTGCTCAGTCCCAGCCTCGCGCAAGTTGGATTTCGAGTCATCTATCGCACCGCCCTGGTGGGAGACATTCAACGCGACATGATCGCGCGCTTCAACCTTGAAGCCGGTGAATGGCGCCTCCAATGGGACGACAGCCTGATCCTGCCCGAACTGGCGGGCGGCAACGTCCTGAAAATGGATTACCAAATCCCGGCCCGTGGCAACATCTACGACCGCAATGGCCTGCCCATTGTCGGACAATCTGATGCGTACGCGCTCGGTATTACACCCGGCCAAATGACTCCGAAATCTGAAGTCGCGCTGGTCAGCCAGCTTTCCAAACTTTGTGGAATTACCCAGGATGAAATCAAAGCTCGTTATGCCAGCGCCGCACCGGATTGGTATGTGGCAATCTGTGACGCCTCGACCGATGAGGTCAAAGGCGTCCTGGACCTTGGCATTGGCGGCTTGACTGTCACGCCTTATACCTCACGCTTTTATTTCAACCAGGGCATTGCCTCGCAGACGGTTGGCTATACTCTTTCTATTGACCCTGCGCAAGTGGATGAGTATCGCCGCAAAGGTTATCGCGGCGACGAGCGAATTGGCCAGGCTGGCGTTGAAAAATCAATGGAGTCTTATCTGGCAGGCACACATGGCGGCACGCTTTGGGTCGTTGACCCCAACGGCAATCTTGTCGCCAAACTTGGCGAGAGCCAGCCAAAACCCGCCGACTCGGTTTACCTGACGATTGATCGCAACCTGCAGTACTATACCCAACTAGCTATTCGGGGCTTCAAAGGCGCGGCAGTTGTCATTGAACGCGATACGGGCCGCATATTGGCGATGGCCTCCTCGCCCAGCTATGATCAGAACGTGTTCGATCCCAACAACTTTAATAACGGCTACCTGGTTGGCGATCTGCTCAACAGTCAGGACCAGCCTCTGCTCAACCGCGCTGCGCAGGGACAATACCCGCTCGGTTCGGTATTCAAGGTTGTAACCTTTTCTGCCGGCCTCGAAAGCGGACTCTATCTTCCCGAAACGACCTACAATTGTCAGTATGAGTTTACCGAGCTTCAGCAATATGGCGGCCAAATCTTATATGACTGGACGTGGCAATATTGCCAGGACAGGCTTGCGGCAGGCAAACAATGTGACACACAGAGCAGTACACCATCCGGCTTGCTGACTCTGCCCGAGGGGTTGATGCGTTCCTGCAATCCATATTTCTGGCGCATTGGCCTTGACCTTTACAACAATAATCGCGCAGGCGATATCGCAAACATGGCGCGCGCTTTTGGTCTCGGCGCGCCGACCGGCATTGACGCTGTGGCGGAGGCCTCTGGAAATATTGATATTCCGACCAACCCGATAGACGCGACCAACCAGGCTATTGGTCAAGGAACTGTGACGGTGACGCCTTTGCAAGTGGCGCGCATGATTGCCGCCATTGGCAACGGCGGGACCTTGTACCGGCCCCAGCTCATCGAGAAGATCCAGCCTGTTGACGGCAGCCCGCTAACTGTCTTCAAGCCTGAAGCGGCCGGCACACTGCCATTGCGTCCAGATAATCTCAAACTTTTGCAAGATGCCATGCGGAGTGTAATCAACGACCCGCGCGGCACTGCCTACTTTCGCATGATCGGGCTGCAGATTCCAGTTGCCGGAAAAACCGGCACGGCTGAATCGGGCAATGGCAAATCGCATGCCTGGTTCGCGGGATACACGCTGGCAAACGAGCAGGATACGACATTGCCCAATATTGCGGTGGTTGTGATTCTTGAGAATCAGGGACAAGGCTCCGACTGGGCCGCGCCGCTCTTTAGGGCAATTGTCGAGACCTATTACTACGGCCAGCCCCCGACAGTTCCCTGGTTTGGACCGATTGGCAATCCATATACGCCCACGCCCATTGGTGGCATTCCAACCAAAACGCCGAAGCCGAAATAGCGGGCCGCTCTCTGCGCCATCCTTGGCGCAGGCCGATGAGGACGACTGCTGCAGCAATATGACAGAAACGCCGCTTGCTGGTTTGATCGTCAAAGCCCAGTCTGGTTTCTTTACCGTCGAGACTGGAGAGACCCTCGTTGTTTGCCAGTTACGCGGACGCTTGAAACAAGGCCGCGCCAGCGGAGATATTGCGGCGCTCGGCGACCACGTCCGCATCACGGTGTTGACGGATGGGTCTGGGGTGATCGAAGAGGTCGGAGAACGGAAGCAGGCCATCGTCCGGCTCGACCCGAGGCCGCAGGGCAAATATCAGCAGGTGCTGTTGGCGAATACAGATCAGGCGGTCTTCGTCTTCGCTTGCGCGCAACCGAATCCGAAATTGAGAATGCTCGATCGTTTCCTGGTCATCGCGGAAAAACAACGCGTGCCCGCCGTGATCGTCGCCAATAAAATTGATCTCGTTAAAAATCCCGAGGAAATTTTTGGAATGTATGAACCGCTGGGCTATCGTGTGATTTACACTTCGGCAAAGAATGGCAGTGGCATCGCGGCATTGAAATCGAATCTAACCGGAAAGATCAGCGCGCTGGCCGGGCCGAGCGGCGCGGGCAAATCAAGTTTGTTGAATGCCATGCAGCCCCGGCTTGGTCTGGCTGTGAATGAGGTCAGTGCGGCGCTGAACAAAGGTAAACACACGACTGTGGTGCGCGAATTATTTGCGCTCGAAGGCGGCGGGTATCTGGCTGATACGCCCGGATGGAAATCGCTGGCATTGTGGGACACACACCCCGAAGAGATAGACGCTTATTTTCCAGAGCTTGCGCCGCTGGTGGCCGAATGCCAGTTCAGCGATTGCTCGCATATCCACGAACCGGGCTGTGCCGTATTGACCGCACTGAAAGCAGGCACAGTCCATCCAGAGCGTTATGATTCTTATTTGCGCTTGCGGGCCGGGGAAGAATAACGATTTACGATGGCTGCTGATTATTGAACACTGATGACAGATAACTGGAATTTGCTCGGACATGAATGGGCTGTGGACATGCTGCGACAACATGTCGCACGCGATTCGGCGCGCCATGCGTATCTCTTCGCGGGACCTCCGGGCGTTGGCCGCCGCACATTGGCCTTGCGCTTCGCCCAGGCTTTGAATTGCACCCAGACCATCGAAGCGGGCATGCCCTGCGGCAAATGCCGCGACTGCAAACAGATCGAAGCCATGCAGCACCCCGACTTGACCATCATCCAGGCCGAGACCGAAGGCGGGACGTTGAAAGTGGATCAAGTGCGTGAGTCGCGGCGTTCGCTGACTCTCAAACCGTATCAATCCAAATACCGCCTGGCGCTCTTCGTCCGCTTTCAGGAAGCGAACGATAATGCCGCCAACGCTTTGCTCAAAGTATTGGAAGAAGCGCCGTCTTATGCGCTCCTGATCCTGACTGCGGATAACCCTGAACAACTTTTGCCGACCATCGTTTCGCGTTGTGAAGTTCTGCGATTGAGACCAGTGCCATTGGAAATGGTCAGTTCTTTCCTGAGGGAACGCGGCGCAGATGAAGACACTGCGCGGCTGTTGGCGCATATCAGCGGCGGGCGTCCGGGGTTTGCATTGCGGCTGCTGCAAGACCCGTCTGCGTTGGAATTTCGCCGGGAAAAATTATCAGACTTGCAGACTCTCCTGCCAGCCACGCGCGTGGAAAAATTTGCATACGCCGATAAACTCTCCAAAGATAAAGACAGTATGCGCCGCGTGCTCTTGGTATGGGTCTCATTCTGGCGCGATGTGTTGCTGCGCGTGGGCGGCGTGTCCACGCCGATTGCAAACGCGGACCAGGTGCAGGAAATAGAATTTTTAGCGGGACTCGTTTCTTTGTCTGAGGTGCGAGGCGTGGTGTCGAATCTCGAAAAGGCCCTGGCGCGCATGGATGCCAGCGTCAACGCGCGCCTGCTGGCGGAAGTACTCCTGCTCGATTGGCCGAAGGTTTGATGCATGCCTCGTATCTGTATTGTTCCAGCCGTGGATGGAATCGGAGGCATGTCGTCTTTCCGCAATAAATTTGAAGCCGGACTCAAAACGCGCGGCATTGAAATTACCCATGACGCTGACGATTCGCCGGACGCGATCCTGGTCATCGCTGGGACGAAAAATATTGCGCCATTGGTGCGGGCGCGCCGCCGCGGCGTACGCATCGTACAGCGGCTTGACGGCATCAACTGGATCCATCGTAAACGCAATACGGGCCTTCGTCATTTTGCGCGCGCCGAGTACGGCAATTTCGTTTTGTCGTTTATCCGCTCGCGGATCGCAACGCATATCATGTATCAAAGTGAGTTCTCGCATAAATGGTGGGAGGATTGGTATGGGAAAACGCGTTCATCTTTTTCCGTCGTACACAATGGCGTGGATTTAAATATTTACCGGCCGAATGGCATCGGCGAATTATCCGTTGATCGTTATCGTTTGCTGATCGTGGAGGGCAGTCTCGGCGGCGGTTATGACATGGGACTCGATAATGCCATTGAACTGGCCGGGACGCTGGCTGAAAAATATGGCTTTCCAATGGAGTTGATGGTGGTTGGACAGATTTCAAAAGAACACCAGGCTAAAACGCAGGCTCGAGCTCGAACCCCGATCATTTGGGAAGGCGCACTGCCGCGTGAACGCATCCCGCAGATTGACCGTTCGGCGCATTTGCTTTTCTCCGCCGATTTAAACGCGGCCTGCCCCAACTCGGTCATCGAAGCGCTGGCTTGCGGATTGCCCGTTGTGGCTTTCGATACCGGCGCGTTGAACGAACTTGTTGTCGGCGGCAGCGGCAGGCTGGTTCCTTATGGCGGCGATCCATGGAAACTGGATCCGCCGGACATTCCCGCGCTGGCGGAGGCCGCCGCACACATCCTGCGGAATCAGCTGCGCTTTCGGGCGGCTGCCCGCGCCCAGGCCGAGTCCGCGCTGGGTCTCGATAAAATGATGGATGGATATCTAAAAGCTTTGTTGGGGGAATAACTATGGATGAAAAACGCGGTGCGCCCGGCAGTTATGATTTTCTCTGGCTAAGCCTCGCTTTATTGCCCCTGCTTTTCATTTCGCTGCTTTTGCCTCTCACCCCTCACGATTATTGGTGGTATCTGCGGCTTGGGCAGGATATATTACGCGCGGGCTATGTGCCTTCCATCGAGACCTACAGTTTTACTTATGCCGGCACACCTGTCACCTATCAACCCTGGCTTTCTGCTGTTATTTTCCGTCTGGCTTATTCCGGCGGCGGCATGGATTTTACTTTTCTTTTGCGCGCGCTCTTCATCGGAGCGGCTTATGGGTTGTTATGGTTATGGATGCGGCAGTTGGGCGCCGGGCCGCGGCTGGCAGCCGTCCTAATCATCATTGCGGGACTGGCGGGTAGTAATAATTGGTCCTTTCGGCCGCAGATGTTTGCCTATCCCTTGTTCACCCTCACGCTTGTTATTTTATGGAACTGGCAAACAGGGAAAAATAAAACGGCCTGGCTTTTGCCGTTGATCGCCCTGCTGTGGGCTAACATCCATGAATCTTTTTTGCTCTTATTCTTGCTGGAAGGCGCCGCATTGGTTTTCGGGAAGGGAAATCGAAAAACCTTAACCCTGGTCATCGTTTTTACTTTTCTCGCTTCCCTGGTTACTCCGTACGGCATGGCTTTATGGAAGTCTCTCAGCGCTTCTTTTTTGTCTCCTCTTGCTTGGGATGTGAGCAGTGAATGGCTGCCGCCGGCCAATCTTGGCTGGCAGATGAATATTTTTTTTGCCTGGGTTTTGCTGTTAATATTATTCGCGTCCCTTTCGCCGCGTCGTCCTTCAAAGTTGGAATGGGTTTGGCTGCTAGGATTGCTTTGGATGTCTTTTTCCGGGCTGCGATACGTGATCTGGGGACTCATCATTATGGCGGCCTTTACTGCAAATTTATTGGCCGATTGGGATTTGCGTTGGCTTGATAGACCGGCCAGGAGCGGGCATCCTGTCTTGAATTACGCTCTTGCGCTTATATTTTTATTTATTCCCCTCGTTGCATTGCCGGGCGCGCGCGCTAGGCTCGGGATCAAATCTCCGCCGGTCATCAGCGTGGATACCCCGCTCGCGGCAACTGCGTGGCTTTCCCAACACCCCGAACTCCCCGGCCCTCTTTGGAGCGACCTGACGTTTTCGAGCTATCTCATTTTTGCCCTGCCGTCACGACCCGTATGGGTTGACACTCGTTTTGCGCTGGCTTATCCCGCTGAACAATATCAACGTTTCAGCCAGATCGCCGGCGCGTCGCCAAATTGGCAGGCATTACTGGATCGCGACAATATCAATTTGCTGATGATTTCACCGCAAAGTGAACCCAACCTTTTGCAGGCTGTTGCGATCTCTGGCCAATGGTGCAGGCAATATCGCGACGATATCGCAGTTATATTCAGCCGCAATCGTTCAGGCCAGCCCTGTCCATGAAAACAATATTTTCTTTTCAAGGCCGTCTCGGTCTGCAGCAACGAGTCCTGCCCGCGTATCGCGTGCCTTTCTTTGACATGTTAGCGCAGTCTTGCGAGGGCGGCATGAGTCTCTTCGCGGGACTGCCGCGCCCCAGTGAGAGCATTGCTTATGCAAAAGATTTCCGTTTTGCAAAATATGCTGTCGCTCACAATATCCATCTCTTGGATGGGTCATTTTATTTTTGCTATCAACGCGGATTGATTGCCTGGCTCACAGATTGGAACCCCGACGCGTTGATCGTCGAAGCCAACCCGCGTTACCTCGCGACTTCCTCCGCCGTGAAGTGGATGCGCTCACGCGGACGTAAAGTCATTGGCTGGGGATTGGGCGCGCCACATCTTTCCGGACCCTTTGCCGGACTCCGTCAAACGCGCCGCATCCACTTCCTCGGGCAATTCGACGCGTTGATCGCTTACAGTCAGCGCGGCGCTGATGAATATGCCGCGCTCGGTTTCCCACGCGAGAAGATTTTCGTCGCACCGAATGCGGTTGCATCCAAGCCTTTATCCCCTCTCCCCTCACGACCTTCAACTTTCAACATTCAACCTGCAATTTTATTCGTTGGCCGACTGCAAGCCCGCAAGCGCGTTGACTTCTTGCTCCGCGCTTGCGCGGAGTTGAACCTAAAAGTGCGTTTGATGATCGTCGGCGATGGGCCGGAGCGGGAAAATCTAGAGTCGTTGGCGAAACGGGTTTATCAGTCAGCGGAGTTTATCGGAGCCAGGCATGGGGACGAGTTGAAGCCTTATTTCATGGAAGCCGATATTTTCGTCCTGCCCGGAACCGGCGGACTGGCCGTGCAGGAAGCCATGAGTTACGGCCTGCCTATCATTGTCGCAAAAGGGGATGGCACGCAGGATGACCTCGTCCGCGAATCGAACGGCTGGCAAATCCCGCCGGAGGATTATGCCGCGCTGGTCAGCACACTGCGAACAGCTCTATCGGACGTGAATCGTTTGCGAAAGATGGGGGAAGAATCTTTTCGAATTGTTTCGGAAGAGATCAATCTCGAAAAAATGGTCGAGGGGTTTGTGCGAACGTTGAACAGCATGAATGTTCAGTGAACGGGAACGCCTCGTCCCGAACCAGCGGCGAGATCAGTCTTCAGCTCACCGCTTTCTTTACGAGTTCGCCAATCCTTGCCTCTTCGGTGGCAGTCAACTCCTTTAGTGCAAAGGCAACCGGCCACAAAGTTCCTTCGTCGAGGTTCGCCGTGTCGCTGAAGCCCAACGTTGCGTACCTCGTGTTGAACTTCTGCGCGCTTTGGAAGAAGCAGACGACCTTGCCGTCCTTGGCATACGCGGGCATCCCGTACCAGGTTTTCGGCGAGAGGGCCGGCGCGCTGGCTTTGATGATCGCATGAAGCCGCTTGGCCATGGCGCGATCCGGTTCTTTCATCGCGCTGATTGCCGCAAGCACGGCGCTTTCCCCATCCGCCTTGTCTTTGTTCGCGCGCGCTTCCGCCTTCAGTTCTTGGGCGCGAGCCTTCATCGCGGCTCGTTCCTCTTCCGTAAATCCCTTGGACTTGTTGATCGCGGTGGTGCTCTCCCTGGCACCGCCCGTCAGGGCAGGTGTGGCGGACTTCTGCGTGGCCTTCTTCGTGGTGCTTTTACCTGGGTTCATGAGAATCTCCTTCCATTTGTTTGAATTAGTGTGTCGCAAGACAACCTGGCAAAAATTACAGTATACGTGTTCTAAAATTTCAACAGCTTTGAATTATACTTTAGCACGCTCGTCAAGCCTTGAGTTCCGGCAAATTCATCAGCCAATTGTTGAATACGCCAAAGAATTTTGACGTTTCTTTTCTTTGGCTGGTTCTCCACATCAGCCCCAAAACGATCAATGGCGCGATGAGTCTCCCATACGACCAGGGGAAGAAATCAAAAGTCGGCAGGATGAATTCGAGGAAATAGGCAAAGCCGAACCACATCCATTCGGATGGCGTTTCAAGTCTTTTGAGCATGAGCAAAAAGGCCAGCGCGACGAAAATGCCGTGATGTTCCCAGACGATGGGCGAGGCCAGCGTCATCAAAATGAACAGCGGCGGAATTGCGTTGAAGAGACGCGCGCCGCGTTCTTTTGATTCGTAAAACGTTTGATTTTGCACGCATCGCGTCATGACGAAAAATGCTGCGGCGGCCAGCAGGGCTTTCGAGGCGTAGACAAGGATTCGGGTCCAGATGGAAGCGAGGTTGAAGAATTCGCCGATGGCCGTGAAGAAAGAGTCGAATGAGTTATCGCGGAAGGAGAGTCCGTGCGATTGAGTCAGCAAAAAGGCGTTGTTGACAAAATCCATGAATGGCGACGCGCCGTGCAGGATCAGCGTCGGCGCGGCGACCAGGATCATCGAAAGCGCGAACCATGCCAGCCATTTCCAATCCAGTTCGAGCAGGAAGGCCAGCGCCAGCACCGCGGGCGAAGCCTTGAAATTGACGGCCAGCGCCATTGCCAGAGCCGATAGAAACGGGCGGTCGCGATACAGAAGAATGCCAAGCAGGATGAAATTCAAAACATGCAGGTTGACCTGCACATAAAACAACGTGCGCAGCAGTGTGGCATTGACCAGCAAAAAGAGAGTCGTGGTCAGCGCGGCGAGGCGCGCGGAGAAGTTGTAACGCTCGAGAGTTTTTGTCAGCAGAAAATAAAATACGAAGAGCGAAAACAGATTCAACGTCCATGCAAAATAAGCGATGGCCTTTTCACCGAATGGCGCAAAGAGTTCAAGAATGTTGGCCCACAGCGGCGGATAAAGATATTCGGGCGGGAGAGGTTTGCCCGCGTAGAGATCGAGCGCGGCGCGGGCGTAATATTCTACGTCGCCGTAATCGGCGCGCTCACGCAGAAGATTCAAGGCCGCGAAGGCCGTCAAGAAGAATCCCGCCCACAAAAAAATATTTTTGGAATGGATGCGATTGGATGAAAGCAGAAACAGCAAAAGCCCGGCCAACAGCCAGGCGAACGTCACGGATAACAGCGTCACGGTCAAATCGCTGATCGGGCCGCGCTGAATGAGGATGTTGAATCCGTCAGCGCCGCGCCACAGATAAATAACAGGCAAACTGGCCGCGACCAGAATACTGATCGCGGCCCAGGCGGCAAAAGCTATGCGCGAGGCGCTCTTCCTCATTTGGCTTTTACGTACTGCGCCGCCACATAGCCTTGTTTATTGTTGGTCGCTTTCACCGCGATCCATTGTCCCGCCACGCCGATCTTCGGTGTGGCCGAACTGGCCGGCTCGATCACCGTTAATCGCGCGCCGGCTTTTTCCATGTTCACAGTAGCAGAGCCTTGCGATGGCTGCTGGCGCACTGCTAATCCCGCCGCGCCAACGCTTGAGGACACGATGACTTGGAATCGTTGCGGAGCGGGCGCGGGAGGAGTTGGCGCGGACGGTGTGGCTGGAGTCGAAGCGGGCACCGGTTCGGGCGCGGACCCGGTGGCGGGCGCGGGCGTCGTTGAAGTTGGCGCGGCGCCTGCGGCTTTTTCCACATACCACGCCGCGACATAACCTTGATTCCCTTGTTGGTCGCGGACGTAAATCCACTGTTGTGAGCCGATCTTGGCCAAAGCGCCAGCTTTATCTTCAATGACTCTCAATTGAGTGCCAGGCATTTCAGCAAAGTTCGCCGGTGAATCCTGCGATGCCGCTATGTGAAGCCTTATGCCTGCGGTGGCGGATGCAACGACCTGCACAATGAGATCAGTTTCAACAGGAGTTGGCATCGGCGTGGACGGAGTCGTTGTGGTGGAGCCGCTTGAAGTCCCGGAAGGAGGCGGAGGGGTTGTTCCGCTCCCCGTCGCGCTGGCCTCATACCATGCGACCGCGGTGATCACATTCTTGAGCGGTTTGCCGAATGCGTAACGCGCGCCGAAAAGATTCTCGCCGCTTTCGACTGGGTACGGCCAGGGATCGAGCATCAGGTAGTCGCCGCCTTTTTTGGCGTACAACACCACCCAGTGAGTCTGAAAGCCGGACTGGGTCGAGCGGTCCATTTCCACCAGCACGGGCTGGCCGGCCGCGAGCGAGGCGTCTATTTGTGCGAGAGGCGCTTCGGTCGTGCGGCTGATGGTCAGCCCTTTGAATTTGATTTGAGGATGGATGGAACTGACCGCGCCCCACACGATCAGGGCTTCGAGAAAACCGCCGCTGGCAGCGAGTTTTTTGTTGACGGTTTTGGGCGTTTCGGGGTAGCCCCAGCCGCTCAAGTACATGGCAACGCTGGTCACCGCGCATCCGAACGTGCCGAGTGTATCGTCGGTGCTGTTGCCGAGATTGTCGTTCTTCCATTGCGGATCCTGCTGGGAATAACGAACGAGATTGAATGCCATGTCTCACCTCCGATGTTGAATTGACGATAAAGTGTGAATATCGAATTGATTATACAGCGAAAGCAAAAAAATCAGCCCCCGTTGAGATGCCGGGGCTGTATATTTTGAATCAGTGTATCAACGCCGCTCGACCGATTGAAGATTGTAGCGCTCAGCCTTGAAATATTCCTTTGCATATTCCGCGGCTGCTTTCGGGTCATATGGCGCGCAACTGAACACATCCAGATAAATGGCGCGCGAGGCGTTGGCAAAATGTGCCGAGATCAGTGAGGTCTCGATCAATTGCATCATGCTGAAGCCCTCGACGCGCGGATCATCGCCGAAGTGAACAACGTGAGTCTCTCCATAGCGGCGCATCCCGATCTTTTCACACAAGCGAACGACAAATTCTTTAATCGCCGGCGCATCCTGCATGAGATTCAGATCGCAGTCATACAAGTCAATACAGGAGGAGAGTCCCCAATAGGGAGGGTTTTGATTCATGTGTGCTCCTAAAATTTGATGAGGATACATGCGCTACTTTACCAAACCCCGCGGGGAAATGCAATGTTAAATTTCATTCTTCGAGAAAGTTTCCGGTTCATGTTTTTCGACGAAGCCCGCGCCAAGTTTGCCTGAGGAGGAAAATCACCACCGAGTCACGGAGAACACTGAGAAAAAGCGTTAAAAAATCTCCCTCGGCGTCTCTGCGGCTTGCTCTTTTGGGCTACCTGCAACCTTTGAATGTTCCCGTATCATGCCATCTACATCATCCTTCATCCTTTTCCGTTATAATTCCCCTTAATACATCCAATTCATGGAGAGAGTACATGCCCAGGAAAAAGGGTTCTGTTACGCTTCCTTTATCCCCCGAAGAAATCATCAAAGATTATCGTTTAGCATACCAATCACGGCAGGCGAGTCTGATTGGCAGACGTGAAGTGTTGAGCGGAAAGGCCAAGTTCGGAATCTTCGGCGACGGCAAGGAACTCGCCAACCTCGCCATCGCGCGCGCCTTCCGCAAAGGCGACTGGCGCTCCGGCTATTATCGTGACCAGACTTGGATGTTTATGCTGGGTGTAATGAGCATCCAGGAATTTTTCGCACAACTCTACGCGCACGCCGATCTCGCCGCCGAATCAAACACAGCCGGGCGCGGCATGAACGCGCATTTTGCTTCGCGTTACATCAACGCCGATGGCTCGTGGAAGAATCAAACCGAGATGTATAACACCTCCGCGGATGTCTCGCCCACCGGCACACAGATGCCGCACGCGGTTGGGCTGGCGTATGCGTCCGTTGTGTATCGCAAATCGAAAGAGCTTGAGCAGTCCAATCACTTCTCGCGCAACGGCGACGAAGTCACCTTCGTCAGCATCGGCAACGCATCCACTGCCGAGGGCATGTTCTGGGAATCGGTCAATGCCATCGGTGTTCTGCAAGCGCCGGCGGTTATCACCGTCTACGACGACGGCTACGGTATCTCTGTTCCCAATCAATTTCAAATGGTCAAGGAAAATATCTACGCCATTCTCAAAGGTTTCGAGCGCGACGATTGCATGGAGGAGGAGTGCGAGCGCGGCTACGGCCTCTATCAAGTGCGCGGCTGGGATTATCCCGCGCTGATCGAAACCTATCAAAAAGCGGGCGAGATCGCGCGCAGGCATCATATTCCGCAATTGATCCATGTGACCGATCTGACGCAGCCGCAGGGACATTCAACCTCGGGAAGTCACGAACGATATAAATCTGCGGAGCGGCTCAAGTTCGAGGAAGAATTCGATTGCGTGACGAAGATGCGCGCATGGATGATAGAAAACCGCGTCAGTTCGGACCCCGAGCTGGCTGCGCTCGAAAAAGCCGACCATGAAACTGTGGAGAGAATCCGCAAAACCGCGTGGGACGCGTATCTCAACCCGATTCTCGAGGAGCGCGCGCAAGTGATGGACATGTTCGATGAGATCGCGGGGTCTTCGAGTCACGCGTCAGAGTTGAATCAGATCAAAGAACGGCTGGCCGCCCTCCCGTCGCCGTTGAGGCGTGATCTTCATTCCGCGGCGCATGAAGCATTGCGAGCCCTGCGCGGCGAAGCGAATCCATCCAAGCAGGTTTTGGCCCAATGGAAGAACGAACAGGACGCGGTCAACATCGAACGCTATGGTTCGAATCTTTACAGCCGCGAAGCGTTGAGGGTGAAAGAAGTCAAGCCGATGTATTCGCCATCTTCGCCAACCGTGATGGGATTTGAAATCATGAACGCTGCTTTTGATGCAATTCTCAAACGCGACCCGCGCGTGATTGCGTTCGGTGAAGATGTGGGTTTTCTCGGTGACGTGAACCAGGGCTTCAAAGGCATGCAGGAAAAATACGGCGCGCTGCGCGTGACCGATACCGGCATTCGCGAAGCCACGATTTTGGGGCAGGCGATCGGCATGGCGATGCGCGGGCTGAGGCCGATTTGCGAAATTCAATATCTTGATTATTTGTTGTACGCGTTGCAGATCATGTCCGATGATCTGGCGACTCTGCACTGGCGCTCCGCAGGCGGACAGTCTGCGCCGGTCATTATTAGAACGCGCGGGCATCGTCTCGAGGGCATCTGGCATTCGGGTTCGCTGATGTCGGGCATCATCAATCTCGTGCGCGGCGTCAATGTGCTCGTGCCGCGCGACATGACGCGCGCCGCAGGTTTTTATAATACGATGTTGAAAACCAATGAGCCTGCGCTGATCGTCGAAGTGTTGAACGGCTATCGCGTCAAAGAGAAATTGCCCGATAACATCGGCGGGATGACCGCGCCGCTGGGCATGCCTGAAGTCATCCGCGAAGGAAGCGATATCACCATTGTCACTTATGGCGCGTGCTGTCGCATCGCGCTGGACGCGGCGGAGAAATTGTCAAAAGCTGGCATTGAAGTTGAAGTCATTGATGTTCAATCCTTATTACCGTTCGATATTCACGGCAGGATTGTCGAGTCGCTCAAGAAGACCAACCGTGTTGTATTTTTGGATGAAGATGTGCCGGGAGGCGCGTCGGCGTACATGATGCAGGAAGTCATCGAGAAGCAGGGCGGTTATTATCATCTTGATTCCGAGCCGCGCACGTTATCTGGCACGGCCCATCGTCCCGCGTATGGAAGCGATGGGGATTATTGGAGCAAGCCAAATAGCGAGACGGTTTTTGATATGATATATGAGATTATGAATGAAGTGGATCCAGCGGCGTATCCGCCGCTTCGTTGATGGTTGACAGTCGGCAGTTGACAGCAGGAGAGGGCAGATGGAGCAAACTCAAGAAAAAGTGACTGCGCGCAACTATCGAGATTTAATTGTTTGGCAAAACGCGATCAAACTTGCTAAGGAAATTTACAAACTGACCGAGAAATTTCCAAAACATGAAACCTACGCTCTCGCTGACCAAATTCGCCGTGCTGTTGTTTCCGTCCCATCTAATATTGCCGAGGGCCAAGCCCGCAAAACTCCCGCGGATTTTCGACGGTTCTTGTACATTGCACTCGGATCATTAGCCGAAGTAGATACACAATTGATTTTGGCTCAAGAGTTCAATTATCTGAGCAAAGAAGACGTGGATGGCATGGATGGACAAATTCAAGAATTGCGCAAGAAACTTTATGCGCTCATGAATAGTTTGCCTGCACGTTGACCAACAACTGTCAACCACCAACTACCAACTGGAGAAATTTTATGGCAACCAAAGTACTCGTCCCGCTGCTCGGCGAAGGCGTGGAAGAAGTTACCGTTACGAAATGGCTCAAGCAGGAAGGCGAGACGGTCAAAGAACTCGAGCCTTTGCTCGAAGTCAACACCGATAAAGTGGACACTGAAATCCCCGCGCCCGCGTCAGGGACGGTGTTGAAGATCGTGGCGCAGGAAGGCGTCCCCGCCAGGGTCGGCGCGGTATTGGCGTTCATCGGCAAGCCGGGAGAGACAGTTGACAGTGGGCAGTCGTCAGTTGTCAGTGAAAAACCTGCTGGAGCAACTTCCAAAGTCGTAACAGATCAAGGTCAATCGCCAGCGACCAACCTCCAACCACCAACCATCAACCGCCAACCATCCACTGAGATTGGATTCATTTCCCCTGTGGTTGCGAAGATCGCGGCCGAGCATGGAGTGAACTTATCTCAAGTGCAAGGCACAGGATCGAATGGACGCATTACGAAGAACGATGTGGTGGCATTTGTCGAGAATCAGAAGTCGGGGATTGGCGCGTCGGTTGCCAAACCTGCCGATTTGCAACCTGTAAACTTGACACCCATTCTTGACGATCAACTTATCAAGCATACCGTCATCCGCAAACAGATCGCGGAGCATATGGTTATGTCCAAACACACATCGCCGCACGTGCTGACCGTGATGGAAGCGGACATGAGCAAGGTCGCCGCTCATCGCGCCGCGAACAAGGACAACTTCGCCCGAGACAGCGTCAATCTCACATTCACGGCCTACTTTATGATGGCGATTGTGGCAGGATTAAAAGCCCATCCATTGACAAACTCATCGTGGACAGACGAAGGCATTCGCGTTCACAAAGCCGTCAACCTGGGCATGGCAACTTCGCTCGGCGAGGAGGGCCTGATCGTGCCGGTCATCAAGAACGCGGACAATCTCTCGCTGTTAGCCATGGCGCGTTCGGTGAATGATTTGGCAAACCGGGCGCGCGCGAAAAAACTTCAGCCCGATGAAGCGCGCGGCGGCACGTTCACGCTGACCAATCACGGCATCAGCGGCTCGCTGTTCGCCTTCCCGGTCATCAACCAGCCGCAATGCGGTATTCTCGGCGTCGGTGCGATGCAGAAGCGCGTCGTGGTTATAAACGATGCAATTGCAATAAGGCCGATGGTATATTTGTCGTTCGTGTTCGATCATCGTATTTTAGATGGGGCCAGCGCGGATGCCTTTCTGATGAAGGTCAAAGAGACACTGGAGAATTGGAGTTAAGATGGCTGAACAAAAAGATCACGCGGATGTGAAGATTCCCCCGCCCGTTTTGACGTTGATCCACATTGGAATTGCATATGCGGCGAAATGGCTCATTCCCATCCCGTTTGCGGTTCCGAATATTTTGCGAACCATCGGCTTGCCGTTGGCCGCCGTCGGCTTTCTGCTGGCCATCGGCGCATTCCTGGAATTCAGGAAGGCAGGCACCACAGTAGACCCGCACGGTCCGGTGAAAAGCATCGTCATCTCGGGAGTTTATCGTTTTACGCGCAATCCAATCTATTTGGGCTTTCTGCTGGTGTTGATCGGTATTCCGCTCAACAGCGGCACATATTGGGGAATTCTCCTTGCGCCTGTTTTCATCGTCAGCATCAACAATCTTGTCATTCAGCACGAAGAGGCCTATCTGGAGAAAAAGTTTGGGGATGTTTACGCCGGTTATAAGTCCCGCGTGAGGCGCTGGATATAAAGTAAAATTGAAACAACACCAAATGTCATTGCGAGGACGTTCTTCGCCCGAAGCAATCTCCGCTTTCAATAATCATTGCTTCGCTCGCAACGACATCAATAGGAGAAATCATGGCAGAAAATTTTGACGTCATCGTCATCGGCGCCGGGCCGGCCGGATACGTGGCCGCCATCCGCGCCGCGCAGTTGAAGCAAAAGGTCGCCATTGTGGACAAGCAGTGGCTGGGCGGCGTGTGTTTGAACGTCGGTTGTATTCCGTCCAAGTCATTGTTGAAGAATGCGGAAGTCGCTCATACTTTGCGCGAACGCGGCAAGGACTTTGGATTTTCATTCGACAATCTCAAACTCGATTATGGCGTGGCCGTCAAACGCTCGCGGCAGAATTCGGACCGGCTGACCAAAGGCGTTGGATTTTTGATGAAGAAAAATAACATTGCGGTCTTCATGGGCGAAGCGCATCTTAGCGGACCCAAAGCGGTCTCCGTCAAAGATAAGGATGGCAAGCTGACGGATCTCGCCGCTAAAAACATCATCGTGGCGACGGGCGCCAGCGCGGCTGTTCCCGCCGCGTGGAAAGTGGACGGTGAAAAAGTCGTCACATATCTCGAAGCCATTTTGCAGGAGAAACTCCCGAAATCGGTCATCGTAATCGGCTCTGGCGCGATCGGCGTGGAATTCGCGACAGTTTGGAGTTCCTACGGAGTGGACGTGACGGTCGTCGAGATGCTGCCGCGCATCGTTCCGCTGGAAGATGAAGAAGTCTCGAAAGAGTTGGAAAAGGAATTCAAGAAGCGCGGTATCAAATGTCTCGTTGGGAATAAAGTCGAATCGGTCGAAGCAACGAAATCGGGCGTGAAGGTAACGGTATCTGCCGATGGGAAGGCAACGCCGCTTGAGGCTGAGCAGGCTTTGGTCGCGATCGGGTTCCGTCCCAACTCGAAGGGCCTCGGACTCGAAGAAGTCGGCGTCAAGATCAGCGAGCGCGGCTTCGTTGAAGTCAACGAAAAGATGCAAACGAATGTGCCGAATATTTACGCCATCGGCGATGTGACTGGAAAATTGATGCTGGCGCATGTCGGCTCGGCGATGGGAATTGTCGCCGCCGAAAATATCGCCGGCGCGGAGACGATCACGCTCGATTACGAGATGATGCCGCGCGCCACGTATTGCCAGCCGCAGATTGCCTCGTTTGGCCTGACCGAAGCGCAGGCCAGGGAACGCGGCCACAATATCAAGATTGGGCGCTTTCCGTTCCAGGCAAATGGCAAAGCATTGGGGCTCGGCGATTACGCTGGCTGGGTCAAGATCGTGATGGATGAAAAATATGGCGAGATTCTCGGCGCGCACATGATCGGCCCCGAAGTGACCGAGTTGCTCCCCGAATTAACTTTGGCGCACATGATGGAACTCACGCCGCATGAGATCGCGCGCAACGTCCACGCGCACCCGACGCTATCGGAAGTTTTGATGGAAGCCGCGCACGGCGCGGAAGGACAGGCGATACATATTTAGCGGTTGGCAATCAGCAAACAGCCCTGCGGAATTTGCAGGGCTGTTTGCTTTCATAGGCTTTATCGAATTGAACACAACGTATAATAGATGAAGGCGAAAGGAGAATGTCATGACCGAAGAAAAAACTTACACATTATCGCAGGCCCAGCTTTATTTCGCCGTGGACTTTCACGGTAAGACCTGGGAGATGCTCGAAAAGAAAGTCCGCACGCCGGATGAGAACGAGCGCATGTTGGATTACGCCCACGCTTCACTGGCGCATTGGCGCGCGGCGGGAACGGAAGTCCGCCACCAGCGCGGCGAGTGGACGCTGGCGCGCGTCTATGCGGTTTTGGGCGAGGGACAATTGGCTCTATATCATGCCCAGCGCTGTCTTCAATTATTGGAAGGCGGCAGAGCGGAAATGGAAGATTTCGATTTTGCCTTTGCGTATGAAGCCCTGGCGCGCGCACACGCCGTCAATGGCAATCGGACCGAAGCAAGAAAGTTTATTGATATGGCGCAAAAAGCCGGGGAAGCGATCAAAGAAAAAGATGAGCGTGAAGTGTTCTTTGCAGAATTCAATGGCGGGGAATGGAAAGGGATGAAATGATGGGGTTTCGAAAAGGGCGGGTGTATCCGCAATTTATCAAGCGGTGATAAAATAAAAAGAACTGTTTTTCACAGAGGGATCGGATGAAAATGGGCGAAAAGAAAAAAGATCTGCCGAAAGTATATCCTTTTGTACAGCAGGAGCCAGCGCACAAGCCACAGCCCTCTGCGTCATTGCCCGTATCCAGGTCAAATAGTAAAGTCTCGGAACGCGGATTGTTGAGTGTGTTAACCCTGCTAATTAGCCTCGGTGCGCTCACGACCGCCCTGCTTGGCGGGGGCAAGCTTATTCTGGATATTTTCAACGACGGTTTGTTCAATAACCTCGACAAGATCGGGGCAAAAGCGATTGTCCTGGGCTTGGCATACATTTTCGGCTGGCTGACAGCCGCGGTCAGCGTGCGCGTTTACAATAACCTGATCCTGCCGATTATCATCAAGATCTATACCTGGGCCTGCCTGGTTGCGGTTGACTTGTTATACCTAAAGATCATCCAAAAGTTATACGAGCAGAAATACGACATACCCCATTACTTCGCCTATCTCCTGATCATTGCGGCTGGCCTGGCGGCCCTGGTGGGACTTCACCTGATTCTCGAGGGCCATGATCTGCGGCCATACGCCATTCCGCTTTTGCTGGTTTGTCTTATTCAATTGGCCTTTATCGTTTTTCGCTATGTTTTCACTACGGATGCAAAATCATTATATCTTCCCGGCGATTTGATCTTCTTCGGAGCCATGACATTTTTTTCGATACTTATGATCGCCCACATGGGGATACTAACTCCCTTTCGCCGCAGGCTGACCGGTTTCTTCGATCGGAACAGTTTGGTCATCAGACCCGAAAGATGATCTGAGACCAAAATCCCGAAGCATTTGCTTCGGGATTTTTTATTTACGCCCTGATCATTGTCAACAACATTTTGAATTTCTTCGACGCTCGAACAGCGTGCGGCTCGTTGGCCGGCATTACAATCGCGTCGCCCGCGCTCAAAGCGTATGCTTTGCCTGAAATGCTGATCTCCGCCTCACCGTCCAGGACATGAGCAAGCGCATCGAAGGGCGCGGTATGTTCACTCAGTTCCTGTCCCGCGTCGAAAGCAAAAAGCGTCACATTGCCCGCTTCTGCTTTTGTGATCTGCCGGCTGACCACCGAGCCTTCTTGATACACGGCCAGGTCGGCCATCTTGAGTACTTGCGATTTCGGTGCAGTTGACATGTCTCCTCTACTTGATTTCGATTGTATATCCTGCAGGCAAACGCGTGAAGCGCTGTGTGCCTGTTACAACGAATACCGCTTCCTCGCCAGCCTTAAGCGAAAGCGGGATTTCAGCCGTCTGATCGGAGTTCAATGTAATGTATTGAACATTGGTTTTGCCGCCATGAACGATCAACGCCAGGCGGAAGGTCTGCGGCAAAGCGTTTTGGATGCGCGCAAAGCCATTGGCTTGCCAGCCGCCGTTATCCGCTTCGAGATCGGACGAGTAGTTGGCCGCCGCTATGGACAGATCGTCCAGCAGGAGGCCTTCGCCGTTAACCGCCGCGTCGGTGACGTATTCGAATCGCAGTTGGATTTTCTTGCCCGCGTACGATGAAAGATCAACATTCTCATTGATCCATTTTGCAGTGTCGCCGCCCCCACTCTTGGCGTTGTAACCCCAACCGTATGAGTTGCCTGAAGTGTCTTTGTCGGTGCCGCTGGGCGTTTTGAGGATGCTCCAGTTTTGGCCGTCTGTGGAGGCCTCAAGGTAAAGATAGTCATACCCATCCTCGAGGTCGTACCACGTCCAATAAGAAAAAGCGACCGGGCCGCTGACGCTTGTCAGATCAAACTCGCGCGTGAGGGTCATATCTGATTCGTCGCCTTTGTTCGACCAGAAGGCATACTTGCCCGAATGCGGATCGGCGGGAAGAAGCCCGGCCAGGGTGGAGCCGCTGAAGGTCAGCGTGTAGTTGCCGGAACACGAGATCTTGATATAGTCCGCGCCGTATTGATTGACGGAACGCTCGAGCGCAGATTGGGGGCAGGTAGCGATCTTCTCGGTATCCGAGGCTTGCGGCGAATCCTTGTAGTTCTGGTAAACATAGCGTCCATCACCGACAGTGCCGTCTTTCAAATAATTTGCGAGCATCCAGTCTATGACCACATCATCGGCAGTGATGGGTTGGCCGGTCTGCTTATCGGTGATGTTCAGGGTCTTGAGCGTGTCGTCAACGCTGGTCAGGCCGTTGGCTTGATCTTTGACGAGAACCTGCGTGGCTTTATCGCCGAAGCGGTTGAGGAAATAGTCCAGGAACAGGAAGGACTCTCCATAATGGGGGCCGTTCGAGCCGGGGTCGGAAAGCCAGTCCGTCAGATTGAGATCAGGATTGCGGATGTAATCGGAATCAAAATAGGCCGGATACCCGTTGAGATATTCCGCCAGCACCGAGAAGCCTTCGTTCATCCAGGACGATTCGTTGCGATCGAGATTCCAATGGATCATGTGCTGGAATTCATGCGCCAGCGTGCCATAGGTGTACTGGTCGTTAAGCGCCACGTTATCGGCGTTGAACACGAACATCTCATGCCCGTTGGAATATTTGTGAACGAGCGGATTGTATTCATCGGGCGTGGAGAAATAACCGGCATTCGAAGCACCCGTGCCGCGCGCGTAAAGAACGTAGATACGCGGGTCGTTATCCACGCCCGGCGTCCACTCACTGCCGAAGAATTCGCGGTCGGTGGGATAGATTTTATTCTCGAAGGTATCCATTAATTTCTTCAAATCATCTTCGTTGACCTTGACTCCATCCTGCGCCCAGAAATAAGAATGGGGCGTGATGTATTTCAAGCTGGCGTCAACCTGGAAGTTCTCGTTGGTATCAACATTGCTGACCCAGAACTTCTGCGTATCGCCCACTTTGTAAGGCGCGGCGGGCGCGGGCAAAGTGTTCGGGACGCTGCAAGTTTGCTTGAGGCGGCATGCCAGATCGTATAAATCGTTATCAGGCACAATCGTCTTATTCAGCGTATCCATCGTATCCGAAGAGATTGATTCGACCGGCGGCCGCGTAACAGGCACGGGCGGCTGGGTCGCATCCGAGGGCACCGGCAGAGCAGGTGTGCTTGAATTGTTAATGAACACATAATAGGCGGCGCCGCCAAGCGCCAGGATCAGCGCGCAGAGAAAACAAAGTGTGATTGCAATGCCGATAATCAGGCCCCGATTGGACGGTTTGGGTTTAGGTTGTTCCATAAATAGGCTCTCCTCTTTGAATTGCCTGATATTACTTGATTTCCATCAAAACAGCATGAGGAATTTTGGGTGATAAAAAAGGCGGCAGTTCAACTGCCGCCCTTGTTGATCGTTCGACTGTCTACGCTGTGGCGTGCTGTTTTGTTTTCTTGACGGCCTGCGAAGTGTGGAAGATGATCTTGTTATCCTTTTCATCCGCTAACACGGTGGCGCCATCTTTGAATTTTCCGCTGAGCAATTCCACCGAGAGCGGACTCTCGATGTATTTTTGAATGGCCCGGCGCAGAGGCCGCGCTCCAAAGGCGGAATCATAACCTTCCTTGGCAAGCCACTTGCGAGCCGCCTCCGTCAACTCGATCTTGATCTGGTATTCGCCCAGCCGCTCATGGACCTCCTTCAATTGCAAGTCCACGATCTTTTCCATCTCCTCGATGGAAAGCGGCGAAAACATAATAATCTCGTCTATGCGGTTGAGGAACTCGGGACGGAACGTACCTTTGAGCGCCTTCTCGATCTTGTCGTGCGACTCGCGTTCTTCATCATTGGTATTTTGCTGGAGGAAGCCGAGCGTGCCGCCTTTCTTCACATACTCGGTGCCCAGATTCGAGGTCATGATCAGAACCGTATTGCGAAAATCCACCACGTTGCCCTGGCCGTCTGTCATGCGGCCATCGTCCAGAATTTGCAGGAGCGCGTTCCAAACTTCGGGATGGGCTTTCTCGATCTCATCAAAAAGCAATACGCGATACGGCCGGCGGCGGACTGCTTCGGTGAGCTGGCCGCCTTCTTCGTATCCGACGTATCCGGGCGGCGCGCCGAACAAACGACTGACGGTGTGCTGTTCGCGGTACTCGGACATGTCAATGCGAACGAGCGCGTCCTCGTCGTCGAACATGAACCAGGCCAGGGCTTTTGCCAATTCGGTCTTGCCCACGCCGGACGGGCCGATGAAAATGAACGAGCCGATGGGGCGCGACGGGTCTTTCAGCCCGGAGCGGGCGCGGCGGATGGCGTCTGAGATGGCGTGAATGGCCTCGTCCTGCCCAACGATGCGTTCATGCAAACGTTCTTCCATCTGCAACAATTTTGTCGCTTCGCTCTCCATCATTTGACTCATCGGAATGCCGGTCCACTGATGGACGACCTCGGCAATATCGTTTACATCCACTACCTCGTCGAGCTGGTGTTCCACTTCCCATTTCTCGCGCATCGAAATATATTCGCCCTCTTTGCGCAGGCGTTCGACCTTGATCTCGGCCGCGCGCTGATAATCGCGCGAGTTGGACGACGCATCTTCTTCGGCTTGCAAACGATCGATCTCGGCCTTCATATCTTTCAAATCGGCCGGCATGGAATAAAGCGCCACGCGCAATTTGGCGGCGGCCTCGTCCATCAGGTCAATCGCTTTATCGGGCAGGCGGCGGTCGGTGACGTACCGGTCAGCCAGCCTCGCCGCGGCGGCCAGCGCGTCGTCCGAGTAACGGACTTTGTGATGCGCTTCGTAGCGGTCGCGCAGGCCATGTAACATTTTGATCGTATCGTCCACCGTCGGCTCTTCGACATAGATCGGAGCAAAGCGGCGTTCGAGCGCGGCGTCTTTTTCGATATATTTATGGAATTCATCCAGCGTGGTCGCGCCGATGGTTTGCAGTTCGCCGCGCGCCAACGCAGGCTTGAGCATGTTGCTCGCATCCATCGCGCCCTGGGCGGCTCCTGCTCCGACGACAGTGTGCAGCTCGTCAATCATCATGATGATCTCGCCCTGGGCGCGCTGGATTTCCTCAATGACCGCTTTCAGGCGTTCCTCGAACTCGCCGCGAAAACGCGAACCGGCGATCATCGCGCCCAGATCGAGCGCGACGACTTTTTTGCCCGAAAGAATCTCAGGTACATCATTGGTCGCGATCTTCTGTGCCAGTCCTTCGACGATGGCAGTCTTGCCCACGCCGGCCTCACCGATCAGCACCGGGTTATTTTTCGTGCGGCGGGAAAGGATTTGAATCAGGCGCAAAATTTCTTTGTCGCGGCCAATAACCGGATCAAGTTTTCCTTCGCGTGCCAGTTGTGTCAAGTCGCGCGAGTATTTCTCGAGCGTGCGATAACGCGTCTCGGCCTGCGGATCAGTGACACGCTGTCCGCCGCGCAGGTCCTGGATCGCATCGTAGACCCGGTCACGGGTCAGGCCCGCCGATTCAAGAATGCGCGCCGCAGGCGTGTTGCGCTCCGTCAAAATCGCAAGGAAAATATGCTCAGTCGAGATATATTCGTCCTTCAGACGATTGGCTTCTTCATTGGCAAGATCAATAATTCGTTTGACACGTGGCGTGATGAAAATCTGCCCGGCGCCGCCGCCAAATATATTGGCCTTCGGGCTGGCGCGCAAAGTCGCATCGAGACGCTCCACCAGCGCCTCGGCGCTGACGCTCAATTTCTCTAAAATTTGGGGAATTACCCCGCCGGGTTGTTCGATCAACGCCAGCAGGATGTGTTCGGTATCAATTTGGTTGTGGCCGTAGCGCTGGATGATCTCAGCCGCCCGCTGGGCCGCTTCCTGCGCCCGCTCGGTAAAACGGTCAAATCGCATCATAGGTAAAATCCTTTTCCGGGGGGAATCGTTACCGCCCCTTCAGATAAGGCATTATAACAAAGTCGCGTCGGCGAATTGTCGTCAGGGCATAAGAAAACCATAAGATTTTACGGTCCTTGTAATTTTTTGCGCTTGGCGCACACTTACGCAGACTTTTCTAATCCAAATCGGGCTATAATAACTGTGTGGCATCCATTCCCATTCCTGCCCGCACGGCTGAGACTCTTCCCGTCCGCCCGTTGAATATCCTGCGCGACCTGCCAGCCGTAGCCGATCTGATCGAAATGTGCTTTTCATCCACCCTGGATGATGAGGGACAATCCTACATTCAGCAAATGCGCCGGGCCAGCCGTGACGATAGATTCCTGCGCTGGGCGGGCCAGGTTGTAGACAGCGCATCCCTGCCGATGACCGGCTTCGTCTGGGAGGAAAACGGCAGGATCGTCGGCAATGCCAGCCTGGTTTACAACCGTTACAAGCATAAAAAACTCGCCCTGATCGCCAATGTTGCCACCCACCCCGATTTCCGCAGGCGAGGCATTGGCCGGACGCTGACCGAACGCGCCATGTCGCATGCCCGCCAAAAGAACATTGACGAAATATGGCTTCACGTGCGCGACGACAACGCGACCGCCATCAAAATTTATTCAGATCTCGGATTCACGCAACACGCCCACCGCACGACATACATCGCTAAACCAGATTCGCTTCTTCCCCAGACCTCTAACGGACTGACCGTTACCAGGCCTCAACCGCGCGATTGGCCGCTTCAACGCGCCTGGCTCGAGCAGGCGCATCCCGATGAGCTTGGCTGGTATAACCGCTGGGACTGGAATCAACTTGCGCCGGGTTTGTGGAACTGGCTTTATCGTTTCTTCATCGAATTCGATATCCGCCAGTGGGCCGTGCACAAAGAAAATGGCGAACTGCTTGCCACGCTGAGTTGGATGTCCACCGTGCGCGCATCCGACGCGCTTTGGGCGGCGGCAAAACCAGGTGATGGCAGCGCCGGTTTGAGGTACGCGCTGGAGGCGGCCAGGCGCGAACTGGGCCATCATCGCAAGTTGACGCTCGAGTATCCGGCTGACGAAATGGTCGAGGCCATTCAATCTGCCGGCTTTAGTGCGCTCCGCACTTTGGTCTGGATGCGCGCAACGGCTTGAATCGTTTTTCGTATTAATTCTTAACAAGGAGATCTGATATGACGAAATTCATTTTGCGCTGGGTCATCAACGCCATTGCAATTCTTCTGGCAGTAATATTCGTCCCCGGCATCTCGCTCGGCAGCGGATTGGTATCTGTGATCTGGCTGGCGCTGATCTTTGGCCTGGTCAATGCGTTTGTGCGTCCCTTGCTGAAATTGTTGACCTGCCCTTTGATCATATTGACGCTTGGACTGTTCACTTTGCTCATCAACACGTTCCTGTTCTGGTTGATGGGACAGATCGGTCAATTCGTTGGAATCAGAATCGTCATCAATGGCTTCTGGCCTGCGTTCTTCGGCGGGCTGGTGGTAAGCGTGGTGAGCGTGTTGCTCACATTGATCCTGAAGGATGAGCTAAAAGGAAGAAATCGCAGCAGTTAGTGTTCGACGGAACGCAAAAGAGATGGCACATACAGGCCGTCTCTTTTTATTTTAATTCCGCGGTTCAGCCCAGGGATTCCTGACGATGCAATTCCTGCATCCCGCGCCACACGATGAAACTGACAGAGAGAATATAGTAGAACGACAGGAGGGCGGCTTCCATCACATAACCGTAGCGCGGCACCAAAAGGAAGCCGAGTATCGTCTTCAATACGCCTGCAATCAAAGTGATCCACAACGGAAACGTCGGCAAGCCGAACGAAAGCAGAAGCGGGCGATTCCAAAAAAGGGTGTAATTGAAAACCAATCCGATCAGTAACGCGATCAAAGCCGGATAGGCCGCGGCATAGCCGGGGCCATAAATGGATAAAATCCAGCGGCCAAAAAATACAAGCCCCAATGCAATCAGCATGTTGTAAGCAAAGGCCAGCGTGGTTACTTTGCGGAGGA
Organism: Chloroflexota bacterium; assembly: GCA_016195815.1. Classification (GTDB taxonomy): domain Bacteria; phylum Chloroflexota; class Anaerolineae; order Anaerolineales; family Villigracilaceae; genus Fen-1038. Next base: position 73,196 of record JACPYX010000006.1, read on the forward strand.
AATCGCGCAAGCGCGGCCAGGCCTTTTGTGTGATGAGGCGGTTGAGTTCCGGGTAAACGGTCAGGATCAATGGATCGGCCGGTATGGCCAGCAGGCTGATGATTGCATAAGCATTCTTGTAGAGTCCAGCCGCAACCGGGGACAGAAAAAACACGATCCACAAAAGTTCGCTTTCGCGAAAGACCAGGATGACGGTGGCGCTGAGATTGGAGCTAAAAGCAAATTTGAACATTTCGCGCGCGGACGGCAAAACGGACAGGGGCGCATTCATCCAGGCGCGGCCGAGAATGCGGCGAATTTGGGCTTGTGCGGCAAAGAAGAGTCCCAGGCCAAGAATAGCCTTGCCGGTCAAATAGGCAATCAGAACGATTGCAAGGCTTCCGTGCAAAAGAAAAGCGGCGATAATCATCGAGACGCTGATCAGGTTTTGAAAGAGATTAATTGTGCCGCGTAGTTTTACTTTGTCGGTGATCTGTAAAATTCCGGTGGAGGTCTCGGCGTTGAAGTTCGCCAGCAGGCCGATACTAAAAGCGATCAGCAATCTTTCAGTGCCGGGCGTTTTGATAATGTAGCGTGCGGCCAGCCCGGCTGTCAGTGCAACGAAGATAAAAGCGAACACAGAGACGGCTGTCTCAGCCAGGCTGGCGGCTTTGATCAGCGCGGCGGCTTTTTGTTTCTCGCCTTTTTCAAGATACATGCCGCCATATCGAACCACCAATTCGCTCATGCGAAATGAGAACAGGCCATTGACCGTCGAGGCATAAGCCATGACGGCCGCAGCCAATCCCCATCCAAAGACGCTCAATAGACGCGCCGCCAGAATTCCCTGAACAACGCTGAGCGCAAGGCTGAAGGAGTTACTGCTGAACAGGTGGGCGCTGCTACGGATGACTTTTCCAAGCAATTCATCGCCGCGCAATTTTTCAAGAAGGCTCATGGGGGGTTACGGCTTTATCCGCTGGTACACATCAATGACCGATTGCCACCGGCATTTTTCCAGCTTTGGAGTCGAGTCGAGCCTTTTATAGCCGGCCCCGGAAACAATCTGGATTTCCCAATCCTGCTCGAACTCCTTTTGAAGCAGGATGAAATCGGCCTCTCGAATCCATTGACGCGCCAGCGCGTCATTCCAATGGCTGAAACGATAGAGAATGTCCGCGTTGCCGCCAGTGTAATAGCTATGTACGTGATTCAATTGTGGCGGGTACACAAACACGCCGGGAGTGTAGAGGAAGATGGCAGCGAGGCGGCCATCCCAGTAAATCTTCGAGCCGGGTGGGATGGCGCTGGCAAGATAATCTCCGGCTTCTTTGTAAGATTGCAAAACATTGGTGTTGCCGCAATCGAAAAAGTCATTGCCTTTGCCGAGAACGATGGTCGGCGAAAGGAGCAGGGCAGACGCCAGCAAAAGATTCAGCGCGGTCAAGCCGATTCGACGGCTGGCCGTTTTCCGGTCTGGTAAGCGGCGGGCGATGATGAAAAGGACAAGGGCAAACAGGGCAATCGTCAACAAACTGAGCAGAATCACAAATGTCTGACGGAAAAGCATCAGGGGTTGAATTTGAACGAAATGGCGGAGGACGTTCCAGGGATAGAAACGATCCATGCGATCAATCATCGCGTTCGCAAAAGCGGAGTTGACGTCTTCATAGGTTGAAAACCCAACACTGAAAATAAGCAGGGCGCCCGCGCTGAACATCACAAGGCGCCGCCAGGCCGGAAGTTCACGCGCAAGAAACCGATATGAAACGACGATCAGCAGTAATCCCAGGAAATCGAAGTTGGCAGTATACAATTGGATGCACGAAACACATGCGCTCGAGAAAGCATATTGCATGTGCGCGATAAACAGGACGAGCAATAGAACGGAAAGAAAAACTGAAGCGCGGATCCGTTCTGTGAGCGGGCGCGTGCGGCGGGGCCACAACAACCAGACGCCCAAGGCGGAAACCAGCGCAACAAAGTAAAGCCGAAAGACCAGGCTGATATAGAGAAAGATCGTGAACGGGTTGGATGTTTCATCGGGCAGCGGCGCAATGCCAAACGCGGAGGCGGGGATTCGCCAGGGCGCAAGAAATGGCGTCAGGGATTTTGGCAGCCACCACGCCCAGGCTTTTAGAATATTCGGCCAGAATGGAATATGAAAAATAATCAGCGCCGCGATTCCCAACAGGCCGGCCTGAATTCCGGTTTTCCAGCCATAGCGCCAAATGATAAAGAAAACCAGGATCGGCGGCACGAAAGCCAGGTTGACGCGCGTCATCATCATCACGACAGAAATCAATACCGCCAGCATGATCTGCCAGGTCGGCCGCTTCACACCGAGGATCAGCACGAGCATCCAGACCATCATCGGCGCGATCAGGCCTTCAGAGATGGCCAGCGTGTAGACTTTAATTTGAGCAGGGTTGAGGGCCAGGGCCCACACGATCGCGGCCGCCCACCAATTTCCGCCCCAGCGCCGCGCCAAAATCCACAGGCCGAGAGAAGTTGTCAGGCCAAGAAAAATCATGAACGTGCGGCCCGTTTCAAGTCCGGGGCCGAACCATTTTTGGATGTATCCGGGAATCAAAAATACAAAAGGCAGGTGGTTGGTCCACACGCCATAATCCTGATAAGGCTGGTAAACGCCCGTTGCGAAAAGCCAGCCTTTGTAAAGATACAGGCCTTCATCGAGGAAGGATGTTTTCGTGCGCGCAACGAAAAACGCATTGGCCGCGTACACCAGGCCGCCAGCCAACGCGGCAAGATAAGCCACCCATGGGATGGATAAAATCCGCCGCACGCGACTCATGGAGTCAACACCCCGTTCGCCCACGACCTTTCAGCGGCGTACCATTCGACGAGTTTTTTCACGCCCTCGGTCAATCCCACTTGCGGCTTCCAGCCGAGCATTTCTTTTGCTTTTGAAACGTCCGCCCAATTCGAAAACATGTCGGCCAGATTCGGCGGGCCATATTGCACGTCCGCTTTTTTCCCGATCAACTCTTCCAGCATTTTGACCAGGTCATTGATGGTGATGACGTCATGCCCGCCGAGATTGATGATCTCATATCCGAGCGGTTTGAGTGCCAGGATGGTGCCGCGCGCGATGTCGTCAACGTATGTGAATCCGCGCGATTGATTCCCGTCGCCGTTGACGCGCACCGGGCGGCCTTCGTTGATCCACTGGCAGAAGCGGAACATCGCCAGGTCGGGACGCCCGGCCGGGCCGTAGACCGTGAAGTAGCGCACCACGCTGACGTCAATGCCGTGCAGATAATGATACGAGTGCGCCAAAACTTCCGCGCCTTTTTTGCTGGCCGCGTACGGTTGAAGCGGTTCACTGCTCGATGCAGACTCATTGGTCGGGTATGGCGGGTGTGCGCCGTAGATGCTGGAGGTCGAAGCCAGTAAAAATTTCTGCGTGCCAGTGGCGCGGCACAATTCGAGCATGTTCAATGTGCCGGTCAGGTTAGTTTCGTAGAATAGCCAGGGATTTTCAACGCTGTAACGAACGCCCGCGCGCGCGGCGAGATTAATGACCGCATCGAATTTTTGGTCATGCAAACTTTCCATGTCGGCGCGTTTGGAAATGTCAAGCTTATACAGCTTGAAGCCCTTCAAGCCGGATAAATGTTTGAGTCGAAATTCCTTCATGCTCGGATCGTAAGCGTCGTTCATGTTATCAATGCCGACGACGGTATGCCCCTGCTCGATGAGCATTTCTGCCGTGCGCGCACCAATGAAACCTGCCGCGCCGGTGACCAGATAGTTTGCCATGACTTTACCTTTTTACGTGCTATGTACTGCGTAATTAGAGTCTCACGACCTTTTCGCTCTCCGCGCCGAGTTTGCCAAGCGCGTTGCGGCTGTCAAAAATAAATTTCGCTTCGGCCAGGATCGCGTTGTAATCATAAAATTTATGATTGGTCACGATCACCACCGCGTCGGATTCCTTGACGGCCGGTATCACGTCTTCGACACTGTCCATCTTCCAGCCTTCTTTTTCGTGATGGATGTGAGCAATATGCGGATCGTGATACGAAACGTCCGCGCCTTTTTTTCTAAGCAGGGCGATCACATCCAGCGCCGGGGACTCGCGCACATCGTCAATATCGGGTTTGTAGGCCGCGCCCAGCACCAGCACTTTCGAGCCTTTGAGAACTTTGCCTCGGTCGTTCATCGCGTCCAGCACGCGCGCGACAACGTAACGCGGCATATTGGTGTTGATCTCGGAAGCCAGGTCAATGAATTTGGCGTTGTAATTTAATTCCTTCATCTTCCATGAAAGATAAAGCGGATCAATCGGAATGCAATGTCCGCCAAGCCCGGGGCCGGGCGTGAATTTCATAAAGCCGAACGGTTTGGTCGCGGCGGCATCAATGACCTCCCACACGTCCACGCCGAGACGTTCGCACATGATTGCCAGCTCGTTGACCAGCCCAATGTTGATCATGCGGAAAGTGTTTTCCAAAAGTTTCGCCATCTCCGCCGCTTCGGCCGATGAAACCGGCACGACCGTTTTAATGGCTCTGCTGTACCAGGCCGTTGCGACTTCGGCGCAGGCGCGGGTAATGCCGCCCATCACTTTGGGCGTGTTTAACGTGGTCCAGTCTTTTCGTCCCGGATCGACGCGCTCAGGCGAGAAGCAGATGAAAATATCCTCGCCGATCTTGAGTCCGGATTTTTCGGTCAGCATCGGCCAGGTCAATTCACGCGTCGTACCCGGATAAGTGGTGGACTCCAGCACGACGACCATTCCCGCGTGGACATATTTGGCGAGCTGCTCGGTGGCCGACAAAATGAACGACATGTCCGGGTCGCCGGTTTGACGAAGCGGCGTGGGCACGCAAATGCTGACTGCATCCATATCTTTGAGCGCCGCGAAATCCGCGGTCATGTTCAACTTACCGGCTTTCCGCAAACGCACTACTGTTTCCGTTGGCACATCTTGAATGTAGGAAACGCCTTTGTTGAATGTATCCACTTTGCGCTGATCGGGATCAATGCCCGTGACGTTGAATCCGGCCTCGGCAAAGACGACTGCCAGCGGCATCCCCACATACCCCATTCCTAAAATACCGATCCTGGCGGTCTTGTCCTGCAATTTCCTGATGAGAGATTCTTTGGTTGACATGCTTTTTCCTTTTGAACCTAACTCCCCGTGCCCCTTTCCTAAAGGGAAGAGGGTGTAGAGAGACAGGTTTAAAATAAATTCAATTGCTTCGGGTCTTCCTTCGGCGCTTCATTTTTTTTCGGCGCGGGCGTCGAGCGCCCTAATCCTGCGCGCGCTTCATTAAGTAGCTCGGGCAGTTTGGCAAAGTCTGCCAACAGCGCGGGCTTGAGCGCAGCCTGATGCAAAGCCGCCGCCGGGTGGAACATTGGGATCACAAAACGCTCCCCAACCTTGCGCATCTGCCCATGTACCTGTGTAATCTTTGCACCCTGCATAAATTTGCCCATCGAGAATCGCCCAAGTGTGATGATGATGCTCGGATTGATGGTTTCAATTTGTCTGTCCAGATATTCATTGCATGCCGACAATTCATCCGGCAGCGGGTCGCGGTTGGCGGGCGGGCGGCATTTAACCACATTGCAAATGAAAACTTCCTCGCGCTTCAATCCCGCGCCCGCCAGCAGTTCGCTCAAAAATTTTCCAGACGCGCCCACGAACGGACGTCCCTGTTCATTTTCATAAAAGCCCGGGCCTTCGCCAATTAACATGATCTCGGCATTGGCGGGGCCTTCGCCCGGCACCGACTTGTTGCGCGACTCGTGCAAAATGCACTTTTTGCACACGGCCACTTCTTTGGCGATCTGTGCTAACGTTTCTTCGGCGCTCATGCAAACTCCAAATTATGAAGTGTCATCAAAATGGCGTCTTCGCCATTGTCTCGATAATATTTTGGACGGCGGCCTGCGACTTCGAATCCGAATTTTTTATACATGGCCTGCGCGGCCTCGTTCTTTTCGCGGACCTCGAGCAGGGCGCGCGTTGCCCCGGCCCTGGCCGCGTCTCTGAGCGCCGTCGTTAAAATCTGCGCCCCGATTCCCTGCCGCCGAAAATCGGGATGCGTTGCGAGCGTGGCAACATGTGCTTCATCAATAATCAGCCACAAGACCAGCATGGCCGCGATTCTTTTATCGTCGGTTTCGGCCACCCAGCAGCGCGCGGCGCGGTTCTCAGCCACTTCATAACGAAATGAATGTTCCGGCCACGGCAGGCTGAAAGACAGGCGGTCAATCTCGGCCACCGTGCGAACATCCTCACTGGTCATTTTGCGGATGATAAAGTTCATGCCTGAATTGGCCCGGCGAGATGCAAATAAATTGGCGCCAGCGAAGCAGGCTCATTCACTTTGCCGGCCTGCCAGCGTGCAAAGGCCAGTTCCGCCAAAACGGCAGGACGCCGCACACAAGACGAGGGCGCGGCCAACTGCACATTTACTTTCTTGCGCGCCAGCCGCTGACGTTCCTCGCCGCTCAATTCACCGGCCACCAGCGTCGGTTTGTCAATCGAATCGGCCAGCGCATCCACCGTCGTGACCTGCGGATCGCCATCTGCCTGCCACACATGTTTTTCAAACTTATACCAGCCCAGCGCAATGCGCCCGCGGCCGGCCTCCAACACTGCCGCCAGCGGTAACTTTGATGCAGGTTGTACAGCCGCGAGAATATCCAACGTTGGAATTCCGACAATTGGCAAACGGCGGGCCAGCGCCAGGCCTTTGATAAAAGATAACCCCACGCGCAAACTTGTAAAAGAACCCGGTCCAATCGCCACGCCGAGAGCCTGCACATCGTTCAGTGCTATGCCCGTGCGCTTCAACAATTCGGCCAGCGCGGGAGCCAGTTCAACAGTGTGATGCTGATGACTGTGCCATATCATCTCGGCGGCCACTTGCGCGTCATTGAATAAGGCCAGCCCGACTTGCGCGGTGGAAGTGTCCACGGCCAGCAGCATCACGGAACTCCGCCGTTCGCGCCGCTAGCACGACGGTGCGAGACGGCAAACAAAGTCTTTTGCAAATCAGATAAAACTTTATCGTAACGCTGGCCGCACGCCTTGAAGATGATTTGGCGATGTTCTTCCGCCATGTATTCAAGATGCAGCCACAATCGTTCGGGCGGCAAAATGGATTCCACGCGTTCAGGCCATTCGATGATCAACGCGCTATCAGCCAGCATAGAGTCGAGGTCCAGTTCAGCCGCTTCGGGCGCGGACTCGAGGCGGTAGGCGTCCATGTGAAAAAGTTTTTCTTCGTCGGGACGTCCATATTCGTTGACCAGGACAAAGGTTGGGCTGGAAACTCCGTCAAGCGAACCCCAACCTTGTGCGAGACCTTGCACGAAGGTTGTTTTTCCCGCGCCGAGATCGCCTTGTAAACAGATCAGATCGCCGGGTTGAAGCAAACCGCCGAGGCGAATTCCAATGCGGCGAGTCTGTTCGGGGCTTCGGCTGAAAAATTCAAATGTGTGGGCATCCAAAATGGGCATCGAAAGAATTATATCAGTTGAGGCCGAGCTTCTCAGCGAGCGCGCGCGCGATGTGACGGGCCGAATCGGGGCGCGCCGCGCGTTGGGCATTTTTCGCAACCTGCTCACGTTCACTTGGACGGGAGAGCCAGCGCGTCAAAGCCCGGACGACAAGCGGGGATGTCGGCGCCCAGACTCCCGCGCCCTCTGATTCAACGAAGGCAACGTTGCCATCTTCCTGTCCGGGAAGTTTCGCGTACAAAATGATCGGCAGGTTTGCGTTGAGCGCTTCGGATATCGTGCCTGGCCCGGCTTTGGTGACGATCACATCCACGGCGCGCATAAAATCCGGCAGGTCGCGCGTAAAGCCATAAATGAAAACGGGGTTTTCCCATTTCTGCGATTCGAGATTCGCCTTCAATTTTTCATTGCGTCCGCAGACAATAACCATCCCCAGGTCGAGACCCGATTCGTCAATCGCCCGCGCGGTACGACCCAGCGGTCCCATCCCATCGCCGCCACCGACCAGTAATGCGATCGGTTTGTCCAGGGGCCAGCCAAGTTTTTTGCGCATGGCATATTTATCACCGAGAGGCATACAGTAACGATCTGCGACGGGCAGGCCCACGACTTCGATTTTTTCAGAGGGGATGTGATAAGCCAGTGCGCGTTCACGCGCCGTCCCGGTCGGGACAAAAATATGATCGGCGCGCGAATCGAACCACAGGGCATGTGTCGTGACCATATCGGTGACAACTGTATAAAATGGCGGACGGTTGCGTCCGAGGGCGCGGAGTGCGAACGTATTGGCAATTGGATGAACGGTTACGATCAAGTCGGCGGGATGATCGCGAACCAGGCGGCGCGCGCCGAGTCGCGCCACCGGCCACAGCGAAGATGTGATCATGCGCGCCCGCGCCCGTCCGTTTGTGGCATAGAAGGATGCGCCCCACAGACGCGGCGCTTTGACCAGTTCCGGATACATTTCTGGCAATTTACTAAACGGAGGCGGCGCGTAATCCTTGAAGAAGTCCACCATTTCGGTGGTGACGGCGTTTGGGAATTCGAGTTCGAGGGCCTCGATGATGGCCTCAGCCGCGGAGCGATGTCCGCCGCCGGTATCGGAGAAATAGAAAACGATATGAGGTCTTTTATTCTGGTTGCTGTTCATCTTTTTTTGTCAGGTTCGTCTTCATGCGTTTTGATAGCTCGCGGCGGGTTAACATCACGCGATGCCCACAGCCTTTGCATTGGAGACCAATGTCCGCCCCAAGCCGGACAACCGTCCACTCATAAGAGCCACAGGGATGCGGTTTACGCAAACGAAGAAGGTCGTTGAGTTGAAGATCGGGAAGCATGTCAGTAAGCAGTGATCAGTATCCACTATCTGGTTGTGCCACGGATTATACCGCGTGCGGATTTATGATAAACTTCGAGCGTTCATTGAAATTCTTTGTGGAGCCATATTATGTCCGCCCGCGAAACCTACTCGATTGAAATCGCCGGATTGAAACGCGACCTGCGCCTGTTCCAGATCAAACCTGGTTTGCGTATCGCCATTCTCAATATTTTGGGCGACACTGAGCTGGTTCAGGCCTGTGCGCGTGAGCTTGGTAAACTGCTCCAAAATATCGAATACGATGTGTTGGTGACGGCGGAGGCAAAATCCATTCCACTGGCGTATGCGCTTTCAGTCGAGATCGGCAAGCCATATGTCATTTTACGAAAATCATATAAAGCATACATGGGCGACGCCCTCACCGCCGAGACGCTTTCCATTACAACCGGCCAGCCGCAGGTTTTAGTTTTGGATGAGAAAGATCGCGCGATGCTGAAAGGCAAGAAAGTTGTCATCGTGGATGATGTGATCAGCACCGGCTCGACCCTTCAGGGCATGCGAATGGTCATCGAGAAAGCGGGCGGGATGGTCGCCAAAGAGGCGGCCATTCTCACTGAAGGCGAACGCTCGATGTGGGAAAATATTATTTCGCTGGGCCACCTGCCGTTGTTCACCGATTGAAATCATAAATTGACGAACAACAAAATGACGTGAAAAAATTGCGTCATTTTTTATTTCGACCCATTCGTAGTCGTCAGGTTTTGTTTTTGCCGGCGCGTCATCGTCTTGATGACGCGTTCCCGTTTCAGCGCGCTGACCTTGTCCGGCTGAGGCTCAAGATAAACCAATTTCACGGGCCGGCGAGCGCGCGTGTAACGCGCGCCCCGGCCGGCGTTGTGCGTTTTGACGCGCCGTTCAGGGTCGGTCGTCCAGCCGGTGTAGAAAGTTCCATCCGAACATTCAACGATGTAACAGTAGCAAGGCATGTTTTTTAAATGTTGCTGCAAGTCATGTCGCTTCGGCTTCGCCCGATCTCAAATGAGCAGAAGAATACCCGCCTTACGGGGCCGGCGCTCTGCCTGGTGCGATGCGGTCCACCAATAACCTGCGGCTATTTCTTCTTTTTCTTCCGGTCAATCAAACTGCTTCCCAAAAAGATTTGACGGAGCTGTGCGCCGGCATCTGGAAGTTCGATTGCATCACCGCCTTCCTTCAACCACTCGGCGGCGGTTCGCTCATCGAGCCAGCGTTTGCGCGACGCAAAGGCGTGATCTAAACGTTCAGCCACGCTTGCCTCATCGCCTTTCTCAATATCATCACGCAAACCTTTGAGCGAAGCCAGCATGATATCCAAAGCGTAGACCGCGCCGACTCGATGCGCCAATGCTGCGGCTCTTAATGAAGCCGGGTCATCATAATAGGCCAGTCCTCCCGTTACGCCCGCGTAGGGACGCCCTGCCAATTTGCGCGCCTCCGCCCAGCCAGGCTGGTCAACTGTCGCATCGAGCAGGGCTGCGGCGGTCAATTGCGGAAGCAGATGCACAGAGGCCATTAATCCATCCGATTCTGCCATGTCCGTCAACATCGCCTTGGCTCCAAGCAGACGAGTCACATCGAAAGCCAATTGCTCCACTTCGAGTGGTGTGCCGGCAGGCGCATCCACAACCATGACCGTGCGTTTGAAAAGGTCCGGGCGGGCGGCATTGAGTCCGGTTTCAGTTGAGGCAAAAGTTTCGGGATTGAGACTCGGCACAAGTCCGAGATAGAAGCGGCCTTGCGGAATAAATTCCTTCGTCCAGCCTAGCACTCCGCTCTTGACCGGCGCGGTGTCCATCACGACCGCATTTTCTTTCAAGTGCGGGCCGATGTATTTCAACGTTGCGCGCATTTCAGCCAGTGGCAAACAGAGCAGAACAACGTCCGCGTCTCGAACGGCCTCAGGCAATTTGCGAACATCATCCACCGCGCCAAGCGTCAACGCGGCTTTTTCAAGCCCCATATCTTTGTCGTGCCCGACGAGATGGATGGGAGATTTACTTTCCTTGAGCGCGAGCCCGATGGAAGCGCCGATCTGTCCAAGCCCGAGGATGGTAATTTGAATAGTCATGGGTGACCTCTTGTGGGATGGGTGGAATTATACGCCCCTTGCTTGGTGGATGATGATGTGTGTATAATCGAACGTATATTCTAAACCCTTCTTGCGTTAAATTGCGAGAACCGCGGACGCCGACCGCGGTTCTCTCTTGAAAGGAGGAGAAGAGAAATCACCTTACGACCCAATCCTATCATCTATACCCAAATCCTACTTGACGACAAACATACGTTTCCTCTACGATTGTCCGACAGCTTACCAACTTGTAATCGTTTTGGCCTTTTCAAGGAGAGAATGTTCAAATATCCCATTATTATCGGCAGTATCAAATCTACTCCGCTTGGAGAAGTATGGGCGGCCGTCTCCGAGCATGGATTGGTCACGGTTGAGTATGGCGTGTCACGGAAAGTTTTTGAAGCAAATGTCAGAAAGCAAACCAAACGCGATATCGAATATTCGCCGAAACAGGTTAGAACAATTGTGAAGCAAATCAAAGAATATTTGGACGGCAAACGCCGCGGCTTTGACCTGACCATTGACTGGCCGGTGCTTGCCTCGGACTTTCAGCGGGATGTGCTTCGAGTTGTCTTTTCCATTCCCTACGGCCAGACTCTCACTTACGCTGGCATCGCTGCGCAGATTGGGCATCCGCTCGCGTTTCGCGCTGTTGGCCGCGCCAACGCCGCCAACCCGATGCCGCTCATCATTCCCTGCCACCGCGTCGTCGGCAGCGACGGAAAACTTCACGGCTACGGCGGCAAAGGCGGAATCAAAACAAAGGCATGGCTGTTGAAGATGGAAGGCGCGCGGTGAAGCCATCACGCTTTTCTTCTGTGATAAACTCTTTTATTCATTCTGGAGAGATATGAAACCCAAACACTGGTTCGTTTTCATTTTACTCGGCGCAATCTGGAGCTCGTCCTTTCTATGGATCAAGATCGCCGTGCAGGAAATCGGCCCGATCACGCTGGTCGCCTTCCGCGTCCTGTTCGGACTTTTATTCAGCCTTGTTGTCATTCTTATTCGACGCACAAAAATCCCGCGTGATTTTAAAAGCTGGGTTCCATTTTTGATTCTCGGCATTAGCAATGTGGCCATTCCCTTCTTTCTCATCTCGTGGGGCGAACAGGCCATCGACTCAGGCGTAGCCGCCATCCTGGATGCCACCGTGCCTTTGTTTACCATCGTCGTTGCACACTACCTGCTCCATGACGACAAAATGACCTGGCCCAAAGTGATCGGTTTGCTGATGGGTTTCGCAGGTGTCATTGTGCTGATGAGCAAAGACATCGGCGGATCGCCAGGTTCTGTGTTTGGACAGATCGCTGTTGTAGTGGCTTCTATGTTCTACGCGGGCAGTTCAGTGTACGCACGCAAAAGCACGCAGGAAGCCTCCGGCTTGATTCGCGGTGCGGGTCCGCTTGTGTCGTCCACCGCAGTGATGTGGGTCGCGGCTCTCACAGTTGAACAACCTTTTAAAATTCCACAGATTCCGATCACATGGATCGCGCTATTGTGGCTCGGAGTGCTCGGCTCCGGCTTCGCTTTCATTTTGAATTATTACTTGATCCACGAGATCGGCCCAACACGCACCACAATGGTCACTTATATTTTCCCACTCGGCGGCGTGATCCTCGGCGTACTCTTCCTCAACGAACAACTCTCGTGGCAATTGCTGGCCGGGGCGGTGTTGATCGTTGCAAGCCTGGCCGTCGCAAATCGGAATCCACAAAAAACAAATGACTGAAAATTTCCGCTCCGGTTTTATCGCCATCATCGGACGCCCCAACGCCGGCAAGTCCACGCTGGTCAATGCCCTGCTTGGTCAAAAGATCGCGGCCGTTTCGCCGCGCCCTCAGACCACGCGCCGCCGCCAGCTTGGCATTCTCACGCGCCCAGATTCGCAACTCATTTTTGTAGACACGCCGGGCATTCACAACCCGCGCCATAAACTTGGCGAATATTTAAATCAGGAAGCCGAAGAAGCCCTCGACGGCGTGGATGTGATTCTCTACATTGTGGACGCCTCCACTGAACCGACCGAGGATGACGCCCGAATCGTGTCCCTGCTCAAAGGGGCTGCGCGGCGGACTCCGCTCGTGCTGGCCGCCAACAAAATTGACCTGGTCCCGGCTGAGGCTTTGACCCCGCGTCTCGAAGCGTATCAGGCTTTGGTCCGGAATGATGCGAGAGTCATCGCCATTTCTGCCGCGCGCGGGAATCATCTCGACGATCTGCTCAGCCTGCTGGTTTCACTTTGCCCCGTCCGCCCGCCGGAATATGAAGAAGATCAAATCACGGATTTATATGAACGCGAGATCGCCGCGGATTTGATCCGCGAGGTCGCGTTGTTGAAACTGCGTGATGAAGTCCCGCACGGCATCGCGGTGCGCGTGGACGAGTTCACGGAACGCGACAACGGCATGGTTTATCTGGCCGCGACCATTTTCGTCGAGCGCGATTCGCAAAAAGGAATCGTGATCGGCGAGGGCGGGAAAATGTTGAAGGCCATCGGCAGCGCGGCGCGCAAAGAGATCGAAGCGATGGGCGGGCGAAAAATATTTCTGGAGTTGCGCGTGAAGGTGGAAAAAGACTGGCGCAATAATGAAAATGTTTTGAAACGATTGGGATACAAAATAAAAAAATGAACGGGAGGAACGATGGAACTCGCTTTGCTTGTCTTGGCGCTGGCTGCGGCCGCGGCTGATTGGGCCGCAGTCGCAAAGGGATGGAAACGAACCGAGTATTTTGCAAAACCCGCCGTGATGGTCTTTCTGTTTGTATGGCTTTATGCGGGCACGCGCCTGCAGGGCGGCCTGTTATGGTTTGGGCTTGGCATTCTGTTCTCGCTGGCGGGCGACGCGCTGTTGATGGCACAGGAGCGTTTCTTCCTGGCGGGTTTGATCGCTTTTCTGCTGGCGCATATCGCTTATATCATCGGCTTCAGTTACAACGCCGCCCCGCTCGGTTTCTGGGATATCGCGCTGGGATTTATCCTGGCTTTGGCCGCCACTCGAATCTTGGGACGTCTGGTCTCGGCGCTGAAATCCAAAGGGGCGCCTCAACTGATTCTCCCGGTGCGAATATACGGCCTGATCATCAGCGTCATGCTGTTCATGGCCATGCGGACTCTCGCTCAACCAACATGGGAAGCAGGCGCCTCCATTCTGGTCAGCGCCGGCGCGTTCCTGTTCTACATCTCAGATCTGATATTGGCCTGGAACAAGTTTGTGTCCCCCATAAAAAACGGACGGCTGTTGAACATCACGGCCTATCATCTTGGGCAAATCGCACTGATCGTCGGCGTGGCCATGCAATTTGGGTGGACTCTCAAGTCCTTCTCAGCGGTTTGAATCCTTCGCCTAAAGCCTCATGCGCCTGGCCGATCACGATAAATGCCTGTTGGTCAATTTCCTGAACAATCGCCTTGAGTTGAGATACTTCGGAGCGCGTGATGACGCAATACAGCACGGGACGATCCGCGCCCGTGTACGCGCCCGTGCCTTGTAAAATGGTCACACCGCGTTGCAATTCGTCGAGCACGCGTTGCGAAACCAGCGCGGGCTGGGAAGTAATGATCAACGCCGTGCGGACGGTGCCCGCGCCTTCGAGGGTCGTTTCTGAAACAAGCCCGCTGACATATAAAGTGATAATTGCATACAGCGCCTGCTTCCAGCCGAAGACAAATCCCGCCGCAAGAATGACCGCCGAATCAACCATTAGATAACTCTGCGTCATCGGCACGCCGCGATAAAAGTTGAGAATGCGCGCCAAAATGTCCGAGCCGCCGCTGGTGCCGCGCGCCCGATAGACCAGCCCGTAGCCCACGCCGCTGATGACCGCGCCGTATAACGAGTTGAGGAAGATGTCATCGGTAATGCCATTGGTGGGAAAAATGTTGAGGCGCGGCAGTAAGTCTGTGGCGAGGGAGTAAACCACAATTGCCAGCGCGGTGCGGAGCGCGAAGCGCCGTCCGCCGAGGAAGCGCAAGCCGAGCAGAAATAATGGAATGTTGCCAATCAATACCATCAAGCCAATCGGCCAGCCCGTATAGTGATTGATCAATTGCGAAATTCCGCTCACGCCGCCGCTGGCCAGATTTGCCGGGACGAGGAACAGGCGCAGCGCAACAGCCTGAGTCGCCGCGCCGAGCGCGATCAGAAAATAATCGAAGAACTGCGGCCAGAAGCGTTTGAGGGAACTCATAATAATCTCACGTCATCGCTTCGCTTGGTCTCGATACGCAAAGAACGCGGCTCGCGATGACATCAATCCATTAAACTCACGCCGGCCAGTCTTTCGATCACGCCGACCACCGCGGAATTATCCAACTCACCCATGCCCATCTCGATCATCTGCTGGAATAATTTTGTATTCTCAGCCGCGCATGAAAGCGGCATTCCAAATTCGTGCGCCGTCTCCAATACGATCTTCATATCCTTCAATTGCATGCGCGCCTTGAAACCGGGATTGCGATTTCCGACAAACAAACGCGGCGGCTTGACGTCCAGAGTCCAGCATTGCGCCGCGCCGCCTTTGATGGCCTCCACCACTTTTTGTGGATCAACGCCCGCCTTGCGCGCGAAGATCAGCAGTTCGCCCATCGCTGCCATTTGCGCTGCGACCATGATTTGATTAGCCGCCTTCGCCACCTGTCCTGCGCCCGCCTCGCCAACGTGCGTGACCGTTTTGCCCATCGCCAGAAAAACAGGCATGACTTTTTCCAAGGCGGACGCATCGCCGCCGACCATGATGGTCAGCGTGCCGTTCTTCGCACCGATGTCCCCGCCGGAAACGGGCGCGTCCAGCGACAGGATGCCCTTCGCTGATAATTTCTCCGCGATCTTGCGCGCCGAGGCCGGCTTGATCGTGGAGTTGTCAACGAAGATCAATCCGGGATGTGCGCCTTCGAGGACGCCTTTTTTCCCAAGCGCCACTAATTCGACATCCGGGGAATCTGGCAGGTTGGTAAAGACTACGTCAACTTGCGCGGCCACTACCGCCGGAGATGAAGCGGATATGGCGCCTTCAGCGACAAGTTCATCCACTGCCGCGCGCGAACGATTGTGAACAACAACGGGGAATCCCGCTTTGAGAATATTCCGGGCAATTGATTTGCCCATCAGTCCGAGGCCGATGTATCCGACTTTGAGCATATAAAGCTCCTTGTTTTTGCGTGAGGAATTTCGGAGATTATACCAATGCAATTCTCTCCCAATGGGAGAGGCTGTCCGCAGCAGGAGTGAGGGGAAATATAAAACAAAGAACCCGCCTCTTATAATGGAAGCGGGTTTGAGGTCGAGAACGAAGCGATTACTTGATCTCGTAAGTCATATTGACCGTGACAGTGATTGTTAACTGACCGGGATTGACTGGCACGGAGGCCGCCACAGCGTTGCCGCCACCGCCTTTGCCGTAGGCTTCCACCATTGGCGTGGGAATGCTGTCGTAAAAACTGATCGTTTGCAGATCCCCGAGTGAAACGCCCGCGGCGGACGCCAATTCTTCTGCCTGTGTGCGGGCATCCTTGACTGCCGCGTCTCGGGCCTGCTTGATGGCCGAACTCTTATCGTCAACATCGAACTGCACGCTGTTGATGTTGTTCGCGCCGGCTTTGACGGTCGCATCCAGCAATTCGCCCAATTGGCTGAGCTTTCGCACGGTGACATTCACCGTGTTATTCACAACATAGGTCGTGCCGATCTTCTGGTTTGTCTGCGGGTCGTATTGCGTGTTTGGATAGATGCTGAAATTCGTGGTCTGAATATCCTTGGCATCCACACCCGCCGCTTTGAGGGCATCAATTACCTGCTGAGTCTGTGTATTGTTCTCAGCCACAGCTTCAGCCGCAGTCGGTTTTTCCGTGTAAACTCCGATATTGATGTAGGCAATATCCGGCGCCAGATTGACCGTGCCAGTGCCGTTGACATTCATGGTGCGCTGGGGAGGCTGGGCGGCTTGATTGACGGTGGTTGCGCCGCAGGCGCTCAAGGCAAACGCGGCAAGTAAAACGACGAAAACAATCAGGATTTTGGTTTTCATTTTCTCTCCTTTTGAAGTATCACAAACAAGACGCAGGGCGCTTAAAAAAGTTCCTCGCAGGCGGCTTGTATTTTATCCAATTTGCCTGTAAAATCTTTGTACATTTGTTCTATTCCTAAAGGGATGATATGCCCATTGATTACCAGCAAATCTACGTTCGCATCAAAGAGATCGGCGCGGGCGCGCGTGAGAGACGAAAGACTCTGGATGAAAGAAGAAAGAAGGCGCGCGGCCTGCTCGATGCTTACGCGTCTGAATTGGATTTCCTGCGCGCCAAAGTGGATTCCGCCAAACAGGCCGACGCCAACCTCCGCTGCGCCCTGCCGCTTAATGAGTCGCTTGCTTCATCCTACCCGCCAGCGGCCTCCGTTAAAGATGCGACTCTCATCGCCGCTGACGGCTCGCAGATCAACCCAGACAGGCACGCGGCTGTCCAATTTGGTTTGATCAATGTCGGCGCAATCATCATGAAATTGAGTTCAGGCGAAGCTCCAGAGATTTTTACCGAGAGTGAATTGCTCTACGGCGACGACCTCCTGCCAAACGGAATCCCGATGTCTGAGGGCATGGTGGCACTCAAGCGAGATTTGAGCGAGCGGACAAAACTCGATGAATTGTCAAAGGGCATCAAAGGCCCCATCGTCACATTCACCGATGGCCCAATCGAATTGTGGGGAGCAAAGGGTGAAGATGCGCAATCTTATGCGGAATTTGTTGATAAATATCTGACCATTCTCTCGCGCCTGCAAACGCGCGGCGTCGTCACAGCGGGCTACGTAGACAAACCCTCTGCCGATTTGGTCATTCGCCTGCTCGAAATTGCAATGGCCGATAATGAACAAATAAAGAAATTGCGCGAGTATCATCCCTTGCGCGGCGTGAGCGATCGCTGGCTCTTCGGCGAAAAGGAAAAGCCATTGCTCCCGCCGGGTCATCGCTCGGCAGTGTTTGGGATTCAATCCAGTTCAGAGAAAAATTATAAAGGCGCGCTGTCGTTACATTTCTTTTACTTGAACGTCGGCGCGGATGGACATCCCTGGCCGGTGCGCGTGGAAATTCCCAAATGGGTCGCGGATGATAAAGAGAAACTGGATTTGCTTCACGCGGTTCTGGTCAGTCAGTGCCGTATGATGGGAAGCAAGCCGTATCCATATTTACTTCATCGCGCCCATGAAACCGCGATGGTGAAGCATGAGGAGAAGGAACAGATCGAGCAGATGCTAACGCAGGAACTTCGCAATCAAAACGAAGAAGTTGACGAAGGCTCCTACAAGCAATCCGCGAAGGATTTGAAGGGCAGAACACGAATTTAGTGTTAGTGCGAGCCTGGTAATCTTCAGTGATCGCCAAGTGCAAGATTGCCGCGTCGGCCTTCGGGCTCCTCGCAATGACATGAGGAGAATTTATGACAGCACAAATCGAAATCGGACGTTTACTGCGCGCAGGCACAACCGGCTTCATCGCCGGATGCCGCGTCAATCAATTGGACGCGCCCGCCTTTGGCGCGTTGGTGCGCGCGCCGCTGAGCGAAGGCTATCAAGTCTACGGCCTGATCCACGACATTCACATTGACGATGACGGGCTGGTGCGCCAACTCGCCACCGCCGACAACGTCAGCGAGGCAGTGATGCGTGATAACCGCGAACGGCGCATCGTGCCGGTCGAGATGTCCGTGCTGGCGGTGGGATACGAGCAGGATGGGAAGATATATCATCTGCTTCCGCCGCGTCCGCCGTTGAGTTTGGATGTGATCTATTTGTGCGACGAGAAGGATGTGGTGAAATTTACGTCGGCAGGTCATTTGGGATATTTCCGTCATATTTTACGCGCGGAAGATGTACCAGTTGGTGAAGTGTTGGCGGCGCATGTTCAGCAAACAGACAAAGCACATGGCAAAGAAAGTGGAAAGTGGAAAGAACAGGCCGTGCAAGAGTTGATTACGTTGCTGAGAGATGATTATCCAACATTGATGTCCGTCCTGAACGCGTTAAGCGATATTGCCGCCTAATGTCATTACCGTTGACCATTGCGATACAATCCCAATCTGATACGAATACCATGTCTGAACGAAAACGCTTCTGGGCTTCGCTCCCAACAATTACATTTGCAACTCTCGCCTTGGCGGGTTTTGCATATCTTGGTAATTACACACGTTTCATGGCAGACGATTACTGCTCTGCCTATTACGCCGAAAGATTCGGGTTGCTGCGCTCCGTTTGGTACTGGTATATTACCTGGAGCGGACGTTACACAGCCTTTATCTTCGATTGGCTGATATTGACCAAAATCCTGGGGCCCTATGGCGCTCATTTCGTTCCTCCAATCGCCATAGCGGCCTGGATAGCAGCAACTGTTGCCGCCATCTATACCAGCCTGAAAATGATCGCCTCTCGTTCTATAGTTTTGTGGGTCGCGATTGCAACAGGTACAAGCCTTCTACTTGCACAAATTGTATTGAGTCCCGACATTGCACAGTCGTATTTCTGGTTGAACGGCATGCGCTCCTATTCATTGCCTTTGGTGATCTTGAGCATCTATGCCTTCCTTTTTCAATGGATTCTGCCGCGTTTGAAGTCGGACAAAGCTGTTTTCTGGGTGTCCATCATTGCCTTTTGGCTGACCTTTGCCAACGGTGGTTTTAGTGAAACCTATGCAGTCCTCCAGCTTGTCATGTTGGCGTTTCTAACCGGACTCCGATGGTTTGCAAATGGCAGGAAGCTGGATACGCCGTTCAAGCTCCTTGCCTCGGCGACCCTGGGAGCAATTGCATCAATGATTGTCATTGCTCTGTCGCCGGGCAATGCTCTCCGAAAAGCCGCTTTTCCTCCATCTCCCGGCTTAATCAAACTGCTTGAAGTTTCCATGGATGCCTATCTTTCTTTCATTCAGGAGATTCTCTTCTCTCCGCAAAAAATCACCGCTTTCATGGGCGCGATATTGGTAAGCGCGTGGGCCGGAGCGGGATATAAAAACGAAATTGCCCTTCACTGGTGGACGATTCCAACTCAAGTGCTCGGCGGGCTGGCGCTCTCTTTTATCTCTATTCCTCTTGCAGTGTACGGCTACGTTGAACCGCCGCCGGCGCGCATTCTGAGCATTGCAGTCTTTGCGCTTGTAACCTTTTGGATGAATGCAGGCTTCCTCACTGGGAGTTGGCTCGCGGGCCTTGTGCGTTCGCCTGCCCGCCTGGAGATTGGGTTGATCGTGCCAGCCAGCCTGCTTATTGGAACCGCGGCCATATTGACTCTGAGTTATGTTTCTGGCAACCAGCAAGCCTACATGGATTTTGCCCGGAAATGGGATACCGTTGACGCGCAGATACTGCAGGCCCGGGCGCAACGTCAGCCATTTGTGAACATTCCAAAGATGAGCAATTGGGCTGGCCTTGACCGCCCGAACGATAATCCGAAATTTTGGGCAACGGCTTGTTATTCGAAATACTATGATATTCAGGTTTTTGGTCCTCCATATTAATACTCTCTTGCGGGCAGGTGAAAATTATGATTGAAAATAAAGATCAAATCGGCTATCTCGTCGGCGGCGGACTCAAAGAGTCGTTCAGTGTCCGTTTAACGGTTGACCCGCTCACGGTCCAGGAAGGCGCGTTCGTGGTCATCGAGAGCGGAGACTTTCAGTTCTACGGCCTCGTCACCGATTTGCAGCTCGGCGCGACGGATGATCGTTTTGCCGATGAAAAATCAGATCGTTTGCTCCCCGCGCTGGCGAAGGCTTTGCATGGACAAACGCTTTATACAAATCTTGAAGTGTTACCCGCGTTGATGTTGGAGCGCGGCCCGGAGCCGGGTTCGCGCGAATATGATCAGTGGTTGAAAAACTTAAATGGTCAGCAACCGCGGCCGGGTCCGGTAAAGACCGTACCGCCCCATCATGCCGCGGCGCGCATGGCGGGCGAGGGCGACATCGCTGAGATATTCGGCAAAGCAGGCGATCGCGAAGCAGGCAATTTCGTCATCGGTTACACGCGCGAGCAGGGACATCCCGTTTGTATTGATTTGGAAAAATTCGTCCAGCGCTCGTCGGGAATTTTTGGCGCGACCGGAACGGGCAAGTCGTTTCTTACGCGCGTCGTGCTGGCCGGGCTGATGCGCTATAACAAAGCGTCGGTGCTGGTGTTCGACATGCACAACGAATATGGTTACGACGACACGGCCTCAGACACCGGCCTGCGCGTGACAGGATTGAAGACCAAGTTCGCCTCGAAGGTGCGCGTGATCGGGCTGGGAGGCGGCGCAAAGATCCGCGGCTCTGCGCCGGACTTCAACCTTGAGATCGCGGAAAGCGACATCTCCACCGCTGACATCGAACTGCTGAGCCGCGAACTCGATTTAAAAGAGACGACTGCCACCACGCTCGACGCGCTGTGGAATTCGTTCAAGCGCGATTGGTTCGGCGAATTCAGGAACATGACCCAGGAAATTATTACAACTGAAGATGGAAAGAAAGTTCCCGCGAATGGAAGTGTGGCCGCCTGGGCCAATGCCAACGGAGTCAATGTGATGGCGGCGGAAGCTTTGCACAACAAACTGCGACGGTTGTTCAACAAGGAATACATCGCCACCAGGCCCGCGGCAGACTCGATCAAGGAGATCATCTCGTCGCTCGAAAACGGGCAACACATCGTGCTGTCGTTCGGCGAATTCGAGACCGATTTGGATTATCTGCTTGTCTCGAATCTTCTGACGCGGCGCATCCGCGAAGCGTGGGAGAAGAAGACCAACGCGTTTAGAACGTCGGGCAAAGAAGAGCCGCGCCAACTGGTGATCGTGATCGAGGAGGCGCACAAACTTTTGAATCGCGAGATGGCGGCGCAGACCACCTTCGCCACCATCGCGCGCGAATTGAGAAAATATTATGTGACCCTGCTGGTCATCGACCAGCGCCCATCGCAAATCTATGACGAAGTCATGTCGCAATTGGGGACGCGCATCTCCGGCTGGCTGGGGGACGATGACGACATCCATGCCGTGCTCTCGGGCCTGGCGGGACGCGAGGCCCTGCGCGGTATGCTGGCGCGACTGCAACCGAAGGAGGAAGTTTTGCTCTTGGGCTGGGGAGTGCCGATGCCGTTACCGGTCAAGTCACGCAGATACGATGATGAGTTTTGGAAGGATTTGCTCGGCAGCGCGAAGCGGAGCAAGGATCAGAATTTGAAGGAGCTGGGCTTCTAAAACAAACAAGATATAGAGAAAATTTACAGTTCCCAACGCAGTTTGGCCAAAAATTGGCGGCTTGTTTTAGCAACCTGCAAAAGCAAAAAGACCAGTCCACTGGAAGGCTGGTCTCTTTGCTTCTTAGTTCATATTGTCAATTGCAACTCCCTATGCTGGCGGAGTCTCTTTTTTCTCCGCAGGCTGCGTCAGGGTCTCCTGGGGCAGTTGGGAGTTCTTCTTGATCTCCTTGCGTCTTAGTTTTTGCTCTTTCTTCTTTTTCTTTTCCAGTTCTTTCTGACGTTTTTCGTGTTGATAATTTATTTTGACCAATTTGGCATCCTTTTTGTGGGCATGAGAGTATGCAGGTTTGTTGAAAACATTATAGCACCCTGCAAGATGATAAAATACATTTATGGGTACGCTGTATCTCGTCGCAACTCCCATCGGCAATCTTGAAGATATGTCCCCGCGCGCCGTCCGCATTTTGCGCGAAGCGCGTCTCATCGCGGCCGAGGACACGCGTCACACCGGCATTCTGCTCAGGCATTTCAATATTTCCACGCCCATCACAAGTTATTTTGAACATAACAAATTAACCAAACTGGATTCGATCCTCGCTAAACTAAGCGAAGGCGACGTGGCGCTTGTATCGGATGCAGGGACTCCTGCGATCAATGACCCCGGCTACGAACTGGTCAAAGCCGCCCTCGCTTCAAACTTCGACGTCAGGCCGGTCCCCGGTCCCTCGGCGCCTGTCGCCGCCCTGACCGTTTCCGGCCTGCCGACAGACTCGTTTCTCTATCTTGGCTATCTTCCGCACAAAGCCGGCGAACGCCGCAAGTTTGTTGAGCAAGTTGCAGGTCTATCTTACACGCTCATCTTTCTCGAATCGCCATATCGCATCCTCGAAGCGCTGGAAGATATTCTATCCGCGCTCGGCGACCGCCGTATCTGCGTGGCGCGCGAGATGACCAAGATGTTCGAAGAATACTGGCGCGGACAAGTCAGCGGCGCGATTGAACATTTCAAGTTACAGCCTGCGCGCGGGGAATTCACGCTGGTGGTGGAAGGCAAGACG
This sequence comes from Chloroflexota bacterium, assembly GCA_016195815.1. GTDB lineage: Bacteria > Chloroflexota > Anaerolineae > Anaerolineales > Villigracilaceae > Fen-1038. The sequence goes on from JACPYX010000006.1 coordinate 96,376, forward strand.
AAGACAGAAAGTGAAAAGTGGTCGGAAGAGCAATTATTGAAAGCGATCAAGAAAGGGTTGAAAAGTAAAAAACCTGCGAAAGAGATTTCCGTTGAACTGGCAAAAGAATCGGGCTGGTCCAAAAGAGAAGTGTATAAAAGAGTCACCGAGAGTCATTCTTAGTTTGCTATAATCAACTTATGAGCAAGCTCAAAATCAAAGTACCGCGCAAGGAATTGGTGGAGTTTTGCCGAAGGAATCACATCCGAAAACTGGCGTTTTTCGGCTCAGTCCTGCGCGACGATTTTGGCCCGAACAGCGATATTGATATTCTGGTGGAATTCGAACCAGGGCAAACGCCGGGGTTTGCGTTTTTTGCGATGCAGGAAGAACTGGGCAAAATCCTTGGGCGCAAGGTGGATTTGAACACGGTTGGCTTCCTGAGTAAGTATTTTCGCGACGAGGTCGTTCGTGAGTCAGAGGTGGAGTATGTCCAGGCATGAGGTAAAGGTTTTCTTACAACACATGCTCGAACATTCTCAAAAGGCTATTGCACTTTCAAGGAATAGAAAAAGAAGCGACCTTGACGAAGACCTATCTTTCAATCTCGCTCTTACTCGCCTAATCGAAATCATCGGAGAAGCCGCCAATCGCGTCCCCAAAGAGTTTCAAGAAAATCACCCTGAGATTCCATGGCCGCAAATCATTGGAATGCGAAACCGACTAATCCATGGATACGATGAAGTGGATTTCGATTTTCTCTGGAGTGTCGTTAAAAACGACCTGCCAAAATTAATCGCGCAATTGGAAAATATTCTTTAATTCACTGGAGTCTTTCATGACCGAAACAACCGAACCCGGGAAGCCCGAAGAAGAAAAGCCTGCCCTGCCTGCGCCAGTGCCGCAGGCACAGGTGAGCAAAGGCGAAGGGAAAGACGAGAAAAAGGAAGAGAAACCCAAGCCGAAAGATAATCTGGTCGAGACGAAACACGCGGTCACGATCAACGGCAGGGAGATCAAATACACTGTCATCACCGGCACTATGGTGTTGAAGGAGGAAACCCCCGACCGCGAAAAAGAATCGGAGGGTGAAAAGCCGCGCGCCCAAATCTTTTTCGTGGCCTACACCAAAGATGACGTGGGAGATAAAGCCAAACGCCCGCTGACATTTTCGTTCAATGGCGGCCCTGGTTCTTCATCCGTGTGGCTGCATCTTGGCCTGCTGGGGCCGCGCCGCGTAGTGTTGGAAGATGACGGCAGTCTTCCCAAGCCTCCGTTCAAACTAACAGACAGTGAATATTCGCTCCTCGACGAAACCGATCTGGTCTTCATTGACCCGATGAACACCGGCTACAGCCGCCCGGTGGAAGGCGAAAAGCCGAAAGAATGGCACGGCTTCAAAAAGGACATCACCTCTGTCGGCGATTTCATTCGACTTTACACCACGCGCTATAATCGCTGGCTCTCGCCCAAGTTTTTGATCGGCGAAAGTTACGGCACGACGCGCGCCTCGGGCCTCTCCGGTTATTTGCAGGAACGGCACGGCATGTATCTCAACGGCATTATGCTCATTTCAGCCGCGTTGGATTTTTCCACGATTGACTTTACGATCAATAACGAATTGCCTTATGTGATGTTTCTTCCGGCTTACGCCGCGACGGCCTGGTATCATCACAAACTCAAAGTCCGCAAGCCGTTGCAGACTCTATTGAAGGAAGTGGAAAAGTTCGCGCAGGGCGAGTACGCCGCGGCCCTGCTCAAAGGCGATACTTTGACCAAACGCGAACGCGCCCAGATCATCGAGAAGATGTCGCGCTACACTGGTCTCTCGCCGGAGTTCATTGACCGCAGTAATCTGCGCATCAACGACCAGCATTTCTTCAAGGAACTCCTGCGCGAGCGCGGTCAAACTGTCGGCCGCCTCGACAGCCGCTTCATTGGCCGCGACCGCCTCGGCGTCACGGAAAGACCCGAATACGATCCGCTGCTGACGAACGTCATGGGCCCGTATACCGCCACGTTCTATGATTACATCCGTTCGGAACTCAAATTTGAATCCGATCTGCCTTACGAGATCCTCAGCGATAAAGTCTGGCCGTGGTCCTATGCGGAATTCGAGAATCAATTCGTCAACGTGGGCGAGACTCTGCGCGCCGCGATGACATACAACCCTTATCTCAAGGTCTTCGTTGCCAACGGCTATTTCGATCTTGGCACGCCGTATTTCGCCACCGAATACACATTCAATCATCTTGGCCTGCACGAGTCGGCGCGTAAGAATGTGAGCATGGGTTATTACGAAGCCGGGCATATGATGTACATCCATCTCCCGTCGCTGGCCGAACTCAAAAAAGATCTGGCTGAATTCATTCAGGGCGCGATGTAAAATGAACCTCGACGATCTCGATCGCTTCAAACAACTCGACACACAAAACATGCTGGCCGAAATTGACGGCCTGCCCGATCAATTGAAATCCGCATGGGATTTGGGACAGACTCACGCGCTGCCAAATGTGAAAGACGTTCAACGCGTGATCGTTGCGGGCATGGGCGGTTCAGCGATCGGCGCGGACCTGGCAGCGGCCTTCGTTTCATCAAGTTGTTCCGCGCCTGTCATCGTCCACCGTGACTACGGCCTGCCGGCCTTCGCGCGCGGCAAACAGACTCTGGTCGTGGCTTCGTCTCACTCCGGCAACACCGAAGAGACTCTCGAAGCTTTCGAGGCCGCACTCAAGAACGACTGTGCCATCGTTGTGATCTCAACCGGCGGCGAACTTGCAAAGCGCGCCAAAGAAAAAAATATCCCGGTGTGGACGTTTAGCCACGCCGGCCAGCCGCGCTCCGCGGTTGGATTCTCTTTTGGCCTGCTGTTGGCTTTGCTCGCGCGATTGAATCTGATCCCCGATCCGTCGAAGGATGTGGCCGAGGCAGTGGAAGCAATGAAGAAAACACAGGCATACCTGCGCCCGGATGTTCCCGCCGTGAAAAATCCCGCCAAACGTTACGCCGGTCAATTGATGGGACGCTGGGTGACAGTTTTCGGCGCAGGCATTCTCGCTCCGGTGGCGCGCCGCTTCAAAGGACAGATGAATGAAGTGGCAAAGGCCGCCGCCAATTTCGAATACCTGCCCGAAGCGGATCACAATACATTGGCCGGGACGGTGAATCCCGTCGAAGTGCTGGAGCCGCATACGATGAACCTGTTCCTGCGCGCGCCGTCCGATCATCCGCGCAACCGCAAGCGGCTCGACTTAACAAAGGAAGCCTTCATGCTCGAAGGCCTCAATACGGATTTCCTGGATGCGCGCGGCGACTCTCCCCTGGCCCACATGTGGACGATGATTTTGTTCGGCGATTACATGGCGTATTATCTGGCGATAGCCTACGGCGTTGACCCGACCCCCATTCAGGCACTGGTCAATTTCAAGGAAGCGATGAAGAAATAGACGACGGACGAAAGATGAAAGACCGCGGGTATTTATCATGCTCGCGGTCTATTTCTTTTATAGTCTATGGCCTGCCGTCTATTTACGATCCGATTCACGGTTCCAAACACGCGGGGATGGAATCGTTCTGCCCGTCGGGGTCTTGTGTCGTCCCGTTCTGGTCGTAAATCTTCACATACTGGATATAACTGAACTGCTTCAAATTAAGCTTTAGCAGATCGGCAATCGTATACGCCGCGCCCTGGCTGTTGCATTGGCCGGTTAGATACGCGCGCGCGATGCCATCTTTGATCTCAAGTTTGCTGTAGCCGGTCACGCCGTTGTAGAGCGCAATCCAGCCATAAGTATATTTTTCGGTGTAGCCGGGACCTTTGAAATATTCGTTCAGGATTGTGCCCGGCACATTGTTGCTCGGCGCCCAACGCTGACCTGCCACCTCATAAGGCGGCGTGCCGGCATTGAAACGTTTTTTGTCCACGAAGAAAACATAGCTCAACGTGTACTGCGGCGTGGCAGTCGGACGCGGCGTGAGAGTCGCGGGCGGGGTGCGGGAGGGCGTCGGCGTTTTGGTGGGCGTGCGCGAAGGCGGAGGCGTCCTCGTCACCGTCGGTGAGACGGTGGGCGTGGGACTCGGCACGAAGGACGGGTTCAGACAGAAAGGTTCAGAATCGCCCGCGCCGTCTGGGTTTTGAGTCTGCCCGAACTGATCGTAAATCTTCACGGCCTGAACGGACGAGAATTGTTTCAGATTCAATGTGATGAGATCGGCAATCGTAAATTCTTTTCCGTTTGGCGCGCAGGCGCCTTTGAGATACACGCGCGCCACGCCGTTGGTCACATCGAAGCGCTCCACGCCGGTGAAGCCGTTATAGATGGCAACGTAGCCGTATAACTTTTCGGTCGAGCCGGGACCTTTGAAATATTCGGTCAAGGCGGCCAGCGGCAGGTTAACAGATGAAGTTTCCCAACGCACACCGTTCACTTCAAACGGCGGTGTGTTACCCGCCAGCCTGAAGCGATCCGCAAAATAGACTTTGATCTTCATATACAACGGCGTGGCCGTCGGCAGTGGCGTGCGCGATGGGGTGGGCGTGCGCGAGGGTGTGCTGGTCTTGGTGGGTGTGCGCGTTGGCGTAGGTGTTCTTGTGATCGTGGAAGTAAATGTCGGCGTTGGCGTGCGCGTTCGCGAAGGCGTAGCCGTAGCAGTCGGCGTCCTGGTAATGGTTGGCGTGTTGGTAATCGTCGGCGTGTTGGTGATGGTGGCAGTCCGCGAGGGGGTGGGCGTAAACGTCGCTGTAAGAGTGACCGGCTGAGGCGGAGTTGGAGTCGGGAGTCCCAAATTGACGAAACGCACCGCGTCCGCCCCGACTTCCAGCGTGCTCACCGCCGACGATTCGTCCTGCGTCTGATTCGTGAGTTGAACAAATTCCGAACTGACGCCGTCGAAATTATATTTGCCGGCGTAGACCCAGCCGTCTTTGACGTAAGAACTGTTGGGAAAAACTTCCTGGTCGATGACGATCCTATCCGTCAGCCCGGCATGTTGAATGGAATAGATCGCGCCGGCGGTGGTTGCGCGCACGGCAGGGATGCGAATGTACACGGCGTAGGTACCCGGCGTCGAGCCTTGCGGGAATTGCCATTGACCTGTGCAGGTCGGCGCGGTGAGGCGCGGCTTGGAATAACTCATGTTGTCGTTCTGCGCCTGGCCGGCGGATACGTTGATGTCGTTCCAGCATTGATCTGGGTTTTGAACAAACCCCGCGCTGGAATCGTCCACGAGAATTCCGGCCGCGGCGGCGGGTGGATAAGCAAGCGCCGTGTTGCCGGAGGGCAGGGCGCGAATCCCATAATAAACCAGCGGCGGATACATTACCCACAGCGACTCAGGCTGGTTGTACGGCCACGGATCTGCGCCGCTGCCGGCCCAGCCGTAAGGATCAACCGGTTTGCCGTTGGGCGCGATCACCATGAAATGTACATGCGGGCCGGTGGAGTTGCCGGTGTTGCCGCTGATGCCGAGCATCTCGCCCTGCGGCAGGAAGACACAGCCATCCGCCGGGCAGGCCTGCACTGCGACGGTGCTCATGTGTCCGTATAATGTGATGTAGCCGTTTGGATGATGAAGCCTGACGTAGATGCCGAACGCAGTGCTGTGATTTTGCGGATCCCACCAGCCGGAATACATCACGCGGTCCGCATCCGCCGCGGCGTAGATTGGGCGGTAACTGATGCCGTAATCAATCCCATCGTGGCCGTTGTACGCCATCCAGCCGCCGAGATCATACGACCAGTAAATGCCGTAGCCCGCGTCGCACACGCCGGGTTGCGGCGGCTTTTTTCCCGCCGGTTCGGGCGAGGGACAGTTCTTGCGCGTTTCGTTTCCGCCGTACGAGATGATGCGCTGATCCGTTTGAGAATAGTTGGGACTGGTGTGATCGAAAATCGATTCTTGAGAAGCGCTGCCCGGAAACGGCGGATACAAGAACGGCGTGATGGCCTGCGGTTGTGCGGCGGAGGCGCCGTCCCATTGCGCACTCACTGCGAAGGTGAGTCCGCCTAATAAAAATAATGCGATGATGAGTCTGGGCAATGAGCGGGTCAAGGACATTCCCTTCAATGAAGGTTATGGCGTCGGCACAGGCGTGGCCTGCGAAGCGGGCACGGACGTCAGCGCGGCCAGAACGGTCTCTGCGTCCTTCAGGCATTGATCCGCCTGGTCGGTAAAAGCGACTACAAAGGCGGTGTAAATGTTCGCGTCGCCGCCCGCGTAATTGACGAATTGCTTCACATCGTTCACATAAGCGGTGTTGATATCGTAATTGACCGGGCCGAGCCTGCGAACATCATGTTCAACCGTCGCATTGAGCGGCAGGCCGCGCCCGGCGGCAGGCGATACGACACAACTTGGAATCGCGCGATGACCGAGGGCAGGAAAGCCAAAATTGTCGGTGGTCAAAGCCCACACGTCCGGGTCGAAGCGCAGGCGAAAATAAAAGTCCGGTTTTGATTCGGCGAGATACGTTGGCAGTCCGTCCCAAATTTGCAAGGCGGGTGGGAAACGCACCTCCGTCGGCAGTTCGAGCGCGGGCAGGGGCGTTTCAGTCGGGACAGGCGTAAATTGCAGGGCGAACGGCTCGGACGTAAATGTTGCGGTCGGTGTTTGAGTGGACTCTTCTGTTGGAGTGGAAAGCGCTTGGGGCGCGGCGGCGCGCTGAGACACTTCGGGCGTCGCCGCAAAGAACGGCGCCTGTGTTCCGCATCCGGCAAGAAAAAGAGCGATCAACAAAAGGGCAGCGCGTTTCATTTCGATTCACTTCCGCATCCACGCGGGACAGCAGGCGGACTCCGTTATGATTAACTTTGTCTCGCCTGATTTTACCTCCGCGCGATACACGTTGATTTTATCATTTAAGACGACCGTGAATACGATTGTGTTTCCGTCCGCCGACCAGAACGGGGCTTCGACGCGCGCCTTTTCAAAGCGCGTGAGTTGAGTCAATTTTCCGCTTGCAACATCCACAAGATAAATATTACTGATGAGCGCGCCCGCGTTTTGGTCGGCATTCGTATCCTGCGGATTTTCGCGCGCCACAAACGCGATGCTCTTTCCATCCGGCGACCAGCTCGCCGCGTAACCATGTCCCGCGTCGGCCTCCGCCAGTTTGCGCCCATTCGAACCATCTGCATTTACGATCCACAATTGGCCCACCGTGAACGGAATCGGCGAATCGGGAATCTTGATGAACGCAATTTGCTTTCCATCCGGCGACCAGCGCGCGAAAGATAAATAATTGTTTTTGTCTGCCGCGATCTGCTTGACGATATTTCCATCCTTTTGAGCCAGCCACATCTCACTGCCCAAGCTCATGCCGCGCGAAAAAGTAAAAGTGAAATCCAGATTGTCTGGCGCGGGAGAAAGATCATAAGTCAGTTCGGTGATCGGAATGGAAGCCTGCTTCCCGTTGGTATAAACGCGGACGATGCGCGGATTGGCCGCCGAATCAACTCTGAGATACACGGCCTGCCCGTCCGAAGCCCACGCCAAAAAATGACTGTCAGACTCAGTGAAGGCCTGCTTCACTTCGTCTGTGTCCGTGTTCGCCCACACAACGGTCTGGCCGAACGCGCAACTCAATTCCACAGCGAGATATGCGCTGCGCGGCGACGGATAGATATTATTCAGCGCGCATCCACCCGGCGCGAAAAACGGAATCTCGCGAAGCGGTTTGTCGTCAGGCGAAAGTTCGACCAGCGCGGGAGGCTCGAGACGAAAAACGTAAAGAACCGGGACGGATTGGACAGGAGTTGATGGAGAAAGGGAAGAAGGAGCGCAGGAAAGTAGGAAGAAGAAAGAGAGAAGGGAGAAGTAAAGAGGGCGGCGGCGCATAAAGATATTATACAATCAGGCGCGTTATAATCACCGGGCAAGCGTAAATCAAAAATCTGAAATCGGAAATCAGTCATGCACATTCTGGTCACTAACGATGACGGCGTTCAGGCGCCCGGGCTTTTGGCTCTGGCCGTCGCCATGCGCCCGCTCGGCAAAGTAACTGTCTTCGCGCCCGACCGCAACTGGTCGGCTTCGGGACACGTCAAAACCATGGAGCGGCCCTTGCGTGTTCGCGAGACTACTCTTGCCGATGGCTCGTCCGCGTTCATATCCGACGGCGCGCCATCTGACTGTGTGGCCCTCCCTTTGCTTGGATTGGTTGAAGAGCAAATAGACATGGTCGTTTCGGGAATTAATCCCAACGCCAATCTCGGACACGATGTCACATATTCCGGCACGGTCACTGCCGCGATGGAGGCCGTGATCAGCGGAGTCAAAGGCGTGGCCGTTTCTCTCGATTCGCCCGAAGGCTTCAAAGGCCAACTCGATTACAGCGCCGCCGCGAACGTCGGACGGCGCGTGGTGGAAAAAGTCATGGCAGATGGCTTGCCCGAGGGCGTGGTATTAAATGTCAATGTGCCGTATCGCAAAGAGAACGAACTCAAAGGATATATGATCACGCGCCAGGGACTGCGCGTCTACCGCGACGCGCTCGATTCGCGCCTGGACCCGCGCGGGCGTCCGTATTATTGGATCGGCGGCCAGTCCCCGACCGGTGTGGCCGAGGAAGGCACCGACTTCGGCGCGCTGGCCGAAGGCTATGTTTCCATCACGCCCCTGCAATTGGATTTGACCTATTACAAGGCAATGGATGTACTGAAGAAGTGGGAGTTCTAAATAATGCTTCAGCCTGTTGGACGCGGACGAGCGCAGATGAACGCGGAGGATTTGAACATGATTGGCGGACAAATGAAACTCAAACATGGCGAGATCACCGTTCAAATTCTGCACGCATTTTACAAAGTAGTTTACCCACAACTGGGGTACGGATTTCTTGAGAAGGTGTATGAAAACGCGTTAGCCATAGCGTTGAATGGAATGGGGAGGTCGGGCTACTGCTTAACTTTGGACCCAAGCCCCAATTCGTCCGCAAAGCCTTTGACAATTCTCGCAAGACTGTAACTTGGAATCAATAAAAAGAATCCGCGTCTCATTCTAAAAGGAAATCAAAATGCCCTACCTTGCCTCTCAAACCCGCTACGACAAAATGATCTACAACCGCGTCGGCCAAAGCGGACTGAAACTGCCGGCCATCTCGCTTGGCTGGTGGTACAACTTCGGCGGCGTGGATGTGTTCGAGAACGGCCGCGCCATCGCACGCCGCGCCTTCGACATGGGCGTCACGCACTTCGACCTCGCCAACAATTACGGCCCGCCGCCCGGCTCGGCCGAAGAAAATTTCGGCAGGCTCTTCGCGCAGGATTTCCATCCATACCGCGATGAACTTATCGTTTCCACCAAAGCCGGTTACGACATGTGGCCTGGTCCATACGGCGAGTGGGGCTCGCGCAAATATTTGCTCGCCAGCCTCAATGCCTCCCTCAAGCGCATGAAGCTCGATTACGTTGATATTTTTTACAGCCATCGTCCCGATCCCGACACGCCGCTCGAAGAAACTATGGGCGCACTTGATTCTGCCGTCAGGCAGGGCAAAGCTTTATATGTCGGCATCTCATCTTACAGTCCCGAACAGACCGAGGACGCAATCAAAATTCTGAACGGTCTCGGCACGCCGTGTCTCATCCACCAGCCATCGTACAACATGTTCAATCGTTGGATCGAAGACAGGCTGCTGGATGTACTGACCGAGGAGGGCGTGGGTTGCATCGTCTTCTCGCCTCTCGCGCAGGGACAGCTTACTGACCGTTACCTGAACGGGATCCCGGCTGGCGCGCGCGCCACCAAAACCGAACGCGTCTGGCTCACGCCCGAAACCGTGAACAAGAATTTGCCAAAAGCGAAAAAGTTAAATGAACTCGCCAAACAGCGCGGACAATCTCTGGCGCAAATGGCGCTGGCCTGGGTGCTTCGCAAACCCGCGGTCACATCTGCATTGATCGGCGCGAGCAGTGTCCAGCAACTGGAAGACAACCTCGCCGCGTTGAACAACTTGAAGTTCAGCGACGATGAATTACAAAAGATTGAGATGATACTTAGAGAGTGACGACGGAGAATTTATGCAATTCACCTCCCCTCCCAACCCGCAGGAATTCAACCAACGCGTCTGGGCGCTCGTGCGACAAGTGCCGCGCGGCAAAGTCGCCACGTACGGACAGATCGCGCTGATGCTGCCTCCGCCGAACGGCGCGGACTTTGAATCGTACAAAGCTTTCGGCGCGCGCTGGGTGGGCGGCGCGATGGCGGCCTGCCCCGACGATGTTCCGTGGCAACGCGTCATCAACTCGCAAGGCAAGATCAGCGAACGTCCCGGCGCGCAGAAGCAACGTCAATTGCTGGAGGAAGAGGGAATTATTTTTATGAAAGATAAAGTTGACTTGAAAAAATACGGCTGGCGCGGACTCGATGAAGCCGACAAGCCGAAGCAGGAGAAACTCTTTTAACCACAAAGGACACGAAGGAAGAAGCCTTGAATCTTTTTCCTTCGTGCTCCTTGGCGGCCTTTGTATTTAAAAAAAGGATGCAAATGCAGAATCATGAACCCAATTGAAACCATCCTCGAAAAATATCCCGCGGTGATTCTCGACGGCGCGCTGGCGACCGAACTCGAGCGGCGCGGCGCAGACTTGAAGGATAAACTTTGGTCGGCGAAATTGCTGATCGAAAATCCCGAAATGATCCGTCAGCTTCACATGGATTATTTTCTGGCGGGCGCGGACTGCGCCATCACGGCCAGTTATCAGGCCACCGTCGAAGGTTTTATGCGGCGCGGATTGAGCGAAAATGAAGCCATTGCGCTGATTCAGAAATCGGTAAAGATTGCCATCGAAGCGCGGGATGATTTCTGGAAGAATGGATCGAATCGAATCGGCAGGCCGCGCCCGTTCGTGGCCGCCTCGGTCGGACCGTACGGCGCGTATCTGGCCGACGGCTCGGAGTATCGCGGGGAGTATGGGTTAAGCCAATCGGAACTGGAAAAGTTCCATCGTCCAAGAATAGAAGCGTTGATCGCGGCGGGCGCGGACATTTTGGCGTGCGAGACCATCCCATGTTTGATCGAGGCGCAGGCCATTGTCAATGTATTGAAAGAGTTTCCGAACGCCAGCGCGTGGATCAGCTTCAGCGCGAAGGACAATGTCCACATCAGCGGCGGTGAAAAGATTTCCGATTGCGCCGCGCGGCTGGATCAATTTCCGCAGGTCGCGGCGCTGGGCGTCAACTGCACATCGCCGAAATTTATTTCGTCGCTGATCCGCGCAGTGAAGAGCAAAACATCCAAGCCGATTCTGGTCTATCCGAATTCAGGTGAGACCTATAACGCCGAGAAGCACGATTGGAACGGCGACGCATTTTGTACAGCCTTTGGAGAAGAAGCGCGTCATTGGTTTGCCGACGGCGCGCAGATCATCGGCGGTTGCTGCCGCACCACGCCCGACGACATCCGCGCCATTGCAGGCTGGGCAAGAACGTAAAACCGAACTTCGCCCTATTGAGTCAATTCCACCACAAGTGTTTCCATCGCCAGGTCCAATGCGACCTGGCTTGTTTTTGCCGCTTCATCAATTTCCAAAAGTTTGTGATAGATCTTCTCCAGCGCGGCCAGCGAGAATCGTTTGGCCTGTCCTGCGACCTTCTCGGCCACGAACGGATGCGCGCCCAATGCGCTCGTCACTTCGTTCACTCCGCCGTGCGCGTCCAAAACTTCGCGCGCCTGCAACAGCAAGCGGAACTGCCGCACAACCATGCCCCACACGCTGAACGGGTCGTCGTTTTCCAAAAGCCGGTGCAACAATTTTTGAGCCGAATGACCATTGCCGGATGCCAGCGCATCAACCATTGCAAAGATATCCGGCTCGGCGGTGACGATGCTGACCGCTTCCACATCCGCGACTTCGAGCGGGCGCGCCCAATTGACGTAAGCCAACAACTTGGCAATTTCCTGCGCGGCCTGGCGCGTATCCGCGCCGACCATCTCGGCCAGTTTGGCGGCCGCGGCGGGTTCGATCTGTCCGCCCTGATGTTTTGTCTCGTTGACGATCCAGCCGCTCATGTCTTTGAGACGCGGCATCATAAAGGCCTGTGTCTTCATATTTCCATTTTGTTTCTCAGCCAGCTTGTTCAGCCAATGTTTATCGGCTTCCTTCGGCTCGACAGATTCGTACAGCACCAGCCGCGTGGACTCTGGAATTTTTTCAATGAACTCAACGAACTTTTTTCTGGCAGATGGGTTGTTATATTTTGCAGATGGATTCGCCAGCAACACCAGCCGGTGCTTCGATAAAAACGGCATGGCGTTCAGCGCGTTATTTAAATCATTTTCGCTGACGGAGCGCGCTTCGAGACGCGCCGTGTTCATGTCCGCGCTGGTGGCATCGGGAAAGTCTGCGGCAAATTCAGCGAGTTTGCGCGAGATGGCGAATTCATCGTTGCCAAAGAGGAAGAATATGTTAGGCATAAATTGTGTAGGGGCACAGCATGCTGCGCCCCTACATGTTTGTGATCACACGATGCGCGGTGACGCGTCCGCGCAAAGATGGCCGCACCTCGACCAGTTGCAGGTTGCCCATTTGGGCGTCGGTGGTGATCTTCTGCTGGATGACGGGTCCCAGCGGCTGGCTGAGCGCGAAGCCCACCAGCGCAAACGCGACTGCGAAAGGCAGGCGCAGAATCCGCCCGAGGAGAGACTTGGCTCCTCGAAGCGCGAACCAGGCCAAAGTCCCGGTGAGAAGCGCAGTGGTGGCGAGGTTGGTGCCGCATCCGGCGTGGATGGCAAGTTCGTGTTCACCGGCGCGCAGTCGAGTCAGAGCCTGGATCACAGCCGATTCAACGTCTGCCGCGGAAAAGTTACCGAGAATGAAAAAGCCGGTCGGGTTGGAATGTCCGGCCATGTGTTGGTTCGGATGTTTCGCGGCAAGCACGTGCAGCGTGGCGTGTTCGAGGGCGTGATTGCGGCGGGTTTCGAGGATGAAGGGGAGATCGAGAATTGTATTAGCCATGCGGTGATTATACCAATCAAAAAAAGACAGCCACTTCGAAGTGGCTGTCTCGAAGAAATTCTATTCCTGCGTTGCGGGTTTTCCCGATGTTGCCAGCATGAAGCCGATGAACATCAAGATAGCGCCGATAAATTCACTGGCATAGAGCGCGTCGGCCAGGCCGGCTTTCAGGAATGTTCCGCCAGCGGCCGGCGAAAGCGCGCCCGCCGCGATGAGAATATTTCCGAACATGCGGTTGACGAGAATCTTTTTACGCCAGAAGAGGATGGCCGAATAAATCGCACCGCCGACCAAAGTCAGTGTGCCGTAAATGTTCAGTAAAATGGTCAAAGCAATCGTGAGGCCGCTGCGGGCAAAAATTTCTTTATATTGCCCCGAGGCTGGAAGCGCAGTATTGTACGCGGTCGAAACAGTCGGCGCGGCAAGCACGATGACGAGGGCCAGCGCCGAAACGGCGGCCAGCACCCAGGTCAGGATTTGAGCGGTGCGGCCTTTGCGGATCAGCAAATGGACGGTTCCCATTCCAAGCCAGGCGGCGGTCAGCATGGCGCCGGCCACGTACCAGATTTTCACGAGAAAAATGTTGAAGGTCAGGCTGAGAAGAACTTCGCCGAGAGTCCCGAGGCCATAAAAAAGCAGGCCGACCGACCACAGCAAAAGGTGCATGCCGCCGCGCTGGCGGTAGCGGGTGAACACTGCGGCAACAAAAGCAAAAGTGATGATGGTGGAAAGATAAGGTATATAAGTCACGTTTTTTTTCTCCGGAAGGAAATTTATGCGCCGGTTGTTAAACCCAGCAGCGACAGCCCAAGGACGACGAACACAGCCAGCAACACAAGAACCAGAAGAATGAGCAGGGCCGGAATCGTTTTTTCCATCCAGCCTGCTGGCGAAAATCGCGAGGAATATTTCGAGTTTTTCATGAGGCATCCAGTTTTTGATAAGTTTCGATCATATTCAACAGGACGAGATCGGTAAAAGCATGTGCCCGGCTGAGCATACCCCATGCCTGTCCCAATGGCACATTCGCTTCCTGATACACTTGAATGATGGATTCGAGCAGGACTCTTCTGAAAAAGATGAAGGCTTTGGTTGCATCGGTACTATTGAGATCATAGCGGCGGGCGCGGGACGCATATTCATAACCTATCGCATGGGCTTCTGAAGTCTCATCGTTCCCGTTCGCGGCCAGATAAGACATTAATCCCTGAAAAAGCAGGTGAGCACTGCGGCGGTATTGCCCGCGCGCTTCCCCGTCAAGTTTCTGATACCAGGATTCGGCTTCCAGTTGTCCGTCCGTAATGCGCATTCGCACGTTGCGCACGGCAGATTGCATCATCGCCTCGGGCGCGACATCGCTTCGATTGCGGGCATGTTCAACCCATAACTCTACTTCGCTGCGCTTGTAGCGGCGATGTCCGCCGCTGGTGACCTGCACGGGCAGTAAACCTTTGTTCGACCACAAGCGTACTGTGCTGGGATGAACGCCGAGCAACTTTGCCGCGCTGCTCAACGAAAGCCAATCTTTGCTCATGAGATTACTCCGAGGTCATTGCGACCTTTTCTACAAATGACGGTTCGCTGGTCTGCTTGCGGAAGGCGGACACATCAATGCGCGAAAGCATCAGGGCCGCGCCTGCCAACATCAATGCTTCAATGCCGAACACGATGAGATACCCGTTCAGGGCAACGCCTGTAAGCTGGGCGACCGCATCGCGCATCGCGCCGCCGAGAACGGATCCCGCCAAACGCGACATTGCGTTCGATACGCCCCAGGCTCCGATATAAAGGCCGACGTTTCCCGCGGTGGTCAGGTCAAACATCAACGAGAGATTTGCGACGGTGGAGAATCCGGTCCCGAGGCCGAGCAAAGTCACGCCTGTATAAAAGATGGATGAACTGCGCGTGAAGCCGCTAAGCACAATGACTACAAATCCGGCGAGCGCGCCGAGGTTGCCAATTTGCGCCATGATTCGCTTGGCAATGCGTCCCTCGAGCAGGCCCGCAATAATGATCGCGGCCAACACGAACGTGCCCCAAATGGAAGTGATACGCGTGGTCTGTGTCACCGTCAGGCCGAATGCTTCAGCGCCGAACGGTTCGAGCAGTATGTCCTGTCCAAGAATTGCGGCGAGCAGAAGGAAGAGATAGATAAAGAACGTCTTTCCGACAGGGTTACCCGTAATGGCGAAAACCATTTGTTTGATGGAATAGGTTTCAGACGAAGCCCGGGCCGAATCAGTTTTGGAACGGGGCTCAAGCCAGATGAGGCCGAGCAGGCCCAGGGTCAGGGCAGCCGCGCCGACGTAAGTAAAAGCGCGTATCATCGCCTGCGGCGTGTAAGGGTCCACCATCCGGCTGAGTGCGATGGCTGTTGCGATGATGCCGACGATCATCATGAACCACATGGTTGCAATTGTTTTGCCGCGTTCATCCTCGCTTGAAAGTTCGGAGGCGAGCGAAAGATACGAAACACTCGAGAGGTTATAGCCCATGCCCCACGCGCCGAAGGCGACCAGGCCTGCTAAAATACCGAGGCCGGGATTTTGTCCCATCAGGAACGCGACCTGCGGCGAAACAACCACACCGATCACGCACAAAATTAATCCGGCCAGAATGTAAGGCGTACGGCGGAATCCGAAAACGGGGTGGCGGTCTGAATAAGAACCGATGGCAACCTGGATGGGCGAAAATAAATAGGGAAGGGAAGCAAGGATGGCAACAAGTGTGGCTGAAATGGAAAGCTCTTTGATCATGACGCGGTTGAGGGTGCTGTTGATGGGGACAAGCGTCATGGCGACGGCGACGTGGATGAGTCCGAGTTGAAAGCGTTTGCGAAACATTACACCTCTTAAAATAATAAAGGCTCGAGGCCTTTGCTTTGATAAGCAAATTGTACTTTTCAGGGCGCAAGCGTCAATGTAGATTTATATAGATTTTACAAGATGAGGATGAGAGCAAAATAATAAAAGCCGCCAGACAAAATTTTGTCTGGCGGCTTGGGATTGAAAGTTATTTCGCGTTTTTGGTCATCTGTCTGGCTGTCTGCATCAACTCGTGTGCGGAGCGCAGCGTGCCTTCGCCGACGCCGCCGAGCATTTGCGAGAGTTCGATCAGCTGCGGTTCGCCGGTCAGCCGTTCGACGCGCGTCAGCGTGCGGTTGCCTTGAATCAATTTCTGCACCTGATAATGTTCGTCGCCAAAGGCGGCCAATTGTGGAAGATGAGTCACACAAAAGACTTGGTGATTGCGTCCCAGGTGCCAGAGTTTGTATCCGACCACCAGGCCGACGCGCCCGCCAATGCCCTGGTCAATTTCGTCGAAGATGAGCGAGGGAATTTCATCGGCCCTGGCCAGAATATTCTTCAGGGCCAGCATCAGCCGCGAGGTCTCACCGCCGGAAGCGATGCGCGCCAGCGGTTTGAGTCCTTCGCCGGGATTGGGCGCGACCAAGAATTCCACGCGGTCATAACCGTTTTGATCGAAGGCCAGGCGCGCACCGTCAGCTACTGGAATTCCATTTGGGTCGGGCTTGGTTTGAAAGTCCACGCCGAAGCGGGCGGCGGCCATCTTGAGATCGTCCAATTCGATCTCGATGCCTTTGCCAAGTTTTTCGGCGGACGATTTGCGTTTGTCTGAAAGAGTCTGGGCCTGCTTCGATAAAACCTGGAGCAGTTTGCTTTCTTCGGCTTCGAGCACACTGATGCGTTCACCGGCGTTGGAAATATTTTCCAACTGCTTGCGCGCATCCGCGCCGAAAGCGATGACCGAAGGAATATTTCCGCCATATTTGCGCGTCAGGTTATGAATCAAATTCAAACGTTCTTCAACTTCATCCAACCGCTTCGGGTTGAATTCGATCTCATCGAGATAATCGCGCAGAGAACGAACAACGTCCGCGACTGTATCTTCCAAAACCGATGCCTGGTTTGCAAGGTCTTCCTGCGCCCTGTCAATTTTTGCAAGCGCGGCCAAGGCTTGCGCGGCCTGGCTGATCAAATCGCTGGCCGCGACAGATTCCTGCGAGCCTTCATCCAAAACTTCAAGCGCATGTTGCGCGTATTGCGCCAAAGATTCTGCATTGGCCAGGCGGTCACGTTCCTTGCGCAAGTCATCTTCTTCGCCCGGCTTGAGTTTGGCCGATTCGATTTCGCCGATTTGAAAGGTCAGCATTTCGAGACGGCGGTCGGCATCCGCTTGCGCGGCGCGCAGGTCGTTCAACTCGCGGCGGAAGATCGACAACTTTTGATAAAGCTGACGATATTCACTGAGCGGCTTTGAAATGTCAGCGTAACGATCCAGCAGGCCGAGATGCGCGCGCGGGTCGAGCAAAGATAGATGTTCGGATTGGCCGTGGATATCTATCAGCGCCGCGCCAATTTCTTTGAGCAGTGACACGCCCGCCGTCCGGCCATTGACGCGGGCCGTGCTTCGTCCCTCGCGGCGAATCTCGCGCGTCAAGGTCACATAATTGGGGTCGTCCAGCAGGTCTTCGCGTTTCAGGATGAGTTGCACCGCTTCTTTTTCCGGACCTTTGAGCTGGAACACGCCTTCAACGAATGCATTCTCTGCCTCAGCCCTGACCATTGCCGCATCGGCGCGGCCGCCCACCAGCATCTCGACTGCATCAAGGATGATGGATTTGCCCGCGCCGGTCTCGCCGGTGAGAATGATGAGGCCCGGGCCGAGTTTGAGATTGAGTTTGTCTATAATCGCAAAATTCTGAATGTGAAGTTCGTTCAGCATTTAGCCACCAATGCGAATCCCGGAAATCTGTGTGTATGCGGCTGGCACGGCCAGGAAAAGATAAACCACCTGCCAGACGGCGGGCAGAAGAGCGCCAATGCCCTGGAAGCCGCCGGATAAAATCATGAGCAGGGCCGGAAGGCTATATATAAGCAAAGCGGGCAGCCCGCCGATCACCATGCCAATTGCGGATGTCAGGAAGAGTGCGCGCGAGCGTCTGTTTTTGATAAATCGAAGAATGAGATTTCCGATGACCGCGCCTGCGCCCGGCGCGAGGAATAAAACTAGAAGCCCAAAGAAGAAACCACTGACAATTAAAACCAGAAAGCTTGCAATCGCCGAGCCAATGGCGGCGGCGATGAAGGCAACCAGGTAATCGTACCAGACCGCGGTATCAAATTTTTTCTGTTGGGAACGGACACACTCCCTGCAGCGATAGCCGGTTGGTGTGCGGACCGCGCATTGTGCGCAGATCGGGCGCTCGCAACGATTGCAGCGCAAAGTCGTCGGGCGATCGGGGTGAACATAACAGAATAAAGTATCAGAGTTCGTCATTGCATCGTCCCTATAAGTGAGGTTGATTCATGTGGGCGTTGATGTTGCGATAGAAATAACCCGGGTCCCCAAAGCGGACAAATTGTGCGGCGTATTCGGCGGCGCGCACATCCACATGATCGTCTTCGGCGAGCGGAAGAGGCGGCTGTCCATCCACGCTGACAACGGAGTTTTCACTCTTCACGATGATACTAATTGACGAACCTTCTGAAAGCACCACCGCGCGGTCCACCGATAAATGCGGCGCAATCGGGACGATCAAAATGTTTCGCAGATCGGGCGGCAGGATCGGACCGCCCGCGGCCAGCGCGTACGCGGTGGAGCCGGTCGGCGTGGAGGCGATGAGTCCGTCGCACACATAAGTCGTGAGCAAACGTCCGTCCACGCTGGCGGCCAGGCGCACCGGTCGCAGGTTCTGACCGCGGCTGACCACGGCTTCGTTCAGCGCGTGCCAGCGTCCCAGCACTTCGCCGGCCCGAACATGTTCGGCGCGTATCATCATGCGGTGTTCGATCCATGCTTCGCCATTGAAAAGCCGTTCCAGCATCGGGCGCCATTCATCGCGCTCGATTTGGATGAGGAAGCCAAGCCGTCCGAGATTGACGCCCAGGATCGGGACGCCGCACGGAGC
Organism: Chloroflexota bacterium; assembly: GCA_016195815.1. Lineage (GTDB taxonomy): Bacteria > Chloroflexota > Anaerolineae > Anaerolineales > Villigracilaceae > Fen-1038. Next base: position 115,240 of record JACPYX010000006.1, read on the forward strand.
GCACAAATGACCCGCCCGCAGCATCGTGCCGTCTCCGCCAACCGCGATCAGCATGTCGAATTCCCCATCCTTTATGCGCTTTCGCAAATCTTCATCGTATAACGAACCCTGCGGTACGTTGAAACCTTTCTCCTTCAGAAACTTCACGATCAAATCTGCTTCTGCAAAGGCGTCAGGCATCTTTGGGTAGGAAACGACAACGGGTTTTCTTGCGATGAATGTGCCGGGCATAATGAAATATTATACATTGAGTTCATCGTAGAGATACGATGAACTCTTGCGGCGGAGCGGCTAAAACCTTTAATTGCGCGTCTTTGCGGTAAAGAAAAAGCGCGATTTATGACCGTGCTCAGTATAAATGCGGAAAACGACTTAAGAACTAAGACACGCGGCTGCCGCGCGCGATCTTTTTTAGAATAGTATGGTCTTCCCCGAACTTACACAGCGCCTCGCAATGATCGCGTAAATCGTCGAAAGGGACGAATGCCAGCGCGATGTCGGCCAGGTCGCCGCGAAATGCAGGTCGGGCAAATTGGGCCATCACTTCCTTCTCGCGCCGATTCGGGGCCACCAGGTAAAAGGGACAGGCGCAATAACGAGATCAATGAGGGTGGTCTTGTCCATCACAAATTCCTTCGTCTTTCGATTATAGGCTAAAATGCGTATTGTTGGATGCATACTCTGTCAATGGAATGCAAGTATCATACTCGGTAACAAAATGAATGTAATTGGAAGATGAAGCATCACGAAATCACGGTCTCTGTTGGCGGCGGATTTGAAATGGATCGGGCCGGCCTGGCGGCGTTGATCGCCAGCCTGCCGGGCCTGCGCGTCGTTGCGCGCGAGGCCTCTCCGCCGCCGCAGGTTTTGGTCTGGCAGGCGCGGGCAGGCAGTGATGACCTGCCGCGCGTTTCAGCTGATACATTCATCCTGTTGCTCGTCGAAGGCGCGGGCGCTGAGTCGCTGCCAGAAACGGTAACCGGCCTCTTGTCCAGGGATGAACCGCCCGCCGCGCTCGGCATCGCCATTCGCCAGGTGGCGCGCGGCGAACAGTATCTCAGTCTTTCGCTGGCAACGACCATCCTGCGAAAGCATCAGACAAAACCAACTCTTACGACATCCCAGAAATCAGTCATTGAGTCGCTGACCGACCGCGAACGCGAAATCCTTGAATTGCTCGCGCAGGGTTTGAGCAACAAGGCGATTGCGGCGCGGCTGTATCTTAGCATCCGCACTGTGGAGGGGCATCTGGCAAATATCTACGCGCGGCTGGGCGTGCACTCGCGCACTGAAGCCATGCTGGTCGCCGTCAAAATCCCGAAGAGCGTTGGGACTATCCTTGCACCGCCCGCAAAGGCGGATGTAGTCAGGTAGTTTTACGCGATGCCTTCGAGCGGATTTGCGCTTACAATCGCCCGGATTTAGCGTTATCCTTTTTGAAAATGAATCCTTCTCCTCGAACCCGCCTTGCCATCCTCGGTACGATGTCTGACCTGCACAGCCAGCCGATCGCTTATGATCTTGCCTGCCTGCGAAAGGTCGTTGCGGACATGGCGCCCGACTTGCTGTGCGCCGAAATCACAATGGACGCGTGGGAGCGCGAGGATTTTTCGCGCGCCTCAATCGAAATCCGTGAAGCGCTGGCCCCGATCATTGCGTCAACCGACATCGTTCTGATTCCAGTCGCGCCGACCCCAAAGCAGTATGCCGATTTCGCGCCGGACTCGGGCTGGAAGCGCCGCCTCGTGCGGACCTTTGAGCGGCTTCTGCAATGGGGCCAGATCCAGGCTGACGATGTGGAGTCCGTCAACGGCGCGTGGTTTGGCGCGTTCTGTCATACGGTTTGCTGGATGACCGAATCGCTGTGGAGCGCAAAGGATCGCGCCGCGTGGGAAAAACAAAACGAGGAACTGGCTGAGAACATCCTGCGCGCGGTCGAGCGTGATGGTGGACGCCGAATGCTGGTGGCTGTACAATGTCAGCGCCTGCATCGCTTGATTCCTCTCTTGCATACTCATGAGGATTTGTTCACGATTGTGGCATATCAAAATTTATAGAGTTAATCACAATGAGACCATCCAGACTCTTTTTTATTTCACTTGCCCTCATTCTTTCGCTGATTTTTTATTCGCCGGTCACAGCCCAGGACGGGGGACAGGATCAACCGTACTATATCGTTCAAGAGGGCGATTCACTTTGGCAGATTGCGGCGCGCTTTGGGGTACCTGTGACTGAATTACAGCAGGCGAATAACATTAGCGATGCCAGCCAGGTATTTACCGGTGCGCGCCTGGTGATTCCCGGCTTGAGTGGAGTAAGCGGGCAGCTCGATACTGTGACGGTTGCATATGGAGAAACGCTTCGCACTTTGAGCCGCCGTTATGGACTTTCAGAAGCAACCATGGCCCGGCTGAATCGCCTGGTCAACCCGGCTGAGTTATATGCCGGCGCGCGTCTCATCGTTCCAGTGGCCGAAAACAAAAATTCATCTTTAGCCGGACGCGCCGATTTGACATCCGGCCAGTCTTTGCTGGAATTGGCGGTCCTGCGCGGCGAAGACCCGTGGTCGCTGATTATGGAGAATAATTTACAGGATACCTGGTCGGCTGTGCCGGGCGATGTTCTGCGTGTTGCCGGCAGTTCTTCAGCGGATGCGCCGGCCGGTTTACCGGAGGCAATTACAAAGATCGAAGTGGACCCGCTGCTCATGCTCCAGGGCGGGACAACGGTGGTCAAAGTCTATGCGCCGCCGGGTATTAAGCTGAGCGGTTTGCTGGCTGATCGAACGCTGAACTTTTTCCCGCAGGAGTATGGTTACGTTGCCCTGCAGGGCATCTATGCCATGACGCCGCCCGGCCTTTATCCTTTGACATTGCAGGGCGAACTATCAAATGGAGAGCGCTTCGCCTTTTCACAGGATGTGCTCGTGGAGGATGCGAAATTTCCATATGACCCCAGCCTGAACGTGGACCCGGCCACTTTAGACCCGGCTGTGACAGGGCCTGAAAGCAAATTGTGGGCTTCGCTGGGTGCGCCTGTTTCACCTGAGAAAATGTGGAACAGCCAATTCGTCAGCCCTGTGCCAAAAGAATTCACGAATTGCTGGACTTCGCTGTTCGGCAACCGCCGCTCATACAACGGCGGCACATATGATTCCTTTCACAGCGGGCTGGATTTCTGCGGCCAGGTTGGGACTGAACTTTACGCGGTTGCCCCGGGCAAAGTCGTGTACACCAACTTCCTGACCGTGCGCGGCGGAGTAATTGTCATTGATCATGGCTGGGGAGTGTACACGGCGTACGATCATCTGTCCAAGATACTTGTCCAGCCTGGCGACGCGGTTCAACCCGGACAATTGGTCGGGCTGGGCGGCGCGACAGGCCGCACGACCGGCCCGCACCTGCATTGGGAAGTTTGGGTGGGCGGTGTGCAGGTCAACCCGGTGGACTGGATGCAGAGGGTTTATCCGTAGCGCCGGTAATTTCATCTTCCAATTTCTATTACTACGTTACTATTTTTCCAGTAACTAATTTCCATTTTAAAAGATTAAGAAAAATAGGCCAGCCAGATGAGGTTTTGAAGCTGTAAGGGCAGTGGAGCCGTATACTCTGCCTGCCATAAATTTTGATCTGCATTAGGATCATTACGCATTGCATATATAACTCCTGCAATAAAATCATTATAGGCCGGATCATTGCCCGGGACTTGTTTGAGGACAAGGACCGAGGGCTGGTCTACCAAACTGTCTGAGCCAAGAGTCTCTGCATTAATCGACGATGAAACTACCAATGTTGGTTCGGCATTTAGGTTATATACAAAATTAAGATATGCCAGGTTTTGTTCTTTAGTTTGTCTTTCTTTTCCCATACCCACAGTCGCAATTAGTATTTGGGATTTATCGGGTTTTGCCACATCGGCCGGATTCAAGACCTGGTATGGTCTTAAAGCAATGCCGTCGACGACGCCGCCAACAATCACTCCAAAAATATCAATCGGTTTTTTATCGGAAGTATATAGTAGATTTAAATTACCAAAGTCCGAATCATTAGAATCATGAAACAAAGCATTACCGGTGAATTTCGTATCTTTAGACGGTTTGAGATATCCGCTCAAAAGGACCGACGCCGCCCAGTCGCCGTTTTGCACCTGTTCAAGGGAAACTTTAATCGGATCGTTGATGGCGATTTCCCTTTGCTTCATTTTTTCCGCTGGAGAAGCATTCTGGTCAACCGGGTGATTGGTTTGGATGACTTCAAACCAGTGGGCGGGAAATGTTTTTGTTTCTCCTTTATCATTAAGTTTGATAGTAGTTGCCTGGGCAAAGGCAAAGACTTTTCCTTCGTTTTCTCCAATACCGCGGATGGTGATGGGCTTTGCCAAAAGACCGGTGTCTTCTACCAAAAGCGGCTTGCCATTGACGTCAACGTTGATGGCGCCGGATGAAGGATCAACCTCAACTTTTTGATCGCCGAAGGAAAGATAGGTCTTGCCGTCTTCGACGGAGAAATTTTCTGAAGCCTGTTTGTCCTGGGCTGATAAAGCCGTATAAAATTCCTGGTTTGTCTTGAATATTTCACTGACCGGCACCGGCGTAGGACGGGGAGTGGGAGTAGGTTCTGGAGTTGCGGTGGGAGCGAGAGTTGGAATGAGAGTGGGGGTGGGCGTTCCGTCCTCCGCAGGGAGAGGGGCTGGCGCGGCACAGGCGGAGAGGATGAACACAATTGCCAGCGATAGGATAGCCAACAGCCATCGGTTTCCGGGGAAATCCTTTTTCATGATCAATGCCTCCTTATTGGCAACTGCATCCCGCATACAGGAAGACATGTCCGACCTTTCCGATTTGCGGCGGCCATTTCCGTCAGCGCCGATTTGTCCATCCTGCACTCCTGAATTGTTTTCGCAGATTATATCTCCCCCTTCGAGATGCGGATGGAGTGATGACCTTGCGCGCCCGCTCTTCCCTCACCCTGTCCCTTTTGGGAGGAAGGGTTGGGATGATGGCAACGATGTATCTGCTCACGCCAATTCAAAACTTCGCTTCGTCCTTGACGCGTTCCGCCGCTTCGATTTGAATCGTGGTGTGTTCAATCCCAAATTTTTCCTTCAATTGAACATTGAGCGTCTCCAGTATTTTCTGCCCCGCCTGCAAGGAGACGCCCTCCGCAAGCACGATGTGCGCGCTGAGTGATTCCATCCCCGATGTGATCGTCCACACATGCAGGTCGTGAACCGCCGCGACGTTTGGCGCGGCGCGCATCGTCTCCTCGACCGCTTTCAGGTTGATGTGCGCGGGCGTGCCTTCCAGCAGCACATTGACCGCCTGGGTCATCAAACCCCACGTCCGAGGCAGGATGAACAGACCGATCAGCACGCTGAAAATCGGATCCGCGTAATACCAGCCTGTGAAATACATGATCAGACCGGCAACGATCACACCCAGCGACCCGAGCGTGTCGCTGACCACTTCCAGGAATGCGCCCTGCACGTTCAGGCTCTCTTTGGAGCCGCGCCGCAAGTTGTAGATGCCGGTCAAATTGATGGCGAGTCCCACGACCGCAACGATCATCATCGGCAAACTGTTCACTTCGGGCGGTTCCTGGAAACGACGATACGCCTCGTACAGGATATAGAACGACACTCCAAAAAGCACCAGCGCGTTGGCGAGCGCCGCCAGAATTTCGACGCGGTAATAACCGTACGTTTTGGCGGCATTGGTGGAACGCTGTGAGATCCAAATGGCGAAGAGCGCAAGGCCCAGCCCAAAGACATCGGTGAGCATGTGCGCCGCGTCCGCCAGCAGCGCCAGGCTGTTAGTGAGAAGGCCGCCCACAACTTCAACGATGAAGTAGGTAAATGTAAGCGCAAAAGTGATCTTCAACGCGCGCCGGTGCTGTGCGCCCGCGGAAAGTTTGTTCTGCATCATGTTGTTTTCTCAAATCCGATTACGCGGCTTTCTGTTTTATCGAAACAACAGCCGTCCCCACATAATGATGAAGACGCCGATGAGCGCAATCGCCGCGCCGATTAGATCAAAGCGATCGGGCCGCCAGCCATCGAAGACCATCCCCCACAGGATCGAAAGCGCGATGAAGATTCCTCCATACGCCGCATAAACGCGTCCGAAGGCTGGCTCTGTTTGCAGGGTGGGGATTACCCCGTAGAGAATCAGCACAACGCCGCCGACGATCCCGATCCACAGCGCTTTGCCTTCCCGAAGCCATTGCCACACCAAATATCCGCCGCCGATCTCTGCAAGTCCAGCCAGCCCGAACAGGAAGAGTGACCTCAGGATGGCGATGAAATTAACTGTCATTGATTGGACTCCTTCGATTTCTTTTTCCAACGCGGAAGGAACATCGGCACGTTCGCCGCGTAGGCTTGCCACTCTTCGCCGAACTCGGCAGCCAAAGCCTGCTCTTCACGCCGGGCGCGGCGGAGGATGAACGGCGCGAAAAAGGCAAATAGGACTGTCGTCCACGTCTGATAGATCAGCAGACTGCCGAATGCCGCGGCGATCAAGCCGAGATACATCGGGTGGCGCACAATCGCGAATGGTCCGTGTGTCACCAACTGGTGACTGGCAAACAACTGCGCGCCAAAACCGGTCGAGACAAAGTACATTTTCCCAAGCGCCAGCCTTCCCCATAAGAAGAAAGCCAAACCGGGGAAATACGCCAGTGATCCCAGCGCCAGCATCCATGCTCGCGCCTGTATCGAAAGCACCAGCGGCAATGGTCGCCATAACGCGACAGACGAACCGACAAAGAGCGCCGTAGCGCACAGGTAAAACAAAGGCGAGCGCAGCCAGCCTGCGGCGCGCCCGGTCGTTCTGCCCGCCGGGCGGCGCGTCCCGCGCCAGATACCGTAGAGGACGACGCCCAGCGTTGCCCAGGCCGTCAGTCCGCCAAACCAGTGGAGTGAAGTTTCGATTGTCTCCGGGTTCATTTCACGACGACTGCTTATATCCCAGCAGCCTCAACGCATTTGCCACAACGACCAGCGTGCTGCCTTCGTGGAAGATGATGGCAATGCCGATGCTGACGAAGCCCATCAGCGAGGTGACGACGAGAAAGGCGATCACGCCGAGTGAAATGAAAAGATTTTGCATGATGATGGCGCGCGTGGCGCGGCCCAATCCAACTGCAAACGGCAGTTTGGACAGGTCATCGCCCATCAAAGCCACGTCGGCAGTTTCCAATGCAACATCTGTGCCTGCGCCGCCCATTGCGATTCCCACCGTTGCGTTGGCAAGCGCGGGCGCATCATTCACGCCGTCGCCGATCATGGCGACTTGTCCGTATTGCTCGACAAGTTCGCGAACGACGGTCAGTTTATCTTCGGGCATGAGGTCGGCGCGGAATTCGGTCAGACCAACTTCAGATGCAATCGCGGATGCAGAGCGCACGTTGTCGCCCGTCAGCATGATGGTGTGAGCCATGCCCGCTCGTTTCAAGGCTTTCATGGTCGGCGCGGCTTCGCGGCGCAGGGTGTCTGCCAGCGCGATCAATCCGATGGCGTTTTTGTCAGCCGCAACCCACATCAGCGTCTTTCCCATTTGTTGCAGGGACTCTGCGCGTGAAACGGATTCGGCGGATAGCGTCACGCCCGCTTCGTCCATCAGTTTTTGGTTGCCGACCCAAATCGTTTTGCCGTTCGAGATTGCGCGCAAGCCGCGTCCCGTCAGCGACTCGACTTCGTCCATGACGGAAACAGGCAGACCCTGAGTCTGAGCCGAGCGGACGACCGCGCGCGCAAGCGGGTGCGCGGAGCGTGATTCCGCGCCTGCCGCGAGAGACAATAAATCCGCTTCTTTCCACCCCGAAGTTGGGAACACGACAATATCTGTCACCTCAGGCTGACCGTGAGTCACGGTGCCGGTTTTGTCGAAGGCAATGGCTTTGAGGCGGCCAAGATTTTCGAGATGCACGCCGCCCTTGATGAGAACGCCGTTGCGCGCGGCTTGCGCGACGCCCGCGAGAATGGAGGCGGGTGTGCCAAGCGCGAGGGCGCAGGGCGAGGCGGCGACAAGCAGGGTCATTGCGCGCAGGAACGATTCGCGGAATGGAAAGCCAAACAGCGGCGGCACAATGATGATCAGCGCGGTGAGAATCAACACGGCGGGGACAAAGACGCGCTCGAACTTTTCAACCGTTTGTTGGGTGGGCGATTTTTGCGCCTGCGCTTCCTCCACCATTTTCATCACGCGGGCAAGCGTGGAATCTTTTGCCAGGCGCGTCACTTTCACTTCCAACGCGCCCTCGCCATTGACCGTGCTGGCGAATACCTGATCGCCGGGAACTTTATCAATGGGAAGCGATTCGCCTGTGACCGATGACTGGTCTATTCCAGAGTTTCCCGTGAGGATGACGCCATCCACCGGGATGCGCACGCCGGGACGGACGATGACGACATCATCGAGGTGCAGCGATTCAACGGGAAATTCCTGCTCTTTACCATCGCGGCGGACGAGGGCGATCTTTGGCGCGAGGTCCGCCAGCGCGCGCACTGCGGCGCGGGCGCGATCCAACGCGCGTTCCTCCAGCGCGTGACCGAGACTAAAGAGGAAGAGAAGCAGCGCGCCTTCGGCAAATTGACCGAGCGCCACCGCACCGAACGCGGCCATCACCATCAACAGGTCGGTATCGAAATGCTTCTCTTTGATCGCGTGCCAGGCGTGTTGTGAAATGTCCCAGCCGCCGAAGACGTACGCGGCAACATACAAAACCATCGCGGCGATGACCGGCAATCCAAAAAATGTTTCACCCAGCCAGCCGATCAGCACGAGCAATCCCGCCGTGAGGCTGAACACAAGTTTGCGATTCTCTTTATACCAGCTTCGCAGACCCTCCACTGGGATTTCATATCCCAGCGAACGGACGCGCTTTTCGATGGAGGCGCGGTTGATCTTTTGATTGTCGTACTCGATCCACATTTTTTCAGCGGGATAATTGACGTTGACCGACAGCACGCCGTCCATGCGCCCAACGCTGTGTTCGATGACGGTCACGCAGTCCGAGCAGTCCATGCCCTCGATGGGAGTGGAAAGATGATGGTAGCGGTTGGCAATTCCCGCTCCCGCGCGTTCCGCCATGCGGCGCACCTGTTCGATGCCGAGCAGATTCGGGTCGTAGTGCATGCACAGGCAAACGGGGGATTTATCGCGTTCGAGGTGTGCGCGCAGAATCCCTTTCTGGTTTTGCACAGAGGTTTCGAGTCGGTTGAGACATTCATCCTGCTCGTTCTGCACGTTGGGCAGGAGCAGGGGGATTTCCAATTCAATTGTTTTTTCAGACATGATCAACTATGCTCCATGTGTTCGAGTCCCCGTCGGAACAATTCGGCGACATGTTCATCGTCGAGAGAATAGAACACCTGCCGCCCGTCCTTGCGGGCGCGCACGATGCGCCGCAGGCGCAGTCCGCGCAGTTGGTGCGAGACGGCGGAGGCGCTCATCTTGAGTCTCTTTGCCAGCGCGCCGACGCTCATTTCGTTTTCGACAAGTGCGGAAATGATCCGCACACGGCTGGCATCGCTGAGCGCGCTGAACAGGTCGGAGAGTCGGGTGGCTTTAAGTTCGGTCAGAGGCATGATATTTTTGAATATATGAACAAACGCTCATATAATATCTTTGAGTTGAAAAAGCGTCAAGGGAGGCCGTTGTATCAAATCAATTTTTGATTTCAGGGTAATTTTTGGCAACAGTCTCGCGGGCAGATGGAGAGAAAAGGATGGGATAAATAGCGCAGGGAATTTATTTGATTGTCAAATCAGCCATTTGGAGAGCAAACATTGCGTCATCAATTGCGCGTTGAGCATCGTCTCTCGAGTATTGTTCTGAAGGAATGAAATCTATATCCCCGTAAAACGAAAACTCGCGCTCTTTGCGAAGCCAGGCAGAAATTCCTGCCAACTTCTCCGCCTGTGATGAGACTTCGTCGGGGAACCGCGTTTTATATTCCAGTATCAATTGCCCCACATCGTGCCATTTTGGCGGTTCGATGCCGATTTGGCGCAACATCCCTTTGAGCGCCAATTCGACGATTTCCTGCGCTTCACGAACGACATCCGAATAATCATCTTCGTTCAAAAGAAGGGGCAGGATTTTCAGCCGCTTGTGGGCTTTATCCAGATAGCTCTTTGCAAGAGAAAGATTTTTCATATTTCAAATATCTCCCCTTGCTTGTAGTCGGGCTTCAAATCCCAATACCAGGCATCCCCTTGCCAGATGCGCCGCGCGCCCAATCTTTGCAGTCGTTCTTTCAAGTTTTTCAAAACACTTTTTAAGAAGTCGTCGCGGTCAAACAACATACTGACATCTTCGACCATATCCAGAAATAAAGGACTGCCATTCGCTATTTCTTCAGGAGTCTTGAAAACAGGCGAAAGTTCAATGCGGCCTTTTGCTGCCATGCCAAGCGCGGTTTCAATTGCCGCAAATTCTTTCACGCGGGCAATGCGTCCGCTTGGCAGGTTTTTGATGACCAGCAATAAATCAATGTCAGAATCCGGGCGCGATGTGCCGCGTCCAACCGATCCGAACACAGCCAGCGAAATCAATCTTTCCCTGTAATGCTCTTTGCACAGGTTGGTCAATTGGTTTAGCAATTTTGTTGTATCAATCAACACTATTTGTTTCGGAATTGCCATGATTTGATTATACAGGATACTACGATTCGGCGCGCGGGGAGATGCGTGTGTACCATCAGCGAATTAATTTTCTTTTTGCCGTAGCAGCCGCGCCGAGTTAGAAAGGATTCCCAGATCGGGCAGGGATTGCGCCGCGGCGGCCAGCACGGGCGGCAGAATGCCAAATGCCGCCAGCGATAAGCCGATCACGTTATAAAGCGCGGTAAAAGCAAGATTCATTTTGACAATACCCATTGTGCGGCGCGCAATGCGAAAGGCCTGCGGCACGAGAGTCCAGTCTTCGCGCATCAGGGCTATGTGCGCGGCTTCGATGGCAACGTCTGAACCTGCCGCGCCCATGGCGATACCGACATCTGATTGCGCCAGCGCGGGCGCGTCGTTGACTCCGTCGCCGATCATCACGACGGTATGTCCCTTCGCCTGATACTCTTTTACGATTTCAATTTTATTTTCGGGCAGCAGGTCCGCGCGATACGCGACGCCGAGTTTTTCAGCCAGCGCGGAGGCGGTGCGTTCATTATCGCCTGTGAGCAATTCGATGCGTTTGATGCCAAGCGCGCGTAACTCCGCCAGCGCGGCGGGGACTTCAGGTCGGAGCGTATCGGCGGCGGCTAGTATCCCCGTAAGTTGATCCTCGCGCGAAAGAAACAAAAGCGTCTTGCCCTGTTCTTCCAACTGTTTGACAACAGGCAATGAGTCTGCCGACGGGATCAGGCGGCGATTGCCAACCGCAATCAAACTGCCGTTTATTGTTGCGCGGATTCCCATGCCGGGAATCGATTCAAAGTTTTCAGGCTCATAGAACTGTGCGTTTTGTGCGCGAGCCGCGGTGCGCACCGCCTCAGCCAGCGGATGTTCGGAGTAACGTTCGGCAGACGCGGCGAGCGTGAGAACTTCCGAGTGAGGCAGACCATCGAGCGGGATCACATCCGTGATCTGAGGCTGACCGAGAGTCAGCGTGCCAGTTTTGTCCACCAACACCACGTCGGCGCGCGCCAGCGTCTCCAGATATTTTCCGCCTTTGATCAACAATCCGCGTTTTGCGCTTCCGCCGATCGAAGCCAGCATGGCAACAGGCGTCGCCAACGCGAACGAACACGAGCACGCCACGACCAGCACCGCGGCAGTGGATAACGGATTGCGGCTGATCAAAAACGTCAGCGCGGCGATGGCGGCGACAACTGGCAGGTAGTACGCGCTGAATTTGTCGGCCAGCCGCTGAACGTCGGCGCGATGCGCTTCAGCCTCCTCCACCATTTTGACCACGCGCCCAAACGTCGTATCCGCACCGACGCGTAACGTCTTTACGCGCAGGCTTCCCAGCTTTGCAATCGTCGCGGCAAAAACATGCGAACCATTCGATACTTCAATGGGCATGGATTCGCCCGTGATGGATGACTGATCAACGGTGGCATGGCCGCTGATGACTTCGCCATCCACAGGGATTTTTTCGCCGGGACGAACGATCACCGCCTCGTTCACGCGGACCTCGGAAACTGGCACCTCGACTTCGACATGATCGCGTTCGACGCGGGCGGTCTGCGGCGCAACGGCAATCAGTTCTTTGACCGCGCGGCGCGCGCTTTCGGTGGTGAAGTGTTCAACGTATTCGCCCACGCGCATAAAGATGACGACGATGGCGGCAGTGACCCACTGACCGACGACCAACGCGGCCAGCACGCCGATGGTCATCAGCGTATGCGAGATGACCTGGCGTTTGAGCGCGGCGCGAATCACATTTCGATAGATGGGCAAGCCGCCCGCGGCGACGATCAACACGCCGATGGGGAACGGCACGAGTTCTTCGAGAAATTTGAAAAGGCCCAGCCATTCGCCGGCGATAACAATGGACAGCACCACGCCAAAGACGAGCGCCAGCACAATCATCAACTGACGATTGAAATCCTGAATGTACGATGCGCGGGGCGGTGAGACGGTTTCAGGGACGGAGTATTCGCCCGTGCTGGCAACCGCTCTGCGGATGGCAGGCATGTCCACTTTATCGGGATCGAGTCGGATGACGGCTTTCTCGGTGGCGAGCAAAACGTCAACCGACTTGACGCCATCCAGTTTGGAAATTGCATGTTGAACATGCTGCGTGCATTCGGCGCAGTCCATGCCTTTGATGGGGACTTCTAAAGTTTGTATGTTAGCCATTTTTGGATTCCTTCACGTTATAGCGCGTGCATTCGTAAACGCCTTTTGCAACGTCAGCGAGCAGTTGATCTGCGAGCATCAGCAATTGTCCAACGCGTTTATCGCTCAATTCATAGTAAACAAATCGCCCCTGCTGTTCGGAAGTGACCAATCCGCAATCGCGCAAACAGCTGAGATGATTGGATACATTCGATTGAGATAAGCCAGTCGCTTCCACGATTTCGCTCACGGTCACCGCGCCAGCGCGCAACGCATCCAGGATCGAAAGGCGCGAGGGATCGGAGAAACCGCGAAAGAGTTTGGCTTGTATTTCAATGGATTTGGGGTTGGCGCGCAGAAGCATTTCATATCCTTTCGTATCATCATATCAGTATGTGGTGATATTATATGCAAATGGAAAGGACTGTCAAGCCGCGGGACTGAACAGCCTTATGCGGTTAGATTAGCGGAAACCGCGCAACACCGATTCGCCATACGCCAAAACGCGCATACGCAGACAGGCAGAATCGCGCTTCAATCTTTGTTGCGTGTTCGTTAGAATTGGATCAAATTTACCGATTATAAGGAGACCTTTCATGGATGAAAATTGTCATGTAGAACCGATCGAAAAGACTGCAACTATTGCAGAGCGCAAAAACGTTGAGACGGTTAAGTTGTCAGTTTCGGGCATGGGTTGCCCAAATTGTGCCAACCGCGTCCGCAACAGCCTGCTTGCGCTGAACGGAGTTGTAGATGCCCGCGTTGATCACGAGACGGGACTCGCACAGGTAGCCTTCAATCCCGATTTTGCGCCCGTTGATATACTGATCCGCGCCGTTTCTCTGGCTGGCGGTAATGATGGCCGCCACGAATATGGAGCAAAGCTTCTGCAACAAAATTAACCCGCGCTGACGAAATCCCCGTTGTCTCTGCGCCTCCACTTCTTCCTTTCCTCAGGGACCCAACGGTTCTCCCCGTTGGGTCTATTTTATCCAACAGTTTCACTTTCATAGGTCACCCATGTCACCCCTTTTGAATAGAATTCTGAAAATTCTGCTGGCCCTGCTTGTCCCCCTAATTGTGATGATCGGTTCAGCGCAACTCCTGGCCACTGACACGTACCTGGCTTTTGAATATGGGAAAGCCAGTTTCCCGCTCGATACGTTTGGGTACACCAAACAACAGCGCTTCAACCTCGCCTCGGCCAATACCAGTTACGTGCGCGATAACCTGCCCAGCGAAGCGCTCTCCAGCCAGATGCTGGACGGAAAGCCGGTTTACAGTCAGCGCGAAGTGACGCACATGGCAGACGTTCAGTCGGCCTATCAATCCGTGGTGCGTGTGTGGCAGGTCGCATCCATCCTGCTCCTGGTGCTGGGATTCATTCTGTGGCGCAATGGAAAACGAGCGGCGCTTGCCTCTGGCATCCAATGGGGTGGACTTTTGACGATCGCCCTGATTGGGTTCATCGCCCTGCTGGCGCTCTTCGCCTGGCAGGTCTGGTTTGACAATTTTCATCTTTTCTTCTTCGAACCGGGTTCGTGGTTGTTTGCCTACTCAGATACGCTGATCCGTTTGTTCCCATTACAGTTCTGGATGGACGCGACTTTCATGATCACCGTATTCAGCCTGATCGGCGGACTGCTGGCGGCGTTTATTGGCTGGCGATGGCGGCTGGCGTTGGGCAGAGAACAAGCGTAAAGAAATAAATTGTTGTATTGCACTGTCATCTAATCTCAGCCTGGCGAGCAATCGTTGGGCTGAATGTTTTAAACAGGCAGACTCCAACTTCTTTTTTTTCTTCCAATTGCCTCTTGACCTTCCTGTAACTGGAAGGTGTATATTAGGCAGGAGCAATTCCATGAAGATACAAGAGTTTTCCCGACAGACCAGTCTTTCCGCTAAAACGATTCGCTATTATGAAGCAATTGGAATCCTGCCGCCGCCGCGCCGCGCGCCGAACGGTTATCGCGAGTATGACGAAGGGCATTTGGAGCGCGCTCACTTTGTGGCGGGCGCGCGTTCCCTGGAACTTTCCCTGGGTGAGATTTCAGAACTGCTCGCCATGCAGAACCGCAGAGAGGCTCCATGCCGAACTATGCTCGATCAGATCAGGCGCAAAGCGGACCAGATCGCCGAGCGAATTTCGCTCCTGCAACAAATGGAAAAGGATTTGCGAAAACTTTACAAGCTGGGCTTGACGTTCCCAACCGACGATGTGGACGGGAAAGATTGCATCTGCCATCTGGTAAAAGAGCGAAGGACGGCGTGAATTCAAAAGGAAATTTATGGAAAACCATTTTGACCTGTTGATATTAGGCTCCGGCTCCACCGCCTTCGCGGCGGCGCTGCGCGCGGCGGAACTGGGCAAAACCGCCGCCATGACCGAGATGCGGACGCTCGGCGGGACATGCGTAAATCGCGGCTGTTTGCCGAGCAAGAATCTGATCGAAGCCGCGCGCATGGTTTGGGAATCCGCGCACCCGCGTTATAAAGGTCTCAAGCCGGCAAAGATGGAATTTGATTTCGGGGAATTGATCTCCCAGAAGCAGGACGTGGTTCACGCATATCGCGATAAGAAATACCAATCCATCGTTTCCGACGAAGACAAAGTCAAAGTTTTTATGGGACAGGCAAGATTGATTGACGGTCACACCGCGCTCGTTGGCGATCAAAAAGTCAGCGGGGATCAAATTCTGATCGCAACGGGCACCCGCCCCATCGTCCCGCAGATGAGCGGCCTGGATAAAATCTCGTATCTGACCTCGGACCTTTTGACATCCGATGAATCGCAGGAATTGAAAGAATTGCCCGAATCGCTGATCATTATCGGCGGCGGATACATCGCGCTCGAGTTGGGACAAATGTTTCACCGCTTCGGAACGCAGGTGACGATTCTGGAACAGTCCCGCAGAATTCTTTCCGCTTACGAGCCGGAAGTCTCACGCGTCCTCACGAAAACTTTGCGGGAAGAGGGCGTCAATCTCGTGACGGGAGCGAAGGTCGAGCGCGTCTCACAGAAATCCGCGCAGGAAATCGAAGTGACCGCGCGCCTCGGCGACAAGGAACAATCCTTCAAGGCGCAAAAATTGCTGATTGCCACAGGCAGGCAGCCGAATACTGACAACGCGGGGCTTGAAACGGCCGGCGTGCAACTCGATGAACATGGGTTCGTGAAGGTCACTGATGAATTGCAAACGAACATTTCCAATATCTGGGCGGCGGGGGATGTGATTGGTCGTCAAACCGACAGCCAGCCCGCCACGCCGGTCGGCGCGCACGACGGCGTAATCGCCTCTCTGAACGCGTTGACGGCGGCGCACAGAAAAGTGGACCATCGCGTGATCCCGCGCACGATCTTCACGGACCCGCAGGTGGCTGTGGTCGGCATGACGGATAAAGAGGCAGTCGCAACGGGAATTTCCTGCTGGTGCAACACCATTCCGCTCGAGCTGGTGCCGCGCGCGGGCGCAACCCATCAGTCCAACGGAATTGCCAAGATGGTCATCAACAACGATACGCATGAAGTGCTGGGCGTCTCGCTGGTGATGCCCAACGCGGGTGAGGTGATCCACGAAGCGGCCATGGCGCTGCGCTTCAGAGCCAAACTCGAGGATTACATTGACATGATCCACGTCTATCCCACGATGGCGGAGGCGTTGAAGATCGCGGCGATATCGTACTTCAAAGACCCGGCAAAGTTGTCGTGCTGCGCAGAGTAAGGCGAACATCTCCAGTATACGGCTAATAAAAAATCTCTTCTCCCAATCCGCCCGGCGATCTCTCGCCGGGCTTTTTGTTTTTTGAACAGGTAATTTTACCTGTGCGGTTTGCGCTGATCAGCGCTCGTCCTGAAAACCTTTCCCTGCTATTCTAAGGACATGTACGATGCCATGATTTCGGTACAAGCTTTGGCAAAGACGCATGGCTCCATAAAGGAAGTTCGAAAAGGAAGAATAAAATTTGAAATGCAAAGGATCTAAAAAATGAAAACATCCTCGAAGAAAACAGCAGGCAACTCCAGGTTAGGTGAAATCGTGCCGCTGGCCAATAATCTCTGGCTGATCATCGGCGATGGGCCAAAAGATTTCCCGAATGTTGTTGTCTATCGAGCTGATGATCGAATGTATGTCATGGATAGCGGGGCTGGATCTGTAATTAAGGCAAGCATCCTCAAGGTAATGCAAGCAGCAGGTCCGCTGCAAACGTTTACACTCTTGAACAGTCACGGACATGCCGATCACGTCGGCAACAATGACGTGATCCACATGGCGCAAGCAAAGGAGAAACATCACTACTTCTCAAAGGCAGGCCTGGCCCTGCTCGATCCGGTGCCTTACTTTACGGACCTGTTTCTAAGGCTTAGCGCCTATTATGATCCAATAGCAGCCTATCAGGTTGACCGCGTGAAGTGGCAATTTTTGAAGCTGATCCGTGATACCGTGGCATTATTTGTAGGCGAAGAAAAAGCAATCGCTGCAGTCTGGTCCATTTACATAAAGAATTTTCAACCGTTTCATCCATCGCGCACGACGATGGAATTCTATGAGTCGTTGCCCCGACAAACGATCACAATCGGCGGAGTGCACTGGACAGGATGGGTTCTGGGAGAGAATGACGTGTGGATCCTCGAAGAACGAGCTCACACTTCAGATGAAGTGCTTTTCTATATCCCAGAACATAAACTGCTTTTCGCAGCCGATCTGACCTTTCCGATGTTCCCGACGTTTCCCGATACAAACGGCAAACTAACCAGAGAGATGCTGCAACATTGCTATGATATGGCTTCTGCCGGTGTCATTAGCCTGCTGATTAACAGCCACTTTCTTTCTCCAGCGGTCTATCGGGGACGAGAGGAAGCAATTCCATTTCTTGGGACATTATTAACCGAGCACGACCGTTTCCAGGTTGTATTAAGAGAGATCCTTGAAGAGCGTGACGGGCTGACAGTAGGCGAGGTCTATTCGTACGTACGCCAGCGCGATAGCGATCCGATAATACGGCACTACCTGTCAATGGAGTACCCTGATCATCCGATGTCTCTCCAACAGATCATAACTGTGAATTTGACTCAGATGGGATATGTAGCTCAAGGTCCAAAAAGGAAACAACGTTTCTATCGACCGGCAAACATCGCCTAGATCACAAAAGCGTCTCTCATCAGAGCCTACCACCCAACGAAGGATGATAGCAAGCCCATGCTATACGGAAGCAAGCCCGACAAGTACTTGCCGGGCTTTTTGTTTTTTGAACAGGTAGTTTTACCTACGTTTCTTGCGCTGATTGGCGCTCGTCCCGCGCATGACTTGGTGCTATCCTGAAGCGTGAAAGGAGATGTGCTATGAATGCCATGATGGATCCCGAACAAATCTCTCGAATCAAACGGGCGGAACTTTTGTCCTCCATCGGCGCGGGCGTGCTGGGCGCGGGGATCGCCCTCCTGCTAACGAAGTTCCTTGCGCCGTATGCCATTCCGATCCTCCTGATCGGCCTTATTTCTCACGCGGCGGGCATGTCCCGCAAGCATGGGCTGGAGGGACAGAGCCAGAGCGTTCGCCTCGGATGGGCGGAGGCGTTGTATTGGTTCTGCTGGCTGGCGCTGGCTGCGTTGCTGGTCTTCATTGTCATCCGCCAATTCTAATATGAACGAAATCATCATCTCCATCCAGGGACTCTCGAAGACCTACGGCTTCGGCGCGAAGAAAGTCGAAGCGGTTCGCGGCATTGACCTCGAAGTGGGTCGCGGCGAAATCTTCGGCTTGGTCGGCCCCGATGGCGCGGGCAAGACCACCACGATGCAAATGCTGTGCGGGATTCTCACGCCTACGCGCGGCGAAGCGACCATCGCAGGTGTGGACGTGATCAAGAATCCCAGCGGACTCGGCGGGCGCATCGGCTACATGTCCGAAGGCTTCACACTCTACGGCTCGCTCAGCGTGCGCGAGAACCTGGATTTCTTCGCCGACCTCTATAAAGTCCCAGCCGGTGAACGCGAGCAGCGCATTGACGATCTTCTGCGCTTCACACGCCTTGACCGCGCCGCGGATCGCCGTGCCGAAAATTTATCCGGCGGCATGAAGAAGAAACTCGCTCTCGCCTGCGCGTTGACCTATTCCCCGCAAGTTCTGTTTTTGGATGAACCCACCACCGGTGTAGACCCCGTCAGCCGCCGCGACTTCTGGCTCTTGCTCAACGATTTCCTCGATCAGGGCATCACCATTTTTGTGTCCACGCCTTACATGGACGAGGCCGAGCGCTTCCATCGCGTGGCGCTCATGCACAAGGGGCAGATCATTGCCTGTGACACGCCGGCCGCTCTCAGGTCGGGGTTGAGCGGCGAGATGCTCGATGTGCTTGCCCAGCCGCAACGCGAGGCGCTGAGTCGTTTGCGTGTTCATCCGCGCGCTTCGCACGTTCAGGTTTTTGGCGAACGATTGCATTTGCTGGTCTCGGATTCAAAACACCTGCCTGAATTGAAAACGGATCTATCCAAACACAATATTCAAATTTCAGACGCGCGCCGCACCATGCCCAGCCTGGAGGATGTCTTCGTTGCGATGTTGGAGAAGGAGACCGTGGACAATAGACAATGGACCATGGATGATCCGGCATCGTCCACGGCCCACCGTTCACCGTCCGCTACTGCTGTCAATGTCTCCGACCTGACCAAAAAATTCGGCGAGTTCACAGCCGTGAACAACGTTTCGTTTCGTGTGAAAGAAGGCGAGATCTTCGGTTTCCTCGGTCCGAACGGCAGCGGCAAGACGACCACCATCCGCATGTTGTGCGGGCTGCTTACTCCTACTTCTGGCGCGGGCATGGTGGCTGGCCGCGATATATTGACTCAACAAAGCGACATCAAGCCGGAGATCGGTTATATGTCGCAGAAGTTTTCGCTCTACAACGACCTGACCGTGGAAGAGAATCTAAATTTTTATGCGGGTGTGTATGGTTTGAATAATTCGCGGTTGGATGCGCGCAAACGCTGGGCGTTGCAAATGGCCGGGCTGACCGGCCGCGAACGCGCCATGACCCGCGATCTTTCCGGCGGTTGGAAACAACGCCTCGCTCTGGGCTGTTCCATCCTGCATGAGCCGAGTGTCCTCTTTCTCGATGAACCAACTTCAGGCGTGGATCCCATCTCGCGCCGCACCTTCTGGGATTTGATCTACGGCCTCTCCGCGCGCGGTGTAACCGTTTTCGTCACCACGCATTACATGGACGAAGCCGAACACTGCAACACACTCGGGTTGATTTACAACGGACGCCTGATCGCGCACGGCAGTCCCGCCGATTTGCGGAACAATATGCGCGCCGGGCAGATGCTCGAAGTGGCTTGTCCTGAACCGTTGCGCGCGCTGAGACGCATGAAAGAAATGGACGGCGTGCTGGGCGCGGGTTTATACGGCGACCGAGTCCACGTCCTGGTCGAGGATGCAAAGCGCCTCACGCGTGACATTGAGTCTGCGTTCGCTTCCGAGGGTCATCCGGCCCGGCACATTGCCCCAATCCCATTTTCGCTCGAAGATTTGTTCGTCACGTTTATCGAGATGGAAGAGAGCAGGAATAGTAATCATGTTTAGTAGAACCTTCTCCGTCCTTCGCAAAGAAACGCGCGAAATCCTGCGTGACCCGTATACGTTGGGCATCGCGCTCGTATTGCCGTTGGTGATGTTGTTCCTGTTCGCCTATGGTGTCAACACGGATGTTCGCAACATTCAACTGGTCGTGCTGGATTTCGATCAGAGCGCTGCCAGCCGCGATTACTCGCGTGCCTTCACCAACTCTGGTTATTTTCGCCTCGTCGGTTTGGTTGAGAACTACGATCAGATCGCTGGCCTGCTCGACCGTGATCAAGCCGATGTTGCGCTTGTCATTCCGCCCGGCTTCGAGCGCACGCTCAGTAACGGGGGACAAGCTGAAGTCCAAACTATTCTCGATGGTTCGTACACGCCCTTCGCGCAGGTCGCGAAATCCTATACCGAAGCGATCAACGCCGCCTACAACGGACGCATCCTCACGGCGTATGTCGAGAAGCGCACCGGTCAATCGCCGGATCGCTGGTCCGCGCTCACTGTTGAATCGCGCGTGCGTTACAACCCCGGATTGAAAAGCGTCAATTCGATTGTGCCTGGTCTGTTCGGCGTGATCCTGATGGCTTTCCCTCCGCTTCTTTCCTCGCTGGCGATTGTTCGCGAGAAAGAACATGGCTCCATCCAGCAGGTGTTTGTCTCGCCCATTCGTCCCGTTGAATTCATCCTCGGCAAACTCATCCCTTATGGGGTGATCGCATTTATCGAAATGATGATCGTGCTGGCGGGCGGCATCTTCTGGTTTGGCGTGCCGTTCCGCGGCAACCTGTTTCTGTTCATCGCTGCCTCAGCGCTATATGTGTTGACCACTGTCGGCATTGGCTTGCTGGTTTCCACGCTGGTTCGCACCCAGGTCGCCGCCATGCTGATGTCCATTGTGTTGACCATCATGCCTTCGATGCTGTTCAGCGGCTTCATCTTCCCAGTGCACACCATGCCGACATCCATACAAGCCTACTCCAATTCCTTCCCCGCGCGCTATTTCGTTGATCTTTCGAGGGCGATTCTCCTCAAAGGTCAGGGATGGAGAGAGTCTTTGCCAGTCATGGGTTTCCTGGCTGTTTACGCGGCAGGCCTGATCCTGGTCTCTGCCTTGCGCTTCAAGAAACGGATCGGATGACCATGATCGCCAGATTGAAGTCCCTCATTCGCAAAGAATTCATCCAAACCTTCCGAGATTTGCCAATCGTCTTCCTGGCAATCTATACTTTCGCCGAGGTAGTGTTGTGCGGTTGGGCGTTGACCATGGATGTAAAGCATCTTCCCACCGCCGTGCTTGACCGAGATAACTCGCCTGCCAGCCGCGCCCTGCTCGGACGATTCCGCCAGGCGGAAGCCTTCGATTTGAATTTTTACCCCGCTAATGAAGCCGAACTCGAACGTTTGCTGGATTCGGGTCAGGCTTCCCTCGGCCTGATCATCCCGCCCGGTTTCAGCCGGGACCTCGCATCTGGCCAGCCGACCCAACTCCAGGTCCTGGCTGACGGCACGCAGACCAATCCCGCCTTACTCTCGCTCGGTTATATCAACCAGATCGCGCGCGGCTATTCGTCTGAGATCGAAGTTCAACGCCTCAATCAAAGTGGACAGGCGGTTTTTTATAGCAATCGGCCGTCGGTCATCAACAATATTCGCGCCTGGTATGTGCCCGAGATGCGCTATATCCACTTTAATGCGATCAGCATGGTTTCACTGGCGGTGGTACTGCTGGGCGTTCTGCTGGCCGCGGCTGGCATCGTACGTGAGAAAGAAGCGGGCACGCTCGAACAGTTGATGGTGACGCCCATTCGCCTGTTTGAACTCATCCTTGCCAAGGTGATTCCACTGATTGCGCTCGAGCTGGTTGGGCTGATCACCGGCGTCGGACTTTCATTCTTTGTCTTCGGCGTTGCCCCGCATGGCAATCTATTTGGTTCGCTAAGCATCTTCGTTGCTGTCACTACATTGGCCGTTCTTGCCAGCACTGGCATTGGCATTTGGATTGCCACTTATGCGCGCAACCTCATGCAGGCCCTGCTCATGGCATTCTTTATTCTCTTCCCGATGCTGTTTTTATCTGGCACGATCACGCCGGTCTCAGCCATGCCGGGTTGGCTGCAAAGCATAGCCTTCCTCAGCCCGATGACGCACTATCTCTCACTGGCGCTCAATATCTTTCTGAAGGGCGTCAATCTCAGCGTTACCTGGTCACATGCAGCCATCCTGGCCGGGTTCACTGTTTTCATCCTTTGGGTTGCATTAAATCGTTTCCGCCGTAGTCTGTCGTGAACCATAAAACATAATTTGTATTATTCGAAATGGAGGTCCCCATGAACCATCTTAAACACCGTTCAATTTTCATGACCATCTTGATCGCCGCAGTTCTTGTCGCCGCCGGCGGCTTTTGGCTGCGGGCGCGTACCGCGAGCTCGGCGAATACCGCAATCAATGCTGCAACCGAAGCCACCGGAGTGATCGAGTCGCGAAATGTGGCGCTTTCCAGCGAGATCGGCGGAAAAGTCGTCGAAGTGCTGGTCGAGGAAGGTCAGCAGGTCAAACTTGGTCAACCGCTCGTCAGTCTGGATGATTCCCTGCTCCAGAAACAGCGCGCCCAGGCCGAATCTGCCATGCAGGTCGCACAAGCCAACTTGCGTCTGGCTCAAGCGGCCTTTAATCAGGCCACAGCCGCATCGCGTCCCGAAGATATTACTGCCATGCAAGCCCGGCTCAGTGACTCCCGTGCCGCGTACTACGCGATCACCGTCACGCTCACCGACAGTCAGTTGGAAAAACTGCGTTCGGCAGTTACAACCGCGGAAAGCAATCTTAAGGAAGCCCAGTCTCGTTATAACGACTTGGCGGCTGACAGTCACAATCCGGCTTTCGCGGTTGCCGCCGCCCAAGCCGCTGTGGATGATGCCAAGTTGGCGCTTGCCTCAGCGCAAAGGGCCAGCCAGCTTGCCAATGACAAGAGCCAGCCCTACTATTTGCAAATCGAATCCGCCCGTCTGAGTTGGGAACTGGCGCAGGGCAATTTGAGTCAGGCTAAAGCTCGTCGTGATGGGCTGGACGCTGACGCGGATACGACTGATGCCGCACTCAAAGCAGCCAGGTCCACGGTCACCGAATCTCAAGACATGCTGGACGCCGCCAAAGCCGCCTACGATGCACTCACTTCCGGCGTCTCCGCCGACCGCCTCGATGCCGCTTGGGAGGAAATCAAGCGGGCGCAAACTCAACTAACAGGTTATGGCGTGCGCGCTTCGGGCGTTCTGCCAGTTGAGACCCTGTTGGCACAGATTGATGTCGCACAGGCCCAGGTCAAGGCTGCTCAGGCGCAATTGGATACCCTTGACACACAACTTTCAAAACTCACTCTTATCGCGCCCTCAGATGGAGTCGTGTTGACTCGCAGCATTGAACCAGGCGGGATGGCATTGCCCGGCGCGACGCTGATTGAAATCGGCCGGCTCGACAAACTTGAATTGACCATCTATCTGCCCGAGGAAAAATTTGGTTTGGTCGCGCCCGGTCAGACCGTCCGCGTGAGCGTTGACGCGTATCCCGGCCGCGTCTTCGATGGCACGGTCCTGCGTATGGCCGACAAAGCCGAGTTCACACCGACCAGTGTCCAGACCAAAGAAGATCGCACACGCCTCGTGTACGCTATGGTTATCAGTCTCGATAATCCTGACATGGCGCTCAAGCCCGGCATGATTGCCGATGTGAACTTCACAACTGGACCAGTAAAATGAAAGTGGCATCTGCTAAAAAGTTGTAAGATCTCTTGATCCCGAATCATATACAAAACCATGCGCGCCATTTTGCCTATTGATCTGATTAGCAAAATGGCGCTGGTGATTTGGTGGTCGAGGCAATATTATCAAACGATGAAATTTCTGAATTCAGCCGCCACCCATTCGCGTACTGGAATTCGTACGATTCTGAGATGGAATAAAATGACTCGCGCATTAAATATCCTTTTGATCATTGGTTGTGTCGCATTGATTACAGTTGTTGCCTTTGTAACCTGGGTAAAACCAGCCGGGCGAGCCGCCGCGTCGGCTCCACAAGTCAAGACAACAACTTTGCCGTCACTCCCGCCTTTGGACATCAATTCTTCGTTCATCCTGCCGGGCGGCGGAATTGCCCGCCGCTTGCAACTGAAGACCAATATCCCGGAACAGCCCGATGACAAAGTGATTGAATATGTTGTACAAAAGGGCGATTCGCCCTGGTTGATTTCGCAGAAGTTCAAGCTCAAACCGGAGACGATTCTGTGGGGCAATGATAGTTTGAACGCGTCCGCGGGCAGCCTAAAGACCGGTGATATCTTGAATATACTGCCGGTGAATGGCGTTCTGCATACCGTGAAAGAAGGAGACACTCTCGAAAAGATCGCCAGTCTTCACGATGTGACCGTCGAACAGATATTTGAATATTCCGGCAACAAATTCGACCTGACCCAGCCGCCGCAGTTGAAGGTGGACCAGCAGATTATCGTTCCCAATGGAACCAGCCCCATCTTGTGGGCGGAAGCGCAGGCGCCCATCGTGGCCAGTTCAGGGTCAATCGGGGGCTCCAGCAAAGTTCCCAATTTGGGAACCGGTTACTTCATCTGGCCGGTCAACGGGTATACTCTGACTCAGGAATTCTGGAGCGGTCATCCCGGGGTTGACCTGGCCACCTCTTTCAGACAGCCTATTTTCGCCTCCGATAGCGGCACGGTTGTTTTCTCCGGCTGGGATAACACCGGCTATGGCAACTTTATTATTATTGATCACGGCAATGGCTACAAGACTACATATGGTCACAACGAGGCCAACCTGGTTCAGGCAGGGCAGACTGTCGTGAAAGGACAGCAGATCGCTGAATCGGGCAATACGGGCAATTCAACCGGCAACCATATTGATTTCCGCATCATTGCAAACGGCAGTTTTGTGAATCCGTTTGCCTATTTACCATGAATAAGTTTACCTGGAATGCAATGCTGCCAACATGATCACAACTTCTTCCAAATCTGATCCTTCTGCCACAGAAGCGACGCGCCGCCGTTATCAGCGTCTCTCGCATATTTACGATGTGATGGAAGGATTGGCTGAGCGACGTTTTCATTCCTGGCGCATAAAATTATGGGAGCAGGTGCCGGGCGGGCGCGTGCTGGAAGCCGGGATTGGGACCGGCAAAAATATGCCGTTTTATCCGGCTGGAATTTCGGTCATCGGCATTGATCTTACGCCCGGTATGCTGCGGCGGGCACAAAAACGAATCAGCAATTTGGATTTGTGCTCGAGAGTTGACCTTCGCCTGGGTGATGTTCAAGAATTGGATTTCCCCGACGCCGCATTCGATTCGGCAATTGCTACGTTCGTTTTTTGTTCAGTACCCGACCCAGTGCTTGGATTGCATGAACTTGGACGCGTTGTCAAACCCGGCGGGCGTGTATTACTCCTCGAGCATGTACGTTCTCCGTATCCCGTCGCGGGCAGGATAATGGATTTCTTCAATCCACTGATTGTGCGCATAATGGGCGCTAACATTAATCGCCAGACGGTGGAAAATGTGCGGCGGGCAGGCCTGGAAATCGAACGCGTCGAGGATTTGGGAATGGGAGGCATTTTCAAATTGATCGTGGCCCGCGCCCCTTTGCGATAAGTTGATTTGAGCAGGCGATGACCGATCTTTCCCGGCGCGATTTTCTTAAACTAAGTGCCGCCACTCTTACAAGTCTGGCCTTTTCTCCGTTCCTGCCGGGGCTGGAATCATTCAATGATGCAGATCTGATACGCATCACGACCAAATCTGCCAGTGTGTTCAGCCAGCCAAATGACCAGAGTACGATTGTCGGGCAGCGATTCCGAGATGAGTTAATCAATATCTACAAAGAGGTTGATGGCGGCACGCCGATTTACAACCCAATCTGGTACCGCGTTTGGGGCGGTTATATTCATCGCGGCCCCACACAAAAGGTCAAGGTTCTTTTCAACGAACCGTTGACCAGTATCCCGGAAGGAACACGGCAATTATCCGAATTGACTGTGCCATATTCGCAAGCCATGCGTTACACAAAAACCTACGGCTGGCAGCCCAACCTGCGGCTTTATTATGGCACTACTTATTGGATTGACGGAATTGACGAAGGCCCCGATGGACAGCCCTGGTATCGCATCTACGATGAACTGGTCGGTTTTCCTTATAACGTCCTTGCCATGCACCTTCGCCCGATCCCGTTCGATGAATGGGCTCCCATTACCCCGGAAGTGCCGCTTGAAAATAAACGTATCGAAGTCAATCTGAACACTCAGATGCTGACCGCGTATGAATATGACCAGGTAGTGTTTCAGACGAATATCTCCTCGGGCATCCCCGCTGGACGGCCAAGCCCAAATGTTATCTCCACCAAAACCCCCAGCGGTGAGTTTCGCGTTTTCGAGAAATATCCGTCCAAGCATATGGGGAATGGAAACCTGTTTGCCGGTGTGGAGGATTATGAATTGCCGGGCGTCCCATGGACGAGTTTCTTCACTGAATCGGGCGTTGCTTTTCACGGAACCTACTGGCACGATAACTTTGGCACGCCCATGAGCCGCGGTTGTATCAATATGCGTATTGTGGAAGCCAAGTGGGTGTTTCGCTGGGCGCAGCCATTGCATGATTCCCAGAGCGTTTTCAACCGCGGCCGGGGGACCAAGGTTCTGGTTGTCCCTTAACTGCTGTTAGCCAACACGCTCGAAGAATTACCGGGAATCCATTTGTTCTAAATCCACAATTTCCTTCACGCGCCCAACCTGACCACTCTGCAAACGGACTTTAATACCGTGCGGATGCGTCGGCGATTTGGTCAGAATATCCTTGACGATGCCCTTGGTCAATTTGCCGGAGGGCTGATCCTGCTTTAAGACGATCAGCACTGTTACGCCGGGTTTGATGTTAGAACGGATTTGTCCATTCATGATTGTATCCATACGCACTGGCTATTCCCCAAGTCTAAGTTTCGTTCCGCAAACACGGCAGAAGCGATCACCGATGCGGGCGCGCGCCCCGCACTGATGACAATAAATATCGCTATCGCTTTCTTTCTCGTTTTGCGATGTTTGCCGTTTGCGCCCTTTTGATTGGCCGCTGCGGCTCGATCGCCAGAAATAAATCAACCCGCCGACGATCAAGGTCACGCCCAGTGCGCCAAGAATATAGGGCAGGTAATTGCTGAACATTACACGTCCTTCTGTTTCTGAATTCAGCGGCACAGAAGGCTGGACTTTTTGCTGTGGCACGCCTAATGTATCGGTTGTCCTTGTATATTTCATATCTAATGAGAATGACTGGCCGGCCGGCAGGGCGCCGAAGTCGTTTTGTAAATAAGTCGCACCGTCCTTGCCCTGGCCTTTAGACAGCGCCGGAGCCATCACAGCTTCAGTGGTGTCAGTTGGCATTCTCACGCTGATGCTGAAATCGTCTGTCGCATAATCTGCGGGCCACACATAAGTGAATTGCCGTGACATTCCGGTCTTGGAAATCGGTTCATAATATTCGACGCGATAAACAGCCAGGTCTGTGATGTTTACGTTGACAATTTGCCAATCTCCGACCACGGCCGGCCCGTCATATTCAGCATTGACCAGGCCGTTGGCCGTGGTTTGCGCGACCGCACTCAATTTGGCATCCTTCGGAATGCGAATGCTTACACTGGCCGGCAGGGCGGTTGAGGTCGCGACCTGAAAATCGTAAATGACCAGCATACTGGGTTGATCGTATTCAGGCCATAGTTGCACTTGAATACCGGCCAGTTTAATGTCGCTCTGTGCGCGTACTGAAAACGGGAATGCAATCGTTCCCAAAATAAATAAAAACACCAGCCACTTTCGCATGAACGCCTCCAGCGTGAATTTTTTTAAATCTTACCATGCAAGTTGGGCTGGAATACTCGCAAATTGTATAAATTCATGAAGAAGAAAGTTGTTCGTTGACGGTCAACGCCTTTACCAATTGCCAGCAGGCCGCGTTGATGGGTGTCGGGATTCCATGTTTTTGTCCCGCGCGCGCCACTGCTCCGCAGATGGCATCAATCTCGGTCGCCGCGCCGCGCTGCACATCCTGGAACATGGAGGAATGATTCAACGCGGTCTTCTTTGCGACTTCTTCAACAGCCGCTGTCGCGTCGCTGAATGTCAGTTCGATCTTTTCCGCGGACGCGACCGACGCGGCCTCTTCAGCCAGCGCGTGCATCAAAGCCCGCGCGGTGGGGCGGTTCAACAATTCCCCGTTTGGGATTCGCAATAAAGCCGTCAATGGATTGATGGCGGCGTTGACGACCAGTTTGCCCCACACGAGACTTTGCGCGTCGTCAACGATCTCCACATTGAACTTTGCGTTTCGCAACGCCTCTTCAATCGGACCTAAAGCGGGGTGTGCCTCGATGGAAATTTTTCCTTCGCCCCCGGCCCTGACCAGCCCCGGCCCGAGCAGAGTCGCGCCGGTGGTTGTCGTTCCCAATGCCACGCGCGAATCTCCCAATTGCGCTGCGAGAATCTCGCGATTGCCAAGTCCGTTTTGAAGCGTGACCGCCAATCCATCGTCAGCCAAACATTCCGCCAGTTGACGCGCGGCGCGTTCCGTTTGCCAGGCTTTGACCAGCACGAGGGCATATTTCGCGCCGCGGCAGGTTTTGGGATCATCTGCAACGCGCACGTTAAATGTTTGAGCGTTGCCATTTGCATCAACCAGCCGCGCGCCGTGTATGCGTAACGCGGTCAAACCCTCGGGCCACGTACCGAGCATCGAAATCGCGCATCCGGCTGAAGTCAGGCGCGAAGCGAACAACGTGGCCAGCGCGCCCGTGCCAACAATTAAAACATCCGAGTTCATTTGTGTTTATCTGCGGTCAATTTCTTTTTGTAAAGTTTCCCATTCCTTCTCATCCATCTCCACAGAATGTTCGGATGCCGGAAATCTTTTCGTTTCCACATCTTCGATGTATTCGCCAAAGGCGTGCTGCATTTCGGCGTGGAAGTTTGCATATTTCTTGACGAACTTGGGTGTGAAGCGGTCGAAGAGTCCGAGCAGATCGTGTGTGACCAGCACCTGGCCGTCACAGCCTGCGCCCGCGCCGATGCCGATGGTGGGAATGGAAATTTTCTTCGAGATTAATTCGGCCAGTTTTGCGGGAACAGATTCAAGCACGAGGCTGAAGCATCCGGCTTCTTCAAGCAGAAGCGCATCTTCGATCAGGCGTTTGGCGGCGGCTGCAGTTTTGCCCTGCGGACGGAATCCGCCGAGCTGGTTGACGGATTGCGGCGTGAGGCCGAGGTGTCCCATGACGGGAATGCCCGCGCCGACGATGGCGCGGATGGCCTCGGCGCGTTCGCGCCCGCCCTCGAGCTTGACCGCGTCCATGCCGCCTTCCTGCAAAAATCTTCCGGCGTTGCGGAGCGCTTCCTCAGCTGAGACCTGATACGACATGAACGGCATGTCGCCGATCAACAGCGCGAACTGCGCGCCGCGCGCGACGGCCTTGCTGTGATGAAGCATGTCGTCCATCGTGACCGGCAATGTGTTTTGATAACCCAGCACGACCATGCCGAGCGAATCGCCGACCAGAATCGAATCAACGCCCGCCTGATCCTCCGCCAGCGCGGTGGGATAGTCGTAGGCGGTCAGCATCGTGATCGGTTCGCCGCGTTCCTTCTTTCGGCGAAAGACAGCGGTTGTGATTTTCTTGCGTTGAGGAGCGGCTGCGCCAATAGCCGCAGTGGTTAGAACGGGAGCAGTGGTAGACATGGTACCCTCCAAAGGTTTGGTAGAGTCCGCTGGCGTCGTCCCCTTTTCGCGCCGTGGGTTTACGGATAAGATTCGCCGTCGCATTCTTCGCGAAGCAGATATGTGCGGTGGCGTCTATTATTCCACAAAAACAAAATTTCGCCTACGGCGTGCTGCGCCGATATTTCATAGAGAGATTTTATTTGAATGCTAAACAAGTAATTTTTGCAAGAAGCAGTATAATAATTTTGTCAGAAGATTCTTCAGCACACTTGGCGCAGGTACAAATGTGCTGAATTACCAAGGAGAATGCCATGCGTCGGATGTTTGGATTTTTGATCGGGATATTGGTCGGCGGGCTGGTCGGCTCGACGGTGGCGCTGTTGCTCGCGCCGGAGACGGGCGAAGAACTTCGCAAGGAGATCCGCGCCCGCGGCGAAGGTCTGATCAGCGATATCCGCCGCGCAGGCGAGGCTCGTCAGATTGAATTGACTCAGCATCTCGAGGCGTTGAAGGCTCCGCGCTCTACCGATTAAGACGAATCAAGGATTCATAAAAGAGTTTTATTTTCCCCATATTGCGCGTGTACTCGGCGCGCTCGTTAATTATTGTTGCATTCAAGCCTGCGGCTTTTTGCCGCAGGTTTTTGTTTTCCAAACCTTCAAGGATGGCCTCCGCCAAATTTTGCGGATCGGCCGCGTCGGCCAGCAAACCGTTTTTGCCATGTGTGATCCACTCACGGATGGACTCTAAATCCCCCGCGACGGGCAGGCATCCGCAGGCCATGCCTTCGAGCAGGGAATTCGGCGTGCCGTCGTGGATGCTCGGAGAAACAATGATTTGTGCGCGGCGGAAGACTTCCGCCATTTGAGCATGAGGGAGCGGCGGCAGTAACTCGACCGCGTGTGTGATGTTGAGTTGTTGAATCCATTTCAAGGCTTGCGATTCGCCGGCCATCGAAGCGCAGATAAATTTTGCAGTCGGATATTTTTTCAACACGAGCGGAATTATTTGAAAGAAGACATCGTTGCGAACATAAGTGCGGAAACCGCGCGGGTTGATGATGACAGGCTCGTCCACCGGTTTTGAGGGCGGATAAAAAATGTCGGTCTTGATTCCGCCGTTGCCGGGCGTGACCAACGTTGGCCGCGCTGAGTCGAAGCCCCATTGTTTGCCGAGACGAATGTCGCGCTGGCAATCGGCGTGAAGTGCGTCGGCGACTTGCATTGTCCACGTGGTGTAATGTCGCATCAGCGAAGTGGACGGCGCGTGCAATGTGAAGTCATTTCCCCAAACGGAAACAAGCAACGGCGCGCCCGTGTACGCGTCCGCGGCCAACATGCCCTCGTAGGGAATTCGCATTGCATGAACCAAATCCGGTTGGACGCGTTCGATGAAGCCGCGCAATCTTTTCGAGGCGCGCGGAATCGTCAGCGGGCCGAGGAAATGCCGGATGGCAGAGCGAAGTTTCAGGGTTCGGGATGAAGCGGCGCCAGGGTGTTGATTCGATTTCCGTGCGCCGCTAAAAGCCACGGGCGTGATTTCGAGTCCTTTAAGCGGGAAATCCACTGAACAATTAAATGTGGAGGCGAGATAAATTTCATCCCCGCGTTCGGCAAAATATCGAATCCAATTTTGGGCGATGGGCGAGCGCCCGTCGGCTATAAAAAGTAATCGCATGGGGTCAATATACCAGAAGTTGCCCGCATGAGTAAGCCGTAGTATCATTAGCTTACTCATGGAGTGGCATGTCCAAGCCGCGCATACTCATCGTCGAAGACAACATTGATAACTACGAGTTGGTGCGTTTTTTACTGGAACGCGCCGGCTATGATACCTTTTGGGCGCATAGCGGCCGCGAGGGCATTGACATGTCGAAGGCGAAGCGCCCCGACCTGATCCTGATGGATCTGTCCCTGCCTGAAATGGATGGCTGGACGGCCACCGAACGTATCAAAGCGGACCTTGAAACGAAACACATTCCGATCATTGCACTGACAGCCCATACTTTGCCCGGCGACCGTAAACGCGCGCTCGAGGCTGGTTGTGACGATTATCTTTCCAAACCGATGAACATCGAACTGTTCACAGAGACGGTTGAAAAGAATTTGGCAAGGGCAAAACACAAGCGCAAATCCGGGCCAATCATTTAGATCATGCGCTCGATAAATTTTCAGTAACAAGAGGAAACCATGAAACAGATTTGTGTGGTCGGCGTGGGATATGTCGGCCTGGTGACGGGCGCCTGTTTTGCAGACCTCGGCAACCGGGTCACTGCATTGGATGTGGATGAGAAACGCATCGAAAACTTGAAAAAGGGCATCATGCCCATTTACGAGCCGGGTCTCGATGAACTGGTCAAGCGCAACGTCAAGGCGGGGCGGCTTTCTTTCACCACTTCCTATGCCGATGCCATGAAAGATGCGGAATATGC
The DNA here is from genome assembly GCA_016195815.1 of Chloroflexota bacterium. Lineage (GTDB taxonomy): Bacteria > Chloroflexota > Anaerolineae > Anaerolineales > Villigracilaceae > Fen-1038. Next base: position 147,784 of record JACPYX010000006.1, read on the forward strand.
TTTTATCGCGGTGGGGACTCCTTCTGCCGATAACGGCGAAGCGGACTTGAAATACGTGGAGGCCGCGGCTAAATCCATCGCGGCGACGATGAGCGCGCCGCTGATTATCATCAATAAGTCCACGGTTCCAATCGGGACCGGGGACTGGGTGGCCGATATCGTGACCAAAGCCCAGCCCAAGCCGATACCGTTTTCGGTCGTCTCGTGCCCGGAGTTTTTGCGCGAGGGCGCGGCCATCGGTGATTTTATGAATCCGCATCGCACCGTGATCGGCTCTTTGCATCGCGACGCGGCTGAGAAAGTCGCACATCTGCACCTGCCTTTGCGCGCGCCGATCGTTATCACCGATCTGCGAACGGCTGAAATGATCAAGTATGCATCCAATGCTTTCCTTGCGACCAAGATTTCGTTTATGAATGAACTGGCTGACCTGTGCGAGCGCGTCGGCGCGGACGTGAAGGAGGTCGCGGCAGGCATGGGCTACGATGCGCGCATCGGGCGTCATTTTCTCGAAGCCGGTCTCGGCTGGGGCGGTTCGTGCTTCCCGAAAGATGTCAAAGCCCTGGCGTTCATGGCTGAACAAAATGATCTTGATCCGCGTATTTTGCATTCGGTGATGGGTGTCAATTATGATCGCCGCCCCGGCGCGGTGAAATTGGTCGGCGAAATGGTCGGCGGACTCAAAGGCAAGACCGTTGGCCTGCTTGGCCTGGCGTTCAAACCCAACACGGACGACATGCGCGAGGCCCCTTCGATTGATATTGTCGAAGAATTGAAAAAGGCCGGCGCAAAAGTCCGCGCGTATGACCCGGTGGCCATGGATGTGGCGCGCGGGATTATCAAAGGCATAGAGTATTGCGAAGATTCCTACAAGATGGCAAAAGGTTGCGACGCTTTGATGGTCGTCACCGAGTGGAATGAGTTCAAGCAGCTCGATCTCGATCAGATCAAATCCCTGTTGAACAAGCCGGTCATCTTCGATGGGCGCAATATCTACGACCCGGCAGTGATGAAGGAAATGGGATTCACATATCGCGGAATTGGAAGATAACCAGTCGTCGGTTTTCAGTGACCACTCCTCCCGTTTGTAATTACGAAGGCTCCGATTATCAATCCTCCTTTTGGGACAAAGGCGGGCGCGAATACGAAGACCGTGTCGAAGCGATTGCATTGAAACGCCTGCTCCCCAAAAGCGGGCGCCTCATGCTGGAACTTGGGGCGGGCGCGGGACGCAACACACCGCGTTATCTCGGCTTCGAGCGCATCGTCCTGCTGGATTATTCGCGCACGCAATTAGAACAAGCACAAGCCCGGCTCGGCCAATCGGACAAATACATCTACGTCGCGGCGGATGTGTATCGTCTGCCGTTTGTGGACGGTTTGTTCGACGCGGCCACCATGATCCGCGTCCTGCATCACATGGCGGACGCGCCCAAAGCATTGGGACAGGTGAGAAATGTTTTGGGGTCGGGCGGGACCTTCATCCTTGAATTTGCCAACAAACAGAATCTCAAATCCATTCTGCGTTACTGGCTGGGACGGCAGAAGTGGAATCCATTTGCGCTCGAACCGGTCGAATTTGTGGAACTCAACTTTGATTTCCATCCGCAGGCTGTGAAGAGGTGGCTAAAGAATTTGGGATTCACCGTCGAAAAAACGCTGGCCGTCTCCCACTTTCGCGCCGGCTTCCTCAAACGAATTATTCCAACTTCGATGCTGGTCTTCTTTGATTCCATTTTCCAATGGGCCGGCGCATGGTTTCAATTGACGCCAAGCGTGTTTGTACGGGCAGCCGTCAGCGAACAATCGTCAGTGGTCAGTGGGCCAAAAGCATTCTTCAAGTGTCCTGAATGTGGAAATTCAAACTTCGTAGAAAAACCGGATTATCTCGAATGCCCCGCCTGCAAACGCAAGTGGGCCTTCAAAGATGGGATTTATGATTTCAGGGAGCCAATATAAAACAACGACCTGTTCACTGTGAACAGGTCGTTGTTTTTCGCAGAATTTCACGCTTCGTCCGGCCTGCCGAGCAACTTCGCCAACTGCTTGCGTGCGGCATCATCCACCAGGGCCAAAATCTCGTCGCCTTCTTCGAGCGCGGTCGTGCCGCGCGGCAGGACGATCTCTCCGTGGCGGATGATGCCGGAGATGATGCAATTTGGCAGGAGCGATAAATCCTTGATCGGCATTCCGACTGCGCGTGCGCCGGGGAAAATCTTTTCCTCCACCAGCGAAAACTTTCCGCGGCGTAATTTGAACATGGTCATCATATCGCCGAGGGACATCTCTTCCTGAATCAATTTCGACATCACGTCTGCCTGATTCACTGCCACGTCAATGCCAAAATCGGGATTGAACAACCAGGCATTACGCGGATTGTTCACGCGCCCGATGACGCGCTTCACGCCATAATGATGGCGCGCCAATGAAGCCGCGACCAAGTTATCCGCGCCCTCCCCGCCGACCGCGGCCAGCACCTGCGCCCGCTGGACTTCATTGGCTTGAAGCACTTGCGGATCAGTGCCGTCCCCTTCATAGATAACTTCAGTGGGTAATTCGTGATGTAAATTTTCCAGCACGCCGGGGCGAGCTTCGACAATGCGCACTTCATGGCCTTGTGCCAATAACATGGACGCGAGATGCGAGCCTGTCCGCCCGCCGCCTACAATTAAGACATACATGGTTTCCTACTCCTTCTTGTGACCGTTTCCGTTTTCGTGGACAAGGCCGCGCAGGATCTTTGCACCCTCGGTCGTGGCGCTGACTTGTAAAATATCATCTGCTTCGAGAATCGTATCCATGCGAGGCAGGATGCCGCACCCGCCGCGTGCCAACGTGACGGGAACGAGATGTTCAACAGGTAAGAGATCGGTCACTTTGCGTCCACTCCATTCGGGCGGGACAGTCATTTCGAACAATTGCACTTCGCCGTTCCCGGCGGAGCCGACGCTTTGCAAGCCCGGGTGGATCAACACTTGTTCCATGCGATGTGCGCCCCACGAAGATGAAGAGACAGTTTGGATACCTAACTTGTCATAGATCGGTGCGCGGCGCGGGTTGTAGACCCGCGCCACAACGCGGCCTACATGGTAAATGTCCCGCGCGATGCGAGCGACGATGGCGTTCACGTTGTCAGACGAAGTGACAGCCGCGAGGGCTTGAGCCGTTTCAATTTCCGCGCGTTGAAGCGTATCCTGATTCAATCCCTCTCCTTGAATCGTCCGGCCAGAAAAATGCAGGCCGAGTCTATCGAACGAGTGAGGCTTTGGGTCAATCACTGTGACCAGGTGATTTTGATGAAGCGAAAGAGCGAGTTCCACGCCCACCCTTCCACAGCCAACGATAATTACGTTCATGATTTGCTCCTTATAAAAACGTCCCAGATTTATTCGTCATCGTTTTCGATGGCGTAAGGCACATCGGTGATGACGATTCCCGTTTCAAACGGAAGCGCTAACCGCAACAACCCGGCCAGTTGGGTTCGGGCCAGGTTCGACCACCAGCGCGGTTCAATAGATTGCGGCACGACGACCGTGATGATCTCATCCTCCTGTTTGATGGCCATGATTTTTTGAATGTATTCGAGCAAGGGTTCCAGCACCATCTTGTGCGGCGATTCAAGCACCACCAGCCGCACGCCTTCGCCCCACGTTGCCCATTGGCGTTGCAGAGTCTCAGACTCTGTTTTATCCATCGCGATGTGCAGGGCAGTCACGTCGCTTGATAGCGAATGCGCGTAACGCAAGGCGGTCAATGCGCCCTGATGCACGCCGTTGACCGGCACGATGATGCGATGCCGCACGATACGCGGCGGCAGATGATAATGATCGAATTTTCTATTCAACACCGTCTTGTTCTCCGTTGCTTTATGATTCGAAATGGCTTTGGAACGCGAACTGGTCACAGGCTGATTCATGGTGCTCGATATGAACTGCGACATTCTCACGCTTCCTCCTCCGGCCAAAGCGGCCACCGTTCTGCGGGACATTTGCCCAACCCCAAATAATTCCAGAAGACTCGTCAGCCCGATCATGAGCCGGTAACGATACTCCTGCATTTTGAAAGCCTGCCACTTCACAATGGAAGCCATGCCGCCCTCTACGCGCGCCTTTTCATGGACAATGCGGCTCACCTGTTTGGCTCCGCGATATCCAGCCGGGGACAACAATACTAAATGTGCGGAAAGGAACAGCGTGGCGAAAGTGAGTAGACGCACCCAGCCGCCTTCTTCCCACTTCCCGACAATCTGACCAACAAATACGACGCCAGCCAACACGGCCGCGAACATTGATGCGGCCGCGCCGATTGTGCGCATCCGGCCCGTGAAGTGTTCCAACACATGACGCCGCACGGCCAGGCCCATGATCATAATTGGTAGAAAAACTCCGACACCGTAGAAGGGAATGGCAACACTGGTATTGCCTCGAACGAGAAGCATGATGACGATCGAGAGTCCAAAGGTGATCGTCACTGAGCGTGTAAATGTACCGCGCACGTCCCGCTTAATGATGGCCTCGGGAATTTCGCCGATAGCCACATCACGCCATTCGGTGGCCTGCGCGTCCTGGAAGGCGGTCATCGAGGCCGCGGCCAGCATGGCAACGGCCAAAATCTGATAGGCCCAATACAGAATTTCACCGCCTGGGATTTGAGTGAATCCGATGAAAGCAAGGTTTGCAACGAGGGTGCGTCCCAGCGTTCCATCATATGTGTCGAAGTAAATAGCAAAATAAGTCAGGAAAAATGTAGTGATGCCTCCATAGAACAGGAAGGAGGTTTGCACAAAACGTGCAATACCGGACCTGCCACTGTAGAAATCCCATAATTTGTTCAAGCGCGGCATGTGTTGCTTGCCCCACTTCACAATGCCAGTGTCTTCTTCAATCATGAATTGCACGCCGTTCGAGACAGCCTCCAAACCGGTGAGGGCAACCATGCCTTTCATGGAGGCTGTCAGCATGTGAAGAATTGCCTGTCCGAAGCTCACCGCTTGGGGGGCGGCTTCGAGCGGAACAGGAGGGACGCCTTTCATTTTGGCGATGAAAAGTCCAATTGCCATGATTATGGTCAGAAGTACGAAGGTAGCGAGCAAAGTGAATACAGTCTTGGCAGACTCTCCTCGGCCACGAATGGTGAGATACCAAGTGACCGCCGCCAGTGCCGCGCCCAGCGCAAAATGCCAAATCCATGGTGCGCCATAGGCATTCAAGATGGAAAGCAGTTGGTCGCCGCCTGACAAGGCTGAGACTACAATAGTAAGCACATAGTCTTCAATCAGCGTGATTGCTACAATCAGACTCAGGGTGGGCGTCAGATAGCGCATGGATGCGGTATAAGATCCGCCGCCTTCGTTGAAAGGCCCCAGCGAATACATGTACAGTCCGCCAAAAACAATATTGGTAAATGCGATCACGCCAGCCGTGATATAGGCGTACTGTTGTAGACCATAAGGATGCAAGGCGCTCAACATCTCGCCCGCGGCGTAATAAAAGGAAGTGAAATAATCTACACCGAACAGTGCCAGCGCGGCGAGCAGGGCAATTTGCCCTGCTCCGTGTTTGTGAGTGTGTTCCTTGTTTTCGCGTGGAGCAACTTTATAAGCCAGAAAAAGAATTACTAATAGGAGAACAACTGAAAGCATTTTTAAATTCTTTCAACGATTGAGATAACTTACATGGAAACGGAATGCCAAATCCAAAGCAGACCAGTCTCGGACAAGACGGATAGATAAATCAAAGCACTGTGCGCCCAATCTTTGGACATGCGCACAATGGAAACTTGAAGCCAGAAGAAGACGACGATGACGACAATCGAAACGAGCCAGAAGATGGCTTCCTTTATTTTTGCAAACGCGGATGATTTCATGGGTGGATGAATTCCTTCCAAAGCCCAAATGGGCGCGCCTAGTTTGGAGAGTTGCTCGCGCAGAGGAACGCGCCAGAGTCCCACACGCTGTTCCGCATGGCAAACCACCACGTCACCCGAATGTAAAATCGCTTTCAACTTTCGCATCCAGTTGCGGCCAACTTCAAGGTGGGTATCCACCGAAAGACGCGGATCGCGGGTGAGGGAGGCAAGAGTCGCCAGCCGCCGGTGCATACTCAGTTCTTCGGTGATGTCTGTGCACAGGCCGAGAAATAAAACGGCCAGGCCAAAAGGCATAGCCAGTTTCCAAACCTGCCGCGCGATTTCAACTTCGTCCACATCCCAGTTTGGTACAAGGACGATCAATCGTTTGGCAGAGACCAGCCTTTGCTCACAGACCGGCAATGCTTGAAGACTTGATGCCCAAAGAATCGTCGTCAAGTGTCGCAGGATGGATGGTCTCGCCCTTGGGGATTTTGACTTTACTGTGGAATCGGTCATCTCGTGTCACTTTTCTTGATTTGATGATAGCAAGCCGCAATAAAACCCTGACAAAAAAAACGACCAATCTTGTTAAGAACAAATAAAAAAACGCTCCCCGTTGGAGCGTTTTTTATAACGAAGTTCATCTGATTTTTAGACGGATATCACATTTTATTCTGTGTCTTCATCCGCCAGGAAGCGATAGCCGATGCCCGGCTCGGTCAAAATATATTGTGGGTGATTCGGGTCGGCTTCCAGTTTTTTGCGCAACTGGCGCATGTAGACGCGCAGATATTCTGTGTGATCGGCATCGGCGGGATCCCAGACATGAATCAGAATACTTTTGTGAGTCAACACGCGTCCGCGGTTGGCGGCCAGATAGGCGAGCAGTTTGAATTCAGTGGCTGTTAGTTTGACATCTTCTCCGCTGCGGGTTACGTGATGCCAGGCGAGGTCAATGGTCAATGGCCCGGCCTTGACCAGGCTGGTTTGCGCGCCCCGCGCCCGGGTCGAGTGCCGAAGCGCCACGCGCACGCGCGCCAATAATTCTTCGATGCCAAATGGCTTGGTCAGGTAATCGTCCGCGCCTTTGTCCAACGCCGCGACTTTATCGCGCTCCGTGTCACGCACCGAAAGCACGATGATGGGCGTCTGAGTCCATTCCCGCAGGCGGGCGCAGACTTCAATGCCGTCCATATCTGGCAATCCCAGATCGAGAATGATGATGTCAGGCGGATTGGCCGCGGCCAGCGCGAGTCCCTCTTCGCCGCGATTCGCAACGGTGACTTCAAATCCTTTTTCAGAAAGGATGGTGCGCAGGGCGCGCAGGATTTGCGGTTCATCGTCAATGACGAGGATGTGCGGCTGGTTTGTCATGTGGTTTCCGGGTCGACTGGCAGTTGGGGCGGGGGCGCGCCGTCCCAACTGCGCGGCAGAGTGAAATTGAAGGCGAAACCATCGGGCAAATTCTCAGCCCAGATTTCTCCGCCGTGTGCCTGGATGATGCCTTTGCAAATGGATAACCCCAAACCGGTTCCGGTCACGCGGTCGGCGGCAGTGACGCGATAAAACTTGTCGAAGATTCTTTCGATGTGTTCGGGCGGGACCTGAGGGCCTTGATTGCTGACTTTGACAAGAACCGCTTCTTCATCCCGGACCCGAACGCTGATTCTGATCAATGAGCCGAGCGGCGCGTACTTGACGCTGTTGCTGATCAAGTTGGTGAAGACTTGTTCCATCTGAACATAATCCACGGGCAGGAGCGGCAAGTCGTCGGGCACATCTGTTTCGATGCGATGTTGTTCGGTGAGATGTTGCATGCGCGCCAGCACCCCGTCAATGATCTCGGCCAGAAGATTCCACTGACGCTGTGGCTTGAGCGCGCCGGCTTCGATGCGCGACATGTCGAGCAGATTCCCGACCAGGATGTTAAGGCGGTCGGTCTCGTCATCCACTGCGGCCAACAAGTCAGTGCGAGCGGATGATTCCCAATTCACTTCGCCGCTCCGCAGGCTAGAGATCGAGGCTTTGATGGTTGCTAGCGGAGTTCGCAATTCGTGCGAGACAGAAGACAAGATGGCCGACTTTAATTGATCGCTGTCTTCCAAAAGCTTTGCGCGGCTTTCCACTTGGGCCAGTTGAGCGTGTTCCAGCGCCAAGGCTCCCTGGCTTGCAAAGGTTTGCAATAAGCGTTTCTCCGCTTGAGAAACAGAATTGCCGATGCGCCAAATGCGAATCTCTCCCAATTGGCCGCGCGCAGATTGAAGCGCAATGACAAATTCAGGCTTTTGCTCCGGCGCAGATGTATTTATGGGCAGGTCAACTTTTAGCGTCGGCAGGGCATAAATTTCAATCTCAATGTATTCTGCTTGTGACACCACCTGGATTTGTTCGGCAATGGCGCGGGCAATGGCTTCATCATCCTGCAATCCGGCCAATGCCGTGCTCAACTCGTAGAGTTGAGTCGCCTCGCGTTCGCGGGCGGTGGCGGCGGCCAATCCCGCCTGGGCGCGCCCGACCAATTGGCTGATGACCACGGCTACAAATAAGAAGACCAATAATACAAACACATCGCTGGTGTGGCGCACCTGAAAAGTGTAATATGGCTGGATGAAGAAATAATTGAAAGAGAGAAATGCGCTTACAGCGCTGACGATGCCCGGTCCCAATCCCCATAAAGCGGTGGTCAGGCCGACGGGCAACAAAAAAAGAAGCGCAACCAAGGGCGTGTTCAACGCTCCGCGTAGAACGAAGAACAAGAAGGCAGTGGTCGCCGCGATGAGGCTAATCACCAGAAAGTATCTCAGGATAAAAACAAGAGGAGAAGCGCGCATCGAAATGATTATAACCCCCGCTGTATTTATGAAAGCAAACGAGGCGAACTTTCTGCAGATTACGCCGATTTTCTCTTCCATCTGTGTAATTTGCCTGCGCCGTGCGCAGGCACGCGTGCGAAATCTGTGGATTGTTTCCGATATGTCTATTGTTTTTCCACAACCCAAAAATGAGACAAACCAAAAATTTTCAAGGGCGTCTTCTCTAAAAACTGCAAAATGCCGCGCAGAAATCTTCCGAACGCGCCGAAGCGGGCGATGATGTTGTCGTACGCGCCGAAGATGACCGTGCGTTCGATGAATTTAACCGGCAGGCCGTCAAATAATTTTTGCATATCACTTGTTGAATACACGCGTACATGCGGAGCAAGTTTGTCGCGCCAGACGCGTGGCAGATAGTTGACGAAAGGCTTGTTGCCGAAATAATATTTGCCATTCCAATAAATGCCATGTGTCTCGAATGGATAGCCGCGATTCGGGCAGAAGATCACAGCGCGCCCGCCCGGCTTCAGGACGCGGATCATCTCGCAGATGGCGGCGCGGTCGCTCTGGACGTGTTCGATCACTTCGTGGCTGAGAATCAGGTCGAAGGTCCCGGAAGGAAGCGGGACGAATTCACCGGCGGCGTTGAAGATGCGCGGAGAGTTTGTCCCGGCTTCAGCGGCGCGCTCGAAGTCGAATTCCAATCCGAAAATTTTTCCGCCGAACGGCGCGAGGTGCTCAACGTACATTCCCACGCCGCAGCCGTTTTCCAAAATGTTGCCCGTGATTCGTTTCCCCGCGGTATGGACGATCATATCGAGTCGGCGCTGTTGCCCTTCTCTCCAAACATACGAAGGTTCGCCGCGCAGGGCGGCCTTTTCCATATTTCGGTCTGTCATGCGGCCATTATATCTTGCATCTTTGATGCCTCTATGCTAAAATGTCGGGCGTACGGGAAACCTAATACCGCAAGCACCGAGAAGTGGGTAACCCCCACTTTTCTGCTTGTAATAAGGACAATTACGGAGCAAGGTAGTATGGCTACAAAAAATGAATTTGCCCAGGCCTTCAACGAAGTGCTGGAAGAAAAACAACTCTCCAAGGAAATCATCCTCGGCGCAATTGAATCTGCCATGGTTTCGGCCTATAGGCGGGCTGTCAACGCGTCGACGGCGCAGCACGTCGAAGCCAGGGTAGATCCTGAAACAGGTTTGGTCACTGTCTATGCTGAAAAAGAAGTCGTCGAAGAAGTGCAGGAACCAAAAACCGAAGTTACGTTAGAAGGCGCGCATAAGGTCAACCCTGAAGCGCAATTGGGCGATATGGTCATCGTCGAAACCACGCCCGCCGACTTTGGCCGCGTGGCCGCACAGACAGCCCGTCAGGTCATTCAGCAGCGCATCCGTGAAGCCGAACGCTCCAACCAAATGGAATATTTCGCGCGCCAAACCGGCGAGATCATTTCCGGTATCGTGCAAGCCACCAACGCCCAGGCCGCCACGATCGGACTCGACATGAAGGCCGAAGGCGTTCTGCCCGCCAACCAGAAAATTCCGAATGAACGCTTCAAAGTTCATGACCGCATCCGTGCCGTGGTGCTGGAAGTCAAAGACGGTTCGCGCGGCCCGCAGATCATTCTCTCACGCGCGCATCGCAACTTTCTGCGCCGTTTGCTGGAGAACGAAGTTCCTGAAATTTATCACGGCATTGTTGAGATCAAGGCTATTGCGCGCGAACCCGGCGCGCGCGCCAAAGTGGCTGTGATGGCAACGCAGGCCGGCGTAGACCCGGTGGGGGCGTGCGTAGGCGTCAAGGGCGTCCGCATTCAAGCCATCGTCAAGGAATTGCACGACGAAAAGATTGACATCATCCAATGGGACCAGGATCCCGTTATTTATATTTCAAAAGCCATCAGCCCGGCGCGCGTCAGCGGCGTGTATTTGAGCGATATCGAAGGCAGCCGCACGGCGACCGTGGTTGTGATGGAAGATCAACTCAGCCTTGCCATCGGCCGCGACGGCCAGAATGCGCGCCTGGCGGCCAAGCTCACCGGCTGGCGCATCGACATCAAATCTGTGGTCGAAGCCGCGGGCGATATACTTGCCAAATTGCAGAATGACCCGGCGCTGGCAGCCACGCTCCCGGCCGCGGCCGAAGCCATGCCGCACATCGAAGAGATATTGGCGAAGAAGGCCGAGAATCGGCCCGTTACGCCGGAGGAGTACACCGCGCTCGGCCAATTTGTGGACCGCGTCGAACGCCGCACGACTCAGATCAAGGAAGAGGCGGCTCGCGCCGACGAAGAGCGGGTGACCGCGGCCCGCGCCAATGTGCCGTCTGCGGCCTTTACCATGCCGCTCGAAGGCCTGGGCTTGAAGGAACACATTTTCAACATCCTGGTCGAAGCCGGGTTTGAGACCATCGGCGATTTGATCATGTCGCTCAAGACCGACCCCAATAAAGTGCTTGGCCTATCCGGTGTGGGTCCGAAGGCAATGCAAAATATTGAAGAACAAATTGCGGCTATAACTTTCCCGGCTGAGCCTGTGACCGCGGAAAGTTCTGTCGTTGAGCCAGTGGCGCAACCGGCAGCAGTGGAAGAAACACCGCTTGGCGAGAAGCCTGCCGAGGTCAAGAAAGACTCGAAGAAGTCTGAAGAGCAGGATGATGAACTCGCCAAGGACGGCGTCTCATTGGATGAATTGTTCAAGATGAAGCCTGAGATCTTCCAGGCTGGCGCTCCAGCCGACGACGAGTCGACGGATAAGAAGAAGGGTAAAAAGAAGAGCAAGGGCACTGAGTTGGTGCTCGATGAAGAACGCGGTGAGGTCGTGCGTGTGAAGAAACATAAACGCGGCGACGGCGGCGTTTGGGAAGAAGAATAAACAAGAGTTCCTGCAATCCTGCAGGAACCAATGAATAAGGTGTCAACGAAAACTGTGCAACGCTCGAAGCATGTTCCCCAACGCACCTGCGTGGGATGCCGCACTGTGATGGCGAAACGCCAACTGGTGCGCGTCGTTCGCACGGCAGGCGGGGTGCTGGTTGACCGGACGGGCAAACTGGCCGGGCGCGGCGCGTACTTGCATGATCGTCGTTCCTGTTGGGAGAGCGGCCTGAAGGGAAGCCTGGCTAATGCTTTGAAAGTTGTCTTGACTCCCGCCGACCGTTTACACCTTGAAACTTTTATGAATACGCTTTCTGAAGCGGACCCTGGCGAATAGTGTCTATGAACGATTAGCCACTCGCTCATAGACCATAGCCAGTATGGATCGGTGTCGGATAGACAAGGGAAATGCCGATCTGGCGGTTTGCTTATTTGAACTACGGAGGTGGCCTGTGAGCGCAAAAAAGATCGAACTTCCTGCCAGTATCGTGATACGAGACCTGGCGCAAAAGATAGAAAAAAGCCCGATTGAGATCATCAAAAAATTGATGACGAATGGAGTCATGGCAACTATCAATCAATCCGTGGATTTCGATACCGCGGCGATTGTGGTGGCTGAATATGGATTTGAAGCTGTTCTCGAAGCGCAGGATGAAGTTGTAAAAGAAGAGAGCGGCGAAGTGCCGCTTTGGCGCCGCCTGATCGCGGATGAGGATACAAAAGCTCTGATCGCCCGCCCGCCTGTGGTGACCATTCTCGGGCATGTTGATCATGGCAAGACGTCCCTGCTCGATGCGCTGCGCCAGACAGATGTTGCGGCGGGCGAGGCCGGCGGGATCACACAGCATATCGGCGCATATCAAGTCGAAAAGAAGGGAAGAACGATCACCTTCCTTGATACACCCGGCCACGCGGCCTTTACTGCCATGCGCGCCCGCGGCGCACAAGGCGCGGACATTGTGATCCTGGTCGTTGCGGCGGACGATGGCGTCATGCCGCAGACGAGGGAAGCCATCGCCCACGCCAAGGCCGCGCGCGTGCCGATCATCGTTGCCCTGAATAAGATAGATAAACCCAATTCCAACCCCGACCGCGTGAAGCAGCAACTCGCTGAACTCGAACTCGTCCCGGATGAATGGGGCGGCAACACGATGGTCATCCCCGTCTCTGCCAAGCAGAAACAGGGCATTGACGATCTGCTCGAGGGCATTTTACTGGTGGCCGATAATATTGATATCCGCGCCAACCCACTGGGCAAAGTCATCGGCACGGTCATCGAAGCGGAAGTGGATAAATCAAAAGGAACAGTCGCCACACTTCTGGTCCAGAATGGGACGCTGGAGTCGGGCGATATTGTTGTGGCAGGCCGCTCTTATGGCCGCATGAAAGCCTTGTCAGATTACAAGGGCAGGCCGGTTAAAAAAGTCGGTCCATCCACGCCGGTGGCGGTGATGGGTTTGAACGGCGTGCCTGCCGCGGGCGATGTATTCCAGGTGGTTGATTCAGAAAAAGAAGCGCGCGCCATCGTGGGCGAACGCGCCGACGCCGCCAAGACTGCGGCCAATGTGCAGAAGAAAATTTCGCTCGAGGATCTGTTTGCCAATTTCAAGGCGGGTGAAGCAAAAGAATTAAACCTGATCGTCAAAGCCGACGTACAAGGTTCGCTCGAACCGATCATGTCGGAACTGGCTGAACTTGGCAAAGGCGAGATTGGCGTCAAAGTGCTGTACGCTGAAACGGGCAACATCGGCGAGAACGATGTCATGCTGGCTTCGGCCTCGAAGGCCATCATCATCGGCTTCAGCGTGCAGGCAGATGTGGCCGCCCGCCGGCTGGCCGAAGCCGAGGGCGTTTCCATTCGATTGTATGACATCATCTATCGCATGACCGAGGATATCGAAAAGGCGCTCAAGGGTATGCTCGAGCCGGTAATCGTCGAAAAAGTGATCGGGCGCGCGAGCGTGCTGGCGGTATTCTCCGCTTCCAAACTTGGACGCGTGGCGGGCTGCCGCGTCACCGAAGGCGAACTGCGCCGTAATGCGAAAGTGCGCCTGCTGCGCGGCGCCTCCGACATTGTCTTTGAAGGTGAGATGGCATCCCTGCGTCACGAGAAGGAAGACGTGCGTGAAATGCGAACCGGCTTTGAATGCGGCGTGGGTTTCAAGAACTTCAACGATATTCAAGTTGGCGATCATCTTGTCTGCTATGTTTTAGAGACCTCATCGTAGTAAACTATATATAGAAATCGAAAATGACGTCAGGACTTCGACTTCAGCGCATTGCAGATCGCATCCGTCAGGAACTCTCGGAAATGCTTATTCGAGAGCTGAACGACCCGCGCCTGAAATCAATTTACGTAACAGACGTTAATATAGATAAGGAACTTGCCTGGGCGGACATTTATGTCTCGGCCATTGAAGGAGCCTCGCGCTCCGAAGATGTGCTGGCAGGATTGGAATCGGCCAGCGGCTTCATTCGCCGGATTTTGGCCGGGCGCATCGAACTGCGGGTTTTTCCGCGCCTCCGCTTTCACTGGGATCCTACGCCGGAGAATGCCGATCACATCGAGAAAGTTTTGGCGGGACTAAGGGTAAAAAAATAATCCTGGCAGTCGCAAAATACGTCCCGATTATTTTACAAAAGGTTGCATAAACAACCAAATCGGAATTATGGTATATACTCATAATTCCTTCCAGCAAGTTTAGCGGTTAATGCAACAAGCGGCAGATTATCTTATAAACGAAAAAGTTTCGGAGGATTTTAGAAGAGCATGGATATGGAACTCAATGGGGCTATAAAAGAACGACTGGCAAAGGCAAAGAACGTTTTGATTGCATCACATGTCCGTCCAGACGGAGATGCGGTTGGTTCGTTGCTTGGCCTGGGACTGGCCCTGCCTCAAGCAGGCAAACATGTTCAAATGGTTTTAGCCGATGGCGTGCCTTCGTCTTTCAGGCATCTCGAAGGCGCAGATCAAGTCAAATCCAAAATCGAGGAGACATTCGATACATTCATCACTGTTGATTGCGCCGATTTCAAGCGCACCGGCAAACCCTTTGAATCCATTCGCAAGCCTGATGTCAATATTGATCACCACATTACCAACGAAAAATTTGGTAAACTCAACTTGATCGAAGGCGAAGAGGTTGCCACTGCTGCGATCCTGACCAATCATCTGCCCGCCTGGGGATTTGAAATCACGAAATCAGTTGCCGATGCTTTGTTAACGGGCATTATCACAGACACATTAGGTTTTCGCACATCCAACGTCACGCCAGAGACGATGCGTCAAGCCGCCGCGTTGATGGATGGCGGCGCGGACCTGCCCGAACTTTATATGCGCGGACTCGTTCGCCGTTCTTTTGAAGCTGCGCGTTACTGGGGTGCGGGACTCGCGAACCTGGAACGTAAGGATGGAATGGTTTGGGCCAGGTTGACGCTTGCAGACCGCAAAGCCGCCGGTTATTCCGGGAACGACGATGCGGATATCATCAATGTCATCTCGGCCGTTGACGGCTATAAAGTCGGAATGGTATTTGTCGAGCAGAGCGATAACCACGTCAAAATCTCATGGCGTGCGCTTGAATCTGGAATTGATGTTTCCCCAATCGCCCAAAAATTTGGCGGGGGCGGCCATGCCGCAGCCGCAGGCGCAGACGCGGCCGGAACTTTGGATGAAGTTATAAAAAATGCATTGCAGAGTACTAAGGAAATGCTAAGGCTTTAGTTCTATAATAAAATCAAACGGTCTGGAACTAACTAAAGAAACAGGAGGAATACTCACGTGGAAAATCAAGATATGAAGAACGCTATTTCCGGTGTTCTGGTTGTGGATAAGCCGGTTGGCATGACCTCGCACGATGTGGTGCAGGCTATTCGTAACGGAACAGGCTTGCGCCGCGCCGGTCACACCGGCACACTTGACCCGCGCGCTTCTGGTGTGTTGGTGATTCTCGTTGGCCCGGCGGTGCGCTTGAGCGAATTCGTCTCGGCATCCGATAAACGCTATCAGGCGATCATCCGCCTCGGATCCACGACGGATACGTTTGATGCGGATGGAAAATTCACACACTCAGACCAACCCGTCAACGTCACTGAAGAACAATTTGAAACTGTGCTAAAGACTTTTATTGGTGAGATCGAGCAGACTCCGCCCCCTTATTCTGCCGTCAAAGTGCAGGGACGCAAAGCTTACGAGATGGCGCGTCAGGGCGAGGACGTTGAGCTGGAGCCGCGTAAAATAACCGTTCACCATCTTGAAGTTTTGGAGTGGGCCCCGCCGGAAGTCGTGATTGATGTGCATTGCTCGTCCGGCACTTATGTTCGCTCGCTTGCAAACGATCTTGGCACTCAACTTGGATGCGGCGCGTATCTCGTCGGCCTGCGTCGCACGAAGAGCGGGCGCTTCTCTTTGCGCGATGCCACGCCTTTGCGAAAATTGCAGGAGGCCTTCACTGCCGGGAACTGGTATCAATATTTGATTCCCGCCGCCGAAGCATTGGGCGAGTGGCCTGCCATTGAACTTAGCCCCGATGAAGTGGAAGCCGTCCGCCATGGACATCGTGTCAAGGCCGCGGCAGACACCAAGCCGGGCATGGTGCGCGGCGTCAGCACCCAGGGCGAACTGGTGGCACTGATGGACCTAAAGGAAGGCGAAGGCGGCGTGCTCGAGTATCAACCCAAGAAAGTTTTCTTCTCGTAAATCCATTTGCAGGGGCGCAGCAATCCTTTGCCAGGTTCTGGACAGGCGCCGTGGCGCCTCTGCTATAACGATGCAACACTTTCATTCCCTCACCGACATTGCATTGACAAATAGTTGGCTGACAGTCGGCGTCTATGACGGCGTCCATCGCGGCCACCAGGAGATCATCAATAAGTTGACGGCAGGCGCACATGCAAACGGCGTGCCTGCCGTTGTGCTTACTTTCTCGCCTCATCCGGCCAGCGTGCTGGGCAAGCGTAAAGTCAAGTGCCTGACCACACCCGAAGAGCGCGCGGATTTGTTGTTTTCTCTCGGCGTGGACGTGGTAATCACTCATGCTTTCGATGAGACGGTTGCAGGGTTGTCGGCGCAGGAATTTATGGCGCGCCTGAAAAGGCATTTGGGCATCAGTCATCTCTTGATGGGCTATGACTTTGCCCTGGGCAAAGGCCGCGAAGGTAACGCGGCGCGCCTTGCCGAACTTGGACGCGCAATGGATTATTCAGTGGAGGTCGTTGAAGCCGTGAGCGATCAAAGCGGCGTGATCTCTTCGACAGAGATCCGCAAACTGGTGGATGTGGGCAGTGTGGCCGAGGCTGCGAACCTGCTTGGACATACTTACAGTTTACGCGGGCCTGTTGTGCATGGAGACGGCCGCGGGCGGGCGATCCACTTCCCGACTGCGAATATCGAATATGCCGATGACAAGCTCATTCCCGCCAATGGAATCTATGCCTGCCGTGCCTGGCTGGGCGGCGTCAGGCACGCGGCGGCTGTCAATGTCGGCGTCCGGCCTACGTTCAAGAGCGAAGCGACGCGTCCGCTCGTCGAAGCGTTTATTCTGGATTTCAATGCGGATATTTATGGGCAGGATCTTCGGCTTGAATTCGTCGCGCGTTTAAGAGACGAGTTGAAATTTCCATCGGTGGATGCGCTCGTCGAACAAATGCAGCGCGATGTTGCATGGGCGCGCCAGCTTTTATCAAAGACGGCTTGAGGCCGCCTTGTTTTTTACCGTTTAGAGTCGTACAATCGCAATAACCAAATTAATCGGAGGAGAATATGCCGCAGGCTGGTGTTCATGCGATCGTTGGCGTAGCGTCCCGCAAGTGGATGCCGAAAAAGGAATGGCTGCTGCTGGGCATTGTACTCGGCAACCTGGTCCCCGACCTGGACAATATCGCGGTGGCGGTTGCCACCGTCACCAAATCTTCAACGGACGGATTGCACCGGACGTTCACACATAGCCTCTTTACCATTCTTGCCATCGTGCTTCTTTTCTATTTGATTTCACTCGCGACGAAAAACGCCAGGTGGGGAAATTTTGGCGTGGGACTTGGGATCGGCATCTTATTGCATGTTTTGCTCGACCTGTTGTTGTGGTTCAACGGCGTGGAACTTTTCTGGCCGATCCGCTATGAGCTTAATTTCTGGAACTGGTTCGTGATGCCGAGCTGGCTGGGTATATTGCTTAAGACCGCCGAATTTCTTGCCTTTGGTTTATATTTTAGTTTACTGGCTTCTATGGCTGGCAGGCAAAAGACCAATGAAGATTATGTTCCCAAACTGCGCGGCTGGGCGAACATTCAGTTTGCGCTTTTCCTGTTGTTCACGGTCCTGTTTTTCTTCCCGCAGGCCGGCGTGGACACGATTTATGGCGCGTTGTATTTATTGGCGTTGTTCTTTTCTATCGGCGTCACTTTGCGGATGATGCAGACGATTGAACAGCCGATTAATCAATAAGAATCCCGAAAGGGCGGCCAATTGGCCGCCCTTTTCGTTATAATCGCATTGACCGCCCAAGGAGTTTTCATGCCCGAACAACAGATTTATTTGCTCTCCCCAAAAGAACTCAGCCCCGAAACCATCGCGGTGGCTTTTGCAAAAACATCGCGTTCGCCCGAATCGTTCCGCGAGATCGCCGCGGACCTGAACGATGAAAAGTCCGCAAAGTTCCACGAGAAATGGGTGGTCGGATATGGTCATGCCTCGGTGGCGGAACATGCCGTCCTGCATATTGCCTTCGAAAATGTTTCGCGGCTTGCCATCGAAAGCATCGAAAGCAACCGACTGGGGTCTTACACTGAAAAATCCACGCGCTACCAAAAGTGGGGCGCGGATGATTTTTTCATCCCGGCCGAACTGGATGGACATCCGCTGCGAAACGAGTACATCGCGGCCTGCCGCCTCCTTTTCTCGACTTATAACCGTTCGCTCGATCCCGTGCGGACTCTCGTCCTCGAGCGTTTCCCGCGCCGCGAAAACGAGTCGGATGAAGGCTATGATCGCCGCATCCGTTCACAGTATGTGGATGTGTGCCGTTTTATTTTGCCCGCTGCCTCACTGGCGAACGTCGGCATGACGGCCAACGCGCGCGTGCTGGAAAGCATGATCCGCAAGATGTTGTCTTCATCGCTGACGGAAGTAAAACAAATTGGCGGGAAGGTCAAAGAAGTTGCGAAAGCCGAAATCCCAACGCTGGTAAAGTATGCGGACGAGGTGCCGTATTTGATGGAGACGAGTCATGAAATTGGCAGGTTGGCAAATCGGGAATTTGGAATCGAGCATCGGGAAGCGGATGAATGGTGTACGCTGATTGATTACGATAAAGATGGCGAGAAAAAAATTTTGGCGGCGGCTTTATATCGTTTCGGCGAAATGTCTTATGCCGACGCGCTGGCGCACGTCCACGCGCATAAAAAAGCCGAGCGGACTCAACTGGCCGAAGTGTTGATGAAACGGCTGGGACGTTACGACGTGCCTTTGCGCGAACTGGAATATTGCTCATACATTTTCGATCTCGTCATGGATCAGGGCGCGTATGCCGAGTTCAAACGCCACCGCATGATGACGCAGACGCCGCAGATGTTGACCACGCGGCACGGGCACGCGGTGCCGCGTTTGATAACGGAGGCCGGTTTCGGGTCTGAATATGAGGCGGCCATGAATGCCGCGGCGGACATGTATGAAAAATTGTATGTCTTCAATCCGCAGGCCGCGCAATATATTGTTCCGAATGGATATAAACGGCGCGTGCTGGCGCAATTCAATTTGCGCGAAGCATTTGCATTTTGTCAACTGCGCTCTGCGCCGAACGCGCACTTTTCCATCCGGCGCATTGCAGAGCGGATGTATGAAGAGATCATGCGCGTGCATCCAACCCTGGCGGGTTTCATACAGATGCCTGAAGAAACGTGGCAGGGCGTGGAAGAAAAATATTTCACGCAAACATAATCAAAACCTCCGAGTCCTTTAGGAACTCGGAGGTTTGTTCTTTTCTATTCTTCGTCTTCTTCGCCTTTTGCGAGGCCGAAGATCTTATCAATTCGTTCCAATATTTCCGGCGTGATCTTCAGCGCAACTTCAGCGGCCTTCATGTTCTCATGGACTTGCTCGACGCGGCTGGCGCCGGTGATGACCGTGCTCACAAATGAGTTTTTGAGACACCAGGCTATTGCAAGTTGGGATAGTGTGCACCGAAGTTCTTTTGCCACCGGTTCCAGCGCCTTGACCCTGGCGAGCTTTTCTTTATCCGTCATTTGTTTATGCAGCCAATCGTAGCCCTTGAGCGCGCCGCGGCTGTCTTTGGGGATGCCGTTGTTATATTTGCCCGTCAGCAGGCCGGATGCCAGCGGACTCCAGGTTGTCGAGCCGTAACCATATTCTTTATATAGGCGGATGTAGTCTTTTTCGAAGCGACTGCGTTGGAACAGGTTGTACTCTGGCTGTTCCACCACAGGCTTATGCAGGTGATGTTTTTCCGCGATCTCGATGGCGGCCACGATCTCAGAGGCCGCCCATTCGGACGTGCCCCAGTAGATGGCCTTGCCCCATTCGATGATGTTGTGCATGGCCCACACGGTCTCTTCGATGGGCGTGGTCGAGTCGGGGCGATGGCAATAGATCAGGTCAACGTGATCGAGCTGCAGGCGTTCGAGTGAACCGTTGATGCCTTCGATCAGGCGCTTGCGGTTGAGCGTGTTCCGCTCGTTGACGCCGTCGAACAGGCCCCAATAAAACTTGGTCGAGACCAGATAACTGCCGCGCCGCCACCCTAGTTTTTTCAGCGCCGCGCCCATCACTTCTTCAGACTTACCGCCCGCATAGACTTCGGCATTGTCGAAGAAGTTCACGCCCGCTTCATACGCGGCGGACATCATGTCTGCCGCGGCTTTCACATCCGCCTGGTTGCTGAATGTGACCCACGAGCCGAATGAGAGTTCGCTGACGCGAATGCCCGTGCGGCCAAGATGACGATATTGCATTGTGCCTCCAGTAAGGTATTGAGAAGTTTATCGCGCACTCCATTATAATCACTCCATGCGAAATATGATTCTTTGTGCGGTTTTGTTTTTGGCGGCCTGTGCCCCTCAGACTTCAAACACAACGCCGATTGTGAGTACGCTTCAACCTTATCAAACCCTGACGCCCAGCGCGACCGCCTCACAACCAGACGGGTTGGTGGTCTCGTTCGAGACGCCTTTGCCTTCGCCCACGCCTTTTGTGTATGTGGTCGCATCCGGCGACACATTAAGCCAGATCGCCGAGAAGTTCAATGTTTCGTTGGACGTATTGCTGGCGGCTAATCCGAATGTTGACCCAAACTCCATGACGCTCGGACAGAAACTCAATATCCCCAGCAACCCTGCCAACCTAACCGGCGAGTCAACGCCGACCCCGGTGCCGTTTCCCGTTCAACAGATCGTATGCCGCCCGACGTCTGAGCGCGGTATGTGGTGCTTCGTGCTGGTCCGCAATGATACAAACGATTTCATGGAAAACATCACTGCGCAGGTTTCTCTCAATGCAAACGGGCAAACCATCTCAAGCCAGACCGCCTTGCTTCCGTTGAATATCCTGCCGCCCAACACATCCCTGCCATTGGTGGTATTCTTTGCTCCCGATATTCCATCGGATGCAAAGCCGCAAGCTCAAATTTTGACGGGCATCCGATTGTCGCCCGGCGACGAACGCTATTTGCCTGCCACCCTGCAAAATACTTTGGTTCAAGTGGATGGGCCGGGGTTTAGCGCGCAAGTGAGCGGACAGGTGAGACTGCCTGCAAATGCAGGAGCGGCCAAGCTGGTGTGGGTGGCGGCAGTGGCGTATGATGAGTCTGGAAATGTGATCGGTGTGCGGAGGTGGGAATCAACCGCGGGATTGCCTGCGGGAGGCGGCCTGCCGTTTGCATTTATGGTCTCGAGCGTTGCGGGGAAGATCGCGCGCGTGGAGTTTGCGGTGGAAGCGCGTCCATAGACTTAGGAAAAGTGCTTCGAAACAAAAAGTTTTTGGAAGATCCCCAATCTTCTAAAATCTTTTGCATTGCGCGATGACCCGCCTCACAATTATGCAAATCTGCTTAATTGACGCATGTTCCTCTTACATGTATAATCTTTTCAGACGCCCCCGCCGGGGGCTTTTGTTGAGGACTTATGGCGTTACGCGGCAACCTTCGCGATTTCACAATTACCCAATTGCTTAACCTGATCAATTTGGCGCAGAAGACCGGCACGTTGATCGTGGACGGGCCGACTGAGCAGGCGCATGTCTCTTTCCGCGATGGAAAGCTGGCTTACGCGCGCATCGGAAAGGAAGACGGCGGCCTGGCTTCGGTTCTGCACAAGGGCAACAAGCTCAACGCCAACCAGTACCGCACCATCTCTGAGCGCGCCGGGAATATTTCGGATAAGGAACTCGGCCTGCTGTTGATCAATGCCGGTTATGTTTCGCAGGAAGATATCCTGCTCAACCTGCAAACTTATTTTACGGATATCATCCGCCGCCTCTTTACCTGGGTGGAAGGCTTCTTCCGTTTCGAGGCCGAACTTTTGGCGCCCGAAGACCGCATCAACGTGCGGCTCGATCTTGAGAATTTGATCATCGAAGGCTCGCGCCAACTGCGTGAATGGGAACAATTGCAAGACGAAATCCCCAGCCTCGACCTGGCGCTCAAATTCACCGAACGCCCGATGAACAATCTCAATTTGAGCGTCGAAGAATGGCGTGTGGTCAAATTTATTGACCCGAAGAACTCGATGAAGCAGATCGCGGCGACAGCCAGGCTGAACGATTTGGAGATCCGCCGCATTGTTTATGGATTGATCCAGGCCGGCCTGGTGGAGATGATCCGCCCACAGAGCGCCCAGAATCAGAATTCAAAGAATTATCCAACGAAAGATAAAGAAGAACAGAAGAACCTGATCAACAAATTGATCGGGCGCATTCAAAAGTTGTAACTCGTTTCGCCCGCAAAGACAGCCACATTTTTTTGTTTTCGCTTTTTTCTAAATTATTTCGGAAGGACAGAAGTTATGCAGACGGTCAAAATGGTGGTCACAGGCCCTTTCAGCGCTGGCAAGACTCAGTTCATTCAGTCTGTCAGTGAAATTGACGTGGTCGCGACCGAACGAAAGATATCCAACGATGCCGAGCGTTCGGTCAAGGATGCCACGACGGTCGCCATGGACTTTGGCCGTATCACGGTTGACGAAGACCTCGTGCTATATCTGTTCGGCACTCCCGGCCAGAAACGTTTCGACTTCATGTGGGAGATCCTGTCCGAAGGAATGCTGGGTTTTATCGTAATGGTCGATTCGACCCGCCCCGAAACCTTCCGCGAGGCGCGCTCGATCCTTGAGACCTTCCGCGCTTACGCACCCACGCCCTTCGTCGTTGCCGCCAATAAGCAGGATAAGGAAGATGCCTGGGAACTCGACGATATGCGCCATGCCCTGCGGCTCGACGCGAAGACCAAGCTCCTGCCGTGCATCGCCACAAACAAGAAGCAGGTCAAGGATGTCCTGCTGGAATTACTTTACAGCATTCTGGCGGAAATGGAATCGGGAAAATAACAATCTCTTTGGTAAAATATCACCGCCGAGGTTCATGCCTTTGCGGTGAATTTTTTAAACGAAATGTCATTGCTTCGTTCCCTGGGGTCGTTCGCAATAACATGGAAATGAAATCTGCGTGTCATCCATAACCACTGATCAAGGCATCGTTCACTACGAAGTGTACGGGAGAGGCAAACCCGTCATCCTTCTACATGGCTGGCTCGGTTCATGGGGCTTGTGGCAGGAGACGATGGCCTATCTTGGCGCGTTCTATCGCACCTATGCGCTCGACTTCTGGGGCTTCGGCGAATCGGGCAAGAAGCGCGAGACGTACGCCGTGCAGGATTTCGTCAGCCTCGTCAACCAATTCATGGAGCAGTTGGGCATCGTCCACGCGCCGTTGGTGGGGCATAGCATGGGCGGCACGGTCAGTCTTTCAGTCGCCATCAAATATCCCGAACGCGTAAGTAAAGTGGTTGTAGTGGGTTCGCCGATTGTCGGCTCTTCGCTGGCTGTTCCACTAAAACTGGCGGGCTATCGTCCGATTGCGTTCATGCTCTTCAATATGATGGGCGTTTTCCGCGCGAGCATGAAAGTTGCCTCGCCGTTTATTTGCAGGGACCCGCGCTTTCCGGCCATGATGGACCGCGATCTTTCACGCACCACCGTCGAATCTTTCCTGTTGAGTATTGCGTCCCTGCGTCGCACCGACCTGCGCCCGATGCTCGATCAAATCAAAGTGCCTTCGCTGGGCATGTACGGCGATAAAGACGTCATCGTCCACCCGATGCAATGGCAGCCGATGCAAAAGGGAATAGTGCAGGCGCGCATCGAACGCTTTTCCAATGCCGGCCATTTCATTATGCTTGAAGAACCGACCCAATTCAGCCAGAAGCTCAAGAACTTCCTTGATGAGCCGATGCCCATCCCCGCGCTATGAGTGAATATTACTACCCTCAGCGGATGGGACGTATCATTCTGCTGGCAATGGAGGAAGTGCTGGGACGTGAAGGGATGCGTGCCATCCTCAGGCAGGCTTCCCTCGCCTCTTACCTGGATAATCTGCCGGAGGCGCGCTCCGATAAGACTTTTCCATTCGAGACACTCAGCCGCCTCGTAGCATCGTTGGAACAGGCCTATGGTCCACAGAGCGGACGCGGAACAGCCTTGAGGATCGGGCGGTCTTGTTTCCAATACGGCCTGCGTGAATACGGTTCCATGCTTGGTTTGACCGAAATGGCATTCCGCCTGTTGCCGCTTTCTTCCAAATTAAGCGTCGGGTCAAAGGCCTTTGCAGACCTGTTCAACAAACATACCGACCAGATCGTGTGCGTGGAAAAAAAGGAAGGAAAGATCTTCTGGCGCATCGAACGCTGTCCGTTGTGTTGGGGGCGGCATGCAACCGAACCGGCTTGCCTTCTCGCGGTTGGGCTTTTACAGGAATCGCTCTATTGGTTAAGCGGCGGCAAAATCTTCAACGTTGAAGAGACAACCTGTATTGCGCTAGGCGAACCGGCCTGCACCATCGTGATTGACCAGTCCCCAATCTCATAATTCATCCCTTTTTATAACAAAATTGTAAGTGTGCAGGGCTGTGCTTGCTAATATAATTGGCAGGCCATGATTAAAGTCATCCTGAACGCCCCGAATCCAATCATGCCGTTTTGTGAACCCGCGCGTGACCTGCGTCTTCAGAATGTGCCTTTGTGGCTGCATCAACGCAACGTGTTGGCGCCCTATGTGACGCGCGAGGTCGAGTTGAAGACGGGCATGCGTATGCCTCCGGTGCGCGAGCCGACCCTCGTGTACCGCGATAATCTGTACTTCGACGAAGGCTATATCAATGCGTTCATCGCCGAAGCGAGAAAGCGCAAACACGCTGTGCGGGCCGCCTTCTCGGCGGACGACCCGGCCTTCAAAGAACATGCCCTCCCACTTTCGACATCCTACACGCCCGCCGGAAGCATTTATCTGGCCGACCTGTGGTATTACCCCAAAGGCCCGGTGGCAGACGTTGAGCCGCTGGTGATAGACTTGCAATCACGCGAGATCGGTTATTACCATGTCCCGACTTACATGGCCGACCAGAGTGGTGACCTGCTCTTTCAAGTGCCATTGCGCTCGATGATCGCCATCGACTCGTGGGTGCATATTTTTATTGCAGATGTTGTGTTTGGTCTGTTCGGGCGCGGGGCGCGCTTTGAAAAACGTCTCAATGAAGATGTCGGTTTCAAGTTGGGAGTTTTGAGCAAGGCCATCTATGAAGGCCGGCAGTTATTGGAATGTTCAAAATTAGTGACGGTCGGCAGGAATTGTGTGATAGACCCAAGCGCTGTCATTCATGGCCCGACGACCATCGGCGATAACGTTACTGTCAACGCCGGGGCCGTGATCGAGAATTGCATCATCGGAAGCAACGTCAATGTTTCGCAGGATGTGCAATTGATGTTGTCTGTGGTGGGAGACGGCGCCTTCCTGCCTTTCCGCACGGCGTTGTTCATGACTACCGTCATGGAAAACAGCATGATCGCGCAGAACACCTGTCTGCAAATGTGCGTGATCGGACGCAACACGTTTATCGGCGCGGGTTCAACCTTCACAGACTACAACCTGGTCCCCGCGCCGCTACGCGCGCTGGATGGCAAGGGCAATTTGAGCGTATCCAATCGTCCAGTGATGGGCAGTGCGGTGGGACATAACTGCCGCATCGGTTCGGGCATGATCGTCTATCCCTCGCGCATGATCGAATCAGATGTGGTGCTGGCTGCATCCAAAGAGCGCCGCGTGATTGATCGGGATGTTCGTTTTGAAGACAGCGACCACCATCATTTCAAGATGGGGCGCTTGCATCAGGCCCTGTATCATCGCCAAAAGGACAAGGATTTGGAATCGTGGTAGCCATGTCGTTGCAAAAGACGCAACTCGCAATGACGCGCCAGTGTATTTATGGATAGTTTCGCTTTTATCATCCATCCCATTGACCCAAAACGTGATGTGAGTCGCAAATTTCCCTTCCTCGGCAAAACGCTGACGGAAGGGCAAATTAATTTTTTCTCCACCTACTTCCCGCCGGTTTATCTTTCCGAAATCGAAGGCATTCAGTCTGCCGAGACCGGCAAGCAGATCAAAGGGTGGTTCATCGCCTGCCCATACACGCCGAAGCGTATGATGGAGTTGCCGGAAAGCACAGTCTATCGTAAGATTATCCAAACCGGACGCATGGCAGAGAATCTCGGTGCACAGATTTTGGGACTCGGCGCATTCACATCCGTAGTGGGCGACGCGGGTGTGACGATTGCGAAGGCGCTGAATGTGCCGGTCACCACCGGCGACGCGTATACCGTTTCGATGGCGGTGCAAGCCATCCGCGATGCGGCCAGGGTGATGGACATTCCACTAAATAAGGCGACTGCGGCGGTGGTCGGCGCAACGGGCGCAATCGGGCGCGTCTGCGCGGAACTGTTGGCGGGCGACGCCGAACGCCTGTATTTGGTCGCCAGGGACGAGGCAAAGCTCGAGGAGTTGTATGCCCGCTTACGGGTCAACGCGAGAGCCGAGCTTGTCATCAGCACAAAAATGGACGTATTGGCCGAGGCACAATTGATCCTGACGGTAACAAGCGCCATTCACGATGTCATTCGGCCAGAACATTTGCAGGCGGGCAGTGTGGTCTGCGATGTGGCCCGCCCCCGTGATGTTTCTGCAATGGTTGCGGCGGCCAGAGATGATATATTAGTGATTGACGGTGGAATGGTAGATGTGCCAGGCTCCGTTGATTTCCATTTTAACTTTGGTTTTCCTGAAGGCAAGGCTTATGCCTGCATGGCTGAGACGATGGCCCTCGCGCTGGAAGGCCGGTTCGAAGATTATACGGTTGGAAAAGATATTACCTTGAAGCGAGTGAATGAGATCACTGCAATCGCCGAGAAGCACGGGTTCCGCCTGAGCGGGTTTCGCTCATTTGAGCGCGAAGTGACGGAGGAACAGATCGCGATTGTGCGCCGTAATGCTCACAGAGCAGTATCTGCCAGGCGTACATAGGAGGCTCTATGGGAAAAGCCCGACTTTTGGTTGTGGAAGACGACATTGATATTGCCAACATGCTCAAGATATATTTCTCGGGCATGGATTTTGACGTGGATGTCGCCCACCGCGGGTCGGATGCTTTGGAAAAGACCAAGCAGGTCTTGCCGCATCTGATCGTACTGGACATCATGCTGCCCGATATTGACGGGTATGAGGTCTGCCGCAATCTGCGGACGAGCACGCGTACCAGCCACATCCCCGTGATTTTCCTGACGCAGAAGGACGAGCGCAGTGACAAATTACAGGGTTTGGAACTCGGCGCGGACGATTACATCACCAAGCCTTTCGACATTGAAGAATTGAAGTTGCGCGTGACGGGCGCCATCCGCCGCTCGGAACGCGAGAGTCTCACCGATCCGCGTTCGGGCCTTCCGGCCGGCCGGCTGATCGAAGAGCAGTTGCGGCGCATCATCCGCGAAAAGGATTGGGCCTTGCTCGATATGCGCATCAATAACTTCGAACCGTTCAGGGATGTCTATGGTTTTGTGACCAGCGACGATGTGATGCGTTTTACGGCCATGTTGATCGGCGAAGTGCTTGATGAACTCGGCACAACCAACGATTTCATCGGGCATGCGGGCGGCGATAACTTTATTGTCATCACGAACAATGAGGCGGCGCCTGCCATTCGCCAAAAGGTCAAGGAGCGGTTCAGCGCAGAAGTGCAGACGCATTACAATTTCATTGATCGCCAGCAGGGCTTCATGCAAGCCCCCAAAGCCAATGGAAGCATGGAAAAAGTTCCGTTCATGACGATGGCGGTCGGTATTGTGTCGCCCAGCCAGCAATCGTTCGCGGATATTCGCGAAATAACCGAGCTTGCCGCCGAAGCGCGGCGGCAGGATTCGCTGGCGGCCGCGTAAAGGCCGCCGCCTTTTACCATGTTTGCCAGCTTGAATCTGGGTATAGGGCTGGTCATCGCCGGACTGGTATTCGTGGTGCTGGTCTGGGGATTATTGCGCCTCTTGCCGCGGCCTCAGGCAGCGAACGAAACAGATCACCCGCTTGTTCCCAGCAACCTTAATGAATCCACCGATGCGGTTCTAATCATCCAGCCTGGCGGGCGCGTGAATTATGTCAACGCGCAGGCACGCGCATGGTTTGGCCTGCGCGAAAATGACCCGGCTGACATCGAACGTTTGATGCGCCGCGTGCGTCCGCCCGAAGATTTTCTGGATGTGTGCGCCACACCCGGACAAAAACGCGTCAGCGTCAACGGCAAACTGGCTGACATCACTTCTTACCAGGTGCCGGGCGTTTACCCGCAGATGCTGGTCTCCTTGCGCGGCATGGACCTGGCTCCCGCGTTGACGGCCAGAGACGGCCAGGTTGCTTCTTCGATCTTGCAGGTCATCACCGATTTCAGCCGCGCCATTGCCTCCAGCCTCGACTTTGAAACGGTTATCCGTTTAATTCTCGATAACATCATCCGCATCGTGCCCGCCGATTTGCTGGAGATCAAAGTCTCAGACGCGGCTTCGCAAGCCTTTGTTTCTTATCGTTTCCAGGAAGCCAACGGGACGGGGCGCAAACTTATCCACTCCGAGCAGGGCCAGTTTGGCAGTTTGGCGGATCAAGCCCTCGAGACGCGTACTCCGCTTTTGATAACGGATGCCCGCCGAACGTCCGCGCTGGAGGCGGGCGGCGCCTTTGTGCCGGTGCAATCCTATATCGGAATTCCGTTGCTCGCGGGCGATGAACTGATCGGCCTGCTCGAAGCCGGCCAGACCGTCAGCGCCGCATTCGATCAGCGCGATCTTGATCTATTAAACCTGGTCGCGGGCCAGGCTGCGGTCGCGTTACGGAATGCGATGATCTTTGAAAGCGAACAACGACACGCGCTGGAGTTATCCGGCCTGGCAAATCTTGCCCATGCAGTCAGCGCGATTCATGACCCGAAAGATTTGTTCGCGCGGTTGGTGGAGAGCGTCGCACCGTTATTCGATGCCGAGATTGTTGGCTTTTTACTTTTCGATGAAAACAAGCGCACGCTGGAAGGGCAGGTTCCGTTTCGCGGACTGCCGACGCATATTGTTGAAATCTATCGCGCCTCGATTGCGCCCAACAGCCCGGCCGATGCTTTGTTGGCTTCACAACAGCCGATCCTCACCATGAGCGCTTCTGAAGATGAAAATTGGCGCGCGCTGAAATTGACAGACCTGGCAGTGGCCGCCAGCCTGCGCGATTCGGCGCTCATCCCGCTGGTTTTTGCCGGGCGCATGGTGGGTTATTTCCAGGTTTCGCATCATCGCCGCGGCCCGGCGGCTTTCTCTGAATCTGAACTGCGGTTGATGAGCACTGTCAGCGATCAAGCTGCGGCCATTATAGACAGCGCCATGCTCATCCAACAGAGCCGCCAACGCAGCCAGCGTTCAGACGCGTTGCGCCGCATTGCCAGCCTTTCTTCTTCGTCGGCAACCCTGGAGGAAGTACTCCGTTATTCAATGCAGGAACTGGTCGGACTCTTTCAGGCAGATGCCGGCGCAGTCTTTCTGCTCGACGAAGCGCGCGGCGAATTGGAATTGCACCGCGCTTCGATGGTCGGCGTTTCGGACGAAGTGGCGGGTTCGTTTCGCAACCTGGTAGTGGATGACCTGGAATATCGTCAGACAGTGGCGGGAAGCCAGCGCGCATTCTCTTCAGGACGCCTGAGCATTGACCGGCGTGTACTTTCCTTTTATCGTCCGATCGTGACCGGCCTTGGAATGGAATCTGCACTGGTCGTTCCACTGGTGGTGCGCGAGAAAACACTGGGCGAATTAATGCTCGGCAGCAGCAAAACCGAATACTTCAATAATTATGATCTGCAGGTGGTATCCACAGCTGCGGAACAATTGGCGTCCGCCATCGAAAGCCTGCGCCTGATCTTGCAAACCGACGAGTCCCTGCGCCGCCGCGTGGAGCAACTGACTTTGATCGCGCGTGTAAGCCGTGAAATGGGCGCCTCACTCGATATTGATCATTTGATGAACGTCATCCATGATGAGATCATGCATGCCACGCTTGCAGATTGCGGCTCGGTTCTTATCCTGGACCCGGAAGCGGACGCGAACGACCCGCGCGTTTTACACGCGCTGGGTTGTGCCTACGCAGGCGAGCTTTCGCCTCTTGAGCGCAGCGCTATTGATAAGGGCCGGCTGATTCAGATTGACGATTTCAGCCAGGGAGGTTTCTTCTCTTCGCATGAAGATGTTCGCTCTGCGCTCGTCATCCCAATCACACATCAGGGCAAAGTCAACGGCCTGGTCCAGCTTCATGGCAAACAACCATTCTTCTTTACGCCTGAAGCGGTTGAAACCGCGCAGACTCTTACCATTCAATCGGCCATTGCGCTGAACAACGTCAGGCAATATCAAGCCGAGCGACAGAACGCCGAGTTTCTACGCCGCCGCGCGGATACACTCTCCAATTACTCAACCGCCGCCTACAGCATTAATTTTGAACAGTCCCTGGACGAATCGCTCAAGCTCATTGTCCAGGGTATCCGTGATACATCTGGGTTTCAAGTGGTTCTTATCAGCGTTTATGAGCAGGAGACCGGCATGTTGCGGCGTGTGACGGGCGTAGGCCTGCCGCAGGATACGCTCAACGAATTACTGGCGCGCAAACAACCCTATGCCGGGGTTCAGACTTTGATGAAACCCGAATTCAAGATCAGCCGTTCATATTTCATTCCGGCAGACCAGACACCCGTCCTGCCCGCCGACGTCCACTTTGTGATGCTGAAAAGCAACTCCTCCCGCCCGGCCCAAAACGCCTGGGACCCGGAAGATTCTTTCATCATCCCCTTACTGGACGCCGGTGGTAACCCGCTTGGGCTGATCAGCCTCGATAGCCCTGCCAACGGTTTGCGTCCCGACCGTGCCGCGATCGACGCGCTGGAGGTTTTCGCCGCACAGGCCGCACTGGTCATCGGCAATATTTCACGTTTTGGCGAAATGAGAAGCCGCATTGAATCACTCTCTTCCGGTTTGCAACGCCAGCAGAAACTTCTTAGCGTTACACAGAACGACCTGCCCATCCTGCTGCGCAAGGACCTCGAACAGACCATCTCACTGCACAACCTTGACCGGCGCGCCCAACGCGTCCGTGCCGGATTGGCCATTACCGAGTCCGTCAGCCGCCAGTTGGATGCCTCGTCCGCTTTGCTGGCGCTGGGCCGCGAAACGCTGACTCAATTGAGTATGTCTGTTGCGTTGGTAGCGGAGAATGCGCCTGAAGGGCCGCGCCTGCTGCATGTGCTGGGAAGCGTTCCAAGGTCCAGCAACCCTGAAGCGTTGTTCGGTCAGCGCAATCCTTTGCGGGCGGTCCTGCAAGGCGGAGAGCCGATCCTGATCTCCAATATAGACGATAACGATGAGTGGCGCGATACCCCGCTCCTGACCCAGATGCGCGCCAAAGGTGTGATCTGCCTGCCGGTTTTGGTCGAGAACCGCGCGGTTGCGGCTATGCTGGCGATGACTCCTGAACCGATGCCCGCTTTCACCGAGGAAGATCGCCAGGTCTATTATCAGATCTCGCGGCAGACATCAGTGGTGCTGCAAAATATTTCCCTGCTTAATGAAACCCGCCGCCGCTTGCAGGAAGTGGATCTCCTGCTTGAGTTCAGCCGTCGTCTGGGCGGACTCGACCCCGATAATATGGTGCGCGCCCTGCTCGATAGCGGACGCCGCGTTTTGCAGGTCGCGCATGCCGGCGCAGTTTTACTCTGGAATGAACAGAATGAATTATTGGAGCCGCGGGCCGTCTCTGGTTACGCCGATAACAACAGCATGCTGCGGATCACATATCATCGCGGCGAGGCGCTGCCTGGAAATGTCTTTGCGGATAAGAAGCCGCGTCGCGTGGATGAAGTAAACTTCCCGCGCGATTATGCTTTGAGTGCTGAAAACCTGGGCATCTATCGTCAGGCCACCGGCGGACGTCTGCCCGTTTCGAGTTTGCTGATCCCGATCCTGGCTGGCGATCAACCCATCGGCATGTTGGTGTTGGATAATTTCAACACCCCCGCCGCTTTCAAGGTTGAAGATGAAGCCTTGATGATCTCACTTTCGCAACAAGTGGCGCTTTCGCTCGAGAACGTGCGCCTGGTTCATGCAACCGCCGAACGCGCCGGTCAATTGCAGGCATTGAATGATGTCGCCACATCCATGACTTCCAGCCTGCGTTCCGATGAACTGGTCGCTTCCCTGCTGGATCAACTTCAGCCAGTCCTGCCCTTCGATACCGCCACTCTCTGGCTTCGCGAAGACGAGCGCCTGATCGTTTCCTCGGCGCGTGGTTTTCCCGATACTGAGAAACGCCTGGGCTTGAAAGTGGCTGTAGCCGATAGTGCCTTGTTCAAGGAAATGATCCGCAGCGGACAGGCCATCTTCATCCCCGACGTGCGCGACGACCCGCGCTTTCCGTCTGTGGAAGCGCCGCGTCTTTCCTGGCTTGGTATCCCGCTGGTCTCGAAGAATCAGTTGATTGGCGTGATTGCTCTGGAAAAATGGCAGTCTCACTTTTACTCCCGTGAACAGATACAACTCGCGACGACCTTTGCCAGCCAGGCGGCGGTCGCGCTGGATAATGCCACGCTGTACGAAGATAGTCTCAGCCGCGCCGCCGAACTGGATGAACGTTCACAGCGCCTTGCTTTGCTTAACCGTTTCTCGTCCTCTTTGAGCGGCTTGCTGGATGCAAGCCGGATACTGAATCTGACGGCGCAGGAATTGCAGCAGGCCTTGAATGTCAAACGCGTCTCAGCGGTTTCGTTCGAACGCGGGACGGCGTTGTGGGTGGCCGCGTCGCCCAAAGTGCGCGCGAAACTGCCCCAAGTCCTGCCGGATGCGCCTTTGTTCGAGCGATTGCGCGAGTCGTTGGGCGTCTTCAATACAGAAAACATTCAGGCCGAACCTGATCTTGTCCCATTGGGTGATTTTATCGGCGAAGATACTTCGGCTTTGCTTGTGCTGCCACTGATCAGCGGACAAGACCTGCGCGCGTTGTTATTTGCGCAGATTGTCGGTGATGGGCGCTTTACGGTGAATGAGATCGAACTGGCGCGCACAATTGCCAACCAGGCCGCCATTGCATTGGAAAACGCCCGCCTTTATCAATCCACTGTGCGGACGGCAGAACGTTTTGCTTTGCTCAACCAGGCCAGCGGCGAGATTGGCGCCAGCCTTGACCCGGAAGAGATCTATGCCTCGATCCATAAAGCGGCCGAACGGCTCATGCCTGTCGAGGCTTTTGTGATCAGCCTGCTCGATGAAGAGAAACAGGAAGTTGAAGGCGTGTATTTGATGGACAAGGATCAGCGCACGCCGGCCATGCGTGTGCCGCTGGGACAGGGCTTGAGCAGCCGCGTCATTATGAGCGGTGAACCGTTGTTGATCAATGGGCCTGAAACAGCCGATGCAATGGGCGCGATCACAGTAGGCGAACGCGGCATTCCTGTGTCCATCCTGGCTGTGCCCATGACATTGGGCGTCAAAACGATCGGTATGCTCTCTGTGCAAAGTTACCAGGCGAATGTTTATACTGGGGAGGATTTGCAAATCCTGAGCACGCTGGCCAATCAGGCCATCGTTTCCATTCAGAACGGGCGTTTCTTCGGTGAGACCCAGCGCCTGGCCCAGGAATTGGAACAGCGCGTTGTCGAACGTACAGCTCAATTACAGCGTGAACAGCAGAACACTGAAACTCTCCTGCGGATTCTGACCGAAGTTTCCTCCAGCCTCGACCTTGACCGCGCGCTCAACCGGACCTTGTCCCTGCTTAATGATGCCATCGGCGCCGAACAGGGCACGATCATGCTGCTGCATGTCGACGATAACCTTTTGCATTACCGCGCCGGATATGGTTATCTTTCGGATCGAAGCGAAGACAGCGGCCGCGGCTTCACATTGAAAGTCGGCGAAGGATTGGCGGGTTGGGTAGTTCAAAATCGCGAAGCCTCATTGATTGATGATCTGCGCGAAGACCCGCGTTGGGTGCAAACCACTTCCACATCGAGCGAACATCGCAGCGCGATTGTCGCGCCTTTGCTGGTGGCGGAGGATGTGATTGGCGTCTTGATGGTTTTCCGGCGGGAAGATCACTTCTTTTCACCCGAAAGTCTGAACCTTGTCAAGGCAATTGCGAGCCAGGTGGCGGTGGCTATCAACAACGCGCACCTGTATGAATTGATCCGTGACCAGGCCGAGCGCCTTGGCTCGATGCTTCGCAAGGAACAGGAAGAAGCCAGCCGCTCACAAGCTATCCTCGAAGCGGTGGCAGACGGAGTATTGGTCACCGGCCCGGACAATCGCATCACCTTCCTTAATTCATCCATCCAGCATATTCTGGCGATTGATACGCGTCGTGTAATGGAACAGCCGCTCGAAGATTTTGGCGGTCTGTTCGGCAAAGCCGCATCAACCTGGATGGAGACCATCCGGCGCTGGTCTGAGGCGCCGGGTGCGTATCAGCCCGGCGAGATGTATGCCGAACAATTGGAGTTGGGTGACGGGCGGATCGCCCTCGTCCATCTTGCGCCGGTCATTATGCAAAACGACTTCCTCGGCACGGTATCCATCTTCCGCGATATCACGCATGAGGTCGAAGTGGACCGCTTGAAGTCCGAGTTTGTTGCGACGGTCAGTCACGAACTACGCACGCCAATGACCGCCATTAAGGGATATGTTGACATCCTGCTCCTGGGCGCGGCGGGCGCCATCAATGAGAACCAGGTTCATTTCCTGAATATCGTCAAGAACAATATTGACCGGTTGAATATCCTGGTGAACGACTTGCTGGATATTTCCCGCATCGAGGCTGGACGAGTGATCCTCTCGCCGCAGCCGCTCGACTTGCGAGATATCGCCGAAGACGTGATCGCTGACGTTCTGCGCCGTTCGCAGGAAGAGAACAAGCCCATGGCGCTCGCGCTCGACGCGCCGCGCAGCCTGCCGCGCGTCTTCGGCGATTCAGAACGCGTGCGCCAGGTCATTGACAACCTGGTGGATAACGCCTATCACTACACGCCCGAGAACGGCACGATCAAAGTCCATATCCGCGCTGTCGATCCGAATGAAGTGCAGGTGGATGTGATTGATAACGGTGTAGGGATTGCACAATCTGATCAGGACCGCATCTTTGAACGTTTCTATCGCGGCGAGCATCCGCTTGTGCTGGCAACGCCGGGTACGGGACTCGGCCTGCCGATTGTCAAGCAACTGATCGAAATGCACAATGGACGAATCTGGATGACAAGTGACGGCCAACCCGGGCAGGGAAGTATCTTCTCTTTCACACTCCCAGTCTATAAGGATAAATGAGGATATTCATGGCAAAGATTCTTATCGCTGAAGACGAACCCGATATTCGCGAACTGGTGGCTTTTACGCTGCGCTTTGCAGGCCATGAAGTTGTAGCGGCCTCCAATGGCGAGGAGGCAGTTCAGTTGGCCGCCCGCGAATTTCCCGATCTCATCCTCATGGATGTGCGCATGCCGCGCATGACTGGTTATGACGCCTGCCGCGCCATGAAAGCCAACTCTGAATTGAAAGATATTCCGGTCGTCTTCCTTTCCGCCAAAGGACAGGAATCTGAAATCCAGACCGGCCTCGAAGCCGGCGCGGAAGAATACCTGCTGAAACCTTTTGCGCCCGATCAGCTGACGGACCGCGTGCGCGCCATCCTATCCAAGTTTGGAAAGTGAGATTTACTTTTCCTCTCCCCAGCCCTTTCATTGACAAAAGAAGGGCGGGAGGCGGCAATGATCCAGCTATGAGCGCCATTATCCTCGACCAGGCCATTGTTCACTACGAAGCGTTGGGACGCGGCCGTCCCATCGTCTTTCTGCATGGCTGGGTCGGCTCATGGCGATATTGGATCGCATCCATGCAGGTCGCCTCGACCTCCTATCGCGCCTACGCGCTCGATCTCTTCGGTTACGGCGACACTACGCACGACCCTCTGCATTACTCGCTTGACCAGCAAGCTTCGCTATTAAGCAGATTCCTCGATGAAATGGGCATCGGCAAGATCGCCATTGTCGGCCATGGCCTCGGCGCGCTGGTGGGCTTTTACTTTGCAGCCCAACAGCCCGGCAGCGTGGACCGCATCATGGCGGTCAACAGTCCGATGGACATCAACTCGATCAACCTGAAACTCAAGACATCCTCCGCTTCAGAATTGGTAGATTGGCTCTCGAGCCGCACTCCTGAATCTGTGACCGCGCTTTCAGACGCATCCAAATCGGACCCGCGCGCGATCATGGCCTCCATGAGCGGATTCCCGGCTGACAGCTTATTCCAAAAATTCCGCGCAACCAGCGTGCCCTGCCTGCTGGTCTACGGACAGAACGATCCGTCGCTGATCGTCCCGCCGATAGAAAATATCGTAACCATGTCCCAGCACATACACCAGATCAACCTTGAAAATTCAGGTCACTTCCCGATGATTGACGAGACCGCCCGTTTCAACCGTTTGCTGACCGACTTCCTCGCCATTGACTCTGGACTCAGTCCGCGCGAGTTGCAAATGAAGGAAGAGTGGAAGCGGCGCGTGCGCTAAAGGTTGACACAGCGTAAGTTTGGAGTATATTTACAGTCATTCAACCAAATAGAACGGGGAGCCTGCCTGACAGGCTGAGAGGAGCGTATCACGCTCGACCCGCATCACCTGATCTGGTTCATACCAGCGGAGGGAACATAGTCTCATCAACGACCATCCTCTGCACAGGGTGGTTTTTTCATCTCTCCCCTCTCCCATTTATGGGAAAGGGGCAGGGGTGAGGGTACAAATATGTCTCGCATCATCATCTTTGCTAACGGCCAATTGCCCGATATTGAAAAAGCCCGTGCGCTCGTCCAGCCTGACGATTACATTCTCTGCGCGGACGGCGGAACGCGTCACGCCCTGGCGCTCGGATTGACTCCGCATCTCGTCATCGGCGATATGGATTCGGTGACAAAGAACGAATTGAGCCAAATCGAAAAAAACAATATTCCCGTCGAGTTGTATCCGCGCGATAAAAACGAAACAGATCTAGAGTTGGCACTTCGCCACGCGTTGGATCAAAACCCATCGTCCATTGTCATCGTTGGTGCATTGGGTGGACGTCTCGATCAGACTCTCGGAAATCTCTCTTTACTTTCGAACCTTCAATTTTCAACCCTCGACTGTCGTCTCGATGACGGGCTGGAAGAAGTTTTCTTTTGCCGCGCCCGCTCGCAGGTCCGCGGAAGAAGCGGCGATCTCGTCTCGTTGATTCCCTGGCGCGAAAAAGTCGCAGGAGTCCAAACAAAAAATCTTAAGTGGTCTCTGCGCAATGAAACGTTATATCCCGAAAAAACGCGCGGCATCAGCAATGAAATGACCGGCGATGCGGCGGAGATCGAAATCGAATCCGGCTTGCTTCTCGTCATTCATCGCCGTCAATAAAAAATCGAAAGGTTCCCATGAAACGCATACTCTACATTTCACTTTTCGTCTTTCTTCTTTCGGCTTGCGCGCCAAAGCCTTCAGGCCCGCAAACCCTCACGGTAATGACGCACGATTCGTTTGCCGTCAGCGAAAACGTCGTTCAGGCCTTTGAACAGGCCAACAATGCCAAAGTGACCTTCATCAAAAGCGGCGACACGGGCGCGGCGCTCAATAAAGCAATTCTCACCAAAGATGCGCCGTTGGCCGATGTGTTCTACGGTGTGGACAATACATTCCTTTCGCGCGCGCTCGATGCAGATATTTACGAGCCGTATGATTCGCCCGCCCTCAAAAATATCCCCGCCGAATTTCAACTTGACCCAAGCCGCCGCGCCCTGCCCGTTGATTATGGCGACGTGTGCATAAACTATGACAAGGCCTATTTTGCGTCGCGCAATTTGCCCATTCCGCAGAGCCTCGAAGATTTAACAAAGCCCGAATACAAAGGCCTGCTGGTTGTTGAGAATCCGGCTACATCTTCGCCCGGCCTCGCTTTTCTGCTTGCCACCGTCAAACATTTCGGCGATCCAAATTATCTCGGATACTGGAAGGATTTGCGCGCCAATGGCCTGGTCGTTGTGGACGGATGGGAGACCGCATACTATACAAACTTCAGCGGATCGTCCGGTAAAGGGCCTCAGCCAATGGTCGTTTCGTATGGGACGAGTCCCGCCGCGGAAGTGATGTTCGCGCAGACTCCGCTTTCGGATTCGCCCACCGCTTCCATCATCGGACCCGATACCTGCTTCCGCCAAATCGAATTCGTCGGCATCCTTAAAGGGACTCAACGCCGCGCCCTCGCCGAAAAATTCGTAGACTTCGCGCTGGGCGCGCAGTTCCAGGCCGACATGCCAGCGCAGATGTTCGTCTATCCCGTCGCGCCGAACATCACTCTACCCGATGCGTTCGTCAAATACTCGCAGACTGCTCCTCAGCCCGCCGCGATTTCTCCCGCCGACATCGCCGCGAATCGCGACGCCTGGATACAAAATTGGACCGACGCGGTATTGCGCTAAACTCAATGACTTTATTTCCCCGGCATGTTGATGCGAAGACGCGAAGACATAATTTTCTTCGCGCCTTCGCGCCTGCGTGGTTAAAGTGTCCTTTGCTTTGGTTCCTCCCGCTTTTATTTCTCGGTGTATTTTTCTTCCTGCCTCTTTTCAAAATCCTCGCTTTCACTTTCGATCTTTCTGCCCTTACAACTTCCAACCTCCAGCTTGCGTTTCGCGTTTTACTTTTTACTTTCTATCAGGCCCTTCTCTCGACTTTTCTTACGTTGCTGGCCGGCCTGCCTTCTGCTTATCTCTTTGCCCGCTATGATTTTCGCGGCAAATCTTTGCTTCGCGCGCTGACCGCCGTCCCGTTCATGCTTCCGACCGTCGTGGTCGCGGCGGGATTCAATGCCTTGCTCGGCCCGCGCGGCTGGGTCTCTGTCATCTTTCCTCTTTCATCTTTTCAGTTCACCGGCACACTCGGCGCAATCCTGCTTGCCCACATTTTCTACAATACCACCATTGTTATTCGCATCGTTGGCAACGCGCTCTCGCGCTTCGACCCCAAACTGGAACAGGCCGCGCGTTCCCTCGGCGCAGACTCGCGCCGCGCCTGGTGGAATGTTACTTTGCCGCTTCTGCGGCCACCCTTGTTGGCCGCCGCCTTGCTTGTCTTCTTATTTGACTTCACCAGTTTTGGCGTCATCCTTTTGCTGGGCGGGCCGCGCTTTGCCACGCTCGAAGTGGAAATTTATATTCAGGCTTTGCAATTATTCAATCTGCCGCTGGCCGCCTTGCTCTCGTTGATTCAATTGCTTTCCACGCTGGCCTTCTCGGCGCTTTACACGCGCCTCGTCACGCGCACGACCGTCCAAAGTGCGCCGCGTTCGGCGGAAAGCAACGTCCGTAAAGCGGGAAGCCTGCGCGAAAAAATTTTTGTCGCTTCTTTCATCTTTCTTCTTTCCTCTTTCTTCATCCTGCCCATGCTGGCCCTGCCACTTCGCTCCATCTCGCGCCTCGATGCGAACCGCGCTGATCGCGCACAGATACAAACCGGCTTCATACCAGACTATTACACAGAGTTATTCATCAATCGCCGCGATTCGATCTTTTATGTCCCGCCAGTTCGAGCTGCGTTCAATTCGCTTGGCTATGCCGGCGCGACCGTTCTGCTTTCGCTTCTGCTCGGATTCCCGGCCGCGTCTGCGCTGGCAAAGCCGGGACGCCTCGAAAAGATTCTCGACCCGATTCTGATGTTGCCTCTCGGCGCATCGGCAGTCACGCTTGGCCTCGGCTTTATCATTGCCTTTGGCCGTTTGCTGACATCTCCCTTCCTCGTGCCTCTTGCTCATACATTGATTGCCTTGCCCTTCGTCATCCGGACTCTGCAATCATCCATTGCGTCCATCCCCGACAGATTGCGCCAGGCCGCGGCCTCTTTGGGCGCATCGCCGTTTCGCGTCTGGCAAACCGTTGACTGGCCCATCCTGCGCCGCGCGACTCTCTCTGCTTCGATCTTTGCTTTCACCATCTCGCTGGGCGAATTCGGCGCGACGGCTTTGCTCTCACGCCCCGAATATCCCACCATCCCGGTCGCCATCTATCGCTTCCTCTCCCAGCCCGGCGGTTTGAATTATGGTCAAGCCATGGCAATGGCAACTTTGCTGATGGCACTTACGACGGTTGGTATTTTGCTTATTGAAAAACTGCGCCTGCCCGGCGCGGGAGAATTCTGATGCTCGAACTGCGCGGCGTTTATAAAACCTACGAAGGCCAGCCGCTTTTGCGCGGCATCTCGTTCGCCGTGGATGAGTCCGAAACGATTTGCCTGCTCGGCGCGTCGGGGAGCGGAAAGTCAACTCTTCTGCGGATGATCGCCGGACTCGAATTACCAGACGCCGGACAGATTCTTTGGGATGGACATGACCTGGCTTATACTCCGCCTCACCTTCGCGACTTTGGGCTGGTCTTCCAGGACTACGCGCTTTTCCCTCATCTGACAGTTTCCGAGAACGCGGCCTTTGGCTTGAAGATGAGGAACTGGCCGAAGAATAAAATTCAAGAGCGCGTGACTGAAGTATTGAATATTGTGAATCTAAACAGCTTCGGCAACCGTAAAGTCACCGATCTCTCCGGCGGCGAACAGCAACGCGTGGCCTTTGCGCGCGCCCTCGCGCCGCGTCCGCGCCTGTTGATGTTCGACGAACCGCTCGGCGCGTTGGATCGGGCTTTGCGTGAATATCTGCTTAATCAATTGCGCGGCATCCTGCATCGTACCGGCATCCCCGCCATTTACGTCACGCACGACCAGCAGGAAGCCATCTCGATTGCAGATCGCGTCCTGCTTTTGCATGACGGGCAGATCGCGCGCCAGGGCAGCCCGAAAGAGGTGTGGGAGAATCCCGGCTCAGCGTGGGCGGCGGAATTTTTGGGATTGGGAAATGTCATTGAAGGTTTGAAGGTTGAAGGTTGGAAAGTTGAAACAAAGTTCGGCATCTTCGATGTGAGGTGCGGACATAGGCATCGGGACGGGGAAAAAGTCCATTTATTGGTGCGCCCGCTTCAAGCCGGGGAAGGAGGCGTGATACGCGGCCGCGCGGAGGATGTCGTCTTTCAGTCGGATCGTTTCAAAGTCACGCTGGATAACGGTCTATATTTTTATTTGGATGATGAGCCGAAGGTCGGAGAGAAAATCGAAGTCAAAGTTAAGCTGGAGTGTTTGGGATGAACGATATCAAAGTGTTGAAGCGCAATCTGGCGGGCGAGGTGACATGGCAATACGATGGCCGTATCTTGGCGCGTGAT
The DNA here is from genome assembly GCA_016195815.1 of Chloroflexota bacterium. Taxonomy (GTDB): domain Bacteria; phylum Chloroflexota; class Anaerolineae; order Anaerolineales; family Villigracilaceae; genus Fen-1038. Next base: position 189,210 of record JACPYX010000006.1, read on the forward strand.
GAAAATTCAGTGGTGCTCGAAGCCTTCTTCAATCGTCCCGACAGGCCGTTTATGGATGTGGCGTTGAAAGAGAATGACCGCTTCGTCGAAACGTTTTATACGGATCGCTGGTATAACATTTTTGAAATTTACGATCGCGATGACGGAAAGATCAAAGGCTGGTATTGCAACGTTGGCAGGCCGGCTGTGATCGCGGATGGAACTGTCTCGTATGTTGATCTGGCTTTGGACTTGTGGGTTTCCGCAGACGGAAAACAAACTGTGCTGGATGAAGATGAATTCGGCGCGTTGCCTTTGGGCGCGGCAGATCGCCAAAAAGCCGCGCAGGCTCTTGCCGAACTTCGCAGGTTGTTTGAATCAAAACGGCCTCTGCCATAGCAGAGGCCGCCGCGGCTTCGGAGGTTTATCCCTGCCCGAGCGCTTTCAGGATCTGGTCGCCGTATTGGTATGCCACGATCAGAAAGATCAAACAACAACAGCATAGAAATACAAAGGCGCCGCCGGCGATCAGCCAGGTGTTATTCTTCTTCTGCGGTTGAGGCCGCATGGGCGCGGGGGTGGACATGTTTGGATCCATATTCTCTTCTCCTTTTGATTTAGATGGTTGAGCGCAGAACGCTCACCAAAGTTATATCTGAATTTTGGAGCCAATATTGAAGGCCTAATGCTCCAAAGAAACAGAAACAGCACAAAACTATAACTACGATTAAAGCGATGAGCCAGGCGCTCATCTTTTTCGGCCCATTCAGCGTTTCCGGGATGGGCGGCGGGGTGATGGATGATGGATCGTTCAGTTCTCCTCCGATTGAATTTGTTTAGCGCTCTGTGGGAACGGATGCGTCTTTGCTGGTGCGCCGCGCCCACCGCCAGAGCAGGAAAATAATCAAAATGGCAACGAGAATTACAATCACAATCGGGACGATGATGGATAAAAAAGAAATGGCAGTGGATGCGACATCTTCCGCCAGGCTGACCGGAACATTGCCCGCGCCGCCTGTCGCAACTGTGACGAGGGGGCGGACGGCCAACGATTTCACCGCGTGCACGCTCCCGGCCGCCAGCAAGCCCATGGCCAGTGCCAGCGCGGGATGGATGCCGGTGATAACGTTGGCGCTGGCCGCGAATGCAATGGCTCCCGCTGCGGGCCGCACGAAGGTCTGGATCAGATCGTTGATGTGGTTGACCGCCGGGATTTTATCGGCCAGCATTTCGATGATGAGCAGGATGCCGAGCAGAATCAAAATGTATGGATTAGCGAGCGTATCCCATGGCGCGCTGAGTTTGATCAGATTTGTATAATGCGCCAGCACGCCGACCACCAGCAAGGGAATATAAGCGTTGAGTCCGGCGCTGGCCGAAAGTCCAAATGCTGAAAAAATGCCGAGAAATACGTTCATGTCAATTCTCCTGGCTGTTTTGCTCAAACATGTTCATCATTATATGGTTATTGTTTTGGAAAAGCAAGAAAGATGAGGCGTTGTAGTATGATTGGAATGAATAGCCCATTTGTAAGGAGTATGTATCAATGAAACGGATTGGGATTCTAACAGGCGGGGGGGACGCGCCTGGTTTGAACGCTGTCATTCGCGCCGCGGTGAAGACTGCCATTACCAGTTATGGCTGTGAAGTCCTCGGAATTCGCGACGGCTATGACGGGTTTTTAAACGAGCAGGGAATTATCCCCCTGGAGATGAAAGATGTGAGCGGAATTTTATCGCGCGGCGGAACCATTCTCGGCGCGGCCAACCGCGGTAATCCTTATGCCCGCAAAGTGATGCGGAATGGCAGGGAAGTTACCATTGATGTATCAGATGAAATTGTAAAAGGCATCCAGCGCCTAAAGATGGACGCACTGCTTGTGTTGGGCGGCGATGGCACGCTGCGGATCGCTCATGAGTTTTATTTAAAAGGCGCGCCCGTTATCGGCGTACCCAAAACAATTGATAATGATATCGGCGGTACCGAAGTGACCTTTGGATTCGACACCGCCCTCAATATTGCCACAGATGCGATTGACCGCCTGCACACCACCGCCGAAGCGCATCACCGCGTGATGGTGCTTGAATTGATGGGACGCGAAGCCGGTTTCATCGCGTTGCATGCCGGCGTGGCCGGCGGCGCGGATGTGATCTTGATCCCTGAAATTCCGTTCAAGTTCGAGTCTGTCATTGCAAAAATTCGCCAGCGCGTGGCGCACGGCAGTTCATTCAGCATACTTGCAGTTTCAGAAGGCGCAAAGCCATTGGGCGGGACTCAGGTGTTTTCGCGCGGCGGCGATGAAATCTATGTGCCGCGTTTGGGCGGCATCAGCCAGGTAGTGGGAGAATACATCGAGAAGCAGGGATTTGAAACGCGCGTCACCGTTCTCGGTCATCTGCAACGCGGCGGGACGCCCACCGCGTTTGATCGGTGGCTCGCCACTCGTTACGGCGCGGCCGCTGTCAGGCTGGCGGCGCGCGGCGGGTTCGATCGCATGGTTGCTTTGCGCGGCGGCCAGATCACAGATGTCGCTCTTGAAGAGGCACTGGCTGTTCCGCGCAGAGTTGATCTCAACGAAGACGCCGTCATCACCGCGCGCGGCATGGGAATTTCATTTGGAGATGAATAAACCAGAATGCCATCCTTTCGGATGGCATTCGTGGGCGCTGTGGCCTCCTTGCAATTACTTGAGGAGGGATGCCACAGCGCTGGGTTTGATACTACTATCCATGTTAGACATCACCTCCTCCTTTCTATAGGATGGCTTTGAATTGTGATCCTCCCTGAACAATATCGAAAGTATCACATAGCTTGAATTGGATGTCAATAGGCCGAATTGAATTCCCGGGCAATTGTAAGATGATTGAAAAGCGTGATAGTCTTTGAGAGACTTCGCAAGCCTGGCTCTGCTATCCTGTGGGAAATTTGTCGAGGAGATGAAGCATGAAGAAAAATCCAAACCTTTTGTGGATCACGGCCATTGCGCTCGGCTGGCTGTTCGACTTTTTATTCTGGAAAGAACGGCCCGGCATCAACTTCGCGATCTTCATTGTGCTATGCCTGATCGGCGGCTTCTTCATTTTGCGGAAGGATGAAAAGCACGCGGCGCGCGGGACCTTGTGGCTGATCCCGCTCATTTTGTTTTTCGCGGCCATCACCTTTATCCGCGCCGAACCGATGACCGTTGTCCTCAGCGTCGTTCTCACATTGTTCCTGATGGGCGTGACAGCAATTACTTTCCTGGGCGGGCGCTGGATTTGGTACAGCCTTGCGGATTACTTCTTTGGCTTTCTGAAACTGATAGGGAGCATGATCGCGCGTCCGCTTTTGTTCAGCACAGAAGTAAAGCGGGAGGAAATCGAAAACAAAGCGGCGGCGAAGAAGATCAATCTTTGGCCAGTCCTGCGCGGCATCGTGATTGCATTGCCGGTCGTAGCGATTTTTGCGGCCCTCCTGTCTTCAGCCGACGTGGTTTTCGGTAACCAACTGGATGCGTTCATCAAACTCTTTAAACTCGAGAACCTGTCGGAATATATTTTCCGCCTTGTGTACATTCTGATCGGCGCATATTTGCTGGCGGGCGTCTTTCTTCACGCTGCGTCTGAAAGCAAAGATGAAAAATTGCAGGGCGAAGGCAAGCCGTCGTTGATAAGCCGCTTCCTCGGTTTCACCGAATCTGCCATTGTGTTGGGCAGTGTAACGGTGTTGTTTGCGGCCTTTGTCGCCATTCAATTCAGGTACTTTTTTGGCGGTCAGTCCAACATCAATATTGAGGGTTACACCTATTCTGAGTATGCGCGGCGCGGTTTTGGCGAACTGATAACGGTTGCCTTCTTCAGCTTGTTCATGATTCTCGGACTGGGCGCAGTCACTCGTCGCGAGAATGAGCCGCAACGCCGCGCATTTTCCGGGTTGAGCATTGCCATCCTCGCGCTGGTTTTAGTCATGCTGGTGTCTGCATATCAGCGCCTCGTGCTTTATGAAACCGCATACGGCTTTTCGCGCCTGCGAGCATATACGCACGTGGTGCTCATCTGGATTGGCCTTCTGCTGGGCGCGGTGGTCGTGCTGGAAATCCTGCGGCGCGAACGCGCTTTCTCCACAGCGGCTTTATTCGCATCCCTCGGTTTTGTCCTTTCGCTCAGCCTGTTGAATGTGGACGGCTTCATTGTGCGGCAAAATGTAAATCGCGCGACGCGGGGGAAGGGACTGGATGTGCCATACCTGGTTTCGCTCTCAACTGATTCGGTTGCGGTTCTAGCGGATGAGTTTCAGTCCGCCGCGTTGCCCGGCCTGACGCGCGATGCGGTCGGCGCAGTGTTATTCTGCCGCACGCAATCGAATTCCGGCGGCCCTGCAAAAGACTGGCGTGGTTTCACGCTCTCTCAATGGCGGGCGGAGGCGGCCATTAATAAAGCGCAGGAGAAGCTGAGTCGGTATCGCATTGTCAATGAAAACTTCCCCATACAAATTCTGACGCCGGGCAGTGTTTTATACAATTGTCTTGGCGGATCTGGAGATTAGAAAAAGAGCGCCCCCGGATTTAAAAAATTGTCGGGGCTATTTCTTTTTGAGCGCCGCTAAAAATTCTTCCTGGTTGCGGACGGTTTCCTTCAATCTCAGTCGTTTGCCCAGGCGGGTAAGTTGGGGCGGGTCAACATATGTTTGCGCCAGGATATTCTCTTGACCAAGCACTTCATTGGCTGTGCCGTCGAGCAGGACTTGTCCCTGCGAAAGGGCGATGACGCGCTCAAAATTTTCGGCGCAGAAATCAATATCGTGTGTGATCGTGATGACGGTCTTGCCGCGCTTACGCAATTCGGCGATGATGTTAGCAATGCGCGCCACGCTCAATGCGTCCTGGCCGGTGGTCGGTTCGTCGAAGATAACAATCTCCGTATCCATCGAGATGATGGAGGCCAAAGCGACCATCTTACGCCAGGTCGCAGACAAGTCATAAGGATTGGTTGCGGTCTTATCGCTCAACTCGGTAAGGGCCAACGCGTCTTTGACGAGCGCACTCACCTTTTCATCCCCATAACCAAGATTATGCGGTCCAAATGCAACTTCCATGCCGACGGTGCTGGAGAACAATTGCTCATCGGGATTCTGGAAAACATAACCGACGCGCGCCGCAAGTTTTGCCACAGCTGCCTTCTTCGTATCCCAGCCGCCGATCAATACGGACCCGGAAGTGGGCTGTAGCAACCCATTCAGATGCTTCACAAGCGTCGTTTTCCCCGAACCGTTTTGCCCGACCATGGCGACTTGTTCGCCAGGTTTGATGGTCAGTGAAATGCCGCGCAGCGCTTCCACTCCGCCAGGGTAGGTATAATGCAAATCCTGGATCTCGATCTTTATCATAGTTATTCCCCTCTTTCTTTGGGAGAAGGAGCGGAGGTGAGATTAAATCCATCCACAGCTTCCTGCAGGGTGGTCGGTAAATGCAGATGCTTCGGCCATAAATTAAATTTAAGTGCTTCGCGCGCGGCGGATGTATAACGCGAAGTTCCAAATCCATTTTCGGCCAGCAGATGGGACGTCAGCACATCGGCAGGCACGCCCTGTAAAAGAATTTTGCCATCTTTGAGCGCCACCACCCGGTCGGCAAACTCAGCGATCCATTCGACTTTGTGCTCAGCCATGATCACGGTCATGCCGCGTTCGGCCATCTGGCGGATCACGCCGAAGACTTCGCGCGTGCCAATCGGGTCCATTTGCGAGGTCGGCTCGTCGAGCACCAGTATCTTCGGTTGCATGACCAGGATAGAGGTCAGCGCGACGCGTTGTTGTTGTCCGCCGGAGAGGGAATAGGGCGAGCGGTCGGCCAGGTCGCGGATGCCGGTCATGGTCAGGGCTTGATCGACGCGCCGATTCATTTCGTCGCGCGGCACGCCCTGGTTTTCCAATCCAAATGCGATCTCTTCAAAGACCGTATATTTTGCGCCCGAAATTTGGTTGAACGGATTCTGAAAAGCGAGCCCGACGTTTCGCACCCATTCGTTCAGCGGCGTTGATTTTAAGTCCACCCCCGCGACTTCAACTTTGCCTTCGAGCTCGCCCTTGAAAAAATGCGGAACGAACCCAGCCAGCGTATAGCACAATGTTGATTTGCCAGCGCCGTTCGGGCCGATGACCGCGACAAACTCACCTTCCTTCACTTCCAAATTGATGTTGGAAAGGACAGGCGTATGGGTGAGCGGATATTTATAGGTGACGTTCTGAAGGTTTACGATAGCCATATACGGGCCGCAATGACGGCAATGACGAGCAGGATGAGGAACCAGCGGAACATTTTGTCGAAGCGGGTATCCGGGATTTCGCGCAGGGATGTCTTGATGCTGGTGGATGTGAAGCCGCGCGCTTCGATAGCGATGGCGCGTTCCTCCACTTCAACCAGCGAGCCAAACACCAGCGGTCCGACGAGCGGCACGAGCGCGCCGATGCGGTTGAAGAAACTGCCCTGCGTGTCGAGTCCGCGTGAGCGTTGCGCGGCAATGATGGTTTGGGCCTTGGCCTGCATCTGCGGGATGATCTGGATGGTTGAAATAATAACGTAAGCGAACTGGCTGGGCAGGCCGCGGCGGGTCAGGTCGCTCATCAATTCGCTGGGATGGGTGGTGAGCAGAAAGAGAGTGAAGGATGAGACCATTACAAAAATGCGTGAGGCATTTGTAAAGGCGAACATCAGGCTTTCCTGCGTAATGTCGAGGAACCAGAATTTAAAGATCACTTTTACCCCGATGGGCTGGAAGAAGGATTGCATCAAAAAAAGAAACCCGGCTGCGGGCAGAATAAGCCGCAATGCTGCGCCAAAATATTCGCGTTGTACTTTCCCAATAAAACTGAGCGGAATAATTGCAAACAGAACAAAGAACGAAGGTGTCCAATACCAGGGACTCAAAAAGGCAGCGAAAACCAAACCGAAGGCCAGGGTCAGCTTGGTCAGCGGGTTGAGATGATGCAAGAAGCTTTCGCGTTTGACGTAAAAGGAGAGGCGCTCGCGCATGTGATTGGGTTAAGAGGCCAGGCTTCTTTCGAAAGAAGCCTGGCCTCTTTTATAGATTTACTATCCGAGGATCTTAACCAGAACGAAGGCTGCGATCAATACCAGGAGAATCACGATGCCGACGGCGATGAACAACTGGGTTCGTTCGGCGCCTTGTTCAATCTCCACATTCTCAGGGCGCGGGAAGCGCGCCAGAAAACGGCTGGAGAGTCCCTGAATGATGGCGAAGGCCAGCAGGGAGGTCGAGATCTTGTCCACCGGTTCGACCAGGAAGTTGGTGCTGAATACTGATTGGAATACACCCTGCCCCGTCTGAAGCAGGTAAGCCGTAATGAATGATGAGCCGCTGGCGGTGATGCCGCCATAAATATAGACAGCAATCGGCGTGGAAACGATTGCGGCAGTCAAGGCTATCAGGAAGCCGGCGATAAGAACTTTCCACCAGGTTTTGAAAAGGCCGCCCTTGGCGCAGAAGCCCGCCACCAGGCCGATGAAGAAGGCAACAGGCCACCAGGGCAGGGCGTTCGGGTCAATCAATAGGCCCCAGATGGTGTTTGAGAGAGCACCGGTCAACGCACCAGCCCATGGACCGCCGATAACCGCTACCAGTACGGTGCCGATCGAATCCAGGTAAATAGGCAGTTTGAGAATGACGACAATCTGGCCCATTACGATATTGATGGCGATTGCGACCGGGATGAGCACCCAGATCATGGTGTTGAAATCTTTCTTTATATCCTCGAAGAATTTCATTTTACACTCTCCTTTTTTATGAATTGGACAAAATAAACGCATCGAACCGGACGAGAGACTGGTTACCGTTTCGCGGCACCTCCTGTGGTGTGATGCTCTTTCGGGGCTAAGCCCCGAAAAGAGACAGGCTCAATTTTTCCATCCGTTCAAGAAATAATTCGATAAAATCTCTGGCACGGACTCCCAGCGCGACCTTCATATTGGCAGGCTTCTTCGTCATCTTGTAAAAATCGGCGAACGTGTTGCCCATTGAAACGCCGCCGGAAATGTCAACGTCAATAAAATGTTCCTCATAATCGCACAACTCGGGGGCAAATGTCAAGGCCAGCGCCAGAGGATCATTGATGATGCACCCGTCGATTTTTTGATACTCATCATGGAATTCCATATAAAAGCGCGTTGAATCGGCGATGAAGGTTGGAATGGGAGATTTGATCTTTTGCAGCCGCGCCACATCCTGCCCTGTCAACGCGCATTGATAAGTCACATCCAGCGGCACAAGCGTCATCGGCATTCCGCTGTGAAAGACAACATGCGCGGCGTGCGGGTCCACATAAACATTGAACTCTGCTTGCGGTGTGGTGTTGCCTTCATGCCGGATCGCACCGCCCATGATAATAACATCCCTGACCGCCTGAACGATGCGCGGCTCTTTGCGGATCGCCACTGCCAAATTTGTAAGCGGGCCAATGCAGACCAGCGTAATTTCGCCCGGCGCAGACATGATCTTCTCGATCAGAAATTCAACACCGTGTTGATGAACCGGCCTGGTCTGCGGCGCGGGAAGTTGGGCATAGCCTAAACCGTTATCGCCATGCGTTTCGGGTGCAAGCAATGAAGGTTGTACGAGCGGCAATTCAAACCCGCGTGATACAGGAATCTGCGCGGCCTTTGCCAATTCCAAAACTGAAAGCGTGTTGGTCAGCGCCTGGTCTACGGAGCAATTTCCGTGTACCACGCTGATGCCCTCTATTTTAATTTCGGGGGAAGCTAACGCAAGTAAGATCGCGAGCGCGTCGTCAATGCCGGGGTCGGTGTCGAAGAGAATGCGTTTTGGATTCATAGGCTGTGATGTCATTGCCTGCACTGAGCCGCAACTGAAAGGCGCAGTCACTTCGCAGGCACATGTACGAGGGCATTTTCCCCGAAGCAATCTCCTAGCGAAATGGGAGATTGCTTCGTCGTCGCTGTGCGCCTGCTCGCAACGACATAAACTTTGAAACTTCATCCGCCGCTGGCAGCGATGGCTGTGCGCCAAACTTGGTCACGGCCAGCGCCCCGCAGGCAGAAGCATATTGTACGGCATCTTCGAGTGATTGACCATCCAGCAATGCGATTGCAAGCCCGCCGATAAAAGCGTCGCCCGCCGCGGTTGTGTCAACCACATTTACTTTGAAAGGCAGGATGTGCCGCGCGCCGTCTTTGTTGACGATCAGCGCGCCGTTCGCGCCGAGTGTGACGATGACATTCTGCGCGCCGCGTGTGACGAGTGAGCGGGCGGCCGTTTCGGCGCTTTTAACATCGCTGACGGGTTGTCCCGCCGAAGGCGCAAGTGTTCTCCCTGCCAACAGACTCAATTCCGTTTCATTGGGCAAAATAAAATCGGCCAGCGTAATTAATTCATCTGGAATTTCTTTCGCCGGCGCGGGATTAAGCAAAACGCGCAGTCCGTTTTGTTTGGCGAGTCGGGCGGCGTGCAAAACCGTCTCGGTTGGAATCTCTAATTGAAGCAGGAGCAGTTTTGCGTCCGAGAATGAAGCGGGCTCCACATCCGCAGGTTTGACGTTTGCATTCGCGCCCGGCGAGAGGACGATGCTGTTCTGCCCATGCGAGTCCACCGCGATGATGGCGGTGCCGGTCGCGGCAGATGCGTCGTAAGTAACGCGGGTTGCGTCCACATGATTTTGTTTCAGGTTTTCGATCAGGCTGGCGCCGAAAGAGTCTGCGCCCACGCGTCCGATCATGGCAACGTCCGCACCGAGGCGGGCTGCGGCCACAGCCTGGTTAGCGCCCTTGCCGCCGGGAATCGTTACGAGGTCCGAACCTTGAAGCGTTTCGCCCGGCGCAGGAAAGCGCGGGACGCGCACGACCAGGTCTGCGTTTATGCTTCCGATGACGAGGATGTCGGCCATGAGTTTATTGTACAGCGAAGGGATTGAAATTGGTGTCGCGGTCGTAATAATCTTCGTCCTCGGCGCGCTTGAGGAATGCCACGACCCAATACGTGACCGGCGTCATGGCGGCTTCGACAGCCACTTTGAAAAAATAATTTGTCAGCGTGAGCGTGGCGAACAGGCTCCACGGAAACACGCCGAAAAGCGAGGCGATAAAAACGAACGCGGCTGAATCAACCAACTCACCGACGATGGTGCTTCCGATGGTGCGCGTCCACAGCCAACGGCCGCTGGTAAGGATTTTCATTTTGGCGAGCACGAACGAATTGCTGAATTCGCCCGCCCAATATGCGGACAGGCTGGCGATCACAATACCGCCGCTGCTTATGCTTCCGAGAATTGCCTTGTAAGCCGTGTCGCCGGCGTATCCCTGCCATGTAGATTCGCCGGGCAAAATGCTGACGACCCACAGCGTGACGGCTGTCAGTGCGAGACACAGAAAGCCAGTCCAAATGACGCGGCGCGAATTTTTATAGCCGTAGACTTCGGTGAGAATGTCGCCGAAAATATAACTGGCGGGGAAGAGGATCGTGCCGGCATCGAAAGCCATCGGAACGCTGAACACCTTGAAGCCGAGATCAACTATTTTTGCCGAAGAAGCGATATTGCTGACGATCAGCACCGTCACGAAGATGGCCGTGACCGTTGTGAAATGCCTGTAGATTCTTAGGCCGTCTTTCATGTCAAATTCTCCTGGGAGTTTAACTTTGTTCCGCCAATAAAGGTGCGCGGCTTTTTTCACCGACGCGCAACAAAACGACTCCCGCGAAAAGGATCAAACTGCCGACCAGTTGTATCCCCGTTAATAATTCTCTGAACAGGAAAAATGCCCAGATGGCAGTGAGCGCGGGTTCCAGCGTGGCTATTAGATTTGCGGCAGTTGGCGGAAGATAGCGCAGGCTTAAGGTGTAGAGGCCGAAGCCGCCCAATGTCGGCGCGACGCCGAGGAAGAAAAGAATGCCCCAGCCGCCGACAGAACTTCCAAGCCACATCAAATCTGCCAGCGCGAATTTTCCGGCAAAGGAATTGGCGCCAATGTTGAAGAGAAATAAAAAGATTGCCGCCGCGGAAAAACTGTAAAGCATGGCGGTCCATGAATCGATTGATTTATCCGAAGCATATTTGCCTTCAAGGTTATAGATGGCGAAGAATAGACCGGTCAGCAGGCCGAAGATGATTCCGGCCGGGTTGAGTTTCCATGCCGCCGGGTCGATCGCGCCGGAGACGAGAATTGTTCCGAACAGGCTCAAAACAATGGAGAGTATTTTCACGCCGCTGAATTGTTCTTTGAAGATCAAGCGGCTCAGGATGGCGGTCATGGCGGGCGAACTGAAAGCCAGCACGGTCGCCACTGCCGCGCCGTTGTACTGCACGGAGAAGGTCCACATGGAATTGAAGACTGCCAGCGTCAGGCCGTACAGGATCATGAACGGCCAATGAGTTTGTCGAAGTTGGAAGCGCGCGCGGCTGAAGAGCAAGAGTCCAACCAGCATACCAAACGAAACGAACAGGTCGCGCCAGAAAGCCAGCACGAGCGATGGCAGTTGGTAATTCCTGCTCAGGTAGCTGATGATGATTCCGGTGGTTGACCATAACATGGTCGCGGTGAGGGCGATGAAATAGCCGCGAGAAAAATTTTGAGCAGATGTTTTTTGCATATCAGCCTTTACTGTTGAGAATGCCGACAAAAAAATAAGTCCGTCAACGATGACGGACTTTGTGCCCCCATGGGGATTCGAACCCCAGTTTGGGCCTTGAGAGGGCCCCGTCCTAGGCCTCTAGACGATGGGGGCATGAAACTTCAGCATCGCTGACTCATATCGGCGATGCGATGTGTGGCGGCGTGAGGCCACCCACATCGAGCGGGCAAGATTGTATCATTGGCGTGTTCAACCGTCAAATATTGGGATTGCTCTCTTGCATAATGATAAAATTTGTTGATAATTGGCTCTCGTAAAGCGGGAGGAAATAATGTGTATTGCGAGTTGGAAAGAATGGGAGCAAACATGCGCCAGGCATTGAATCGATTGAAATCATCTGTCAGACCGGGTTTCATATGGCGGCTTCTTATAGTAATTGGAATTATTCTGCGCTTACGGCAATATTTTGTCAATCGTTCTTTGTGGGCTGACGAGGCAAGCCTGGCTCTTAATCTTGTGGGCCGCACATTTAGCGGTTTGACCCAACCGCTGGATTATGGACAGGGTGCACCAATTGTTTTTCTCTTTATAGAGAAGTTTTTCATTGTCCTTTTAGGAAATAAAGATTACATAATGAGGCTGTTCCCGCTTTTCTCGGGAATATTGGCGATTTACTTGATCTATCGCATTTCCCGGGAATATATTGGGACAGCCGGAATATTGGCAGTTTTGATGTTTGCTGTCAGCTGGCAATTGGTCTATTACTCTTCCGAACTAAAACAATATTCCAGTGACGTCATGATTGCGTTGCTGTTGGTTTATTTATCAAACCGATGTATCGGCACGGATGTGAAAGCCAGGGATTTTATCCTGTTAGGGGTCGTAGGCTCAATTGGGATTTGGACATCGCATACCGCCGCATTCATCCTGGCAGGGATTGGGCTTGTAATTGCTTTTGAAAAACTGGCCCGAAGAGAATACCGATTTCTTCTTTGGGCTCTTGGCTTGGGACTCTTGTGGCTGGCCGTATTTGGGTTGGAATATTTTGTTTCTTTGCGATATCTGATTGCCGATCCGTACTTACAAGGCTATTGGCAAAAAGCCTTCATGCCAATACCGCATCGAAGCAACCTGGGTTGGTTCGTTACTACTTACTTTTCATTTTTGACTATCAGCTTTAATAGAACTGACTTGATCCTGGCTTACATCTTTCCAGTTTTAATTCTAATAGGCGGCATATCGCTCTTTTTCAAAAGCCGGAACAGGGCGCTGATTATTATTTTGCCGTTCCTGATGGCTTCGCTCGCATCTCTTTTGCAAAAATATCCGCTCAAGGGCAGATTCATGCTTTTTCTGGTTCCGTTGACCCTGCTGCTGATCGCAGAAGGAATGGGGCGTATCTATTTGTTCCTTGCAAAGTTCAACCGGAGTTTTTCCCTTTTTGCATGTGGATTTATCGTATTGTTGGCTTTCGGCGCGCCGCTCATCCTTACGCTTCAAAATTTTATCGAACCTTACAGGGGCGAAGATATTAAACCTGTCATGCAATATGTCCAGGAAAACAGATCCCCGAATGATATTGTTTACGTTTTCCATAGCTCCGGCCCCGCCTTCACATACTACGCCCCGTTCTATGGCTTGGACGCAGGCCGCATAATCGTTGGAATTGAAATCCCTCGAAAAAAACTTGCGCTTCAGCAATTCTTCGATGATGTTGGTTTGCTTAAAGGAAATAGTAAAGTCTGGTTCGTCTTTTCTGCCATTGTTGATTGCGGCGGCTGCACAGGCGACATGCAGACATTTTATGTCGAATACCTAAACACATTGGGGAAACAGTTGAATAGTTTCAACGGCTCAGGTGCGAACGCATATCTTTACGATCTGAATCCATAGCCTTTTACAAAGTGATAATTTCTGTGGCTGGCCTGTTCAACCGTCAACGAGAAAGACGTGCAACTCGCCCGGCCCATGCACGCCAATGGTCAGCGTCATCTCAATGTCGGCGGTGCGCGATGGCCCGCTGACCAACGCCACCGACGCCGCAGCGCGCACTTCATCACATCGCAACCCTTCCTCCAAAGACAAAACAATTTGCGACGACTGCACGATTGCGATGTGAATCTCAGGCAGGAGCGACGCGCTCAACATCTGACCTTTGCCGGATGGGACCACCAGAGTCCCCGTCTCGGCGATGGCCGACGCGACGCCCGTGATGCCTGCCTTCAATGACGGATCAACGCTTCGTACCGCCCTCAAACCGGCTTCCGTCAAATGAACTTCATCCACGCCCTTGACCTGATCCCACATCAAAACCGCCTCGATGTTTCTCTCCTTCAAAAAGTCAACCAGCCTGTTATTTAATTCGGCCTGTGAGACGCGATAAACTTTTCCGCCAAGCGCGGTCAACTCCTCCGAGAATCTCTCGACCAAATTTACCGTCGGCATTGCTGGCAAATCAGGCTCTTTTATCTTTTCTTTCTTTTCACTAAAAACCTTTGCGCTCTTCGCGCCTAAGCCCTTTGCTCTTTGAGGGTCACGGTGAAATCTTTCTCTAAAGGGACTCACCGCTGGCCGCGGAAAATCCCTGCTGTAACCCCAGCCCGTGAAAGCAGGCAAATGAATCCATTGCGAGAATGGGGAAACGAGAAACGTTGTCAGTGCCGCGAATTTTTGCGAAACGGAAAAAAGTTTCGGGTTCCGCGCGATTCGGCTGTATATCTGCAATCCAAATTTTGAAAGGGGCGAGAGTCCATTGCCGCTGGTCGCTGGCGCTTTTCCTGCTCTCACGCGCGTCAACAACTTTGGCAGATCAATATCAACCGGACAGGCATCCTTGCATGCGCCGCATAATGATGAGGCTTGCGCCAGATGGACAAAATTTTCGCCCAGCAATCCGGGCGAGACGACCGAACCGATTGGGCCGGGGTAGGGCGCAATCGAGCCGTCGCTTCCGACATAAGCATGTCCGCCCAACTCGCGGAAAACGGGACAGGCATTCAGGCACGCGCCGCAACGGATGCAATACAACGCTTCGTGCAACGGAGAATTTCGCAATCGTGAGCGGCCATTGTCAATGATAACGAGATGACGTTCCTGCGCGCCGTCCGTTTCGCCTGCACGACGCGGCGAATGGATAAGTTGAGTGTAAACGCTCAACTTCTGTCCCGTTGCGGAGCGCGGCAGGAGCGAAAGCATCAGCGCCAGATCGTCGAGCGTTGGGACGAGTCGCTCCATGCCCATCAGCGCGATGTGAACCGGCGGCATGGTTGTGACCATGCGTCCGTTGCCTTCGTTGGTGACGATACATAAAGTTCCGGTTTCTGCCACACCAAAATTAACGCCGCTGATGCCGATGTCGGCGGTCAGGAATACTTCGCGCAGAACTTTGCGGGCGGTGTTCGTCAGTGTGGGAATATCTTCCGTGTAATGGATGCCGAGTTTTTCGTGGAAGAGTTGGCCGACATCGGCGCGGCGCAGATGCACCGCAGGCGTGATGATATGCGCCGGCTTTTCTCCGCGCAATTGGACGATGTATTCGCCGAGGTCGGTTTCGACCGCGCGGTGCCCGGCTTTTTCAAGCGCGTGGTTGAGATTGATCTCCTCCGACAGCATGGATTTTGATTTCGCGATCAAAATATGGGACGCGGATGAACGCGGATGAACGCGGGTTTCTTTTTGTTCTTCTCCTTGACTCTGTGGTGAACTTTTCGCGATTCCCAAAACAATTTTTACTGCCTCCGCCGCGTCTTTGGCGCGATGGACGATGATGCCGTTCTTTTCCGCGTTTGCGATGAATTGATCGAGATATGAATCGAGATGCGCGATCACCTCCGCGCGGACGGCGTGGGCGCGCTGGCGTCTTTCCTTCCAATCGGGCAACGACGCGAAGGCGGCGATGCGTCCCTGCACGCGGCGCAGGGCGTTGGCATCCAGCGCGGCTTGCAGAGATTCGTTTGCTATTGATGTATGAATGCGTTTTTTGAAACGCCTGGGTGTCATAATTTTGTTGGATTAATGTCTAGAACTCTGGCTGTTTGATTTCAATCCGATATAAAGCCCGCGGCCATCTAGTCCTTCTTCATCACGAATCAACTTTAGCTCTGCTTCTTCGAATGCTTTCTGGTATTGATCAGGTGTGAAAAGCCAAAGCGCGTGTGTTTCAGTAAAATACTCAACGCCCTTTGGAGTTGCAACCATGTAATGAAAATCCAAAAAAGAAATATTTCCTTCTACTCTGTTTATGTTCATCCGTGCAATCTTCAACTCCGGTTCGTCTACAAAGGTGGCGTGCACTTTGCCAGTATCCAAATCTCCTGGCCCGAACCAGGGTTCTATAATAGCCACACCGCCTGGCCGGAGATGTCGTGCAATTGTCTTGATCGTCTGGGTTAGGCGTGGGAAAGTTTGTGCGTAGCCGATTGCGCTGAACAAACATGCGATCACGTCAAAAGAATGAGCAATCTCAAAATCAGCCATATCTGCAAGATGAAAATTGAGATTGGGAAATTTATTTTGCGCAATATCAAGCATTTCTTTTGAGTTGTCGAGGCCCTCTACATCAAAGTTCTCTTGCAGATAAGCCAAATGATTACCTGTGCCACATGCGACATCCAAGAGCGATTTGCCATCAGATCGTTTACATTGTTTGATCAGTGCGCGTAATTTTTCTGCCTCGGCGAGATAATCTTTTCCTTGTGCGCGATAGATAGCATCATAGATTATGGCAGAGCGATTGTACATGGATGCCTCCCTAACGGTGGCTCAATATTTCAGCGATGTGAACAACCTTTTGCTTCATCTTGTTGCGTTTTAACCCACCCTGGATATGCATTAAGCAACCCGCGTCACAAACCACAAGAGTGGGAGATTGAGTCGCTTCGAGATTGCCGATCTTGCGTTTCAACATTTCCGCAGAAAGTTCGGGATGCTCAATGGAGAAGATTCCGCCGAAGCCGCAGCAATCTTCGGCTTCGGGCAATTCAATGATTTGAGCGCCGTGAATATTTGCCAGCAAAATTTTCGGTTGGCGGTCAATGCCGAGGCCGCGATGCAGATGACAGGTTGGGTGATAAGTCAGCGGGCCGTCCCAGTGGGAATTGAAATCAGTTAGGCCGAGAACATCCACGAGATATTCGCTGAATTCATATGTGCGTGCGGCTAAAGATTTTGCGCGCGCCAGCCAGCGTGCATCATCTGCAAACAACTCTTCATAATTGTGACGGATCATGTGCGCGCAGGAGCCGGAAGGCAGGACCACGTCGCCTTTGGCGGAATCAAAGGCTCGGATGGTATGTTCGGCCATTTGGCGCGCCTCCGCTCGAAGTCCCGCGTTGAACGTGGGCTGTCCGCAACAGGTCTGGTCTGGAGGAAAGTCCACATCCACGCCCGCGCCGCGCAGCACATCCACCATCGCTTCGCCGACCTGCGGGAAGAAGGTATCCACAAGGCAAGTGATGAATAGCTGAACGGTTTGCATGGCTTTATTGTAGTCCAAAACCGTATGGTATGATTACCTGCAATATGGATATGTTTCGCTCGAGATTACCTAAACCTTTTGATCTGCCCAAGCGGCTCATGCGGCTCGGTGAATTGGCTTACAACCTGTGGTGGACATGGCAGCCGGAAGCGGGGCGTTTATTCGGACGGCTTGATTACGATCTATGGGGGCGGCTTGGACATAACCCGATTCGCTTGCTGCGTGAGATCGGACGCGCGCGTCTCAATCAGGCCGCCAAGGATAAAGAGTACCTCGCCATTTATGACCGCGTCTTTGAACAATTCGACGGCTATCTTGCTCAAGCGAACACCTGGGCAGATACAATTCATCCCGAATTGGACGATCACCCGATTGCATATTTCTCGATGGAATTTGGCCTGCACGAAACGCTTCCCATTTATTCGGGCGGCCTCGGCGTGTTGGCCGGCGATCATTTAAAAGAATCATCCGATCTGGGCTTGCCGCTGATGGGCATCGGCTTTATGTACGCGCAGGGATATTTCTCCCAGCGCATCAGTGAAGACGGCTGGCAGGATGCGCTCAATAACCCGCTCGTTTTCGATGACCTGCCTGTTCTGCCCGTCACCGGCGAGGACGGCCAACCACTCACGATCGAAGTTGAATTTCCTGACCGCACAGTTTCGGTGCGTTTGTGGGAAATCCGCGTTGGGCGTGTGCCGCTTTATTTAATGGATTCCAATGTCGACGCGAATCAACCCGATGATCGTTTGCTGACCGCGCGCTTGTACTGGTCGGACCTTGACCGGCGCGTGATGCAGGAAGTTTTGCTGGGCGTGGGCGGTGTGCGCGTGGTGCGCGCGCTTGGATACAACCCCTCGGTCTGGCACATGAACGAAGGCCACGCGGCTTTCCTGACCCTGGAGCGGGCGCGTGAACTGGTGGCCGCCGGCCACACCTTTGCCGAGGCCGTTAAAAAGACGCGCCGACAAAATGTCTTCACCACGCACACGCCCGTTCCGGCCGGCAACGACGAATTTCCGCTCTGGCTGTTGGATAAATATTTGGCCGCGTTGTGGCCCGAACTTGGACTTACACGCGAAGAATTTGTGAACATCGCTCTCCATCAACAGCCGCATGGCGAAACTTTTTCGATGCCGGTGCTGGCGCTGAAATTGTCAGACGGGCGCAACGCCGTCTCTGAATTGCACGGCGAAGTATCGCGCAAGATGTGGAACTTTCTATGGCCCGAAAGCGAGGCCGCCGATGTGCCGATCACACACATCACCAACGGCGTCCACACCGCCAACTGGATGGCGCGCCGCCTGCAGAATCTTTTTGCTCAATATCTCGGCGCGGACTGGTACGATCATCTCGATGATTCTGATCTCTGGGAAAAGTTGGATCAAATCCCTGACGCGGCTCTGTGGGCTGTGCGGACTCATCTCAAACGCAAGCTGGCTTTCTACATGCGCGAACGCGTCCGCGAGCGCTGGACAGCAGGCGGGTATCACCCCGTGCAGGTTGTCTCGTCGGGAGTCTTGATCAACCCATACGCGCTGACGATCGGCTTTGCGCGCCGCTTCGCAACCTATAAGCGCGCCAGTCTTGCGCTGAGCGATGTGGAACGATTGCTGGATATCATCAACCGTCCGAACATGCCGGTGCAAATTATTTTTGCAGGCAAGGCGCATCCGGCTGACGAAGCCGGCAAGCAGTTGATCCAAAACGTGTATCGCACCGTCAAAAAAGCCGAGACCGGCGGACGCCTTGTCTTCCTCGAAGATTACGATATGGACCTCGCCCGCTACCTTGTCCAGGGTGTGGATGTGTGGATGAACACGCCGCGCCGTCCGCTGGAGGCATCGGGCACATCCGGCATGAAAGCCGCGCTCAACGGCGCGCTTAATTTCTCGGTGCTGGATGGCTGGTGGCGCGAGTCTTACAACGGCAAGAATGGCTGGGCCATCGGCGAAGAGAAAGAATATGAGTCGGATGAAGCGCAGGATGCTGCCGATGCAGAGAACCTGTACGGCACGCTGGAGAACGAGATCATCCCGTTATTCTATGTCCGCGATGGCAAAGAGATTCCCGCCGAATGGCTTTCCCATGTCAAAGATTCCTTGAAGACGAATATTCCGCAATTCAGCACGCGGCGTATGGTCAAGGAATATGTGGAAAGATTGTATTTGCCCGCCTTGAAATAATTTTCGTAGGGGCGAGAAATGCCAACCGCGCAAGCTCTCCCTTTCTGGATGTGAAAAATGTTTGACTTCCTTCTCTCTCCGTCTGCCTGGCTCGCCGCGCTGACCATCTTTGGCCTGCGCGTCACCGATATGTCACTCGATACTCTGCGTATGTTATTTGTGGTGCGCGGACGAAAAGGTATTTCATGGACGCTGGGTTTCTTCGAAGCGGCTGTGTATGTTGTCGCCATTACGCGCGTGTTGTCTAATTTGAGTAACCCATTAACCGTGCTTGGCTACGCGGCCGGATTCGCAACCGGCAATGTGGTGGGTATGTTGATCGAGGAGCGCCTGGCGATCGGGCATATCCATTTGCGCATCATCAGCACAGAACGCGGCATCGCCCTGGCGCAGGCTCTGCGGGATGGGGGTTTTGCAGTAACGGAGATTCCGGCGCGCGGCATGGAAGGCAAAGTGCATTTGTTGAGCGTAAGTGTGTTACGGAAAGATGTGACACACACAGAGAAAATTGTCCATGAGATAGACCCGGAAGCGTTTGTGACGTCGGAAGATGTCCGCCCGATCCGCCGGGGCTTTTGGAGAGCATAAATTTAAAGGTGAAAAATGATTCCTGAAATTACTGTTGAAGAACTTTCCAAAAAACTGAAATCTCATGATGGATTTGTCTTGCTGGATGTGCGCGAGCTGTCGGAGTTGGAGTATGCCAAAATAACGGACGCCCGCCTCGAGGTCGCGCCGATGAGCCGGCTGGGGCGGGAAGGCATTGATATGTTGTCAGAGTCCGCAAAGTCACAGACGGCAGCGATCTATGTGTTATGTCATCACGGTGTCCGCAGCGCGCAAGTGACCGGCTGGCTCGCCTCGCAAGGCTGGGTGAACGTTTTCAGCGTGCGCGGCGGGATTGACGAGTACGCCAGGAAGATTGATCGTTCGGTGGGGATGTATTGAGCGGTTACACGTTGGAAGGTCGAAGGTCGGAAAGTTAAATAAGAAGGCTGAGAGTCTCGGAGGATTCTCAGCCTTCAAACTTTTAAACCTGGAATTTTTAACTATTTCTTGAAAACAAATTGCCCATTCTTGTAGAATAATTCGCCGTCCACGCTGATCTCGGCATCTTTGCGCATGTCGCAGATCATGTCCCAATGGATGGACGATTTGTTTTTGGAGCCGGTCTCAGGGTAGCCCGCGCCGAGTGCCATGTGGAACGAGCCGCCGATCTTTTCGTCGAAGAGGATGTTGCCGGTGAAGCGGTTGATGTCGAAGTTGGTGCCGATGGCGAACTCGCCGAGATAACGCGAACCCGCATCGGACTCAAGCATCTTGATCAGATAATCCTGATTCTTTTCGGCCTTGGCAGTTTCGACGCGCCCGTTCGTGAAGGTCAGTTCTGCGCCCTCGACAGATACGCCTTGATAGATTGCAGGGTAGGTAAACTTCACCCAGCCATTGACCGAGTCTTCGACCGGGCCGGTAAAGATTTCGCCATCCGGCATGTTGTAGACGCCCGTTGAGTTCGTGAACTTGCGGCCTTTAATCGAAAGCGTCAGGTCCACATTTGGGCCGCGCAGGATCACCTGATTCTTTGGCGCAAGAAAATCAATGGCTTTTTGCTGGCCCGCCGCGGTGCTGTTCCAGTAGGCAATCGGGTCATCCTCGTGCGCGTGAACCGCACCGAACACAAAGTCTTCATACTCTTTCAGACTCATACTGGCGTCCTGGGCGTAGCCATCGGTGGGATAGAGCGTGGTGACCCATTTGAATTTTCCCTCCGCCCCGCGGCGCATTTGCGCTTCGGTGATGGAGCCGGTGGCTTTGCCGCGCCGCTGAACGCGGGCCGGGTCAATATTCGTCAGGCCATGTGTGTTGGTCGCAGAGTGGACGCGGATGCGGCCCTCGAACTGGTCGTAGGCCAGTTTGTAAAATGTCGGCACAAAGTCCAGTTGTGAATCGCTGGCATAGGTCAAGTAAAGTTCGTCCTGGCTGAACGGCATCATGCCGGGCAGGGCGATCATCGGGTGCGGATGTCCGCCTTTTTCCAAAATCTGAATATAAAGCTCGCGGATCAACGGCTCGGCCGCAGTGGTCGCTTCGATCAAAATGCGGTCACCCGGCGCGACACGCGCTGAGTGCTCGACCAGGATCTTTGCAAATTTTTGAACGCGCAGGTCAGCCACGTAGGCCTCCTTGATTAGATTCAAACCTTGCAAATTATATCACGAGGAACTTGGGGTATACTCTTTCGGCGAGCGGAGAGAAGAGAGTAGAGAACAGAGAAAAGAAATTGAAATCGGCTGGAGGCGCTCATGAGCGTTGATGGACTGAAAAGATTAAAGGTTTGGGTGCGGGCGAAGGATTTTGGTCTAGCAATCTACCAACAGGTTTTGCCTTTATTACCGGCTGAGGAAAAATGGAATCTGGCCGCTCAACTCAGACGCTCCTCCCTTAGCATTCCCGCCAATATTGCGGAAGGATATGGCCGCTTTTATTATCAAGATAACGTGCGATTTTGTTATCTGGCACGCGGCTCGCTTGAAGAAACTTTGAGTCATCTGGTCTTTGCGCTTGAAGCAAAATTTATTCCTGAGATGCTTTATAAACATTTTGAAACCGAAGGCGAAGAAATAGACAAAATGCTCAACGGTTATATTTCTTATCTCAAGAAAAGCAAACAGGGCGCCAACGAACCCGGAGCAAATTATGCGGTTCGCGAAGAATCTGAGACTTATATTACCGAGTCTTTGAGAAACTTCAACGAAGATCAAGAAACTACTCTCTAATTATCTTCTCTCTACTCCCTAAACCATGAAACAACTCCTCCAAAACCTGAAAAACGGAAAGACCATCATCGAAGAAGTACCCGTGCCAACACCGCGAGCCGGGATGGCGCTTGTCAAAACGGCGGCCAGTTTGGTGTCCGCGGGAACCGAGCGCATGGTGGTTGAGTTCGCGGAAAAATCTTTGGTTGGCAAAGCACGCTCGCGTCCCGACCTTGTCAAGCAAGTCCTCGATAAAGCGCGCCGCGAGGGACTCGCGCCAACCGTCGCGGCCGCTTTCAACCGTCTTGATCAGCCGATGGCGCTTGGATATTCGTCGGCAGGAACGATTGTTGCGCTTGGCAAAAATATGCAGGGCTTCAAAGTTGGTCAGCGCGTGGTTTGCGCGGGCGGCGGCTATGCCGTCCATGCTGAATACGCGGTCGTGCCGCGCAACCTGCTCGCACCGCTCCCGAAAAATGTGGATTTTGAATCGGCGGCCTTCGCCACGCTCGGCGCGATTGCCATGCACGGATTTCGTTTGAGCGAGCCGCAAGTGGGGGAACGCGTTGCCATTATTGGTTTGGGTTTATTGGGATTGCTGGCCGGACAAATTGCAAACGCCGCGGGATGCAGTGTTTTGGGCATTGACATTGACCCGAAACGAATCGCCCTCGCTTCTTCTCTTGGACTTCAAGCAGTCGCGCGCTCCAAAGCCGTTGACTCGTCTGTTGCCTTCATCGCCAAGCGCGGCTTCGACGTGGTTTTAATTTGCGCCGATACGCCCTCCAATGATCCGGTTGAACTGGCTGGGGCCATCGCGCGTGACCGGGCGCGCATCGTCGCCACCGGCGCGGTTGGGCTGAACATCCCGCGCAAGATTTACTACGAAAAAGAATTGTCGTTCATCAACTCGCGTTCTTACGGGCCGGGGCGTTATGACTCTTCCTACGAAGAAGATGGAAAAGATTATCCTCTCGGCTACGTGAGATGGACCGAAGGCCGTAACCTCGAGTCGGTCGTGGAGTTGATGGCGGGCGGAAAGCTGAAAGTTCAGCCGTTGATCTCGCATCGCTTTCCAATCGAAAAAGCCGCGGCGGCGTATGAAGTCATCACGGGCAAGAAGAAAGAATCTTTCCTGGGTGTTTTGCTGACTTATCCACAGACGGTTGAAAAGCTGGAAAGTTCGAAAGTTGTCAGGTTCAACCTTCAAACCTTCAAACCTTCAAATCTTGTAACATTGGGCGTTCTCGGTGCCGGCAACTTTGCCAATGCCACTTTGCTTCCGGCCATCAAAAATATCAAAGACATCGAACTGGTCGGCATCGCCTCGGCTGGCGGGCTTCATGCCCGGCATTCCGGCCAAAAGTTTGGATTCAAATATGCAGCTTCATCTGACGAAGAAATCATCAACGATCCGAACATCAACACGGTTGCCATCCTCACCCGTCACGATTCCCATGCAGATTTGGTCGTCAGGGCCTTGAAGGCTGGCAAGAATGTCTTCGTTGAAAAACCATTAGCGATCAATAGCGTTCAACTTTCAGCGATCAGCAAAGTGCTGTCAACCGCCAACCGTCAATTGTTAACTGTGGGCTTCAATCGCCGCTTTTCGCCTCTTGCTCAAAAACTTTTCGCTTTCTACAAAGATCGTTCTGAACCGTTTCACATTCACTACCGCGTCAACGCGGGTTACATTCCCTTGAACCATTGGACTCAAAACCCTGAGCAGGGCGGCGGACGAATCATCGGCGAAGCCTGTCACTTCATTGACTTCATCACTTTCCTCGCCGGCGCCGCGCCTGTTTCAGTGAGCGCGCATGGATTACCCGACGGCGGCAAATATGGCGAAGACAATGTCAGTATGATTTTCGCTTTCCCAGATGGTTCGCTTGGCGTTGTGGATTATCTTGCCAACGGCGACAAATCTTTTCCCAAGGAACGCGTCGAAGTGTTTTGTGGCGGCAGGATCGCGGTGCTGGATGATTTTAGAAAATTAGAAATGGTGGAAAATGGAAAGTGGAAAGTGGTGAAAAGCGCGCAGGACAAAGGCTGGAAGGCTGAGTGGATCGCCTTAGCCAAATCCATCCGCGCAGGCGGTGGGCCGCCGATTCCCTATGAGCAATTGATCGGCGTGACCAAGTCCACGTTCGCGGCGGTCGAGTCTATTCGTGAGCGAAAGTGCATCGAAGTGACATGAAACAAGAACCCGAAATCAATCTTTTTTCAGTGACAATCGAATTATTTAGTGAACATTTGGCGTATGCAATTGATCAGTTGCGGTTGGCGATTGAGATTCCAAAATCTAACCATCCCGAACAGTTTAGGGTTGAATGGCGATATGCTACATCAAGCATGATTTATGGCTTTTCGGCATTAGATGGGTTAGCGAACTATTTAGGTTTTGAGTTATTCATTAACGAGGGATCTGAGCATTTTATCAAAGATAATGAGCGGAGCTATGCTTTGAAGCAACTTCTAAAATCATGGAGGAGATTTTCTGTTCTGAACAAGGTGGAATTAATTCTTGCTGAGACACGCTCAGATATTCTGAGGCCGAATATAGCCGAAAAGCTTAATGAGTTAAATACAATGAGAAACTGGCTTGTTCATGGTTTGCCTTACACGATTAATTATCTTGAAGAAACTACTTGGTCAGGAATGTGGTTTACAAGTACTTTGCATGATATGGAAGATAATTTTGAAAGGAGTAAATTCCCAAATACCAAATTTAATTCCCCAGCACGTCTGAATATGGCAGATGCTAAGACGTCAATTATTATTGTGTTAGAAGTTATAACATTCATTCTTAGCCAGATTAAGTGGTTTCATACTTCTATTACCACAATGCACAAGATGAAAAAGGAATATTGGCTTGACGGAAATTCTTCAGTTGCGGGCATTCTTTCCGATTTTCAATTGTAATAGTTCTTTTTAAAGCACATACTCCAAGCTCTTTTGCAATTTCAGTTAACGATATATGTTTTTATTTTCTGTTCTTGTTAAGTCTCTTTTCCAACTCGGCCTCGAACCGCTGGCTCTCAACGCGCTTTATAAATTCGGATTATGGACGGGGCATTATCGAAGGGCGATACCCGAACCTCGATATTCGAATATCGAATTATCGAATATCGTTCATCTATTCTCTCTCCCATCCCGCAGGGAACTTCTGGAAACGATGAGCAAAGACGGTCAAGCCGCGTTGCTCAAAGAAGCCGATGAAATCGTCGGCGGCAAGTTCCGCATGTTCGGCGGCGAGCCTGTTGCGCTTCAACTCACGTTCAACCAGCCGCTCCATCATTGGGCTGATTACGAAACTCGCAAAGTCCCGATTCCCTATTCCCAATTTCCAATTCCCGATATCAAATTTGTCTGGGAACCCGCGCGCTTCGGCTGGGCTTTCACTTTAGGCCGCGCGTATTACGTCACTCAAAATGAAAAATACGCCGAAGCCTTTTGGAAATATTTTGAATCATTCGGCGAATCAAATCCTCCATATCTTGGGCCGCATTGGATGAACGGCCAAGAAGTTGCGCTTCGCATGATGTCGCTGGTGTGGGCCGCGCAGGTTTTTGAAACGGCATCCGTCACAAATCCAGAAAGACGCGGGCAACTCATCCAAAGCATTTATGCTCATGCGAATCGCATTCCGCCAACACTGATCTATGCGTGCTCACAGAACAATAATCACCTCATCACCGAGTCCGCCGCAATGTACATCGCAGGCTTATTCTTTAACGAATCAAAATGGCGCGCCCTCGGATGGCGCTGGCTTAACCGGGCTTTGCAAAATCAGATCAGCGATTACGGCGAATACATTCAGCACAGCGCGAACTATCATCGCGTGATGTTACAGACTGCGCTGTTTGTTCATGCGATCAAAAAGGATGATTGGCCGCGCGCGACCTCACAGGCTTTGACGCGCGCCGCGCATTGGCTGTTCTCGATGCTCGATCCCGCTTCAGGCCGGACCCCGAACCTGGGCGCCAACGATGGAGCCTTGATTCTGCCTTTGAGTTCCACACCCTTCGACGACTTTCGCCCGACGGTGCAGGCCGCGGCGCGCGCGTTTTTACAAACAGGTTTGCCCGCGGGCGTGTGGGACGAGCTGTCGCTGTGGCTTGGCCTGCCCGTCTCTGAACGAACTTCTGATTCAGACGCGTATCTCAGCGATCATTTGCGCGCCGCAAACTCATGGGCCTATTTGCGAGCGTCGCGATTCAAATCGCGGCTATCGCAAATGGACCAATTGCATCTCGATCTGTGGTGGCGCGGACTCAACATCGCGCAGGACGCCGGGACGTATCTTTATAATGCCGGTGCGCCGTGGGATAATCCGCTGGTTTCGACGCGCGTGCATAACACGCTGACGGTGGATGGCCGCGATCAAATGACGCGCGGCGGGCGCTTCATGACCCTTGATTGGTCTCCCGCGCATTCGAAGAATGTGCTGGATGCCGACGAGCGGATTTTGGGAAGGGTGCTTGCTTATCATAAAGGCTATCAACGTCTCGGCATTCGCCATGAACGCGAAGTGACCGCTTTTGTGGATGAACGCTGGCAGATCAAAGACAAATTGCTGTTCACTCAACCCGCGGCGCATGTCTTTCGATTGCACTGGTTGTTGATAGATGGGGAGTGGGGAATAGAGAACGGAGAACAGGGAGTAGGGATTAGGGTAAAGTCAAAATACGGATGGATTGCTTTGAACATTGAATCTGGGATCCGAATATCGAAATCCGAATATCGTGTATCGCTCATCCGCGCTGGAGAATTGATTTACGGCACAGGCCAGCCGCTTCCCTTTGAAGGCTGGGTCTCGCCGACGTACAGCGTCAAAGTCCCTGCGTTATCATTGGCGGTGGAAGTGACGTCATCCAAAATGATTACTTTTACAAGTGAGTTTATTTTTCCGACCATTGACAATGGACGATAGGCCATCATTTATCGTCCATCATCTACGATCTATCGTCCATTATGCACATCCTCATCATTCACCAGGCCTTTGCCTCGCTCGACGAACCCGGCGGGACGCGTCATTATGAATTCGCGCGCCTGCTCGCAAGCCGCGGGCATCAGGTGACGGTGATCGCGAGCCCGGTAAGTTATATAACAGGGTCCCCCCTCGTCCCTTCGGGACATTCCCCCCATTTGCAAAGCAAATGGGGGCAGACGGAGGGGGGCATAACCATCCTCCGCGCCCGCGTCTACTCTGCCCACCACAAATCCTTCTTCCATCGCATCATCGCTTTCTTTTCGTTCATGTTTTCTTCCTTTTGGATCGGACTTGGTGTCAAGCGCGTGGACCTTGTCTGGGGCACGTCGCCGCCGATCTTTCAGGGCGTGACGGCTTGGGCGTTGGCACGGCTCAAAGGCGCGCAGTTTTTGTTCGAAGTGCGCGACCTGTGGCCGCAGTTTGCCATTGCGGTCGGCGTGTTGCAGAATCCGATTCTGATCCGCATGTCCGAATGGCTGGAGCGATTCCTGTATCGGCGCGCGGAGCGGGTGATGGTCAACAGCCCGGGGTTCAGCGCGCACGTTCAAAGCCGGGGGGCGAAGCGGGTGGAGTTAATTCCCAACGGCGCGGACCCATCCATGTTCGATCCATCCAACGATGGTGCGGACTTCCGCCGCGCACACCATCTCGAAGGAAAATTCATCGCGATGTACGCGGGTGCGCACGGGATGTCGAATGATCTGGATGTCCTTTTGGAGTCTGCCGGCCTGCTGATGGATCAACCTGAAATCCAAATTGTGCTGGTCGGCGATGGAAAAGAAAAACCTGCTTTGCAACAACGCGCCGCAGATATGAAGTTGACCAACGTGACCTTCGCGCCGTCCGTTCCAAAATCAGAAATGCCAAACGCGCTGGCCGCGTCGGATGTGTGCATCGCGATCTTGAAACCGCTCGAAGAATACAAGACGACCTATCCGAATAAAGTTTTCGATTACATGGCGGCGGGACGCGCAGTGGCGCTGGCGATTGACGGCGTGATCCGCGCAGTGGTCGAGGCGGCTGATTGCGGGCTTTTCGCCGAGCCTGGAAACGCGCTTGCATTGGCAAATGCGTTGCGCGAGTTGGCGGGCAATAAAATAAAGTCGCGTGCGATGGGATCGAATGGCCGAAAATATCTCGAAGAGAATTTCAGCCGCGAGAAAACGGCGGCGAAGTTGATCGGGATTTTGGAAGAGATGGCGAAGGCCAAAGATTAAATTGCAAAATTGCCTTTGCGCTGAGGCGGAGCGCCGCCCTGCCTCGGTCTATTATTGAATATTTCCAACGAGTCCCAACTCAGAAGCAATCCGCCGCATGGCGGTGATGACATTGTCAACGTGTTCCCAAATGTCCACGCCGAAATCCTGGGCGGCATGTTCCATCTCTAGGCGGTCGGTGCCGGCGGCAAAGGCTTTATCTTTCCATTTCTTTTTAACGGAAGATGGCTCGAGGTCCAGCAATGAACGGGATGGACGGACCAGCGCCACGGCGGTGATGAGACCGGTGATTTCATCGCAGGCCATCAGGGCTTTGCGCCGCAAGGTGTCGCGCGGCACGCCGGTGCCCACGCCGTGACTCAAAATGTCTTGAATAATATCTTCGGGGATTCCGCGCGCACGCAAAATGGGCGCGCCTTTGATGGGATGTTCTTCGAGCGTGGGATGAATCTCCCAATCGAAATCATGGATGAGGCCAAGCTGTCCCCAGGCTTCCGCGTCCTCGCCGAATTTTTCGGCGTAAAAACGCATGGACGTTTCAACGGACAGCATGTGCCTGACCAGTCCTTCGTTTTTCACGAACTCACGAACAAGAGCAAGGGCTTCATCGCGGGTCATTGATTTTCCTTTTGGATCAAGAACTTTTTGAAAAGATCGGTTCGGGATTGCCGAGGACGGGCAAAGGTTTTTCGATGTAGACATCCCACAGCGCGCCGACGGTGGCTAACTGCTCGCGGACATTCCAAATAACAAGGGATAATTTTCGATAGGGAATATTGTTGGCTTCCACGCCCGCGGCTTGCAGGCCAAGCGCGTTGCACAGAAAGAGCGCGCGTGGCAGGTGAAAAGCCTGCGTGACCAGAAGGGCAGAGTCCAGGCCGAAGATGGCTTTGGCGCGATAGCAGGTATCGTAGGTGCGGCGGCCGGCATAATCGAGTACGATGGCGTTTTCCGGCACGCCGAGGCTGACGGCATAATCGCTCATCGCGCCCGGCTCGTTGTAATTGTCGAAGCGGTTGTCGCCGCTCATCAACAACTTTTGGACTTTGCCCGCGAAATAAAGCTGCGCCGCCGTTTCGACGCGGTCACGCAAAATTGCAGTCGGGTAGCCGTCACGCGTCAGGCCCGCCCCGAAAACGATTGCAACTCTTTCGGTTGGCGCGGCGCTGACGGTATAAATACGCGTCCAACTATAAACAGCGGTAATGATGCGCGGCAGGATCAAAACGAGAAGGCCGGTCAATGCCAATGTTTTGATGAGGCGCCAGATGAAATTAAGGATTCGTTTCCACATCGGCGAAATTCTACCCTAAAAAAACAGGGACAGGTCTCAGACCTGTCCCGATACTGCCGATGAGCGCTCGATCATGCTTTAGATAAGCTCTTCTCTCAATTTTGCGCTGGCAAAATCCATCAATGCTACGACAATCACAATAAAGGCCACGACGGTTCCGGCCTTATGATATTGCAGTGAACCGAAGAAAGTGGTTAGGGTTAGACCAATGCCGCCTCCGCCTGCAAAGCCGATGATGGTCGCCATACGAACATTGATGTCCCACTGGTATAAAAGATAAGAGACGAAGGGTGGGATAATTTGTGGGATGACCGCGTAGGCGATCGTTTGCAAGCGGTCCGCGCCTGTAGCATTTACGGCTTCAATTGGGCCAAGTTCGATATTCTCGATTGACTCTGAGAACAATTTGCCGATCAACGCAAACGATGTCACCGCCAGCGCCAACATCCCTGCAAATGGACCAATGCCCACCCAGAAGATGAAGATCACAACGTAAAGAAGCGCTTCAATCGAGCGCAGAATGTTGAACATGCCCCTGGTCAGGTAGTAAATCCAGGCGGAGAGCAGACTGCGACCCGTCAGATTCTTGGCGGCCAGAAAACTGAACGGCAAAGCGATGAGCGCTCCCAGCGTGGTGGCCAACATGGCCTGGAAAATGGTGACCAGCATCTGCTGGAATACGACCTGTACCACCTGCTGAGACAGATCAATGCTAATGAAGTCCAATATAAGCTGACCAAAGTTCTTGCCAGGGTTGAGCATACTTCTGATGCTGATCTCTGTGATATTCCAGCCATAAGCAAAAACCGCAGTACCCAGGATGACATAGAAGGCAGTACGCAAAGTGTTGGCAAAGGGCCGCTTCTTCGTCTCATCCTTTTGCGGCTGGTCCTTCAATATGCTTTCGCGCCACTTCTCGCTAATATAATCCACCAGCATAATGACTACGGCCACGGCCCATAACGCGGTTGCATATTGCTGATAGCCGCCCATGCGGACGGTTTCGATCACAAAGAAGCCGATGCCTCCGCCTGCCACAAATCCGATGACTGTCGCGGAGCGCATATTGATGTCCCAGCGCAGGAGCGAATAGGCAAGGAAGGATGGCACAAGTTGTGGAATTACCGCAAAGCGAATGGTCTGCGCCAAATTGGCGCCTGAGGCAGTGACTGCCTCGACCGGGCCCGGGTCAATATGTTCGATTTCCTCGGAGAATAATTTTCCCAATGCGGCCACCGAATGAATCGTCAATGCCACCACGCCGGCAAAAGTTCCCAATCCGACCCAAACAATGACGATCAAACCCCAGACGATGGTATCAATGGCGCGCACCACATTTAGAATACCGCGTGCCGCGTAATAAATCGCCATTCCACCGGGCAGGCGGGACATGATGTTACGCGCCGCGAAAAAGCTGATCGGTATAGCCAGGATCGTTGAAAAAAGGGTTGCCATCAGACCCATGGCGATGGTTTCGATCATTGAACCGGCGACAAACGTATTAACTTTGCTGTCTGGCGCTGCCAGGCCCAGGTTGACCTGCCATTTTGGAGCGGGAAGCGGTTTCACTCTGCCAAAGATATCGAGCAGGTTATCGCTTGGCCGGATCGTACCCGCCGTTGGCCTTCCTGCCAGTTTGTCGCTGACGTAGGTCTGTATGCAGCCCCAAGAGCAAATCTGATCCTGTCCGTTGACCGAAATGGTAATCATGTCAGGATTGAGCAGGTTGGCGGCTACGCTGCGCGCATCATTGAAACGCTCTATGAGGCGGCCGAGTTTGACATCTGTGACATTCCAGGCGATTACATAAAGAATGACGGCTGTGCATACAATTCCAGGCAAAATACTGAATGCTTTATCCGCCCTCAACGCGCTAACGTCCAGCACATTCCAGACCCAAAACAGGATCAACGCCAGCCATAACCAGCTTGTCGCCATCCCGCCAAGTGTCACCTTTGCAATGTTCTGGTGGACGAACGACCAATTTATCAAAAAGGCAAGAACAGCGGTCGCCAGGAAGATCATCAGGCCGCGTCCGCGCTTCTTTAGCAAGACTTGTCCAAGACCGGGGAGTATCAAAGAAGATAAGACAGTCAGGGCGGGATTCACGGACGGCGTTCGAGTGCTTTGTGAAGTTGTCATGAATGATCTATTTGGAAGGGTAGGCCGGTTTTGAAACCGGCAACAATTGGAAATAAAAGACAGGCGGCTGCATTGCGATCAAAATCAGACAACCGAAACGCGCTCGGCCTCCTGACCATAGATGGCTTTAAACTGGGCGTCGTCAATTTGCTTTGGCAATCCTTGAAATACGATTTCGCCATCCTTGAGGGCAATGGCGCTGGTGGCATAACGATGCACCAGGTCAAGGAAGTGCAGACTGCACAAAACCGTGATCCCACGTTCCTTGTTCAGCTGTTCAAGGTACTTGAGGATGGAGTGCGCCAGAACCGGGTCGAGGGACGCGACCGGCTCGTCAGCCAGGATCAACTTCGGGTCCTGCATCAAGGCGCGGGCAATCCCGACCCGTTGTTGTTGTCCGCCTGATAGCGAATCGGCGCGAACATGAGCCTTGTCTGCCAGACCCACCTGCTCAAGACTGGATAAAGCCCGCTGACGGTCTTCAGCAGAGAATAAGTGCAGGGAACTTGATAAGGTGTTTGTATATCCCAAGCGGCCCGACATTACGTTGGTAAACACAGTCGAACGCTTGACCAGATTGAATTGCTGAAAAACCATGCCGATCTGGCGGCGCACGTTGCGTATGTCGGCGCTTGAGGCCGCGGTCACATCCTGGTCGTTCCAGAAAATTTTTCCTGAAGTTGGCTCGATCAAGCGGTTGATACAGCGCAGCAACGTGGATTTTCCGGAGCCGCTCAATCCAATGACCGCCAAAAACTCCCCGTCCTTGACTTCAAAACTGACGTTCTTCAGCGCCTGCGTACCATTGGGATATACTTTAGTGAGATTCTCGACTTTTAACATAATGGCATACCAATGTCCGTATCAAAACAGAGAATATGAGAGAAGGTAAAAGAACCAGCGACCTGGACTTTCAATTGACCAAGTTGACAAGCCGACAAAATCGAGTAAGTTTGTTTTTTCAAAAAAAGTGCTGCGCGAGGAAAAGTCCATGCCGATTAACTATCTCTATCATACATGGATTCGACAAATTTGGGAACTGTGACCAGACCAAAGAGTTACCCGGCTTTATAACTTTGTCTGGCGGGCGGCAAGTATTTTTTTACTTTATCGGATTGTCCGCTTCGACCATTTCTAGAAATTGCAGTGTGATCGCCGGGTCAAAGTGTTTGCCGCTTTGTTCGCGAATATATGCAATCGCTTTTTGTTTTGGCCAGGCCGGCCTATAGGGTCGATTGGAAGTAAGGGCGTCATACACATCTATGATGCCAAAAAGGCGCGCATAGAGTGGGATTTGATTTTCCTTCAAGCCGTGCGGATATCCTGTGCCATCCCACTTTTCATGGTGATAATGCGGAATATCCAAAGCCTGGCTTAGGTAGGAGATCGGCGACAGTAACTCGTAGGCATAGCGTGGATGCTGACGGATCACATGCCATTCGTTATCCGCAAGGGGGCCGGGTTTTAACAGAATGCTGTCTGGGATAGCCATCTTTCCAATATCATGCAGGATTGCCCCTCTCTGAATGTTTATTAGATCGTCTTCGCTTAATCCCAGCCGACGCGCCAACTTGAGCGCCAGATTGGTCACGCGTTGGGTATGGCCTTCTGTATCCCGGTCTCGCAGATCAAGCGCGCGCGACCAACCTTCGATGGTTGTGTTGTATGCGAGGGTTAAGTCAAAATTGGCGCGTTGCAGTTCCTTGAGCAATATTGCATTTTCAACGGCAATGGCGGCCTGGCCGGCTAATGTTTCCATGAACTCCAGCCAGTCTGCATCGGGGGCAAGCGGCATACGATGGAAAATCTCGAGCACGCCGAGAACACGCCCCTTTGCTATCAGAGGAATCCCGTAGTAACAGTAAAACCCCTCGTTGGAGAAATTTTGGGAATTAAGGAAACCCGTTTTGCCATGTTTCAAGTTGGGGACATTAATCACTTCCCGCTTTAAGACTGCCATCCCCGCGTATCCTTCCCCAATGGACAGGTGTGTGCGTTGCAGGGCGTCTGTATGGAATCCGATACCGTTCGCAAATTCAAGGATGTGAGTTTGCGAGTTTAATAACAAAACATCTGCCGCGTCTACGTTCAATTGGGCAGTCACCTGTGTCAACACGACTGATAACGCCAGGTTGAGATCATGACTGGATGAAATTGCCAGGTCAATGGTGCGCAGGGCGGCCAAACGTTTTAGCTGGCGCTGAACTTTCTCTTCGGCATTTTTGTGCCTGGTTATATCCCGCACGATGACGATCACATTGGCCTGCGCGAGTGGAACAAGCCGCACTTCGAACCAATACTCAATATCAGCGAGCTTTATAGAGTATTCAAGCGGCAAGGTTTCTCCGCCGACTACAAGCCGCTGCATCCCGCCGGATACAACTTGCGCCATTTCTTTAGGCAAAACATCCTCTAAATGTTTGCCAAGGACTGTTTCAAGAGGGCTGTACAGCAGAGCAGCATCACCTGCTTTGTAATCCAGGACAACTCCTTGATGATCTACAATGAAAAGCAGATCAGAAAATGCCTGAAAGATCACATTTAATTGAGTTAATGCGCTTGGCAGGTGCTCTAATGACATGTCTACCATGAGTGTTTATAAGGGGACGCGGGACGCGGCGACTCCCCCAATCACCGCGTCCCCTTTCCACCGCGTCGCTCCGGTAAATACCAGGTCAATAAAAATCGCGTCATTGAACACGACTGTGCAAAGTAAAAACTCATTTTCCAAGGGTTTGAACAACCTGTTTTGCCAGATCGGTCAGTGACTTTGCATTGATGGAAACGATAAGAAGTGTTTCTTCCCGACTCAGGGCGAAGTCCCTTCCCAAATAACCTCGCTGGAGGGCTGATTCAGGATCACGAAGCAGCATCTCTCGAAAATTTCGGTTAACTACTGCGGCCGCGAATACACTGCTCAATCCAGCGTGAGACTCCCGCAAATCGGTTTTGAAAGACAAGTTTGTTGCGAACGTTTTAGATGTAATCAAGATGAACCCTTTCTCCTGGCGGTATGGCCTTGACAGCGACAGACGGAAAAGCCAAAAGCCAAAATATTCCCAAACCGACCAGAACGTCTCCCAAACTGAAGGCTACCCTATAAGGGATCCAGTCTGGCAGGAGAAAACGATCTGCCAGGAACTCAAAGCGCGTATTCTGCGCAAGCAGAAGAATATCCTTCTGCCCAAAGCGGCTGCCCAGCCTCATAAGCCCTAAGACATCATTTCCAGTCAATCGACTCGCAGTTTGCGGACTGATCGGCATCCAGCCGCCATTGGCGGCAATCACGATGAGATTCAGCGCCAAGCCGGCCAACAGAATTGGCATCCCAGATAAGTGACGATTTCGCCAGGCGAAGACTGCAAAAAGGATCAGCGAAATCACCAGCACTATCGAAGCAAGCCAATCAGTCAGTAGATAACGAGTAGCGGGCAAATACGCGACGACGAGCTGTGGAAAAAATGCGGCGAAAGCCAGCCACGCAGACCGTAAAGCAGGGGACTGATACGGCCGATGTTGCCAGCCTGCTCGTCCCAGCCCAACTAATAGCCCGGCCGCGAGGGCAAAGAGGAGGAGCATTTTTAACGAGAAATACCGCCGCCGTCTGATGGAGCGCCAATTCCGAGCACAAGCATTGCCAAGGCAAGAATAGCCAAAACCACTTGAATATGTTGGCGATTGAACTTACTAGCGAGAATAGTAAAACGAGCGAAAGCGTTTTTCATGGGAAAATTATCCTTTCAAGTTGGTATTGATACTCACAGGATACACCCCGCCAGGCTTCAAAACAGGCTTCAAAAGATTAGAAAAAAACAGCCCGAACGGGCTGTTTTTTTTGATTCCGCATAAGTCCGCCTAATTTGCTTCCCATCGGCGTTTTATATGGCAGAGAAATTTTTTGGAGAATAATGGGCATTAAGAGATGAGATCGCGATAAATCTTTTGAGTTTCCTGCGAGGGAGGCAAATTAAAAATCTTTTGCATAACCCGTTCACAAGCCTCAAAAGTATGGATGACAGATGCCCGATCCCCCATGCGATGGTAAATTTGCATCATCAGGCGATAGGCTGCCTCAAAAGTGGCGTCATATTCCAGGGCGCGCTGGCATATCTGGAGCGCTTTTGGTCTCTGGCCATCCTTGAAGTACAACTCTGCCAATTGCAGTGAAGCCGAAAGAAATTTTTGGCTTAATCGTTCCCGTTCAGGCCAGGCCCAGGTTGCATCAATATCTTCCAGATACTTCCCGCGCACCAAATCAATCGCTTTTTGGTAGAAGTTGATTTGCTCTGCAAGGATGGGCAAAGATTTGGCCCTGGCAAGGTAGGTTTCAAAGGCCTCAACATCGTATTCGTGTTCCATGCTTGAATTAAATTGATAATAATCGTGTTCGAAGAGGATGGCCTCCTGTCCCACCGCGCGCCGCAGACGATACATCTCATTCTTAAAACGCAACTTAAGTCTCGCTGGCTCATCGATATCTGTCCAGAGCGCCTCTGCAATTTGCTCCCTCGTTAATGGCTTATTCTCGACCAGAAAGTAAAAGAATAATTCGCGGACAGATTGCGTCTGCCATTCGGTCATTGTGACAGGCTTGCCGTTGATCCGTACTTGTCCTTGTCCAAATGTTTGAATACTCAGGCTGGGAGCCGAAATTTCTGTTGTTCGAGTTACGCGCCGTAACTGGCGCCGGATGCGAGGGAATAGGGTATCTAAATGATCTGCTTTTTCAAATAGGCCGCGCAATAACGATTTGATCTCACGATCATTGCCTAAATCTTTCAGCCATTCGCGCGCTTGTCTGGCGGCGACGATTACAAAGCGATCATTTTGATATGGCTTTTGCAGGATTTTCTTAATTTCTTCACGCGTTGTAGCCTGCTCCCCATTCTTGTAATATGCCGCGGCCAACCATATTTGACTCAATATTCTTTCCTTATATCGCCCATCTTCTGTAAAACACTGCTTGGCTCCCATCAATTCTGCGACAGCCTTTTGGGGTTTCCCCTCTTGTAATAATAGGCGTCCAAGCAGTAGTTGATAGAGGCCATATTCGTAGTAGGAGTTGCTGCCTTCTATCGAAGCCTTGACTTGGTCGAGAATATGACTGGCCCGCGAAGCCTCCTTTTTTAGAAGAGCGATATTTGCCCGTGCAAGAGCCAAATAGTTGATTAGAAATCGCTCACCGAGTTGCTGAACTAGTTCGCTTACTTGCTGATAATTCTGCTCCGCAATTTCAAAATCTTCTAAATCGGCATATAAGTCCCCTAAACTAATTGATATAAGCGCCTCCATGCGTTTATATCCACTC
The DNA here is from genome assembly GCA_016195815.1 of Chloroflexota bacterium. GTDB lineage: Bacteria > Chloroflexota > Anaerolineae > Anaerolineales > Villigracilaceae > Fen-1038. The sequence continues at coordinate 226,137 of JACPYX010000006.1, forward strand.
TGGCGAGCGCATAACAAGCCTTCCTCAAGAGCTTCGGCGGCTCGCTCGTATTCCCCCTCTCGATGATATAAAAAACCCAAATTATTAAGGAGGCTGGCTTGCCAGGAGAGATTTCCTGTGCGTTTCCAAGTCTCAAGAGCCTGTTCATAAGATATTTTCGCTTTGTTGTAATTTCCCATTGCATCATAAACCATGCCGGATTCCATAAGCAGTATGGGAATAGAGTGAGCATCATTCAGGCGATTATAAATATCCCGTGCATGTTCGAGGTGTTTCACTGCATCGAAAGTGTGACCTTGACGGTATAGACTGAGGCCCTTAGCGCGGAGCGCGGTGGCATAATCCAATTGTAGGGCATCAACGGTTTCGGTAAGCCGTATTGCTTCATCTGCGTCCTGTATTGCTTCCTTGTAATTCCCCATTAACCTTTGTGCAATTCCGCGCCGCACAAGAGTCAAAGCCAAACCAGGTATATTAATTTCTTCCCGGAATTTTGTGATAGCGCGATTGAATAATGTGATTCCATCTGAAACATTTCCTTTCGTAATTTCAACCGCCCCACGCAGAGACAGCAATCCCGCGCGTTGTTGAACGATGGATGGCGGCAGATCTTTGAGCCAGGACTCCAGCGTCAGCATGGCGTTTTGATACATGGGGATGCCGGCGCGTTCGATCAAATCGGCCAGGGCGTTGATATCGCCTAGTTGTTTGTAAAGCTGGTAGGCCTTTTCCCATTCTCCGCGTGTTTCGTTATACCGGGCCAGCCGTTCCAGGATTGGCCTGACTTCTTCGGGATATTCTTTGCGGAAACGTCCCTGAAGATAGTCACGGAATAAGTGGTGATATCTTAGCCATTGACCATTGGCGCCAACCGGCAGGGCAAACAGGTTTTTCTGGATTATCGTTTCTAACAACTTAGACCAGTTCGGTGGCTCGGAATACAGCGGCGCAAGAACAGCTTCGCACAGAGGGACGTCAAATTCTTCAAGGAGGGAACTTCGCAAAAGAAAGGTTCGCAAAGCATCCGACTGGTGTTCCAGTACCTGCCGGCCAAGATAATCAAAAACACTGACGCCAACCCCATGTGACGGTCGGAAGTTGGTCCCATCGGATCGGACTAAATCAATATCTGTGAATTGCAGGCCGGTGATCCAGCCTTCTGTAGTTTCGATAAGTTTGCTGGCATCCTCATCGGAAAGATGAATTTGCTGATTTTGGGACAGCAAAGCCTGAATTTCTTCGGGCCGGAAAGAAAGGTCGGAGAAATCCAGGCCGCCCACCTGTTCACGCGCAACCAGCAGAGTCATATCGGAAAACTCAGGCAGTGAACGCGACGAGAGGATAAGGTGGCAGTTTTCACCGGCCAATTGAATGAACCGGTTCACAAAATATTGTATGGGCTGTACTTCGTCCAACAAATGAAAATCGTCCAACACTAAAACGAAATGCTCCTGGATTTCATCGTAAATTTCATTGACAAACGTGACCAGCAAGCGCTCCATTCCGTCATCAAGACTCGTCATGGTATTGAGCATGGAGATGGAACGATTGCCAAATTGCGGAAAGCGTTCAGCCAGGGCAGCGATGAAGTAAGCGGTAAAGCGCTGTGGTTCGCGGTCAAGCGGGTCGAGCGCCAGCCAGCAAAAGGCCAGGTCGCTGTGATGCGCCAGATCAATTAAAAGAGAAGTCTTTCCATAGCCAGCCGGCGCAGAAACCATGATCAACTTGCGGTCAAGGATTTCGTACAGCGAATCCAGCAGCCGCTTACGCGTGAGCAGTTCAGCCCGGCGTTTGGGAAGAACGATCTTGGTCTTGCTGATGGGAATTTCAGAAGCGCTCATCAACTACGGATATCCATCTCATTATATTTTACCCACATAATACCGTAGTTATATTTTTTAGGAGCAGTTAATATCGAAAATAAAGATCGTGTCGTTGCGAGGATGGCTGGCTCGACGAAGCAATCTCCTCGCTAAATTTTGGGATTGCTTAGCCCAAAAAACGGCTCGCAATGACATGTCATGTTTGAGGATTTAGGTACTCCCTGTTTTTTTATGTCATCATTCGTTACAAAGAAGGGTCAATCTAAAATCAGTTTCTCCATTATTTTGGAATGCAGGCCGGGCCCGGCGGCGATAATGGATTGCGGCGGCGAAAGATAATCCGCATTGCCGTTTACATTGGTAACTTTCGCCCCGGCTTCTTCGGCGACTAGGCCGGCCGCGGCCACATCCCACGGTTTGAGAGAAATCTCCCAAAAACCGTCGAAGCGGCCGGCCGCGACGTAACACGCATCCAGCGCCGCGGACCCGAGACGGCGCACGCCCTGTGTCAGTTTTGCCAGGCGGACGAAGTTATCGAAGTTATCGTGCGGCGTGTTCCAGGCATCGTATGGAAAGCCGGTTACCAGCAGGCTCTTTTGCAATTCGCTTACAGCCGAGACTTGAAGCGGTTTTTCGTTCAACCATGCGCCGCGTCCGCGTTCGCTACTGAACATTTCATCACGCATCGGGTCGTAGACAACGCCCAATTGCATGAAGCCTTTATGAGCATATCCAATCGAAACGCAGAAGATGGGAATGTGATGCGAATAATTGACCGTGCCATCCAGCGGGTCAACGTACCAACTGTGATCTGCATCGCCTTTGGTCACCCCGCTCTCTTCGGCCATGATGTGACTGCCCGGCCAGCATTTGTTAATTTCACCAAGTAAAAAATCTTCGGAGGCATGATCTATTTCAGTAACGAGATCAATCACGCCTTTAAAGGAAACCTGATGTTCTTTGCTGTAACCTTCGCGCAGGATTACGCCTGCGTCTCGGGTCAGGCGCTCTAATTCCTGGAGTGTAGGGGATGTCATGTGTATGCTGAGTCTGATTTTTTTAGTAATTCCCGGACGTGATCTATCTCTGCGCGGATACTCTCACGGTCAATGATGGATTGTTTTAGCGTGGCCGCAAAACCCGGTTTTTGATCGGCAGGCAGGCTTTCGAGCAGGCGCTCCGTCCGCGAAATCTGTGCGCTCTTCTGTCCCAGTTTTATTTCTAGGCGCTCACGATAGATCTTGAGAAAGTCGCGCTCTTTGAGCGGCACCGGCGGTTGGCCCGATCCCTGCGCCAGCAATTCCGTGATGGTCCGCAAAAGCTCGTCATTATCAATCGGTTTTTCAAGGAAACGCGTCGCGCCAATGGTCAGGGCAAAATCCTTATCTTCAGGCGCGATATATGTGGCTGAAAGAAAGACCACGGGAATACCCTGCGTCTCGGGGTTGCTGCGCAGGCGATAAACAAAGGTAAACCCATCCATCTTGGGCATCAGAATATCCGTGATGACCAAAGCCGGGCGCTGTTTTTTTATAACTTCCAGCGCTTCCTGTCCATCACGCGCGGTAATCACTTCATAACCCTTGAAGCGCAGAGTAACTTCCAGCAGTTCAAGGATGTTCGGAATATCCTCGACAATCAGCAGGGGGCCCTGATGAGCGTTCATGTTTCTATTCTAGTCCATATTTTATTTTACGGGCAGGTTTCGATCGCCGTTCCAGATGCGTTTGCCAAGTGCCGACAAAACAAATTCCACAGCCAGTATTGCAGTCTGATTTTGAATATCCAATACGGGGTTCACTTCGACAATATCCATGCCGGCCAGCTTTTCGGTTTCTGCGATCATCTCGCAAGCCATGTGAGCTTCGCGCTGGGTCAACCCGGCCGGCACGGGCGTGCCAACGCCGGGCGCGTGGCGCGGATCCATGGCGTCCATATCGAACGAGAGATAGATGCCGTCTGTATCGCGCGAGACGCGCTCGATGGCTTTTTCCATGACGGCCGCCATGCCGAAGCGGTCAATCTGTTCCATGCCCATGACCATGACGCCGGCTTCGAGCAGGTTGACTTTTTCGCCCGGGTCGAGATCACGCGCCCCGATCACGGTCACCCGCTTCGGGTCCACGACGGGAAGCGGCTCATCCCACAATTGGGTTAGACGCGCATCTCCCATCCCGCACAGCGCGGCCAGCGGCATCCCGTGAATATTTCCAGATGGAGTCGTTTCAGCGGTGTTGAAGTCGGCGTGCGCGTCGATCCAGATCAGGCCGAGTTTTTTGTGTTTGGCCGCGCCGCGAATTGAACCAATGGAGAGGCTGTGATCGCCGCCCAGCACCAGCGGGAAATGACCGGCCTGAATCGAAGTTGCCACCGCGCCCGCCGCGCGGCGCGACATCGGAACGATGCAATCTATATATTTGAGTCTCGGCTCGTTGATGCTGCACATTTCGGCGATGGGGGCTTCGATGTTGCCGTGATCTTCCACATCGCAGCCCAGTTCTTCAAGTTTCTTCTGTAAATGTGCATACCGGATCGCGCTTGGTCCCATATCCACGCCGCGCCGGTCTGCGCCGAGATCGATCGGCACGCCGATGATGTCAATCTTCATTTCTCCTCCGGGTTGTGCGAGGCGTGTATTATATCAACTTGAAATAACGCAGGATGTACCATAAGATATACAGCAACACGATGATTCCCACAGCGTGCCAGAAGAAATGAAATACGAAGCGAACGATTTCAATGATGATGTGAAAGAAATAGCGCGCAATGACGATTGCCAAAATCACCGCAAGGATGATGACGGCCCATTGCACGATTGAATTCGATAAAGGATTGCCAAAGTCAATGTTCATATCAACTCCTGAAAGTTAAGCTGTCCGATAATAACCGACGTCCACCGAGTAAATGCGGCCGCGCTTGACCACCTGCCTGACCAGATTCGTGCCGAAGCGATAACCGAGGTGGCGATAATCGGGAACGTTGAGAATCAACAAATCGGCCTGTTTGCCCTCTTCGAGCGAACCGATCGTATCAGATCTGCGGACGGCGTGCGCGGAATTGATCGTCGTGGCGGCGATAGCTTGCGCGGGAGTCAGGCCCATCGTGCGGCAGGCCAGCGCGATGACAAATTGCATGGACTCGTTCCAAGCCGTGCCCGGGTTGCAGTCGGTGGCGAGGGCGAAGAGCGCATCGGCTTCGATCAGTTTACGCGCGGGCGTGTATTCTTTTTCGGCGAGGCCGAACGGCGTGCAGGGAAGCGAGACCGCCACCGTGTCCGATTTGGCGAGTGCGGCGATATCTGCATCGGAGGTTTTGACGAGATGATCCGCCGATGCCGCGCCTAACTCTGCCGCCAGCGCCGCGCCGCCGAGGTTGTCGAATTCGTCAGCGTGGATTTTGAGTGGGAATCCGAGCGAGGCGGCTTTGGTCAAGACCTGACGCGATTGTTCGAGAGTGAAGGCTTTGTTTTCGCAGAAGACGTCCACAAATGGGAGCGGGAGGCGCGGCGCGTGAGTCTGCCACCATTGTTGGACAGTCGGAAGCATCGTTTCGCAGATGAGGTCGGTATAGCCTTGCGGGTTATTTTTATATTCGGGCGCGATGGCGTGCGCGCCGAGGAACGTGATGGCAAGATCAACCGGGCTTTCATCTGCCAGCGCCAGCAGAGCCTTCAGCAGGCGAAGTTCGGTGGCGGTTTGAAGTCCGTAACCGGTCTTGGCTTCGGCAGTGGTTGTGCCGTGTGCGAACATGCGAAGTAAACGTGGCCGCGTCTGTGCGATGAGACTTTCAATCGAGGCCGTGCGCGTTTGCCGGACGGTTGAAATAATCCCGCCGCCCGCCGCGAGGATGTCGAGATACGGCCTGCCTGCCATCTTCATTTCGAACTCGCCGGCGCGGTCGCCGGCCCAAATAAGATGCGTGTGCGGATCCACAAAGCCAGGCATGACCACGCAACCGCTGGCGTCGAGAGTCGGTTCATCTTTATAGGAGGCGCGCAGTTCGTCGGTTGGACCGACGGCGACGATCTTTTCATCGCGCATGACGACCGCGCCGTTTTCGATGATGCCGAGCGTGCCGAGAGCGCGTCCGCGTTGCGGGCCGCCTTTGAGAGTCAGAAGTTGGGTGGATGAGTGGATGAGCATTTCAGCGAGTAGTATTCGGTGTACAGATTACATAATCATCTTTGTGAGACTTCTCGAATAACGCCATTTGCTTTTCTAGTTGTGCTTCTATTTGCGGCAATGGGTTGTAGTTAAGAACAATCGCTTCGAGCATGGGATTGCGATTCTTTTCGCTCGCGCCCACGTGATAGAAATGTTCGCGGGTCAAGATCGTGAAGCTATAAGCATATTTTTCGATGGCCGAATTGGAGCGATATTGATTGCTGTGCCAGGTGGAAAGGATAAATTTCGCTGGCGTATTGCCAAGTAAATCATAGAGTTCTTGTTCATCAGGCTCAGACCATGAATTGAAATAGTCCACATGCCTGCCGATGTATGGCGGGTCACAATAGATCAAGTCGTTTTTCGATGCAGGGGAAATTATCTTTCTGAAATCGGCGCAGACAAATTGCCAATCGTATTGGCTGGTTGCCTGAGTTACATATTTGATTTGGTTTGTAATCTTGGTAATATAGGCTTTGGCAAAACGTTCGGGCTTGTGGCCAAAGGGAACATTGTAAGCCCCCTTTTTATTGAAGCGCATTACGCCGTTGAAACAAGCGCGGTTCAAGAAGAGCAAATCCAAAGGTTCGTGGTCTTTGTTGAATCGCTCACGGATTTTATAGTAATGATCTTCGCCTTTGGATTGAAGATGCACGCCTTCTGTTTCCAGAAATTCCCTGGCGATTCCTGCTGTGATTTTTCCCTGCTTGATTGCATTGTAGAAATTGATGATATGTGGATTTACATCTGCAAAAACAGCGCGGCTCGGGCGCATATTGAAGCCAACCACACCTGAACCCATGAACGGCTCAATCCATATGCCGTCATTTTTGAGAACGGCATGATCCTTAATCCACTCTACCAATTTTGTCTTAATGCCCTGACATTTCAGGGGGGGGACATTTATAGTCATTTCTGTACTCGTCTGTTGCTCTTGCGTGCAGGTTTTCTTGCCATTGGGTTGGCAAGTTTTTGATCTTTCCCGCGATAAACCAAATACTCTTTCAGCAGTGTAATTTGCTTTACTGTGCCATCTGGTTTTGTGATTTGGATTCTGCCGTAATTCATCCAATAATCATCGAACCATTTCTCGCCGAGTTTTTTGAAAACGCCATTGCCTTCCAACAGGTCACTGATTTTTGTGATACTGCCTATGTTTGCCGTGTTCGAGCTACCTTGATAATCGCTGGCAATTTCCCATTTTTCGTGGACGAAAAACTGAAAATTGTTAATGACAGATGTGATTGATTGTAACTCTTCAAGACGATGGGCTTCGGCCTCATAACTTTTCTCGGGGCCGGAGCGCGAGTAGATAATGCCGAGACAAAAATGTCCAAGATATTCGTTATATGGGAATTGTATATTTTTGTTGCTGTTGCTGTTGCGGTTGATGAAATATTCGCCATGCGAGCCAAGTGTAAAGCCATTGCAGAATTCAGGACTATCGAGCAAACGATACGTGGTCTTTAAATCCACTGCAAATTTGACGCTTTGGTCATCTGCCTTTACAAAGGACAAATCGGGATAATAGTTTTGTTGCTCAGCCAATACAATCTGATAGTTATTTTGATTGGCAAATTCAAGCAATTTAGGAAACAAATGGATTTCGAGAATCTTTGAGACAATTTTCGTATCTGCCGAAATAGTGTAAATGTTGCGAAATACATCAATGAAACCTTTGATCGTCCATTGATCGTCAGGTGTAGAAATATGCCCTTTTAGTGTTTCAACAAAACCCGTCAATGCCTGTTTAAATTCTGTTTTGATTTCTTCCCGTTTTTGCTTCGGCATCTTTGTCTCCGTAGAGAAATTATACATCACGCAAAGGCATAGATAACAAAGCCGCCCCTTTCGGAACGGCTTTTGACTACCTGCAACTGCGCAACGAAACGGCTTCTTCGGTTACTCTGCCGGGCCGATGAATTGGAAGTAGGCAAAGGCGACGGCGAAGAAACCATAAATGACCATCGCTGACCAGCCCAGAACGTTCATGGCGCCCGAAAGCGTCCCGCCAATGGAAACAACCAACCCAATCGCGCTGGAGATCAGAAGGGATAACGTGATCGCACTGCGCGCACTGGAAGCGGATTCGTCGCGGGCCAGCAGTGTGACCATGCCGGAGGCCAGCAACTGAACGCCAAAGAACTGGGCCAGTAGTCTATCCCCGGCTGTGGTGGCGATGCCGTATAAGAACAGCATGGTCTGCGGGATCAACAAAAGGCCAAGCGCATATAACAAAGCGATCAATGAATGGATCAAAAACAGGTTGCGGATTTTCATGGTTATTCTCCTTTGATGGTTGGTTCTATTTTACGACAAGGCAGGAAAAAACCAATAGCCGCCTGAGGGCAAATTTATTTTCGTGCAGTGGCCCACATGTTGAGCATAAATTCAAAGTAACCAAATTTGACCTTGGTCATTTCAAAACCTGCCTGCCCAAAATGCCAGCCGAGCAGCGGAAGAGTGTAAGCGAAGGCATGCTCGTGGATTTCTTCCGCGCTGACCAGGTTGATGCGCGCCATGAATTTGAGCAGTCCATCTGACCAGGCGGCGGGCGTGGTGAGAATTGCCATACCGCCGGGCTTGAGCACACGCCGGCTTTCGCGGAACAGCATGGCCATGCTGTCTGGGTCGAGATGTTCGACCACGGCCAGCAACGTGACAATGCTGAAGAAATTATCCTCGAAAGGAAGTCTTGGTTCTTTGTTTAGATTCAGCGTGAAGAACTCGATCCGATTTTGCGCGGCGGTCTCTTTTTCCATCGGGAGTTGATCCACCGCGAACTTTTCCTGGAAGGAGGTGTGGGCGAGAAAATAAGGAAAGGAGCCGCACCCGATGTCTAGAATGCGGCCGGCCCTCAGGTCCGCGGGAATGAGGCGGTTGGCGCGCTGAGTGCGGAGGTGCGCGAGGGTCGGTTCGAGCAATCCCCTGCCGCGTGTAAGTTTTGTCTCGCTCATAAATCAAATCTTTCCAACGATGAAATTTATCCGATTATACGCGGTTTCAGTTCTTCCAATAAATGGCGCGGCGCGCAAGCCGTTGACGTGTCGTATTTTCGCCTGCGCTTTACACCCCAAAAAACTTACACAAAGCACACATTTCCTTCATGAGATTTTCAGGATAAAGGTGTATGATCTGCGCGAGAACAAGGAGTTTAAAATGAAAAAAATTTGGAAATGGATTCTGGGGATCGCCATCGTTTTGGTGGTTCTCGCAGGGCTGGCCGGACTGGTATTTGTGATGCGCAATAATATAATTACAGCCAACTTTCATCCGGGATACGGCTTTCAGCCGCGACCAGGCTGGAACGAACAATCACGAGGCTGGCGTGAACCGGCGATGCACGGCGGCGACCCAATGCTGGGCGAACGCTTCTCACGCTTCGGCAGATTGCCCTTTGGCTTTTTATTCGGCGGGCTGATGCAATTGATCCCGCTGGCGCTGTTGGCCCTGGTCTTTTACGGAGTATATCGAATAGGCAAAAACTCTGCGAAGCCTGCCGCAATGGCCGCCGCATCCTCAGCAGCCGCAACACATGCCTGTGCAAATTGCGGCACGGCAGTTCAAGACGGTTCGAAGTTTTGTCCGAACTGCGGCGAAAAACAGTGAGTTGATTCAAGTTCACTGTAATTGCTTTACAAGTTATGGCCTCTTGGCGGCATCCTTTTATGCCAGCCAGAATAATATTCAAGGATAAAAAAGGATGAGCACGAGTCGCCTCATCCTTTTTGCTTAATTTGATTTTGCCTTTCAATGAGAACTTCGTTTGGAAGGGCAGATTTTCTTTCAAATCGTTTTATGACAAACCAGTCCCTTCAGGTATGCGCCCTCGGGAAAATTCAGCGAGACCGGATGATCGGCGGCCTGCGAAAGATGTTCGGCGATTTGCGCGTCCACGTTTGCATCAAGCGCCGCGCCCGCCACGATTTTTTGGAACAGGTTCGCATCCACGCCGCCGGAGCAGGAAAACGTGAAAAGGATTCCGCCGGGACGCAGTAATTTGAAAGCCAGCAGATTGATATCTTTATAAGCGCGCGATGCCCGATCCACCTGCGAAACGGTTGGCGCGAATTTGGGCGGATCGAGAACGATCAAATCGAACGAGCGGCGTTCATCGCGAAATTTTCTCAACCTTTGGAAAATATCCGCCTCGATCCATTCCGGTTCCGGCAGGCCGTTTAATGAAACGTTCTCACGCCCAAGCCCGAGCGCGTCTGCGGATGAGTCGACCGAGACAACGGACTTTGCTCCGCCTGCCAGCGCATTGACCGTGAATCCGCCCGTGTAACAAAAACAATCCAGCACATCTTTATCTTTCGCCAACGCGCGCGCACGCTGACGGTTGGCGCGCTGGTCGAGATAAAAACCGGTCTTATGGCCTTCAGAAATATTGATGTTAAATTTCAAACCATGCTCGGTGATGGTCAATGGAAAATTAGGAATCGTCCCGCGCAAAATTCCAATGTGCGGAGTTAATCCTTCGAGTTCGCGCACGTCGGCATCGGAGCGTTCGTAGATATTTTTCAGGCCGGTCTGTTCGAGCAGAATATCGGCGATGATTTCCTTCCAAAATTCTGAACCGGCCGTCAAGGATTGAAGGACCAACGCATCGGCATATCGGTCAACGATCAGGCCGGGCAGGCCGTCTGATTCGGCGTGGACTAAACGCAGAGCATCGCTGTCATCGGCGATGTGGAGGGCGCGGCGCGCGGCGAGCGCGGATCGAATCCGCTTGCGAAAGAAATCCGCGTCAATTGGTTCATCATCGAATGTCCACACACGGGCGCGGATCTGCGAGAGGGGCGAGTACGCGGCGCGGGCGAGGAAATCTCCATTAAACGAGAGCACGTCCAGCGTGGCGCCCGAAGCGGGTTCTTTATCCACGCGTTCGACCGCGCCGGAGAATATCCACGGATGACGGCGCAACACAGATTTTTCACGTCCGGGTTTGAGAATGAGCGAGGCCATTGCGTGAGTTTATCATAGACGTGGTATCATGGCCGCTTATGTTGAAACCTATTCGCTGGCAGACTTTTGGGCGCGACATGCTGATGATCCAGGCTGGCTTCGCCTTGTTCGGAATTTCGATTGCGTTGATGATCCGCGCCAATTTGGGCGTGGGCGCGTGGTCGGTGTTGGACGTGGCGCTTTCGCAGATCACGCGTTTGACGCCCGGCACGATGACGGTGGCGGTTGGTTTTACCGTGCTGGCGATTGCAATGCTTTTGCGCGAGCAGGTGGGTTGGGGCACGCTGGCAAATATTTTGAGCATCGGACCATGGGAAGACCTGTTTTTGTATTTGATCCCTTCGATAAAAAATAACCTGGCGCTGCAGATCGCAATGCTGCTCGGCGCGATTTTGATTCAGGGAATCGCGAGCGCGGTGTATATCGGCGTGGAAGCGGGCGCGGGGCCGCGCGACAGTTTGATGCTTTCGATCAAGCGGACAACCGGGCTGGCGGTTGGCTGGGCGCGCGGCGCGATCGAATTAAGCGTGGTGCTGGTGGGGTGGCTGCTCGGCGGCCCGGCAGGAATCGGGACGGTGGCCTTCGCTTTGTTGATCGGGCCTGCGGTGCAAACATCGTTCAAGATTTTTCACGTTCATCCGCACGAGCCGATTGTTGCGGAAGAGGGGTTGGATTAGGAATCGAAGTTGTAAACGTATAAAACATAACTGCCACCGAAAGGTGGCAGTTATGTTTATTTGATAATCCCAATCTGTTTACCCGCCCTGGCGATGACATCCATCGCGCGCTGGATTTCGTCCGGCTCGTGCGCGGCGGTGACCGTGGCGCGCAGGCGCGCCTGGCCTTCGGGCACGGCCGGCGAGACGACCGGCAAAACGAAGACATCATGATGCTGCGCTTCGCGCGTCATGACGAAGGCATTCTCGTCCGAGCCGCACATTACGGGGACAATGGCGGTCGTGGTCAGGCCGGTATCGAAGCCGTAAGATTTAAGTCCGCTGATGAACTGCTCGCCGTTCTTGCGGAGTTTGTCGACGCGCCAGGGTTCATCCAAAATCACCTTGAAAGCTTCATTGGCCGCCGCGGTCTGCGCGGGCGGAATGGCCGCAGAAAAAATATAAGCGCGGCTGGCATGACGGAAATAATTGATCAATTCTTTGCTGCCCGCCACGTACCCACCCACCGACGGGATGGTCTTGCTCAATGTTCCCATCTTGATATCCACCACATCTTCGAGGCCGAAATGCTCCTCGATGCCGCGCCCGGTTTTACCGAGCACGCCGATCGAATGGGCTTCATCCATCATCAAATACGCGCCATACTTTTTACAGACTTTAACCATCTTCGGCAGGTCTATCACGTCGCCGTCCATCGAGAAGACGGCGTCAGCGATGACCAGCTTTGAGACGCCATCAGGAATCTGTCCAAGCCGTTTTGCCAGATCATCCATGTCATTGTGTTTGAATCGGCGGAACTCCGCGCCGGACATCAGGCATCCGTCCACGATGGAAGCGTGATTCAATTTATCGGATAAAACATAATCGCCGCGTCCCATCAGGGTCGAGACGACGGTCAGGTTGGTGACGTATCCAGATGAATAGGTGACAGCGGCTTCTGTGTGCTTGAAGTGAGCGATGGTCTCTTCGAGTTCGTTGTGGAGGGTCAACGTACCTGCCAACATGCGGACGCCGTTCGTGCCTGTTCCAAATTTATCAACGGCCTTTTTTGCGGCTTCATTAATTCGCGGATGACCGATCAATCCAAGATAACCATAGGAGGCATACATGCCCATCTCGCGTCCGCCCACCAGCACTTTGGCCCCGCCGTGAATCTCTTCGATGGGCTGGTTGTAAAAATATTGATCGTTCTTTTTCATTCCGCCGATGCGGTCGGTGAAGGCCTGGATGCGCCGCGAGACAGCATCATCGTTATCGAAATTCATATTTGACTCCTGAGAAACAATTGGCTTGAAGTGTAGCCGAGGCAGGGACAACTGTCAAACTGGTTCAAGCACCACGATGGGAATGTGACGCCTGGTCATCTTTTGATAATCGAGATATTGCGGATGCCGCCCGGCGGCGAACTTCCACAGCGCTTCATATTCCGGACCCTGAACCTCGCGCGCCAACACCGAAACTTTTTTGCCCCTGACGTCTATTTCGGCGCGCGGCTGATTTATGATGTTGAAATACCAATCGGCATTTTTATCCCTGCCCCAATTCGAGGCGACAATTAAATACTTGCCTTCATAATCGAAATACGCGATCGGGATGGCGCGCTCCTGTCCCGATTTGCGCCCGATGGTGTGCAAAATCAGAATTGTCTGCGTGCCAAGTTTGCTGCCAATCCCTCCGCGGCTGACGCGGATGAGGAAGGAATTAATTGCCATGAACCATTTGATGAATAGGTCTTTCATTTAGTCTCCAAAACCAACTTTCTCAATTCTTCTTCGCCGATAATTTTTACGCCCAACGATTTTGCTTTCTCAAATTTCGAGCCAGGCTCTTCTCCCAGCACGAGATAACTCGTCTTCTTGCTGACGCTATCCGTGACCTTGCCGCCGTTCAACTCGATAAATTCCTTCACGCCGTCGCGCGTCAAAGTTGGGAGCGTGCCGGTTACGACGAAGGTCAGGCCGCTCAACGCGCCTTCTTTCTTCTTTCCATTTTCTACTTCGCTTGGCCAAAGACCGACTGCTTTTAATTTCTTCAATATCTTTTGATTCGCCGGACGTACAAACCAGTCCACGATGGCTTCAGCGATATTCGGTCCCACGCCTTCGATCTGCTGTAAATCATCAACGCTGGCTTTGGAGAGCGCATCAAGATTCCCGAAATGCCGCGCCAAATCGCCAGCCGACACTTCGCCCACGCCGCGCATCCCCAGCGCAGTGATCAAGCGCGGCAGGGATTGATTCTTCGAGGCGGCAATGGCCGATAACAAATTATCCGCGATCTTGCCCGGTGGTTCCTTTTCGGTCTTCCTGTCTTTTTTTGTGACCGCCTCCAAAATGGATTCACGCGTCAGTGTATAAATATCAGCAACATCTTTGATCGCGCCGGTGTCAATTAGTTTTTCGACGATCTTGAAGCCAAGCCCGTTGATATCCATCGAACCGCGCGAAACAAAATGTTCGATATTTCGCTGGAGTTGGGCCGGGCAGGCGGCATTGACGCAGTACCACGCCACTTCGCCTTCAAAATGTTCAACGGGCTGTTCGCAGACCGGGCAAGTTGACGGCGGCTTATATTTTTTCTCTTTGCCTGTGCGCGCATCCGTCACCGGGCCAATGGCGTAGGGAATCACTTCGCCGGCACGCTTGACCAGCACGCGGTCGCCCACGCGAATATCTTTTTCAGCAATGTAATCGAAGTTGTGCAAGGTGGCGCGCTCGACGATTACGCCGTTGATCTCGACCGGTTCGAGCACCGCATTGGGAATCAAGACGCCGGTGCGTCCAACGCTGACGCGAATATCCAAAAGTTTTGTGGTCACTTCGCGCGCCGGAAATTTGAAGGCAATCGCGCCGCGCGGATCCTTGCCCGCAACGCCAAGTTCGGCGGCGAGATTCAAATCATCAATCTTGATGACCATGCCGTCTGCTTCGTAAGGCAATTCATCGCGGCGTTTATTCCAGGTCTCGGTGTAGGCAATCGCCGACTCAATATTGTCGAAGCGTTTGGCAACATCCGTGACCGGAAATCCCAATGCTTTCAAATATTCAAGCAATTCCCATTGCGAGGTTGGAATTTTGCCGCCTAAGCCCTGCGTCTTCTCAGGATCGGAATAAATGATTTGATACACGAGCAAAGTCAACGGGCGCGAAGCGGTCAGCGCGGGGTCGAGCTGGCGCAATGAACCCGCGGCCGTGTTGCGCGGATTCAAGTAAGTCTTCTCGCCCGCTTCTTCGAGCCGCTTATTTAATTCGTCGAACTCGTTGATTGGAATAAAGGCTTCACCGCGCACGACAAGATACTTCGGAATTGATAAATTGGCAGATTGGGAAAGCGGAATGCGCAGCGGTATCGCTTTTATCGTCCGCAAGTTGGCCGTGATGTCTTCGCCCACTTCGCCATCGCCGCGCGTCGCGCCTTGCATAAAGAGACCATCGCGATAGTGCAGGACGACTGACAGGCCGTCAATCTTCGGCTCGACCACAAATTTCGCGGATGCCACGCGCTCGTCTAGTTTGCGGACGCGCTCGAACCAGGCGCGCGCATCCTCCGCACCAAAAGCGTTGGCAAGACTCAGGATCGGCGCGGGGTGGCGGACTTTGTCGAAACGGTCGGCCGCTTTGGCCCCCGCGCGCTGCGTGGGCGAATCGGGCGTGACCCAGTCGGGGTGCGCGGCTTCGATCTGCTTTAACTCGTTGAGCAGTTTATCGTATTCCGCGTCGCTGACGATGGGCGCGTCTAGGACGTGATAGCGATAATTATGAAAATTGATCTGGGACTTTAATTCTTCGTAATGCGAGCGAGATATATCGTCCATGCCTGGATTATAGCGCAGACAAATCAGCCCAAACATTTTCGTTTGGGCTGACGATTAATCATCGAGTTTTTTGAAGATGTCGGAGGGCGGCCTGCCCAGCGGGCGCGTCATGGCTGACAGGCGGGTTTCGTAAAAGGTTTCTTTATCATTGGAGAAGGATGAAACGCGCAAGAGGTTTCGTTTGATTAAAAGTTCAACAATTTCCCTGGCCCGTTCGCGTTCGACCTCAAGTTCTTTGGCGAACTCGGTGAGCGAGATGCGCCCGATACGGACGGCGCGATTAAGCGTTGACCGCAAAGGCTCGGAGAAGATAACCACGTCGGATGGACGGATATCCTCTTTGCCGGCCTTGATCTCCAAGAGTGCGCGTTCGAACTGTTCCTGGTTCACCGGTTCGTCCTTTGGGCTGCTGCCAGGCGGCATTAACCGCTGATCTCGTCTGCGACTGCTTTGAGTCCCTTTGTGACGATGCTATCGGGATATTTGAGCGAGAAGATGCCGGAGGAGGCCAGCGTCATCATTTCATCTGAATGAGGAAGCGCGGCGATCACTTTGACTTTATAGGTCTGCTCGACGCGGGCGCGCACATCGTCCAAGTCGAAGGCGCTCGGGATCTTGTTGACAAGCATCATCATCTTGGGCACATCCAACTTGCGCGCTACATCCACCGTGACTGCTGTGCCCTGGTAATCCTGCTGGTCGGGACGCATAATAACGACCAGCACGTCAGAGATTGCGATGGAGAGAAGCGTTTCCTCATTCAACCCCGGGTGCGTATCAATCAGGAGATAATCCAGCCCCAGTTCGGTGACGACATCGCGAAAACCGTCGTTGAGCAGGCCAACGTCATAACCTTCGCGCAGAATGCGGGCAATCTCACCGGCCTTGATGCTGGATGGGATCAGGAATACCTGGCCTTTTACCTGCGTTCCCAAATGACCCGTCACATCGTGAGCAGTGTCTTTGATGCCGCACTTGCCCCACAGATAATCATTGAGTGAGTGCACCATTTCGGATTCATCGAGGTTAAAAAGAATGTGAATGCCCGGCGATTGGATATCGGTATCCACCACGCCAACGCGCGCGCCGCCCATTGCCAGCAGGGCCGCCAAGTTGGCCGTAGTATTCGATTTCCCAGTGCCGCCGCGAAAGGAATGGACAGAAACTATCTTTGACATCTTTCCTCTCCTCTTACAATTTGAGTTATGATAATTACAAGCGAACTGATTATAGCCTAACATTATTGAAAATCAAATCCCCCCTTACCCGACAAAGTTTATGTGATATAGTCTTGCCCATTAGGTTTTCCAGCTTTCCGAAAAGGATCTTTAACTTTGCGCCCCCAACCCGTTTTATTCCCGTTCGACCACTAAGATTATGGAAAACATTTCCTTGCCAGTGCCGTCAGCCGAAAATGATGAACACCTAATCCAGCAATTCAAGGATGGCAAATCAGATGCATTCAACGCGCTCTACCGGCGTCACCTGCCTAGCGTTTACAAGCGCGTCCGCTACGTTGTCCCTGAAATAGATGTGGAAGATGTGACTCAGGAAGTATTCATGGCGGCGCTCAAGTCTCTCCCCTCTTTTAGGGGTGAAGCACAGTTCGGCACCTGGCTCCGCACCTTAACAAATCATAAGGTGGCAGAATACTATCGCAAACGCAACCGCAAGCAGGAAGCGCCGCAGGTCCCGCTTTTCGAAGCGCTTGGTCGTACCGAAGGCAATCCATCCAAGATCATGGAAGAACGCATTATCCTGCGCAACGCGCTTCAAGACCTTCCCGATCAATATCGAGAAGTAATTCTGCTCCGTTTTGCAGAAGGATTGCAATTCAATGAAGTCGCCAAATTGACTGGGCAGAATCTCGAGGCCACCAAATCGCTTTTCCGGCGGGCCATGTCTGCCCTGCGTAACCATTTGGATAAATGAAGATGACCCAACCTGACAAACCGATCCAAACTCCGGATGATTTGCTGGCCGATTTCACCGACCGCGTAATGGATGGCAAAATCGCCGCCATTGCCTCTTCCTCCGACCAGGAATTGCGCGGGCTCGAAGAAACAGTCATGCGCTTCAAACGGGCTTTCCCAACAGAACCATTGGATGAAAAAAAACTCGAACGAATGCAAGCCGATTTCAAAACCCGCATCCGCAAGGAGAGTCTTATATCATCTCGTCCGGCCTGGCAATCACGGCAGTTCCGCCAGCGCTTTGTTCTGGCGTTCGCGGCAATCGCCATCCTTGTGGCCATCTTCATGATTACACCATTCCTGACATCCGGCATTGGCGACGTTCAGGGAACTGCAGGGCTTCAATCCCAAAGCATTGTCCTGCTGGCCATTCTTGGAGGCGTAATCGTTCTAGTCTTCTGGCTGGGACGCCGCAAATAGACAAGGCTTTTTCTTTGCCATTTACCGAGCTACTTTAGAAGGAGGTACGAATTTTCTAAAAGATCTGTCCGATTCTTATGTTTAGACCAGTGTAGTTTAATTATTTTGTAGATTCAAAAGGAGAGAAAGATTATGAATAATCAAAAAACCAATTGGGGACGGATTTTATTCGCCCTGATGGCTTTGACAGTTATCATGTCAATGCTGCTTTCGGCTTGTGCTCCGGCCAATACAGGCCTGTCCGGCAGCGGTGGCGAAGGCAATAACCAGAACGAGAACAATGGCAACCAGAACGACAATAAGGACAATAAGAACAACAAAAATGAGAATGGCGGCCAGAACGAGAACAATGGCAACCAGAACGATAATAAGGACAATAAGAACAACAAAAATGAGAATGGCGGCCAGAACGAGAACAATAGTAACCAGAACGAGAACAATGGCAACCAGAACGACAACAAGGGTAACCAGAACGACAACAAAGGCAATCAGAACGAGAACAATGGTAACCAGAACGAGAACAACGGCAACCAGAACGACAACAAGGGCAATCAGAACGAGAACAACGGCAACCAGAACGACAACAAGGGCAATCAGAACGAGAACAACGGCAACCAGAACGAAAACAACGGCAACAAGAATGAGAATGGCAATAACGGCACACCCAATGGCGGCGGTCATACTCCTGTGACCATTTGCCATAGCGGCAATGGCAAGCATTATGTGGAGATTACCGTTGACGACGATGGTGCTTACTCCGGCCATATCAAGCATAAAAACGACATAATCCCTGCGCCTCCCGGCGGATGCCCGAAGGATACTTCCCCGACAGAACAGCCTCCATCAACGCAGCCTCCGTCAACACAGCCTCCGTCAACACAGCCTCCGTCAACTGATGTTCCCACTCAGCCCCCGGCAACTGATGTTCCCACTCAGCCCCCGGCAACTGATGTTCCTACTCAGCCCCCGGCAACCGAACCTCCGCTGCCTCCCGCTCCTCCAATTGACGAGGTCAAGAGCGCCCCAGCGCCTGCGCTTTCCTGTCCGAATTGGATCGTGTTCCACTCGTTCCGCACCGGCAACGAGCAGGTCTTCCGACTCGATGGTGCTGAAGGATCCCCGAACGCCCAGTTGATTGATCTGACCAACAGCAATTCTATGGACTCCCGTCCATCCCGTTCACCTGACGACTCGACGATCGTCTTCCAGAGCAACCGCAATGGCAACATTGAACTATACCTGACGGACAACATGGGCAAGACCCAAACCCGTCTGACGACCACCAAGTCGAACAACGTCAACGCCATGTTCGGTCCGGACAATCAGTCAATTATTTATCAAAGCGACCGAAACGGTAACTGGGATATCTATATGCTCGACGCCAAGACCGGCCTCGACCGCCAGTTGACATCCAATACCGCCGATGATGTAAATCCCTACTGGTCGCCTGACAAAGAATGGATTACCTTCCAGAGCAATCGCAGCGGTTCATGGAATGTGTACATGCTCAACGTCACGACTGGAACGGAGTATACAGTCACTTCGTTCGCTGAAGATGCCATGTTCCCAAGCTGGTCACCGAATGGCAAGCAGCTTGCCTTCGTGTCCAACCTGGACGGCAACTGGAAACTCTATGTTTCGGACCTGAAAGGCAGCAAGTTGACACAGATCACATCGAATGGCAATGCAGGCAATGCCGCCTGGTCGCCGGATGGCTCTCGCATCGCTTATCAGGTTGGCAACGGCAATAATACCGATATCTACACTTATGATCTGAAAGCCAATTTCGAATACAAGTTGACCAGTTATACCGGTCCCGATAGCGCCCCAACCTGGGACTGTGGCGGCAACAACATTTCCTTCACCTCAACCAGCAGCGGCAACCCCGATATCTACAGTGTTGGCTGGACGGGCGGCAGCGCCACCGCCTTGACGAACAGCCCTGCTACAGATAAATGGTCCGAGTGGTCTCCTTCCAAGGAACCCGGCTCACGCGGCTACTAATCTGACAGTTTGAACAGAGAGGCGGCAGCGATTCCCAATCGCTGCCGCCCCCATACTTTTTTATTGCAGTCCGTTCTCAAGTACAGTATTATTTTTTTATGATTTCTTTAATCGCTTTGATCGTAGCAGCCACCATTCCTCTTGGTTTCCTGTACGCGGTAAATAAGCTGGACTTTTATCGCACAGGAAATATTCGCTTTATTGCATTAAGCGGCCTCTGGGGAGTAATTGCTTATTATCTGGCCGCCCGCATCAATCCTACCCTCGTGCAAAATGGCGTCGTAAGCAGGGATATGTTGGTGCGCTTTGTCGCTCCCGCCATCGAAGAAACTCTCAAGGGTCTTATTTTGATCTACCTGGTGCGCCAGATCAATTTCAAATATTTTGTGGATGGCGCCATCTATGGGTTTGCCTCTGGCATTGGTTTTGCCATCTTCGAAAATTTCGAATACGTGCTTGGACATCCATCCACTGCACTGACTCTTTCCATTTCACGCGTACTTTCCACCAATCTCATTCACGCCACGAGCAGCGCCCTGCTCGGCATCGCGCTCGGCTTGGCGCGCTTCGACCGCTCGCTTCTGCGCCGCGCCTTCTACCTGCTTGGCGGCCTCGGGCTGGCATATATCGTCCATAGCGGATTCAATAATATGGTCAACAGCGGAGCCGCCCTGCTATTTGCCTTCGCAGCAGGTTTCAGCGGCGCAGGCATTATCTACCTCGCCATCCAGCGCGGACTTAAGGAAGAAGGAGGCTGGATCAAAGAAAAACTCGGCATGGCAGACGGCGTGACAACCAGAGAGGCGTCCGTCGTTCATCATCTCGATAAACTGGACGATGTTCTATCTCCGTTGGCTGAAAAATTCGGTGATGCGAAGGCCGTTCAGAGCGAGCAATTCCTGGTTATGCAGGCCCAGCTTGGCATCCAGCGCAAAATGCTCGAAAAATTAAAGGATGAAAAAATGCGCGCGGCGGTCGAAGCGCAAATGGAAGACTTGCGCGAGAAAATGAACATCGCCCGGCGCGAGGTGGGTGTATATTGTATGTTGTATCTTCGCAACATTTTTCCTGAGAACGACAACACCATTCAGTCCATTATCCAGGAACGGATCGCTTTCAGCGCCGCCGCAAATAAAGGCGGCGCCGGAAGCGGACTTTGGGATAAACTTGGAGACCGGACCAAACGACAATCCGCGCCGGAAAAAAGTGAATGATATGACAGAAGATATTTCCAACCAACTCAAAACATCCTTCCTCTTCCGCGGCCTGCCAGCCGAGACTTTGAGAGCGGTCGCTCAAAAAGTCGGCACACACAAGCTGGCTGAAGGCGATGTGCTCATACGCAAAGGCGATGAAGGCGATTCATTGTTCATGATCAACGAAGGCTGGTTTAAGATCGTCACTCAGGATGCGCAAGGCGGCGAACTCATCATCAACCAGACCGGCCCCGGCGAAACCATCGGCGAGATGGCGTTGCTGGATGAAGCGCCGCGTTCCGCTACAGTCATCGCCCTGTCAAATGCAAAAGTGCTGGAATTAAAGAAAGATGCCTTTCAGGAAATCCTCGATCAGCGTCCCGATATTGCGCTGACCCTGATCCGCAGTTTTTCATCCCGCCTGCGCTTCTCCACTACTTACATCGAGAAAGCCATTGACTGGAGTCAGAAGATCGCCGCCGGCGATTATTCCTTTACTGAAAACACGCAGGCCATCATGAAAAGCGGCGGTAGCGATGACGACAAAGCCGCCCAGCTTCTCTCGGCCTTCTTCAAAATGGTCAAGAGCGTGAAAGCCCGTGAAGACGAGTTGAAACAAAAGGTTGAAAAACTTAGCTTACAGATTGACGAAGCGCGCCGCAAGCGGGAATTCGAAGAAATCACGAACACGGATTTCTATGCCAGCCTGAAAGAACAGGCCAGGCAATTGCGCGCCCAGCGTAAGGCGAATGAGGAAGAATAAACGGAGGCAGTATGAGTAAGGGAAAAATCGTATCCATCCATTCGTTCCGCGGGGGAACTGGAAAATCGAACACCACCGCCAATCTTGCCGCGCAAGTTGCGCTGGCGGGAAAACGCGTCGGCGTGGTGGACACTGACATTCAGTCTCCCGGCATCCATGTTTTGTTTGGCCTCGACGAAAACAAGATGGGCAAGACCCTCAACGATTTCCTGCACGGGAAATGCACCATCGGCGAAGTCGCTTTCAATATCGGCGAAAAAGCCGCCGACGCGGATGGACGCGCAAAACTGTCCGGCATGAATCTGTGGCTGTTCCCCTCCTCCATTCGCGGGCGTGAGATCAGCCAGATCCTGCGCGAAGGCTACGATGTCAATTTGCTGAACCAGGGTTTTCAAGGCATGTTGAAGGAACTCGATCTCGATTATCTTTTCATTGATACGCATCCCGGCCTCAACGAAGAAACCCTGCTCTCCATCGCCATCTCCGACATTCTCGTCATCATATTACGCCCCGACGACCAGGACTTTCAAGGCACGGCCGTCACCGTGGATATTGCCCGCAGTCTCGACGTTCCCAATTTGCTGCTCATGGTCAACAAGGCCCTTCCCAAATATAACGCCGCGGACATCAAACAAACTGTCGAGGAAAATTTCAAGGCCAGCGTGGCGGGCGTCCTGCCGCTTTCTTTCGACATGGCCGAGAATGCCAGCCAGGATATTTTCTCGCTGCGATTCCCAGATCATGAATGGTCAAAAGCTCTGCGCGGCGTATCTCAATCCATTTTGGAAATCAAATAGGAGACGCGCATGAAATGCTGGCACTGTGAAGAACCCGCCCGCGCTGCCTGCTCCTTTTGTGGGCGATTCGTTTGCAAGGACCACGCCAACACCATGTCCACTTTTTTGACGATGTATGTGGGCGCCAACAACGTTCCAAAAGGTCTGGCCGTGGCAAATGTCATCTGGTGCGGAGAATGCGAGCCGCAGCCCGAACCCATTTCCATGCCCGAACTGTATTAGTGAGGCAATCATGCCTGGCATATTTGACCGGTTGCAAAAAGAAATAGAGAACAAACAGGGCGAAGGCGGTATTACCGCGCTCGATCTGGCGGACCTGCCTCCGACTTTGCGAAAGATCATGCGCCTCATGCTGCGGGAACTGCAACTTGGTTACCCCGAAATGACGGACGCCATCGCATCCCTGCCAGACGCGGAACGGATCCCGTCAAAAGAACTGGATGAATCGCTCGACGTTTTAACCCGTCAGGGCTGGCTCATTCGCATCGGTGAAGGTCTCAAAGCCATCTATAAAGTCAACCTGCGCCGCAAAAGCGGAAGTAATTTGGCAGGCGGCATTTGGGGCACGCTCGACGAAAAATTGAAAAAATAATTGGAATAAAAATGTTATTGCGAGAAGGGTGTTCTTCTCGACAAAGCAATTCCTCATAACTGGAGACTGCTTCGCACAGTGCGCTCGCAGTGACAGGCAATACCGCACCTTTACAATTTATTATTCTTTTGGACCGAGCAATTCAAAAATAGACATTTCACTGCTCTTGCCTTTCAATGCAACCGATCCAAGTGGCTTCGTTTCGAAATGCGAATCAATCGCGGCTCGAATCCGGCCGCTGATGATGATCTGATCTTTCGCGGCTTTGTTCATCAAACGAGCGGTCGTGTTCACCGCGTCGCCCAGCACGTTGAATTCGCGGCGGCCGCGCGGCTCACCGATCTCGGCTACGAAGGTTGGGCCGTCGTGAATGCCGATCTGACAAGTCACTTCCGGCAAAACGCCGCCCACCGTGGGAGGCTTGATGGCCCGCACAATTTCACGGATCGCCAGGGCAGCCTGCGCCGCGCGGTTTGCATCATTCGTGTGCGCGGTTGGTACACCGAAATAGACGACAATATCCGAGCCGGAAAGATGATATGTAATTTTTTTGAGCACACCGCCGCGCGCTTCCACTGCGGCATTGATGTGAGCGAAAGCCCGCGAAAAACTGTTGACCACTTTGAGTTCCTCGCCGGGCAAAGCCAGGTCCACCAATTCGGGCAGGCCGACAAAGTTGATGAACATTACGGTCGGTTCGGGAAAATCCGGCGGGATGTGGCGTTCGGCGGCGCTCTCGACCAGCAGATTCAAGACCGGCGCTGGGATGAAACAAGCCAGCGGCTCGATGGACTTGAGCATTTCTTCGATCTCGGTCAGCATCCCGGCCACACTGCGCTCGAACAAGACATTACTGGCCTGGCGGCGGCGCGGCGTGATCTCGTATTCGCCCAATTGTTCATCGGTCAGATTGTCAATCACAAGCTTATAACCGGGTCTGCCATCATCGAAGTGAAATTGATCTTTTACGCGTTCATAAGCGCGGTCGGAAAGATTGACGCGCTCATTCATCCCGTTCGACTCGGCCAGCTTGGCGTGTTGCACAGCCGTCCCGAGTAATACATGCTCCATGCGGCGCGGTGTGCCGATGTCAGCGGTGAGAAAGCGCCCCGTGTGGATGCCGATGCGCATCCGCAGTTGAAGTGGGCCGGCAGGAGTCTCGATCTGGGAAAAGTGCTTCATGGCGCGCTGCATCCGAAGTCCGGCGCGCACCGCTTGAACTGTGTCGTTGCCGCGATCGGTTTCGGGAAAAAAGGCAAAGAGCGCATCGCCGGTAAATTCCATCAAGTCCCCGCCCGATTTGCTGATGGTCTCGATCATTTCGGCGAAATAAGCATTCAGCGTTTTAAGAAGCGATGCGGCTCCCGCCCGCCCCAGCCCAGCGTTGGCTTCCATCAATTTGGTGAAACCGGCCAGGTCGGTGAACATCAGCGAGCCACGCTGCCATTCGTAACGAACTTCACCGGGGCGCGGCGCACGCTCGGATATGCGGCGCGATGTGTAATCATGTAGAATTCGCTGGAGCGTTCGCAAGTGATCATAGACGCGCTCCAACATGGTTGGCGATGGATCAACCCAGACGGAGGCATATAAGTCTGCTGGCAAGAGAGGACGCAGGCGGGTTTCAATAGAAGCTAATGGAGAGGAAGGCAGCATAAAAAGATTATACATTAAGTTATTTAAAACCCTGTGCAACCCCAAAATACAAATTTACTCAGAGGAGACCCTATGAAAAACAAAATATTATTCGTTGCGATACTGATTGCCATGTTCACACTGGCAGCCTGCGGAGGTGGAAACCAGGCGCAATCCACCGCATCCACGCCTGCATCTGCACCCGCCAATGTTATGACCATTTCAAAGAACATTACGCTCGATCCCGCTTTGGCCGCCGATCCTGATTCCAGATCGGTGATTGATTATGTTTATGAAGGACTCGTCAAGTTAGAGAACGGCTCCGCCGTGCCGGCCCTCGCTTCATCCTGGACGGTGAGCGGGGATGGCCTCGAATACATTTTCAACCTCCGTTCCGGCGCGGCATTCCACGATGGTTCGCCCGTTAATGCGGATGCGGTGATTGCGAACTTCAATCGCTGGTTCGATCCGAAGGATGCCAATCGCGGTTCAGGCAAATACGATGCGTGGGTCACAGCCTTCAAGGGCTTCAAAGGTTCATCCACGTTTGATGGCGCGGAAAAGGTCAACGAAGCAACTGTCATCCTGCATCTCAATACGCCCGATCCGGATTTCTTAACCAAACTGGCCGACCCGGCTTTCTCCATCGTCAGCCCGGCGGCGCTGTCTGCAGCCGGCTTTGGCACTTCGAGCGGAAAAGATGGCGGTTCCGGCGCTTATAAACTTGGTGCATGGACTGATACAGGTTTGACTCTTGAACCGGCATCCAGCACCGCAACCGGCAACATTGAATTCAAGTTCGGACAATAAAATATTATCGTTGTAAAAAGAGTCGCCTTTTTCGGGCGGCTCTTTTGTTTTTTATTGCAAAGTCCAGGCCGGTTCGCCATCGAAGCCGGGGCTTTGGGTCAATTGTGTAACTTCATGTGTGGAGATTGCAATCTCGTAGATTTCCATGTTGTTCCCTGCATCTGCTTGATAGGCAAAGCGGAATCCATCCGGCGACCAGGCCGGGTCGCCCTTGACGGGTGCGCCCGTCACGAGATTTTTGGATGAGCCGTCGCTGACATTGATCATCTCAATGCCGGATGAGCCGCCGCGTTCCGAACGGAAGGCGAGCGACTGTCCATCCGGCGACCAGGCGGGAATACCGTTTTCCCATTGGCTGTTGGAGAGGCAGCGACGGCTGCTTCCATCGCGGTTCATCACGCAGATGTCTGTAACGTTTTGCGAGGGAAAGGATCGGAACGCGATCATGCTTCCATCCGGCGACCAGACCGGGTCGGAGTCGGGAAGCGCATCACTGGTCAGGCCGGTCAGTCCGCTTCCGTCAGGCGAGATTAAATAAATATCCGAGTTGAGGTCGTTGCTGCTTTTCATAAAGGCGATGCTTTCGCCATCCGGAGACCAGGCAGGGTTTGTATCGCCATCCACGCTGTCGGTTAGGCGTCTCAGGCCGCTTCCGTCGGCGTTGATAATGTAGAGTTGGAAATTCCCGTCGCGGAAAGATTCGAACACGATACGCAGGCCGTCGGGCGACCACGCAGGAGAAGAATCGCGGGCAGGATCATCGGTGAGACGCGTCAGCGCGCCGCTGGCGACATCCACAATATAAATGTCTGTGTTGTCTTTCGTGCGAGAGGCGAAGGCCACGCGTGTGCCGTCTGGGGACCAGCGCGGTTTTTCGTCTTCCGAATCGCCGCTGGTCAGGGCGCGCTGATCGCTTCCGTCGGCATTCATGAGGTAGATTTTCTTTTTGCCGTCACGGTTCGAGACAAAGACGATACGTCCGCTGGCGGGCAGAGGCGGAGGCGCGAGGGTGGGGGTTGGAACAGATGTCGGCGTTTCAGTTTCGGAAAGGCCTCCGCTGCCGCTCAGGTCTACGTTTACAGCCTGGCAGGCTAGCACGGCTGCGCTAAGCACTCCGAAAGCAAGAAGTGCATACAAAGTTTTTGATCGTATCTTTTTCATTTGGCTCCGCGGAACGTGAAAAATCTGCTGGCAATACAAATGGCGCTGTCATTATCAATAGACGACAACGGGATAAGATTTCCAGGGTTGGCAGGACAGATGGGGGAATTTCTATAGCCGCTAAATTAGTCGTGACAGCAACCCGCAAAGGGTTGGCCTGACAGAACTGAAAAGGTTATTCATCTTTGCGCTGGGAGCGCAATTGCCTGGCTTTGTCTTGCAGGTTTTTGAAATAGGAGGTGTCGGTGATCTCGGCCACTTGAGAGGCGCGGCGGCTGTCATCTATTTCGATGCGGAGCTTGGCGATCTCGGCCCGCAATTTCTCCTCACGGATGTATCCATCCAGCGCGGCGGAGGCCAGTAAAACCAGGGCTTCGAGTACATCGTCGGAGGAGAATGGGACGATATCGCCTTTATCGGGGTCTTTGGCGTTGATCAATTGCAGAACGCCAATCACTTTTTTGTCTTTGCTTTCCAGCGGAATGGTCAGGAAGGATTTGGAACGATAGCCTGTGCGCTGGTCGAAAGACTTGGTGCCGGAAAAATCGAAGCCGGCCGTGGTTTCGTATGCGTCAGCGATCATCACCTTCTGACGGGTCAGCGCCGCGTGCGATGCAATATTGGCGCGGTTCTCAGAACCATCTTCATTGTAAAGACGCACCGGATCGAGAGAGATCTCATCTTTACTGGTGCCGCCCATTGCCAATCGAAGCGACGTATTTCGCAGGATCACAAACCTGAGTGCGTTGTCTTCAAGCAGGTATAACGTGCCCGCATCTGCGTTGGTCACAGCCTGCGCCTCGACCACCAAAGTCTCAAGCAAACGATTGAAATCTTTTTCTGCAGAAAGGGCCACTCCCACTGGTATCACTTTTCGCAAAAGGCGCAATTGCTTGTATCGAAAAACCACGCCGCGCCCCATCGTATCAATCACACGCGCCAATTGACCAAGCTCGTCTTTTTGGTCAATCAGATCCGCAAGCAGTTTGGGAGAGTACTCTCCCTCTTCCACGGCGTTGACCGCCCGCATAATACGCGCCAGCGACGCCGTTTTTTCAGGAGACGAATCGGACATTTTAGAAACCTGTCGAGAGTATACCATGTGCAAAGAAGCGGGGTTTATTTGCGGTTAAGATATACTTTGCTTCATGAATGAACGCATCGGCATCTTCGGCGGAACATTCGATCCGCCTCATCTCGGACACCTGATCCTTGCATCCGAATCCCGCGCCCAACTCAACCTGACGCGCCTGCTATTTGTATTGACACCCACGCCTCCGCACAAACTCAATCAGCCCGTCAGTTCCATCGCAGACCGGCTTGTCATGCTCAGGGTTGCGCTCAAAGATGAGCCAGCCTTTGAACTTTCCACGACCGAAATGGAACGACCCGGTCCGCACTACACATTCGACACCATACAATTTCTGGCAGATAAAAATCGAGGCGCAGACTTGATCCTCTTGCTGGGCGGAGACTCACTGCGGGATCTGCCAACCTGGCATCGTCCCGCGGACCTGGTGGCGGCCTGCCGTCAAATCGGCGTGATGCGCCGCCCCGGCGACTCAATCGAGCTGTCTGCGTTGGAAAGGCAAATTCCGGGCGTCACGGCCAAAGTCAAGTTTGTGGAAGCGCCCTTGCTGGAAATTGCTTCGCGCGAGATTCGCCGCCGCGCATCCAGCGGAAGGCCTTTCCGCTATTACCTGCTTCCGTCTGTTTACAATTACATTGTTGAGCATAAGCTGTATCAAAAACCATAAGGGGTCGTTCGTTGCCAGAATCATTGAACAAGGCTATAATACCGCTTGCAATTCGGGGCGTGGCGCAGTCCGGCTAGCGCGCTTGCATGGGGTGCAAGAGGTCGGAGGTTCAAATCCTCTCGCCCCGACAAAAGACTCCAGATTGTTGGAGTCTTTTTCTTTTGGAGATTTATGATTCGGATCGGGCAGCTCTTCGAGATACCTAATGCGCCGAGCAACTGGTTTTGGAAATCGGTTCTGTTTCCTTTTCTTGTGACGCGCTCCGTTTGGGTGCTGGTTGCTTATTTTGTCACGGGAAATTACTCGCCCAACCCAAGCTACGAAATCTATGCCAGGAGGGGGTATTTTCTCACACGTATTTTTCCGCTCGATATTTTCGCCCGCTGGGATTCGCGCTGGTATTTCTCCATTATCAAAGATGGATATCAAGCCTCCGCCGACCTGAAAACGGCCTACAGTAACATGGCATTCTTTCCCCTTTACCCTTATCTGGTTAAAAGTCTGGGATGGTTCGGAATCGATATGCCGGATGGCTACTATGTTTTGGCTGGACTTGTTCTCTCCAATCTTTTTTTTCTGGCATCGGCATTGCTCCTTTATCGGTTGATCACAGGCCCGCTGGAATTCCGTCATGCCACCGCTCAGCGCGCGCTTGGATTATTGTTCGTTTTCCCAGCCAGTTTCTTCTTCTCCAGTTTTTATCCTGAAAGCTTGTTCCTCTTCCTGGCATTGGCTGGGTTTACATTTGCATTACAGGAGAAATGGTTCCTGGCCGGAATTTGTATGGCGCTGGCAGTCCTGACAAAGTCACAAGGCGTCGTTCTTGTATTTGCGCTTGGATGGCTTTATATGGAAAAAAGGAATTGGAACCCGAGAAATATTCGTCCATCACTGGCCTGGTTTGCCCTGGCGCCGCTGGCATTGTCATTGCATTTCTATTTTCTGTATCTGAAATCCGGTCATGTTCTGGCCGTTTTCGATGCCATGAGTGCCTGGGGCAGGGGCCAAAACATCCTGAATAATCCGTTTCAAAACCTGATGAGGCCATCTCTCGACGTATTCAAAATTGACCTGGTGTTGAGTATATTATTTCTGGCGGGCAGTCTATATTTGCTTTGGAAATGGCCGATAAAAGCATACGGCATATTCGCGTTACTAATGAATCTGATGCCCATCTCCACCGGTTTGTTGGTTTCAATTTCCCGATATCTAGTCATCATTTTTCCGGTTTTTATTCTGCTCGGAGAAAAAATCAGAAATCGCAATTGGTACGATTTTGCAAGAGCCGGTTTGTTTGCAATTCAGATCATCTATTTCGCCGGGTGGGTGAATTATTATTGGATCGCATAGAAAATTTAGCCAGTTCAACCGGGCTGTATGAGATACATGATTGAGTGAAAGAGCCTGTTGATTACATCTTGACAAATAGACAAACTTCTATATAATATCAAATAGATAAACGCCTATGAAATTCAACCCCGTCCTTTTTGCCAAAGCCATCGCGGACGAAACCCGCCAGAAGATCATGAACATCTGCTGTTGCAAGTCGCTCTCAGTTAACGAGATCGTCGAGAAGTTGAATGTATCCCAGCCCACTGTTTCGCATCATCTCGCCATTTTGCGCGAGGCTGATCTTGTCACTGTAAGGGAAGAAGGCAAGCAAACTTTTTACACACTCAACCAGGAGCATATCGCGGTTTGTTGCGGACAGTTGATGATCAAGTTTGCGCCTGAAACGAAGACAACCGAGAAGCTCGTCAAAGCCATCGCAAGCTAAGAGATTGGGATGCAGTGGATGCCCGCATCCTTTCTTTTTGCCAGAACACATAGACAAATATCTATATAAGGAGACTCGATATGTCAACTTCAACACCTATTCACGAAGCCGTCCGCGAGCATTATGCCGAGCGGATCAAGAATGCCGCTTCCTGTTGCGGATCGGATGCCTGTTGCAGCGCCGAGAGCAATCTCTACCCGGAAGATTTGCTTGCCACATTACCCGACGGCGAATCTGCCGTTAGTTATGGATGCGGCGACCCGATTACGCTTGCGAGTCTGCAACCTGGACAAACCGTGCTCGATCTCGGTTCAGGCGCGGGACTCGACTGTTTCTTCGCCGCCAAAAAAGTCGGCGAGACGGGACATGTTATCGGCGTGGATATGACTCCTGAAATGATCGAACGCGCCAGGTCCAGCGCGAAGCGGTTGAATCTCAACAACGTGGAATTCCGTCAGGGCTATCTTGAAGAATTGCCCCTCGAAGATAACAGCGTGGATGTCGTCATTTCAAACTGTGTGATCAACCTTTCGCCCGATAAAGCCAAAGTGTTCAAGGAAGCGTTCCGCGTGATGAAGCCCGGCGGCAAACTGGCTGTCTCGGATATTGTCACAGACGGGCCACTGCCGGAGACGATCAAGAAGAGTCTGAGCGCCTGGGCCGGCTGCATCGCGGGCGCGTTGGACGTGAAAGATTATCAGGCCGCCATGGAATCCGCCGGGTTAACAAATATTTCCGTCACGCCCACTTACTTCGACGATGCCATGATTGACGAAGCCGTCCGCGATCTGGGCGCGTCCATTGACTTAAAATCTTTTTCGCGTGAGAAAATTTCAAAGACGGTCTTCAGCGCGAGAGTCATAGCCAGCAAGCCCTGATAAAACAAATTGCATTTGCTTAAGCACATAAAACCGCCGGTGAAATTTCATCGGCGGTTTTGATTCTTAATTGAGAGCGGCTTCTGCGGCGGGCAGGGCATCGTGATCGGGCAAGGCGCTTTCCGCGTTACGAATGGCGGGAATAAAATATCCCGCCAGCCCAGCCAGGCCGGCAAGCAGGCCGCTGAAAAAGATGATCAGCCCCATCCCTGCGCCGGGCCCGCTGCCGGTCAGCCAGCCGAAGGTCGAGGAGAGTCCGCTCTGGGCGCGCATGGCCGGTTCGACGACGAAGTCGGCCAGGGTCCCGGCGATGATCGGTGAGATGGGGTTGGTGAACCAGGCGATCAAACGCCGCGCAGAAAAGACGCGTCCCTGCACATCCGGCGCGACCTTTGCCTGCCAAATGGCCTGGTTGGATGCGTTGACGAGCGGTCCCACTACGGCGGATGTCGCCATGGCTATAATCCACAAATACAAACCGCCGTTCAGCCCGATAAAACTCATGGCAAATCCGCTGAAGAGCCAGCCCGCTAAAACGCCATGTACGCGTTTCTTGAAGCCGCCCCAGGCGCTCATAATGACGCCGCCCACCACGCCGCCCACCGCGCCGGCTGTGGTCGCGTACCCGAGCAGGAGACTGTTATTGCCGGTGCGCGAGAGGATCATCGGGGCGACGAGGGTAAAGGCAATGCCCGCGAACAGGTTGCCCGAGAAAAAGATCAATTGCAGGCCCAAGAGACTCGGCCGGGCAAAGATGTACCTGAAACCATAGGCGGCTTCCTTCCAGATATTTCCCTCGCCCTTTGCGCCCTCTTCGGTGCGCGGCGGTTGTGGAATATGAACAATGAACAGAGTGCCGATCGCTGAGAGAAATGTAGCCACATCGAAGAACAGGATGCCCGTCAGGCCAATGATGGGAAGCAAAGCGCCTGCCAGTAAAGGCGCCAGCACACCCGGCCCCGCTTCGACCAGCGACATCATGCCGTTGGCGCGGCCATATTGTTCTTTGGAAACCATGGTCGAGATCGCGGCAGAATAAGCGGGCCACTGGAAAGCATTGCCCAATCCATAGATGACCGAAGCAAAATACAGATGCCAGAACTGTAACATGCCCAATGCCTGCAAAATCAGGACTGCCAGGGTGGCAAGGCCGGCGGTGAGATCGCTGATCATCATCATCAGCTTGCGGTTGTGACGATCCACCATCACGCCGGCAATGGGCGAGATCAAAAGAAAGGGCGTGATAAAGAAGACTTGCATCAGGCCGAGAGCGGTCGCGCTGCCCGTCGCTTGAAAGACCCAGATGGTCAACGCAAACTGACTCATCGAACTGGCCAGGACAGAGATGATCTGTCCCAGCCAGACGATGGTGAAGCCGAACATTCCCGCGGGACGTTTGTTCATTGCAATGCTCTGAAGACCTGAAGATAAACGAAACCCATCGCAGACTCTCCTCTCATTAACCAAAGCCGATTTTCAATTGATAAAGTTAATCAACGTAAATCTCCACGTGCTCGCCGTCTTCGTCATCAACCACATCAATGATCTTGCCGGTCACGCCAGAGCGCAGGGCATCCATCACATAAGACATATCCACGCCCTCGACCTGGGGCGCAAAGTGTGCGCCGATCTTCATGCCGGCGTCAATCAGCCCAAGCGGAATTTGCACTGAAGCCTTTGAACGGCCTGTGGCAATATCCGTCACGCGGATGCGAAGCCAGCGCCCCGCGCCCGCCAAACGCGAAGGTCCCACCGGGCCGGGTCCGCGTCGTCCCTCGCTCAAAGCGGACAGCAATTTCGCGCCGTCCTCCGCACTGATC
Organism: Chloroflexota bacterium; assembly: GCA_016195815.1. Taxonomy (GTDB): domain Bacteria; phylum Chloroflexota; class Anaerolineae; order Anaerolineales; family Villigracilaceae; genus Fen-1038. The sequence goes on from JACPYX010000006.1 coordinate 259,165, forward strand.
TTTCCCTCCTCGATCATCTTCAATATCTTCATCCGTTCTTCTACGTTTGCCATAGCTGCCTCCTACCCAATATAAACCTGCACGCGTTCGCCATGTTCGCCCTCGTCCACATTCACGATCAGTGGTTCTTTCGCTGAAAATCCATTTGAAAGAATCTGGATGATCTCGTCTACGCTGGTTCGACTCAAACCTTCGATGTTGTGTCCAAAATTTCGCAGGAACCAGCCTGCGAGTCCGAGAGGAAACGGAAACCCAAGAGTGATGTTGCGCGGCCCGTCACTGCCCTCAGCTTGTTGCACTTTCACATAGAGCCAGCGCGAAGTACGGCTACCTGCGAACAAAGCCAGAAGCAACACGCCCAAAAGCAAGGGCAGCCACGCGCAGTAAAACCAAAATCCAAAGTTCGACGCGTTGACGAGGGTGTAGAGCCAATACGCGGAAAGGATCGTGATCCCGACGCCGATCCACAACGGGATCTGCCACAGCCGGCGCGCCTGCCTCGCGACTTTTTCGAACTCAGCCGCATTCGGCTTTTCGGATTCAAAACCCGTTTCAAACCCGGACGAGGAGGCGGGCGCGCTTTCAATGACCTCCATCTCGACTGAAGACTCGTCCAGCGCCCTGATCAGATTCATCGCTTCTTCGGCGCTGATCTTTCCATTCTCGACCATCTTAAGAATTTGCGTTCGTTCCTCGGAAGGCATTATGAACCTCCTTCAAGCGCGGTCAGTAATTTCTCGGCCTCTTCGGATGTTATTTTCTTTTCCTGCAACATCTTCAAGATCGCCATGCGCTCTTCATCCGAGACCGGCTCGCTGATCCCGCCGGGCGGGACGGAGCCGGGCGTCATGTTCCACTTCCAGCGTCCCGTGTCAACATTGACGCGGGCGCGATGCTCGCCATCGCGCGCCTTGCGTCCTGCATTTTGAATCTTGATCTCAGCGCGGCGGATCTTTTGTTCGGCATCCCGCATTTTGCGTTCCGCGCGGCGAGTGGCTTCATCCACCTTGTTCCGAATGCGCGCCGACAAATCCGCGTCCAGCCCGCCTTTTCTGGCGCCCATGCTGATCCTGCCGACATTCTCCATTTGAACATCACCGCCGATTGCACCCTCCATCTCGACCTGGCCGCTGAGATTCCGCAGCAAAACGTCCCCGCCCACAAACGATACTGTAATCGCGCCATCTAGATTTTCAATCTTCACATCACCGTCGACGTAGCTCAGCGCAATGGCTGAACCGTGCGGCGCAGAAAGATTCAAATCGCCCGCGGATGAAAACGAAAGCGGATCGCCGCTCTGCTCATGGCGGATCTCATCTCCGCGCGCCTCGACCTCCGAGCGGTCCCAGCCGGTCACGGAAAAATCTCCCTCGATATTTTCGATTTTGATCGAAGGATTAAGTCCGGTGGAAAAAGTTTGAGTAGTCATTGCTTCTCCTCCTCGCCGCGCAACATGCGCATGGCATCTTCCGGCGAAATCTTGCCGAGATCCAAATCTTCAAGTACCGTGCGCCGCTTTTCGTCGCTCACATCTGGTGACTCGTCCTTGCCTGGCTCATAGCCCAGCGCGCGGATCACTTCATGCAAACGATTGCGGATGGTCGGATATGAAATTCCCAGTTCTGTCTCCACACGCGTCAATTTGCCTTCACAGCGCACGAACGTGAAGATAAAATCAAGTTGTTCCTGAGACAGGTTTGCAAAATGTCCCGTCGCGAAACGGCCTTCCACAACCGTTTCACAAGACGGGCAGTGTAAACGAGTCACGTTCATCTCATTTTTGCAGACAGGACAGAGTGTAAGGACAGGATACATTAGTTCTCCTTGTTGGCTTCAAATGATCACGCTGGTTTTATGTGGTTCGCATTAATTTTATGAAGCTATTGTATCACTTAAATTGATAATGTCAATATTTATTTTCAATATTTTAATATACTTATTTGTTTTCTTGACAAACATCCTGCCATTTGCCATTATAGTTAGCATTAGTAGCGGGGTATGCGAGCGGTGCTATGACGAATTGTATAAATTCAAGGGGAAGACTTGTGTCTTTCTAAGCAGCCAAACCAAAATAAGGAAAAAGCCATAATCAGTCACACATGGTGGATTGCGTGAAAGCGGACTGGATCATCCATGCATCAAAGAGTGGGATGGTGAGGACAGAAGCGGAATCGAAGCGTGCTTGAACGATGGATTACAAACAAAGACCGCGGATATTATCCGCGGTCTTTGTTTTCTGGCAAAAGAATTATTTTGTTAACCTCTGCGCCGTCCGCCGAGACCTGAGACCAGGCTTACATAGTAAAGTAATTGCAGAAGCGCGGCGGCTAGCCCTGCGACATAGGTCAGCGCGGCGGCATTCAGTACGCTGTTTACACCGGCTTGCTCATCTTCACCTGCGATGATTCCGCTTTCGGCCAGCAGACGTTTGGCGCGAGCTGATGCGTTGAGTTCAACAGGCAGAGTCAAAAACGCAAAGAGCGCTCCGCCTGAGAAGACCAGTATTCCCAGCCAGGCAATCTGGATGCCAAACGATGATCTCAACATGGACGTCAAAACGATGCCGGCCACGATCATGATCCAGCCGAGCCACGAGCCGATGTTGACGGCCGGGACGAGTGCGGCGCGCATACGAAGCGGCAAATAATCCTCCGCGTCCTGCATGGCGTGGCCGAGTTCATGTGCCGCGATTGCCACGGATGCCACTGAAGGGACGTTTGCTACGCCCTGTGACAGGTTCAGGATTTTGGTGCGCGGATCATAATTATCGGTCAGGCTGCCGCCGACGCCCTGCACTTGGACGCCGCTCAGTCCGCCGCTCGTGATGAGACGCTGCGCGGCCTGCGCACCGGTCAATCCGCTGCGGACGCGTACCTGACTCCACTTTTTGTAGGCGGAGTTGACATACCATGAAGATAGCATCACGAGCAAAAAGCCCGGAGCCATGAAGAATAGATAGGTTGGATCGAAAAAGAACATGCTTACCTCACTTACAATTATGGAGTAGGAACGGGCGTTGGCATGGAGGTCGGGATGGGCTGGTTGCTGAATATGGCCAGCAGGGTTTGAACAGCGGCATCCAGTTGCGGGTCGCGGTTGGCTTTGCGGTCGTCGGGCGTCCGCTGGATGTAGACATCGGGCGTCAGCCCTTTTTTGTCAATGGTGTTTTCCTTGGGCGTCAGCCAGCGCGCAATTGTCACGCGCACCGCGCCTTGATCGTTGGACAGCGGCACCCAGTTCTGAACAGAGCCTTTGCCGTAAGAGACCACGCCGACCAGTTTGGCGCGTCCATAATCCTGCAACGCGCCTGCCGTAATTTCAGAAGCCGAAGCGGAGCCTTCATTGATCAACACAACCATTGGGATCTTGGTCGCCAATCCGCCTGGGATCACATCGTAGGATTTCCTGGTGCCATTGCCGTACTTCTCGTAAAGCACAACGCCATTATCCTGAAACTGTGAGACGACTTCCACCGCAGTTTGTAAATACCCGCCGCCGTTATCGCGCAGATCGAGGATCAGGCCCTTTGGATTCTGGGCCAGCAAAGTATTCAAAGTGTCGGTCAATTCTTTTGTGGTATTGTCGCCAAAGGTTGTGACCTGAACGTAGGCAATGCCGTTGTCGAGCATCTTTCCGCTTGCGCTGGGGATGGTGATCTTGGCGCGCGTTACGTCAAATTCCAAAGGCGCGGATTCGCCCGCCCGGCGCACCGTCAGATGAACGGTTGTCCCGGCTGGGCCAATGACCTTTGTACGCACCACTTCAGGGTTGGTGCCGGTCATATCTACCTGGTCAACCGCGATGATCTGATCGCCCGATTGCAGCCCCGCCTTTTCGGCAGGAGAACCGATCATCGGACTGGTAATGGTCAGGAAGTCGCCGGTGGTATCCACGTAGGCGCCGATGCCTTCATAAGCGCCAGCCAGTTGCGCGTTCGCATCTTTGAAGGTTTGCGGGTCCATGTAGGTGCTGTGCTTATCGCCCAGCGACTCCATCATGCCGCTGATCGCACCCTGAATTAATTTGGTGTCGTCAACAGGCTGGTCTACATATTGCTGGTGGATGATCTGCCAGGCTTCCCAGAACGGTTTAAAAAGTGTTTGAAGATCTTGTGGAGTGGCAGTTTGCACATCCGGGGAAAGGGTCGGCGGCGCGCTGGTAATTGGTGCGGCCGTAGCTTGTGGGCCGCCGAAGGGCAGCATATATCCGGCCACGAAACCGCCTGCGAACCCGCCAAGCAAAAGCACAAGCCCGATCAGCCCCAGCAAAATAACCTTCAAAGTTTTATTCACAGACGCCTCCTGTTTGGGCAATAAACTCAGCCGAGCATATCATGATGGGATTAAAGGATAATGAAACCAGCGCAAGAGATTTGTAAAACTTTGTGCAGTCAATCTTTTTTTCCGGATAGCTGCTCGATTCGGCGATGCAATTCGTCCATATCGTCAGTCTTGGGTTTGCCTGCATTTCGCAGCGAATTGAAGAAGCGCCCATACGTTTCGAAATCCTTCCGCCCGCTCCGAAATAAAATGAATGGAAGCGCGTTGACGATAAGAACCATGCCGATAAAAATCCCAACCGCAAGCCAGATATTCATTTGGACCTTCCGTTGAGCAGGGCGGGCAATTGTTTCCAATCAGACAGTACCGCATCTGCGTCCGCGCCCGGGGCGGGCGCGCCGTAAAGGAGCGCGTACAAGCCCTGAGCCTGCGCGGCGCGTGTCGTGTGCGGCAGGTCGTCAATCATCACACACTTCGACGGGTCGCTTTCGCCCGCGGCCTTCATGGCTAACGCAAAGGCTTCGGGATTTGGTTTGCAGAATGGCGACATGCGGTTGACATCAATGATGTCGGCGAAATATTCCTCGATCTGCAGTTGGCAGAGAACGCGTTGGGCGTGAGGCAAATCTGCATTGGTGAAGACCAGGTTGCGGGTTCGCAGTGAAGCGAGCACTTGTTGTTGAGTCGGATCGGGATGAATATAATCTGCCAGTGGAACGTCGTGCACGTAGGCCAGAAAATCCTGCGCGTCGATTTTGTGGTTTGCTTGTAGTCCGCGCAGGGTCGTGCCGTATTCGCGGAAATATTTTTCGCGCAGGCGTCCGATTTCCGATTCAGGAATACCCATGCGTTCGCGCATATAAGCGCTCATGCGTTTTTTGAGCGTTTGCCATAAGCCGCTGGAAGCGGGATAAAGCGTGTCGTCGAGATCGAAGAAAATGGTGGTAAAGACCATTGGACTATTATACGTGATTCGAGAACGGGAAGGCCAAAAGAATCTCACCACACAGACACAGAGCGCGCAGAGTTTTAAAATCTTTTCTCCGTGTTCTCAGCGACTCTGCGGTGAAGTTCTTAATTCCCGCTATAATCGAGCCATGTCCATTCGTCTTTTATCTTCTGAAGTTGCCTCGCAGATCGCCGCCGGTGAAGTGATCGAACGCCCCGCCTCGGTGGTCAAAGAATTGATCGAGAATGCCCTGGACGCCGATGCAAAGAGTCTGGCCGTGACGATTGCCGAGGCTGGGCGCAAGTTGATCGAAGTGGCCGATGATGGAAGCGGCATCGTTTCGGACGAGTTGGCGCTGGCCGTTTCGCGTCATGCCACATCCAAGTTGACGCGCGCCGACGATCTTTTTCACATCTCCACACTTGGATTCCGCGGCGAGGCGCTGGCTTCGATTGGTTCCGTCTCACGCATGACGATCACGTCGAAGACCGAGCAATCGAAGGCGGGTGCCCGCATCCGGGTCGAGGGCGGACGAGAAGGAAAAGTTGAATCCATCGGCGCGCCGACTGGCAGCGTTGTGCGCGTCGAAGACCTTTTTTACAACGTCCCGGCGCGTTTGAAATTTTTAAAGACCGATGTCACCGAACGCCGCGCCATTGACGCGTTGATCACGCGTTATGCGCTGGCTTATCCCGATGTGCGTTTCAAACTGGCCGAAGGAAATAACGTCACACTGCAAACCGCGGGCGATGGCGACCGACGCTCGATCCTGGCCGCGTTATATGGCGTGGATGTGGCGAAGCAATTGTTGGAAATCAATGCCGAGGAAGATGGCATCAAATTATCCGGCTATGTGAGTCCGACGGCCATCACGCGCTCGAACCGCAAAGACATCACATTCTTTGTGAATGGCCGTTGGGTGCAGGATACGCCGCTGACCACTGCGCTCATTCAGGCGTATCACACGCTGTTGATGGTCGGACGTTATCCGCTGGCGGCCATGTTCGTTGAGATCAACCCTGAAGAAGTGGATGTGAACGTTCATCCCGCCAAAGCCGAAGTTCGATTCAGGAATCAAGACCGCGTTTTTAGTTTCGTCCAACGTGCGGTTCGGCGCGGACTTTTAGCGTACGCGCCGGTTCCAAGCGTGACTCCGAGTCTGTGGGGCGGATCGCGTCCGCAAGAAACGCGGCAGGTGGGATTAGATTGGACGATGGCTCATGACGAACAGTTGACAGTTGACGGCGGACAGTTGACCGCTGCTTCTGAACTATCAACTACCAACCACCAACTACCAACCACCAACCGAGTGCCATTGCTCAGACTCATCGGCCAGATCGGTTCGACGTACCTCGTGGCCGAAGGCCCGGACGGTTTATATTTGATTGACCAACATGCCGCACATGAAAGAGTCTTGTTTGAGAAACTTATGGCGCAGCATGATATGAAAAAGATACCATCGCAATCTTTGCTCACGCCTGTAGCCGTGACTTTGCCGCCGCAATCCGCCAATTTACTAATTTCCCAATTGCCAACACTTGCTCATTTTGGTTTTGAAGTGGAAGACTTTGGCTCGAATTCTTTTCAAGTCCGCGCCATGCCGGTCGTCTTTGCGGGCGGAGACCCGTCCGCCGCGCTGCGCGCCGTCGTCGAAGACTTTGAAGAGGATGAAGCGCCGTTACAAAATGAGATCGAGAAGAAACTGGCGGCGCGCGTCTGCAAACGGCTGGCCGTCAAAGGCGGACAGACTCTTTCGCCCGATGAACAACGCGCTTTATTAACTGACCTGGAGAATTGTGATTCGCCGCGCACCTGTCCGCATGGCAGACCGACGATGATTCATTTGTCCGTGGATATGCTGGAGCGTCAGTTTGGGAGACGAGGGGCGAGATGAGCTTGAATTAAAAAGATTGCGCGTGGCCTCTGACCCGCGTATTTGTCAGGCGCATGAGACCTCCCGCATCACTGCGGGAGGTTATGTTTATAGTCTCGGTATCGTCTTGCCCGATCTTGGCAGATGGATAGAGAACGATGTCCCCACGCCGAGCTTGCTTTTAATTTCCATGCGCCCGCCGTGTCCCTGGACGATCTGCTTGCAGATGGAAAGCCCAAGTCCCGTCCCGGCCACCTTGCCTTCGGTCTCGCGCACCCGATAAAACTTCTCGAAAAGATGCGGAATGGCTTCTTCGGGAATGCCCACGCCTGTATCCTGAATCGAAACGCAGACTTCCGTCTCGTTTGCACTGGCGTTCAGGATAACCGAGCCGTTGGGGCGATTGTATTTGATGGCGTTGCTCAACAGATTCAAAATGACCTGCTTGATCTTGTCGCGGTCGGCTTCGAAGGCGGATATTTTTTCTGATGCTTCGATCCGAATTTGAATTTTATCTTCTTCCGCTTTTGAGTTCATGATGTCTTTGCATTCATAGAGCAGATCCGTGATCTTGAAGCCGGACTTGCGGAATTGCACGCGTCCCGATTCGAGCCGGGCCAGGTCGAGGAAGGAGGATGCCAATGAATTCAGCCGCAGGGTTTCGCCGTGAATGTTGTGGATGATCTGTTCCTGTTGTTCGCGTGCCATCTCTGGCCGCAGAAGAAGATAAGTGGCCGTGCTGAGCGAAGCCAGCGGTGTGCGAAGTTCATGCACGAACTCAGAGATCAAGTCTGATTGTTGGAACAAACGCGCGTTCTCGATGGCCACGGCCGCCTGTGCGCCCAACACCGAGAGCATAGACTCGTCGCCTTCACTGAACTTGCCGCGTTCCTTGTTCAATGCCTCAAGTACTCCCACCACTTTATTTTTGGTGATGAGCGGCACGCCCAACAGTGATTGTGTCGGGCGGCCCGTCAATTGGTCAACGGTTCCAAAGAAACGCGGATCATCCTGGGCTTTGTCGATTCGCACCGCTTTGCGGTTGATCACGATCCAGCCCGCAATGCTCCCTTCCAGCGGGACCACCAGCCCGCGCATGGTAGGTTCGTCCAGGTTCGTGGCGACTTGAAAATACAACTGCTGGGTTAAATTGTCGTACAGCAGAATAGAGGCGGCCTCCGAGCCGCTGACTTCAGCCGCGGCATTGACAATTCGTTCCAGCAGAACGTCAAGGTCGAGGGTAGAGGCGAGGTCGCGGGCGATCTCAATCAGGCGGCGATAGCTGTCCAGGCGTTGAGTTTTTATTTCAGCCATTTAAAACCTGTTCTGCAATTGCGGGGATCACTTCAATCACATCTTCAGATAGTACGGCGTCGGCGCGTACATCCAGATAAGTAGGTGAGTTATTGACGATAATAAGGTGCGCGCCGCGGTCAAGTGCCTGCATCGGCAGGCCGGCTACCGGCAAGACCTCCAGCGATGAACCCGCTACCAGCATCAGATCGCAGGAGCGGCAATCGCGTTGCGCCTCGAAGCAGGCTTTTTGCGGCAATTGTTCTCCAAACAAAATCACGTCCGGTTTCAGAATGGCTCCGCAGCGCGGGCAATGCGGAATTTCACCTTTTTCTACAAATGGCTGGAGATATGCCCGGGCATCCGTTTGTTCATAGCATTGTGTGCAGGAGAAGGTGCGCAGCGTGCCGTGCATTTCGATCACGTTTTTCGACCCCGCCTTTTGATGCAGCATGTCAATGTTTTGTGTGATGATCGAGTGGATACGCCCGGCCTGTTCAAGTTCCGCCAGTGCAATGTGTGCCAGGTTCGGTTTCGCTTCAAAGATCCGATTCGCAAGCGGGCGGAACCACGCATAGAATTTTTCCGGGTGGGTTCGAAAGGTGTTCATCGAAGCAACTTCAAGCGGTTCCTGGCGCGACCATAAGCCGGTTCCCTCCGAACGGAAATCTGGAATTCCCGATGGAGTGGATAGCCCTGCCCCGGTCAGAACGACGGCCCGTTTCGCTTTGCAGAATAATTCGGCGGCGAATTCAATGCCTCCCTGTACCGAATCTGGCAAAGACTTCACTTGGTCTTCTCGCGTTCCAGGGTTTGGTCGGCGATCTTGAATAGCTGTTGTGAAGTGACGTTGGTCGGCTGGGAGAATACAGCCGGCATGTGGATGCGTACGGACGCACTCATCATCTCCGGCGCCGGGGTGATTGTAGCGGCAATCGAGTGACCCAGATTCTGCTGGACATCCGTCCAACCGATTTGGGACTCTGAGCGCATACGATTATTTAGCACAACATTGATTCTCATACGGTCAATGCCGAGGTTTGCGATTTCATCAATCAGCAATTTTGTGCGCGCAATCGTATTCAGAGCGCCTTCGATCACCACGATCTGCTCGCTGCAAAGGGGCAGGATCTTTTGTGCGAAGGCGGGCAGCCCTGAACCAAGGTCCAGAACGACGAAGCGTGCCAGGGTCGAGAGGCGGGACACGATGATCTCATATTGATCAACCTTGCTGGTCAGGTGAACATCGCGCGGATTCTCAGATGCCAGCAATAATTTCAGCCCCGAGCTATGCGAGACAAGCAGAGAACTTACTTTCTCGCGCGTAATTTCTGCGGTGGTTCCAGAAAGCAGGTCGTTGAGTCCGCTTTGGCTGGGAGCACCCAGGTCCATTCCGAGAGTGCCTTGCCCGGGCGTCAATTCTGCCAGGATAACTTCGGCATGTGTGCGTGTGAAAAGCGCGCCGGCTAAATTGGACGCGAGCGTAGAGACACCCAGGCCGCCGCGCGCCGAAAGCATGCCTATCACCCAGCCATGCTGTTCGCGCGAAGCGGTATCCATCTCCTCCGCTGTTTTTGGAGCGATACGGGAAAGCAGTGCCCGGATATGGGCTTGCAATTCAGTCGGATGAGTGGGCTTGGTCAGGTAATCATCGGCACCCGATTCAAAGCCAGTGACTTTATCGTCCAATTGTGTCTTGGCTGTAAACATCAGGATGGGCGTTGATTTGGTAGCCGGGTTCTTTCGCAGCCGGCGTGACACCTCATACCCGTCCATGTCGGGCATCATCACATCCAACAGGATAATATCCGGCTTTTCTTCGAACGCCTTGGCCAGACCTTGTTCGCCGCTGGAAGCCGCGGTAATAAGATAGCCTTGCCGCTGAAGCATTAACCCTACCAGCCGCAGAGTATCTACATCGTCGTCAACAATTAGGATTTTTTCAGGCATGGCATTAACTCCCAAGTAAAGTCTAGCATAAAGCGAATGTTCAGGCAAGTTTTTATAATGTCCGCGAAACGGATATTTCTCTGCCCTCCTATGCTATAATTTCAATTGCAACGGGCTAACGCCCTGTTGAGCTTGGGGAAAGTCCCTCGTTCTTGGGGATGACAGGCTTCGACGGGAGAGGCTGGTCCCGGAATGCGAGCCGAGCGGCGCCGACCTCGTAAACTCAGCGCAAAAACTTAAGTGCCAAAAACACTTCCTACGCTGCTATGCCCCTCGCCGCCTAGGCGATGACATAACAGCCGGCCCCTTTATGAGGCCGCGTCCGCCTGCCCCGTTCTCCACCCGGTGCAGGGCCGGGCGAGACAATGGTGGAGTGCCGCGCACAACTCCGCTAAGTGCGCTTAAGATTAGCGGATGGCCGCAGGGTTACCAGCCCGCCGGGATCCCTGTAGTGACTAACTTCGGCAGGCTACGCTCGTAGAGTTTCGAGGGTCGATTCTTTCGGACGCGGGTTCAATTCCCGCCATCTCCACTCTTGCTGTTGAGTCAGCGGTTTAACCGCTGACTCACTTTTTTTTGTTATTATTGACCGCATGAAACGAACATTGACACTTACCCTGCTCGGATTTTTTCTTCTTGCCGCCTGCCAATCTGCGGCGACAACCACGCCTCTCGCCTCGACTTCAACCGTCGCGCCCTCACCGAAGCCGACCGCCATCCCCAGCCCTTCACCCGTCCCAACCGCCGCGCCGACAGCGACTCTCGTCCCCGCGCCGCGTACCTTCGAAGAACAGTTTGACGCGAATCCGCAGTATTGGTCATTCCTGCAAATTGATAACGGCCAGCCGTTTCCGGGTCCGGGTGTGGAAGCGGGGAATCTCGTCTTCGACTTGAATGCACCGAATCAATGGGCCTATGCCTTGTATGGCGGGCAGGATTATCTGAACGTTCGTGTGGACGCGCAAGTCGAAGTCCGCGCTGGGGACGGCGCAGTAGGCATTGTTTGCAGATATAGCGAGAAAGATGGCTGGTATGAATTTAATATTTACTCCGATCAAACATATATGTTGTTGTTTGGTCAGTGGCTGAGGCCGGGCGTAGCGCATTACATGCCGATGTATCGCGGCGAATCGGAAAAGATCAAAAGCGGTACGAATGAGATTGGCTTGTTATGTGATGGCGACACGCTTACGCCCTTCGTCAATGGCGTGCAAATGAAGAAATGGCAGGAACTGAAGTTCGGGTTGAAGAATGGCGGGATTGCCCTTTCGTCGGCATCGTTCAATGCTGTGCCTTTCACGATAGCCTATGATTGGGTCAAAGTAAGTGAGCCGTAGCCCAGCCCCGATATCCTCTTTTATTGTTTCTACGCATCGTTAATATTCTTCTTGCATTCATCGTGTATTCTTTGGGCAATATCATGCAAGGAGTGAAGCTATGGGTAAAATTATTGGCATTGACCTAGGTACTACCAACAGTGTCGTCTCTGTCATGGAAGGCGGCTCGGCGACTGTTATTTCTACTGCAGAAGGCGGACGGCTTTGCCCATCAGTTGTGGCCTTCAATAAAAATGGAGAGCGCCTTGTAGGTCAGACGGCCAAACGCCAGGCTGTGGTGAACTCGGAAAATACGATCTATTCCATCAAGCGTTTCATCGGGCGCCACTATGAAGAGACCGAAGTGGAGCGCAAAATGGTTTCGTACGAAGTCGCCCCCGGTAATGCGGACGATGTGAAGGTGAAAATTCCGATCACGGGCCGCGAATATAGCCCGCAGGAAATCTCGGCGATGGTGCTGGGCAAACTCAAAGCAGATGCCGAGGCCTATCTCGGCCAGCCTGTGACTCAGGCCGTTATCACGGTTCCAGCCTATTTCAACGACAGCCAGCGTCAGGCTACAAAAGACGCGGGCAAGATCGCAGGTCTGGAAGTGATGCGCATCATCAATGAGCCGACTGCCTCCGCGCTGGCGTACGGCCTTGATAAAAAGAAAAATGAAACTATCCTGGTTTTCGACCTCGGCGGCGGCACATTCGACGTATCTATCCTCGAAGTGGGCGAAGGTGTGATCGAAGTCAAGTCTACAAACGGCGATACACATCTTGGCGGCGACGACTGGGATCAGAAGATCGTCAATTGGGCGGCGGATGAGTTCAAACGTGAACAAGGCGTTGACTTGCGCGCGGATCGCCAGGCGCTTCAGCGTCTGCGTGAGGCGGCGGAAAAAGCCAAGATCGAACTCTCGACTGTGATGGAGACCGAGATCAACCTGCCCTACGTCACTGCTGATGCGAACGGCCCGAAACATTTGCAGTTGAGATTGAGCCGCGCCAAATTTGAGCAGATGACCGAAGACCTGTTGGCTCGCTGCCGCAAACCGTTCGAAGCCGCGCTCAAAGATGCAGGCATGGACGCAGGAAAACTTAACGAGGTGGTGCTGGTCGGTGGTTCGTCGCGCATGCCCATGGTCCAGGACTTGGTGCGCTCGCTGACGAACGGCAAAGAACCGAATAAGGGAGTCAATCCTGATGAAGTGGTTGCCATCGGCGCGGCCATCCAGGGCGGCGTGTTGGGCGGCGAAGTCAAAGACATTTTGTTGCTCGATGTGACTCCGCTATCACTGGGCGTCGAGACGATGGGCAGTGTCATGACGGTCATGATCGAGCGCAATACGACCATCCCGGTGCGCAAGACGGAAACGTATTCGACCGCCGCGGATAACCAGACCGCTGTAGATATTCACGTTCTGCAGGGCGAGCGCCCGATGGCCGGTGACAATATGTCGCTGGGACGCTTTCGGCTTGATGGCATTCCCCCTGCGCCGCGCGGCGTCCCGCAGGTTGAAGTGACCTTCGATATTGACGCCAATGGCATTTTGCACGTGACCGCTAAAGACAAAGCCAGCGGCAAGGAACAGAAGGTCACGATCACCGCATCTACAAATTTGAATAAGCAGGATATCGAGCGCATGGTGCAAGAGTCCCGCCAGCACGAAGCCGAAGATAAAAAGCGCCGTGAGTTGATCGAAGCCCGCAACAATGCAGACAATATGTCTTATCAATTGGAAAAGACTCTGCGTGAATTGGGCGACAAAGTCCCGGCCAACGAGCGCGCCAATATCGAGACAAAGATCAACGACTTGAAACAAGCCGCCACAACCGACGATGTCAATCGCATCAAGAAAGCCACGGAAGATGCGCAAAATGCCTTTCACGCCCTGAGCCAGCAGTTATACGCGCAGGGCCAGCCACAACCCGAAGGGCAGAGTCAGGGCGGCGGCCCGTCCGCACCGCCGCCGAACGATGGCGATGTGATTGACGGCGAAGTTTCGTAGGATCAACTCTCCGAGGTTACAAAACCTCGGAGAGTTTTGTTATATAATCATTCCATGAAAAAGCGACTTCTTTTTATCGGCATCCCTGTGCTGATCGCACTGGCGGTCGGCCTTTACTTTTTACCGCCGATCCATGACCGCCTCGCCTGGCGCGTGGACGAAATGCGGACGCGCGTTAAATATTTTTTCAACCCTCCTGATCAAGCCATCTTCCAGCCCGCCCAACAGGCCGCCATTGATGCCATCGTGCAGGCCACGATGCAGGCCTTCGCGACTGAACAGGCCGGGCCTTCATTAAACAACGCTACCCCGATAATTTCTCCGACCAACAGCGGGCCGACAGCCCAGCCGACTCTTACGCCCACCCCGATCCCGGCCACGGTTTCTCTGCCGGGCGTTAAATATGAAGACCAGTTCAATCGTTGGAATTATTGCGGCCCGGCCAGTTTCTCGATGGCGCTGACCTTTTGGGGTTGGACGGGAAACCGGGATGTACTCGGCAAAGTGGTTAAGCCAAACGATAAAGACAAGAACGTCATGCCTTATGAGTTCCAGGATTTTATTTCGCAGAATGTGCCGGGTATGACCTCCGCTCTGCGTTATGGCGGTGATGTGGATGTTGTCAAACGCCTGGTGGCGGGCGGTTTTCCGGTGGTGGCCGAGAAGGGCTATTATGAAAAAGATTACACCGGCAAACTTGGCTGGCTGGGACACTACCAATTCATCACCGGCTACAACGATAACGATAAAACCTTTCTCATTCAGGATACATATCTGGATGGCCCAAATTTTAAACTGCCTTACGATAAATTTCTGGAAGGCTGGCGTAGTTTCGACTATGTCTTTGTGGTTATTTATCCCGTCAACCGCGAGGCGGATGTAATGTCTCTGCTTGGCCCGTTTGCGGATGAAACCTGGGCGACCCAGCATGCCCTCGAGACGGCGACCGCTGAAAGTCAGAGCCTGAGCGGCATTGACCAATTTTTCGCGTGGTTCAACATTGGCACCAGTCAAGTTGTGTTGGAAGAATATGTAGACGCCGCTTCCTCTTACGATCAGGCTTTTCAAGTCTATGCAAACCTCAATGCCGACAACACCACGCGTCCATACCGTATGCTGTGGTATCAGACCGGCCCGTATAAGGCTTACTTCTATACTCAGCGCTATCAGGACGTGATCGACCTGGCGAACACTACGCTGAACGATACAATTGCCGAACCCGTGTTGGAGGAAAGCCTGTACTGGCGCGGCTATGCTGAAAATTACACCGGGCAGGTGCAAGCCGCGATCAACGATTTTCGTGCGGCGTTGAGAGTCCATCCCAATTGGGAGCCGGCCCTTCAGGCGCTGACAGTTTTGGGAGTAAAGCCGTAGTTGTTTCCAGCCTTCCAACTTTTAAACTTCAAACATGAAAATCCTTCATTTCGCCGACGCGCACATTGACATGGCCAACTATGGCCGGCATGATCCTGGAACAGGGCTGCCTTTACGCGTGCTGGACTTTCTGAAATCACTTGATACGATCGTGGATGCTGCCATCAACGCAAAAGTGGATATGGTTATCTTCGCGGGCGACGCGTATAAAGACCGTTCGCCCGCGCCGACCTTTCAGCGTGAGTGGGGCAGGCGCATCATGCGGCTTTCGCAAGCGCAAATCCCAACGCTATTGCTGATCGGCAATCATGATATTTCTCCAGCCATTGGCCGCGCACATGCCATCCAGGAATTTGATACGCTGCAAGTGCCGTTCGTGCGCGTGCTGCAGAAGCCGGAATTTTTAGGGCCAAAAGATTTGTGGGATCTGCCCGTACAGGTCATTGCCATGCCATGGATCGCGCGCTCCGGTTTGATGGCATCTGTCGGCGAAACAGATTCTGAAAAAGCGTTTTCGCGCGTCGAAGAAAATATTTCCGAATTGGTGGAAGGCTGGTTGGAAGAATCGGATTCTTCTTTGCCGATTATTCTCACGGCCCATGCTTCGATCGAAGGCGCGAAGTTTGGCTCGGAGCGGATGGTGATGCTCGGCAACGATTTGGTTCTCTCGGTCTCGATGGTAAAGAATCCGAAACTGGATTATGTTGCCCTGGGGCATATCCACAAACCGCAGGACCTCAACAAAGGCGCGCATCCGCCGGTGATTTATCCCGGCTCGATCGAACGCGTGGATTTTGGAGAGGCCGCCGATGACCGCTTCTTTATTGTGGCTGACGTGCAGAAAGGCAGGACGAAAGTTGAGTGGAGAAAACTTACAGGCGCGCGCCCGTTCATCGAACGGCGGGCCGTTCTAAAGTCTGACGAGAACGTGACCGAGACGCTTAAGGCCGCCCTGCCAAAGATCGGAGAATTGGATGGGGCGATTGTCAAACTCACGGTGGAATATCCGCGCGAGTTCGATTCGTTGATTGACGATTCTGCGTTGCGGAAATATGCCGAGAAAGCTTTTGAATTCCATTTGGTCAAGCGTCCCCAGTTGGAATCCCGGGTTCGTATTTCTCCGGATCAGGTGGTGAGCAGTCTCGGCCCGCTGGATTTGTTGGATCAATATTGGCGCGCCGCAAAAGTTGAAGACGCCGACGCGTTGCAGAAACTGGCGAACGAAATTATTTCAAATGACTTGCCTGACGAATAGCGATACGACACATTGCACGTTGTATTCTGATATGAACTGTTTCTCATTCTGGTTCGAGAGGTAACTATGTCAGCAGAAAACCCGCGCTATCGTTGGTTCGTGGTCGGCGTGTTTTTTATTTTCATGTTGCTGCACCAGACGGACAAATTGATGATCGGTTCTTTGCAGGTGCCCATCAGTCAGACGTTTGGATTGAACGATCTTCAATGGGGATTTATTAATTCCGGCGCATTGATCGTAGCCACCGTGCTTTATCCGCTGTGGGGCTATCTCTATGACCGCTATGCCCGCGTAAAACTCCTGGCTCTGGCATCGGTGATTTGGGGCGTAACAACCTGGTTCAGTTCGGTGGTGCGCACGTATCCTGCCTTTCTCGTGACTCGTTCGTCAACCGGCATTGATGATTCGTCTTACCCCGGTCTTTTTACTTTGATCGCGGATTATTTTGGGCCTGCCTTGCGCGGCAAGGTCTACGGCGTTTTGCAGTTGGCCCAACCTTTGGGGTATCTGATCGGAATGATCCTGGCTTTGATCGTGGCCCCATTGATCGGGGGCTGGCGTTCGGTATTTTATATAACAGGGTCGCTGGGACTCGTGATTGCCGTTCTCATCTATTTCGGCGTCAAAGAAATGCCGCGCGGCAAAGCAGAACCGGAATTCGAAGGAATGGCTGAGATGGCCGCGTTCAAATTTTCGTGGAACGAAGTGAAAGAGATATTCAAAAAGAAAACCATGTGGTTTATTTTCTTGCAGGGCTTTGCGGGTGTTTTTCCGTGGAATGTGATCACTTTCTTCTTCTTCGGCTACCTTATGACCGAACGAGGCTATGACAATAATTCCGTATTGATCACAATGGCCCCCGTCATCTTGATCCTTGCGGCAGGTTATTTTATGGGCGGCTGGCTCGGCGATATTTTGTTCAAGCGCACGAACAAAGGCCGCATCATTATTGCCAGCACGGGCGTGATCCTGGGCGCGATTTTCCTTTATCTTGCCATGACAACGCCGGTCGCAAATCGGACGCAATTCTTTGTGCTGATGTCTTTGACGGCCATTTTTATGCCGCTTTCTTCGGCGAACGTTATTGCCACAGTTTATGATGTGACCGTGCCTGAGGTCCGCTCGACGGCACAGGCCGTTGAGTATTTCATCGAAAATAGCGGTGCAGCCCTGGCGCCCACGTTGACAGGCCTGCTGATCGCCGCAACAGCCAATAAAACTTTTGCCATCCTGAGCATTAGTATTACGGCGTGGATGTTAAGTTTCTTTCTGTATCTTGGCGCTTTGTTCACCGTTGACCATGATATTAAAACCCTGCGAAGCCAAATGGCTGAGCGGGCCAAACAACTCATGTAATTCTGGGCGCAGCAGTTGCGCTTTTTCCCCAGGCGCGACTTTCGCTTCTTACTCAAAACCAATCATATCTTCTCGCCGACTTTGAAGCCCGATTGAAAATTTCGACACTAAAATTCCGATCCTCGTTTCTTCAACCAATCCAATAATTTCTTTGTCGGCCAGCAATTGATGACATCGTCTTTTGCCAGCCAAGCGCGTCTTGCAATTGCGACGCCATAGAACAACATATCGAGATCCGCTTCGGAGTGCGCGTCGGTGTTGATGCTGATCGGGATGCCCAGGTCTTTTGCGCGGCGGGCAAACACATCGTCCAGATCGAGGCGGGCAGGATGTGCGTTGATCTCCAGCGCCACGCCCGTCTCGGCCGCGGCGTTCAGTATCGCATCCATGTCGAGGTCCGCGCCCTCGCGGTCGGGAATCAAACGTCCCGTCGGATGGCCGATGATGTCCACGTGCGGATTGCGAATCGCGTTGATGACGCGTTGCGTGACCTTCTCGCGCGGCTGCCGCAAAGATGTGTGCAGCGAAGCCAGCACAAGATCGAGACTCGCCAAAAATTTATCGGGATAATCCAGCGTGCCATCGGCTTTGATCTCGACCTCGCTGGCGTGCAAAATCAAAATGCTGTCGCCGAGTTTGTCCTGCACCTTCCTGATCTCGGCGGCCTGCTTCTTGTGATCTTCGATGCTCAATCCGCCTGTGACGCCGAGACTGACCGAATGATCGGTGAAGGCAATGACTTTTATTCCGCGCTTCGCGGCGGCCTGCGCCATCTCGAGTATGGACAATTTTCCATCGCTCCACGTTGAATGAGTTTGCAGGTCGGCCTTGATATCTTTGACTTCGATCAACTTCGGAAGTTTGTTTGCCTTCGCGGCCTGCACCTCGCCGCGGTCTTCGCGCAGTTCGGGCGGGATCCACGGCAGGCCCAATGTTTTATAAACTTCCTCTTCAGTCGTGCAAAAGATTTCGCCGCGGCCATTCGTTTTCGTCAACGAATGTTCTGAAAGTGATAAGCCTTTATCAAGCGCGAGTTGGCGCAGCTGAACATTGTGGTCTTTCGATCCCGTCGCATATTGCAATGCGGTGCCAAACTTTTCCGGCGGATGTACCCAGGCCTGTGCGCGCACGCCGTCCGTGAATTCGATGGATGATTTCGTCTCGCCTTTTCCCAATACACGCGCGACGCCCGATAGATTCGTGAACGCTTCCATGACCGGCTGTGAATCTTTGGACGCCACCAGGATGTCAATATCGCCAATCGTCGAACGCATCCTTCGCAGACTTCCAGCGGGTTGCGCTTCGACGACTCCCTTCACCTTTTTGAGCTGCGCGATGATCTCCTGCGCCAGCGGCCAGGCGCGCCCGAGTGGAATCCGCCCGGAACGGCGCGACAAAGATTCGAGTCCCGCCAGAATCGCTGATTCAGATTTCTCGCCCATACCGGGCAGGCCGCGCAGTTTTCCTTTTTTGGCGGCCGCTTCCAGTTGCGCGAGAGTCGTGATCTTGAGCGTCTTCCAGATCAACGCGATTTTCTTGGGGCCAAGCCCGGGAACTTGCAACCAATCTGCCAAAGAAGGTGGGACTTCTTTTTTGAGTTTCTCAAGAAATTCCAATTTGTCTGTCTGCAAAAGTTCATCAATTTTTTCCGAGATGGCTTTGCCCACGCCGGGGATGTCTTCGAGTTTGCCCTCCTTCCAATACTCGGAGGCCTCGCGGCCAAGACCCATTAAATTTTCGGCGGCTTTGCGATAGGCAAGCGTCTTGTAAATGATCTCGCCCTTGATCTCGGATAAATTGGCGATGAGGGTGAACGTATCGGCGAGCTGGCGGTTGTTCATCATGGGCTGTATCCTTTGCTGGTACATCGAACCGCAGTGAATGGAACTGCGAAGGGCACTGCGCTGGCGAAGAAAAAACTTTTAACTTTGCGCCCCTTGTGTTTTTTCCGGCTTGTACTCGAACCTAAATCCCTCGATCTCAATATACGGCTGCCAGTGTTCATAGCTGATCGCCCGCAGGCGGCGGGTGATTTCTTCTTTGCTCATGTCGGGCGTGACCTTGAACAATTCGTTGAATTGTTTGCGCGTGAAGGGCGGGCGCGTCCATTTTTCGGAAGCGACAGGCAGGTCTTTGCCGGCGGCCATGAGTTGAGTGATTTCAAAAAATAGCGCGATTTGATTCTCGTACGTGCGTTTCAATAAGGACGCAACGTCATCTTCGGGATAAACGGGGAAACGTTTGACGGCGATGATTCCGCCCGTGTCCACTTTGGAGGCCATGTGATGACAGGTCACACCATATTCCTTTGCGTTTTCATACAGCGCGAAGTTGTTGCACCCGATGCCGGGATATTCGGGCGAAGCGGGATGGAAGTTGATGGCGGCTTTCTTTGCGCGGCTCAACAATTCTTCCGGCACCACCCAGCGCGAGAGATACGAGATGATGTAATCGCCTTTCCAGCGGCGGATGTCGTCAGGTAGAGGGTCGCCCCATTTGCCGAGGCAATGAGTCACGCGCGCGAAGTTTTGTTGGCAGAATTCAAGGGCGCGGATGCAGTCATTATCGTCTGCTTTGCCGAGGAAGAGGAGAGAGAATTTTTTATTTGTCGTCATATTGAACCGTGAAGCCGCGAAGAGCGCGAAGGTTTTCCTTTTTTTACTTCTTCGCGGTGAGAAATATATTATAAACGCGCGGCCAGCCCGAAGTCGGAGGGAAGAAGCGAGTACATGACCGCGTCGTACACGGTCGCTCCTTTCATCAATCGGTTATGCAAAATCCCCTCGCGGTGCGCGCCGATCTTGTCCGCGACTTTCTGGCTGGCTGTGTTATCAGCCGCAATCACGATCTCGACGCGGATCAATTTCAAACGTTCAAATGCGAAACGCGCGCCGAGCAGTGTGGCGCGTCCGGCGTAGCCGTGTCCGCGTTGTGTGCTTCTGATCCAGTAACCGAGGTTGCAGAATTGATAGAGCGGGTGGATTTGGCTGAGACTGCATCCGCCCAGGAAGGTTTGGGTTTGTGCGTCGGTGATCGCAAAACCGAAATAACTGCCATCGTTCCAGCGCGCCTGCGCCAACGTGATCCAGTCGCGCGTTTCTTTCTGTTGATAATTATCGTGCGCCCAGGACATCCAGGGTTTGAGATCGGCGATTGATTCGCAAACGGCTTCGTACATGGAGGTGATATCGTCTGCGCGCAGAGGCCGCAGAGTGATGACGTTATCGGTCATGAGCGTGGTGGCCGACATGATTATGTGAATTGTAATTTATCTGCGGCGTCTTCGCCTTAATAAAATGAAACCCCTGAAAAAGAAAACCTGCGCTAGGCGCAGGCTGGTTTGTCAGTTTGAGATATATTCCCTCAGGCTGTGTTCCACTGCATACGCGGCTGCTTCGGCGCGATTGTTCACGCCCAGTTTCGAGAGAATGCTCGAAACGTAATTTCGCACCGTCCCTTCGCCGAGGAAGAGATTTTTGGCGATCTCGCGGTTGGTCTTGCCCTCCGAAACCAATAAGAGGACATGTTTCTCCTGCTGGCTCAGATGAACGAAGGCCGACGCTTCCTCTTCTTTGACCGCGCGGCGGACTTCCTGAAAGACGCGCTGTGTCACAGCCGGGTCTAAAAGCGCCTCGCCGCGGCTGACGGCCTCGAGTGCTTTGACCAGGTCATCGCTCCCGATCTGCTTCAGGATGTAGCCCGAAGCGCCGGCGCGGATGGCCGAGAACAACATTTCATCTTCCGCGTACGACGTCAACATGATGACCTTCGTGCCCGGAAACTTGTTGACGATTTCTTCGCAGGCTTCAATGCCGGATGTGCCGGGCAGGCGGATATCCATCACCACGACTTCCGGTTTGAGCGATGTGACCTGCTCAAGCGCCTCGCGGGCCGATCCCGCCTCACCTACGACCTCAAACTGGGGATGGCGTTCTAAAAGCGACTTCAATCCCAGGCGCACGACTTCGTGATCGTCCACCAATATAATTCTTTGTTTTACCATGGGGAATATTTTCCTCCGATATGTCCGCGAAAGAGTATAGCCGAGAGCATAATGTCTGGCAAGGGCGGTTAAACGCGCAGGGGCGAGGCATTGCCTCGCCCCTGCATGGCAGGGTTGGATTGGTTATTTGGCCTTGACGGTAATCATCTTCGGCTTGACTTCCTCTGCTTTGGGCAGGGTGATCGTCAGGATGCCATTCTCGAACTCGGCTTTGGCCTTGTCGGAGACTACATTGGTCGGAAGCACCACACTGCGTTCAAAGCTCCCCCAGCGTTGTTCGCGAATGTGATAGCTCTTCTCATCAGTCTCCTGCTTCTGGCTGGTCTCACCCTTGATGGTGAGCATGTCGCCGGTCACAGAGATCTGTACTTCATCGGCCTTCACGCCGGGTACAGCCGCCTTCACGACCACTTCGTTGTCGGTCTGATACATGTCAATGGCTGGAATGCCCGAACCTCGCCAGCCGTCTTTCAGACCAAGCGGATGGGTGAAGGCGTCATCGAAGAGACGATCCATGGCCTCGCGCAGAGTCACCATCTCACGCATCGGTTCCCAACGAATTAGATTAGACATAGCGACCTCCTTCATGAATGGTTGGGTTTACGCCCTTAATATAAAAAGCCTGTGTTAGAAAAACACAGGCTTTTTATAAAAATTTTGTTTAAATTTGCATGGGCGGGGGTGATTGCCTTATGTCTTTTCGCGGCGAAAATCCACGAACCTATATCCAACCCCGCGCTCGGTGAGAATATATTTCGGGTCGGAGGGGTCCCTCTCCAGTTTCTGGCGCAGATAGTTGATATAGAGTCTCACATAATGCGGCTCGTCGCGATATTCATAGCCCCAGACTTTTTGCAGTAACTGGTCATGCGAAACGACCCAACCCGCGTTCTGGACAAGATGGAAGAGCAGACGATATTCGGTTGGGCGCAGTTTGACCAGTTTGCCCTCCAGCCAGATCTCGCGGCGGTCGAAGTCAATCTTCAGGCGGTCGTCTATTTCCATCAATCCGTGCATCGAACCGCTGGCAGATTCCGTGCGGCGCAAAACAGCTTTGACGCGGCTGACGAGTTCCCGGGGACTGAAAGGCTTTGTGATGTAGTCATCCGCTCCCAGTTCCAGGCCGCGCACGCGGTCGTCTTCCTCGCCTTTGGCCGTCAGCATGATGACCGGCACACTGCTCACTTCGCGGATCGTTTCCAACACTTCGAAGCCGTCAATATCCGGCATCATCACGTCGAGCAGTACCAGATCCGGCGTATCGCGCAATTTATCAATGGCCTGTTTGCCGTTGAACGCTTCCATAACCAGGAAGCCGTCATGTTCCAGGTTCATGCGGATGAAACGTACCATGCGCTCCTCATCATCCACAACGAGGATGCGGCGGCGGTCGAACTCTTCAGGCATGTTACTCCCTCACAAAGCCGATGATCTTGTCTTCTTCTGCGTTCTCAAGGATCTCGATCAGGGTGATCTTGTCAATCGGCCAGATAACCTTGACGGCATTATGTTCGATATAGTGGATGTCTTTTCCGTCACGCAGGCGCGGATTGCTGACAGTGAGAAGCGTATCAGTCGGCTTGGGAAGTTCGTCCACTTCGCCGGTGATGGCCTGTTCGCCTGAAATGTGGATGATTACAGAATATGCCATGTTTTACTTTTCCTTTTTCAAGCCGCTTTGAGAAGGACTTGTATTTTGAGTTTGCCGAGGGCGATCACGTCGCCATTGTTGAGGATATGTTCGGAGTTTGGGGTGAGCCGTTTGCCGTTGACATATGTGCCGTTGGACGAACCCAGGTCCATGAGCATGACGCGGTTTGCGTCGCGTTTGATCACGGCGTGCAAGCGCGAAACGCCGCTGGCATAGGCCTGATAAGGTGAGAAATCAATATCTGGCATGATGGGCTGTCCTTCGCTGATGCGCCCGAGTGTGAACTCGTTACGTTCTGCGAGTGGGAGCATCTGGCCTGTGTCCAGCAGATGGAGTGAGACCCAATCGCCGGCCGAGATGACAGCAGATGTCGCCGGCGGAACATATCTTTTCCCGGCCGCTTCTTTTACCTGTCCGGTAGTAATGCTCTGGGTGGTGAGCGAATCTGCCGTGTTCAGTTGGGCGCCGCATTCGCTGCAGAACAAGGCCCCGGCTATATTGGTGTGCTTGCAATTCGAGCAGACGATCATATTCATTCCTCGGTGGCGGAGAAGAGCAATGCTCTTGTGCCGTATTTTATCTCTTTGCCGCTTTCGCGGCTGAAGGATTGAGTTCGTTCCATTTGTTCGGCTTGTAGAAGAGCGGTCTTTGCAAGGCTTTTCTCGCCTTGTGAAAGCAGGTGGACAGCGAGGTTTTTCAAATGCCGGGTA
Organism: Chloroflexota bacterium; assembly: GCA_016195815.1. Taxonomy (GTDB): domain Bacteria; phylum Chloroflexota; class Anaerolineae; order Anaerolineales; family Villigracilaceae; genus Fen-1038. The sequence continues at coordinate 283,192 of JACPYX010000006.1, forward strand.
GCCTGTTCGTACTCTCCGGCTGAGGCTTCCTGGCGGGCGCGTTCCTGCAGGCGATAAAGCGTCAGGCGCGCGAGGGCGCTGAGAATAACCGGAGGCGGCGGGTCGGCCTTTGCGGTTGCGCCCGCTTCCCGCTCCAGTTTGATGCGAATGGGCGGGATGGAAGTTGGGCGCGCGCTGGCGATGATCTTAAGCGAACCATCCAGTAGTGTAACCAAATCCGCTTTGGATGCAGATGGCTGCACCATGAATTCAAATAAAACGTTAAGGGATGTATCCTGCAGGATGGGACCAAGGTGCAGGGGATTTTCAAGTGAAATGGGGCCGCCTTCGGGATGAAGGCGAAAAGCATAATTGATCTGGATATCATCCTGCTTTTTGAAGTCGAGCAAAACGTCCTCGGCGAACATGTTGCCGAGATCGTTAAATTTTTCGATCAGCAGGCGCTGAATGTCCTGCGATTTCGAAATATATGAACTGTTATTGCCGGTGCGGCTGGCCAGCGCGTCGAGGAAGATATCGTTCCATTCGCCGCCAATGCCCATGCCGCTGATGCCGATGTTCAATTGAGCGGCTTCTTCAGCCAGTTGCAGGCAGGCCTGTTCATCGCCGTAGGTCTGTCCATCGGTGAGCAGGATGATGTGGTTGATTCGCTTCGGATCGAGCCCGCGGCGGACTTCTTCGAAACCGGCTTTGAGACCCTGATAGATTTCTGTCGCGCCGCCGGTCTGCAGCATTTGGATGCGGCTTTGTAATTTGGTGCGCTCATTCTGGGACTGATAAGCGGCGGGGATCAATACTTCGGCGCGGTCACTGAACGCCACCACGCTGAAGATGTCTTCAGGGCGCAGGCTGCGCATGAGCTGGGTCGTGGCTGTCTTGGCGACATCTATATTGTCGCCCTGCATGGAAGTGGAACGGTCAAGTACCAGGCAGATGTTTAACGGCGGAGCGGGTATTTTTTGGTTTGTGTCGCGTGGGCCGATTTCCATCAAAACATAGATCAGTTGCGTTTCGTCCAAATGGACGAGGTTGGCGCGGCTGTATAAGAGTTTGTGTTTGATAAATGGAGATTCGGTTTCCTGCTTCGATAATGTGGCATCGTACTGTGCGCGGCGTTTGGGGTTCGACAGCACTTCGTAGGCCTGCTGAACTTCGAGGAATATCTCGGTTTCCCCGGCCAATTTATTCTTATCGGGATGCAAACGCTGCGCGGCCTCATAGTAGGCGCGCTTGATTTCCTCGGACGAGGCTTCGCGCAGGATGCCCAGAAGGGCGTAATAATCCCTTTGATCTTGTGGCATTGCTACCCGGCCATTTGGATGAGGATCACGCTAATGTTATCGGGTCCGCCGGCCAGGTTGGCGGCGGCAACCATGTTTTGGCAGGCGCGTTGCAGGTTGGGGGCTTCGCTGGCGGAACGCAGGATGTCCTGTTCGGCGACGACACCCCATAACCCGTCGCTGCATAACATGAGCGTGCTGTTTTGCGGGAAGGGAATGGTGAACACATCCACTTCAAGCGCTTCGCCCTGCCCGAGGGCGCGGATGAGTACATTGCGATGGGGAAAGTTGGCGGCTTCTTCTTTGTTGAGATGACCGAGTTCTTCCAATCTTTTGACGAGTGAGTGGTCGCGGGTCAATTGTTCCAGCCGTCCTATTGGATGAATGGCGTAGGCGCGGCTGTCGCCGACATGGCCGATGGTCACCTGCTGGCCGACAATCAGCGCGGCGGTGACGGTGGTTCCGCTGCCGGGCGCATCCTTCTGAATGATGCGATGAGATTCTTTGATGGCGCTTTCCATGATCTCCTGGAGCGACTCCTCCGGCTGCTGTGTGGGGACGGTGAAGAGATACGAGTGGAACTTTCGCATGACATGCCCGGAGATGACGCGGATGGCGGCATTGCTGGCGACCTCTCCGAATTGATGCCCGCCCATGCCGTCGGCAACGATATATAAACCAAATGGAATGTTGGATGCTTTTCCGGCCAATGTGGCGGTAATGGCAACCAGGCTGTCTTCGTTGTGTTCGCGTTGTTTTCCCACTGATTGACCGATGGCAGCGATCAGTTGCTGCGTCTCATATTGGATGTTCTGATTATTAACGATGGATTGGATTTGCTGGTCTGAAAGCGGCGCGGTCGTTGCGCTTTCTTTCGGTGTTTTATCTCCGCCGCCGAACAGGTTACGAAAAAAATCAAGCATGCAGAACTCCTTTAATCAGGCCAATAAGGCGTAAACCTGATGATCGGTCGAGCCGATGTAGACAATATCGTCGAACACAATGGGCGAACCAGTGATGGCTGCCTTTGTTTCAAATTTCCAGCGTTGACGCCCTGTTCGGTATTCAAGACAGTATAAATTGCCGTCCACAGAACCGCAATAGACCGAGTCTTTATAGATGACCGGCGAACTGGTGACTTGATGCTCGGTGCGGAAACGCCAGACTTCTTTGCCGGTGCGCGCTTCGACACAGTAGATAAAGCCGTCTGCCGCGCCGACAAATACATAATCGTCTGAAAGCGCGGGCGAGGAGACCGAGCCTTTGCCGAGACGATAACGCCAGATAGCCCAGCCGTTGCGGGCATCGAGACAATAAAGCGTGCTGTCCACAGATGCAAAGAAAATGGATTGTCCTGCGGCGATAGGCGATGAGGTGATGGCGCGCTTGGCCTGGAAGCGCCATTTCATGGTGCCGCGGAAATCCAAAGCAAAGAAGTCGCCATTTTCCGAACCGAAGTAGATCAGTTCGTTTGCGATGAATGGCGTCGAGCGCACCTCGTCAGCGGCGTCGAACTTCCAGATACTGCGGCCCGTGTTCAGGTTCACGGCATGAAGCGTTTGGTCGTCCGAACCGATGAAGATGTGGCCGTCCGCGATACGAGGGGATGAATGTATGCGTCCCTCGGCGAAATACGTCCAAACGACCTTGCCTGTGCGGGCGCTGACAGCATGCAGGCGCTGGTCTTCCGAGCCGAAGTAAACGTTGCCTTCGTAAGCCGCCGGCCGCGAGACGATGCCTCCATCGGCCACATATTTCCATTGGAATTTACCGTCCGCCGCATCGAGCGCGTATAAATTGTTATCATAACAACCGATATATAAAATTCCCTGATGCAGCAAAGGCGTGCCGCGTACCTCATCTTCGCATTTGAATGACCAGATGGGCTTGATGCCGCCGGCCGGAGCGATGGATGTGGTTGCGATCTTCGAGAGAGCGCCGGTCTTGCGCGCTACATTCATGAGGGCTTCTTTCATTTCTGTAGCCCCGGCGAAGCGTTCAGAGGGGTTGTATTGCAGGGCGGTGGTGATGACCGCTTCCAGTTCGGGAGAGACGCGGGAATTGATCTTGCGCAGGGGCCGCTCGGCGAACGAGAACGGCGGCTCGAGACGCGGGTCGCGGCGCGTCAAGGCGTGGTGGAGAGTTGCGCCGAGGGAGTAGATATCCGCCAAAGGCGTTGCTTCGCCGCGATACTGTTCTGGCGGTGAATATCCCTCGGTGCCGATCATCGTTCCCTTTTGTCCCGATTGAAACGTTTTAGCGATCCCAAAATCCACCAGCACTACGTCTCCGTTGCTGTTGATCATGATGTTCGACGGCTTCAAATCTCGGAAGATGATTGGGTCAGGTTTGTGGCCGTGTAAAAACGAGACTACATCGCACAGTTGAATGGCCCAACTTAATACTTGTTCTTCTGGCAGGAAGCCATTGGTGTCGTTGATAATGGCTTCCAGGTCCTTGCCGTGCACAAATTCCAGCACCAGGTACGAACGATCTTCTTCGGAGAAATAATCGTAAATACGGGGAATGGCCGGATGGTTGAGGGTGGCGAGCAGGTTGGCCTCGCGCTCGAAATTCTGGACGATGGTCTGGCGCACCAGCGGGTCTGGCGCCATATTGATCATTTCCTTGACTGCCACCAGTTTGGTCACATTGGGGAAGTGCAGGTCGCGGGCACGGTACACCGATCCCATCCCGCCTACGCCGATCACCTCCTGGATGTGATAGCGTTTGACCAATGTGGTGCCGGATTGCAGTTGACCACGCGGAGCGGGTTCGTCTTCCAGCGGGTGTGAAATGCTTTGAGTGTCCAGATTGCCTCTTGTTCCTGAATTATAGTGTGCGATGACGGGATTGACAACTACCGGCCTCTCATAAATGAAAGCCTCCCTTGCGGGGAAACTCTTTCTGCGGCACAATTCAAGCGCATGAAACTCCTCGCCGTCAGCGACCAGGTTGTGGAACGCATTTACACCCTTACCGGTCAGGGACATTTTCGCGACGCGGAACTCATTCTCGGCTGCGGCGACCTGCCCTACACCTATCTTGAATACCTGGTTTCGATGTTGAATGTGCCGATGTTTTATGTGCCTGGCAATCACGACCCGGAATATAACCCAACAGTCACGGCCACGCGCGCCGAAGGCGGCTCGAACCTCGACCTGAAGCAGGCGCGCCTCAAAGGGCTTCTGATCGCCGGTTTGGGCGGCTCCGTTAAATATCGCCCCGACGGCGTCAACCAGCACACACAGGCCGAAGCCTTCCAGCGCGCCGCCAAACTTATGCCGGGCCTGCTTATAAACCGCCTGCGCTATGGACGCGCCCTCGATATCCTCATCACCCACTCGCCGCCTTTTGGCATCCACGATGAAGAGACCAAAGCTCATACAGGCTTGAAAGCCATCAACTGGATTCTAAAATGGGCGCGTCCGCGTTATCACTTTCATGGACACACACACTTCTTCCGCCAAAACCTGGCCGCATCCACCACGCAATTAGGTCCAACCACTATTATGAATGTTTTTCCCTACAAAATAATCGAGATTGAAAATGTCAGATGAACTTACCTCGCGCGTGCGCGCCGACTTCAGCCGCGCCCGCTTCAAAGCCTTTCTCAACCGCGCCTGGGCGGCCGTCTCAGGCCAGCCGACAACTTTGCTTTCCTACGATGAGATCAAAGAGAATCTTCATATTGGCGGGCCCATTTATCGCGGCGTCAAAACCGTCAAAGTGGAACAGATCGTCGGTAGTTTGAATCGCTACCACCAATTCGACCGCGCCTTCCTGCCCGTTGAAGGTCAGCTTGCTGAGCGCTGGCAGAATATTGACCGCGCTTTTTACAAAGATATCGGCCTGCCGCCGGTCGTGCTGTACAAAGTCGGGCAGGTATATTTTGTGGTGGACGGCCATCACCGCGTCTCTGTGGCGCGCCAGCAGGGACAGGAATTCATCGAAGCCGAAGTGCGCGAGTGCTCCACGCGCGTCAATATCACGCCAAACCTTAAGCCAGAAGACCTCAAGATTCTCGGCGAAAAGGTTCACTTCCTTGAGCGCACCCGCCTCGACGATCTGCGGCCGCAAGCCAAAATCCGCCTGAACATCCCTGACGGCTTCGACCGTATGTTGGAACATATTGCCGTCCATCGCTACTTCATGGGGCTTGATTTGCAACGCGATATTCCTGAAGAAGAAGCCATTACAGATTGGTACGATAAGGTTTATTTTCCAATCGTCAAAATCATTCGCCAGAGCAAGATCATGAAAGACTTTCCCGGCAAGACCGAAGGCGATCTTTATTTATGGGTGCTCGATCATCAAAGTTATCTGGCTGAAGAGGAAGGACAATCCTTGCGGCCGCCCGAAGACGCCGCGCGCGATTTCATCGAGACACACGAAGACTGATTTGGAGACCCCATGACTCGACACCCACTTTCCGGCGTTTATGCCGCCGCTGTCACACCGATCAAACCCGATCTTTCCCCGGACCTCGAAGCGGTTGCGCCGTTCCTGGCCTTTCTCGCATCTCGAGGCTGTCACGGCGCGCTGATCTTCGGCACCACCGGCGAAGGCCCGTCCTTTTCTCCGGCTGAAAGAGAATCGGTCTGGCGCGCCGCGCTCCAAGTCCGCGGACAGTATCCGGACTTTCGTCTGCTGGCTGGCACCGGCACACCGAGTCTGACAGAGACTATCGAACTCAACAAACTTGCTTTTGATCTCGGCTTCGACGCGGTTGTGACTCTGCCTCCATATTATTTCCGCAAAGCCAGCGACGATGGCTTGTTCAACTGGTTCGAGCAGGTCATCAAGAAATCTGTTCCCAAAGATGGATTTCTATTCGGCTATCATTTCCCCGGTGTGGCTGGGATTGGATTTTCGCTCGATTTACTTTCGCGCTTGAAAGAATCTTTTCCGGTGCAGTTTGCGGGCATCAAAGATTCATCGCATGATGCTGATTTCACTCGCGCACTTGGTCAAAAATTTAGCGATGATCTGGCCGTCTTCAATGGCACAGATTCTGATTTGACCTTTGCTTTGGAAAACCATGCCGCAGGCTGTATCACCGCGCCGGCAAATGTTCTTTCTCCCGGCCTGCGCGAAATTTACGAAGGATTTATTTCCGGCAAGGATGTTTCCGCTTCGCAGAAAAAAGTCTGTGAGCAAAGATACACGCTGGAAAAATACCAGCCGTTCCCGCCGTTGCTCAAAGCCTTGCTGGCGCGGCAATATAAACAACCGCGCTGGCCCGCCCGCCCGCCGCTGGAGGAAATTTCAAAAAAACTTGAAAAACAAGTATTGGCAGAATTTTCTGCGTAACAAAACACATCCACAGATTGCCAGGATTTCGCAGATTTTTTTATTCTGTGTAATCCGTGAAATCTATGGACGATTTTTAACTAACCCAGCCTTCATAAATTTTTTTCGCCAGCGATGCAACAAACGGATGTGCGTCTTCTTCTTTTTCAAAGCCATTCGTGAGAATTGCCAGCACCAACGGCTTTGCATTTGGCGGATAAACAATTCCCACATCGTGATAGAACTTTCCCGTCCAGCCGGTCTTGTGTGCCACGCGGACATCTGACGGCAATTGCGCCGGGATCATTTCATTGAATTGTTGTCCAAGCATGATCTCAATCATCTCATGCGAGTCTTCGGGCGAGACGATTTCATAATTTGCAAGCTTCGCCAGAAGATTCATAAAACCGCGCGCGCTGGCCTCATTATTTAATCCCAGTTGGAAGGCTTTGTTATCTTCCACGCCGCGGCGGACGATCAAACTGTCTGCGCCGAGTTCGCGCATAAATTGTGTGGTCTGCTCCGGCGAAACACGTTCGATGAGAATATTCGTCGCAAGGTTCGAGCTGATAGTAATCATGCGCCGCACCAGGTCCCGGATTGGAAGCGGCTGGCCGATTCGCTCATACAAATCCTTCTCAGAATCGTCTTCGGTGGACAAGGCGTACGCGCTTCCATCCGCGATGCTGGCAAATTCGTTCCTGACCGGAATCGAATCATCCAACGAAAATAATCCCTGCTGCGCCTGGCGGAAAACCTCCATCATCACACACACCTTCATCACGCTGGCCGGATGAAAAGATTGATCGGCCCGGATAAGAATTTCCTCGCCGGTTGAAAGGTTGAGCGCGGCCAGGCCGAATTCCACCTTTTCATTTTGGGCAATAAACTCTTCCAATTCCTTTTGCGTTTTGCCGCCTCGTTTCTGGTCTTGGACATTATAATATCTGCATGGCTGATACCTGGCGGCTCCTCATTACACCTCCAGCGCGCGGCGCATGGAATATGGCCGCCGATGAAGCGATTCTCGAACATATCGGACGCGGTGAAGCGATCCCAACTTTGCGTCTTTACGCGTGGCATCCGCCCTGCCTATCGCTGGGCCACGCCCAGCCGTTTTCAGATGTGGATGCTGCCCGCCTGGCGGAACGCGGCTGGGATGTGGTTCGCCGTCCTACCGGCGGACGCGCGATTCTCCACACAGACGAGATCACATACTCCATCATCGCCCCTGCCGATGAGCCGCGCACAGCCGGTTCGATCCTGGAAAGTTATAACCGGCTGTCCATCGCATTATTGCAAGCGGTCGAGGCGCTTGGGCTGCGAGTTAAAGTAAAAGAAGATACTGGCCCAAATCATGACGCGCTCAATCCGGTTTGTTTTGAAGTATCGTCGGCTTATGAAATTACTGTGAATGGAAAAAAGTTGATCGGATCGGCCCAAATGCGACGTAAAGATGGGGTACTACAACACGGCTCTTTGCCCCTGACCGGAAACCTGGCGCGCATCACCGAGGCCTTAACCTTCACTGACGAATCCGCCCGCGCCAATGCTGCGGCGCGGCTGCACGCGCGCGCCACGACAGTCCAGGCCACTCTCGGACACGAAGTCATCTGGAATGACGCCGCGCAGGCTCTCGTCTGGGCCTTTGAAGCAACGCTTGGGCTGCATCTCGAAGCCGGAGAATTATCTGCCAGCGAACAAGCGCGTGCGGATGAACTTGTCCGCGAAAAATATAATCATCCCGGTTGGACGGAGCGGATATAAAATTTGTCAATGGGGGAAGTGCAATGAAATTTCAAGATTGGGTACTTGACAATTAGAACAATTGTTCTATAATGTAGGCAACCTTCGCCCTCAACGAAAGTATTGAAAGAGAGGTGTTGCTATGAACCGTTCGTTCCCTATAAAAATAATGCCCTTCCTGCGCGGGACTGCCCTTAAGCGAGGCGCGATTTTTGGCGCCATTCTCGTTGCGGCCTTGCTGGCCTTTGAAGTCTTCAACTACTCCACTACTGCTTTTGCCCTGGCAGACGTGCTTGGCGATTTGAAATTTGCAGGTTTGCAATGGTCTACTATCCTGGCCTTTGCCTTCTGCGGCATTGACTTTGCCGGGATCGCCCGCATCTTTACTCCGCAGCAAGGCCGCGATGAACCCGCTGAAGTCTGGTATCTTTTTGGCGCATGGATGTTGGCCGCAGGCTTCAATGCCATGCTGACATGGTGGGGTGTGTCGGTCGCGATTCTAAACCATACCTCCGCAGGCACTGCGTTGGTTGGGCAGACAGTGTTGATCAAAGCCGTGCCTGTGTTCGTGGCGGTGATGGTCTGGCTGATCCGTGTGTTGATCATCGGCACATTCTCCATCGCAGGCGAGAACATGTTCTCGATGGCTGGTGATCAACCGGCTTCGCAGAAGTCCTTGCGCCCAAATTTACACACCACTTATCAGCCGCTCGTTCCGGCCCAGCGCGTACAGCCCGCTTCATCTTATCCGCGCCCCGCGCCCAAGCCGCTTCCAGTTAATCGTCCGATGCCGCGCCCCGAACCGTCTTATCATCCTGTCGGCATGGGCGCGCTCTCCAATGACGAAAATTCATCTGTGCGGAGGTAGACTCTTTTTCTCTCCATCCAACCGCTGAGACGACTCGCAAGAGTCGTCTCATGCGTTAAGAACGCTTACAGACTTCCGAAGCCTGCATTACTTTATTCTTCGGATGATTGCGTCAATCACCGTCAACTTACCTGCCTGATTAAAAGTGTGCGTTGCCAGAATTTTTCCTCCCTGCGGCCTGAACTCTGACACAATTACTTCTTCATATTCGTTTTCATTTAACTTCATAATGCGATTGAACTTGAGGACGTATCCATATCGGCGGGCCGAATCCTGGGAAGGGCGGATCAACTCTCCGTCCAGAGAAAAGATGCGGCCCGCAGGCCGCGCCGAGTGAATGTCTTTGATGATCGGATTAAGCGGGTGCGGCGTCCATTGATCAGACAGCGGGCTGTCTGCATAAAAAAGATGCAACGCGTCAAGGCTGGAACCACCCTCTTCTTTGACATTTGCGAACAGCCACCATTTCTTTTCATGTTCAAGCAGGGTCGCGTCCACAACATAAAGATCCGTCATCAGCGTTTTGATCAACTGCCATTGATCGGGGAAATGCGCGCAGCGATATAACTCAAGCGAGCGATTGGCCGCCGTTTCGGGCAGCATATAAATTTCACCCCGCAGCTGAAAAATGAAGGGATATGAAAGATGATACGGCCGTTCGAGGACCACTTGATTGGATAAGAGGCCGCCATCTTCATCGAGCGTCAGGCAGGCAATGTGTGCCCGGCCTGTTGCGTACATTTTCTCTTCAATGAAAACGTAATAATTGTTTTCCCTCTGGAAGATGAATGGGTCTGCCCAATAACGGTCTTTATCGGGGATGAGCGGCCGCAACGCGGACCATTGAAGCGAATCGCGGCTGATATCTTTCCCGGCCATGATCACCCACTGGTCGAGAAAAAATATCGAAGACAGCGTTTTATCTATCTTGCGAACAACCCGCTGGATAAAGAACGGCTGCCTCATTCCATCCCTTCGGTTGACTCTGCGATCGTTTCCGGGATTGTCCCGTTTGCTTTTTCCGGGGATGTCTCTGCGCCCGTCTCTCTTGGGTGAAAGGCCGTGAAATATGCGAGCGGGCGATAGCCAATGCGGCGATACAAATGTAAGGCTATTTCAGATGGGATCACGACCATGTGTTCAAGGTTCTGGCGGTTGCAATGCTGGTGAGCGCGTTCAACCAGGGCGCGGCCGATGCCGCGCTGGCGAAAGGCGCTCATCACATAAACCTGGTTGAGATATCCAACGCCGGGATAGATGGTGACCAACTGCGCCCAGCCGGCGATTTGTCCGTCTGCCTTTGCATAAAAATTATGGATATGTTTTCCGCGCAGGCATTTTGTGGGCATGTGTTCGTTCTCAACGGAAAGAGTCAGGTTTATTTCCTCGGCTTCATGGATCTTGACGGCTTTGTGAATTCCGGAAAGGTTGGAACGGATTTGAATCGGCAGGTCCAAACCGAGGATTACGCCGGTGCGGACGAATTCGTAGCCTTCGAGAAGATAATCTGTTTTAAGGGTCTTGGAGGACGGCTTGTCGTGAAAGATATCCAACACATATTTTTGTCCGTCAATTGGATAAGCGTGTATCGCCTCGACGATCTCTTTTGGGTTGGATGTGAGCGCCAAAAATTCCAGTTGATACGGCGCAATGGGCGCGTCTCTGTAAATGGATACACCGATGATGCCGCGCGATTCGTAGCCCGTGCCATATACAACCTGATAGACGTGGTTGTAGGAGGCGATCATGGCTTGCACAGCCCACCAATTTTCAATGTTTGGATGATTCATGCGGAAGGGTCCAGTGTGCTTTCGCCGTCGGTGAGAATGTAAAAACTACGCGGCCGGCTTTCGCCCTGGTCAAAGACGAAGTCTGTTACGAGGTAGCCTTTGGCGAAAGCGGTCTCGAAGAATTCGCGCGAGAAGAAGCGCCAGTCGCGAGCCAGGGCAAAGTCAGCGGACTTCATAGCCATAAAGTCGGATGGGATTTCGGCCGCGATCAGCTGGGCTTCCAGCGGCGGAAAATGGCCGGGTGGGCGCGGCCAGTCATCGGGTCCGGTTGGAAGCGTGAAATGCGGCTGTATGCCGACGCGCGTTAGATGATTCAATTTTAAAGTCGGGCGTGCCCGTTTGCTAAGTCGCCGTTCGACGCGTTTGGTGTTGATCCACCAATCCACTTGAAAACGGTCGGATGGAAGCCCGGCGTTGAGGCCGTCGCGCATGTCGCCATACTCGGAGCGGTGATATGTGGAGCAGACTGCGCCGAGACGGGCGATGTTCAACTGCGCATTGCGGCTGAGCAGTGGATCATAAGTCCAAGTGATGTGATCGAGGCCCTGATGCCGAATCATTTGCCATTGCGCGCGTTTGAGGGCGAAGCCCAGGCCGCTGTTGCGATGGTCGGGATGGACGCCTGCCATGTGCGAACAATGCTTGGGACGCGGGCCATCGGGAGTGGTTTCGAGGCCCGGAAAGCCGAAGACGAAGCCGACCAGTTCGTCATCCGCGAATGCGCCGAGTACCAATCCGCCATTATGCGCGGCGGTGATGAGCATGTGCGCGGGGACAATGTCGGTTTCACTGCCGGGCCAGATCACGCGTTGCAGGGCCTCAACAGCCGACAGTTCTTCAGGAGTTTCCAAAAGGCGAATGTGAGCGTGTGGCATTGTTTATAAGCGGAATGTTCGGATCGATTCCAAAACCTTCCCGGTCGTTTCGGAAATTCTTTTTATTGCCCTGTCCCAAAACTCGGCGTACCAGGGCGTGCGCTTAAGATAATCGAGACGATAAGCGAAGCGCGCCGGCATCAGGCCAAAGGCGTCCGGCAAATTATCCACGGGGCAGGTGCGGCTGATCGAAACGTAATCGAGCCAAAACGAAGAGGCGGGGTAATTTGGAACGAAGGTCTCCAGGGTTACGATCAGCGCCCGCAGCAAAACAGGATGAAGCTCGAATAATAGGTGCGGCCGGTGTGTGGCCTGCATAATGATTTCCAGGATCTGCCGTATAGTGAAATATTCGCTTCCGCCGATCTCGTACGTTTGATTGAGGGTGTTTTCATTATTCAGCGACCACATGATCACAGAGGCCAGGTCTTCGACCCAAAGCGGCTGGATCACCGTTCGTTCGCCGCTGGGGAAGGGAAAGAAAAAAGGCGACATCTGCAACAAGCGCGCCAAACTTGTCGTGAAATGATCTTCGGGTCCGAAGACGAGCGAAGTCCGAATGATGGTGAATGGCACACCCGAACGACGGATGTGTTCTTCAGCAATCCCTTTGGCCTTGAAGACCGGAAACCCCGATGAACGGCTGGCTCCCAGGTGGCTGACATAGATCATGCGCTTTATGCCCGCCTCAGCCGCAGCCCGTGACAGATTCTGTGTGCCGCGCATATCCACGGCTGACAATTTCGCGTCGCGCCCCTGCGACTCGCTCCCAGCCAGATGAATGATCGTGTCCACATCTTTGAGCGCAGTTTGAATCGCCTTATCGTCTGCCAGGCTGACGACGGCGACTTCAACCGGGACGCCTTTCGGGAGGCGCGGTGAGCGCCGCGATGGGCGAATCAAAACGCGGACCTGGCGTCCGGTCTCAAACAACTGACGGATCAAGGCGCGCCCAATAAATCCTGTCGCGCCGGTGACTAATATCATGCGATGGATTATAGCAGAGGAAGAAAAGCCGCGATTTTTAGAATGAAATTGAAAGCAAACTAACAAAGTTATATGCCAGAATTAAGATATGGGATGTACAATAAATTTGTCTAGCGATGTCTTATCAATAAATTGGAACATGGATTGAGTTTGGATGAAATCGAAATTAAATTCTGGGTATATCCCTCGTTCGCCTAAAGGGAAAAAGGACAACTCATTCCGTTTGCTCTTTCAAAGTAACCCGCTGCCCATGTGGATCTATGACCTGGAAACATTGTGTTTCCTGGACGTCAATGAAGCGGCAATAGAGCATTACGGCTATTCACGCGTTGAGTTTTTGAAAATGAAAATCTCAGACATCCGCCCGCCGGAGGATGTCGAGCGCGTTAAAAAACATGTGCAGGCCAAACGGCCGCGCTTGCAGCATTCGGGGGAATGGCGGCACTGCAAAAAAGACGGTTCGATTATCCATGTTGAAATCACATCTCATAAATTGATTTATGAAGACCATAAAGCCGCGCTGGTTTCGGCAAAAGACATTACGGCGAACAAACTTGCCCAGAAGTCGTTGGCGGAATCCGAAGAGCGATATCGAAATCTGGTTGAGAACTCACTGGCCGGCATATACCAAACAACCGTGCAGGGAAAGATCATTTATGTCAACGATGTGCTGGCCCAATGGGTGGGCTTTAAATCGGCGAAAGAGATGTTGCTGCTCGGATCTGCTCAAGAGCTTTATAAGCATCCCGGCGACCGTAAAAAGATCATTGCCGCGCTGAAGCGGGGCGGCGTAGTAACCAACTTTGAAACCCAGTTCGTCACTCGCTCGGGGGAAGTGAAATGGGTGTGGATAAGCGCCAGCCTGAAAGATAATGTTATTTCAGGTATCGTGCATAATATTACCGAGAGTAAGCGCCTTGAAGACTCGGCCCGCGCGCTTGAAGCCAGCTACCACAGTCTATTTAATAGCGTGGCAGAAGCGATCTATATTCAAGACCGCAAAGGCCGCTTTTTGGACGTCAATGACGGCGCGGTCAAAATGTATGGTTATCCGCGCGAATTTCTGATAGGCAAGACACCGGCGCTTATTTCTGCGCCGGGCAGGAACGATCTGAAAAAAGTGCAGCGCGCCATCCAATTGGCCTTCGAGGGCCAGCCGCAGGAATTCGAGTTCTGGGGATTACGGCGCGGCGGAGATGTCTTTCCCAAGAATGTGCGTTTGTATAAGGGAGACTATCTCGGCCAGGATGTGATCATTGCCCTGGCGCAGGATATTACCGAACGCAAGCGCGCCGAACAAGCTCTGCGTATGGCAGAGGCGAAGTATCGCTCGCTGGTGGAACATGTCTCTGTGATCGTTTATATGGATGCCGTTGATCACTTAAGTTCCACCCTCTATATGAGCCCCCAGGTGGAAAAGATGCTGGGCTATTCGGCGGATGAATGTATAGCAGATGGTCAATTCTGGCTTTCGATCATTCATCCTGATGACCGCTCGAACTGGCTGGCTGAAAATGATCGCACCAATCAAACCGGCGATCCGTTCCAACTGGAATATCGCGTCATGGCCCGCGACGGCCGCATCGTATGGATCCGCGATGAGAGCGTCCTGATGCGCGACGATTCGGGACGCCCGCTTTTCTGGCAGGGCGTAATGATCGATATCACCGACCGCAAACAGGCCGAAGAATCGCTGACCGCCTCCGAAGCAGAATTGCGCGCTTTGTTCGCATCCATGCCGGATGTAGTGCTGGTGCTCGATAAAGAGGGCCGTTATCTCAAAATCGCTCCCACCAACTCCGATTTGCTGTATCAACCGGCAGACGTGATGCTCGGTAAACGCATGCACGAGGTCTTCTCGCGGCAAAAGGCCGATGAGTTGGTGGGACACATCCGCGAGGCGCTGGATAAAAAGCAGACCGTTCGCTTTGAATATGCGCTTTTGCTTGGCGGCCAAATCACCTGGTTTGCAGGCACGACTTCTCCGCTGACAGAAGACTCGGTCGTTTGGGTCGGACGCGATATTACCGCGCGCAAATTGGCCGAGGATGCCCTGCTCGCCAGCCAGGATTTACTCAAGGATGCCCAGCGCATCGCACATATCGGCAGTTGGGATCTGGATATAAAGAACAATGTTCTCGCCTGGTCTGATGAGGTTTATCGCATATTCGAGATAGCCCCGCAGCAGTTTGAAGTTTCTTATACGGGCTTCCTGAACGCCATCCATCCCGATGACCGCGCCATGGCAGATCAGGCATACACCGATTCTGTAAAAAACAAAACGCCCTATTCGATCACCCACCGCCTGCTTTTCCCGGATGGGCGGATCAAGTACGTTCACGAAAGATGCGAGACGATTTATAACGCCATTGGCGAACCGGTTCGTTCCATCGGCACTGTGCAGGATATTACCGAACGCAAGCTGGCCGAAGACGCCCTGCAACAGCGCATCAATGAACTCTCCATGATTTACGCCGCATCCCAGCGCCTCCAGCAGATTCTTACGCCTGAAACTCTCGCAGAAGAACTGATTCGTCTTTTGGAAAAAATTCTTAACTACGAGTATGGCGCCGTTCTTGTAATAGACAGACCATCCGGCAGATTGATTCCTTTTGCTATTAGCGACCAGGGACGTGGAATTGAGTTTGCTGAAGCAAATAAGAAAATGATCATGTCTCACGATTTTCGTGTGGGACATGGAATTACAGGCTGGGTTGCCGAACATGGCCAGAGTGTTTGTGTCGGTGATATTCATAATGATTCCCGCTATTATGGTTTACGAACAGATGTCAATTCGGAATTGTGCGTTCCCCTGCGCGTCGGAGATCAGATCGTCGGTGTCGTGAACATCGAGAGCGCCAGGCTGAACGCCTTTACCGAATCCGATCAACGCCTGCTTGAAACTATCGCGGCGCAGATCGCGATCGCCATCCAGAATGCGCGCCTGTTCGAGGCCGAGCACCTGCGCCGCCAGGAGGCCGAGACTTTACGGAATGCGGCCAACACGCTCACATCCAGCCTTGACCTGGAAGATGTATTGAACGGGCTGCTGGACGGACTGGCTCTCGTTGTCCCGTTCAACAGCACGGCCGTTTTTCTAAGGGAGAATGGAAATTATCGCGCCATTGCGGCACGCGGTTTTGATTCACCGGAACAGGTAAAGGGACAGATACTCCCGGGAACAAACGAACTAGCGTACATCGTCGAAGAAACGTGCCGCCCGCTTATTTTGCCGGATGTCAAAACGGACGACCGTTTCGCGGGCTGGGGACCAGCAAATAAGATTCGCGGCTGGATGGGTGTCCCGTTGGTCGCGCGCGATCAGGCCATCGGCTTTTTAACGATTGACAGCCATCATCCAAATGCTTTCACAGAGGCCAATGCAGAGATGGCTCTGGCTTTCGCCAATCACGCTGCGACCGTCATCCAGAATGCCCGTCTCTATCAAGAGGCGCTTCGTCGAATGTCCGAGTTGCAAACTTTGCATGAAAGCGGGCTGGCGCTTGGCAAATCTCTTGACCCAAGGGAGATCAGCGAAAAAGTGGTCAACGTGCTCTCACATGGCCTGAATTGGCATCACGCCGCGGTGCGCGTACGGCGCGGCGACAGCAATGAGGTTGAACTGCTGGCTTTTAGCCAGACAAATCGTGAGGGCTTAATAGAAAAGATAGATACAAGCCGCTTGATGGCGGGTAAAGCCATCACGAATATCAGCGATGGCATGGCAGGCTGGGTAATTAAACATGGGCGCATGATTAATAATGGCAGCCTGCAGGACGATCCGCGTTATTACGAAACGTTTCCCGGCATGCAGTCAGGTCTGTATGTGCCGATCTGGGCGGGCGGGCAGACGCTGGGTTGCATCAGCGTTGAAAGCGAACAGCCCAATGCATTCAGTGAGGCGGATGAGCGCTTGCTGACCACGCTGGCTTCGCAGGCCGCCTCGGCTTTGGAAAATGCGCGCCTGTTCGCGGCGGAGCAGGCGCGCCGTCGGGACGCGGAAATTCTCCAGCAGGCCGCATCCGCTCTCTCGTCCAGCCTGGACCCGCAATTGGTCGTTGACAAATTGCTGGACGGTTTATCCCAGGTCATGTCTTTTGACAGCTCAACGGTCTTTATTGAAGAAAAGGGAATGCTGCGCGCGATATCAGGAAGAGGATTGATCTATCCAGAAAAGGTGATTGGGCGGTTGTTCCCGGGCAATGGAGAATTGGCAAAGCAAATCTGGGAAACACGCCGTCCGGTCATCGTGCCCGATGCAAAAGCCGATGCGCGCTTTGGTAAATGGGGAACGGATCAACCGATACGGGGTTGGATGGGCGTGCCTTTGATCGCACGCGGCAATGTAATTGGCTATCTAACTTTAGACAGCCTCAGTCCCAACGCTTATGGAGATGCCGATGCTGAGATGGCCCTGGCATTTGGCAGCCATGCCGCGGCCGCTATTGAAAATGCGCGCCTGTATCAGGACGCTGTTCGTTCGACGGAGCGCCGCCAGGTTTTGCACGCGGCCAGCCAGGAGATCGCCCGTATCAGCCAGGACCTTCAACAGGTCTATGCTTCGATCCACCGCGCGGCCACTCAATTAATGCCGACCGAAGCGTTTGTCATTTCATTGTTGGATTAGGAACGCAGTGAGGTGGAGGGAGTTTATTTGTTCGACCGCAATGGGCGCAGTCCGGCGGCCCGCATCCCGCTAGGGCAGGGACTGTCGAGTCGGGTGATCGCGAGCGGGGAATCGATTCTGATTAATGATGATCTGGAAAACAATGTGGCGGGAGTGCACTTTGGCTCGCCGGATGCAGTGCGTTCGATCCTGGCCGTGCCTCTGCGTGTGAGCGGCAAAGTGATCGGGGCGATCTCAGCCCAGACGTATCAGCCGGGTATTTATGACGATGAGGACCGTCTCCTGCTTGAGTTGCTGGCCGTGCAAGCCGCCATTGCGATTCAAAATGCGCGCCTTTATCAAGACGCTTTGTATGCGGCCGAACGCCGCTCTGTTTTGCATTTGGCCGGGCAGGAAATTGCGCGCCTGGGCCAGGACTCGGAACAATTGTATAAAGCGATCTATCAGGCGGCGCTCCGTTTGATGCCGACCGATATGTTTACCATCGCCCTGGTCAACGACGCTGAAAATCAAATTGACGGCGTTTTTGCCGTTGATCGCGGAGTACGCGGACCGTTCGTCGGTTTCCCGTTTAACATGGGTATCGCTGGATGGGTGATCCGTACGAATAAAACACTTCTCCTGAAAGATTACGATGATCCGAGCGTAACCATAGAACGCGTCCAGTTTTCGGATAATCAACCGACCCGCTCGGTTCTGGCTGTTCCATTGCGGTCGGGCGAAAAAGTAATTGGTTCGATGTCGGTCCAGAACTATGAAGTAAACCGATATACTGCTGAAGATAGTATTCTGCTCGAGATGCTGGCCGCGCAGGCGGCGGTGGCGCTAGAAAATGTACGCTTATTCGAGCAGGTCCGGCGGCGCATCAAAGAACTGGAGTCGTTGAACCGCGCCAGCCAGGCATTGACCGGTTCTCTCGACCTGGAACCGCTGCTTGAGAACATCCTTTCTTCGGCCAAGGATGCGATTGCAGGCGCGGAAAAAGGCACGATCCTGTTATGGGATAAGGATAGTGACTATTTACGAGTGCGTACCCAAATCGGGTATACGGATGCGCGGATTTTGGAATTGCCTTTCCGCTCTGAAAAAGGCTATTCGGGCAGGGCCTTCCGGGAAAAGCGGCCCATTTTAATTGAGAATGCCCTTACTGATTATGAACTCCCTTTCGATGAAAGAGTCGATGAAGTTTATGCAGTGCAAAGCGGGGTTGTCGCGCCCTTGATCGTAAAAGACGCGGCGATTGGCGTGATCGCTCTTGATAATGCAACTAAAAAAGGGGCCTTTACAAAAGAAGATCTTAATCTGTTGATGCTCTTTGCATCTTCCGCTGCCAGCGTGATCGAGAATGCCCGTCTGTTGGCAGAGACCCGCCGGCGGGCTGGGGAATTTGAAGCGCTGTACCAAACGGCGGCCGATGTAGCGTCTCAGACTGACTTGAAAGTTTTGTTGGACACCATCATCGAACGTGCCCAAACATTATCCGGCGCGTCAGGCTCGGGACTTTATCTGTTTGACCCGGAACGCAACGACCTCGAGCTGGTGGCGATCAATGATCCTGATATCCGCCCCGGCACCCGCCTGGTTCTTGGAGAGGGAATTTCCGGGCATATCGCACAGACCAAACAGCCGCTCATTGTTGATGATTACCGAACCTGGGAAAATAGTTCTTCTCATTACAAGGGGATTCCCATCACTTCCGTGCTTGGAATCCCCATGCTTTACAGCGGAGAATTAATTGGGGTATTGAACGTGCATAATCGCGCAGACATCAATCAGACGGAGTCAACACACATGTTTACCGAACAGGATATTAATCTGTTATCCCTGTTCGCCAATGCTGCGGCCGGCGCGGTGTATAGCGCGCGCCTGCTCGATCAAACCCGCCGCCGTTTGGACGAGCTCAGCGCTGTGGCGCAAGTCTCTTCGGCTTTGCGTACCGTTGTAACCCGCTCTGAGATGTTGACCATTGTATTGGACCAGTTGATGGAAATCGCTCATGCGGACGGCGCTGCACTGATCACATCCATCCCTGGGAGAGACGAATTGCTGATCGAGGCGGCGCGCGGCGCGAATGCAGCCTTTGCCGGAATGTGGATCCCGCCAGGCGAGAGTTTATCGAGGGTTGTGATCGAGACGGGGAAAGCATACACCAGCCCGGATGTGCGTACGGATGCGCGCCTCTTTCGCCCGGGCGTGACTGATAGCGCGCGCGCCATCACACTTGTACCTTTAAAATACTTTGACGATACGATCGGCGCGCTCTCGCTTGTCAGGGAAGAGAAAGACGGCAGAATGCCGCCCCCGTTTTCAGAGGCCGATATTCGTTTGTTGAACGCCATTGCGGATATGGCCGCCAATGCTCTTCAACGCAGCAGCCTGCATGAAGAGACTGCTCGTTACGCCGGACAACTGGTTATCATCAATGATCTCGGTCACTCTCTCTCGGAGACTCTCGACCTGGCGCATATTTACGAGAAACTCTCTCGCGCCATTCTGGACCTGCTGCCGGACAGCGCGGCGGTATTCGTTTCACTCTTCGACTCGCGCGAACGATCTGTTGAAACAGTGTATGGCGTCCAGGCCGGCGCGGTTGTCAATCCGGCTGATTTGCCCTCGGTGTTGTTCGACGAATCGGGCTATGGGAACCAGAGTCAGGTTATCTTGAGCGGCAAGCCGCTGATTGTCCCGGATTTGAGCGTATCGCTTAAAGAAAAGAGGGCTGTTCTTGTTAAGTCGGGGCATGAAAAGCGGATTACGCAGTCTGCTTTATATGTCCCGATGAAGGCGGAAGGCCAGGTCATCGGTGTTTTACATGCGCAGTCTTACGATAAGAATCGCTATAAATCCACTGACGCCGAATTGCTTGAGCTTGTGGCCAATACGGCCGGGGCGGCTATTCAGAATGCACGTTTGTTTGCGCAGATCAAGCGCCGCGTAGACCAACTCTCGGCCCTGCACGCAGTGGATACTACCATCAGTTCCACCACCGATCTGCGCGTCAGCCTGCAAGCTGTGTTGGGGAATGTCGCCCGTCATCTGAAAGTTGATGCGGCAGATGTCTTGCTGCTGAATTCCTCCACGCTGGTTCTGCAATATGCCGCTGGGCTTGGTTTCTTTACAGCGGAGATCGCGCATACAAACCTGCCTTTGGGAAAAGGGCTGGCGGGCGTATCCGCCCTGGAGCGGCGCGTTGTGCGCATCCCCAGCCTGGCCGAGGCGGGCGTCGGATTTATCCGCGATAACATGATCTCAAGCGAAAAATTTGTTGCTTATCTGGCTGTGCCTTTGATCGCCAAGGGCGAGGTCAAAGGTGTTTTGGAGATCTTTCAGCGTTCTTCATTGGAACAAGACGATGATTGGATGTCTTTCCTGGAGATGCTGGCAGGGCAGGCCGCGCTGGCAATTGATAACGCCTTATTGTTCGAGGGTCTGGAAAAAGTCAACATTGAGCTGACCATGGCATACGACGCCACCATCCAGGGCTGGTCACAGGCTTTGGAATTACGCGACCAGGAGACGCAGGGACATTCCATGCGCGTGCTCGGTCTGACTTTGCGCCTGGCGGGCGCGCTGGAAATTTCAGACAAGGAAATACAAGATATGCGCCGCGGCGTGCTGTTGCATGATATCGGCAAGATGGGCATCCCCGATTCGATCCTGCATAAACCCGGCAAGCTGACCGACGAGGAGTGGGAGATCATGCGCAAGCATCCCAAGTATGCTTATGATATGTTGTCGCCGATCGTTTATCTTCGCAACTCGCTTGATATTCCTTATTGTCATCATGAAAAATGGGACGGCACTGGCTATCCGCGCGGATTAAGCGGGGAGACGATTCCTCGCGCGGCGCGTATCTTTGCAGTCGTGGATGTTTACGACGCGTTGACGTCTGACCGGCCTTATCGCGAGGCATGGCCAGAAGAAAAGGCCCTGGATTACATTCGGGAACAATCCGGCACGCATTTCGATCCGCGTATTGTTGATATTTTCCTGAAGCTTATCGAGAAATAATATTGCTGATGAAGCTGGCTTTCATAATACATCGAACTTTATTCAGAATACTTCTTTTTGTTGTTCCAGATAAAGGATATAATCGCTGTCTTGGGGAGGCCAGTCTTCCTTTTTGGATATCATTAAGATCCATTATCCTGGTCAGGAAGTCCTATTTAATTTATCCTTTATTCGTCCTTGATGGGAGATTCAAGAAACGGAGACATCATGAATGGTCAACAACCTGAAACCGGAGAGGATGTCGGGAATGTCCGGCGACTCATTGCCTTTATAGGAATTTTTCTTCTTCTAGCCAGTCAGATCCTTGTTTTTTCCAACCCAGTAGTTGATGGCGTTGTTTTTCCCTGGTACATCTGGCTAAGTATTTTTGGGGTTGTTATTTTGATCTTGAGCAAGGTCTTCCGTCCGACGCCGTTCTGGCAGAAGTTGTCGGCTCGTTTTGCCTTCCGGGAACGGGTCTTTTGGATTTTGGTTGCCGCCCTGTTGTCGGTTTTAGCTACCTGGGCTTCCGCCGTTTTCCCTACTTTCACCCGCATTACTTACATACCTGTGACCACGTTGTGGTTCTTAAGCGCGGTTAGTTATATTTATGCGTTGTCAAAGGGAATTTTTAGTCCCCAATCATTGATGGATTGGATCAGAAATCATCGCGACGAGATTTTTATAGTCGCTGTAGTAACGCTACTGGCAGCTGTTTTACGTTTTTATAAGCTGGGTGCTATTCCGCGTATATTGGATGGAGACGAGGGGTTGATAGGCCTGACCGCACAAAACACCGTTTCCGGTGCGTTTGCCAATCCGTTTGCCCTGTGGGAAAACTTCGGTGCTCTTTACTTGCAGGCAATCAATCTTTCATTTAGGTTTTTCGGAACTACTCCCTTCGCATTGCGGTTGTTGCCTGCGATCGGGGGCACCCTGGCTGTTCCTGCCATATATCTTCTGGCGCGCCAAATCAGCGGCCGCAGAATTGCATTGATTGCGGCTTTTCTTGTGGCAATCTCGCAAACGCATATTCATTTCAGCCGTATTGTGTCCGTGGCTTATATTCAAGAAACCTGGCTTATACCCCTTGCATTATATTTTTTTATAAGCGGCCTGGAGAAACGCCAATCTTGGAGAGCTGCATTAGGTGGGGTATTACTGGCAGCCGATTTTTCCGTTTACTTGACAGCCCAGGTTGTTTTTGCCCTTGCGCTGGCTTACATGCTGGTTGCTTTTCTGTTTTACCGGACGTGGTTCGCGCCTCGTTTTCGTCAGATGATGTTTTTTTGGGGAGGATTCTTAATTACCATTCTGCCCGAGGCTTTCTATATTTTGAAAAACCCCAGCAATTTCTTGAATCGAATATCTCAGGATGGGGTGTTCCAGTCTGGCTGGTTGGCGGATACCATGAAAATTACAGGGCAGAACGCCGTACAGATCTTGTTTGAGCGGGTTGTACACGCCTTCCTGTCTTTGATCTATTATCCCGCGTTTGATTTCTATGGTTCCCCTGTGCCTCCTCTGGGCATGATTTCAGGCGTACTGTTTTTGGCCGGGCTGGGATTGGCATTATGGCGGGTTCGAGACCCAGGCTACCTGCTGTTGAATGGTTACTTTTGGGCAGCCACTCTTTCGATAGGCATATTTGCCATTCCTCCATCTGCAGATTCTTATCGAATGTTAATGGCTTTGCCCGCAGCGCTTATCATGTCATCTCTGGGCCTGGATCAAATCCTCGAGTTGTTGGGCCTGGGTTGGAAGAACGCGCGCAATGCTTATATGTTCTCTGCAACAGCCATTCTCGTCAGCCTCATGATATTTAACTTGTGGACGTATTATGGGGATTTTGCAGGACGATGCCGTTTTGGAGGAAACCTGGTCGGTCGTTTTGCATCTTATCTGGGAAGTTACGCCAATACAATTGATAATGAACTGCCTGTCTATTTGCTCAGCAATGACCAGTATTTTTATGGAAGTCATGCGTCCACTGATTTTTTGAGTCAGGGCAGGCCCATTATCAATTTCCCCGGTTCAATAGATGAGTTGAATCCGGTTTCCGGTGAAACCATTATCGCCAGCCCAGATCGAATTCCAGAATTGGCGGCCTGGGCGCGCACCCATCCGGGAGGCCTGCTTCGTTACCAGTATGATTGTCAAACCACGATCCTGCTGGCGTATCAAGTTCCTTGACGAGGAAAATTGGATCCGCGCGAATATGAGATCATGTATGGTGTTGAAGATAATCATTGGTGGTATCGCGGAATGGCAGCCGTCACGCGCGCAATTCTCGACCAATGGTACCGTCCGGCCTGCGGGCTTCACATTTTGGATGCGGGCTGCGGTACAGGCGCGGCCATGTCAACATACCTGGCCGGTTATGGGACGGTAACGGGTATTGACTTATATCCACTCGCTTTGGATTTCTGCCGCAAACGAAATGTCCCGCGTCTCGCCTGCGCCTCTGTTTCGGACCTGCCATTTGCTTCCGCTAAATTCGACCTTGTCGCCAGCTTTGACGTTCTTTACGAATGCGCGGTCCCCAGCGACATTGACGCGCTTCGCGAATTTGCCCGCGTTTTAGTTCCGGGCGGACGCGTCCTGTTGCGCCTGCCTGCCTATGATTGGCTGCGCGGACAGCACGATAAGATGGTACATACAAACCGCCGTTATACAACCGGCTTGATTGCCCGCATGATTCGAGAGAGCGGATTGATCGTGGAACACCTTTCCTATGCAAATACATTTCTGTTTCCCCTGGCCGCGCTAAAGAGACTCGGCGAAAGGATTTTTCCTCCCAAAGCTGAATCGTCAGACCTCACACTTGACGCAGGTTTGTTCAATAATATACTGAAACACATTCTTTCCAGTGAAGCGCCTCTTGTGGCGCATACCGGCCTGCCCTTTGGGTTGAGCGTGATTGCGGTCGGCAGAAAATAATATGTTAATGGAAACCGCTCGAAACCGGCCGCGTGTTTCAAGTATCAGCGCGGTATTCCCAGCCTATAATGACGGCGGCACCATTGCGAGCATGATTGCCGCTGCATTGATTGTTTTGCGCCAGGTCACTGATGAATATGAGATCATCGTCGTCAACGATGGCAGCACAGACTATACGGCCTCCCTGTTGGATGAACTGACAATGCGATATCCGGAATTGCGCGTTCTTCATCATTCATCCAATCAAGGCTATGGTGCGGCGCTACGCGCGGGATTTTCAGCCGCGACAAAGGACTGGGTCTTTTACACAGATGGAGACGCCCAGTACGACCCATTGGAATTGACCTGTCTGGTCGGCGCGCTTTGTGAAGGCGTGGATGCCGTGAACGGATATAAACTCTCCCGCAGCGACTCTGTTTTCCGCATCCTGATCGGAAAAGCGTATCATCACATCGCAAAATTTTTCTTTGGCTTTCATATCAGAGACGTGGATTGTGATTTTCGTTTGATCCCGCGCAGAATTCTCGATGAGATCGAACTCGAAAGCGTCAGCGGCGCGATTTGTCTTGAGTTGGTAAAAAAGATCGAGGATGCAGGTTATGTTTTTGCAGAAGTTCCCGTACATCATTACTCGCGAAAATATGGTGCATCCCAGTTTTTTGTCCCGCGGCGCATCGTTCAAACTCTCCGCCAGCTTGTCAGGCTTTATTGGCGATTGGTAATTCAAAAAGAACGCTTCCGTACAAAAAAAAATTGAAAATGGATATTGCAACTGCGTTTTCAAGTCAGCGCGTGCTCATTACCGGCGGGTTGGGTTTTATTGGCAGCAATCTGGCCCGAAGATTGGTTGACCTGGGCGCTGTGGTTACATTGGTTGATAACCTTGATCCCGATTCCGGCGCGAATAGATT
The DNA here is from genome assembly GCA_016195815.1 of Chloroflexota bacterium. Taxonomy (GTDB): domain Bacteria; phylum Chloroflexota; class Anaerolineae; order Anaerolineales; family Villigracilaceae; genus Fen-1038. The sequence goes on from JACPYX010000006.1 coordinate 308,498, forward strand.
CAATGTCAGCGAGATCAAGGACATGGTCCGGATCATTCAGGCGGATATAAGCGATGACCGGCAAATGAGCGATGTTGTCCGGGAGCAAAAATTCCTGTTCAACCTGGCTGGCCAGGCAAGTCATGTGGGGAGTATGCAGGACCCATTGAAAGATTTGGAAGTCAATGGGCTTAGTCAATTAAAGCTTCTTCAAGTATGCCGATTCGAAAATCCCGGAATCAGGATCGTGTATGCGGGAACGCGCCAGGTCTATGGTCGTCCAAGCTACCTGCCTGTTGACGAAAAACACTTGCTGACCCCGTTGGATTACAACGGGGTCAGCAAACATGCGGGAGAGATGTATCATATTGTCAGCAACCGCATATATGGCATGTGGACATCGGTCCTGCGGATGACGAATGTTTACGGCCCGCGTATGCGGGTGAAGGATGATCGCCTGACTTTTATCGGCTGGTGGTTCCATCAGCTTTTGGAAGGGATGGACTTGCAGGTTTATGGAGATGGAACACAAGTGCGGGACCTCAACTATGTAGATGATGTTGTGGATGCGTTGCTTCTGTGCGCAGCCCATCCCTCGGCGCGCGGAAATATATACAATCTGGGTGGAGAACCGGTCAGCTTGCTTGACCTGGCCCGTCTCATGGTTGAGGTATATGGCAGCGGACGATATGCTCTTATTCCTTTTCCTGAAAACCGAAAGCGAATCGATATTGGGGATTACTTTGGGGATTATCGCCTGATCCAAACAGACTTAGGCTGGCAGCCTCATGTTGCTCTTCGTGAAGGCATTGCAAAATCATTGGATTTCTATAGCCAAAATAGGAAGCGCTATTGGTGAAATGAAGGAGATTCCAATGATAGACCTGCGCGGGCAATATACATCCATTCGTTCGGAACTGGATGAGGCCGTTGCGCGCATTCTGGCGGGAGGTTCATTTATTTTGGGTGAGGAAGTCGCTGCGTTCGAAAGGGAATTTGCCGATTATTGCGGCGCGTCTTACGCGGTTGGAGTCGGCTCCGGGACCGACGCCTTGCGGCTGGCTTTGTCAGCCTGCGGCATTGGAGCGGGCGATGAAGTTATTGCCCCGTCTCATACAGCGGTAGCTGTTGTTGTGGCGATAGAGATGACAGGCGCTCATCCCGTTCTGGTTGATATAGATATTGCGCGTTACACCCTCGACCCCCAACAAATCAATCAGGTTCTGACGCCGCGTACCCGGGCCATTATTCCTGTTCATCTTTATGGCTGCGCAGCAGATCTTGACCCAATTCTTCGGCTGGCTCACCGGAAGAATCTGTATGTAATCGAGGATTGCGCCCAAGCGCATGGCGCGCTGTATCACGGCAGGCAAGTTGGCTCATGGGGGGATATCGCCGCCTTTAGTTTTTATCCGACCAAAAACCTGGGTGCATTTGGAGATGGGGGAGCGGTGGTTACCAATAACCCTGTTTTGTCTGAAAGAGTACAGCTGTTGCGGCAATATGGTTGGAAGGAACGCTATATCAGTTCGATCAAGGGAATGAACAGTCGTCTTGATGAATTACAGGCGGGCATATTGCGAGTCAAACTACGGCACTTGGACGAATGGAACGCGCGCCGCAAAGCGCTTGCAAGCCATTACTTCAATCTGCTGGCAAACACGGAACTGGTATTACCGGCCCAGCCGCACGCTGACGGGCATGTATTTCATCAATTTGCAGTTCGTCATCCGCGGCGAGACGCTTTAAGGGAATATTTGAAGCAGCAGGGCATTCACACTTTAATTCACTACCCTGTTCCAATCCATCTCCAACCCGCCTATGCAAACCTTGGATACGCGGCAGATAGTTTTCCAAACGCAGAGTTGACAGCGCGCGAGATATTATCCATCCCGTTGTACCCGGAATTAAGCGAAGAAAATATAAATCTGGTTAGTCAGGCAATAATTGACTTCTTCAATCAATAAGCCGAATTTTTTCACAGGCCGTACTGGCTGGAGTATTGCCCGCGTATCCCGGCATTTTTTCTGCGGCCTACAAATAGAAAGGCGCAAAAGAAGCGGTAATCATTCCGTTTGACCTGCTCTTTGCAAGAAACTGGCTGTATCTATAACGTCGAGTACCGGATGAGGGCGGCGATTACCCTATGGCCGGTGAATTCTCCTGCTTATTTTTATAACCGCGCTTGAATTTATATCCATGACATTTGTCACTGGCTTGAGAATTGCCATCTGGATATGATGATTGAGGCCCGTTATGGAGGTCAACATGAAAGCCCCCTGCAAATTTCTTTTTGCCTTGATCATTGTGGTTATGACGTTTGCCGGTTTGTCAGCGTGTTCGTCTCAACAAACTATTGATTTGCGCATGATGCCGCTGGACACGCTGCCCTCGGATGTGCAATCTGCGTCTGCGGCGGTGCGGGAATCATACCAATTTGCAGCAGCCAACCCAGGCGTAATGAAAAATATTCCCTGCTATTGTGGTTGTGGAAATATTGGACATACATCCAATTATGACTGCTACGTTTCGGATGTGGACGCGCAAGGCAAGATCACATTCGATAATCACGCCCTTGGCTGTTCGATCTGCGTGGATATTACCCAGGATGTGATGCGAATGCTGCGCGAAGGGAAAAGCCCACAGGAAATTAGAACGTATATAGACGCAACCTATTCCAAATATGGACCATCCAACATTCCATAATCTCATGCACTCCCGTTTCTTTCTCCTCATCCTCATAATAGCTGGACTGGTCGTGGCTTTTGTGCCATTATCATTTCGCCCCATTGCGCCTCAGGAGCGGACCTTTCGGATTGGCGCGCGGCAATTTGCATACTCTCCCTCCGAGCTTAAAGTCAACCCTGGCGATAAGGTGACCATTCAACTTGTCAGCACAGACGTGGTGCATGGGCTTTACATAGATGGTTATGATATTTCCATCGAAGCCGACCCAGGCCAAACTGCGGCATTGAATTTTTTCGCTGATAAGCCGGGTTCCTTTCGTTTTCGATGTAACGTCACCTGCGGCGCGATGCACCCGTTCATGATCGGAAAATTGACGGTCGGCTCGAATCAATGGCTTTATCGTTCCATTGGACTTTCCATCATCGCAGCCATCAGCCTATTCTTCATCCGCTCCACGCGCCCCTCTGACCGCCAATTACCAATTACCATTTACTGATCACTGACCACTGGCCGCTGCCATGGAACTCACCCGCCTGCCCATCCTCAAACCTGCCCTCAAAAGCCGCTATCCGCAACTGGCGGTATTTATCGTGATGCTGGCGGGATATATCTTTGCCATCCTCGCGGGATTCATCGGCACACCTGTTGGGAGCCGCAACTTCAGCATTGTCTTCGTGTGGATCGCATGGTGGGCGATCCTGATTCTCGTGGCTGTGCCATTTTTCGGGCGCGGCTGGTGCGCGGTCTGTCCCATCCCGCTTCCTGGCGAATGGCTGCAACGCGGCGCGGTATTAAATCCGCCAGATAAAAAACCAAAATGGCTTAACCTGCGCTGGCCGAAATTCCTGCGAAATATCTGGCTGCAAAATATATCCTTTCTTCTGCTTGCTCTCTTCAGTAGCGTGCTTCTCACGACACCAAACATAACCGCCATCATTCTTGCCGCGATGCTCTTCGCCGCCATTGGACTCAGCATGGTTTTCGAGCGCCGCTCATTTTGCCGTTATCTCTGTCCCGTTGGCGGGTTCATCGGTTTGTATTCTCAAACAGCGCCGATTGAATTGCGGATCAAAGAAAAACAAGTTTGCGTGGTTTGCGATGGCAAACCTTGTTACAACGGATCGCAAACAGGCTATGGTTGTCCGTGGGATGTCTTTCCTGGCGGCTTGAGGAAAAACACCTATTGCGGCTTGTGCATGGAATGTATCCGCACCTGCCCGCACGATAATATCGCCATCAATCTTCGCCCGTTTTCGGCTGATCTTGCAAAACCATCAGCGCGAATAGACGAAGCATTCAAAGCCTTCATCATGCTCGCTTCGGCAATGATCTATGCGGGCGTATTGCTCGGTCCCTGGGGCGCGCTTAAGGACGCGGCTTACAATGTTGGCACAAGCGCATGGCTCATTTATGCCATCATTTTTCTGGCAATCATCTTTGCTGTTCTTCCTGGATTCTTTGCGCTTGGCATTCTAAAAACGAAAAGCGCTCTTCCATTGAAACAACGTTTTGCTTCTTTTGCAACCGCCCTCATTCCTCTCGGTCTGATGTTCTGGGTTGCATTCAGTTTATCTTTCGTGCTGACCAATGCAAGCTACATTCTTGCCTCATTATCCGATCCGCTCGGTCTCGGCTGGAATTTATTCGGCACAGCCAGCACCGCGTGGAAACCCATGCTCACGTCCATTCTCGCACCCGCGCAAACATTGGCACTCGTCGGCGGGTTGATCTGGTCGGCGCGCACCGCGCAAAAAGCCGCGAACGAAATAAAGTCATCTTCAATTCCTGTCATTACGTTTTGCTTCATCGTCACACTGGTCATGCTTTGGTTACTCCTATGAAACGCCTGGAACTCCTCTCACGTATTTTGATAACGCTGGCAATTGTCGGTGCAGTTGGAACGCCGCTGTATTTTTGGTCGCGCACGCCGCTGATCCACGCCCGCATCGCGGAGAACGGCGGCTGGACTCCCGATGTCATCCGCGCCAATGTTGGCGAGCCGCTTCATTTGAAACTCACATCCGATGATGTTGTTCACGGATTCGCCGTCGGTCAAATGGATATGCAAAGTGTGGATGTCCTGCCTGGCAAAGTCACCGACCTAACTTTGATTTTCGACAAGCCTGGGATTTACACATTTTATTGCACGCGCTGGTGCGGACTCAATCATTGGCGGATGCGCGGCACGATTGAAGTCGGCGGTTCATCTTCGGACACTCAACCTGCCTCTGCTCCGTTGTATGTGACTCTCAAAATCAACATTGACGCGCCGCATAACGCGCCAACCATCCCGGTCCAAAAACCCTCCGCCCTGCGCGGTCAATCTTTTTCAACTCAATTACCAATTACCAACTCAACCAATTACTACCGTGCAAATTCACCTTATCAAGTGTTCGATGAATTATCCAATACATCACTCACAGAAACAGAGCGCTGGGATGTGGCTGCTTATCTCTGGCAATCCAACACCACAGCCGAATCCCTCGCAAACGGACAGCGCCTCTACGCCCAGAATTGCGCGGCATGTCACGGCGAGAACGGTGCCGGCGATGGAGTCTTTGCGGACGATTTAACGGCATTGGGAGCAACTTTACAACGAAGCATGACGGGTGATAACAAAATGACAATGCAAACGCCCGCGGACTTTACCGATCCAAAACGGATGATGGGCGCAAGCCCCGCGCTGTTGCAGGGAAAAATCCTGCGCGGCGGCATGGGTACAGGAATGCCCATGTGGGGCTCGATTTTTACCGAAGAACAAATCTGGGACTTGATCGCGTATCTGTATTCATTCCAGTTTGAATATCAGAAGTGAGGAGGCTTAATGAGCAAAAAACAGAACAAGCAAAAGCAAAAGCAGAAGCAGAAGCAGAAGCAGAAGAAAAATTTTCCCTGGGTTTTCGTCGCCTTTGGCGGCGTCCTGATTATTACCGCGATATTTTTCTTCGCCAGGCAGAATGGCGGCGGAGGCGGGACTCCCGCGATTACCGTTGACCAGCAGAAAATTGACTATGGCTATGTCCAGTTTGGCAACAATAAAACATTTACCATCAAAGTCACCAACGCTGGCAGCGGAGTGCTTCGTTTCAATGAGAAACCATATATCCAGGTTGTGGAGGGGTGCTGACCCCCTCAATTAACCATCGGTTCGATGGTACTCAAGCCTGGTGAAAGCACAACTGTTGAATCCAGCATTTTCATGATGCACCCAGGTATGGACGGCCCGCATGATTATGCCGTGCATTTGAAAACAAATGACCCCGACAATCCCGATCTGATCGTGAGCGTCTTATCAAATTGGGGGCCATAAATAAAATGCCAGGACAGAAACAGCCGCGTGTCCATGTGCGCTCCGCTGTTTTTGTCTTGCTATCCTGTCAGTTTGAGTTGATGTTTTTGTGATAAGCAGGCGATAGCCTTAGTGAGTGTTTTGCCGGTATCTGGCACAGGCGAAATTTGGATTTTTAAAACACTTTCTTAAGGGTTTTGCAGAATGGCCGATATAATAATTCGATGAACATCCACAAGATAAGGGTGGCATGAAATAAGAGTTATTCTCGAATCCGTTGTTGGGGCCATGACCTCAACCGCTGTCGGTGCAACCATCTGTGTGCCTGTGATGACATAGGTATATTGTCTTCGGCTGGTGAATAAGATGACAACATCCCCGGGTTTGAGTTGGTCCAAATAACGAAAGACTTCCCCGAAGACATCATTATGGCCCGACAAGACGGTATTGCCTTTTTCGCCCGGGTTGGGTGATCCGATATGTTGAGCAACGCCTTTCTTAAGTTGTTCCCATCCATCGCCCTGAACAATCGGAGCGTCCACATTGATCGCCGGAATCTGGATTCGAATTGCCTGTTGACTGCTCGGTGTAGGTATGGGAATATTTGCCAGCGACTGCATCAATGGTCGAAGATTTTCCGGGATTTCGGCCTCATTCGGTCTCGCTCCGCCCGGACTATTTGGCGGTGTGTGACCATCTGGCAACACCACTTCCCGGATGATAGGGGTAGGTTCAGCAATAGGTTGTTGAAAAGTAGAAGCCGCGTTCTCATTTATTGTCCTTAACGAAGTCAATACTCCCCATATCACACTCACCAAAGCAACGACAGCCAGCAGTTCCACGACAAACAGAAAACCATCCAGCCAGGTGCGGCGCCGATTTTTTATAGGCGCGGATGTTTCGTTCCCGCGCTCCGCGCCAGCATGTCCGTCCCAATCGCCGACAGGCGGCATAACCTGTCCGGTTTGACGGAAATGCTCCAGCCGCACATTGCGCGATACACGGCGCTTGTCCAGCATCAGGTAACGTATTTCTTTCAGCGAAAGATCTTCCAGACGTTTAGCGCGCATGTTCTTCCACCCGCTCATTTATTTTGGCGCTTAAAGGGCTTGTTTTCTGACTGGATCGAAAAATCAGTTGTTTGACTCATGGGCGGATTCTTCAACCGAGAATCAACAGCGTCTTGCCGAGAGATTCATCAATTGTCTACGACGGTGACTTTTGTGCCGCCCGGCATCCCTACGGTCACATCACCCGGATCATACGCGACAATGGGCTGGGTCCAGCGAAAGACCCATTTTGCATCATCCGGGTTTGTATTGACACAACCGCGTGAGGAAGGCTCTCCGTAATTGTTATGCCAGTATGTGGAATGAATGGCAACGCCCGTTCCTACAAATAACTGCACCCAGCCATCGGCGGGCAAACTCCATCCGGCCGAGGCACTTCCGCCGGCCAAGGGCAGTGACACCGCCTTGCGCCAGATTGGAAATTCACCAAGCGGCGTTGCCCAGGCATCCACTTTGACTCCCTGGTTATTGTATAAAGCGCCGCTTGAAATGCGCGTAAAGAGGACTTCCTTATCCCCTTCAAAGCACGACATGGTTTGATCCCAAATTCTCACGAGAATGGTTTTGTTTTCCACTTCAGGGCTGATTGGAGACATCTCCTCCGCGGTTATTACACGGCAGGCTTCGGCTGGTGCCCAGAAAATATCGCCTGAACCGTATTTCTCATTGAGTCGATACCATACCTGTCCTGTTTGATCCGCGCGTATCTGATCCACCCATACGATTTGACTGTAATAGAAACGCGCGGGCAGGTTAATGGAAACCGCATACTGCAACCACGGCGCGCGGGCTGGCGGGTTATCCAGCGTTAAATCTACATAAGGTACCGATATCTCAACCCACATTCCCGGCCCCAAACTGGTTTGCGGGAGAGTCGTGATTGGAACAGCAGGCTGATTCCACACCGGCTGAACATAGCCTCCCCAGACGAAGCCATAAGGCGTTTCCACAAAACGCTGATTCACGCGGCCAGGCATCGAGCCAACAACCTCGCGAATCCATGGAAAAACATTATCTTGATAAAACGCGCCTATAATCTGGCTGTTTGCGTCCGGCCGTATGTAAACATCCATTTTGCCCACTGTGATACGCCCCAATTTGTCGGCCTTCGGAAAATCGGTCAAGCCCGCCCCCTTGAGAGGGTTTAAAGCCAGTGCGCCGGCGCTCAACGCGGCCAGCTTGAGAAAATCGCGACGCGAGATAGGGCGGTTATTTGATATCATTTGCGGGTTCAGTGTGTGCATGAGCGGCATGTGATTCGTTTCCGTGTTCATGACCCATTTGTTTCATTATAAACAGATGGGAAAGCGGGCATAACAATATCAGCCCTGCAAGCAAAACAAAATTGAGCGGGATCTTGAAAAGAAACACTGCGGCCAGCCCCGCCAGCGGCAACAAACAACCAATCAACATAATGAGCATATGTTTCTTGTTCATGTCGAGTCTCCAATTCTGGGGTCTGTCTGAATGGTGCGATCTTACTTCAACTGCCACTCAAAGACGCGTGAAGGCGCGTCCACATTGACGATGGTGAGGGTAAGCTTGCCCGCCCCTTCGAGAATGGACTTGCCGTCTTTCGCTGCGGGAAATATCAATTTGCCTTCCACATGATGGCCGCCGCGCGGCGCGTCCCATTTCGTGGCCTGGATAGCCGCGCCTGTATCGGTGGTAAGTGTGGCAAGCGTGGCAAGATCCATAGATAGATCAACGGAATGAGTATCCATGACAACTTCAAAATCCAATGTGTCGGTGGCAGAGTCGAGATTGAGCGGCGTGACCTTGACGGTCACTGCGCCCTGTTGGTCGGAGCGGGCGGTAGAATCATTTGAAGCGGGGGCGGATGTCGTTGAAACGGAAGCAGGCTGAGGGGCGGTCTGCGAAGCCCCCGAAGAGGGATTCGAGGAGGAAGTCGCCGCGGAACAGGCCGCCAGGATGAAAGTCAGAGTCAAAATAAGAGGCAGGGCAAAACGTTTCATTTGTTCTCCAGAACAGGTTGTAATTTTTGAACAGGTTGTAGTTTCTGCCGTTCGCGATAAAGCACGACAAGCATGATGATGATGCCGATGATTTCCGTGCCGAGACCAATCAGCATGAACGGGCGTTGGTAGCGCGTGAGGAAGGTGGCCGCCGCGCTCAAACCGAGGATGGGTAGGACATCCGTGACGTGATGAAGGCAACAAACCACCATCGCAGTGGTGGAGGTCGCGCCGCTCGTTCCCATCACGACGCCCGTGTGACTTGTGTTCGTGGTTGGAATGAACAGGCGGAAGCGCAGAATGGAATATAGCGCGGCCTGGATGCCAAAGGCGACCCAGATCGGCACAACGTACCAGCGATTGAGCGCGAACTGGCTGGAGGCATATTCCCAGCCTTGCGCCCAGGTGAGGATGCCGAAATAGACGCCGGCGATGAAGGTGGCACCCAGAAGAAACGTGCCAAAAGGAATTAGATAACGTTTCATCATTGAACTCCTCACTCCATGATAGTCTTTGTGTTTTGGAATGCCCTGCGCCAGATTGCGGTAAAAGCGATAGGCATTTTTGCCTACGAAACATTCCAAGCACGCCGCGCCTGCATGATGAAAACCCGCTTCATTCCAGACCCTCTGGCGGGTGTATGTCCTGATTGGGTTGATCCTGAGTATAGGCAATTCCGCCTACGTGCGGATGGGTCAAGTTGCTCTTTAAGGTGTGAAAAAGGATTTGTAGAATGAAAGCATAATCTTTTATTCGAGGTCCGCTGTGAATTCGCTTCTTCCATTCTTCTCTACAAATCGTCCGTATGATGAAGTGCTCTCCTGGCTTAAGCAACAATTGAGTCACGCGGGCCTGCGCGTGATGCAGACTTTTGATTTGCGCCTCACAGCTTCTTTGAAGTTAGGGAATTGTGCTTGTCCTCATCATGGAACAGACACATGCGATTGCCAAATGATCGTGTTGCTCATTTATGGCAATGCGCCCGAACCTGCCACGTTGATTCTGCATGGCAACGATGGACTGAGTTGGCTTTCGTTGATAGATCGACCCGGTCAGCAGGCAGACGTAAAAACGGTAAACGCCATTCATCAGGCGCTTGGAATTCAGGCATCGGCCGGCATATAAGCAAGATTGCCTATATGCGTACTCTGGCATAAATTGGGGGATTTGTTTATATTGTAGGTAATAATTATCCTATTTCCGAGGACAAACATGAATCGAATATTGAGACGCATGTGTGATCCATGCGCAGACGTTGGCCTGTCAGGGCCAGCGTTGATATATGATGTGAATGAATAGGACTTCACTAATGAAACGACACCTCCTTTATGCAGGTTTGTTATGGATCATCCTGACGGCCATAGGAGAATACGCGGCGTTCAATGCGAAGTTTTTCACCGCTGGGGCCGCCGCTGAGGCTGTCATCGTTGACGACGCGTTTCGCCTGCTTATGCTGCTTGGCACGCCGGTCTTCACCTTTGTTTTAGCCGGGCTGGTCTATAGTGTGCTTGCGTTCCGCGCCCGAAGCGAGTCCATCGAAGACGGCCCGCCGATCCGCAGCAGCCGCACAGTGACGTGGCTGTGGCTGGTCATCACCTCCGGCCTGGCCATTTTCATCTTTTTCAATCCCGGTGTAAAAGGACTCAACGAACTGAATGCCAATCCCAATGCTGATCTCGTCGTGCAGGTGCAGGCGCGCAAGTGGGCCTGGAAGCTCACTTATCCGGAATACAACGTCACAATCGAGGACGCCTCCGAATTGGTCTTGCCGGTGAATCGGCGCGTGAAATTTGAGATTACATCCGCAGATGTAATCCACGCCTTCTGGGTGCCAGCCTTTCGCATGAAGATTGACGCCATGCCGGGACAGACAAATGTGTTGTACATCACGCCCAACCAGTTGAGTGCGTCATCTCAAAACGATTTCAACCTGCGCGTCCAGTGCGCGGAACTGTGCGGCACCGGTCACGCGCGTATGAGGGCGCAAGTCCGCGTTGTGGAACAATCCGAATTTGAAGCGTGGCTGGCCGGGCAATAAGCCCATCGCGATCAAGAATGCTTGGAATGGAGAGAGCATTGCAATGAAACCAATATTGAAAGGCATCCTATGGGCTGTCATTGGGTTTACAGGTGGAGCAGGCTTACTGACGCTGGTCCGTCTCGCGCTGGGTATGTCGCTATGGGATTTGGAACCGGCGATCTCCGTCGGTTATATATTTGGATTGACCGGCTGGTTGTTGGGCGTGGGCGTTTGGGATTACTGGGCGCGCGCGTGGTTCGGCCTGCCGCTGAAGAAGTTTGAGGCAAACGGCTTGAGCCGTTACTTCAGTTTCAACCTGGATCACAAGGTGATTGGTTTGCAATACCTGGCGGTCTTCTTTTTTATGTTGCTGACGGGCGGGCTATTCGCCATGCTTATGCGTTTGGAACTCATGCGCCCGGGCCGCGAGTTTATGGACCCGGCAGTTTACAACCAGATCATGAGCCTGCACGGAATATTTATGATCGCAGTGGCTGTGGCCGTCATCATCGGCTCGTTTGGCAATTACATCGTGCCGCTGATGATCGGCGCGGACGACATGGCTTTCCCACGTCTCAACGCGCTGAGTTTCTGGCTGACGCCGCTCGTGCCGCTCCTCCTGCTTTCGTCGTTATTCTTCGGCGGCTGGGACAGCGGCTGGACCGCGTATGCGCCCCTCAGCGTCACGAACAGAACCGGCCAGCTCTTCTACAATCTGGCCTTCATGACCCTCGGCTTGTCATCTATCGTTGGCGCGGTGAATTTCCTGACCACTGTCCTGACCAAACGCGCGCCCGGCCTGACGTGGGGGCGACTGCCCATCTTCGTCTGGTCGATCATTGCTACCGCCATTCTGTCCCTGCTTGCCACAAACTTCATCTTCGTTGTCCTCCTGCTGGCCACCCTCGAACGCATCGCGGGCATGGCCTTCTTCAATCCGGCCGGAGGCGGGAACCCGATCCTGTATCAGCATCTCTTCTGGTTCTATTCGCATCCGGCAGTCTACGTCATGGCATTGCCCGGGCTGGGTGTGGTGCTGGAAGTGATCGCTCACTTCTCGCGCAAGCCGCTCTTCGCCTACAAATGGGCGGTGGCCGGGTTCCTGGGTATCACCGCCTTGAGTTTCACCGTGTGGGCGCACCACATGTTTACAACCGGCATGCCCGAAAGCCGCACCGCGTTCATGTTCACAACTGAACTGATCTCCATCCCGACGGGTTTCATCTTCCTTTCAGCGCTCGGCACGATCTGGCAGGGGAGATTGCGACTCAACACGCCGATGCTGTTCGGGCTGGCCGTGATCGTCAACTTTCTGATCGGCGGCATCACCGGCATCTTCCTGGCTGATGTGCCCACCGACATTCAATTGCAGGATACCTTCTGGGTGGTGGCGCATTTTCATTACACCATCGTCAGCACGCAGATCTTTGGCCTGGTCGCGGCCATCTACTATTGGTTGCCTAAATTTACAGGCCGCATGTACAGCGAACGTCTCGGCAAGATTCACTTCTGGTGGATGTTCGTAACCTTCAATACCACGTTCCTGCCTATGTTCTGGTTGGGGTTGAACGGCATGAATCGCCGCGTTGCCCAATACCCGGCACCGCTGGGCGATGTCAATATGTGGGTGAGCCTGAATGCCTTTTTGCTGGGCGCGAGTTTCGCCTTCTTCGTTGTACTGATAGCCCTCGCCTGGGTGCGCGGACCACGCGCGGTTTCTAACCCATGGGCCGCCCGCACGCTGGAATGGCAGACCGCCTCGCCGCCACCGCATGATAATTTCCCGCGCGAGCCTAAAGTGGTCGGCGCACCCTACGATTACGGCGTGCCAGATTCGACGCACGCCATAGTCCCGGCCGCGGACAGCGGCAATGACTAACGATGTAAGCAATGCGCCACATAGGAGGAGTAAACGAATGAAATCTTCAACCAAAACAATACAGGGCTGGCTGGTGCTGGCCGCGTTGGCCGCGTTGACGGCAGTGGAATTCTGGCTGAGTTCAGCCACACGTCCCGCGTTGCCATATCTGATTATCATCGCCATCGTAAAGGCAGTTCTGATCGTCCATTACTTCATGCGTATCTCGCAACTCTGGGTGCGCGAGGACCAACACTCATGACCACCACTACGGTCCCTCACACGCGCTACAGCCGCCTGAATATCAATCGCATTGGGTTGTGGCTTTTCATTCTTTCCGAGTCCGGCATCTTTATCGCCCTGCTGGCTGTGCGCTTTTACCTGGAAGGCACCAGCCGTCCCGAAGCGTTGAACCAGACTCTCGGCCTGATCATCACAGCCATCCTGCTTCTCAGCAGTTTGACGGCCTACCGCGCCGAGACTGCCATTGCCCAAGGCGACCAGGCTGGGTTCCTCCGCAACACGCTCGCGACACTTATCTTGGGATTGGTCTTTTTGGCTGGCGTCGGCATCGAATGGTCGCAGGCGTTTCGCGAATTTCCGCCGCAATCAGGATTTGGACGGGTGTTCTTTGCCATGACGGGTATGCACGCCTTCCACGTCCTGACCGGGCTAATCCTGTTCGGGCTGTTATACTTCAATGGGCGGCGCGGGGCTTATTCAGCGGAGAGTCATTGGGGGGTTGAGGCTATTGTTAAATACTGGCACTTCGTGGACGTGGTGTGGGTGTTCTTTTACCCGGCGCTTTATCTCCTTTCATAGCGCCACACGAAATCCGTTCTACGCTAATTCAAACACATTTATTCCAATAATTTCTTCGGAGATAAACCATGAAACGTTTGATCGTAATTTCCCTGCTGGGTATCTTTACATTACTGGCGGCCGCCTGTAGCGGAGGCGGCCCTCAGGGTGCGCGTCCCGACTCGTCGGGCAACCTGACTATCTTACAGGAGGATAGCGAGGGCGGCAATATGAAGTTCTCGCCAAATTCGATTGTCCTCACCGTTGGACAGCGTGTCCGTCTGGTATTGGAAAACAAGGGCCAGAAGAATCATGAGTTCATGATCGGGCGCGCAGTTGTCTACAATCCGGCTGGCGAGCCGGATGGGTTCAAAGAAGATTTCTTTGGCCCGATGGCCGACCAGGTCAAGGCACAAACGGGCATGGGCGCGATGTTGGTCATGGATGGTAAGGTGATGCAAGGCATGGACATGAGCGGTGGCAACACGGCGGGCATGGATCATCCGGGCTGGATGGTGATGAACAATACCGGCAGTGGGCAGACCGTCATCGAATTCACAGTGCCTGAAAGCGCGGTCGGCGAATGGGAGATGGGCTGTTTTCAGGATAAAGGCTCGCATTATGACGACGGTATGCGCGGCAAGGTGATAGTGGTAAAACCATAATTGCACTCCCCGCGTCCCACTACGTATGAGGCGTAAGCCCGAACGTTTCTGCTGACCAGGCTTGAGATGTCGGGCATGAGTTGCACATGAAAGTTGACCACCTGCCTTCCTAAAGATGTGCGAAGTACAAATAAGGGATACAATTTCAAATTCGGTAATATAATCGTACAGGCGTCAAGGTTGACCTTGACGCCTGTATTCTGATGATGGAAAATTTATGAGTTCAAGATTCAACTATTAACAAACGCCTGAGTGCAGTCACAGGCAACAGCCTGCTTCCGGCCTCAATCGTGCTTAAGAACTCAACATTCAACATGTGGTAAGGAGTAATATGTCAACTACAACAGCCGTCACTCGCCATCAATCTAAAAAGTCTTTCGCAGACTGGGTATCCAGTCATTGGCTGGAAATTTTCTTCGTGGTGTATGGAATATGGGTTTGGGCGCCCTGGCTGGCCCCAATCTTCATGCGCCTCGGCTGGGACGGAGCGGGTAGAACGGTATATTTCATATACTCGTTCTTCTGCCACCAACTGCCAGAGCGTTCTTATTTCTTGTTTGGGCAAAAAACGATGTATTCGCTGACAGAAGTTCAAGCCGCATGGCAGAACACCATTAACCCGCTCATCCTTAGAAAATTCATCGGTAACGATGTTATGGGCTGGAAGGTGGCCTGGTCGGACCGCATGATTTCGTTCTACGGCAGCGTGTGGGTCTTCGCCGTGTTGTGGCTGCCGTTCCGCCGCAAAATCAAACCGTTGAAGTGGTGGGCATTCGCTTTGTTCCTGCTTCCCATCGCTATCGATGGCGGGACGCACGCCATCAGCGATATCGCCGGAATCGGCCAGGGATTCCGCGACACAAATCAATGGCTGGTTGCGCTGACGAATAATGCTTTGCCCGCTTCTTTCTATGCAGGCGACGCGCTTGGCTCGTTCAATTCGTGGATGCGCAACATCAGCGGCCTTTTGGCTGGGTTGGGCATTGTCTGGCTCGTGTTCCCATATTCGTTTGAGACAGAAGTATATAATCAAAAATTGGAAGAGTTAAATTATGGCAAAGTCCTTGAGCAAATCAAAAGCCAAAATCCACGTTCTTCTAGCTGACGACCATCACATTGTCCGCGCTGGAATTCGTCAACTCCTCGAAAGCGCGGGCGATTTACAGGTCATCGCTGAAGCGGGTGACGGCGAAGAAGCCCAGGCCCTCATCCAAAAACACAAGCCTGATGTCGCGGTGTTGGATATCCAAATGCCAAAAGCCAGCGGCATTGAAGTCACACGCTGGGTGCGCGCCCATTTGCCTGCGGTAGGCGTTTTGATTCTTACCGCCTATGATGACGATCCATACGTGATGGCCGTCTTACAGGCGGGCGCCAACGGGTACGTGCTTAAAACTGCCCAGGCCAGCGAACTCATTCAGGCCGTGCGCGATGTGAATGAAGGCAAGTCTGCGCTCGACCCTGAAGTCACGCGTAAACTTATGTCGAACCTGTTCAAACACCCTGAAACTTCCGCCGTCGAACCGCTTACCGACCGCGAACTGGATGTGCTGCGTCTGGCCGCCAAAGGCTATACCAACAAATCCATTGGGGTTCAACTCGGTATCAGCGACCGCACCGTGCAGGGACACCTGGCGCATATCTTCGCCAAAATGCAGGCCACCAGCCGTACCGAGGCGGTGATGCGCGCCGTTTCGCTTGGCTGGATTTCGCAAAGTACAACCTCCGTCACCGAAGAATAACGCGGCTGATGAAAAAATTTCTGCCGAGCTGGCGCGGCCTCATACAATTATTCGCAGTCACAATATTGCCGCTTACAATCCTTTTGCTGATCATTGCCTTTGGCAGTGTGACTCTTCACCAAAGGGATATGCGCTCCCTGGTTGGCGAACGCGATGAACGCGCCGTTCGATCGGCGGCGGCCGCGCTCGAATCTGAATTGCACCATCGCGAGGCGACCATGTCCAGCATAGCCATCTTTGCTGGCACATCCACAGGTTTGACGTTTGAAAATATTCTTGACATTTCAAACAAACTAACATCCGATTACGACGGCGGGATCGCTTTCATCAATTCAGATGGAGATCTGATTGCGAACGCGAATCCTCCTTCAGGGATTTCGCAAGCCGGACTTTGGGGCTGGATCGCTCAGAATGCGCGCAGCATCCGCCTGGCTTCTTCATCGGATTCTGGACCGGTTATCTCAAATCCATTCGTTGACCCAAACTCGAAGCGTACTTTTATTGTCATTTCGGCGTACTCCTCTGCGCGTGATGTGATCGCGGCCGGGGCATTCTCTCCCGAATCACTCGCCGCACAAACTTTGTCAGCTTTGTATCCTGTTGATAGTCAGGCAACAATTTATCTTGTGGACACATCGCGCCAGGTGCTCTTCGTCAGCGGCACGCCCGCCACAGAAAGCCTGCCCGCCGATCATCCTGGCCTGACCGAATCCCTGCGCGGCGAAAGCGGGACGCGTTACGTCCAGGTGAACAACAAGGAACATGTGATTGCCTACAGCCCCATTTCCTCAACGGGCTGGGTGCTCATCACTGAAGAGGCCTGGCTGGCAGTAGTCAGCCCTTCGTTGCAGACAACCCAAATGGCCCCGCTCGTGCTTGTGCCTGCATTCATTCTTACATTATTTGCCTTATGGTTTGGCGCCAGGCAAATCGTCCAACCTTTGCAGCAGCTGGAATCAAAAGCCGCGGCTCTCGCCTGGGGTAATTTCGAGGCCATCAAAGAATCCGTCGGCGGCATTTCTGAAGTGCGCCACCTGCAAATGGAACTGACCGAAATGGCGCGTAAAGTGCAGGCCGCGCAGGATGGATTGCACGATTACATCGGCGCGATCACATCTGCGCAGGAGGAAGAGCGGATGAGGCTGGCGCGCGAATTGCACGATGACACCATTCAGGCTGTGATCGCGCTCAAGCAGCGCCTGCAATTGGCGCACAAATCCGTCGCGACCAAGAGCGGGCATCAGGCTCTCAAGGAACTTGAAACACTTGCCGAACAAACGATTGAAAACCTGCGTCGTCTGACGCGCGCCCTGCGCCCGATTTATCTCGAAGATTTAGGCCTTGTCACCGCGCTGGAAATGCTGGCGCGCGAAACGAGCCAGGCCAATCACCTGGAAGTTGATTTTCATCAGTCGGGGCAGGAGCGCCGCCTGTCTCATGAAGTGGAACTGGCTTTATACCGCATCGCGCAGGAAGCATTGAACAACGTTGTACATCATGCGAAGGCAAGGCGCGCCGCGCTGTATATGGCCTTTGATACAGAAATTAAACTGGAGGTGGCGGACGACGGCATTGGCTTTAGTGTGCCGAAGAGTCCCACCGACTTCGCGCCGAGCGGACATTTTGGCCTGCTGGGGATGCGCGAGAGAGCCGATTTAATCGGGGCCAGGCTCGAGGTCCAAAGTGGAGCGGGAGGCGGCACGCGGCTCTTTGTTCATTTGCCAGTCCCGGTCAGTAATCCGCCCAAATAGGGAGTATCAAAGAAACGACCGCGCTCAATCTTAAGCAGGAATCGTTCCTCAATCCAAGAACGATTGCTTAGCACTGGCTTAGAAGTTTTAAAAAATGATACCTGCTCATGTATAATAACCACGTCATGGATAGAAAAACTCCGATTTTGTGGTTCTTACAGATAGAGTTGGGTTTGATGCTCTTGATCGCGCTTTTTCTACTCTCCCAAGTCCCGTCCATGCAGACCAGACTCATGCGTATGTCTGCCGAGGCGGGCGGGTTGCTGAACGACACCCCGGCTGTATGGCAGGATATGCCTGTTTCAGGTTGTAGTAATTTCGGTTCTTCATCCTTGATGTGCGGTGGTTTTGTCATTTCGTATTCTGCGTGCAAAACTCACCCGGCAGGGACTTGCCATGTTGCGTTCCCGATTTTTTACGTTCAGGTTAATAGCCGCAAAATCATAACCCCTCCACCCAAAATTTAAGACGCTGCAAAACATCTGCTTCCGGTTGGGTTTAGCATTGACAGATTTGACTGCTTTTAATTGTGCGATATTCCAATCGGCTGTCAGACGTAAAGCGGTCGGTGTGGTTTTTGATCCTCGATGCGACCTTCCTGCACTTTGCGCGCATCGGCCAGTGATGATTGATCGAATTACTGTTCCGCCCCGCCTATCATTCAAAAAAGCCCCCTTTCAAGATCAACTCAGCCGAGAGGAGACCGCCTCCATGTTTGAATTCATCGAGTGCAAATGAGGCTGCAAGAAGCGTGAGGTTCAATGGCGGATTACCGCCGGATCAAATTCGCAATAAGCAAAGTTTTTCAAAATGGCTCGTACGATTTGGCCGATACACAATATCTTCTTGAGGAGTAGAGACAATGACCCAAAAATCAAGTAAACGCGAGCAGATGCGCTCCCGCCAGCGCCGACAAAAAAAGATACAAGGCATTCTTCTCTGGGGCGGGCTGGGACTGGTGGTTCTTGCCATCGTTGGTCTAAACGTTTGGCAGGCTGCGCGTCCGAGTGTCGGCGAAGCGGTGCCGGTCACGGGAGCCAATCATGTGGCCGTTGACAGCGACCCTGGCACATACAATTCCAACCCGCCAACATCGGGACAGCATTATCCCAACGAATTAAATACCGGGTTTTACGAGACCAACAATTATAAATATCCACAGGCATACCTGTTACATAATATGGAGCATGGCTACGTTATCTTCTGGTACAACTGCGCCAATCTCAGCGCGAGTGCCTGCTCCGAATTGAAGGCGCAAATAAAAGCCGTCATGGATAAAGTCAATAATATCAAAGTGATTGCCTACCCCTGGGATTCGATAGATGTGCCCGTCGCGATGACCTCTTGGGGACGCTTGCTGAAAATGAAGACCTTTGATGCCGCCCAGGCGCTTGCGTTCTACAAGGCCAATCTCAACAAAGCTCCCGAACCCGATGCCCCATAGGAAATTAGATGGCTGAGCCAATTGCTGTTTCTCAATTACAAGCAGTGCCGCACCGTCGGGAAGTCTTCGTCCATGCACTGTTATTCGTACTTGGCTTTTCACTGATATTCATCGTTGGCTGGGGCGGAACAATGACGGTCCTTGGCCAGCTCTTCGGCGAATATAAATTTATCCTGGGACGCATCGGCGGTGTGATCGTGATCCTGTTCGGGCTGGCGACGCTGGACATCATCAGGATTCCCTGGTTCTATGCCGACACGCGCACACAATACACGGGTCGGCGCGGGACGTATGGTGGCTCGGCCCTCATGGGCATCTTCTTCGCTGCGGGCTGGAGTCCGTGCATCGGCGCGACCCTCGGCGCGATACTGACCCTCGGCATGAGTCAGCAAACGGTGGGCCAGGCCATGTGGTTATCTTCGGGTTATTCGCTGGGTCTCGGCATTCCCTTCCTGATCCTGGCGCTGGGACTCGAACGCGCCACCGGCTGGGTCAAGCGAATGAGGCGTTATCAGCGCGCCTTCCAGATTGCGAGCGGTGTGTTCATTCTCATCATCGGCGTCATGTTGCTTACAAACACGATGAGCCGCATCGCCATCTGGGCTTTCCAGAACGGATTATTCATTGACTTTTCTGCATATACTGCCGCACCGACTTACATAACAGCTGTGCTGGCGGGATTGCTTTCATTTCTTTCGCCGTGCGTCCTGCCGCTTGTGCCCGCTTATCTCGGTTATCTGGGCGGACATGTCTTTAGAATTACAGAAGAAAGGAATAATCCAGGAGCAACCTCATGAAACGATTTCTTATCCTCCTATTCATATTTGGCTTAACTTTGGCCGCATGCCAGAACAAGCCTGCTCAAATCGTGGAACAAAAAATCAGCGTACCGGGCGGTTCGTATACCAACGTCAGCGCAGACGAATTGAATACAATGTTGAAGAATAAAGACTTTGTGTTCATCAACGTCCATACTCCCTTCGCAGGGAATATCGCCGGAACGGACTTGTCCATTCCGTACGACCAGATCGGACAGAATCTTTCGCAATTGCCAGCAGATAAAAACGCGAAGCTCGTCCTCTATTGCCGCAGCGGGCGCATGAGCGCCATCGCCGCCGAGACACTGGTAAAGCTGGGTTACACAAACGTCTTGAATCTCAATGGGGGCATGGATGGCTGGGAACAAGCCGGTTATCTGCTCGAAGGAAAGTAAACGACCCATTTTGTATTAAAGGAGATTAGTAACATGGCAACTCCGAAACGAAAGCAGGGCGAAGCAACGCCAGAGCGGCCCAAGACGATTACGAAACGAAAGCCCAAACAGGAAGAAACAAAATTGGATGTGCCGCAGGAGATTGAAAGCAAAACCCGGCCAGCCGTGACATTCAGTATTCAATCGTGGGCGACCCCGATTGTTGGATTGATTATGTTGGTGATCGGGCTGTTGGTCGGTTACTATGTGCGCCCGTTAACACTGGCCCAGTCATCCAGCGCGACGACTGCTTCGCTCGCCGCTTCACCGGCCCCATCCCTCGTCACGCCGCCTGTTGTCCTCCCCACAACCGATCAGGCCGCCGCGCAGAAAATTCTAATGGACTCTGTTGTCGCCAAGGTGCGCCACTTCAAAGGCGATGCGAATGCGCCGGTCACCATTATCGAATTTGGCGATTTCCAATGTCCGTTTTGTGGCCGGTTTTTCGCTCAGACGGAACCCCAAATGAATGAGCAATACATCAAGAGCGGTAAAGTTCGCTTCGCATATTTTAACTTCTCGTTTCTTGGGCCAGAATCGAACTGGGCCGCGGAAGCCGCCGAATGTGCCTCGGATCAAAATAAGTTTTGGGAGTATCACGACAAACTGTATAACAGTCAGTCTGGAGAAAACCAGGGCGCGTTCAATAAAGATAACTTGAAAAAGTTTGCGCAAGATCTTGGCTTAGATACTCAGGCTTTCAATAATTGCCTAGATTCGGGTAAATACACATCTTTGGTACAGGCAGATACCCAGGCATCGAGCGCACTTGGCGTTCAAAGCACGCCGACGTTCTTGATCAACGGCCAGACAGTCATCGGCGCCCAGCCTTTCCAGGTTTTTCAACAGGCCATTGATCCGCTTCTGAAATAATATCTGGGATTGGAGAAATTTGATATGACGGAATCCGCTTCCTCGTCCCGAAAGAGGCGCTGGGAAATTATCATGGCGTTGAGCCTCGCCGCAGGCATTTTATGGACTATGTTCTCGCGCGTCCCTTCGGCAATTGGCGCTCCTCTTTCTGTTGCGCCGAGTCCGCGCGAAGGATTTCTGGCTCCCGACTTCACGCTCGATACGCTGGATGGAAACAAGGTCACGCTTTCGGGGCTGCGCGGCAAGATCGTGGTGGTCAATCTATGGGCGACGTGGTGTCTTCCGTGCCGGCAGGAAACGCCAGCCCTGGAAAAAGCCTATGAGCAATATAAGGATTCTGGTGTGGTGATACTTGGCGTGGACCTGACCAACCAGGATTTAGTGAGCGATGTAGAGTCTTTTGTTCAGGAATTCAAATTGACCTACCCCATCCTGCTGGATCGAGACGGGAGCGTCGGCTACCAGTATCAGATAAAGGGCATACCGACAACGTTTTTTATCAATCGTGTGGGGATCATTCGCACGATGGTGGTTGGCGGGCCAATGAGCGAAACTTTCATCCGCTCGAAAATTGAGGCGCTCTTGAAAGAGAGTCAATAAATGTATCCTTATCTCCGACTTGGACCTTTTCTCCTGCAATTGCCCCTTCTGGCTTTGCTGGCCGGGCTATACATTGGCATGTCGCTTGTGGAACGCGAGTCTGCAAGGCTCAAATTAAACCCGTCTGTCATTGGCAATATGATCTTCTATAGTTTACTGGCAGGATTGGTCGGCGGGCGCCTGGGATACGCGCTGGAGTTTCCTGGTTTGTACTCATCCAATCCACTCAGCTTGCTGGCGCTAACTCCAAGTACGCTTTCGCCTTCCATGGGATTGACCGTGGGGCTGATTACCTTCGTGATTTTCCTTCAGCGCAACAGACTGCCGTTGCGCCCAACCCTTGACGCCCTCGCGCCGGGGCTGGCGTTGTTCATGGTCTTCACGGGCCTGGCTCATATTCTGAGCGGCGATGCGTACGGCACGCCGACCAGCGTTCCGTGGGCAATTCGGCTGTGGAACGATTACCGCCATCCCTCGCAGTTTTACGAGACATTCTCTGCTTTGATGATCTTTCTCGTTATCCGCGAGCGGTTTCCGAAGCCGGAAGGCGCGGGACTGAATTTTTTGTTGACGGTTGCACTTTCCTCTGCGTCCAGGGTTTTCCTCGAATCTTTTCGCGGCGACAGCATCTTCTGGCCCGGTGGTTTTCGCGAGGCGCAAGTCATCGCGCTTGTCATTATGGCAATTAGTCTTTATTGGATGAGGAAATGGATGTGGCTGGATTCGGCATCTGAGGTAAAATCACTTAAAGGAGTTAATCCATGATCAAAGACCCCGTGTGCGGCATGGCTTTATCTGAAAATACGGCCAAAGAAAAACTGGTTTACCAAGGACGGACGCATTATTTCTGTTCGACACTCTGCAAACAGATGTTTGAGAGAGAACCGGATAGATATGCTCTGTCCGCTAAGAAAAATGAAAAGAAATCATCAACATTATCCTGAAATCCGGGTTGGAGATGGCGGACGATTTATGCAGGTATAGAAATGCAATCAACATTAACAATCAAACGGTTTCGATTTGAATGGATATTTTATATCCTGGTGGCAATAGCTTTGATCGGGTTGCTGATTTGGTCAACGCTGGGCGAGATTGCGCGTAATCCGTCGCGTAATGCCATCGCGGATATGGGCCCATACGGGCCGGTCACGGTTCAGCTTCAAACGAATCCCTACCCTGCCAGGCCGACAGGAACCGTGAAGTTGAGTTTCATGCTCATGAATTCGAATCGCGTTATCATTCAACCGGATTCTTTGTCGTTTGAGTACGGCCGCGAAGGAAGCGACCAGCCTGTTGGTTCGGGAATCGCTCAACCAATGTCGGATGGAAGCGGCATGTTTATGGCCGGCGCGCAATTTCCATCTGTGGGGACCTGGTGGCTGCGCGTCAACCTTGCCCAAGGCGGCTATCAAGGCAATGTACAGTTTATAATTGAAGTCAGGCCGGCACAATGATGGGCCAAACTGCCTATTGATTAGCAGGCAGGTTGGCGCTCGTGCTGTCAATGTTTAACGGACATAATCAAAACAAAAGGAGAAAATAAATAATGGCAACTACAGTAAAAGACCTCGTATGCGGTATGGATATTGATCCGGCGACCGCGGCTGGCAAGTCTGAGTACAAAGGCCAGACCTATTACTTCTGCTCGCCCGGCTGCAAGAAATCCTTCGATAAAGAACCCGAAAAGTATATCGGCAAAGGCGAAGACGAGCACGCACACCATCACTAAACCGCTTCACGTTACATCGAATGGCCTGTCCAAAAGATAGGCCATTCCGCTTATATTCATGTAAGCACTATTCTTCTGGCACATTGCTTTTGAACTTTATATACTTCCTGCATCTTATTTGTTGGAAGGTGATTCTATGACAATACATGATCCTGTTTGTGGAATGGAAATTAATCCCAAGAGTGCTTTCGCTACGCGTCAGCACATGGGGCGGACATTCTATCTTTGCTCCCAATCCTGCGCCGAAAAATTCGACGCAGACCCGCATCGCTACGCCTCGGTGGTTTCATCCGCGACGACCGGCATTGCTTCTGATGCGAGCGGACCTGTCCGCATCGCACTGCCCGTAGGCGGACTCAAAAAATCGGGCGGACCGGCGCTGGAAGGTGCCCTGCGCGCGTTATCCGGCGTGAGTAAAGTAACTGCTAACACGAAGGAGGGCCGCGTCTTCGTCGAGTACGATCCAGCGCGCGTCACCGTCACAGATCTGCTGGACGCGGTACGCAGCGCCGGTTTCATTGCCGACGGCCAAAGCATGAGACTGAAAATTAGCGGTATTTACTGCGCTGAATGTGTGGTGAAAATCGAAGATGCTCTCAAAGCTGTGCCTGGCGTGTTGAACGCCACCATGAACGCGGCAACCAACGAAGTTAAAGTTGAATACTCACCCGTGATTGGCGATTTAGGCCAATTGACGAAAGCCGTCGAAAGTGTCGGGCCATACAAAGCGGCACGCGCCGCCGAAGCCAGCGAGCCTGAAATGGATAAGGAAGCGCAGGCGATGGAAAAGGAATATCGCTCGCTCATGCGCAAGTGGTGGTTTGGCGC
Organism: Chloroflexota bacterium; assembly: GCA_016195815.1. GTDB lineage: Bacteria > Chloroflexota > Anaerolineae > Anaerolineales > Villigracilaceae > Fen-1038. The sequence goes on from JACPYX010000006.1 coordinate 333,063, forward strand.
GGCAGTCGGCGTACCGACCATGTTGCTTTCCTATCCCTGGCTCTTCCCTGTTTTGCGCGATTGGTTCCCGCGCGGCAGTTCGCAGTTGATGTACATCTGGTATGGCATGGGTATTGCCAGCCTGGCCGTGCTGATCTATTCAGGCAATCAGTTCTTTACCGGTATGTGGGAGGGCCTCAAACATCGCTCTGCCAACATGCACACGCTCATTGCCGTCGGCACCGGCGTGGCATGGCTTTATTCCACGATTGCCATGATCTTCCCGCAGCTATTCCCATCGCAGGAATTTACCGATGTGTACTACGACGTGACAGTAGTGGTGACGGCGCTCGTGGTTCTTGGCCTCGCCATGGAACTCAAAGCCAAGGGCCGCACTTCGGAAGCCATCAAGAAATTGATTGGCCTGCAAGCCAAGACCGCGCGCGTCGTTCGTGATGGAAAAGAAATTGACATTGCAGTGGAAGAAGTGCTGGTCAACGACATTGTGATCGTGCGCCCCGGCGAGAAGATCCCTGTGGATGGTGAAGTGATCGAAGGCCAGTCGGCAGTGGATGAGTCCATGATTACCGGCGAATCGCTTCCCGTTTCAAAGAAAATTGGTGACGAGGTCATCGGCGCGACAATCAACAAGACCGGTGCGTTCAAGTTTCGCACCACCAAAGTCGGCAAAGATACCGCGCTCTCGAACATCATCCGCCTGGTGCAGGACGCGCAGGGCAGTAAAGTGCCCATCCAGAAAATCGTGGACCGCGTGTCGGCATACTTCACGCCTTCGGTGATGATTCTCGCCATCCTCGGCTTCGTGATCTGGTATGACTTCGGTCCGTCTCCCGCGTTGACGTATGGCTTGATCGTGGCGGTCACTACGCTGATCATTGCCTGCCCGTGCGCGCTCGGCATGGCGACGCCCATGAGCCTGACAACCGGCATCGGTCTCGGCGCGCAGAACGGCATCCTCATCCGCTCTGGTGACGCCTTGCAAGCCGCTGAAAAACTCAACGCCATCATCCTCGACAAGACCGGCACGATCACATTCGGCAAGCCGTCGCTCACAGATGTGGTGCTGGCTGCGGGCCAGAACGAAGCGGACGTGCTGCGGCTGGCGGCTTCGGTCGAGAAATCCTCCGAGCATCCGCTGGCGCTGGCAATTGTCGAAGGCGCGCAGGCGCGCGGCGTCAAGCTAAGCAACATCGAAACCTTCGACGCGATCCCCGGTCACGGCGTTTCGGCAAAAGTCGAGGGACGAAGTATATTGATTGGCAACCTCAAGTTGATGAACCGCGAAGGCATCGCGCTTGGTGACCTTGAAGAAAAGTCGAAGTCGCTGGCTGACAATGGCAAGACCCCGATGTACATCGCGCTGGACGACAAAGCGGCGGGCATCATCGCCGTGGCAGACACCGTAAAGGAAGACTCAAAAACTGCCATCGCGGCAATGAAGAAAATGGGATTGGAAGTGGTGATGATCACCGGCGATAATGAGCGCACCGCCAATGCGATTGCCCGCCAGGTCGGCGTGGATCGCGTGCTGGCCGAAGTCCTGCCGCAGGATAAAGCCTTCAATGTGCAGAAACTGCAGCTCGAAGGCAAAAGAGTCGCAATGGTCGGAGATGGCATCAACGACGCGCCCGCCCTCGCCCAGGCCGACATCGGCATGGCGATCGGCACCGGCACGGACGTTGCCATCGAAGCCTCGGACATTACTCTCATCAAGGGCAGTCTGATGGGTGTGGTGACGGCCATCCAGTTGAGCCGCGCTACGATGCGCAATGTGTACCAGAACCTGGTCGGCGCGTTCGTCTACAACAGTGCGGGCCTGCCCATTGCGCTGGGTGTGTTGTATCCGTTCTTCGGCATTTTGCTCTCGCCCCTGCTGGCGGCACTGGCGATGTCCTTTAGCAGTGTAACTGTGATAGCCAATGCCAACCGGCTGAAGAGTTGGAAACCCGTTCACTAAATTGACGCAGCCTACCCTCACCCTGTCCCCTCTCCCATTGGGAGAGGGGTGAAGAGAGGAAACTCCCTTCCCCTTTCGGGAGAAGGGTTGGGGATGATGGGGAGGCTTGCATAACCTCGCTAACGAAATCAAAGGGATGACGATGGTTGGGCAACCTTCTGCCTTCATCCCTCTAAATTGGAGATTACCTATGACCCCCGACAAAATTATAGTAACAGTACTTGGCCTTGTGTTTATCGCATTCATCGTCTGGTTTTTCTGGATGGTGAAGAAGGCCGGCGTAAAAGCCACCTTGTCCAGCAGTGGATATCAGGAATTGATGGTGCTTGTAAAAGGCGGCTACACCCCCGATGTGATCGTCGTAGAAAAGGGCAAGCCTGTGAGGCTCAACTTTGTACGCAGTGAATCCGCCTCCTGCTCCGAGCTGTTGCTTATCCCGGATTTCAACAAAAGCGCCAAACTTCCCGAAGGCGAAACCGTCCCCGTTGAATTCATGCCCGATAAAGTTGGCGAGTTCGAGTTTCAGTGCCAGATGGGCATGCTGCGCGGCAAGTTGATTGTTGAATGAAGCTCAACGGCCTTGAGTTCATCTTGGTGAACAATGCGCTGCGCGCGGCCTTACAGCGGCAATTTGAAACCCCGCGGCTGATCGGTGCGCGCGGCTCGCTGGCCGGGAAACGCGTGCTCGAAATCGGCTGCGGGCGCGGTGTTGGAATGGAAATCCTGCTATCGCTCGGCGCAGAGCACGTTACGGGCTTTGATCTTGATCCAAAGATGATCACTCTGGCGCAAAAACGCCTGGCAAAATATGGTGACCGCACCCGAGTCTTCGTTGGCGATGCCGAAGCCATTGATGCACCCGATGCCAGTTTCGACGCAGTGGTGGATTACGGCGTCATCCATCACATCCCTGGCTGGCCGCAGGCGCTGAAAGAAATCGCCCGTGTACTTAAGCCGGGCGGCATGTTCTACTTTGAAGATTTGCTCAAAGGCCTCATCTCAACCTGGCCCGCGCCGGTCTTCTTCGACCATCCGCAGGCCACTCAATTCCATGGCCGTGAATTCCGCTCGCAATTGGAATCCGCCGGACTGAGCATAAAAAAGTGGCGTCAATTGAGCGAATGGGCAATCGCTGGACGCGCGAGCAAATCTCCGCGACCAGTGTCATCAAGCTGATTGACAACGGTCATCAGCATTCAATCTCGAAAGGAGACAACCATGAAAGTCAAAGATCCAGTTTGTGGCATGGAAATCGAGTCAGAGAAAGCATTTGCAAAACGCGAACACGAAGGCCGGACGTTCTATTTCTGCTCGCAGGATTGCGTCAGCAAATTCGACGCTGATCCGCATAAATATGGTCATCCGAAGGATCACGAGCATCACGACGAGCATGGCGCGCACCATCACTAGGTCGCTCCTGTTCAATCAAGCGCGATAAAGTCGCGGGCTTTGAACTCCAACATAGATGGGCATGATGCACACGCCAGATTGGCTGTCGGCTGGTCTGGTATTGTGTATCGTGCCCAATGCTCTTCTGCAATACGCAAATCAAGGTAAAAAAATATATGGATAACCTCGGAAAATCCCGATTTGGCAAATGGTTGCTCTCTGGAAGTGGATTGGTTTTTATTGCCTTCATGATCATTGCCGCTTTCTTTTTGATCGTTGAACACAGGGTGTATCTCTTCGGCTTCCTGCCATACGCGTTATTGTTCCTGTCCCTGCTTTTGTTCCTGTTCCTGCTTCGAGGTGCTGGCGGCAATGGCACATCGAATGAACAATCGCAGGCCAAGGACGAAAAATGAACACGGACGTACCCGCCTATGGACTTTGGCCGCTGGTTATTATCAACGTAGCCATCTTCGTCATCTTCGCCCTCAGCTTCTTCAAACCGCGTACCGTGCGCGACTGGCGTTCTTTTGGAGCGTTCTCAGCCTTTCTCATCGCGCTGTTCACCGAAATGTACGGTTTTCCGCTGACCATCTACCTGCTCTCCGGCTGGCTCGTAAGCCGCTACCCGGGCATTGACCTCTTGGCGCACAACACCGGGCATTTATGGCAAACGCTGCTGGGCTTGAAAGGCGACCCTCATTTCACACTGCTTCACTGGTTGAGCGATGGGCTGGTCGGGGGCGGGTTCATTCTAATTGGAGCTGCGTGGCGCATACTCTACCAGGCTCAACATACTCATCAGGTTGCTACTGACGGGCCCTATGCCCATTTTCGTCATCCGCAGTATATTGGTTTTATCCTGATCATGCTGGGATTCCTGGTTCAGTGGCCGACATTGATCACCCTGGTTATGTTTCCCTTTTTGGTCATCATGTATATTCGGCTGTCACACAAGGAAGAAAAAGATTCTCTGGCGCAGTTTGGAGAGATATATGCAAAGTATGCCGCCAGAACGCCCGCCTTCCTGCCGCGCTTGCTTCCAGGCGGAACAAATCGAGATTCGTGACGACGCCGAAGCAATGCGTTCCAGGTTTCCCGGCTGGCCGTCTTTCCGCGCCGACGGGCAGAAAAAATCGAGAGAGAAACAGAGTTGAGGTAGTATGGTTAAAGAAAATAAATACATTCCCGCCTTGAGTTTTCGCTGGCTTACGCCGCTGTATGACCCTCTGCTCAAGTGGGGAATGCGCGAGGAAAATTTCAAACGCCGCTTGATCGAACGAGCCGGCGTCCAGCCTGGTCAACATGTGCTCGATCTGGGCTGCGGCACAGGCACGCTGACGGTCATGCTCAAACAGTCCGCGCCTGAAGCGCACATCACAGGCGTTGATGGCGATGAAGAAGTGCTTGCTATTGCCAAAACTAAAGCCGAACAAGCCCGCGTTGATATAAAATGGGATTACGGCCTCGCTTATAATCTGCCCTATCCTGACCGTTCATTTGACGTGGTCGTGAGCAGTCTCGTCATTCATCACCTGACCAGCGCGGATAAGGTGCGCGCCTTTCAGGAAGTGCGCCGCGTCCTTCGACCCGCTGGCGGATTCTACATCCTCGATTTTGGCCGGCCCTTTAGCCTTCTTACAAAGATTCAGGGCGCGGTCATGAAAAATCTCGAAGAGGCCGCTGACAACTTTGGCGGGCGTATCCTGCCCATGTTGAAAGAAGCGGGGTTTGATTCCGCATCCGAAGCCGAACACATGTATACCCTTTTCGGGCCGGTCTGGTTTTATGAAAGCATCAAAGCGAAAAAGATAGAAGGAGAATAGTATGTCGGAATCTGATTTGAAGAAAAAATCTGCAACACGCCGAGCAACTCCGCGAACCACGAGTAAGAAGCCTGCAACTCCACGAACCACGAGCAAGAGAGTTGCGGTTCCGCGAACTGTAAGTAAGAAACCTGCAGTTCCACGAACAAAGAGCACAGCCACTCTGCTTCCGATGCAGAAGACGCCGCGCCCAATCACATCCTGGCTGTATCCATCTTTGGTTTTGGCATCCTTCTTGCTGGGAATTCTGAGCGGTTACGCGGCTTGGGGACGCCCGCCGCAAAACACCGCCGCAGTTCAACCTCCTGCCGCGCCCACCGAAGCCGCCAGCAATAACGGCAATGGGATGGATTTTGCGGCCATGATGAAACAGGTCAACCCGCCAGAAGGATACAAACTTAACGTTCGCTATGGCGACCTCGGACCGCGCTTGCTGGAAAGCGGCGCGATCAACTACGACGCGTTTGCCGCAGTGTATCAACAGGCCGGGGATCCATTGACCCCGGCCCAGGTCGGGATAGTGAAGCGGGGAAGCGATGAGCAGATTGTCATCACACCGGAAAATGCCCATTTCCTGCTCAACTTTTTCTGGGCAGTTGGTCTGGCCAATAAGAATCCGATTCTGACAGAAGGAGCCATGATCCGAAATAGCGGCGGTCAGGTAGACCGCTTTGCATCCACAGGCGGATGGACTCTTGGAACAAAACCCGTCACAGAGTTATATGCCGGCACTGAGTTGATCTCATTAACTCCTGAACAACAAGCGCGGGTGGAAGAGGTGGCTGCGGCTGTATATCGTCCGTGCTGCGATAACCCGACGATTTTCCCTGACTGCAATCACGGCATGGCCATGCTTGGCCTGCTCGAATTGCTCGCTTCGCAGAATGCCAGCGTTGACGAGATGTTTATAGCGGCCAAATATGCGAACGCTTACTGGTTTCCTCAACAGGCGCTGCAAAGCGCCATTTATCTCAAGGCCAAACAGAATATTGATTTTGTTCAGTCCGACCCGCGCGTGGTCATGGGCAAAGAGTTCTTTTCGGCTTCTGGATCGGGCCAGGTCTATGCTTCGCTTCAAGCCGGCGGCCTGCTCCCCAAAGCGCCCAGTAACGGCAGCAATTGTGGTAGTTAATTTTACAAATGAATGGAGAAGATGATGAGTAATAAACCTGCAAAGACCAGCAAGAAACCCGCAAAAATCAGTAAGAAACCTGAAAAGATCAGCAAGAAACCCGAGAAGAAAAAACAAAAGGATTGGCCGGTAGTCGTCTACATTTGGGCATTTGGGCTTGGCTTTCTCAGCTATCTTGTTGCAGAGGCTGTTTTTCGTACTTCACAGCCGCACCCCATTCACTGGCTATCCGGGCTGGTTGGCGGAATCGTTGGTATCGGCATAGGCTGGCTGTGGTTCCGCTGGCGCGGCGATGTCTTTTAGATCAAGATATTATCTTGCGGCGAGGAGAAACTGGACATGTGGGCTTTTTTAGCCCTTGGCGCGGCGGTGTTGACATCCTTCAACCCCATCCTCTACAAACGAATGTTGAAAGATGCAGACCCGATCATCGTGGTGTGGGCAGTTACTTTGCTTTCCCTGCCATTGCTCGCTCTGTTTACATTTGCGTTCACGCCGCGATTTCCGGCCTTTGATTGGTTATTCGTCGTTGGCGTGATGGGTTCGGCAATATTCAATGTAGTCGCGCAAGTTGCTTCCACACGGGCGCTGAAATTAGCAGACGCGTCGTTCGTTACGCCTCTTCTAATTTTCAGCCCGGTGTTCACTGTGTTGATTTCCGCTCTCTTTTTAGATGAGATACCTTCGGCGCGAGGCTTGGCAGGCGTGGGCTTGGTGCTGATCGGGGCGTATTGGCTGAATCGCGGTTCAGAGGCTGGCTGGCTTGCTCCTTTCAAGTCGCTGGCGTTCACACCCGGTGTCACGCTTGTTTTACTGGCAGGCTTGCTGTGGGCCATTACGCCGCTGTTTGAAAAAACAGCCATTCTGCACACGAACCCGGAAAGCCCACGCTTCACAGCCTTCATGGCAACCGCATTCCTGACCCTTCTGCTTACTCCATGGGTTATGGCGCGAGGCAAATCTGTTATCACCAAGCTGTCTCTGCATCGCCGGGAATTATTTTTTGCGGGATTAATAGCGGGTATTGCGCCTGTGTTAGCCTACACCGCTTATAGTCTCGGGCTTGTCGGATACGTGACAACACTTTTTAAACTCAGTACGTTATTGACCGTGATCTGGAGTTTCTACTTTCTCAAAGAGCATGGATTGGCGCAACGCCTGCCTGGTTCGCTGGTGATGGTTATGGGTGCGATCCTTATCGCTGTTTGAATCCGCGCATCAGTCCAATGAACGCGGCGATCGTTTTGGAACACATTGCGATTATGGATGAAAAACCCACCAGCTTTATGTTGCAAAAACTGCTTGTGGATGCAGGCTAAGGTGGGAAGAATTATCTCAGTCATCCATCGCGGCAGGCGAGATCGCGTACCCAAGCCGTCAAGACAATGCGCAACACGCTGGTTGGAAAAACGAATCTTAATTTGTCACGCCCTGGTCATATCCAGAATGTGACATTTTACACAAGCAAAAATACCCATTCAATGATGCTACAAATAGCGCTGGACGGATTGCAAAAGACTCCTATACTTGGGGGTGATCGAACAAAATAAACGAACTTAAAAAAAGGAGACAATAAATCATGACAGTATCTAAAGATAAAGCAACATTAAATCAGACGAAATCGAAGCTACAGGCGCTCCGCGAGCAGCCCACCCTGGCAATGACCGCGTTCCTGGTTTTACAGATGATCCTGGGATTTGAGTGGCTTTGGTCGGGACTCGGCAAGGTCATCATGCCGGAGGGTTTTCCGGCTTCTCTTCCCGGGCAGTTGGAAGCGATGATGGATGGCGCGCCTGCCTGGTACGCAAACTTCCTGAGCGGTTTCGTGATCCCCAACTCGACGCTCTTTGCTTACGTGATCGAGTATGCCGAAATTTTGATCGGGATCGCTTTCCTCTTCGGACCCCTTATCTGGTTCTTTGTCTGGAATCGTATGCCTGGTTTCATAAAGTCGGCTTTATTTTCCCTGACGGCCGCGGCAGCCATCGGCGGCTTTTTCATGGCGGTTAATTTCCACTTTGCCGCGGGGGCGGCTCACCCGTGGCTTTTGCCGACCGACGGCCTAGAAGAAAGCGTTGATTTCGACAGCATGGTGGCGGCAATGCAAATTGTCATTGCTTGGGTGTACATCGTCGCTTTCGGCTATCTGCGGCAGGAAACCCTTGCGTCGGGCCGCATCGCTTCGTCGGTGAAACAAGCGCCTGCGGCCTAACAGGAATATAAATAAAACCCCTGGAAAATTCTAGCGGACTTTCCAACCCGTCTACGAGATGACGCGGCCCGAGCGATGAAACTGCCCGGCCGCGTCACATTTCCGGATGAGAGTGGGCGAAATGAATCGCAATTTATTATGAGCAATAGGCATGAATTTAGTCATATCCAGAGCCTGACATTTTGCACAAGCCAAAATGCTTATATTAGGATACGATAAACGGCGCTTAGGACTCCTGATTCAAAGCCATACAATGAGGAAGATTAAATAAGAATTTTCAGGAGGCTCTTTATGAAGACCACCGCGTCACAACAACGGCCACCTCAACGGGAAACGTTTAGCGAATGGCTGGTCGAACGCACAGGTTGGAAAGGGTTGACCTACCCCGTGCCTGCCCACGCAAATAAGATCTGGTATTTGCTGGGCGGTATTTCGTTTGTGGGGTTTCTGATTTTGTTTGCCACCGGCATTTATATGGCTCAGTTCTACAACGCCCAGCCGAGTGAAGCCCGGCAAAGCGTCGTGTATTTGATTACCGGCGTTCCGTTGGGCGAATTGATCCGCTCCATTCATTTCTGGACGGCGCAAATCGTCACTGCAACAGTGATCCTGCATTTCCTGAGAATTCTGTTCACTGCTGCGTATAAGAAGCCGCGCGAACTCAACTGGTTCATCGGGCTTGGTTTATTATTGGTCACGTTTGGCGCAGTCTATACCGGCTCGGCGCTCAAATACGACCAGGAAGGCGTGGAAGCGCTTCAACATGCCACAGACGCAGGCGGATTAATGGGAGCGCTGGGCGCTTTCTTTAGTTCGGAATTCAGCCGCAGTGTTTCATTGTTAACCCGCTTCTTCACAGTTCACACATCAATTCTTCCGTTGGCATTCGCGGCGCTGATCGGCATACATATCTATCTGATCAATCAGCACGGCATCTCTCCCAAGGTCGACGCAGACGCAACTGCCCACAATACCAAGGGCGAGGGCGAATCGCGCTTTGACGTTCATCTGCGAAGCATGGCTGGTTACGGCCTGCTTCTCTTCGCAATCGTTCTGATTCTTGGCCTGTTCTTCCCAGCCCCGCTTGGACAGCCCGGCATACCCGGCGAGGAATTAACCAAGCCCTGGTGGATGTTCGTCTGGCTTTTCCCGGCTGAGGCGGCGTGGGGCGCGTGGGCATTGATCATCATCCCGTCCATCCTGGCTGGTCTCCTGTTCCTCGTCCCAATTGTTGACCGCAGTCCGTATCTCAGCCCGCTGAAAAGAAAATGGGTGTTGATCCTAGCCGGCATCATTCTGCTGGTCATTATCGTCAGCGGAGTTGTTGCAACATTACAACCCGTCTCCGGTCATCTTAAATGATTTATGTTATGAAAACGACCCTCTCGAGAGTTTTTTGACCGTTGACTCTTGGCCTTCATGCTCTCTCGCGCTTGATGCCCGCTCTTCCCTTATGCTGTGTCGTTGAGCACGGGCAATCTTCACAGCACACAATCATTTCTTCTTCTGGTCAGATAAACGCTCAGCCCATGGTAGCCAGCGCAAAACTACCAGGACTGAGCGCGTTTCAAGCCACCGCTGTTGGTCAATTTGATCGTTGCACTTGCCCTTTGAGCGCAGTAAGTATGCCTGTGTGAGTAATTGAAATAATGACAGACTGTCTGCACGTCTCAAATAGGACCTTGAGCCTTTCATGACAGGCAAGATTGCATGTCCAAAAATGGATATATGGTATTCTGTTCGGAATATATGGATATCATTCTGTCAGGCCCTGATGATGACCGAACCTGATGATTTAAATAAGCAGAAATGCTTATTGTGCCATGCGATAAACGGCGCTTAGGAGTCTTCAAGCAAAGTTCTACAATGAGACATATTACACAATATCTGATTTTGATTATTGAAGCACAAGAAGCTGCAATAAGTCAAGATAATAAATCAAATATGAAGGGAAAGTAAATGACAAAAAATGCAACAACTCGGTTGGGGATACAAACAGACAAACGGGTAAATGACATCGCGATGGAATCCTGGCGTGTTGTTGGGTTTCCTGGGCTCTGCTACCGTTTCTCAATAGTCAGAGGAGCAAAGGCAGTGCCATATATGAGATCGCAAGTTTAGGTTTTCGTATGAGCATTAAACGGGCCTGCCAGAGAGGAGAGTCATGTTGAGACGATTTGCAAGTCGCTTTGATGATATGGTTCTTGCCCTCGTGATCTGGATGTGCACTCTTCCTCTGGTAGGCCTGTTGGTTTTCCCGTTCTTCGGATTGAAGATCAGTCTCCTGGTTGCAACGGGGTTGCTGATTGCCATTCTGGTTGTTTGTGCGGGCATCTGCTCTTGGAAAATATTTAATAAGTCGTGAGGTTTCAGACAATTATGTTTACAATTTCCATTGATCCAATCATCTTCAACATCGGTCACTTCGCTGTGCGTTGGTATAGTTTGATTCTGACATTTGCAATCATCGTTGGCGTCTGGTTGACGGCGCGTGAGGCCGAACGCAAGGGCTTTAAGAAGGATGATGTTTACGATGCCGCCGTCTGGATCGTCGTCGGCGGATTGATCGGGGCGCGCTTGTTCCATGTGCTCGACCATTGGTCACATGAATACGCGGCCAATCCCATCCGCGTGTTCTACATCTGGGAGGGCGGGCTGGCGATCTGGGGTGCGATCCTCGGTGGGCTGGTAGCAGGTGCTGCGATTGCCTGGCGGCGCGGCTGGCGCTTTCCCAAATTCCTGGATGCGGCCGCGCCGGGCCTGGTACTCGCGCAGGCCATTGGACGCATTGCATGTGTAATTACCGGCGATGCAATGGGCAAGCCAACCACCGGCCCGTTCGGATTTGCCTACACCAGCCCGAATGCGATGGTGCCTCAACTCGGCGTATACTATACACCGATGCCTGTTTATGAACTTGTGATCAACGTTGGGATTTTCGCCCTGCTCTGGCAATTGCGGAAACGCAACTGGCCGGACGGGAGGCTGTTCCTCGTCTATTTGACTCTCTACAGCCTCGAACGTTTCTTCCTGGCCTTCACCAGTTCATATCAAATCCTTGCTTTCGGAATGACACAATCACAGATCGTTGCCCTACTTGGGTTTGTGATTGGCCTGGCTTTGCTGGTATGGATGCCGCGCGGGTTGGACGCGCGTCCGCGCGAGGCCTGAGAAAAGGCCTGTTTGACCGAAGCCATCAAGAGGTCTAATATGAATGTAAAAGCAACAATGACAAACCTGGTCAAATATCGCGGGCTGGAAGGACAGTGGAGTTTCATCCTGCACCGCCTGACGGGATTGGGTGTTCTGGCGTTTCTGATTTTTCATGTATTGGATACGTCCACGGTTTTCTTTTTTCCATCCTTGTATGCGGATGCGATCGGGCTGTATCGAACCGTGCCTTTCATGATCGGCGAAATCTTTCTTGTCTTCAGTGTGATCTATCACGGCGTGAACGGAGCCAGAATCGCTATCCTGGACCTGTACCTGGTGAAGAACTGGGAAATCAAATTTCAGCGCAACTCAGTTCTCTGGACGCTGGTGATCGCTATTGTGTTGTGGCTTCCTGCGGCGTTCGTTATGGGACGCAACGTGCTGGAGAAATTGGGTATCTAAAATGACCCGCTTGATTGCTTTTCCAAAGAATTTTGAAATAACAGCCTGGAAATGGATGCGTTACAGCGGCCTTCTGCTCATCCCGCTGGCTTGGGGCCACGTATTGATCCAGGATGTGTTGGTGGGCGTGGACCGCATTGACCTGAATTACGTTTCGATGCGTTGGGCTTATCTCGGCTGGCGCGCCTACGACCTCTTCCTGCTGGTGTTTGCTCTGGCGCATGGCATCAATGGCCTGCGGCAGGTTGTTTTGGATTTTCTCTCGACCAGAAAGAATATCCGCTGGTTGAATCAAACACTGCTTGCGTTATGGCTTGTGCTGGTGCTGGCAGGCATTGCCGCTCTTGTGGGCGGCGTGCGGAAACCCTAAACAAGATTGGTAGAGTAATGGATATTGAAGAAAAACAATAAGGAGAAAAAAGTGGACGAGAATTGTTACGTTGAACCGATCGATAAGACCACACCTGAGGATCAGATTCGAAAAGCAGATAGCGCGCTGCTGGCCGTATCGGGGATGGGTTGTGAGAACTGCGCAACGCGCGTTCACAACAGCCTGCTTTCGCTGGATGGCGTGTATGAGGCGGAAGTTTATCTGAATATGGCCATGGCGGAGATCAGTTATGACGGTAAGAAAATTGCAAAAGAAATGCTGGTAGAGGCAGTGGCTCGCGCTGGCAACGATGGCCGCCATGAATACCGTGCCGAACTCGTTGCGGCATAAATTTCAATCTCTTGTAGGTAAAAAGGAAAAGAACAAATGAAACAATCAACCCGCTCAACTCGCAAAGAGGCGCGTCTCAAAAAACAGCGCATACGCTCGACGATCTTTATCGTGATCGTGATTGGCGTACTCGGCCTGGCAGGCTTTTACATCAAGTCTGCTTTCTTTCGCCCGCCGCCCGCGCCGCTGGCCGGCAATGTAATTGATGTGTCTGCTTCCATGGGCGGCTTTGATAAGACCGAGATCCGCGTCAAAGTTGGACAGCCCGTCACCATCCGCCTGACCAGCATGGATAATTCGGCTCATACCGACGGCGGCGGAAAGCATCAATGGGCCATAGATGAACTGGCATTGGACATGGTCGCCCAGCCGGAAGGCTCCAATACCGTCACTTTCACACCGACCAAGACAGGCAGTTACAACTATTATTGCAATATCTGCTGTGGCGGACGTGCCAACCCCAGCATGAATGGCACACTGATTGTCGAAGGATAGTGGATGACCACCACATCGCAATTTCGCCGCGTCGTTATTCTTTCCGCACTAGCTGTCGTGGCTTTGGGCGCCATTGCCTTGACCGGTTTATGGCATCCCAACGCGCCGACTGAAGCCATGCAAGCTTATCTGCCCAAGATCACGCTTCCCACCGTCATCGTGGCCGCGGCAGTGGATGGCATTAATCCGTGCGCGTTCACCGTTCTGTTGCTCTTCATCACAGCCATGTTGGCGTCCATGCAGGCCGGCGAACAAAGCATGAATTCCATTCGATTGCGGATGCTCGGCCAGGGCGGCATTTATATCGCCGCTGTGTTTTTAACTTACCTCGCGCTGGGCGTGGGTTTGCTCAAGACGCTGGATATCTTCACGCGCCAACACCTCCCCGCCAGGTTTGGCGCGCTGGCTGCCATTCTTTTCGGCCTATGGATGCTCAAGGATTTCTTTCTCCCGGAATTGGGCTGGCGTCTGCAAGCCCCGCCTCAGATCGGGGATACGGCGCGGGAGATGGCGAAAAAGGCCACCGTCCCCGCCCTGATCGTGGGAGGTTTTCTGATCGGTCTTTGCACTGTGCCATGCAGCGGCGCAGTTTATCTCGGCGTGTTAAGTCTGCTGGCGCTCCAACCCTCGGCCTTGCTCGGATATAGTTACCTTGTGCTTTACAACCTGATCTTTGTCCTGCCGCTGGTGGTGATTCTTATCGCCGCTTCAGCCCGCCCAACTTTGAATCGTCTGGCGCATTGGAATCTGCATCACAAAGAGTGGGTAAGGCTTGCGCTGGGTGGGGGTGTGGTGGTGATGGGATTGCTGATCCTGGCAACAGTTTAAGTGGATCTTCTACCAAATGAAAACGTCTCCTTCAATTTGATTGAAGGAGACGTTTGATTTCTTGATTCCATGTAACTTAACCGCCGAAGAAAGCCGGCAAAACACCTCCTTTACCGAGCAGAAAAATTGTCCCCACGGCCAGGCTAAAGATCGCAACCGAGCCTCCTATTATCATTATGAGCGGTGTGTTTTTGCGAGCGCCGATAAAACCAAAAGTTGACATCGCCGTGATGATTGAATTAGAGATCAGCAGGCCGGCGATAAAAGTTAATACGAGTATTATGCCCAGCCTGTTGCCGGCCACCCCGGCTGCTGCAATAAACAGCAATAACTGAGTGGGCGTTTCGGCGCCTACACCGTGGATGACACCTATGAGATAGGCCGAAGTGAAACCGTAATTGCGCTGGCGCGCAGAGGGAATGGTTTCGATACCCGTTATCCTGCTCATCAATTTGTGATAACCGATTTCAGCCCATTCAAAAATGAGCATCCAACGGCTGCGCATCCGGAAATTCCCGCCGTCTTTCGCCAGCGAATAAATCACGTATATGCCCAATAACACAAGCGTGATTCCAACAACACGTTCCATAACCCCGTCCACCCAGCCTGGCAGGAACGTACCGAACAGAACAGCAAGCATACCAAGAATTGTTACGACGGTGCCATGTCCGAGCGCATAGACCGTTCCCAGCCATAGCGATTGCCGCACCGACTCTTGCGCGCCGGTAATATCGGTGATCGCCGCGATATGATCCCAGTCAATCCCATGGCGCAGGCCGAAGACGAGCGCCGAAAGAATGAGTAAAAATTCAGCTGTAAAAGTCATTTGTAATTCTCCTGGAGAAAAGTTGGAATGGTCGTCACGCATCCGCATAGTGCGGCGGACTTTCCGCAAGAATTCCCAAAGCGATGTCAACATGCGCGCACAGCCACAAACTTTGAAGCCGCGTGGACAGTGAATATTACATGCGGATTTTAACACGTCCCCTTCAACACATAAACATGCGGTTCTTCAATAAACCTTATTCCCAATTTTATCAATGCTTTACATAGCCAGGCTATATTGGAATCAAATAAACACGAAAGGAGACATATACCATAATGGGCTTCGGGTTTCTATTCATGCTTGCACTGATCGCTCTGCCGGTTCTCCTGGCACTGGCTCTGGTGATCAAATTTAGCGGCAACAAATAACACAATCGCATCTTCTTCTCCCGCGGGCTGTCTAAAAAAGACAGCCTGTGTTTCATTTCCGCGGGAAGTAGATCAGTTTTGCGTGCGATAAGCGAAAATGCCTATCTCTGAACGGGGGATTTAGCGCTATGGCTTTAACACCTGCCCGCCTATACTTTTGACCAACAGGATGTACAGAATGAGCGCACTAATTCCGTTTTTGGCTCTCGATCAAAACTGGGAGCAGGTTCAGGAATGGGTCAGCCAACAGCTGGCCAGTGTTCACTTGCGCGCAGTGCAGACCTTTGACCTGCGGGTGGCCCGCCTGGCTCATCCTGATTGTCATTGCCCGCACCACGGAACCGCGAATTGCAACTGCCAAATGATCGTCCTCCTTGTTTATCAAAAGAAGGAGGAACCTGTCACACTGGTGATCCATGGACAGGATGGCAGAACCTGGCTTTCGTTCGCCAGTCCGATGGGGCAGCGCCCCAACCAGCATTTGGAGATCGCCATCCGACGGGCACTTGTGCCTGGCCTCTCCAATGCGTCCTCTCTTGTCGAGGTGCCTTATGAAACACACGCAACAGTCTGAAATTGTCAACCGTTTACACTGTGCGGCGGGACACCTGAACGCAGTCATCAAAATGGCTGAAGAAGACCAACCCTGCGAACAAGTGCTCCATCAACTCGGCGCAGTTGAGGCGGCTTTGCGTGCGGCAGGGGTCAGGCTGCTCATTTGCCAGGCCCAATCCAGTCAGGCTGTCATCCTGGACAGTCCCTCTCCAAAACAGCGAATGGCCGAACTTAAGCGGCTCCAATCGTTGTACACAACTTTCGTAAAATATTCCAATCATATAAGTGAGGTTAACCCATGACTCAAACTCTATCAGATCTAACTTTGCCTATCTCGGGCATGACCTGTGCCTCGTGCGTGTCTCACGTCGAAGACGCGCTTAAGGAAGTGCCAGGCGTCTCGAACGTGACCGTCAACCTGGCTACCAATAAAGCAAATCTCTCGTACGACCCACAGCGCGCCAACCTGACCGATATGCAGCGCGCCGTAGACGGCGTGGGCTACGCGGTAGCGACCGCCGAACTGACCTTCGATGTGAGCGGCATGACCTGCGCCTCCTGCGTGGATCATGTGGAAGGCGCGCTCAAGGATCTGCGCGGCGTAACGGATGCGGTCGTCAACCTGGGACTCAATACCGCGCGCGTGACTTATATCCCCGGAGTGGTTTCCACCTCTGGCATGAAGCGTGCCGTGCGCGAAGTTGGTTACGAAGCGCAGGAACGCAGTGAGGGCGCAGACGCCCTTGACCGCGAGCGCCAGGCGCGTGAAGACGAATTGAAGCGTCAGGGCCGCAACTTGATCATTGCCGTGGCGATTGGCGTGTTTGTCATTGTCGGCACGTTCTATGATGCGCTTGGTCCATTGAAGAATATTATCCCTGTGTGGTTATCATATAAATGGGTGATTGGTATCCTGACCACGCCCATCGTGTTCGGGCCTGGGCGGCAGTTCTTTACTAACTCCTGGCGCGGACTCAAGCACGGCGTCACCGATATGAACCTGCTCTATGCCACCGGCATCGGCGCGGCCTATGGCATCGCCGTGATCAATACGGTGTTCCCGAAAGCGGGCTTCGGCGGCGAAGGCGCGACCTTCTTCGAGAGCGCGGCGCTGCTGACCGGATTTATCATCCTGGGCCGCTGGCTCGAAGCGTTGACGCGCGGGCGAACGTCAGAGGCGATCCGCAAATTGATGAAGCTCCAGCCCAAAGTCGCGCGCGTGATGCGAAATGGCGAGGAGCAGGAAATTCCCGCGGACGAAGTCGAATTGGATGATGTCATCCTGGTGCGTCCCGGCGAATCTATCGCAGTGGACGGCGAAGTCGTGGACGGTTATTCGGCAGTGGATGAGTCCATGCTGACCGGCGAGAGCCTGCCCGTGGAAAAGAAGGCGGGCGACGCGGTCATCGGCGGGACGATCAACAAGACTGGCGCGTTCAAGTTCAAGGCCACGCGCGTGGGCAAAGAGACCGCGCTGGCGCAGATCATCAAACTGGTAGAAGACGCGCAAGCCAGCAAGGCCCCGATCCAAAAGTTGGCAGACTGGGTGGCCGGGCATTTTATCCTGGGCGTGCACCTGCTGGCAGTGGCGGTATTCCTGTTCTGGTTCTTCTTCGGCTTCAACTGGTTCTTCGACCCGAATTCCAGTTTTATCCTCTCGCCTTACAAGCTGGGTGAGATCGGCGTGTTCGGCTTCTCTCTGTTGCTGAGCGTCACCGTGTTGGTCATTTCCTGCCCATGCGCGGTGGGGTTGGCCACGCCATCAGCCATGATGGCTGGCACAGGCAAAGCCGCCGAGTTCGGCGTACTCTTCAAGGGCGCCGAAGCCATCGAATACACCAGTAAATTGCAGACCATCGTGTTCGACAAGACCGGCACATTAACGAAAGGCCAGCCGTCGGTGACGGATGTGGTAACCAATCCTCAATCATCGGTCAGCACTGATCAACTGCTGAGGGTTGCCGCGATGGCGGAGAAGAACAGCGAACATCCGCTCGGCGAAGCCATTGTACATGGCGCTGAGGAACGCGGTTTGAAATTGAGCGAGGCTGAGTCATTCAACTCCATTCCGGGTCACGGCGTGGAAGCGAAGGTCGAAGGTTCTGAAATCCTGCTGGGCAACCGCAAGTTGATGAAGGAACGCGGCGTGGATTTCTCAGCTCTGATGTCTCAAGCCGAAGCATTGGAAGTTGACGGCAAGACAGTTATGTTTGTAGCCTTGAACAGGCAGGCGGCTGGCCTGATCGCGGTGGCGGATACGCTCAAGGAATTTTCGGCTGATGCGATTAAGCGCTTGCACAAACTGGGACTCGAAGTCGCCATGATCACCGGCGATAACCGCCGCACGGCGGATGCGATTGCCCGCAAGGTGGGTATTGATCGTGTGTTAGCCGAAGTCCTGCCGCAGGATAAGGCGGAAGAAGTCAAGAAATTACAAGCGCAAGGCAAGAAGGTTGCAATGGTCGGCGACGGTGTGAACGACGCGCCGGCGCTGGCTCAGGCCGAAGTCGGCATGGCGATTGGCTCAGGCACTGACGTAGCCAAAGAAACCGGCGACATTATCCTGATCAAGGACGACATCCGCGATGTGGTTGTGGCTTTGGAAATTGCTAAGGCTACCATGCGCAAGGTCAGGCAGAATCTGTTCTGGGCGTTCATCTACAACGTGCTCGGTATTCCGCTGGGCGCCGGGCTGTTCTACCCGCTCGTTGCGCTCATCATCAGCCCGGAATTGGCAGGCCTGCTCATGGCCGTCAGTTCGGTCACGGTCACACTCAATACCCTGTTGCTGAAAGGCTTCAAGCCCTCGATTGCGCGCGAACATAAATCCAAGGGCGCTGACAGTGCGGCATTGTCTTCTGCGGCAGTTGCAGTCGGAAATGATTAACTCACCTTACGTCCCCCACCCTTCTCCCTTTGAGGGAAGGGTGGGGGAAAGCACCCATAGGGTATGAGGGAAATTTTGCGTAAGGTCACCGATTAATGACAAAAAGGTTAATTGAAATGGAACATGAAAATATCAGAAAAGAAGCGAGGCAGAAGCGCGTGCTAAAGTACCTGCCAGTCTCTATTCTTGCAACCCTGCTATTCCTGCTGGTCTCGGCTTGCAGCGGAGCGGTGACAACGTCGCCGACATCGAAGCCTACGGACATACCCTCCACAATGCCCGGCATGGACATGGGCAATGTTGCCCAACCAACTGCCATGCCTTCTACAATGCCCGGCATGGACATGGGCGGCGCGGCACAACAGCCAACCGCCATGCCGGGGATGGGCAGCGGCTTAATGCAGGACGAACCGATTCCCTCCGAGGGCGCGGTTCCTGCCACCGAAACACAAGGCGGACAACTCCTGCCTTACACACTCGATGGCGATGTCAAAGTGTTCGAACTCACCGCAAAGCCGATGCTGTGGAAGATCAATGCCGATACGCAAGTTACCGCCCTGACCTACAACGGCACGGTGCCCGGCCCGCTCATTCGCGTCACCGAGGGCGATAAAGTGCGCGTGATCTTCAAGAACACGCTCACCACGCCGACCAGTATTCATTGGCACGGGATGCCGGTGCCGACCAACATGGACGGCGTCTCCCAGCCGGAACTTTCACAGACGCCCGTCAAGCCTGGCGAAACCTATACCTATGAATTCGTAGCCAAACCCGCCGGCACGTACATGTATCACTCGCATTACGATACCGACACGCAGATCAATCCCGGACTCTTCGGCGGCTTTATCGTCGAACCGAAAAATTGGGCGGCGGTCAAACCGGACGTGGATGTGACTCTGATCCTGAACGAATGGCGCGTGATTGACGGCGTGACCTATCCCGCTATGCCGAGCATGGGCGAACCGAACTTCTTCACGATCAACGGCAAGACCTACCCGGACATTCCAACCATCAACGTCAAGCAGGGCCAGCGCGTGCGGCTTCGCTTTGTCGGCGCGGGACAGTTCGAACATCCCATGCACTTGCACGGCGCATCGTTCAAGATCGTCGCCACCGACGGCAACCCCGTGCCGGAGATCGCCCAGTTGACGAAGGACACACTGCCCGTTCATCCGGGCGAGCGCTTCGATATTGAGTTCGTCGCGGATAATCCCGGCCAGTGGGCTGTGCATTGCCACATCGTCCATCACACTACCAACAACGATGTCGAACCGGGCGGCTTGCTGTTCGTCGTCAACGTCCAGCCTTAATGTAATTATTCGTGGGCCGGGGCCTGCCTGAATTGATCCCGGCCCGTAACCAAAAGGAGATTATTATGGAACATGAACAAGTTGAAAAAGAAGTGGCTCTGAAGAGCGCATTGATCTACCTGCCGATCTCTATCGGCGCAGCGTTGTTGTTTCTCTTAGCCGCCACACTGACCGGTGATTACACGTTGGTCGCTCGTGTCGGGGGAACAGTCTGGGTTGGAACGCTCAGTCTGATTGTCGCGATGCCGGTTGTCATCTCGCGTGTCAAGAAGCAGTTTCAAAAAACGCAACAATGATCGCTGGTACACTCATCACCATTCGGGAAGGCCTGGAGGCCTTCCTGATTGTTGGTATCCTGCTTGGCTACCTGACCAAGATCAAACGCGCACAGTTCAAAATCCATATTTGGATCGGCACGCTGGCGGCGCTGGCTGTCAGTGCATTGCTGGCAATCCTTTTCCAGTATGCGGCCTTTCAATTCGAGGGCGCGTCCGCCAAGATTTTTGAGGCGGTCGTGGCTTTGCTGGCAGTTGGTGTATTGACATGGATGGTCTTATGGATGCAGAGACAGAGCCGCGGCATCAAGGGCGAACTTGAACAAAAAGCCGACGCGGCAATCTCCAGCGGACAGGCGTTTGCTTTGGGCAGTTTGGCATTCGTTTCAGTTCTGCGTGAGGGCGTGGAAACGGCTTTATTCCTGAGCGCGTTGATAGCCACTTCTCGAGATAAACAGCTGCTTCCGGGCGCGATTCTCGGACTCGTCTTGGCGGCGGGCATCACATACCTGCTCTTCCGTTCCGCCATTCGCCTCAATCTGCGGAACTTCTTCATCGCGACCGGGATTTTCCTGATCCTAATCGCGGCAGGACTCATTGGACATAGCGTGATGGCTCTGCAGGATATTGGATGGCTCCCGATTGGAACAACGATTGCCTGGAACTTACAGGGATTCATTTCAAATGAGGGCCTCGCCGGACGCTTACTGCACGCTTTCTTTGGGTATGAAGCGGCGCCGACCATCCTAACGATCATTGCTTATGCCATCTATGTAATTTTCTTCGGCGGACAGTTCTACAATGCCATACGTCAAGGGGATTCGAATCTCAAACCCCATCATGCTTAAAAGCCGCCTGTGGATACCAACAACTCAGCCCGGTTTCTTCATCAAATCTTTACAATGGCTTGAACAAGGCTTCATCATCGCCTGATAAGATACAAGCATCAATCATCTTTCAAGGATGCATAAACTTCAGAAAGAAATGAAAGGAGAAATAACTATGATGGGCACTGGGATGGACGGCTTGGGCGGCTTCGGCCTGCTTGGAGGTTTGCTTGGCCTAATCTTCAACCTCGCGATTATCATTGGGATTGTGATTCTGATTGTCTGGGCCGTCAAGCGCTTCACGAGCGGGACGGCGAATTTGAATCAGCCTTCGGGCAGTCAGTCTCCGCGTGATATTTTGCAGGCGCGCTACGCGCGCGGCGAAATCACCCGAGACCAGTATCAGCAGATGTTACAAGACCTGAATTGAAATAGCGCTAATAAAGCAGAACTGCGGATGGCAATCATGCCATCCGCAGTTCTGCTTTCCCAAGTGTTTTCAATCAATTTTTATCATCGGGAAGACAATAGTCTATATTGTCTGTTGCGCCAAAGTCGCCAACTAGAATCGCGCGCTTGAACGCGCCGCCGCGTGGAATTTCTTCGGCGCTGATGTCGAGCGTGAACTGCTGGCCGCGTTTCAAACGAGTGTCGCCGATTTTCAGATCGCGATTGACACTATAGATGGGCGACCAGGGACAGCAATAATAATATGAGTCGTTGCGGGTCAGCGAACCGCTGGACAGCGCCTCGTCAATTTGCTGTTGGATTTCGCGCGTGCGGCCATGATCGGTATCGTTGCGCCAGGTATTCACCAGCGCACGCACGGCCTCGTTGTCGCCTTGAAACTGTTGTTTGGCTGACGGCGCAGTAATGATCCACGGGTCGAGCTGCAAACCGACCGCGCTGCCTTTCGGTTTGTAGACCTGCGGCCCACCGCATTTTCCGCAATACGGATTGCCGTCTGGAACGAGCTGGTTGCAGTAGGAACAATTGTGCATAGGTGTGGACATGGAATTATCTCCTCCGGGGGGCGCGTGCTGAATTTTGGTCTCTGCCGAATAAAAACATCACGCCCAAATCGATTCTGGATCATGCAGACTTCTCGTCCAACTCCTGCATTTAGGATAAATTAAATCAGAATGATGAAGATTTGTGAAGAGGCAAAAAATCCCCCTTTCCAAACGTGAAGATCGGCGGAAATGATGGCGGGATTAATTCGCCTGTGTTGCCATGCGCCAAATGGCGCTGACTTTAAAAGCCATTGTTTGAATATAATCAGCAGATCACGATCTTGGAGTCAGGAAGCCTGCCTCTGACGTTTTGGGCCGCAGGCCGTCCGCTTCCAAAACCATTTTCATGAAAGACCGATATAATTCTTCCACCAAGAAAAAAAGCATTGCTTTATCTGTTGAATAGCGAGGAATCCAAATGAACAAAAAATTCGACGCGATCGTTGTCGGCGGCGGCCCGGCTGGGGGAACGGCCGCTTATTTTCTCGGTCAGGCCGGGATGCGGGTGCTGGTGCTTGAAAAAGAAACCTTGCCGCGCTATAAGGCCTGCGGCGGCGGCATCTCTGCTCGCGTACTGGAACAGTTTCCCTTTTCGTTTGACTCTGTAATCGAATCAAAAGTAAATTCCATCTCTTATGTGCTTGGAAAACATAACGTCACATTTCCTCTGCCCAATCAATCCATTTGCATGGTCATGCGCGATAAATTCGATACGTATCTCCTGGAACACGCGCAGGCGGAGATCCGCCAGGGTGTCGCGGCGCGCGCTGTGGAGGAAAAAGAAGACGGCGTGATCGTTGAAACTGCTGAAGGGGAGCGCATCGAAGGCGATTACCTGATCGCTGCGGACGGCGCTAATTCTCTCACAGCGCGTTCGCTGGGGTTGCGGCCAAAGAAATTGATGGCCGGCGCCATCGAGGTCGAGGCCTCGGTTCCGGCGCACGTGTTCACCCGCTTTGCCGATAAGCCGATGTTCATTTTCGGCGAAGTCAAGACTGGCTATCTTTGGATCTTTCCAAAGTCCGATCATTTATCCGTCGGCATCGGCGCGCTCAATCCCGGACCGGGCGCTTTGCAATCCACATTGGAGCGTGTCATGGCCCGCTTCGACATTTCCATCGAAGGCCAGCCGCGTAAAGGGCATCCCCTGCCTGTGTACGATCATCGCGAGCCGATCAACACGCCCCGAGCTTTTTTGGTTGGCGATGCGGCCGGGCTTGTGGATCCTTTTTCCGGGGAAGGCATCCGCTTCGCGATCAAAAGTGGACGGTTGGCGGCTGAGGCGATTCTCTCCGGTCATCCGGAGCGATATGCCGTTTCGGTGGATCGCAAAATTGGCCGCAACCACAGGCTGGCAGTCACGATGACAAACATTTTCTATAACCATCCGCGCTCAAGCTTTCAGTTGGGCGTACGTAACCCTTTTGTAACGCGCGTGCTGGTGGATATGCTTGCCGATCAAGTCGGTTACGGAAAAGTGCTCGCGCACATATTTGGCACGCTGCCTTTGTTCCTGTTGACGGAAACGGCCGCGGGTCTAAGCGGATTGGTCGGCGGGCGCAAGGCGGCGGAAAAAGTGAGAGAGAGCGTTTATTCGATTTAGCGCCTATCCGAATCGCAGATGACAATCAGTTTGGAGTCAGGGAGCTTGCTCGCGTTATTTCGATGGAAATCAGATGAAGCGATCTAGCGCGGATCAAAGGCATCGCGCAAACCATCGCCGATGAAATTGATGGCGATGCTGACGAGAAAGATCATCAGGCCGGGAAAGATGGCCGTCCAGGGGGCAACCGCCATCTGGTCCTGGGCGAAGCGAAGCATATTGCCCCAGGTGGCCTGCGGCGGCTGAATTCCCAATCCAAGATAACTGAGCGCGGACTCGGTCAGGATGGCGCCCGAAACGTCAATTGTGGCGGCGACGATGATTGGGCCAAGCGAATTGGGCAGCAGATGACCAAAGACCATGCGTGAGGAACTGCTTCCCAAAGCACGGGCGGCCATAATAAAATCGCGCTCCTTGATGGAGATGAAGCCGGCGCGCACCAGGCGCGCCACGCGCATCCATGAGAGCAGGCCAATCACGAGAATCACGATGACTATGTTCGAACCGAGGAAAGATGCCAGCATGATTAACAGGAAGAGGGTCGGGAAGGAAATGATGATGTCAATGATCCGCATAATGGCCGTATCGACGCGCCCGCCAAAGTAACCGCTGATGGAACCAATCAGCGTCCCAACGCTGACGCTTACTGCCATGGCAGAAAGGCCGATGAGAAGGGAAATCCGCCCGCCGAACAATACGCGGGAAAAGACGTCGCGGCCCAGTTCGTCTGTGCCCATGAAGTGAGCCAAGTCGGGCGCGGCAAGACGATGTTTGAGATCCTGTTTGTTGGGCAGGTTGGGGGTAAAGACCGGAGCAAAGATGACCATGGCGAAAATCAGGCTTGCCAAAACAACTCCCGCCATTGCCAGACGATGACGCCGAAAGCGCCGCCAGACGCGCCGCGCCGGGCTGTTTTCAGGCACAAATGAGGCCGCTTCCAAAGAAGAAGACAGGGTGGAATAAGAAAGAGTTCCGCGTTTCATAAATCAGGCTTTTCCTGCGGTCAGCCGCACGCGTGGGTCTGCAAAAGCATATAGCACGTCGGCGATCAGGTTGCATGCGATAACCAGGAGCGCGGTTGTGATGATGATGCCCATCAGGACCGGGTAATCGAAGCGCGTGGCTGAATTCCAAAATAGCCGTCCCATGCCGGGCCAGGCGAAGACGGTTTCGATCAACAGGGCCCCTGAAAACAGGGCGGGTAGATCGAGAGCGACCACAGTAATCAGCGGTATCAGGGCATTGCGCAGGGCGTGAATATAGATCACATTACGCTCGTTTTGCCCCTTAGCGCGTGCGGTGGTGATGTAATCCTGGCGGATGACTTCGAGCATGGAGGCGCGCACATAGCGGCTGTATTGTGCCGCGGAGTGAAACGCCATCAGCGAAGCGGGGAGGATCAGATAGCGCAAACGGTCTATGAAAGAGAACTCGGCATTGATCGTGCGCATTCCTCCGGCTGGCAGCCATCTCAGCCATACGGCAAAGACGATGATGGCAACTAGTCCCAGCCAGAAGATAGGCACTGAAAATCCGAGGAAGGAAAACAGGGTGGCGGTGTGATCAAAAAAGGAATATCGTTTTACTGCTGACAATACGCCGATGGGGATGGCAATCAGCATGGTAAGAATAAAAGCGGTGCCCATTAGATAGAATGTATTCCCAATTCGCTCGCTGATCATTTGTGTAACAGGCAGGCCGGATGCCAGTGATCGTCCCCAGTTGCCGGTGGCTAAATTCCGCAGCCAGATGGCGTATTGGGTGACCATAGGTTTATCCAGGCCGAGTTGTTTTTCCAGGCGGGCCAAGTCCGCGGCGCGAACGTTTGGATTGTTGCGATAAATTGCCAGCGGGCCGCCCGGCACGCTCTGCATGATGGCGAAGCTGACGAAACTGATTGCCAGAAGCATGGGAATAGCCAGCAAGATTCTTCTTAAGAGAAAAGACCACATAACGACTCCTCACGGATGATTGGCAACATCGTGAAAACCCAGTGAGGCGGGCAGACAATATTTTGCCTGCCCGCCTTCTTAATCAAGTAGGGCCAAAGTCTTAATCCGGCCTGTTACTTATGTGCCCACTTGGCCGCGTCCCAGGTGAAGTCGCGCCAGGGGTTGGGCGTCCAGCCGGACACATCATTGGTAAAAGCGTTGATGATGAGCCGGTTATAGAGCGGGATGTAAGCGTAGGTATCGTTGACCAGCCGGGCCACCTCACTGTAGGCCTGCTTGCGGGCCGCGATATCCAAGGTCGAACGACCGGCCTTAATTGCCGCGTCGATCTTGGGATCGTTGATGCGGAAGTAGTTCCAGCCGCCGCCCGCCTCGGTGGGGATGGACGCGGACTCGAAGAGGATTGAGACGAAGTCGTTCGGGTCAATATCCGGTCCCCAGGTGTCCATGCTGATGTCGAAGTTGCCGCGCTGGAGCGGGCCGCTGGAGGCCCAGTTGCCGAAGAGCGTGGAAGAGGGCACGTTGTTGATCTTCAACTCAATGCCTACCGCCTTTAGTTGTTCCTGAATGACTTGTTCGGCCAGTTCGCGCAATTTGTTGCCGGAAGTGGATGTGATCTCCAGGCTCAGGCGCTGGCCGCCTTTCATACGAATCCCATCGGAGCCTGGCTTCCAGCCCGCCTCATCCAGCAGGGACTTGGCCTTTTCTGGATCATAGGGCGCAATGGAGATGGTCGGATCAGAAGCCCAACCCAGGCCAATGGCTGAGGTTGCAATGGTGGACTTTCCATACATTAGATCGTTCACCAGCACGCTTCGGTCAATCGCCAAACTGAGGGCCTGCCGCACCTTGATGTCGCCGAGGATGGCATGGGGCTTGGTGGGGTCGGCGGGGTTGCCGCGCTGGGCCAGGTTAAGGCCGAGGTATTCTACATTGGATGATGGCGTGGTCCACAGGGTCGCATCGGCGTTGCCTTCGAAATCCGGGATGGAAGCCTCAATCAAATCCCAAACAGCCTCAACTTCACCCGACTTAAGTAGAAGCACACTTTCCTCACGGCTGGGGGTGATGCGGAAGACCAGCCCGCTCACGAGCGGCGCCGGGTTGGCATTGGGATTGTAGTCCAGCACAATGCTTTCACCCGAGGTCCATTCCTTGACAAAGAACGGGCCGGTACCGAAGGGCTTGCGATTGAAGTCAGCGCCGGTCATGGCCGTGCCGCCACCAAAGCCGTGCGCGGGCAACACATAGCGCCACAGTGTGAGGGCTGGCGCGTACAGTTTCTTGAACTTGACCACGGCAGTCAAATCGTTGGGCGTCTCGACGGTATCAATATCTTCCCATCCGGCGCGGCTGACAACGGCATTGCTGTTGTCCATCAGCGCCTGCCAGGTGAACTTTACATCGGCAGAGGTGAAGGGCTTGCCATCAGCCCACTTTACGCCCTCGCGCAGTTTATAGGTAATGGTCAGGCCGTCTGCCGAAAGCCCGCCATTGGCGATGGATGGCACTTCGGTGGCCAGTACCGGAATGAACTCGCCATCTGGCCCGACGGTCAGCAGGCCATCATACACGGCGGTTGATAAAACGTTGACGACTGTCTGCACAGATAGGTATGGGTTGATCGACTCCGGCTCCTGATACATTGCAATCACGATTGGCGCGCCCATTTGCATTGACATTGCGGTTGGAGCCTCGGTAGCTGCGGGAGGAGGCTGAGTGGCCGCTGGCGGTTGGGTAGCTGCCGGCGGCTGGGCGGCTTGAGCGCCGCATGCAGCCAGGATCAGGCCGGCGGCGAGTGTAAGGCTTAGAACAAGCCAGATGGAACGGGTGTGTTTCATAATATGTATTCTCCTTGGCGAAGGGTGGAATTACTAAAACACTAAAAGAATTGCTCTTTTGTTTGGTGGGCGGCCACAACCTCCTTTCCAGAGTCATGCGTAGAAGTTCGGCCTCCGAGGGAATCAAAAAGACGTCTCTAGCTAAACGCCTTGGCCGCAAGGCATGACTTTGCTAAATATGTATATTTAGACCCATTAAATCAGATTTGAAGGGAATTGACACGCGCTAAATGGCCTATTTGCCAACCGATTTTGTTCAGCCCGGGCTTGGCAGTGAAAAGGTTTTTTCGGCGCAATCACAGCCTTTGCGCGTGAACGAGGTAAACATTCAAGACGCTTGCATCAACTTAACAAAGTCATCAGCCAAACAGCGTATTCCCAGACAGGCCAAACGCCTCTCACACCTCGACGTGGAAGTGGCTTAGAGTTATCATAAAATCGAAACAATCGAGAGGAGCAACTAATTCGTATGGAACAAAATACCGATATAACTCAGCGTTCACGGCGCATCCCACGCATCGTCTGGTTTCTGGCGATTGGCCTGGTCATTGCCCTGATTGCCATCTTCGTTTTTAATGTGGCAGTCAATATTGTTGCGTATTATGGATTCATTGTAGTTATGGTTGGAAGCCACTTTTTCATGCACGGCTCACATGGCGGACACGGCAATCATGCCGAACAACAGCCCGGCGCGGCATCAAACCTTGCCGAAGCGGATAAGGACAAGAACAAGAACGAACATGCCGGACATTCCGGCGGCTGCCACTAAAAGAAAGGCTTTTGTATACCCATGCTTCTTGGCCTGCAAAGGAAGAAAGGAAAATACCATGAATGAACGGTTTCAATTTGATCCTGTTGCCAACTTGAGTGCCTGGCGCGAAGCCATGCGCCAGTTCCTCGATGAAGGTTGGGTTGGCCCGCGCGATCTTCTGCCCTCCGCGCTGGCCTCGATGTTTGTCCCGCTGGATGTCCTGGATACCGGCGACGATATCCTCGTCCGCGCGGCCATGCCCGGCGTTAAGCCCGAGAATCTCAAGATCACGCTGAATGGGAATACGCTCACCCTCAAAGGCGAGGTCGAGGCCGATGCCGAACTGGAGGGCGCGGCCTACCTGCGCCGCGAGCGGCATGCTTCAGCATACACCCGCTCAATTACTTTGCCTGTGGCGGTGGATGCCAATAAAGCGCAAGCTATTTTCCGAGATGGCGTACTCTCTCTGACTCTGCCCAAAAACGAGAAGGCCCGGCCCAAGACCATCAAGGTAACCACAAGCTGATTCATGGCTGGAATCCTGTTTACGTCCAGGCGGACGCGCAGTCAGATCTTGCGGCGCTCGCGCGAAATCGCCTCGGCGTTGACGCGCCATGGCCTTGGCTGGCTGATGGTGCGCGTCGGCTTGGGCGGTTTTGTCCCATTTGAACGCGGCTGGTTTGGTCATGAGGCGCGCGAGACCCCTTACACTCGGGCTGAACATTTGCGCATGGCTCTCTCGGAACTGGGCGGGGCGTTCATCAAACTTGGGCAGGCGCTCAGCACGCGGCCTGACTTCATCCCTCCTGAATATGTGGTGGAACTCAGCAAACTTCAGGACTCTGCCTCACCCGTGCCTTTCGATGATATTTGCCAGGTGTTCTGCGATGAACTTGGGCAATCGCCTGAAAAAATCTTCGACGAATTCGACCCACAGCCGCTGGCTTCCGCCTCGATTGGACAGGTTCACACAGGTAAACTGAAAAACGGACAACCTGTCATTGTCAAAATTCAGCGTCCCGATGTTGCCGGACAGATCGAAGAAGATCTCGAAATCCTTTCCGGCATGGCTGAATGGGCCGAGGCTCACACCGCTTTCGGGCGCAATTACAACCTGCCCGCGCTGGTGGATGAATTTGCTTTCACCCTCCGCAACGAATTGGACTACCAGCGCGAAGGCCAGAATGCGGACCGCTTCCGCCGCAACTTTGCCGGCGACCCCAGCATTTCCATTCCGCGCGTTTACTGGGAATTTACAACCGATCGCGTTCTGACCCTGCAACGCGTCGGCGGAATCAAAGTCGCGGATATGTCCGCGCTGGATGCGGCGGGGATTGATCGTCACATCGTCGCCGAAAATTCCGTGCGGATCATGTTGCGCGAAGTGTTCGAGTTCGGCTTCTTTCACGCCGATCCGCATCCCGGCAACTTCTTCGTCCAGCCGGATGGTTCGATTGCCATGATTGACTTTGGCATGGTAGGCCGCCTGGATGTAAACATGATGGAGTCGCTCCTGCGGATCGGAATGGCGGTGGGCCGCCAGGATGCGGAGCGTATTACCGATGAATTTTTCGCGATTGGCATGGCTAATGCGAACGTCAAACGCAAAGCGCTC
Organism: Chloroflexota bacterium; assembly: GCA_016195815.1. GTDB lineage: Bacteria > Chloroflexota > Anaerolineae > Anaerolineales > Villigracilaceae > Fen-1038. The sequence goes on from JACPYX010000006.1 coordinate 363,061, forward strand.
CAACGCGATCTCGACCACTTCATCAGCCGCTATGCCGGGCGTTCGATCAAGGACCTGGCCGCCACAAAAACCGTGGATGAAGTCATGGCGATTGCACTACGTCATCACCTGCAAATGCCCGCCGAACTGGTAATGCTCTTCCGCGTGGTGGGTATCAGCGAAGGACTCGGCGCGCAACTCGATCCAAACTTTAAGCTGTTCGAGTTTGCGACTCCATATATGCAGGAATTCTGGCTTAAGCATCGTTCTCCCAAAGCCATTGCCCTGCGCGTAGGACAGACTGCTTTAGACGCGGCCGAACTCGGCCTGACTTTGCCTCAGCATATTTCACGTTTGATCGGACAGGTCGAGCGCGGCGAGTTGGAACTGAACGTTAATCACGAGGGACTGCGGGATTTCGCGCATCGGCTTCAGCAGATGGTCAACCGGCTGGCTCTCGCGCTCCTGCTGGCGGCGACGATTGTGGCGCTGGGTTTCATGATGATTGTTTACCATCCGCCTTTCTGGGACATCTATGGCGGCTGGCTGTTTGGCCTCGGCTTCCTGCTTGCGCTGGGGCTTGGCGCGTGGATGATGTGGATGATCTGGCGCTCCGGGCGAGGCTAACCTTTCGCATTCATCGGGAGCATCTCACATGATATTCAAAGATCCTGTCTGTGGCAAATATATTCAACGCGGCAAAGCCCATGTCGTCATCGAGTATGAGGGTGTGAATTACTTCCTTTGCTGTCCGCGCTGTCAAACGGAATTCGAACATAATCTGAAACTATATGCCAGGCCCGAACTGGGCGAGAAAACCAGGAAATTAACTCAAGTGCCTCATCATCATTATAATTAGGTAATATCATTATTAATAGTTTGGAGGTTTAAATGTCAAATCAAAAAGTCCGCGTATTGGTTAATGGTTATGGCGTGATCGGCAAGCGTATTGCCGATGCAGTCGCCGCGCAGGATGATATGGAACTGGTCGGCGTGGCCGATGTGGTCAGCGACTGGCGTATCATGGTCGCTGCTGAAAAAGGTTACCCGATCTTTGCATCCAGCGCGGAATCGCAGGCGCAAATGCGCGCCGGTGGTGTTCCGCTGGCCGGAAATTTGGATGACGCATTGGGCAGGATTGATGTGGTCGCGGACGCGACGCCCAAGAAAGTCGCGACGGCCAACTTCGAGAAATACAAGGGAGCGAAAGTTAAATCCATATTTCAGGGCGGTGAGAAACACAGTCTTACCGGTCATTCGTTTGTAGCGCAGGCCAACTATGAAACTGCCATTGGCCGAAGCTCGACTCGCGTGGTTTCGTGCAACACAACCAGTATCGTCCGCACACTGGGCGCGCTTAAGAACGCCGGGCTGTTGAAGAAGGCGCGCGGAGTGCTCATTCGCCGCGCGACTGATCCGTGGGAGTCCGACCACGGCGGTGTGATGAACACGGTCGTTCCGGAAAAGAGTATCCCTTCGCATCAAGGCCCCGACGCGCAAACAATCATTCCTGATCTCGACGTGATGACGATTGCGGTGGTGGCTGCGCATACCACGAGTCACCTCCATGCCTGGAGCGTGGAACTGACCCGCCCTGCCGGCAAAGATGAAGTCCTGGCGGCTTTTCGTGCCGCACCGCGCATTGCGTTTTTGCGAATGTCTGAGGGCGTGGTCGCCCTAAACAGCACCCTGGAGATGATGTCCGATCTGGGCCGCCCGCGCGGTGATATGTGGGAAGTGGGCCTATGGGAAGACGGCTTGACGGTTGTTGGAAACGAGTTGTTCTATAACTATCAAGTTTATAATCAAGCTATCGTCGTGCCAGAGACGATTGACGCCATCCGGGCGCTGACCGGCGTTGAGAAAAACGGCGCAGCGTCCATCGCCAGGACCGATGCAGCACTCGGCCTGGTGCGCGAATTTCTGATTCGCAAACCCGCACTGGCCTAGTATGGATTGGCTTGCCCAGGCAAATATCATGAACTTGAACACCACTTCACTGGAACTCGACGTACAAATGTTTCTGCGCCTGCTGATCGCCGTGGTGCTGGGTGCGCTGGTTGGTTATGAACGCGAGCGCGCCGGCAAACCGGCCGGCGTGCGCACACATGGCATGGTCAGTTTGGGCGCGGCGCTTTTTGCTGTTGTCTCTTTGCATGGATTTGGCGGTGTTGGCGACCCGGGCCGTATTGCGGCACAGATCGTGACCGGCATTGGCTTCCTCGGCGCGGGCGCCATTTTGCATCAGCGCGGAAGCGTTCACGGACTGACGACTGCCGCCAGTCTGTGGGTCACAGCCGCGATCGGGCTCGCGGTTGGAGTCGGCATGATTTTCATGTCGCTTGCGACTGCCATCCTGGTTTTTCTGCTTTTACACTTCGGCCCGCGCCCCAGGCCTAAAGGTGCCGATAACGAAGCCGAATAAATTCACCGCATACCCCATACTTTTTAAACAGGAGACACTGATGACACAAACTATTTCACTTTCAAGCGCCGAGCCTGCAATCCAACGCGCGGCAGATTTACTAGAACGCCTCTTTCCCTCGCCGCGCCGTTTTGGGATCCGTCTGTGGGATAAAACGGAATTGCCTGTTGATGGCCGTCCATTATTCCAACTCGTGCTGAATCATGCCGGCGCGCTGAGACGCATGTTCAAACCGCCCATCGAACTCTCGCTTGGCGAGGCCTTCATCTTGAACGATTTTGACATCGAAGGCGACATCTTTTCCGCGCTTCCGCTGATGGAGACCATTGCGACGCGATCTTTTTCAACGGGAGAAATCGTCAGCATTGGACTCGGCTTGTCCGCGCTGCCCGCTTCGGGTCCCGCGCGAGCGCAGGGGCGCGGACCTGCTCAATTGAGCGGCGCAGTCCATTCGCGTGAACGCGATCTCGTCGCGGTTCAATATCATTATGATGTCGGCAATGATTTCTATTCTTTGTGGCTTGATCGTAACCTGCAATACTCGTGCGGTTATTTTCCCAGCGGTGCGGAAGACCTCGATGCCGCGCAGGAACGCAAGATGGAACACATTTGCCGCAAATTGCGCTTGCAGCGCGGCGAGCGATTGCTCGACATCGGCTGCGGTTGGGGCGGGCTGGCGCGTTACGCCGCGAAGAATTACGGCGTGAATGTGCTCGGTGTGACGTTGAGCAAGAATCAAAAAGCTTACGCGGATCAGGAGATCGCTCGTGCCGGACTCCAGGACCGGGTCGCCGTTGAACTGAAAGATTACCGCGACCTCGGCGACGCGTCCTTTGACAAGATTGTGAGCGTGGGCATGTTCGAGCATGTGGGACGTTCACATCTGCCCGAATATTTTGCCCAGGTTTATCGCCTGCTCAAGCCCGGTGGGTTGTTCCTCAATCACGGCATTTCACGCCGCGCGGGAACGGAAGAAGATAAGCAGGGCTTTGTTCAGCAGCGTATCTTTGGGCGCGGCACGTTCCTGCAAAAATATATTTTCCCCGATGGCGAACTGACGCCGGTCAGCGACGTGAATGTGATGGCTGAGAACGCGGGCTTTGAAGTGCGCGATGTGGAAAACCTGCGCGAGCATTACGCGCTTACGCTGCGTAATTGGGTCAATCGCCTGGCGGCGCGCCGTGAGGAGGCCGTGAAAGTATCTGATGAAGTTACCTACCGCACATGGCGGCTGTACATGTCCGCTTCGGTGTTTGGATTCGAATCGGGCAACATCAACGTCAATCAAACCCTGCTGTCAAAGATGACGCGCGAGGGCAAAAGCAGTGTGCCATTCAGCCGCGCTGATTTGTACGAGGAGTTGTGCGCAAGGGAATTGTAATGTCACCTCCCTTTCAAAGAACAATTACCGTGCTATTGGCAGATCGTCAATCTCTATTCTGCGCAGGCTTGCAAACATCACTGACTTCGGCAAAGGATATACAAATTGTCGGCGAAGCGCAGGATGGCTTTGAAACGCAAAAGTTGGTTGCAGAACTTCGCCCGCAAATCCTTTTGTTTGAGATCAACATGCCGGGACCGCATCCTCTTGAACTTCAGGAATGGGTGCGAAAACATGCTCCTGAAACGATTACGCTGGTGTTGACTGCCCAAGACCGCGATAATGATTTAGCGATGATGATGGAGGCCGGTGTCGCAGGCTACTTATACAAACATGAATCAGCCGAAGAACTGGAGAACGCAATCCGCCGCGCAGCGCAGGGAGAGATCCTTTTCGATCAGGCTCAATTAGCAAGGGCAAGGCAATGGCAGGAAGAAGTAGGGAGCAAGCTGAAGCAATTGACCCACCGCGAACGGGACTTATTGCAGTTGGTGGTAATGGGTAAAACAGACAAGCAAATCAGCCTGGAATTAGGCCTTGTTGAGCGCACCGTACGCTATCACTTGCAGAAGATCTATGAAAAACTGGGAGTGAGCACGCGAGTAGAAGCCGCGGTGCAGGCTGTCAAGTGGGGGTTGATACAAAAGTAAAAGCTGTATCACGATGAGAACTCTGAAAGATAGATTGCCGGATCCGGCAATTCCACATTGCCTAAAGTGGCAGTCAGAATTGCCGGAACTGACAGTTACAGAGAGAGGAAGGCTGTGCTATTGTAAAAATGTGGGGGCTGGGAAAAAACCATTGAGATTTTCTTGATTGTTCTATAAGGATGTCAACAAAGCCAGACGCCTTCCAATACACACAAGTTCAACGCTATTTTGCAGGTCATCTTCGGATGTTTTTTTATCGCTTAATACGCCTTTTTCTCGATCTTGAATAAGCAAAGAGGAAGGAGGCAAAGCAACTTGACAAGAACAAGATACAAACTTTTTGAATTCCGACTTTTTGAATTCCGAAATTCGTTCTAAGGAGGTTAATATGTTCAATCGTATCCGGCCTGTAATGATGAAAGTCTCGTATGCTACCTTGTTAGCAATTCTCATGTTTGCGCTGACCGGGAGTTTTCCTACCAAGGTTCTCGCATCATGTTATGGTAAAACCTGTGATGGAAAGGATCCAGCCGCCAATGGTTGCAGCGCAGTGACAAAGCTGTCTCTTGATTTGTCCACAACGGGCTTATCATATCCTGGGCTCGACGAGCTTCGCTACGCTTCAAATTGTAATGCTGAGTGGGCAAGAGTCACGAATCAAGGATGTTGCTGGTGGTACATGGGCGCCACTGCTTGGTCGTATGAAAATTACTCATACTCGTACTCAGGCGGAGGCTATCCAAACAATTCGGGATACACTCCAATGGTGAGCCACGTCACTGAGACAGGTGCTAACAATCCAGGCAAAGCCTGCGCGAAGGTGTGGGGTGATCCAGTGTCAGTGCCCATTTCGAAAAGCTCGGGGCTTTGTACAGGTTGGTGGTAGTTGGGCCTGAGATTAGCCTAAAAAGTGAAAAGGAGACGAATGTACATGCGTAACAGATTCTCTCGGAATACGAGACGGATCGTCATAAATATAGTGGCCGTCATCCTGCCACTGATGGTTGTGCTAATCATCGGTGCAGTTGCGAAATCCCTTGTAACAAACTCTGTTGCTTGGGCGGCCGCGCCCGCAAACGGGAGTACGGGCAACTCATCAGCTAATGCCCCGAAGATATCGCCTACTCCTACTCAGGCGATTCCCGACGATTCCTTTGCTTCTTCTACTGTAAACGGCATCACGATCTACGCCGGAAATTTCAAGGTGGTGCAGAGCAACGAGTGGCCAACGTTTCCAAATGGCACATTTCTGACTACAGATGTTTGCTTCGACCTGCCGGATAATCGCGATTGGGAGGATTATCCGGGACCTACAATTATAAATAGTGAACAACAGGTTCTTAAGCCCTTCGCAATGGAGGCGATCGAAGTTCGTTGGCCGCCTGTGATGGCGAATGGCAAAGCCGTGCAGGAGATCCTTGATCTTCGAGCCGGCGCGTCCGGAACGACTTATGAACGAGAAGCCGCGCCTGGGCAAACCATGGGGCAACGTTGTGAGACCTGGTATTATAATCTTCCATCAGACTACGATACCTCTCACTTTACCCTCACCATGGCGAGCATAGCCCCGCGTCCGAGGGAAGGCGAGCTGTGCTCGGACAGTTCTCAGTATGTGCAGAAAATGCAAGAAGCATTAGACAAGAAAGGCACTGGGATCAAAATACGAGGCAAATGCGGGCAGGGATCCGATGGGTTTGAAGTAATTGGAAAACCCAATGGCATGACGGATCAACAGGCTTATGCCATTCTCGCAAACCCGGATTTTCATGTGGATGTATTCGGAATTCGAGGGCCTTGGGTGTTGGAAGGAAGCGTTCAGTGAACGCACTGGGTCGAGAGTGACAGTTTTTAAAATGACTCACCCCGAACTTAAGGAAGGCAGGGAGTGAGGGCGAAAAGCGAACCACAGGGAAGAAATCGCTAAACGCAATCGGTAAAGTGGAGCCGTGATATCACGGCTCCACTTTACCGATTGAGAAACGTCATGTTCATCAGGCGGTTGGGGTGGACAGTTATGTTGCTTATGTAAAGACACAGAACCTGCCCTACCGGAGGTCGGTAGAGCAGTGCCACGTTTTACCTCACTGATCATCGGATAGCGCCAGATTTTAGATCAATCAGCCCAGTAGTCAGGCAAATCCCCATTTCACCCATGTTGTCCAGTGCCACAATATTCGTTGCGGACAATACCACACTTTATGTATGCTAGTGCCAAACTTTACGCGCTCAATGCCATACTCTATGGGATCCGACAACCCCCAACCGCAAAGAACGCGAAGGAACACGGTAAATTTTTTGTCGCGCTCATTACGGCTTTTGCTCAGTCAGGCTGTGTGTCATCGCGGTGAAAGACTTTTTTTGCGGCAGAGTGGAAGAGAACTGTTTGCAATTCACGCTGGCGGTTATAATAATAGAGTAAGCCGCGCGTTTTGCTTGCCTGGAGACAAAGGAGACAACATGAAAACCACAGTCATTCATCTCGAAGGAATCGAATCAGTTCTTTCCGGCGCCGGGGTCGAAAAGAAAATGTGCAAACATCCCGGCATCCACAAAGTGGAAACGAACTTTATGACCGGCACAGCCACTGTCTATCACGATGACTCTGTAACGCTGGCAGAGATCAAACAATGTGTGACCGATTGCGGCTATGGATGCGCCGGCGAAGCCATGCCGGAGAACATCGTCAAGCCGGGTGATCCGCCTGCGGCGATGGCACACGCGGGACACGATACACCGGCACCTGCGTCCGGTGCAGGTGTGAGTGCGCATGCTGGGCATGCGATGCCTACCGCCAAAGCAGATGAACACGCTGGTCATGTAATGCCTGCCACTAAAGCAGACGAACACGCCGGGCACGACATGTCTGCAATGGGCGCTGAGAGCGGCGAAATGGATGCCATGGCGCACGAGATGGGTCACGGCGGCGGGATGAACATGGAAGGCATGGTGCGCGACATGCGTAACCGCTTCTATGTCACTTTCCTGCTTGCCATCCCCGTTTTCCTCTACTCGCCGCTTTTCACCGATGTCTTCAAGATTCAACTGCCGCTGCCCTTTGGGTTGTCCAACGCAATCTTGTCATTCCTTCTCGCAACGCCTGCCATTTTCTATGGCGGATGGGTCTTCTACATCGGTGCATGGCGCGGGCTTCAGAATCGCGTGTTGAACATGGCTGTGCTGGTCACGCTTTCAGTGCTGGCTGGTTACATCTTCAGCGTCGCCGCCACGTTCTTTTTCAAAGGCGAAGTATTCTACGAAGCCGCAGTATTATTGCTGGCTTTCGTGCTTTTCGGCCACTGGATGGAAATGCGCGCCCGCTCCGGCGCCTCGCAGGCAATCCAGGCGCTGATGAATCTCGCGCCGCCCACAGCTATTGTCATTCGAAACGGCGAACCGGTCGAAATCCCGACCTCGGACGTGCTGCAGGACGATATCGTCCTCATCCGCCCCGGCAACAAAATCCCGGTGGACGGCGTGGTGACCGAGGGCTCGTCGAGCGTGGACGAATCCATGCTGACCGGTGAAAGTTTGCCAGTCAAGAAAGAAGTTGGCTCCGCGGTTGCAGGCGCAACCATCAACAAGACCGGCACGTTCAAATTCCGCGCCACAAAAGTCGGCGCAGATACCGCGCTGGCGCAGATCGTCAAACTGGTGCAAATGGCGCAGAACTCCAAAGCCCCGTCACAGCGTTTGGCTGACCGCGCCGCTCAATGGCTGGTTGCCGCCGCTGTTATTTTTGGAGTGGCGACCTTCTTCGGCTGGTATTTCTTCGGCGGCGTGTATGTGCCAGCGGCGATGAGTCCTGCCGTGTGGGCATTGACGCTGGCGATCACCGTCGTGGTCATCGCCTGCCCGGATGCGCTGGGTCTCGCCACGCCGACTGCGGTGATGGTCGGCACCGGGCTGGGCGCGCAAAATGGCATTCTCTACAAAAACGCCACCGCGCTCGAACAAGCCGCGAAACTGCAAGCCATCATCTTCGACAAGACCGGCACGCTCACCGAGGGCAAGCCGCAGGTGGTCGAGATTGTTGCGACAGGCAATCCATTGACAGAGAATGAACTCTTGCGCCTCGTTGCCTCCGCCGAGCAATCGTCCGAGCATCCATTGGCGCAGGCGATTGTGGACAAAGCCAAAGCGCAAAATCAAAAACTCGAAGATGCCACCGGTTTCGATGCCATTCCTGGTCACGGCATGAAAGCAAATGTGGCAGGCAGGACCCTACTGGTGGGCAATCGCAAACTCATGCGCGACAATAAGATCGCTATGACTGATTATGAAGCGCGCGGCGACGCGCTCGAAGGCGCGGGACGCACAGTGGTCTATGCCGCGGCGGACGGCAAGTTTGCAGGCATGATCGCCATCGCTGACGCGGTGCGTGCCAACGCCAAGCTCGCTGTCGAAAAACTGACGAAGATGGGCGTGCAGGTCGCCATGCTGACCGGCGATAATCGCGCCACTGCCGAACGCATCGCGGGCGAACTGGGAATCACAACCGTCTTTGCCGAAGTCCTGCCGGGGCAGAAGGCGGATAAAGTCAAAGAGCTGCAAGCGCAGGGCAAGCTGGTTGCGATGGTGGGTGACGGCATCAACGACGCGCCCGCGCTGGCGCAAGCCGACGTGGGCATCGCCATCGGCGCCGGCACGGATGTGGCAATGGAAACTGCGGATGTTGTGCTGATGAAGTCCGACCCGTTCGACGTGATCGGCGTGATCACGCTCAGCCGCGCGACCCTGCGAAAGATGCACCAAAACTTGTGGTGGGCGGCGGGCTACAACACCATCGCCTTCCCCATTGCGGCCGGGCTGTTCTATCCGGCTTTTGGGTTGATCCTGCGCCCGGAGATCGCGGCCATTTCGATGTCCGGCTCGTCGCTGATTGTGGCTGTCAATGCGCTGATGCTGAAGAACACGAAACTGGAAGGGATCAAGGCGAAAGCATAAGGCGACTTTCAAGTCGCAACCGAAACCTCCCATCACTGAGCGCACGGAGAACATGGAGAAAACCTTTAAAAATCTCCGTGGACTCCGTGTTCTCTGTAGTAAAAACCCTCGCGGTTGGCGCGCTTTTCACGGAGTAATACCATAATGCCGAAACGTATTATTGAACCGAACACCACGCTGTATCCCGTGCCGGTCGTATTGATCACCACCGGCGGGAGCAAGCCGAACGTGATGAACTGCAATCGTATCTCATCCTGTTCCGCCGAGCCGCCGCGCCTGGCGATCTCCATCCGCCCGGGACGTTATTCCCATTCGCTCCTGCATGAGAGCCGCGAGTTCGTCGTCAACATTCCCATGCCAGAACAGTCCACGCTTGTGGATTACATCGGCGTTGTGACCGGCCGCAAGGAAGACAAGATCGCGATTGCAGGGCTGAAACTCGCGCCCGCGCTTAAATTGAAGACACCACTCCTCGCCGATTGCCCGGTCAACATTGAGTGCATCGTCGAACAAGAGATCGCGCTGGATTCGCATACGATGTTCATCGGGTTGGTGCAGGCGGTACACGCCGAAGAGTCCCTGCTCGATGAACACGGCGATGTAGATGTGAAGCGCGCGCTAGGCATTATCTATGACAATGGCACGGTGCGCGAGAAACCCAATTACAAATTCCGCGTGGAAGATTTGCGCCGCGCGGTGCGTCGGACGTAAGAAAGGAGTTCACTGATCCTAGATGATCCCATTTCTTTACGCACTGGTCACTTCCGCCGCAACGCTGACAGGCGGCGTGTTGCCCATGTACACGCGCCTGCGTCTCGTCGAACAGCGCTACCTGGTCGGCTTTGCGGGCGGGGCGATGGTTGCCATCGCGCTGTTCGACCTCATCCCACAGATGGGAACTCATAATGCCTTTGCGTTGTTGATTGGCTTCTTCTCAATCTATCTGCTCGAAAAATCGGTGATGATCCACGCCTGCGGCGAGGCCGAATGTGAATCTGAAACCCACTCCATTGGCTGGACGGCGATGATCGGCATTGCCGCCGAAAGCCTGATTGACGGCGTGGCAATTGCTGTGGGCTACCGCGCCGCGCCCGCGTTGGGATTGCTGGTTGCCCTGGCTGTATTCGCTCACGAAGTGCCGCGCGGGCTGACGACCACCGTCATCATGCAGGAGGCGGGTTACAGCCGCGGCAGAGTCTGGGCCGCGCTGGCAGTGGATGCCGGCTTTGCGCCGTTGGGCGTCCTGTTTGCAGGCTTGGTGCCCGCCTCGTCCTTCGATTGGCTGATAGGCTTCACCGCCGGGGTCTTTCTGTACATTGGCGCCAGCGACCTCCTGCCGGACGCGCATCGCCGATTCAATTTGCGCGTGGTGCTGTCCACGCTGAGCGGCGGCGGATTGGTCACGCTTCTGGGAATCCTGTTAGGCAAATGAGTAGGAATTCAAACAAAGGAAAAAATATAATGACAACCGATATTGGAATTCGCGTCACGCTGAAAACATCTTTCGAGCAGGCCATTCAGAAAACCACAGATGCGCTCAAGGCAGAAGGCTTTGGCGTGTTGACGCAGATTGATGTAAAGACCACGCTGAAGGAAAAGATCAACGTTGACTTTCGCCGTTACGTGATCCTCGGCGCATGCAACCCGGCGCTGGCTCACCGCGCCCTCTCGGCCAATGCGGATGTGGGCCTGCTCCTGCCGTGCAATGTCACCGTGCAGGAGGCGGGCGATGAGGTACTTGTCGCCGCCGTTGATCCGCTGCTGATGCTTGATGTTCTGCAAGAAGACCCGGCTGTGAAAGCGGTGGCCGTCGAAGCGAAGGCAAAACTGGAAAGGGTGATCGCGAGCCTGAAATAGCTCATGCGTTTTGCCGAAGGTCGCGAAGGAAAAATCGCGCCTTGTTCCCCTTTGTGTACATTTCGACATGCTCAGTGCAGGCCGGGTGTCCTTCGTGTTTAAGCTTTTCCCGCTTCAGGTGGGACTTTGGGCTGTGCGCGCGGTATTGAGCGGATTCAGCCTGCCCCTATTAATTCGGTTCATTATTCCCTTTTTTGAGCCAGAAACACTATCCAGGGACTCAAGCTTGCAAGACGACGCAACCCCAAATAATATTCCAGCCGCGTACATATCGAAACAAAAGGAGAATTGCTATCTCGTGTGAATGGAAACCAACATATTCCCTCTTGATAAAGCATTTTGAAACCTTGTCTACAAAATTTATGCCGCCAGTTTGGATATGCCGCCTTGTAATAATCAAATTCTCCTTTCATGGGAGCAATAAGATGCTGAAAATATCCCCGAAATGATAGCTTGTTCTTGAAAACACCAACTACCATTCCTCCATCTTGTAATACCCGAAAAGCTTCCGGTCTAAACCAATCACTCCCAAGGACGGAAATAATATCTATGCATAAAAGTAAATTTACACTTTCCGATTCGCAGGGCAGAGTTGTGTCTTCTTCTTTCACAAGAATACACTTTGCCTTGGGAATTCGTTTTTGGCATATCGCTAGTGCATTTGGGTCTATATCCGCACAAATCATATCCCAACCCAAATCAGTCAGCAATTTCGACCAGCGCCCCCCTTCGCATCCAACATCAAGAGCATTTGCCGGCTTTACAGATAATTCATCCGCCTTGAATAGTACTCGCTCTTCAACCTCAGTAATATAACTGCCCCATTTACTTTTAGCAACATTCTCCCAATATGTATTTTTGTCATTGTCCAAAAAATCATTGGGCATTAAGTCCATCTTTATTTAATTCCGTTCGCCTGATATATCTTATTGCACTGCAGGCTCTTTGCGTGTAAGGTTAACTCTGCCTACACATTTATCCCAATTTTCCAATTACCTTTTCCACTTCACCCAAAATCTCGCCCGATTTCACCAAAGATTTCACCTTATTGTGATCGTTATACAACGGCCTGTCCACTTCAAGATGATCAACATATCTGCGAATCACCTCGCGCGCCTTGAGTGTTCCTTTGCCGGGTGTGAACTCGCGGAAGTCCAGCGCCTGCGCGGCGGCCATGAACTCGATTCCTAAAACACCATAGGCGTTATCCAAAATCTGTCCGTTCTTCAACGCGGTGTTCATACCCATCGAAACGAAATCTTCCTGGTCGGCCGCGGCCGGGATGGATTGAATGCTGGCGGGCGCGGACAAGATTCTTTGTTCCACGATCAAATGATCGGCGGTGTATTGAGAAAGCATCAGGCCGGAATAAAAGCCCGGGCTGTGCGCGAGAAAATCCGGCAGTCCCTGAGAAAGAGCCGGATTCGTCAAACGATTGAGTCTTCGCTCCGATAAAACGCAGATCATCGTAATGGCCGCGCCGGCCATATCCATCGGCAGTGACACGGGCGAGCCTTGAAAATTTGCGCCGGTCAGGGTCAATTTGTCTTCGGGGACAAAAATCGGATTATCGCCCACGCCGTTCAATTCAATTTCAACCTGCGAACGCGCATACGCAATCGCGTCGCGCGCCGCGCCGATCACCTGCGGCGTCGAACGCATCGAATAAGCGTCCTGCACTTTGGTTTTCATTTTGCCAGTCGTCAGGTCCGAACCTTCCACGACCCTCATAATATTTTTCGCGGATGTGATCGCGCCGCTGAAGCCGCGCAGTTCATGCAATTTGGCGTTATATGGTTTCATGTTGCCAAGCAAGGCTTCAATGGACATCGCCGCCGCGATCTCGGCTTGCTTCAAGAATCTTTCCATGTCGTAGATGTGAAGCGCAGACATGGCGGTCAGCAAATTGGATCCGTTGATGGCGGCCAGGCCGTCGCGCGCTTGCAAACCCGGAATCGGAATCCCGGCCCGCCGCATCGCTTCCTGACCCGTGAGTCTTTCACCATTATAGAAAGCTTCGCCTTCGCCCATGAGCAATAACGCGGCCTGCGCCATCGGTGCGAGGTCGCCGCTGGCGCCCACCGACCCTTTCTGACAAACCACAGGCGTCACGCCTTTGTTCAACATTTCAACGTAGGTCAACGTGATTTCCGGCCTGCAACCTGAATTGCCGTGCGCGTGGACATTGATGCGTCCGGCCAATGCGGCGCGCACATGTTCGATCGGCGCCGGATCGCCGATTCCCGCCGCGTGGTTGTAGATCAGGTATCTCTGAAATTCCTTCACCTGCTCATCGGTGAGAATCTTTTCTGAAAACTCGCCGATGCCAGTGTTCGTGCCATACATGATTTCTTTATTGGCAAGTTTCTCCTCCAGCATGGCGCGGCAGATTTTAATACGCTCCAGCGCGGCGGGGGCTAATTCCACTTTTTCATTATCGCGCGCAATCGCAACAAGTTTCTCAATCGTGAGGGACGAACCGTCGAGGCTGATGGTCATGGATATTCTCCAAAATGGATTTTTGTTATTGTACTCCAAAGGCTAAACGGGTTGATTTGCTGCATCATAAAACATGGAAATCTTCAGGATGAGTCTTTCCTTGCGAAATCCCCAAAAACGCTCCCGGAATAAATATCAGAGCCTGCGGCACCAGCAAAAGCCGTGTCTCTGCAATGAGGGCCGCCAAAAAATGTACTCCAAACCATGCAGGCACAATTACCCAAAAAAAGATTTTCAGGGTCTTTGGCCAATCGCCATAAGCAAAAATTGCCAGAAATGGGATAATGCCAAACGTGATCAGGAGTTGTTCCCATGTGACCCCGCGCCGGATATTCAAATATAACAGACCCAAGCCAGGATAGAATCCGTCAGCAGTCAGGAAGGCCTGTTTGCCGTAATAAAGCCGCAGTCCGAAAAAGATAGTTCCAAAGATGATTAGGCTGCCAGCGGCGTAGAGCGTCGCGGATTTTTTCGTTTCTTTTTGAGTATCTCCAAAACAGGCGAAACAGATCAGCATGAATGGTATCAACACGCTGGTTTCGCGATTAAACGCGGCCAGGGCGGTCAATGGAAGAATCCAATTAAACCTTTTATCAAGAATAAGGATTGCCCCAACAAGATAAAAAACAATGTCGAAATAGACATTGAACGAAAGATCGCTGTTATATAATGAGTATGAAATTCCCCATGCAAGAACAGACAGTCCAAGCAAATTGGCATGAAGAGATAACTTTAATTTTTTGATAGTAGACCTCTTGCATAAGTGTGCCATAATAGACACATGAGATACGAAACGATCAAACAACTAAAAGGGCCCGATTTCAAACGACTGACAGGCGTACAACGCGGAACCTTTGAAACAATGCTGGCAGTGGTTGGAAAAGGTCTGCGAGAGTTCGGCAGACCCAGCAAGTTGAGCCGAGCTGATCAATTGCTGATGACCTTGATGTATTGGCGTGAATATCGGACAGAGTTTCATATTGCCCAGTCTTATGGTGTCAGCGAAGCGA
>JACPYX010000007.1 GCA_016195815.1 Chloroflexota bacterium
CTGCGGAGCAAAGGCGAAGACTTTTCCCTCATTTTCACCCACTCCGCGGATGGTGAGCGGATTGGTATAACCGGTGCCCTCAACCAGGAGGGGCTTGCCGTTGACATCAATATTGACGCCGCCTGATAAAGGGTCAACTTCAACCTTTTGACTGCCAAGCGAAAGATAGGTCTTGCCGTCTTCGACGGAAAAATGTTTTGATGCTTCTTTGTCTTGGAGGGACAGTTCTGTATAAAAACTGGGGCTGGCCTGGAATATTTCTCCAACCGGCACCGGCGTGGGCTTGGGGGTGGGGGTGTTTTCAGCTGTTGGAGTTGCGGTGGGAGCGAGAGTGGGAGTCGGCGTTTCCTCTTCCGCAGGGAGAGGGGCTGGCGCGGCGCAAGCGGAGAGGATGAACACAATTGCCAGCGATAGGACGATCCGTACAATCCAATACACGGGGGTTTTCCCGATTGCTTTCATTGAATATTCCTCCAGGCCGATTATAATTCCCTTCCCGCCGCCTCTCCCTGCGTTTATACTTGTGTCGAACGCTGCTCGGCACGAAATCATTCACGGAGCCAATGGTAAATTCTGGTTCTATCGTACTTGGCGGGAAAAAACTCCAACACGAAGGACACCAAGTACACAAAGGGAGAACGCGTCACGACTTTACGGGCTTTTTTCCTTTGTGACCTTTGCCTGCAGTGAGCCACAGGCACAAGTGTGTACTTTGTGTTTAGTAAGCTCTTCCCGTTAAAAACGGTAGAGCCACTCTTCGAGGACACATAATGAAAACCGCTTTGCTGCTCATTGACATTCAAAACGATTACTTCCCCGGCGGCAGGATGGAACTGGTCAAACCGCTGGAGGCCGCGCAAAAGGCGAATGGACTGCTTCAATGCTTCCGCGACCACAAACAAAAAACTGTTCACATCCAGCATGTTTCGCTGAAACCTGATGCGGCCTTCTTCATCTCCGGTGATCGCGGCACAGATATTCACGATTCCGCCGCGCACTTTGAGGGCGAGCCGCTCGTGCAGAAACATTACCCCAATTCCTTCCGCGAGACGAATCTGCTCGACCTGCTCAAAGGCTGGGACATCCAACGCGTCATCATCACTGGCATGATGTCGCACATGTGTGTGGACGCCACCGCCCGCGCCGCGGCAGATTTTGGTTTTCAAGTCATGGTTGCGGAAGATGCGTGCGCCACGCGTGATCTGAAATTTGGCGAGACGACGATTCCCGCCGAGCACGTCCATAAGGCATTCATGGCCGCGTTGAAATCTTATGGTCAGGTGATGACGGCTGAACAAATCATCACGCATCTCGCGGCAGAGCGGGACAAGAAATAATTTCTATGTCATTGTGATGCGGCGGTTGAGTAGCCGCGAAGCGGTGTATCGAAACCCGGCCTCACAATGACATTTGATTGATGAGGCAATTATGAAATTCGCAATCTTTGGAACCGGCGGCGTGGGCGGATACTTTGGCGGCAAACTCGCGCAGGCAGGTGAGGATGTCACCTTCATCGCGCGCGGCGAACATCTCGAAGCCATTCGTACAAACGGTTTGCGCGTGGATAGCATCTCCGGCGACTTCGTTGTTAAACCCGCAAAGGCCACAAATAATCCCGCCGAGATCGGCGCGGCGGATGCGGTGCTTCTATGCACCAAGGCCTGGAGCGTGCCTGAGGCCATCGAACAAATGAAGCCATTGATGTCTAAGAATGCTTTTGTCATCTGGCTTGGCAACGGCATCGAACCGACCGATCAACTTGAAAAAACATTTGGCCGCGCGCACGTGCTGGGCGGTCTGACTCATATCAGCGCGTTCATCGCCGGGCCGGGACATATCCAGCACGTCGGCATACAGCCGCATATCGCGATCGGCGAACTCGATCATGTTCACAGCCCGCGCGTGGAAAACCTGCTTCAGGTTTTTGCGCGCATCCCCGAGATCAAGGCTGATGCGCCCGACGATATTCATCTCGCAATGTGGGAAAAGTTTGCTTTCATCGCGGCCACCAGCGGGGTCGGGGCGGTGACGCGCCAGCCGATTGGCATATATCGTTCCGTGCCTGAGACGCGTGCCATGCTCACCGCGGTAATCGAAGAAGTTGTCAAAATCGGCCGGGCGCGCGGCATCCTCTTCGATGAAAACGCGGCGTCAAATTTGGTGACGAAAGAGATTGACCCAAAACCTGAGGGCGTCATCGCATCCATGCAAAGAGCAATCATGGATGGCAAACCGTCCGAGCTTGAAGCGCAGACTGGCGCGGTGATCAGGATGGGACGCGAACTCGGCCTCCCGACACCCGCGAACGATTTTATCTACGCGGCTTTATTGCCAATGGAATTGAAAGTGCGCGGAAAAATCTAACATCAACAGGAAAATCAATGGCGACACTTGATCCCGAACGACAGAAACAGGCGAAACAATATGCCCGCCTCACGCGCCGACTTTGGCTGGTTGACGCGTCCCTGGGCGCGCTCTACGCCCTGGCCTGGCTCTTCCTCGGCTGGACGATTGCCCTGCGCAACTGGCTCACTGAACAATGGACACTAAATGACTGGTTGCTGGTTCCGTTGTTTGTGCTGATCTTTGGCGGCATTTACTTTGCCTTGAATCTGCCGTTGGGTTATTTTTCCGATTTTGTCCTGCCGCATCGCTTCGGACAATCCACGCAATCGTTGAAAGATTGGATCATGGATCAATTGAAAGGGATGTTGATTGGAATACCAATTGGCCTGATCCTGCTCGAACTGCTGTATCTTGCCCTGCGCGCTGTCGGCAACTTGTGGTGGCTGTGGGCCGCGGGCGGACTGCTGGTCTTCAACGTTTTGCTTTCCAACCTTGCGCCAATATTGATCATGCCGCTCTTCAATAAATTCATTCCGCTGGGCGACGAACACAAAGACCTGGCAGACCGGCTCATGAGGCTGGCCGAGAATGCTCACACCAAGGTCCGTGGCGTGTATAAATTTGATATGTCGAGGCGCACCAAATCTGCCAATGCCGCGTTGACCGGCATCGGCAACACGCGCCGCATTGTGCTGGGCGATACGCTCATCAATGAGTTCACGCCCGATGAAATCGAGGCCGTGCTGGCTCACGAGTTGGGACATCAAGTCCATCGCGACATTCCATTCCTGATCATGTTCGGCACTGCCATGACGCTGGTTGGTTTTTATCTGGCGTCGCTGGCGATGGGCTGGGCAGTGGCTTTCTTTGGTTTTACAAACGTAAGCGATGTGGCGGCTTTTCCTGCGCTGGTTTTGATTTTGGGCGCGTATGGTTTCTTCACGTCCCCGCTTGAGAATGCGGTCGTCCGCTGGCGCGAGCGCATGGCTGATCAGTACGCGTTGGATGCGACCGGCAAGAACGAAGCCTTCGCGTCCGGCTTGGTGCGATTGGCGAATCAAAATTTGGGTGAGGTTGACCCGGAGAAGTGGGTGGTCTTTCTCTTCTATTCACATCCCCCGCTGGGCGAAAGAATTGAAAAGGCAAGGAATTGGAAAACAAAATAAAAGATAAATAAGGGCAATCGCATGATTGCCCTTATTTATTTGTCCAAGTGCTTCTCCTGAATAGAATTGGCAGAATGACGATGACTGTAATGACCACTCCCATTAACATGATCTGGTCTGTTGAGCCGACCTGTGAAACGGTTGTAACGGCTGGGGTGGGGGAAGCGGCTTGATAAAGTGCAGCCATTTTCAGGTCCGCGCGGGAGCCGATGTTGAGGGTATCTACGGACGCGCCGATGAAGGCAAAGGCGAGTCCGATGCCCATGAAAATTATAGGGCGTAGAATCTGCAAGTGTTTATTGATCATCTTTGCACAATCTGGTTAGTATAACACAGCCAATTGACTACTTATTGTATCCAATATGTGTACTTTTTTTTACCCTTGCAGTATAATGCCGCCATTGTGTGGCGGGGAGTGTGCCGCTTCTTGGAGATGATTTTAGTGGTGCATGAAATATTTCAACCGAGGAGCATCCATGATTAAAAAGTTTTTTGATGCGCTAAACCAACCGCTTGGGCGTATTGGAGTGTTGATTACGCTATTGGTGGTTTTCAGCGCAGCGGTTTGGGGTATTGCTCAGACTCAAAAACCGCCTGAACAGCCAATTCAATTCCCCCACAACCTTCATGTCGGTGTGGGAATTCAGTGTTTATACTGCCATTCGGGTGCGTTGCGCGGCGCTTCGCCTGGCCTGCCAACCGAAACGAAATGTTGGGGCTGCCATCAACAAATGGCGATCACCAATACAAGCCCGCTGCTAAAGCCGTTGGTCCAGGCGGTCGAGAACAATCAACCGATCAATTGGATTCCGGTGGCGCAAGTGCCAGACTTTGTACGCTTTGTTCACAGGCCGCATATTGCCGCGGGACTAAACTGCGAGGTCTGTCATGGCAACGTGAGCCAAATGACGGTTTATCAAAACCCGCAGGTATTGAATATGGGTTGGTGTTTGGCTTGCCACCGGGCTAAAACTGAAGACAATATCCAAAACAATCCAGGGCGCGATCCGGCAATCACTGCCGCGCTCGCTACGAAGCGCACCAAGCTCACGGATTGCAGTCTCTGTCATTATTAGATTGGGCGAAAGGATAGATATGAGCCAACAAATTTCCCGGCGCGACTTCTTGAAGCTGGCCGGCGTGGGTGCGGCGACGACCGCTGTCCTGACCGGTTGCGGTCCGGCTTCACGTTACGTTACGCGTGCGCCGTACATCAAAATGCCCGAGTATACCTATAACGGCCTAAGCACTTTTTATGCTACCACCTGCCGCGAGTGTTCGGCAGGATGCGGCCTTGTTATCCGCACAATGCAGGGGCGTGCCATCAAAGTTGAGGGCAACCCTGATCACCCTGTCAATCTGGGCAAGACCTGCGCGCGCGGTCAAGCCACTCTGCATGGCTTGTATAACCCTGATCGCATAACAGATCCGATTCAACGCGTTGCGCGTGGTTCGGAGGGCGGGACTAAGATGGATTGGGATGCTGCGATAGGAATCGTGGCAGATGCTTTGAGCAAGAACAAACCTGATGAGATCGCCTTCTTGGTGGGCATGGCTCCCGATCATCTCTTCGACCTTGTGGCGGATCTTGCGAAAACAATTGGCGCGCCCGCTCCCGTCCGCTATGGGGCGCTGGGAATGTTCGAGGCGCGTACCACTCTCGTGAAAGCGGCTGAAGAAACTTTCGGGCAAACAGGCCTGCCATTCTTCGATATCGGCGGTGCCGACCTGGTCATCTCGTTCGGCGCAAACTTCCTTGAAACCTGGCTTTCGCCTGTGGCCCAGACGCGCGAGTTTTCCAAAATGCGCCGCGGGCAAAAAAATAAGCGCGGCTACCTGGTTCAGTTTGAATCGCGCATGTCGCAAACGGGGGCCAAGGCCGATGAATGGATTCCGATCACACCCGGGACCGAAGCGATGGTCGCGCTTGCGATTGGCCGTCTTATTGTTGAGGCGCGCGGCTTGGCGTTGCCCCCGGCCTTTGCCAATGTAGATGTAAATGGAGTCGTTGAAGCGTCGGGCGTCACGCTTGATGCGCTTAATCGCGTTGCCGGATTATTTTCTTTGTATGATCGTCCGCTGGTTATACCCGGCGGCGGCGCGCTTGGCTTAAGTAATGGGCTGCAAACCGCCGAAGCTGCCCTGGCTTTGAATGCCCTGGCCGGTAATTTTGGCAAGGATGGGGGCGTATTCATCTCTCCTACAAACCCGCTGGCCGATCAATACCATCGTCCTGCCAGCGGCAGGGAAATGCAAGATTTTATTCAGCGCATGGTTGACGGCAAAATCAAAGTTTTGTTTGTGCACGGCGTGAATCCCTTGTTCGAACTTCCCAAGAAACTTGGGTTTGGCGGCGCAACGAAATATGTTCCGCAGATCATTTCATTTGCCACCTTCCCCGATGAGACTGCCATGGAAGCCGATTACGTTTTCCCGGATCATCATGGGCTTGAATCGTGGGGCTATCAAAAGATTGCGACCGGCTCGGCATCGTCTGTGTTGTCAGGCGCTCAGCCTGTGATCGTGCCGTTCTTTAATACAAAATCAACAGTGGATGTGTTGTTGGCTGCCGCGCAAAAGGCGGGCGGAGCGCTGGCTTCGGCTTTTCCATTCAAGGACGAAGTCGAGTTTATGGATAGTAAACTCGCCAGCCTGTTGAACGTTGATGGTTTCTTCTCGGCTCCTGAGATTAATACCTTTGCCGCGTACTTCCAGCAATATGGCGGTTGGTGGAAGACCACCGATAATCGCATTGCGCCATCCAGTGCGGATGTGCTGAATCGTTCCTTCAAAGCAGACGCCGCTCAGTTCGATGGCCAGGGCGATTTCTTCTTCGTCCCATTTGTTTCCCCAATACTTGGCGAAGCCGGCGCGAACAAGCCCTGGTTGCAGGAAGTCCCCGACCCGACCACGACTATTATGTGGAATACCTGGGTGGAGATAAACCCTGCAACCGCGGATAAATTAGGGATTGAAGATAACGACGTGGTGAGAGTCGTGTCCGATTATGGCGAGGTCGAAGTTTCTGTATATAAGTATCCGGCCATTCGCCCGGATACGATTGCCATGCCGTTTGGCCAGGGCCATACGGCTTATGGACAATTTGCCCAGGGACGCGGTGCCAATCCTGCTGATTTGTTTGGCCCGTCCGTAAATGAGGCGGGTGATCTGGCTTTTGGGAGTTTAAAAGTACGCATAGAGAAGACCAATAAAAAGCGTCAGTTATCACGTCTCGAAGGCGTTCTTGGCGTGTACGGATTTGACTCGAAATAGGAGAATGTATGGCGACTGATTTGCAATTACCCGTTTTTACAAATAATTCAGAAAACGAATTGGCGGGGCGTTGGGGCATGGTCATTGATCAGGATATCTGCACGGGTTGTCAGGCCTGCGTGGCCGCTTGCGCGATGGAAAACAACATCCCTTTTGTCGGTGAAGCCGATGCCGGATATGGCCGCACCATGCACTGGATCCGAATTGAGCGCTTTTGGCAGGGGACATTTCCTGAAGTCAAGATGACTCCCTATCAGCCGGTGTTATGCCAACAGTGTCATAAAGCGCCTTGCGAGCCGGTCTGCCCTGTTTTTGCGTCTGTACACAGCGTTTCTGAAGATATTAACCTGCAAGTCTATAATCGCTGCGTTGGCACCCGCTATTGCGCCAACAACTGTCCTTATCAGGTGCGTGTCTTTAACTGGCGGGATTATACGGATGCGCGACAACGCCCGGAACTGGTCACCCTGCAAAATCAACTTAATCCCGACGTGACGGTTCGTCGTCGTGGTGTGATGGAGAAGTGCACTTTCTGTATTCAACGCATTCGCCATGTCGAAGATACAGCCCAATCCGAAGGGCGTGACGTTAGGGATGGTGAGGTCGTTCCCGCGTGCGCGCAGGCTTGCCCGGCTGACGCCATTGTTTTTGGCCGAGTTGATGATCCCACCAGCAAGGTCAGCAAGGCGGCCATTACCAGCCGCGGCAGCCACATGCTGGAGGAACTTGGAACGTTGCCTAGAGTAACTTATCTGGCAGGAGGGTCTGCCCAATGAGCTCAATTGCCAAACCGCTTGCACTCCCTCACGCGGAAGAGCAGGAAGATCCGCGCGAACAACTAATGCACGACCCGCGTTCGCGCGGCGAAATGAACGACATGGTTATGGAGTCGATGCACTCCACCACATGGAAATACTGGACAGTGACGGGCATCCTGGCAGTGATCGTGGTGGTCTGTTTGTTCTATGCCTGGTATTACCTGATTATGCA
Organism: Chloroflexota bacterium; assembly: GCA_016195815.1. Classification (GTDB taxonomy): domain Bacteria; phylum Chloroflexota; class Anaerolineae; order Anaerolineales; family Villigracilaceae; genus Fen-1038. Next base: position 7,776 of record JACPYX010000007.1, read on the forward strand.
AGGTCTGGGTGTGGCAGGCGTAAATCGCCCGGTTTACTGGGGTATTTTCCTGGTCGAGGTTGTGTTTTGGATCGGCATTAGCCATGCCGGCACTTTCATTTCGGCAATTCTCAGAGTTCTAAAAGTGGAAGGCCGTCGTCCTTTCACGCGCGCTGCGGAATTGATGACTACGTTCGGGTTGGTACAGGCCGGAATCAGCGTTTTTCTGCACATGGGCCGTGTATGGTTGTCGTATTGGCTGATTCCGTTTCCAAACGAGCGCGGCCTCTGGCCCGACTTCCACTCGCCTTTGATGTGGGACTTCATGGCTATCAGCACCTATTTGCTGAGCAGTACAATGTACCTGTTCCTGCCGCTGATTCCTGACATGGCCATGGCGCGTGATCGTTCGACCGGCTGGAGAAAGGCCGCCTACCGCATACTTGCCATAGGTTTTCGAGGCACAGAAGGTGAATGGAAGAATCTAATAACAGCTATGAATATCTTCGCGTTTGCCATCATCCCGGTAATGTTCTCAGTGCATACAATTGTGTCGTGGGACTTCGCCATGGCGAGCCGACCCGGCTGGTCGTCGTCAGTCTTCGGGCCGTACTTTGTCATTGGCGCCTTGCATTCGGGCATGGCGGCGGTGGCAATTGTGCTCTTCCTGATCCGTTCCACCATGAAGAATATGAAATACTTCCTTCGCCCCGAGCATTTTGACCTGCTTGGCAAACTGATGTTGATGGTTTCCATGGCGTGGGCATATTTCTACTTCAACGATTACATCGTTTCCTGGTATGGCGGCGACAAGTGGGAAAAGATCGTGCAAGAATTTACCGAGAAGGGGCCGCTATGGTATCTTTGGTATGCGATGCTGTTTTTCAATATCGTGGTACCGTTTGCAGTCCTGTGGAATAAAAAATGGCGCCAAACTCCCTGGCTGCTGGCAATTGTGGGTCTATTGATTAATGCCGGTATGTGGCTTGAACGGTATATCATCATTCCAGAAACCCTAACAATTAACCGTATGCCCTTTACCTGGCGCCTATATGTCCCCGGTGTTGAAATTGTACTGACCATCGGTAATTTTGCTTTTTTCTTCCTGCTCTATATGCTGGCTTCACGATTCCTCCCCTTGATACCAGTCTGGGAAGTACAGGAAGGCCATGAAAGCCATACGCTTCGCAAGATCGGCAAAGCCAGTATCCCGACTCTTAGCGATATGGAGTAAGAGGCGTAAGGAGCAAACGATATGTCTGATCTAACCATGCTTTTGGCTGTATTTGAAGATATTGAACCCGCCTCCGGTGGAATTGAAAAATTGCGCGATTTGGGTGTGGCCGACGATCAAATGAATGTTATTTCGGGTATCCCGATTAAAGCAACAATTTTGGGACGCCGATCGGCGTTGACCCGAGTCCCGGCCATTGCGATGACCGGAGCAGTTCTTGGAATGCTCCTTGGATTATTCCTGATTTATGGAACTCCATTTCTCTTCCCCTTGAATGTCGGCGGGCAGCCGATCTATCCTGTTCCGCAAGGCATCATCATTACCTTCGAAATGACCATGCTTGGGTTGATGGGCTTTGCCTTTATAGGGATGTTTGTGGATAGCGGTTTTCCATCCTATACCCCAAAAGAATACATACCTGAGATTAGCGACGGAAAGATTGCGATATTATTCCGCTGTCCCGACAACGAGCAAAAGAAATTTATCGATGCCCTGAAGAAATTGGGCGCCGAATCAGTCGAATTAGCGGAGGCGCGGCAACTATGAGTACCAGTTGGACTGTAATCCTAAAACGTCTCGCAACCATCTTTGCCGTTGTCGCAGTTCTATTCGGGATATTGTTGTTGTTTTCTTACGACGTCATCAAAATTGACTGGCCCTCCTTCATGGAAATTCAGCCTTCGTTTAGACCGATGGAAAACCCGCTTCCCGTCCCGGCCCAATCAATCCCGATTGAGGGACCGGCCTACATCCCGAACATGGGTGCGCCGACCAATCCCGTCCCTGCCGATGATGCGTCCATTGCGCGTGGAGCAGAATTGTTCAACATTACATGCACGGCTTGTCATGGCGCATCCGGCGATGGCAATGGACCAGTGGCGGCTTTTCTATTGAACAAGCCCGCAAATCTCACCAGTCCTGCAGTGCAGTTCTTGAGCGATGGCGCCATATTCATGACCATCACCAATGGCAAACCGGGACGTATGCCGCCGCTGAACGAAAACCTTACAGTCCGTGAACGTTGGGATGTGGTCAACTACATCCGAACGCTGAAGAAATAGGGAGGCAAATGTGGATGATTTTCGCAAAATAATTTACGGAACGTTGATCGCGTTTCTCGCTACCATAGTAGTGTGGGTCGGTTTTCTAACCATCTCCGGTTGTGGATTTACCGTCTCTTGTCTTGGCGCGCAGCCGAAGGTTGAGCGGACCTCCATTCCTACTTTGATCCCGGCTACGCTTCCGGCGCCTGCGCGCTTTGTCCAGGCGCCTCCTGTGGCGCAAACGCAATCTGTTTCTACAGGCGGAATTGCCCGGCCTTCTAATCCTGGCGGAGTTGGCCAGGCGGTCAACCTGAGCGGCAATGCAGACTTGGGCAGGCAAATCTTCGCGGCGAATTGTGCGGCTTGTCACGCGGCGGAAGGCAAAGGCGGCAATCCTAATCCCGGTTCGGCTGACGGCACGATTCCGGCGCTTAATCCGATAGACTCGACACTTATCAATACCGATTACAAAATATATGCAACCAATCTTGATCTGTTCATTGAGCACGGTTCCACACCTGCCGGCCCCAGCCCGACCTTTCAAATGCCTGCCTGGGGCGACAAAAGCGCATTGCAACCTCAACAGATCGCAGATGTGATCGCTTACCTCATCAGCCTGAATCCTGCCCCCGCTTCTACAAGTTCAGTTCCCACAGCAGCCGGGATGCAGCAAATGACGGGCGCCGCGCCAAATGTGGAAGACATGCGGCCATCCAATCCTGGCGGCCCCGGCGCTGCAATCACCTTGACCGGAAACGTTGACGCTGGGCAACAGATCTTTGCCGCCAACTGCGCCGCCTGCCACGCAGCCGAAGGCAAAGGCGGCGTGGCCAATCCGGGTTCCGCGGATGGGACGGTTCCGGCGCTGAACCCGATTCACACAGCTTTGGTAGATATGGATTACACAACCTTCGCAACGAACCTTGATTTGTTTATCGAACATGGTTCCACTCCGAAAGGTGTAAACCCGACCTTTCAAATGCCTGCCTGGGGCGACAAAGGCGCGCTGCAACCGCAACAGATAGCGGATGTAATTGCCTACATCATAAGCTTGAATAAATAAATTGCTTTTGAGATTTCTCCAAAAAAACTCCTCGTCAATTTTTGACGAGGAGTTTTTTTGTTTTCGATTCGACGCAAATATTATGATTTCGGAATAGGCAATCGGATGAGAATGGTCAGGCCTTCGCCAGGTTTACTCTCGGCCCAAATCCGGCCATTGTGTTTTTCGACCAGCGATTTTGCAATGGCAAAGCCAAGGCCTGAGCCGCCTGTATTTCTGGTGCGTGATGTTTCGATTCGATAAAAGCGTTCGAAGATGCGATCCAATTCATCGGGGGCCACGCCCGGTCCGCTATCCTGGACGCGCAGTTCGATCATGTCTTCAACGCGCCTGGCAGACAAAGCGATCTGTCCGTTCTCTGGCGTGTATCTCAGTGCGTTGTCAATGATATTGCCAAGTACTTCCTTCATCCGTTCAGGTTCACATTCAATTTCCGGCAGGTCAGATTCGGCTTTTGCGTGAATGGTGACTTTTTTTTGTCTGGCCTGATGGCTGTATATTTTTTGCGCGTCACGCAAAAGTTTCTGCGGGGCATACGGCCTGAATGCTAATTTGAGTTCTCCGGCATCCGCCATGGACAATGTCCGCAGGTCATCCACAAGATGTTCGAGCCGTTCGGCTTCTTCACGTATGATCTCAAAAATCTCTGATGAGGCAGGCAGGACGCCATCGTGAACTGCTTCGGCATGGCCGAGAATGATGCTGATCGGCGTGCGCAATTCATGTGCGATATCCGCCGTCATCTGGCGGCGCAGATTGAGCGAACGGGCCAGGTCTGAGTTCATGCGGTTGAACGAGGTGGCTAACTGTCCCAATTCATCGCGTGAGCGGACAGGCACTTGTTGCGCCAAATCTCCCACCGAGACAACTTGTGTTGCGGCAGTCAATTCGCGGATTGGGTGCGTAAGTGTGCGTGACAGAATGATTGCAAGCAAAAGCGCCAGCGCGATGGCGATCAACCCGCTCAGGAAAATCTGGCGGTTGAAGCGGTCGAGATAATCGGAGCCGGGCGCTCCAACTGGAAAATTCGAGCGGCTGATCAAAAGTCTTCCGACGGTTTTACCGTCCGCTTGAATCGGTATGCCATCGTTAAGTTCCGGCGCGGTAACAATATCCCCGACTTGATAGCCCTGGCCTGCATAGACGATACGCCCGGACTCGTCCACCAAAGTGAAGGGACTCTTATGAGGCTCCGGTCTGGACGGCGGCGGCTGAACCTGGAATTGCATATCTGTAATACCCTGCCAGGATCCGTATTTTCCATAATAATCCGATAAGGATGTGATGATGGACGGGCGGTTTTGGTCGAACAGGAAAGAGCGGAACTCCTCGCCGCTTCTCCAGCGCGTAAAGAGCACCACCAGCGCGATGCTTAATAGGCTGACGGTTATGAAGGCCAATACAAGTTTCGTTGTGATGGATCGCATAAGCTACTCTCTGGCGAAGCGATAACCGGCGCCGTAAACAGTCTCGATGTAATGCGGGGAACGCGGGTCTTTTTCTATTTTGGCGCGCAGATTCTTGATGTGCAGGTCAATCGTGCGTTGATAACCTTCGTAGCGGATGCCTTGTATGATATCTAGCAGGTCGAGGCGGGAAAAGACGTGGCCGGGCGCAGACATGAGCGCGGCCAGCAAATCGAACTCGGAGGGGGTGAGGTCAACATAATGCTGTTTCACTTTAACCGAACGATTGTCGCGGTCGAGCACAATATCTGCGGCTTTCAACACTTTTGCGGACGGTTCAAGTTGGCCGGCGCGGCGCAATACCGAGCGGACGCGCGCCATTAGTTCGCGGGGGCGGAAAGGTTTCGTAACGTAGTCATCCGCTCCAAGGTCCAGGCCGATCACGTGATCCTGTTCCTCAACGCGCGCCGTCAGCAGGATGATCGGTGTCCGGTGATACTTTCGATAGGTTTCCATGAATTCATAGCCGTCCATCTCCGGCATCATGATGTCCAACAGGATCAGATCGGGGCTCTCTTTTCTTGCGATGGAAAGCGCTTCGCGGCCATCGCCAGCGGTGAGGACATGGTAGCCTTCTTGTTTGAGATAACTCTCAACCAGTGAGACTAAACGCTTTTCATCGTCAATAATCATAATTGTTTGTGCCACCAGCTATCCTCGCTAAATACCTTTGAAGTATATCAACTTTATCAACTGAAGAAAAAACGGAGCTTACTGAAATCTATGGCGTCGGGGTTACAGCTATGGTCGCTGTATCTGCCGGGATCGCTGTTGAAGCCGGTGTTGCTGGGGTTGCTGTTGATGTCGTTGAGGGTGTGATCTTCGACTGTAACAGCTTAATTAATGCATTCAGTAATTCGGCGGGAAGGCGGTTATTAAAATCGCCTCCTCCTTGTGCGCGGCGCGCCTGGAGGGTGGCAATTTGACTTGGATTTAAATTCTGCCCGCCTCCGTTGAAGCCGCCGCCGGGAATATTGCCGCCCGGGCCTCCGCCCTCACCTCCGCCCGCATGACCTCCGCCCGCTTGATCTCCGCCTCCTCGGAATGTGCGATTTGCATCAGGAGTTCCATTAGAGCCGAATCCATCCGATTGAACGATCCCTTGTTGTTGCATGAAAGTAAAAGCATCGCGGTTCGTCAGGTTCATGGCGTTGATGGCGCTGATCTGGCCGGGGGTCATCGTACTTTTGATTTGATCCAACACTGCTGTGACTTCCTGCGGCGCGCTGGAACTACTGGTGCTTAATTGGCCGAAGAGTTGCCATAATGGGATGAGCTGTGCGGCTTCCTTTGCGTCAACAGCTTGAGGTGTGCCCTCTAATTTGAATATGCCAGTGGCAAGCTGCAATTGCGGCGAGATCGGGCGGTTATTAAAGCCCTGGCCCTGTCCTGTGCCGGCAGGGCTTTGTCCGTTTTGGCTGCTTGCTCCACTGCAGGCTGTGATTGCCAAAGCGAAAACCAGCAATAGAGTTAAGATATATGTTTTTTTCATTTTGTATCCTTTTGGCGAGTTTATTTTTGTATGGCTACGCTTGCATTTTTTTCTGTAATAACTTTATGAGCGTATCCAGTAATGCGGATGAGGACGAGTCGAGGCTGGTTTGTGCCTTTGATGTTGTTGCAGGCGCCGATTGATTCAGAACCATGCCTTGCCCCGGGATTCCGCCCATGGCGTCTGGCGGCGGGCCCCCGGCAAAATTGTTATTGCTTTGAGCAGTTGAACTTTTGCCGGTTGAACTGGCTTGTCCCTGCATGGCAGAGATGGCATCTTGTTGTGTGATCTTCATGGCGGTAATCAATTTGATCTGGTCGGCGGTCATCACTGATTCGATTTTTTCTACGACAGCGGCGACCTCCTGCGGGGCAGTGGAATCTTTGCTTTTCAGCGTTTGCAGCAATTGCCAGAGCGGAATCAGTTCAGCCGCTTGTTCTGCACCGACGGCTTGTTCGGTCTCTTCCAGTTTAATCGTGCCGAGGACGAGTTGCGTTTCAGCGGATGCCGCGTCAGTGTAGTTTTCGGTCAAGGTAACGGAAGCCGCTTGCGTTCCGGTCTGAGCGCTGCCCGCGCAGGCGGTCAATATCAAAGTGAAGATCGTCAGGACGGCGAATGTCAATATTATCTTTTTCATGCGAACTCCATTACTCATATCTCAATGCTTCGATGGGATCGAGTTGGGCGGCCCTGTCGGCGGGATAGTATCCGAAGAACACGCCGACCACTGCGGCAGAGCCAAATGCCAGCAGAACGGAACTCGGTACGATGACTGTTCTCATACCGCTGAGAGAACCAAATAACACGGAACCTCCCAGGCCGACGACCAATCCGATCAGGCCGCCGAAGATGCTGAGCAGCAAAGCTTCCATCAGGAATTGGATGCGGATATCTTCTGCGGTCGCGCCGACCGACTGGCGGATACCGATCTCACGCGTCCGCTCGGTGACGCTGACCAGCATGATGTTCATGATGCCAATGCCGCCGACAATCAGCGAGACGCCGGCCACCCATGCCAGCAAATTTCGGAAAGCGGCTGTGGTTGATTCCTGGGTGGTGATGATGTCGTCTTGTGTGGTGATGGAGAAATCAGGATTGCTGGACGTGACGTTGTGACGCTTATAAAGCAGGAGTTGAATTTGCAGAATAACATCGTTCAACTTTGCCTTGTCATCCACTTTTACATAAATCAACCGGACTTCATTTCCGCGGAAGCGCGCGAATTCCGATGGCGTGAATTTTTGAAAGACCACGGTGATGGGCAGATAGGCGCGCGCATCATAATCCACTCCGCCCACGGCTCCTTTGGGCGCCATGACTCCGATGACAGCCAGTTGGGTATTGCCGATGTAAACGTATTGGCCGACTGGGTCTGCTGTTCCGAAGAGTTGTTCGGCCAGGCTTGAGCCGAGAATAACCACTTTTTGTTTCAGGTTCACTGCATTTTGGTCGAAGTATGTCCCGTTTGCCACGGCCAGGGAACGCACGGTGGGGAAGTCGGTTGTAGTGCCGAGAATGCTGATGCCGGTTAATGTCACGCCGTTGGCTTTGACCGTTTGCGTGGAACCTTGTTCAACCGTTACGCCGCTCACGCCCGGCACCTGCTGGGCAATGGCATATGCGTCATTGAAGACGAGTCCGCCGCGATTGTTGGATGTAAAACTCTCCCGCCCGCCTCGGCCAAAATTCGGCGTGATAAAAATCAGGTTGGTTCCCAGGCTGGTGATCTGGTCGTTGATGGTGGCCTCGGTGCCTGCGCTGATCGAAATCATGATAATTACAGCGGCCACGCCGATGATGATGCCAAGCATGGTAAGCAGGGAACGTATTTTGTTCTTCGCAATGGCTTCCCATGAAATCTTGATGACCTCGGACAGTTTCATTGCTTCCTCCTATGCCCGTTATGCGTGATCGACTCGACCCGCCCATCGTGCAGTGCAATGGTGCGTTTGGCATAAACGGCGATTTGCGGATCGTGGGTGACGATCACAATTGTTGCGCCCTGTTCATGGATTTCGTCGAACAGTTTCAGTATCTCTGCTCCAGAGCGGCTGTCCAGGTTGCCGGTGGGCTCATCGCCGATGATCATGACGGGGTTGTTGACCAGTGCGCGGGCAATCGCGACGCGTTGTTGCTGTCCGCCGGATAGCTCCTGCGGCATGTGATTCATGCGGTCGCCCAGGCCGACCTTCTCAAGCATCTCACGTGCCAGTTTTTCTTTATCGGCCTGTGTTTGGCTGTCCATGCGGTCATACATTAGCGGCAGCATCACATTGCGGATGGCTGTGGTGCGCGAGAGCAGGTTGTAAGCCTGGAAAACAAACCCGATTTTTTTGTTGCGGATCGCGGCTAATTGTTTATTGTCGAGGTTGCTGATATCTTGACGATCAAGAATATATTGGCCGGACGTGGGCCGGGATAAACAACCCAGGATGTGCATCAAGGTGCTTTTTCCCGAGCCGGATGGGCCAATGATGGAGACGAACTCTCCAGCCTGGATCTGGATGCTGACGCCGTCGAGCGCGGCGACGGTCGCGTCGCCCATCCCGTATATTTTTTTCAGATCAACCGTTTCGATGATCGCTTGCGTGCTCATTTTATTTTGTACCTACGATTCCCGTGCTGACAACATCACCGGGCTGAAGGCCGGATTTGACCTCGGCATTCACTACATCTTGCAGGCCAATCGTGACTGCGGTCAGATTCAATTTTCCATTTTTAACCACAAAGACTGTGTATTGACCGGCAGATATTTCGCGCAGAGCGGCCACCGGAACCAGGACGGCGTTTTGCGCGTCGCCTGCAATGATCTCTACTGCGGCACTCATTCCGAGAAGCAGGTTCTCGGAGGTAGGATCGAGTTCCACCACTCCGCTGACTGCTGATGTGCCCGATGAAGTGACCAAAGCCGGATCAACCTCGACGACCTTTCCGGTCAAAGTTAAATTTGGCAGCGCATCAAACACAACGTTCGCTTTGTTCCCAACCGCGAATTTTGCATAATCGGCTTCATCAATATAGGTCTGCACGTACAGTTTGTTTATATCTGCAACTGTGATGATGGCGCTGCTACCGACAGAATCTCCAAGCTGCGCGCTGACTGCTGTAACCACTCCTGAAAATGGGCTGTAAATCTGCGTGCCATCCAATGCTTCCTGCGCCGATTGCAAAGCGAGCTTTGCCTGTTCAAACGTATTCAAATTGATTCCGGTGGCATTGTCGGGGACCGTACCGCCGGTCAGCGCGGCGAGATACCATTGCGCTTCCTGCACCGAAGCTTGCGCCGTGGCGTAGGCGGCGCGCGCCGCGGCAATGTCGGCATCGGTTGGAGCTTGGATAACCTTGGTCGCTTGACGTGTAACTGAATTTCGCTGGATTACAGTGAAAGTATTTTTGACGTAACTTTGCGCATACCAGATCATATCTCCCGAAAGGGCGGCTTGTGCGCTTTTTAGTTTTGATGCGGCACCATCAATTTTCTTTTGCTGGTCGCTTGTGGGAGTTGAGCCGGCCTCAGCTTTTGCCTGATCCAGCGCCTGCTGTGCGTCAGCTATTTGTTGTTCATCGTAAAACACCCGCGGGCTTATTAAATATATAAACTGATTCTTCGTGCTATACACATTGGATTCGGCTGTTGCCACATCTTGCTGAGCGGTTGCGATGGACACACTTGATGTCAGGTTTGCCATGGCGCGTTTGGCTTGCAGGAGTTGGATTTGTTGTGAAGTATTGTCTATCTCTGCCAGCAACTGGCCTGCCTGCACGCGATCTCCCACCTTGACATTCAGTTTGATCAGTTTTCCGCTCGTCCCAAACCCAAGCTGTACCTGATTGGCGGCAATTAATGTGCCTGTGCCGCTGGCACTCAGTGTGAGATTGCCGCGCCGAACAATTGCAGTCTGCATGACGGGTTGGGCGGTTGTTTGCTGTGAAGAGCGAACGACTGTCCCGTAATATATCAATCCCCCGATGACTGCCAGTATAACAAGGCCAGGTACGATAACCCACCATCTCTTCTTTGGATCCTTGATAAGAATGGGAACGCCTTTAATCTTTGAAAACATGCTTGAGAAAAAGCCAGAGATTTTTGCCATAGCCGATTCCTTCTGTGTTGAATTAGTCATAGTGCTAGTCTACCTATATGGACTAAAACAACAGTTAAAAAAGGATGTAAGGAATGTGTAGATTTGGTTATCTTACACATTTGAGTTTTGAACGATAGGAAACACAACAGGCTTCAACAAAGGTTACAAGACTGCTTATAAATCAGGCCAGGCAATCGTTCAGGCAATCGGAATGGCTCGCCAGCTATTCTCTCCAGCCAATAATTTAGAGTAGAAGACAGAGTTGTCTCATTGTCATAGTCACAGAGGGGGATGTGAATATTCTGATTCCACCGCGCAAGGACGCGCGTGTGCCGCTCTCAACAAAATGACGCATTTTGGTATGTCCCCAAGTTATAAAGTAGCGTGACTTTTCATTCTGACAAATGGATTACACCTGCTTTTTGATTTATGCATCAAAGCCAATCGAAATCGCCGAGGTTCAACTCGGCGATTTATTTATTGTTGGCTCATGGATTTTTATGCGCGTTGGGTACGCGCGCGCAGAGACAAGTCATCGAGTAGTGGTCGCAAAGATTCAGGCGCGCTCGTGTCGCTGGTGCGGATGGTGTGACTTTGCTGGCCGGTTTCAACAGTAACGGTGTAGGTGAATTCGTCTGGCACGGGGCGTTTGGCAGAGTCCGCTGGCAGGTTGAAAAAATTTGCATTGGTGAGCAGACCGTTCAAAGTCGAGGCTTGATCCGGCGGCAAGTCATCCAAATTAAGGGTCAGGCTGATCGTGCGTCCGGTGAATCCGCCTGAGCGTTGAAAGGTGATGCGAGTCATTTTAGCGGGCCAGCCCAAAGATTCGCAGGACGGCTGTCAAGCATCCCGGCCCCGGCTGAGGTTGTGGTTGAGGAGTAGGTATGCCGCCGCTGGCATTGACTGTGATGCCGACTGCCTGCCAGCCTTTGGCGACCGCGTTTTGTTCAAGGCTTCCCACGCCATAAATTTCCCCTGCGGTTTGAAATGTAAGATCTGCCGCATTCTGAAAATTGGAATTTGTATTGAGTTTCTCAGACAGGGTCTTGTACCAGATAAGCCCGGCTTTTTGCCAGGCAAAGCCGCCTATTTCAACCGCAGTCGTATAGAAGGCGCGATTGGGGATTCCAGAGTTAATGTGTACGCCGCCGTTGTCCTCGGTGGTAGTGACGTATCCGCTCATGGAATCGGGCTGAGGGTCGCGGCCGAGAACTGGATCGTTGTAAGCGGTTCCGGGGGCTTTCATCGAGCGCAGGCCGACGCCGTTGACGTTGGCTGTCAGCAATCCCTGACCAATGAGCCAGTCGGCCTGGTCTGCTGTTTGCTGGAGTTGATATTGTTTGACGAGCGAGCCAAATACGTCGGAGAATGATTCGTTGAGTGCGCCGGGCTGGTTCGAATAATTTAGATTGGCCTCATATTGGGTGACGCCGTGCGTGAGTTCGTGGCCGATGACATCAATCGAAATCGTGAAACGATTGAACAGCCGCTGGGCAGGAGGCAGGTCTTCGTCACCGTCTCCATAAACCATCTGTCCGCCGTCCCAAAAGGCGTTGTCGTAACTTTTTTGATAATGGACCGTGGAGTTGAGTTTCAAACCGTTATTGTCAATTGAATTGCGGCCGTACACGCCGTAGTACAGGTCGAAGGTGACGCCGGCGCCATCGTATGCTTCATTTACCGCAATGTCTGTTGCAGGAGCGTCGCCCTCGCTGCGGACCAGTGTGCCCGGTAATTGTGAACCTTGCCTGGCATCATAGATGGCGCGCTGTTTATTCCCGGCCGATGCAGTAGCAGCCATCACTGCGATTCCGGCCTGCCAGGCAGTGCGTTGAGAGCGAATCTGCCCTGACGTTGCAATGGTCCGCAACGCGAGACTGCGCTGCACAGGGGAGCCGCGCTGGGCGATCTCTTTGAGCATATGCGGCGGGATGATACAGAAGATCGAATGACGGTGAGACATGGCTGCTCCTTTCATCGCGTGCCCAACAAGTAACATTAGTATACGCTTCGCTTATCGAAATTTCAACCCCGCTGTATGTTTTACACAAGGATCGGTTCATTCAAACAAGGCTTTGATATAATATCGAAGCCAGTCATTCGTTTCGTTGGAGGCAGCCATGCAGACTCGTTTTTTGCGTTTGTTTTTGAGCGGATCGTTGATTGCCCTGCTTTTATCGGCGTGTGGTAACAGCGTTTCAACCGCCAACGCGCCCACATCAGATTTGGTGGGAACGATTGTAGCCGCGACTCTATCCGCTTTGACGGCCTCCGCTTCCAGTCCCGGACCCGAAGCGGGCGCGGCAACGCCCTCAGCCAGCGCGACTGCAAGCGTTTCGCCGTATTCGTCCGCCACCCCAACCTTTACTCCGACTATATCCGCGGCGACCAGCACCACGCCCTCCGGCCCGCAGAATTCGACTGTGACTACCTCAACATTGTGCTGGCTGGGGCCGGGGACAGTTTACGAAGTATCAAGCAGTATCCAGAAAGGCACGCGCGTTGAATTGCTCGGGCGCGGCGATATCGGCGGCTGGTGGGTGGTGCGCAACCCGAAATATCGAGACCCATGCTGGATGCCGGATAAATACCTGCAAGTGGATTCTGGCGTAAATGTATCGGTGATGCCAATCTTCCGCACGCCGCCCACGCCGACGGCGGCTCCGACGCCATAATAAAAAAAGACGGTCACTTTGAAAAAGTGACCGTCTTTTTTTTAGCCGCTGAGTTCCACTGCCAGCGTATCGTAATAGGTGCCTGCGCCGAAGCCGTCAATCAAAATGTGATCGCCGGGCTTCATTTGCGGCAGTTGGCGTAAAAAAGCGATCATGTTGGAGGCCGCGCTAACGTTGCCAAATTCGCTGACCAGCCAGGGCATTTTTAAAAAGATGCCGTCATTTTGAAGATGCTTTTCCTTGAGCTTGTTGATCTTGTAGTTGGCATGATGGACGATGGCCACGGCCAGCGATTTTCCTTCCATGCCTTTTTGCTCAAGATAAGATTGATAGGAACGATAGACATCCTTGACCACCTGCACGCCGGTGCGCACGAAAAGTTTAACCATGCCCATCGGCCCGGCCATTACGATGGATGAGCCGTCCTGTGGTTCGTGCATCAATCCGGCGATGCGGATGTTGTTGACGTTGGTTTGGGTGACGTCTATGTTGGTACCTCCGCCCAGGTTCATGCTGGAGTGCGGATAATTCATCTGCACCTGCAGAACGCCCTCCTGGTCGTATGCCTCGACCGATTTTCCCGCCAGGAATTTCATGGTCTGCCCGGGAATGACGCCGATCACGCCAGCCGCATTGCCGAACAATTGCATGGCGTTCGCATCGTGTGACGTGATGATGAAGCGGCTGAGCCCTTCGATCCCGCCGACCAGCACTTTTTTACCGCGTAATGATTCGGCGATGTTCTGCGTGAGGTGCGTATTTTCCGGCAGGTCAGGGTTGAGCGCAAGATGCAGACTGCTGACCGAGCCATCACAGGCCTTATGCACTGCCACTTTGAGCGCGCTGTCAGGAATGCCTGCGGCCCGTGCAATGCGATCCAGATAATCTTCCGAGATGGGGGCGCTCATACCGATCAAAACGGCGTCCACCTCGGACGGGTCCCAGCCGCAGGCGCGCGCGGCTTCGCGCAGGAAGCGGGCGCCGATCTCGACTTCAACCTGTGTGTTTTGCTCCATGGATAATTTTTCGATGTGATGCCGGTTGACGAATCCCAGCTCTGACAGGTTCAATCGTTCGCTAGGCGGAACGGGATGCCCAAGACGATTTTCCAGTAAGCCTTGCAAGGTCAGGTTGTCATAACTTTTGCCCCACGTGCCGAATACGCCGCCTATCCCAACCTGGCGGTTTGTTACGCGTGTCATGCCAAATGGAATGCCGTCCCCGACTTCGATCTTTCCTTTTTCTACATCGGCCTGATCGAAGAACGAAGCAGCGTTTTTTGTTTCAGTGGTCATTGCTAAATCCTTTCGTTTATATCTTCATATAGGGAAACACCGCTGGTGCGGAAAGTTTCTGTAAATGAAAATTCTATAATCAATATACCATGTTTATATCGTGGCAATTCGAGCGCCGGTAATTGGCCTTGTTCGTGCCGGCTGTTTATTCCACCGTTACGCTCTTCGCTAAATTTCTGGGCTGGTCCACATCCAGGCCGCGGATAGCGGCAATATGATACGCCAGCATTTGCAGCGGCAGAACTGTTACGATGGGAGACAACATCCACGGCGCTTCGGGAACCCATAGAACGTGATCTGCCATTCCTTCCACCAATTCATCGCCATCAGTCGCCACGGCAATGACCATCCCGCCGCGCGCCTTGGCCTGCTGGATTTGCGAGATCATTTTGTCGTGCCAGGGGTCTTTTGGTGCAAGACACACCACAGGCATGTTCTGGTCAATCAACGCAATCGGGCCGTGTTTCATCTCGCCCGCCGGATAGCCCTCGGCGTGGATGTAGGAGATCTCCTTGAGCTTCAACGCGCCCTCATAGGCGATGGGCATGTTGAGGCCGCGTCCAAGATAGAGACAATCGCGGATGTCTTTCAAAATATGCGCGACCTTTTCAACTTCAGCTTCGCGCTCCAACGTGCGGCTGACCAGATCGGGCACGAGCCGCAGATCAGAGACGAACGTCTTGCGCGTTTTCTCGTCAATGACGCCGCGCAGGTCCGCCAGCAAAATCGCCAGCATGTACTGGTCAACCAACGGCGCGGTAAAAGCTTTCGTCGAAGCCACGCCGATTTCGGGTCCGGTTTGCATCGAGATGAATCCGTCCGCGACGCGCATGGCCTGTGATCCGATCGCGTTGACGATGGCCCACACAACTGCGCCCTTGCGCCGCCCTTCTTCCATCGCGGCCAGTGTATCCGCTGTTTCGCCAGATTGGCTGATCGCCAGCACGACGGTTCTGTCGTTCAAGATCGGGTCGCTGTATCGGAACTCGGACGCGATAACAACCTCGACCGGCACGCGCGCAATCTTCTCGATCAGATATTTTCCGACCATGCCTGCATACGCGGCGGTGCCGCAGGCCGTGATATAAATTTTTTCGATCCTGTTCGCAAACTCTTTGGTGAGTTTCAAATCAGGCAGGCGGATTTCGCCTTTTGCAAAATCAATGCGGCCCGCCAGCGTGTCGGTCAATGCGCGCACCTGTTCGTGGATTTCTTTTTGCATGAAGTGGCGATACTCGCCTTTTTCAGCGGCTACCGGATCCCACGAAATAATCTGCGCCTGCGGTTTGACGATCGCGCCGTCAATCGTTTCTATCTTGACGGCCTCGCGTGTGATGACCGCCATTTGCCGCGATTCCAAAAAGATCACGTTGCGCGTGTGTTCCATGATGGCGGGCGTGTCGCTGGCTAAATAATTTTCGCCCTCGCCCAGGCCGATTACCACGCCGCCCGCGTTGCCGATGCGCGCCGCCACGATCTTATCCGGCTCGTCGGCAGACATCAGCACTACCACGTTCGCGCCCTGGATTCGTTTGAATGTTTGCCGCGCGGCTTCCGCCAATCCCATGCCCGCCGCAAGATAATGCTCGACGAGATGCACGATGGTCTCAGTGTCGGTGTCCGATTGAAACTCAACGCCCTCGGCCGTTAATTCATCCTTCAGTTCAAGGAAATTTTCAACGATGCCGTTTTGCACCACCACCACGCGCCCGCTCTTTCCAAGAAGCGGATGCGCATTGCGCGCAGACGGCGCGCCGTGCGTGGCCCAGCGTGTGTGACCAATTCCGGGCGCGCCGTTGATGGGCGACTTGCCGACCAGGTCAATCAATTGGGATAACTTGCCCGCGTCTTTTCTGACCTCGAGCCGGCCGCCATTGACGATGGCGAGTCCAGCCGAATCATAGCCGCGGTATTCGAGCCTTTTCAGGCCATTGAGGATGATCGGCGTCGCGTCACGCGGCCCGATATATCCGACGATTCCACACATGGGGATCCTCCAGGTTGATAGATGTCATATATCAAGTGTAATGTGTCAAACCTTGATACCTGACACTTCGATTTGCCATTCTCCGCGTTTTTATCTTTTCCGTTACCGGAAAATATTATTGTGGAGTTCATACTGGAGGGAAAGGTAGATCGGGTGATGGTTCACCCGGAGGGCTTCCGCTGATCTTTCGATTTTTTCTCCCCTCACCTTACTCTCTCTCGAGAGGGGCGGGGGGAAATTGGCTCCATCTCGCGATGGAGAACCCTCATCCTCGTCACCCTTTGTACTTTCTCAAAGGGCCATGCGCTGTCTTTCCCAAGTTAATGTATCGGGCCGCCTCCTTTTTATTGGGTGGTGTGATTATAACGTAAAAATATCGCCGGCCATTTTGCAGGCTGGCGATATTTTTTATTGTGCATGGCCTTATTGCTTCGTTTGCACTTAGCCAATACTAATCGTAGGCGTTGGCGATGCGGGAAGCGTTGGCGTGGGTGTTCTTGTCGGCGCCGGTGTGACCGTCGGTTTGGGAGTTGGCGTACGCGAGGGGGTAAGCGTTGGCACGGTCGGCGTGATCGTTGGCGTACGCGAGGGCGTTGGCGTTGGCACCGTCGCCGTGGGGGTACGTGTCGGCGTACGAGTTGGCGTCGGCACTGTCGGCGTGCGAGTTGGCGTGCGCGAGGGTGTGAATGTAATGGTCGGCGTAAACGTCTTGGATGGGGTGAGCGTAATGGTTGGCGTAAACGTCTTGGATGGCGTCAGCGTAATGGTTGGTGTCAGCGTTTTCGAAGGCGTGAGTGTAATGGTTGGTGTCAGCGATGGCGTGCGCGTCAGTGTTGGCGTGCGGGTCGGCGTTGGCGTGCGGGTCGGCGTTATTGTGGGCGTCAATGTTGGCGGGGGGGTCGCGCTGGGTGTGAACGTCAGGGTGGGCACAGGTGTGTTGGTTGGTACGGTGGGAATATTTAGTGCCAATGGCGTATTGATGGCGCGCGTCGCGCGGAATTGCTCCACAACACCTTCGCGGTATGAGGCCAGATGGATTGTCGGGGAAAAGCCTGCCAGAAAGGGCAATTTGGGCAGGATCAGGAAGGTAAAGTTATAGTCTGCTGCAACGACCACGCGCTGGCCTGGCGCACCGGCATCTTCAGTCGGACTGCAACTTGCATATACGGGACGGGCCATTTGCGGCGGAGTAAAGATGCGTCCATCTTTTGCGGAGCAGACGGTGATATTCAGGTAGTCTTGATCTGTATTTGTGAGCGTCTGATCATAATTCATGCCGATGATAATACGGCGCGTTTCATCCTTGATGGAGGGGACGCGTGCGGTGTCCACTTCTGCATCTGTGGTGCAGGGAGAAGGGCTGCAGTAGGCTGAGTCGTAATTGCCGGTTGTAGCGTATCGAATGCCGAAGCGTGTGGAGTTTTCAATGATGATCCAGGCATAGAAGAGGCGTCCGAATTCGATAATGCCAAACACAAGCAGTAACAGAATTGGCAGGACAAGGGCGAATTCCACCATCGCTTGCGCCGTTGTCTTGCGGCCGGGCGATCTTTGCGATTTTTTGAAAAAATTAATTTTCATAGCGATACCCTTGTGAGAAAAATTAGATTCCACGGAGCGCATTACTGAGAAATTCTGGTTGTGATCTTCGAATAAATGTCATTGAAGATGGTGGTTAGCCCGGTTGTATCTGGGGCGTAGAAATAATTGCCATGATTGGCGGTTACACCGCCGGCAGTCAAGGCTATGTATTGCAGGAGTTTTTCTGCGGCGGCAGGGTCACCACTGGGTGAGTTTCTGATCAAGTTACCCAGGCCGATGGTGAACATGGTAGCGCCCTGACCATTTACAGGGTCGGCCACAAAATCTGCCATGTCGCGCGCATAATCTTCGGCATCGTATTTTGGATCGCCATTAGCGTGGCGGGTCGCAGAGTCTGAATCATAGCAAAATGGTAAGGCCCAGGTGGATGGCGGGCAATATCCGTCTGGATGCGTGGCGAGATCGCCGCTACTTGGAGTACTGGCATTGGCGGGGCCGCCGACCAGAGAAATAACGACCCAAAAAGAATCTTTTCTAGTCCCTGCTCCTGGCGGCGCCGGTGGAGATGTTCTTGTATCGCCCGCGAATGCAATACCTGCGAGCAGGTCAGCGCCGCCGACGTTGCTGGATGGGCAGGATGACGGATTGTAAACTTCATCGCCAGAGTTGGGGATGAGATCGGCGCCGTAGCGATATACAGGGCAATCCAAGCCAACAAATGCTCCTGGTGGGTTGCCATAGTTTAAACATGCTCCTTTGGCCGGGCTTGCGGGCGGTCCCCAGTTGCATATTGGTGGTTCGTAGACTTTTAACCCGGCCAGAGCATTATCAACATTTGCCTGGTCTGTAACTCCATTCCCTGTGGATTGAAGCTGCCAAACCAATGTTGGGTTGCGCGATCCGTTGGGCACTTGACTGGTCAGGGCAACAACCGCCACGCGGTCATAAGGGAAAAACATTTTTGCGATAAATTGGCGGGCAATCGCTTTTACGCTTTTGAGCGGTTGACAACTGTTATCCAAATTGCATACCGATGGATCATCGCCCGGATTCGATTGGTTTGGGTCGCCGCTGGTCTCCCAAGCCATGGACGCGGAAGTATCTATTACCAGGACCATGTCAATGGATGCGGCTTCACCGATAGATGTGGCAGTAATGTCTGTTGAGTTGATACCGATTACTCTTAGAAATCCAAAGTTCACGCGCCGTGAAGCAGTGACGCGTACCAGTTTACGCAGCGGGGTCGTGCATAAAACCGGATCGCCGGGGCGGTTTAGGCAGGTATCGGTTTGAACATCGAAAACATCGGACTGATTGAGTTGCAGGAATTCCTGGGCGGCATTGGTAAGGTCGGCCTGTGTAAAATTTTTGCGAAATTGCTGGGCCGCGGCGATTGCAGCGGCGTCTATGCCGCGTTTCAGGCGCGCATATT
This sequence comes from Chloroflexota bacterium, assembly GCA_016195815.1. GTDB lineage: Bacteria > Chloroflexota > Anaerolineae > Anaerolineales > Villigracilaceae > Fen-1038. The sequence continues at coordinate 27,069 of JACPYX010000007.1, forward strand.
CGATCAGTAACATGCCGCCGTCAGTCAGCAATCCGATAATGGCAACCAGCCCCACAAACATGAGGGCGATTATGACGATAGCTTGTCCGCGTTTCGCATTTCGTAAAAATTTCTTGAGCATATCTTCTTCTCTCTCAGCTAACAAACCGGCTCGGCTGCACTCAAAGGCATGATGGTATAAGCGCGTAACAAGACGGGGTCCGGAACGAACGGAGTTAACCAGGGCAACGCCAAAACCTGATGATAGTTATAATCTACTTCCACCAGCAGAATGCCTGCGCATGGAGCGCCACTGACAAGCTGGCTTTGGAGCTTCGCTGGCGTAAAAACGGATGTCTGGTTGTTGAACATGTGGTATGGTCCAGATGTCGGGTGGCTGACAACACTGCTTCCCGAGACGCTGTATACCGTAACGATCACATCATCTACCGCTGAATCGAGCACAATCTTGCGGCTTGTATCATTCACAGTTCTGGGTTCAAGTTGATCCTTGGTCATGGCTGCCGCACCGGCATAAAAGTCCATATTATCTGAAAGATCGGCGTTGAATGGATCAAGGTTGCTGTAAAAACGGGCGGCTTCGCGTGTTGCGTCCAATAATGTAAGGTAATAATTCAACATAAAACCAAACTCTACCATCCCGGAAAATAAAATAAGAATGACCGGGAGCGCAAGAGCCAATTCCACCAAACTCTGCCCTGTGGATTTGTGTTTGCCCTTTTTAGGGCGCGAGTCGGATTTTGTTGATAATGAAAATACTTTTTGCAGTATTTCTCTCATAACTTACCTCATTTATCATTATAAGCGGTTTCAAAGACGCAAAAAAACTGTGTAAGCCACTTGTAACGTTTACAAATCCGCAAGAATTTTCGTAAGAACCGGCCTTATTTTGGCCAAATAAAGGCTATTGGCTGAGAAGGACTTCAGGCATCTTGTATGCGTTGTAGTTTTCATCGTCTTTGTACTTAATAATGATGTTGCTGGTCCCGTCCACTCCAATGGTATATCCGATGATTTGACTATGAAAACCGCGCTTTGATTCCAATCCTTTCAATCGAATGTTCGCAGACGGTGCCAGGATGGTGCCGGTATAGGTGGAGTTGAGATTACCATTCAAAACCAGTGCACTGCGATTCGTAATGGGCATGTAGATCAGCAACCCTGCGTTCGGACCTTTTTTAGGCGCATCCAACTGCACCTCGGCACTGCCGCTGATTCTTACTTCGCCTCGCTCAACGAAGAGAACCACGCCGTTACCGATCAACCGATTTCCATCAGCAACGACGACATTACCGCCGATGCAGTACACGCCAGCTTGCAGTTCATGGACTCCGATAGGTGGAAAGTCTTCTCCGCCCCAACTGCCGGGTGTCATGTTGCCGGTAAGTTCATCCACGGCGGCTTCCTTGGTGCCGCAACTCGGCTTGGGCATTTCGAATGCAGGAGGATAGGGGATTGGGGCGGCCCCGGTTTGCATCGGAAACGGGGTAATCAATCTCGGTTTTTGTACTTGGGCGCCGCCGACAACTGTGATCGGACTCTGGTCATTGATCCGCACACTGCCTTCTCCAAATTGGATAAAGGCGCACTTCCGATTATCCGAATTGACAAATACTCCTCCGCCTTCCAGGCTGATGGTCGCTTCACCCTGGATCACGAATGATAGTTGTTTGTCGCAATTGCTATTAGGAGCCAGGCTTACCAGCGCGTATCCGTCAAATATTGGTCCGTACATGGCTGGCTTGGATTGCGAAACTGCCTTAACCACATTAGTGATTTGCGGGATGCCAACCACCGATCCGAAATAAGTGGACAGGCGCGAGGTGAGAATCACTTCGATATATTCGGAATTTCCCGCATAAGGTCCATTGAGAGGCGGGGTGTTCAGTTCGACAGTGTTTGTTGTGCCGTTGTTGTCATATCCGTTTGACGCGGCGGCGGCTAGGGCCGCCGCCCGCCAGTTTCCGCCTTCGATGCGGGTGATGGCGCCGGTCAATGCGGCCGCGTCCGCGGCGGTTTCGGCTTTGCGGCGGTCGAGAAATGCGTTTCCACCATCTATCGCGAGCGCAGAGACGCCGATCAGGCCAATGATCGAGAACACAATCAGGATCATTGCCTGGCCTCGCGTTCCATTTTGGCGCTTGATGGATCTTATGATTGACTGGATCATGGGCATGCTGGTTGAAGGATCACATTCGTGGCGGTAGCTGTTAATGGGATCGTACCCGCGGCGAGTATGTTGTTCCCGAACGGCATCAGCAGTTTGTATCCATAAGATACGCTGACGCGAATACTATTGGCCGCTCCATTTGCTCTTACTCCCTGGCATGTATCTCCAAACGTTTGGACAGTCACTTTTACAAGAGTCGTGTTTCTTAATTCCACTGGCGAAGAGAATAAGCCTTCGCTTGCGTGTGGCGAAATATTGCGCGAACGCCTTTCGATCTCAGTTTTATTTGCCGGGTTGAAGGAGCCATACAACGCTCCTTCCTGGGCCGCGTCCCTCAACATGGAATAGGAGAAGATTGCCATGCCAAAGTCAAATGTGCCTAATAAAAGCACCAGAATGACCGGCAAACTGATCGCCAACTCGACGAGACTTTGACCGCGTTCCCCTCGAACGAATCCATGTTTTCTCTTTTGTAGTTGCATAAATGATCCGTCAATTCATTGAATCCACGAGATAATTCGTACAACCGGGTGTGGATATGTAGATGATGATTCTCTCTGTTCCGTCGGTCACATCATAGGTTTGATGGAATGTGAACTGGATTATTGATTCGCCCGGCGGAATGTTCGGAGTGTACCCAGGGATAAAAATGGATGGCGCCAGCAGATCGCCGTTCCATGTTTGCCCTGCAAGCGTGGCTTGCCTGAGTCTCAAGGTCGGGTCGCCGCCGTTTCCATGACCCGTATCGTTGTTCCATTCCACATAGATTTGCGAAGTTGTGAGAGTAACGCCGGTGGCGTTATTGATTTTCATTTGCAGAACGTTGTTTGAAATTGTAAGCGGGCCGTGTGTTACTCCGGTCTGTCCTGTGCAGCGAATTTGTGTCGGGCCGGCGGTCGGCGTATCGCTTGGGAACGGTGTTTGTGATGGCGTGAAAATCACGACCGGTGTTAACGGGTTGGGCAATCCGGCATTGGTCGGCGTGGCGTATGTTGGTGTGGCGTATGATGGCGTGTACCACGAAGGCGGGGTCTTTGTGGCTGAGAAAGTCGCTGCAGTCGTAATGGTCGGCAGCGCGCCCGTTGAAGTCGCGAGCGGCGTTATTGATGGTGTGCTGGATTCGGCGGCGAAACCGGTGGGCAGGGCCGATCCGAAAATGGGAATGGAAACCAGGATTGTACGAGCGCTGGCAGATACGATTTCAAGAGGCTTAAAAGATAGGATTGGGAAAATTGGTTGGTACGTGCTTGAGACTTGAACGATGATACGGTCACCGTTGCGGACGGCGTTGCGTTCAATAGGGCAGGTGTTAACTTCCGGACTTGGATTAATATCTGTGATTGGGATTTGAGCGCCTTTTGAATTCACTCCGCGGTCATAGGTGATATTGATCTTGTCGAACGTGGTGATGAACGCGGACTGGTTGGCGACTTCGCGGATGCCGTCACAGTTTTGATAGAAAGGGACACCGTCAATCGCGCCTGATGCAGATCCATATCGCGCGGCCTGGCGTGATGCGATTGCGACTGACGAAAAGATGAAGATCAAGCGCGAGACTTCGATTGTGCCATATAAAAGCGCCAGCAGTATCGGCAGGGCAAGGGCAAATTCAACCATGGCCTGCGCGGACGGTTTCTTTTTGGGTTTGGAAAGTGACTTTATCAAGAGAATACCCGTTTATACTGATAGTGAGCCGAATGAAGATAAATCATCTTATTTGGGTATTACGGCGATAATCCAATTTGGGACAAACATAATAAAAAATGCGCTGGCGATAAAAAAGGGACCGTAAGGCATAAACACCATCAGGGCTTCTTTTCCATATTTTTTGGCGGCCATCAGGTAAAGGATTAATAAGATCCCGGCGATGCCTCCCAACAAGATCCCCAGAAGCAGACCGAACCAGATAACGGGCCAACCAAGAATAAGCCCCAAGACTCCCGCGAGGATCACATCTCCTGCGCCTAACGCCTCCTCATCGTCCGATTCCTGGCCGGACTCTTGCATACGTTTTGCTCTCAGTTTCGCAAAGAGCATTCCAAAGTAGTATAAAACCAGCATAATCACCAGGCCGCCCAGCCCGCCTTCCAGCGTTGGTAAAAGCCCGTGAAGCCAGGTGCCCAGCCCAAGTCCGAGAAGAGCGCCGGCGATGCTGGTGGGGTGCAGGATGAGACGATGCTCCATGTCAATGACAACAACGACCGCATAATATGTGATTAAGACCATGCCCAACGCGTACCCCATACGATGCGGGTTGAACCAGGTATATAGACCGATTGCCATCATTGCCGCTTGAACAAACCATGGACGCAGGCCTCGGCGATGTCCGCAATTTCGGCATGGACGAAAACTCAAATAAACGCCGGCAGAATATTCCCGGCCGCATTGTTTGCAGGTCGGACGCGTCAGACGGTGTGTGAGCGGCAGGGTGTCGGCTAAATAATTAATAAGCCAGCCGCCCAGCCAGCCCGCCAGGATCGGAAAAACAATTACAAAGATCATCACGGTTTTATTATATTCTAAATGGCGCTTCCTTATATTCGTGCAAGTCAATTGTAATGCGCTTGGCGGATTATTCAAACTGCCTTACAATCTTGTTGGATTTCCCAGGAGATGAGCCATGGAAAAGTTTATCATACAAGGCGGGGTGCCTTTGCGCGGTGAGATTACGCCTGCGGGCAACAAAAATGCCGCTTTGCCGCTTCTTGCGGCCTGTCTGCTCACGGATGAACCAGTCATTTTGCGGAATGTGCCGCAAATTAGGGATGTGCTTGACATGCGCCGCCTGATCGAAAGCCTTGGCACGAAAGTCGAGGATTTGGATGCAAACACCTGGCGCCTCACTTCCCGGACTTTAGAGTCGAGCGGCCTGGATTTCGACCTTTGCCGCCGCATTCGGGCCTCCATCCTGCTGGCTGGCCCAATGACAGCGCGGACGGGCGGATTGCGCCTGCCGCCCCCCGGCGGAGATGTGATCGGTCGCCGTCGTTTAGATACGCATATTTTTGCTTTGCAAGCGCTCGGCGCACACGTCACATACAATCGCGTTTTTGATTTTCATTCAACTGGATTGCAGGGCGCGGAGATGTTACTTGACGAAGCCAGCGTCACGGCCACGGAAAACGCCGTGATGGCGGCTGTGACCGCAAAAGGCCGGACCGTGATCCACAATGCGGCTTCCGAGCCGCATATTCAGGAACTCTGTCACTTCCTGAATGGTTTGGGCGCGCAGGTTGAAGAAATTGGATCAAACACACTTCACATTAATGGCGTGCCGCATTTGCATGGCGGAGAATTTACGATCGGCCCCGATTATCTCGAAGTAATTAGTTTTGTCGGAGCGGTGGCCGTGACGCGCGGCGATGCCAGAATCCGCAATGCAGGTGTTGGTTATTTGCGGATGGTCGCTCAGGTATTCCGCCGGCTGGGCGTTCAGTGGGATGTGGAGGGCGACGATATTCTGATCAATTCCAACCAGCCTTTGGCAATCGTCCATGATCTCGATGGTGCAATCCCTGAGATCAAGACCAATGTCTGGCCCGCCTTCCCGACAGATTTGATCAGCATTGCAATCACTGTCGCAACCCAGGCAACAGGTTCGATTTTATTCCATGATTGGATGTATTCGGGCCGTATGTATTTTACCGACAAACTGGTTGGAATGGGCGCACGGATCATCTTGTGCGATCCGTATCGTTGCCTGGTTCAAGGTCCCATGCAATTGTACGGCGAGAAGCTGGAGAGTCCGGATATTCGAGCGGGGATGGCGCTTGTGCTGGCGGCGCTGGCTGCCGAGGGCCAATCCACGATACGCAACATCAGCCAAATAGATCGAGGCTATGAAAATGTGGAAGAGAAATTAAGGCTGCTGGGGGCAAATATACAGCGGCTGAAGGAATAGGAATCAAAAAGGCGGACATTTCAATGTCCGCCTTTTTGATTCGTGTAAGAAACTGTTTAAGGAGGAGACAACTTGATGAGATCGGCGCTAACCGTAAATGTCCACTTATCGGGATTGTTCACACAATATCCGCCACCGGAAACTGTAGCAGGTTTTTTGGGATCGTTAATCCATGCATAAGCAGAGTAACAACCCTGCGGCATTTCTACCACTACTGCACCATTCTTTTCAACTTGAAATGCGCGATATCCACATTCACCGAAGGCGGTCTTGTTCAGATAAAGAGAAATAGTGATGTTCGCCTTGGTGGCATTTTGGATTTTCAGTGTTGTTGTTGGGCCTGCCGCGTTACTTGCCAGCGGAGCATTGCAGGGATCTCCGCCCGTTCCGCCCGATGTGGCTTTGACGGTCGGCGAGGCTTGAACCGCCGACAAAGTCGGCAGAGGGATCGGCGTGGGGCTGGGGAGTGCAGTGGGGCTGGGAATCGGCGTGGGCGGAATGGGCGTTGCGGTTGGGATGGCCGCCTGCGTCTGTGCGACCATGGTGTTAGCTGCCGCAATCGCCGAGGCCTGCACCTGGACGGGGTCAATTGTTGGGGTGGCCTGTGCGCCGCAAGCGCTCAAGGCGAGCGCCAGTATAGCGGCGATGAACAAAATACGTTTCATTTTTATTTCTCCATTTCTTGTTAGTGAATTGCCACTCGATCTTTATAAACAGTGATGGTTAGCTTTCGATCAGCTGACAGTGAAAAATTACCAATCAGTTGCCTGCCGCCTACATATACAACATACACACAATTTCCCTGTGGGGCGTCAACAAAAATACTTCGTACATTAGTGTATTCAAGCACTGTAAACAGCCCCTGCCTGGTCGTACATTGCAGAGAAATATCCATCTGTGTGCGCGACTTGTTCTCAATGCGGATCCGAACATAAATCGTGCCTGCGGGCAGTTTGTCTATACTGAGCCCCGGCAGTGTCGTTGTGGCGCTGGGCGACTGGGAAGTGCTTGTGGCCGGTGTTCCAATGATCGCAGTAGCGATGGGAGTTTCAGATGCTGACGGAGGCGTCAGGCTGGGAATGGGCGTAAACGTTTTGGTCGGAACCAGGGTAGAAGTGGGCAAAGGTTCTGTCGTTTGTGTTGGCGCTTCTGTGGCGGCTTGTTTGCCTGAAGAGAGCGAGGGCGTTGCTTGATTGACCTCTGTCTGGCCTGGCAAAGCCGGGAGACAAGCAGTCAGCATCAGGCCAAGAGCAAAGGTAACCGCAAAGACTCTTTTCATGCGTATGTTAGTTTTGCGAAACGACCTCCATGAACTGTGTTACAACGTCGCGTAACATTCGTTCGGGAAGCGCGCCCACCTGGCGGTGCACTATCTTGCCGCCCGAAATAAAGAGCATGGTTGGAATACCCTGCACGCCATACTTCCCGGCCCATTCAGAGTCCTCATCCGTGTTCACCTTCGCAACCACCAGCTTTCCCGCGTACTCTTTGGCGAGCTTATCCAGAATCGGCCCGACCATTTTGCAGGGTCCGCACCAGGGCGCCCAAAAATCAACGATCACAGGCACCGGCGATTGCAACACGCTTTGTTCAAAGGCTGAGTCTGTCACATGAATAGGTTCTTCGACCATAATTTATTTCCTCACATCTTCATGAATTTACTTTTTCCACAAAGCGATGGCAGTATATCACAAAACCCACATGATATAATCCCGCCTCATGGCAGAATTACTTTCGCGCTGGCGGGCAGGGCTTTCAAAAACGAGCAAGAGCGCTTTTGGTCGTATTGCCGGCCTGCTCGGCGCTACCGAGATCAAACAAGAGACGTGGGATGATCTTGAATCTTTACTAATTCAAGCAGACTTGGGAATCGAGGCAACCGCCAATGTGATCGCCTCTCTTCAACGCCTCGTTCGCGAGCGGGGCCTGACGCGCGCCAATGAGCTTTCCTCCGCGCTGAGAGCGGACCTCCGTTCGAGGCTGACGGCTGTCCCCGTTTTGGATTGGTCGGCCAAACCTTCAGTTGTTTTGGTGGTCGGCGTGAACGGCTCCGGCAAAACAACGACGATTGCAAAATTGGGGAAGCGATTTGTAGATGAAGGCAGGTCCGTTTTATTCGGCGCAGCGGACACGTTCCGCGCCGCGGCCGTGGATCAACTTCAAGTTTGGGGCGACCGCCTCAAGGTCGAGGTGGTTGCGGGCGCACCAGAGGGCGACCCGGGCGCGGTGGCATTTAGCGCTGTCCAGGCAGGCGTCGCTCGCAAAGTGGACATCATCCTGATTGACACTGCCGGGCGTTTGCACACGCGATTCAATTTGATGGAGGAATTGAAAAAAGTGTATCGCGTGGTTGGCAAGGCGCTGGATGGCGCGCCGCATGAAGTCTGGCTGGTGCTGGATGCGACCACCGGACAGAACGCCCTGCAACAGGCGCGGGCTTTCAAGGATGCCGTGAAGGTAAGCGGCGTGATTTTGTCGAAGTTGGATTCATCCGCGCACGGCGGCATGGCCTTTGCCATCCAGCGCGAACTCGGCCTGCCGATTTTATTCGCCGGCCTTGGCGAACAGCCGGACGATTTACAGCCATTCGACGCCGACGCTTTTGTTGATGGAATTTTAGGCTCATAGTTTTGGAGGAATCATGCAGGATCTGCTCGATCGTTTGGCCCGCGCCCAAGAATTGACAACCCAACTTTTGGAGCGTCTTTGACTTTGCGGGCAAAGAAAAAGAATTAACCGAACTCGAAAAGGAAGTTGAAAAAAACGATTTTTGGAACGACTCGACCGCCGCCCAACGGACGATGAAAACCGTCTCTGGCCTGCGCGATCAAGTTGGATCTTGGCGCGCGTTTAGCCGGCATTTGCATGATTTGATCGAACTGGCGCGGCTTGACGACGAGTCTCTGCGCGCCGACCTGGAAAAAGAAATCGCTGCGCTCGAAGCAGATCTGGATAAACGTTCATTTGCCGCGATGTTGTCCGGCCCGTACGATGACGACTCGGCCTTGCTCGCCATCCACGCCGGCGCGGGCGGCACGGACTCACAAGACTGGGCTGCCATGCTCGAGCGCATGTACTTGCGCTGGGCGGATGCGCGCGGCTTTAAAACTGAAATTCTTGATCGCACCGATGGGGAAGAAGCAGGCTTGAAGAGTGTGACCATTGCGATTGACGGTAAATACGCGTACGGATATTTGCGTTCTGAGAGAGGCGTGCATCGCTTGGTGCGGCTCTCGCCCTTCGACGCCGCGCATCGCCGTCACACATCTTTCGCTCTTGTGGAAATCCTTCCGCAAGTTGCGATGGATGACGCTGAAATTGAAATCAGCCCGGGCGATGTAAAAATGGATGTATTCCGTTCATCGGGCGCGGGCGGGCAAAATGTCCAGAAAAATGCAACTGCCGTGCGCCTGACGCACATTCCAACCGGCATTGTAGTCACCTGTCAAAACGAACGCTCGCAGTTGCAAAATCGAGAGAATGCCATGCGCGTTCTGCGGGCGCGTTTACTTGAAATCCAACACGCCGAAAAAGACCAGGAGATCGCCGTCTTGCGCGGCGAATACACCAAGGCCGAATGGGGCAGTCAGATCCGTTCGTATGTTCTGCACCCGTATCAAATGGTCAAGGATCATCGCACAGATTATGAAAGAGGCAATACTCAATCGGTGCTCGATGGGGACCTGGATTTGTTTATGGAAGCCTATTTACGGCAATCTGCAAAATAAGCAGGAGACTGACATGTGGAAAAAACTTTATCATGCAATCTTCAATCGCGAGAATTTTTTGGCTTTGATGCTGGCGCTTATCCTTATTGTGCTATTCATCTTCACTGTTGATATCTCCCCGACCTGGATTTATCAGGGATTCTAATGAGCATTATTCAAATTGCGACTTTGGCAATCGTCGCCTTGATCCTGGGCCGCCTGCCAAAAGGGCGCGAGCTGGCCCTGCTGGCAGTCAGTGCTTTTGCGGTTTTCTGGCTTCAGCCTAACGAGCCGTTCGTCACGCTCCGATTTTGGCTGCCGGTCGCGACATTGGCGATTGCTGTCCTCGCTTGGGCGTTGACCTCCGCTCCCGAAGCGCGCGGCTGGAAACAAAATTGGCCCGCCGCGGCTGTGTTGATTGGCGTCATTCTGCTGATGGATTTGAATCGCTACTTCAAACTGGAGCAGATTTACATCACCGGCACTCCGCTTCTTCCCTTGACTTTGAGCGGTCTCGCCGGAATTTTTGTCCTTGCCTCCCTGCTGCTTCGCTCGCAAAAAACGAATCGCTTTTGGATGTTGGCCGCGTTTATTGGGATTATCGTTGTTTTTATTTTTCTCAAGACGCCGTCTTTAACGAAAATCGTGTCAGACCTTGCCGCCAGCCGTCGCGGACAGACTGCCGGCAAAGTCATCGCACCTTTATCATGGCTTGGCTTTTCCTACATTGCATTTCGCTTGATGCATACCATTTTCGACAGACAATCCGGGCGTTTGCCAGCCTTGACTTTGGGCGAATACGTCAATTACGTGATCTTCTTTCCGTCGTTTATCGCCGGTCCGATTGACCGGGCCGACCGTTTTGTCCGGGAATTGCGCGCGCCGCTTTCGCTTCAAAACGAAGATTGGATTGATGCAGGCACGCGCTTCTTCGTCGGCCTTTTTAAAAAATTTGTCCTCGCCGATATGCTCGCTGTCATTTCCTTGAACGACTTGCTTGTATCCCAGGTCAAGACCGCCGGATGGATGTGGGTCTTCCTTTACGCTTATACATTCCGCATCTACTTCGATTTTAGCGGTTACACCGATATGGCAATCGGGGTGGGGCGGCTGATGGGCATCCGCCTGCCGGAAAATTTCGCCGCGCCTTATCTCAAGCCCAACCTGACACAGTTCTGGAATTCATGGCACATGACGCTGACGCAATGGTTCCGTTCCTATTTCTTCAATCCATTGACGCGCGTATTGCGCTCCGGCGAACGCCCCTGGCCGATTTGGCTGGTCATTCTCGTCACACAGACCAGCGCCATGGTGCTGATCGGTTTGTGGCACGGCGTAACGGCCGGGTTTGTCACCTGGGGCCTCTGGCACGGACTTGGTCTCTTCTTTCAGAATCGCTGGAGCGAATTGGTTCGCACTCGCTTGCCTGCCTGGTTGCAGTCTCGCGGCGGGCGGGTTGCGCTTAATGCTGTCAATATATTTCTGACGTTTAATTTTATTGCCCTCGGCTGGTTGTTCTTCACATTATCCTCGCCTGCGGTTGCCTGGCAGGCGATGCTTAAACTTTTTGGATTGTCTTAGAAAGCGTTTTGAAATCCAAATTTCAACCGGAGAAGAACAAAGATAAACGTCGGTGATAACGCTCAAGAATCATTGTTCGTCTCTATTTATCTCTGGTGAGCCCGAATTTCAAAATACTCTCTTAATGCCGCATTCAACCCTTTCGACTGTACACAAAAACCAGGTTTTAGACATTTTACAAGTGGACTTACAGGACAATCATGCAATTAAAGTTTTTTGACAGCCCTGCCGCGCGAAAGATTTTCCTGACAACAAGCCTTCTTGTTGGCCTGAGCATATCTTTTATTATCTTTGTTTTGTTCCTGCAAACATCAGTCGTTAGCAGGGGCAGGCTGATTTTTGCGGCAGTCTTGTTTATTCTAATGGCGGGAACTCATTATTTTATAGCGCTTCGCTGGGCCAATCCAAAACTTCATGTTATTTACCAAAATGAACCTGGCGTAATCGTGGTTTGTCTTATTTTACCCCTTCTATTCCTGCCTTTAATCTATAATCCGCCTTCCTACCCAATCAGTCCCTTGTTACGCAATTGGACGGATATAGCGATACAGTTTGAAAGTGCTGCAAACTCCCAGTCAGTTCGATTCTACGCATCGGATATCAAGCTGATAAACGAAAAAAATGCGATTGACGTACAGGCTTTTAATGCCGTCGGCGATTGGCAGTCAACGGGCGAAGTTTTTGTGCTTAAACCGGGGTCAATCGCGTCCTTGCAGTGGGTAGGCACGGTGGCTCAAAGCGCAACGCTGACAATTCTTGCCCCGCCAACAGACGGATTGTTAACCGTATACTGGGATAGAACAAAGACGATAATCGAATTGAAGGGAGGAGCGCAGAGGCAGGTTGTGTTAGCCAGGAAGTTCTCGATACCTTTCGCGGTCAGCGTTTCGTTTTTCGGTGCAGAGTATATCCTGCTGGTCATTATATTCCTGGTAATCACAATATTCCTTAAGGATAGAATTGTTTTGGGAGCTCGACTTAAAAGAATTGGATTCTATTATTGGCTTATCTTCATTGCAGTCCTTCTCAGTATAGTCTTGGTAAGAATCCAGGTGGAAAGTTTGAACGGAGGCGCGGCGTATATAACGAGCGTCCAGATGACGAGGCATCTCGATGTCCTGCGTGGTCAGGCGCCCAATCCCTGGCAATACCGCATACTCTCTGAGATCGTGGCGGAATTTTTTATTTTCATCTTTAGTTTTTTGCCGCTGCAAAGGGCGGTCGTTCTCGGCTTTATCGTATTCCGGGTTTTACAAAACACCGTTATTTTTTTGGTGGCATTTGCTCTTTATAAAAAACTTTCCCTTTCAAATGGCATGGCTTTACTTGGCATTGTTTTGCTTGCCGGCACAATGCGAGGGGCGTTTTATGATGCCGATTTGGCCTTCAATACTTATTTTGATGTGATATTCTATTTGTTAGCCGCGTTGCTCATTCTTAACCGCCATTACTTTTGGGTTGTTATTTTGACGGTTTTCGCTTCGCTGAACCGGGAAACAAGCGGCCTGATCCCTTTTCTCTTGTTAGCGGCCATACTCAATGACAATCAGCCCGCTAAAAAGAATTTGACGCCGTTTTTTATATCCCTTGCGGTCTTTTTTGCGATATTCTCCGCGTTGCGATTTCTCATCCCTGACCGGCCGCTTTTTATTCCATATGGACAACCGCCGGGTCCCGCTTTATTAATTTATAATTTGACCCGCGAATTCACCTGGAACCAGCTATTCCAAACACTGGGTTTGATCCCGATTGTTGGGATGCTTTTTTATTTCACTTGGCCGTCCTTGTGGCGAAATTATTTTTTGGTCTTGTGCCCGGTCTGGTTTGCAATACATATTTGGGCAAGCGTGGTTGGTGAAACGCGGCTTTTTCTGGTCCCTCAAGCCCTTATTTTTATTCCCGGTAGTTTGTTCGCTTTAAAATATGTGAAGGCGTTCAACCAACCCCGCGAAGCGTGAATGAAAAGAAATGAAGACAGATCCTATTTGCGATCACTCTATTTTATTTAATGAAGGAACCCGGCAATGAACGACTCAATGTTCTCTGTTCTCGAGCAATATATAGCTTCTCGGATTCTGAAACAACCCAATCGAAAAATCAACCCAACCGAGTCTATCATCTCCAGCGGCTTGATCGACTCTTTCAGCCTCGTTGACCTTGCACTCTTCGTCGAAGACACGTTTGGCGTGCGGATTGATGATTCGGAGTTGAACGCGCAGACATTCGACACGCTGACTCAACTCGCGTCCCTCATCGAGACCAGACAAAACAAATGACGACTTTCTCCGAGCGGCTGGAATCGCATCTTTTCCGGACCCCGCAGCGGGTTGCGGTTTATCTCCAGCATTCCGGCCAGCCCGATCTTCCCATCGCGTACCGTCAGTTATTGCGCGGCGCCAACGCTTATGCGCGCACATTCGCGCGCGAAAAAATTCAGCCGGGCGAAGTTGTGATTCTGATTCTCCAACACGGCGAAGATTTGATTTACTCGTTTTGGGGCGCGATTTTACATGGAGCAATTCCGTCCATCATGCCATTCCTGACCGAAAAACTCGCGCCCGAACGCTATCGCGCAGACTTGGCCGCTTTGATTTCGGTCACCAAACCTGCCGCCATTGTGACCTATCCCGAATTTGAGACAGAGGTACGCGGCGCGTTGAAAGAAGGCGACTCGGTGCGGGCTGTGATCGTGACCGATAAACTTGAACCGCAATCCGACGCAGATTTCAATACATTGCCCGGCATCCAGCGTTCCGAACATGACATTGTTTTGCTTCAACATTCTTCCGGCACGACCGGTTTGCAAAAAGGCGTGGCGCTTTCGCACCGTGCGGTTTTCAATCAACTTGACTCATACAGTCAGGCATTGCATCTGAACGATAACGATGTAATTGTTTCGTGGCTTCCGCTTTACCACGACATGGGCTTGATCGCGGGATTTCTATTGCCCATTCTTGCAGGCGTGCCGCTGGTGTTGAGTTCGCCATTTGACTGGGTGCGTGCGCCGTATAAATTGATGCAATCGGTTTCGCAATATAAAGGCACGCTTTCCTGGCTTCCCAATTTTTCTTACAACTTCTGCGCCCAGAAAATCCGTGATCGCTATCTCGAAGGCGTGGATTTATCGTCGTGGCGCGCGGTCATTAATTGTTCCGAGCCGGTGCACTGGGAAAGTCATCATGCTTTTTATGAGCGGTTCAAATTGTATGGTTTGAAACTTGAAACACTGCAAACATCGTACGCGATGGCAGAAAACGTTTTCGGGGTGACTCAATCTGATCTGGCGCGCCCGCCCAAAGTCGAGGAAATTGACCGGGAGGCGTTTATGACCGAACGCGTCGCGCGCGCACCCGTCAATGGGCATCCGGCCATGAAGATGATGTCGTCCGGCAAGCCTTTATCCAATACGCGCATCCGCATTTTGGATGAGCATGGCAGAGATGTCCCGCATCGAAAGATTGGCGAGATCGCTTTGCAAAGCGACTGTATGTTGGCTGGTTATTACAATCGCCCCGACGCGACGAAGAAGGCATTTTACGAAGGCTGGTATTTGACCGGTGATTATGGCTATATTTCGGAGGGGGAGGTGTTTGTCTCTGGCCGTAAGAAGGATATGATTATTGTAGGCGGCAAGAATGTGTATCCGCAGGATTTGGAATCGTTGACGTATGAAGTGCCGGGCGTTCACGCTGGACGTTCGGTGGCGTTTGGCATTTTTGACGAAGAGGCCGGGACGGAAGATGTGGTTATTATTGCGGAGGTGGATTCGAAAGATCGAGACGAGCAGGAGAAGATCGCCGATCTGATCCGCCAGCATGTGACGAAGAATTCGGCCATTGCTTTGCGTTATGTGAAAGTGGTCGGCCCGAAATGGATATTGAAAACGTCGAGTGGCAAGACGGCGCGTTCGGCAAATAAGGAAAAGTTCCTGAAAGAATTGGAATCACAAAGTTGATAAAAACTCCCTCGCAATTGCGAGGGAGTTTTTATCAAGCGCCGGTAGGGAGGCGTTTCTTTAATGTGCGGCTGAGAAGTTCTTCTTGTTCCGCCGAAGCAGATTTTATACGTTTAGTTTTCTGATCCTTGTCATGCCTGGCCCGTTCCTGTGCCATTTGCCATGCGATTTGCATGCCTGTCAACTCGGGCTCTGTGGATGTTTCTTCAACCGATATTTCTGTTTCTGCTTTTTTGTTCTTTCTGCCGCCGCGTTTATTTTCGCGTGCCGGTTTTTCTTCTTCAACGATCTCGGGCTGAAGGGCTTTCATGCTTAAGCGTATTTGGCGCTTCTTGCGGTCAACGTTGAGGATGGCGGCTTCGATTTCCTGGCCTTCTTTTACAACGTCGCCTGCATTCTTCACGTAGCCTTGTGCCAGTTCACTGATGTGGATCATGCCTGGGCGTTCTGCGCCGATGTCTATAAAGGCGCCGTACGTTTCGATGCGAATGACCTTGCCTTTTACTACCATTTCAGGCTGAAGGTCTTTCCATTCGTACATTAGTGGCTGGATCATTGTCAATTCGATGCGGTCTTTGCGTACCTTGCGTACCCACACATCCACAGCCTGGCCTTCCTTGATGACGTCTTCAACTTTGTTGACAGGGTCTTTTTGAATCTGTGAGATATGCAATACGCCCGGGATGGGTTGTCCAACATCAATGAGTGCGCCTGCAAGTGTGGTCTTAACGACCCTTCCTGAAAGTTTCGCTTTTGGGTCCAGCGATACGCTGGGAGTTGTTTCTGTAGTGACCATAGTTTTGCTCCTGCAATATAGGGAATAATGCCGAAGAACGATTATACCTGTCAGGCATATATGCGTCAATGTGAAATCGGCATCACTTCACGACTTGCTCAAAGTCCTGATGAACTTCGGCTTTTCTCATTTTTTTACCGCGAAGGGCGCGAAGTACGCCAAGAAAAGAAAGAATTCTTTGCGCTCGCTTGCCTTCGCAGAGGGTTGCGGCCTTACTCTACGAGTACGATGTTATTGTTGTTTTTGATATACAGGTGGTAAGCCTCGTATCAAATCTCGGAATGGCCCATAGATTTTTCATTTCGGGATTGCCATAGACGCAAGTGAGACTATGCCCATCCCTTTGATGACGACATGCACATTTCCATATGTACTGTCGCCGCGCCAGATTAAGCTCATGCGAAAAATTCTTGTCGGTTACTGTATCGTCAAAAACCGAAAAATCTTTTGGCGTTTGAACAACTTGGTTTTCTGCATTTCCCCGGGCCAATTTGGGACGAAGTTGTTCGGCTGCATATAAAGATGGCTGAATCAATATGATCAGCAAAATTCGTCAACGTATGATTGATTTGACTAACCAAATTAAGATTTTTGCTTGAAGTTTTCCTTGACGCTTTTAAATAAATTGTGTATAGTTCGCCGAATGAAATGTATGTTTCGGAAATGAATTGCTTATATTATGTATGAATTCGACAACATTGACATAAAAATTGTCAATTTCCTTCTTGAAGATGGTCGTATGTCGGCCTCAGAGGTATCTCGCCGTATTGGCGATATCTCTGAACGGGCGATCCGCTATCGCATTGACCGCATGGTGCAGGAAGGCGTTATTCAAATCAGCGCCGTGGTCAACCCAGAAGCGTTTGGATTAACCATTAATGCCGATGTTTGGATTGAGGTCGAGTCTGATCAAATCCTCGAAGTTGCCAAACAACTGGCGACCTATGACAACGTCCGATACGTTGCCTGTGGAATTGGGCAAAACGATATCAGTATTCAACTCGTTGCAAAAGATACAGCCGAGATATATCACTTTATCACCAATATCGTACGCAAGGTGCCGGGGGTACGCAAGACGACTACTTCGATTGTGCCAATTATTCTCAAAGATGTTTACCAGTGGCGGATTCCCGATAAAGCCGTGAAGATGCCAACGGTAAAAATCCCTTCGTCATCCGATTAATTAGGAGGAACGATGAGTGTTGCAGGTCCCAATAGTCAGTCTTTGCAAAAGCGCGCACAAAAAGTATTGCCGCTCGGCGTGAATTCGAATTTCCGTTATTGGGGTGAAGGCATCACGCCATATGTCGAGAAGGCCAAGGGTGCCTATTTGTGGGATGCGGATGGACGCCGTTTCATTGATTACCGAATGGCTTTTGGGCCGATTATTCTTGGTCATGCCTATAATGAAGTTGACAGCAAAGTTATTGAGGAAATCAAGAACGGTGTGCTTTTTGCCATGACGGGCGAACTCGAAGTTGAGGTCGCGGAGATGATCACAGAGATGGCACCAGCCGTCGAAATGGTGCGCCTCGCCTGTTCCGGCACCGAAGCGACCATGCACGCCATCCGCGTAGCGCGCGCTTTCACTGGTCGCGAAATTATTTTAAAATTTGAAGGCAATTATCACGGTTTTCAAGATCATACTTTGTGGTCAACGTATTCGCCAGTCGAGACGTACGGCAATCGGCGCAGCCCCATCCCAGTGCCTTCATCCTCAGGCATCCCCAAGTCTATGCGCGAATTTATTATCACCCTGCCTTTTAATGATTTTGAAGGTTTCGAGCGAGTTATGAAATCCTATGGCGATCAGATCGCGGCTGTCATCACGGAACCATGCCAAGGTAATTGCGGCGCGATAGACCCGCAGCCCGGGTTTCTCGAATTGATACGTCAACAAACAGACGAGCATGGAACCGTATTTATTCTGGATGAGGTCAAAACCGGGTTCCGCATTGCGAATGGCGGCGCGCAGGAATATTACCGCATCACGCCGGACCTGGCGACGTATGCCAAAGCCCTGGGCAACGGTTACCCTGTTGCTGCTTTCGGCGGCAAACGTGAGATTATGTCCATCATCGGGCACGGCGTCGCGCAGGGCGGAACGTATACAAACAACAAGCCCGGTATCGCCGCGGCGTATGCAACCCTGAAATTGTTGAAAGCCAGGCCAATTATTGAAACCATCCAGAAACGCGGCAAACGTCTGATGGCCGGGCTGAAAGATATTTTTGACGACAACAGTATTCCTGTGGTGCTGAGCGGAACGGGCGCAATGTTTTCGTTTGCGCTGGGTGTTGAGAACGTGACTTGCCAGCGCGATTGGTCGAAATCGGATCAGGTAATGTATGTCAAAATGGTCGAAGCCGCCATGGAGCGCGGTGTTATGTCCGACCCCGATGCGCGCGAACCCTGGTTTCTGTGTTATGAACACAGCGAAGCCGACATTGATGAGACGCTGAATGTGTATGCGGAAGTTGTAAAACAGGCAAAACGTTAATCTCTGCGCATTGCAGGCTACGCTTCCAGTAGCTGCAATGCGCAATTCATTTCTAAACGTAAACGGAGAAATTCCATGGCCAAGAAGTTGTCTGCAAAAGAAATCGTGGATATGAACAAGGAATACACATTCTATTCCTGGGCAAATCAAAGTCAGGTGAATCCAATCCCTGTCACAAGGGCAGAGGGTGTGTATTTCTGGGACGCAGACGGTAAACGTTATCTTGATTTCGCTTCCCAATTAGTAAATACCAACATAGGTCATCAGCATCCGAAAGTGGTGAAGGCAATTCAGGATCAGGCCGCTGTGTTAACCTTTGTGAGCCCAAGCGCGGCGACTGAGCCGCGCGGTCTGCTCGGCAGGAAATTAGCTGAGATCACTCCTGGTGATCTGAAGAAAACGTTTTTCACGTTGGGCGGAGCGGAAGCGAACGAGAACGCCATTAAGATAGCGCGCTTCTACACGGGACGACATAAGATTCTCGCACGTTATCGCTCCTACCATGGCGCGACTCACGGCGCGATGGCGTTGACTGGCGATTACCGCCGTTTGCCCGTTGAGCCTGCGATTTCGGGCGTGGTTCACTTCCTTGACCCGTATTGCTATCGTTGTCCGTTCGGCTGGACGAAAGAAACCTGTCACCGTGAGTGCATCAGCCACGTCGAAGAAGTGATCCAGCACGAAGGTCCAGATCAGATCGCTGCCATCATCCTCGAAGGCGTGACCGGCACGAACGGTCTCATCATCCCGCCCGATGATTACTGGCCGCGCATCCGCGAAATTTGCGACAAGTATGGAATTCTTTTGATCTCCGATGAAGTCATGTCTGGTTGGGGCCGCACGGGCGAATGGTTCGCTGTGGATAACTGGAACGTCGTGCCGGACATCATCACGACTGCAAAAGGAATCACATCGGGTTACGTTCCGCTCGGTGCGGTGATCGTCCGTGAGAAGATTGCCAAATTCTTTGACGATAAAGTTTTGTATGCCGGCCTGACTTATAACGGCCATGCGCTGGCCTGTGCGGCGGCGCTGGCGACAATTGAAGTTTATGAAGAAGAAAAGGTTTTTGAGAACGCTAAAAAGGTCGGTGAACATCTTGGCAAGCGGCTTGAGGAATTCAAATCCAAACATCCTTCCGTTGGTGATGTGCGTTACATTGGCTTGTTTTCTGGAATCGAATTTGTCAAGAACCGCCAGACGAAAGAACCGATGGATTTGACACCGCTCAAGAACTTCCTTGTCTCCAATGGAGTTTACGTTTTCAATTTCAAGAATATTCTTTTTGTTGTGCCGCCGCTGGTGATTACGGAGGAGCAATTGGACGAAGGATTGAATTTGTTGGATGATGGCCTGGCTGAACTGATGGATAAGATGGTTGCGTAGAGGTTGCGATGCAGAAAATCTTGAACTACATCAACGGCGAATGGGTCAAGCCTGCCGTCAACGAATATCTTGACGTCGTCAACCCCGCGACGGGAGGAGTCATCGCAAAGACTCCGCTTGGCACAAAAGCGGATGTGGACTCAGCGGCGAAGGCGGCGAGTGAGGCGCTCCCTGCGTGGCGCAGGACGCCCGTCAACGACCGCGTGCAGTATCTGTTCAAACTGCGTGACCTCATGCGCTCGAATCACGACGAGATTGCAAAACTCATCACGGACGAAGCGGGCAAGACCTTCGAAGAGTCGAAAGCCGAAATGGTGCGTGCCTTCGAGAATATCGAAGTCGCTTGCGGGATGCCTCATATGATGAAAGGCGAGTTCGTCGAAGACATCGCCCCCGGCATTGACGAGTTGATGATTCGTCAGCCCGTCGGAGTGTGTGCCACGATTGCGCCGTTCAACTTCCCCGGCATGATTCCGTTTTGGTATCTGCCCTATGCAGTTGCGGCGGGCAATACTTACATTGTAAAGCCGTCCGAAAAAGTTCCGACCACGATGCAGTTTGTTTTCAAGCTCATCGAACAGGTTGGTTTTCCCAAAGGCGTGGTCAATCTCGTCAACGGCGCAAAAGAAACCGTGGACGGCATTCTCGAACATCCCGCCATTCGCGCCGTCACGTTCGTCGGCTCGACCAATGTTGCGAAATATATTTATGCCACTGCCGCCGCGCACGGCAAACGTGTGCAGGCGCAGGGCGGAGCGAAGAATCCCGTTATCGTTTTGCCGGATGCGGATATGGACATGGCGACGAAAATCATCGCGGACTCCGCCTTCGGATGCGCGGGACAACGCTGTCTCGCCGTCTCTTTCGCGGTGACGGTTGCTGAGGCGCGAAATACATTTACCGAGCTGATATGTGATGCCGCCGCTTCCCGCGTCGTCGGCTATGGACTCGACTCAGGCGTCCAGATGGGACCTGTCATCAACGCCGACTCGAAGGCGAGAGTCGAGTCGTTGATAGGACTCGGCGTCAAAGAAGGAGCAACTGCCCCCGTAGATGGACGCGGTACTTCCGTCAAAGGCTATGAATCAGGACACTTTGTCCGCCCAACCATTTTGGCGGATGTCCCGCGCGAAAGTGAAATCGCCAGGACCGAAATTTTCGGGCCGGTTCTGAGTCTCATGCATGTCAATACAATTGATGAAGCCATTGAGTTGGTCAACAGCGGACAGTATGGCAATCAGGCGAGCCTGTTCACGTCATCGGGTTCTGCCGCACGCAAGTTCAAATATGAAGCCGAAGCCGGGAATGTGGGAATCAATATCGGTGTCGCCGCGCCGATGGCGTTCTTCCCATTCAGCGGCTGGAAGGATTCCTTCTTCGGCGACATGCACGGGCAGGGCATGGACGCGGTTGAATTTTTCACACAGAAAAAAGTTGTGGTCGAGCGCTGGCCGAAAGAATGGACGAGAAAATTTTAGATCATTGAAATTTTGAAAAGGAAAAAATCATGACGTTTGATTACGAAGACGCGCTCGATTATTCCTCACGCTGGATTGACTTGATCCACAAGAAAGAATTTCCATCGGTCGAGGAAGCGCACCGCATCATTGATGAATCAAAAAATAATTTTGCCGAGCACTTTAACCGCGGCTGGTTGGACTATCGTAAGTCTGTGACAGAATCCGGCGATTGGGCTGCGGTGGAGTGGGCGGGTTCGGGTGCGGTTTTCAAAGATATCCTCGGCCGCGAATATCTCGATTGCCTGGGCGGTTTCGGCATGATGGATCTCGGCTGGAGTCACCCGGATGTAGTGGCGACGGTCAAGGCGCAGTTGGATCGTTCGCCAATGCCTTCACAGGAATTGATCGATCCTTTACGCGGCGTGTTGGCGCGTTTATTAGCAGAGATCACGCCGGGCGATTTGAAATATAGCTGGTTCGCGGCCAGCGGCACCGAGGCGACTGAAGCCGCCATCAAGATTGCCAAACTTTATACGGGCAAGGCCGCCTTCATTGTTGCGGTCAAGGCTTTTCATGGCAAGACGATGGGATCGCTGTCCATGATGGGCAAGGCGGATTTTCGCGTGCCGATGGGGCCGTTATACGCGGGGCCTGTTTATCACGTTCCGTTCGGCGACGCGCAGGCCGTCGAGAAACAGCTTGATATTTGCGATAAGGTTGGGATCGGCGTGGCTGGCGTGTTGTTCGAACCGATCCAGGGCGAGGCGGGGGCCATTGTCCCGCCGGACGATTTCTGGCCGCGTATCCGCGCGGCAACAAAAAAATACGGCGCGCTTTTGATCGCAGACGAAGTGCAAACGGGCCTGGGCCGGACCGGCAAGTTGTGGGGCGTTGATCATTGGAATGTCGCCCCTGACATTTTGACGGTTGCCAAGTCGCTCGGCGGCGGCGTGATGCCCATCAGCGCGGTTTGCACCACGGAAGAAATATTCCATCCGATGATGTACCCCAATCCGTTCATGCACACCACAACGACAGGCGGCGGCGCGCTGGCTTGTTCGGCGGCGATCGCGGCTATCCATGTAACTTTGCGTGAAAGGTTGTGGGAACAGGCCGCCGAAAAGGGTGAATATGTGATTGGAAAACTTCAAGAATTCGCCGCGCAATATCCCCAAATTTATGAGAAAATAACGGGAAAGGGACTTTTGATCGGTATGCATTTCAAGAGTCCTGAAATCGGTTATAAGGTTGCGGCTGGCTTATTCCAGCGGAATGTCCTGGTGGCTGGCACGTTGATCAGCGCGCAGACTGTCCGCATCGAGCCGCCGCTCATCATTTCGTATCAACAACTGGATATTTTGCTTGAACGTTTGGAAGATGTGCTCAAGTCTGTAAGCAAGACGGTATAGAATAGAAAATCCAATACGGAGAAGATAAATGGCCAGCGAGTTTGCGGTTGAATTGCGCGATGTAGTAAAAAAGTTTATCACGCCTGAAGGCAGTGAAATGGCGGCGGTGGATCACGTTACAATGCAGATCCGTAACGGAGAATTTTTCTCCATGCTTGGGTCTTCCGGCTGCGGCAAGACCACGTCGCTGCGCATGATAGCGGGTTTTGAGTGGCCGACCGAAGGCGATGTTTATATCGAAGGCAAGCCCATGGGTCATTTGCCCCCGTTCCAACGGAACGTCAATACGGTTTTTCAGAGTTATGCTCTGTTTCAGCACATGACCGTGTTTCAGAATGTGGCCTTTGGCCTTGAGATGGAGGGCGCATCGAAGGATGAAATCGCAAGGCGCGTTGGTCGTTCGCTTGAAATGGTGCAGTTGACAGGAATGGACCGCCGCCGCCCCAGGCAGCTATCAGGCGGACAGCAGCAACGCGTGGCGCTGGCGCGTGCCCTGGTCAAGACTCCGGATGTGCTTTTGTTGGACGAACCGCTGGGCGCACTCGATTTAAAATTGCGTAAAGAAATGCAGCTTGAACTCAAGGCTTTGCAGCAACAATTGGGCATTACTTTCATCTACGTGACTCACGATCAGGAAGAAGCCTTGACGATGTCGGATCGGATCGCGGTAATGAGCAAGGGGAAAATCATGCAGATGGGCACATCTGTGGAAGTATATGAACGTCCCGCCAACCGCTTCGTGGCCGAATTTATCGGAGAATCCAATTTCCTGGAAGGTAAAGTCAAATCTGTTAAAGGGGATCAGGCGGTTGTGGATGTTCCGGCCTGGGGCGAAGAGTTAATCGGGATCGCCACCGGCAAGGTAAAAGCCGGAGATGATGTGTCTGTTTCCATTCGTCCCGAAAAGGTGCGTTTGACCGACAAGCAGGGGATAAAAGAAAACAGCCTGGAAGCCGTCGTCACCACGAGTACTTATATCGGATCGGATACGCACGTTTATTTGGACGTGCGCGGCCAGCGCTTTAAAGTCTGGGAGCAAAACCGCATATCTACACTGGACCCGCGCGCCTATTACGCCAATGGACAAAAGGTGTGGGTGACGCTGCTTTCCGAAAATACGCTGATTCTGCCAAAGGCCTAACCCATGCTCAAGCGACTACGTGAAAATAAATCCGCGCAAGGAACTTTGCTGATCTCGCCGACTCTGATCGTTATGATCGGCTTGTTGATTATCCCATTGATTCTGACGTTGATTGTCAGCTTCGGCCAGCGCAGCCCTGATGGCAACGTAATCTATTCCTTCTCGCTGGACAATTACATCCGCTTGGCCGGCTTCAGCACAGATTGTACCGGCGGCGCGTCGTTTTGTTTTAATCCGCTTTACGCCCAGATCTTGTGGCGTTCGCTCGCGCTGGCATTTAATACGACTGTTCTGGTGATCGCGCTTGCTTACCCGCTGGCATATTTTATTGCGCGCGCCCACCCGAAGCGGCGCACTACTTTTTTGTTCCTGGTGCTTATCCCGCTTTGGACGAATTTCGTCATCCGTGTTTATGCATGGATGATGCTCTTGCGTAAAGAAGGCGTCATCAATATTATCCTTGGCTGGATCATGGGATTGCTCCGCATCCCATTCACTCCGCTGGAGATGTTGTATACACCCGGTGCGGTTCTGGTGGGTATGGTCTACGAATTTTTGCCTTTCATGATCCTGCCGATCTACACGTCGCTTGAAAAGATTGACAACTCACTCTATGAGGCCGCGGCCGATCTCGGCGCGAATTCCATTCGTACGCTCCTGCGTGTTACCCTGCCGCTTTCAATGCCGGGCGTTGTGGCGGGAACGATCCTGGTCTTTATCCCGGTCATGGGAACTTTTATCGTTTCCGATATTTTGGGCGGCCGCCAGGTGATTCTGGTTGGCAATCTCATCCAGCGCCAATTCCTGGACGCGCGCGACCCAACATTCGGCTCGGCGGCGTCGCTCATTTTGATGGTCCTTACTTTGATCGTGACGTATTTCTACACGCGTAAATTCGGTTTCGGAGAGGAGATCGTAGTTGCATGAACCCATTCCGACGCTCTCCGTTTGTCCTCTTCGCCGCGATGCTGGTATATGTTTTTCTCTATTTGCCGATCTTTGTGCTGGTGTTGTACTCGTTCAATGCTTCGCGGACCAATGTGGTATTCACCGGTTTCATCTCCCAGACCGGCTCTCAAGTTGTGATGGATGGCAGTAACGTTGTTCAAAGCCCATGCGGCGCGTTTCATTGGTACTGCGAACTTTCGAAAAACAAGGATGTCACGAACGCCGCGAAGAACACCCTGACCATCGCAGTGGTGGCGACGATCATTTCCACAATCGTTGGGACGATGGCCGCGCTTGCGCTTCAGCGTTACAACTTTAAATTGAGGCCATTTTCGCAGCTTTCGCTTTATATTCCGATCGTTATCCCGGAGATTGTGATGGGCATCGGAATTCTTACGTTATTCAGCCAGTTGTTCGGGTGGATCAATAATGCCTTGAATCTAGAAGGCGCTTCCCGCTTGACGCTGGGGCTGGGTACCGTCATCGTGAGTCATATTGCCTTTATGATCCCGTTTGTGACGCTGGTTGTCCAGGCGCGCTTGCAGGGTTTCGACAAGGCCTACGAAGAAGCAGCCATGGATCTCGGCGCAAATGAATGGACTACATTCCAGCGGGTCACTTTTCCGATGATCCTGCCGGGCGTGCTTTCGGGAGCGCTCCTGGCTTTTACACTCTCGCTGGATGATTTTGTCATCACGTTCTTCACGAATGGCCCGGGGTCCACCACGCTCCCGATTTACGTTTATGGCCTGTTACGGCGTATCATTACTCCACAAGTCAATGCGCTGTCCACAGTTTGGATCGCCCTCGTATTTTTCACCGTGCTCTTGCTGCAATGGATTCAGAATCGAGAGCAAAAATAAATTCGGGTTTCTCGCAGGGCAGGCTTGCTCTGCGCGCCAAAAATCTTTCTTAAGGAGGAAGAGATGAAGAAATCAGTATTTTGGAAGCTGCTGGCTGTTGCCCTGCTCGCAAGTTTTATAGTAGCGGCGTGTGGCGGAAGCACCGGCAACGTGCCTACGGCTACCGCTGTTGTGAGCAGCGGCGGGAATACTCCTGGGCCGAAAGTCACCTCTACCGGGTTTGTTTGCCCCGAGCCCAACCCGCGCATGGATGTCAAATCCACCGAGTTGAACCTGTTTGTTTGGACGGAGTACATCCCTCCCGACATGCAGGAATGCTTTCAACTGGTCTACGGCATTAAAGTCAATCGCGATGAATATTCCGCCAATGAAGAGATGTATGCCAAACTCTCCGCGGGCGGCACGGCTTACGATCTTGTTCAGCCGACTGATTTTATTGTCAGCTTGATGATCCGCCAGGGCCTGCTTCAGGAATTGGACAAGAGCAAATTGCCCAATATATCTAACTATGACCCGAACTACATGAATTTCTCCTTTGATCCGGGTAATAAATACACGCTCCCTTATCAGGCCGGCACCGATGCCATCGTCTACAACGCCGATAAAGTCACCACGCCGCCGACTTCCTGGGCCGATTTGTGGAAGCCCGAATACGCAGGCAAGATGGTTTTCCTGGACGACTCGCGCGCGACCATCGGCGCGACTTTGCTGACCCTCGGTTACGATGTCAACACGAAAGATCCCGCCCAACTCGATCAAGCCAAGGCCAAACTCAAACAACTGGTTCCGGGCATCAAGCTGTTCGATAGCGACAGCCCGAAGACGGCTCTCATCGCCGGCGATGTTGATCTTGGCATGACCTGGACCGGCGAAGCCTTTCTTGCCCAAAAGGAAAATCCGGCCATCAAATACGTTTATCCGACCGAAGGCGCGATCTTGTGGCAGGATAATTGGGCCATGCCCAAGGATGCTCCACATGCCGATGCGGCCTATGCCTGGCTGAACTACACCATGCAAGGCGACATTTTCTGGATGATGTTGCGTGATTTCCCCTACACCAATCCAAACAAAGCCGCGTTGGATTACGCAAAAGTCAACGAACCCGATATTTACAACGCTTATATAAATTCGCCCATCACCAATACGCCTGCCGAAGATATCAAGGCCGGCCATCGTATTGACGATGTAGGTGATGCCCTGCCGCTCTACGACCAAATCTGGACTGAAGTAAAAGGCCAGTAGTTCCAAACTTCAAAAATACCCGACTTGAAAAGTCGGGTATTTTTATTTTCATAATTAAACACGGTTTTGTGCCGATAAATTATAAATAGGTTGACTTAAATGCAAAATCGTTATAAAATACGGCCATGCAAAACATAATCGGTGCGGATCAGCCCGGCCGTCTCGATGATACCGACCTGAAAATCATCGAGGCCCTGCGAAAAGATGGCCGCCAGGCCTTTGCCCAGATCGCCGGGCAGCTCAAAGTATCGCCGGGCATGATCCGCCAGCGTTACAACCGTCTCGTCGAGCAGGGACTTCTCAAGGTGGTAGCCATCACCAATCCCGTCCATCGCGGGCTGAAGACCATGGCGATGATCGGCCTGCGCACCGACGGCAACCGCATGTTGAAAGTGGCTGATAAAGTTGCCAAACTGGATGAAGTTGTATATCTGGTGGTGGTCAGCGGGCGCTTCGACATGATGATCGAAGTCGCCTGCCGCGATCACGAAGACCTGCTCAAGTTCATCACCGAAAAGTTATACAGCATCGAAGGTGTGCGCGAAGCCGAAACCTTCATGCACTTGAAGATCGTCAAGGAAGTTTATTTTTAGGTTGGATGCTTCGCCGCCCTCCTCGGCGGCGCGTGTCACCCGCTTCAAATCCGGACCCTGAACCGGCTGAGGCGATAAAAACTTTGTCCGCGCCCGCAAATGACGGGAAGCGGAGCCATCCGAAAGGAATCATGAAAGTCCTGCTCGCAGCAGTAAATGCAATCGGGGAAACATTTGCAAAGATGTTTTCAGTTATCCTATCTGACAATTCATACCGTCAATCTAACTCGCGCCCGCGCGGGTTATAAAACTAATGGAGAAATAAATTTATGAAAGTATTACTCGTCGGTGTCGGTGGAGTAGGGGAGGCCATTGCCGCGATTGCGCGCCCGCGCCCGTGGCTGGAACTGATGGTGCTGGCGGACTACAACATCAAGCGCGCCGAGGAAGTGCAGAAGAAACTCGGCGACGATAAGCGTTTTCCCGCCGAGTTCATTGACGCCAGCCAGCAGGAGTCTATTGAAAGCCTGGCAAAAAAATATAATGTTGATCTCATTATGAACTCAGTTGACCCGATCTTCAACCGGCAGATTTTCGATGCGGCTTATAACGTCAGCGCGAAATACATGGACATGGCCATGACGCTCTCGTCGCCGAATCCATCAGACCCATTCCACAAACCGGGCGTCAAATTGGGCGATTACCAGTTCGAGAAGGCCAAAGAGTGGGAGGAGAAAGGTTTGCTGGCGCTGGTGGGCCTGGGCGTGGAGCCGGGCATGGCGGATGTGTTCGCGCGCTACGCCCAGGATCATCTCTTCGATGAGATCGAGGAAGTGGGCATCCGTGACGGCGGCAATCTCGAAATCGAAGGCTATGAATTCGCGCCCAATTTTTCGATCTGGACCACGATTGAGGAATGTTTGAATCCGCCGGTGATCTGGGAGCAGGGCAAAGGCTGGTTTACGACCGAGCCGTTCTCGGAGCCGGAGACTTTCGATTTCCCCGAAGGCATCGGCAAGGTGGAAGTGGTCAACGTGGAGCATGAAGAAGTATTGCTGGTGCCGCGCTGGGTGAAGACCAAACGCGTCACTTTCAAGTATGGCCTGGGCGATAAGTTCATCGGCATTCTCAAAACTTTGCACATGCTCGGCCTCGACTCTAAAGAAAAGATCAAAGTTAAAGGTGTTGAAGTTGCGCCGCGCGATGTGGTGGCCGCCTGCCTGCCCGACCCGGCCCATCTCGGCGAAAAGATGCGCGGCAAGACCTGCGCCGGAACCTGGGTCAAAGGCATGAAGGCCGGCAAGCCTCGTGAAGTGTATCTGTATCAGGTTGCGGATAATGCGGCCTGCATGAAGCGCTGGGGCTGCCAGGCAGTGGTGGCGCAGACGGCGTTCAGCGCGGTCATCGGCTGGGACCTTCTGCATCATGGACAATGGAAGGGCGTTGGAGTGTTGGGGCCGGAAGCATTCGACCCGATTCCGTTCATGGAGAAAATGGCCGAGTACGAATTCCCGTATGGGATCATGGAAATGACAAAGGAAGTTGCACAGTAGGCCTGCGCTCGTAACGGCGGATTTCTTTTATATTTGTTCCGGCGATGCTGGAAGGCTGGGAATAGGATAGAATTTGCTCATGCCAAAGAAATCTGCCAAAACAAAAAACAATAACGGCGCCGCGCTGGGAATAGAAAACGAACTCTGGGAAGCCGCCGATAAACTGCGCGGTCATCTCGACGCGGCGGAATATAAGAGCGTGGTCTTGGGGCTGATCTTTCTCAAATATGTATCAGACATGTTCGAGCAGGTGCGGGCGCGGGTGGAGAAGGAAGCGGTGGATGACCCGGAGGACAGAGATGTCTATTTGGCGGAACGCGTGTTTTGGGTGCCGAAAGAGGCGAGGTGGAAATCCTTGCAGGATCACGCCAAGCAGGAGTCCATCGGCAATTTGATAGACGCGGCGATGGATGCCATTGAAAAGGATAACCCAACGCTCAAAGGGATGCTGCCGGGCAATTACGGACGCGCCACGCTCGATAAGCGGCGGCTCGGCGATTTGGTGGATTTGGTCAGCAACAAGATCAATTTCGCGGACGAAGAGAGCCGCAAACAGGATACGCTGGGGCGCGTGTACGAATATTTCCTTTCGCAGTTCGCCAGCCAGGAGGGACGCAAAGGCGGAGAGTTCTATACGCCGCGTTCGGTGGTGCGCGTGCTGGTGGAAATGCTAGCCCCGTACAAGGGACGCGTCTTTGATCCATGCTGCGGTTCGGGCGGGATGTTCGTGCAAAGCGAAAAGTTCGTGGAGGCGCACGGCGGGAAGATCGGCGACCTTTCGGTGTACGGGCAGGAATCCAACCCGAACACATTCAAACTGGCAAAGATGAACCTTGCCATTCGCGGCATTGAAGGCGACCTGGGCAAGCAGCCCGCCGACTCGTTCCACAATGACCAGCATCCCGATCTGAAAGCGGACTTTGTGCTTGCCAACCCGCCCTTCAACATGAGCGATTGGGGCGGCGACTCATTGCGCGAGGACAAACGCTGGAAGTACGGCAAGCCGCCTGTGAATAATGCCAACTTTGCGTGGGTGCAGCATTTCATTTATCATCTTTCGCCAAACGGCACGGCGGGATTTGTGCTGGCGAACGGGAGCATGTCGAGCAATACGTCGGGCGAAGGCGAGATCCGCAAAGCCATCATCGAAAATGACCTGGTGGATTGCATGGTGGCCCTGCCCGGCCAGTTGTTTTACAGCACACAGATACCGGTGTGTTTGTGGTTTTTAACAAGGAACAAAGACCCTAAAGGTCTTAAGAGACCTTTAGGGTCTCGCGCTGGAAAGACGTTGTTCATTGACGCCCGCAAATTGGGAACGTTGGCCGACCGCGTGCATCGCGACCTTTCGGCTGAAGACATTGCCCAAATTGCAGATACGTACCATGCGTGGAAATCTGGAGAGACCCTAAAGGTTTCTTCCCCCGATTCGCGCCATGTCAAGCAAGACAGTCCTGCCAAACAAGATGAAGGTCAGTCGAGAAAACCTTTAGGGTCTGGATACGAAGATGTGGCAGGCTTTTGCAAATCCGTCACCATTGAAGAAATCCGCGCGCAGGGATATGTGCTCACGCCGGGGCGGTATGTGGGCGCGGCGGAACTGGAAGAAGACGATGAACCCTTTGATGAAAAGATAGCGCGCTTGACGAAGGAATTGGAAGGGCAGTTTGAAGAAAGTGAGAAGTTAGAGCATTTCATCCGCGCAAAATTACAAACATTAGATTATGGCAAATAACTGGACTTACAAAAAGATTGAGGATATTGCCGAGAAAGTTGGCATGGGACCATTTGGTTCTTCAATTAAAGTGGAGACTTTTGTTCCTGATGGTATTCCAGTTGTCAGTGGTCAGCATCTGCATGGATTCCGTCTTGATGAAGACGCAGGCTTTAATTTCGTTACTGAAGAACACGCTGACAAATTGAAGAACGCAAACGTATTTCGCGGCGATATTATTTTTACTCATGCTGGAAATATAGAAAATGTTGCTTACATTCCCGAAACGTCAAAGTATGAGAGGTATGTAGCTTCACAGCGCCAATTTTACATGCGTTGCGATTTGAGCAAAATACTACCTAGTTTTGTGGTTTATTACTTCAACTCTCATGAGGGAAAGTATAAACTTACAGCAAATTCGTCTTCAGTTGGGGTGCCTTCAATAGCCCAGCCTGTAAGTTATCTTCGAAAACTTGAAATTCCAGTTCCTCCCCTTCCCGAACAACGCGCCATTGCAGGGATTCTCGGCGCGCTGGACGATAAGATCGAACTCAACCGCCGCATGAACCGCACGCTCGAGTCCATGGCGCGGGCGGTGTTTCGTCAGTGGTTTGTGGAGAATGAGGATGCAGGAAATTGGGAAGCTGCAAGAATAAAAGATGTTTGCGGAAAAGTAGAAAATGGTGGAACACCACGTCGTGATCAACCTAAATATTGGGAACCTGGGACAATTCCCTGGTTGACATCAGGTGAAGTTAGGCAGGAAATCATCATTTCTACAGAAAACAAGATTTCGGAAGATGGCTATAAAAACAGCAGCGCGAAAATGTGGGGAAAGGGCACTACAGTTGTTGCGCTTTATGGGGCAACAGCAGGTGAAGTTTCTTTTATTGCTCATGAACTTTGTGCTAATCAAGCATGTTGTGGGCTTGTGCCAAGTGATGGCTGGCGATATTTTATCTATTTGACGCTATCTGCTTCTGAAAATTCACTTGCATCACAAGCAAGAGGATCGGCACAACAAAATTTGAGTCAACAAATTGTCGCTGATTTTTCAATTAGAAAACCAGACCAGAAGCTGCTAGATGATTTCAATCAAATTGTTGCCCCCATGTTCGACCAGTGGATTGCCAACCTGAAAGAATCCCGCACGCTGGCGAGTCTGCGCGATAGTCTGCTGCCGAAGTTGATGAAGGGTGAGGTGAGGGTGAAGGAATGATATACTAAAATCATGAGCACGCTCTCCGCCGATACTCACCCGAAGATGGAGCAAATGCAAATCGAATTCATTCGACTCATGCCCTCGTGGAAGAAATTTTCCATCGTGGATGGGCTGAACGAAACCGTTAAAACGCTGGCGGTTACAGGCATCAAACAACGCAACCCCGGCGCAACGCCTGAACAAATCCATCGTATGCTGGCGGAACTCATGCTTGGGGCAGAACTGGCGCGAAAGGTCTATGGCCATGCAGGGTGAATCAACCCGCGTCACCATATTGGTCGCACAAACACTCGAAGCGCTCGGCATCCCCTACGCTGTGGGCGGTTCGCTCGCCAGTTCCCTGCATGGCGTCATGCGCTCCACATTGGACGTGGATATTGTGGCAGACATGCGAGTCGAACATATCCAGCCGCTGGTCACCGCGCTCTCGAAAGAATTCTATACCGACGACGAAATGATGAGAGACGCCATCGAACATCACAGCAGTTTCAACCTCATCCATTATGAAACCGCCTTCAAGGTGGATATTTTCATCCGAAAATTGCGTGCCTTCGATCAAATGCAATTGGAGCGGCGCAGGTTATCGGTCATTTCAACTGACCCCGAACAAAGTGTGTATGTCGCCAGCCCGGAAGATGTCATCCTCTCCAAACTCGAATGGTATCGCATGGGGGGAGAAATCTCCGACCGTCAATGGCGGGATATCCTCGGCGTACTGAAAACAAGATCGGGACAACTGGACCTCGCCTATATGCGCAAATGGGCAAAAGAACTCACCGTGGAAATCCTGCTGGAACGCGCCCTTAACGAAACATGACCTTCACCGAATCCGTTATCGAGCAAGCCGCCATTGACTGGCTCAAAGAACTGGGCTATGCCTACGCCTTCGGGCCGGATATCGCCTTCGATGGCGATCACACCGAACGCGGCGATTATCAGGAAGCGCTTTTGCTCGCTCGCCTGCAGGATGCCATTGCCCGCATCAACCCCAACCTTCCGCCTGCCGCGTGTGAAGAAGCCTTTCGCAAGCTGACGCGCCTCGGCAAGCCTTCGCTCCTGCTCAACAACCACGCCTTCCATCACATGCTGGTCAACGGCATCGAGGTGGATTACAAGCGCAGCACGCCGCGCAGCGGCAGTGTGGATAAAGCCGAAGATGGGCGCATGGTCAGCGGGCGTGCCTATGTGGTGGATTTCGAGAACATCGAAAACAACGACTGGCTGGTTGTCAATCAATACACGATGGAAGCCTCGCACCAGAACGGCAAGGTCAATCGGCGGCCTGATGTGGTCATCTTCATCAACGGCCTGCCGCTGGCGGTCATCGAACTCAAGAACGCTGCTGATGAAAAGGCTACGATTTGGTCCGCGTTCAATCAACTGCAAACTTACAAGGACGACATCCCTGCCCTGTTCCACTATAACGAACTGCTCATCATCTCTGATGGTTTGAACGCCCGCATTGGTTCGGTCACGTCAAACCGGGAATGGTTCCTGCCGTGGAAAACGGTCGAGGGTGAAGCCCCTGCTCCATCGTCCATCGCGCAACTCGAAGTCCTGCTCAGAGGCGTGTTCGAGAAACGCCGCCTGCTCGATCTCGTCCGCTATTTCATAGTCTTCGAGCAGGAACGCGGCGCGCCCACGCTCAAGAAGATCGCGGGCTATCACCAGTTCCACGCGGTCAATTACGCACTGGAGGAAACTATCCGCGCGTCTCACGGAAAGGACGCGGCGGTCAAAGAACTCAAAGGGACGTATGTTGCCCAGCCCATGAAAGGCGGCGAAGCGGGCGATCACCGCATCGGCGTGATCTGGCACACGCAGGGTTCGGGCAAGAGTCTCACCATGGCGTTTTACACGGGGCGGCTGGTCTTGCATCCCGCCATGCAAAACCCCACCATCATCGTCATCACCGACCGCAACGACCTCGACGATCAACTCTTTGGCACGTTCTCGCGTTGTTCCGAAGTCCTGCGCCAAACGCCCGAACAAGCCGCCAGCCGCGAAGACCTGATCGAAAAACTCAAAGGACGCATCGCGGGCGGCGTGTTCTTTACTACCATACAGAAATTTCTCCCTCTCCCCTCGGGAGAGGGGCGGGGTGAGGGCATATTGTCTGACCGTCACAACATCGTGGTGATCGCCGACGAAGCCCATCGCAGTCAATACGACTTCGTTGATGGCTACGCCCGTCACATGCGCGACTCTCTGCCCAACGCTTCTTTCATCGGGTTTACAGGTACACCCATCGAACATGCGGATGCCAACACCCGGGCCGTGTTCGGCGATTACATCAGCATCTACGATATCCAGCAGGCAGTCGAAGACGGCGCAACGGTCAAGATCTATTACGAAGGCCGCCTCGCCAAACTGGAACTGGATGAAAAGGAAAAGCCGAAAATTGATCCCGAATTTGACGAGGTCACCGAAGGCGAAGAACTCGAAAAGAAGGAAAAACTCAAGACCAAATGGGCGGCGCTCGAAGCCATCGTGGGAGCCGAGAAACGCATAAATTTGGCGGCAAAAGATATTGTTGACCATTTTGAGAAACGTCAGGAAGCACTCGAAGGCAAGGGAATGATCGTTTGCATGTCCCGCCGCATCTGCGTGGAGTTATACAACGCCATCATCAAACTCCGCCCCGCTTGGCATTCCGATGATGATAAGCAGGGCGTCATCAAGATCGTGATGACGGGAAGTGCTGCTGACCCGCTCGATTGGCAGCCGCACGTCCGCACCAAAGCGCGCCGCGAAGAACTTGCCAAACGTTTCAAGAATCCAGAAGACTCATTCAAGATCGTCATCGTCCGTGATATGTGGCTGACGGGTTTTGATGTCCCGCCCTTGCACACCATGTATATTGACAAACCCATGCAGGGGCATGGCCTCATGCAAGCCATAGCCCGCGTCAACCGCGTCTACAAAGACAAGCCGGGCGGCTTGATCGTGGATTATCTCGGTCTCGCCTATCACCTGCAAAAAGCATTGGCTGCGTATACAGAGGCCCAACACCCCGCCGAAATCCCTGACCAGAACAAAGCCGTCAACGAACTGCTCAAACGCTATGAAATCTGCAAGGGCTTATTCGATGGTTTCAATTGGTCGAAATTCTTTACAGGCACCGCGCCGGAAAAACTTGGCGTGCTGCCGCTTGCGCAAGAGCACATCTTAAAGCAGGATGACGGTAAAAAACGTTTGCTGCAGGCAGTAAGGGAATTATCACTCTCGTTTGCGTTGGCGGTGCCCGATGAGCGCGCGCTTGCCATTCGTGATGATGTCTCATTCTTCCAGGATGTGCGTGCCGCGCTGGTCAAATCTACGGTGGAAGGTGAACGCGCTGCAGATGACTACGATCAAGCCATTCGGCAAATCCTGTCGCGTGCCGTTGCCGCCAGCGATCGAGTGATTGATATCTTTGCCGCCGCCGGCTTGCAGAAACCCGAAATATCCATTTTGTCCGAGGAGTTTCTGGCGGAAGTCAAAGGGATGCCGCAGAAAAACCTTGCCATTGAACTGCTCCGCAAACTGCTCAACGACGAACTCAAACTGCGGATGAGAAAGAATTTGGTGCAGTCACGTTCTTTTACGGAACTTCTCGAACGCACCATCCGCTCCTACCAAAACCGAACGCTTGAGTCTGCTGAAGTCATTGCCGAACTCATCAAACTGGCAGAAGAAATGCGCGAGGCACAAAAGCGCGGTGAAAAACTTGGCTTGGCGGAAGATGAGATCGCCTTTTATGATGCCCTCGAGGTCAACGATAGCGCGGTCAAGGTGCTTGGAGACGATACACTCAGGAGCATTGCGCGCGAACTTGTGGAAACTGTCCGCATCAACGCAACGATAGATTGGACGGTGCGAGAAACTGTCCGTGCGAAATTGCGTATGATGGTGAAGAGAATATTGAGGAAGTACGGCTATCCACCCGATAAGCAGGAAAAGGCAACGATAACTGTTATACAACAGGCAGAATTGATTGCAAGGGATTGGGCAGGATAGGGCGTTCAAAGAGGAGCTGTGGCACAGCCCCAAAACCTTCAGGGCCTTATCTCGAGTCGTCCAAGCGCGGCTCGTGCTAACTCACAGCGTTGAAAAATTTCGGCAAAGCCGCGTCCGTTTCAAGTCGGGAACGGACGTGGCTTTTTATTCCTCTGTAACTTTCGGAAATTTGCAATTGCCATTTGCCAGTCGCGCCCGTATAATAATCAAAATTGATTTTGATTGGAGGAAGCCATGCCCTTCGGCTATAACGGAAAGATTTTGCATGTTGACCTGACGAAAGGCGCGCTGACGGTGGAGGAGCCGCCCGAGTCGTTTTATCGCAAGTACATGGGCGGGAGCGCGATGGGACTGTATTACATCCTGAAGGAAATGCCCAAAGGCGCAGACGCGCTTTCGCCGGAGAATGTTTTGACGTTGATGTGCGGCGTGACCACCGGCGCGGCGATCTCGGGCCAAAGCCGCATCAATGCCAATGCCAAATCGCCGATCAGCGGCGGCATCGGCGATTCGCAGGGCGGCGGATATTTCCCGGCTGAGTTGAAATTTGCCGGCTTCGATGGCATCGTGATCAAAGGCAAATCGCCGAAGCCTGTTTATCTTTCCATTATTGACGGCCAGCCCGAACTGCGCGATGCCGCGCACTTGATGGGCAAGATCACGGGGGATGTGGATTCGATTTTGAAAAAGGAATTGAACGATAATAAAATCGAAATTTTGCAGCACGGCCCGGCCGCCGAGTATGGCGTGTTATTCTCTTCGCTGTTGAGCATGTCGAACCGCAACAATGGGCGCACCGGCATGGGACTGGTGATGGCCTCCAAGAATCTCAAGGCCGTTGTGGCGCGCGGCCGAAAGAAAGTGGAACTGGCCGATCAAAAGATAGTTGTCGGTTTGAATCGCATCGGCCCGAAGGAAGTGCCGAACAATCCAGACATGGACGGCCTCGCCAAATACGGCACGGCCAGCGTGGTCATGCCGCAGAATACGAACGGCACGCTTCCCGCCTTCAACTACAACGAAGGCACGTTCGCGGATTGCGAGCCGATCAGCGGCGAGAAGATGGTCGAGACCATCTTGAAGGAACGCGAAACCTGCTACGCCTGCGTGGTGCGCTGCAAGCGCGTCGTGGAAGTCAAAGATGGCGCGTTCAAAGTGGATCCGTATTACGGCGGGCCCGAATACGAAACGCTCGGCACGTTCGGTTCTTATTGCGGCATCAGCGACCTCGACGCGATCGCATTTGCGAATCAGATCTGCAACCAGAACGGCGTGGATACGATTGCCTGCGGCGCGACGATTGCCTTTGCCATGGAATGTTTCGAGAAAGGCATCATCACCAAAGAGCAGGCCAATGGAATTGATTTGAAATTCGGAAACGTGGATGCCATGCTGGCCGCGCTCAATGCGATTGTCAAAGCTGAAGGATCGCTGGGCAAAGTGTTGTCGCAAGGCTCGGAGCGCGCTGCGAAAATCTGGGGCAATGGCGCGGACGAATGTCTCATCACGGTCAAAGGCGCGGAAGCGCCCGCGCACATGCCGCAGGCCAAACGTTCGCTGGCGTTGATCTACGCGGTCAACCCGTTCGGCGCGGATCATCAATCCAGCGAACACGATTGGATGATCGAAGAAGGCATGGCATCCGATTTTTATATGAATCGCCTTGCATTGCTTGGCATGCCCGACAAACTCGCGCCGCTTTCGCTCGACGCGGCCAAGGTCAAATATGCGTGGCTGACCGAAGTCTTCTATTCGATGCTCGATACGGTCGAGTTGTGCCAGTTTGTTTGGGGGCCGGGCTGGACGCTCTACGGTCCGCAGGAAACGGTGGATTTCGTCAAAGGCGTCACGGGCTGGGACGTCACGCTGGATGAATTGATGCAGGTCGGGATGCGCCGTTTGAATCTCATGCGGACGTTCAATGCCCGCGAGGGACTCGACCGAAAGGCCGACAAACTGCCAAAGAAATTTTTCAAAGCCCTGGGCGGGACCGGCCCGACGGCGGGCATCGCTCTGACTCACGAGGAAATTGATTCCGCCATAGACGAATACTACAAGCTGGCAGGCTGGACTCCCAACGGCATCCCGACCAAAGATTCGCTCAAGAAACTCGATCTTGATTGGGCGGCGGAACTGCTACCTGCATAAGTTCATAAAGATTTACCGCGAAGGCCGCCAGACGTGCAAAGAAGAAAAATTTCTTCGCGATCTTGGCGTGCTTCGCGGTTCAAAAAAGGTTCACCATGACAGTCAAACTCTACGAAGAAAATTTTCCACACATGTCACCCGTCTGGGGACGCATCTTCAACTTCGTGGCCGAGCGCGCTGAAGGCTCCTACATTTACACCACCGACGGGAAAAAACTGCTCGACTTCACCTGCGGCATCGGCGTGACCAACACCGGTCATTGCCATCCGAAAGTTGTCGAGGCCATCCGCGAACAGGCGGGACTCTTCCTCCACGCGCAAGCCAACATCGTCATCCACAAACCGATGCTGCAATTGATCGAGGAAGTCCGCAAAGTTGTCCCGTCTTCGATTGACGGATTCTTCTTTTCCAATTCCGGCGCAGAAGCGTTGGAAGGCGCGGTCAAATTGGCGCGTGCCGCGACCGGCAAACAAAATATCATCGTCTTCAACGGCTCCTTCCATGGACGCACCGCCGGCACAATGGCGCTGACAACATCAAAGACAATTTACCGCGCCGGCTTTGGGCCTCTGCCTTCGGGCGTGTTCGTCTCACCGTATCCCTACGCGTTTCGTCTCGGCATGAGCGAAGAACAAGCCAGTCAATACGCGCTGAGCGCGCTCGAAGAACTTCTGCTTTCGCAGACTGCGCCGAAGGAGACCGCCGCGATTTTGATCGAACCCGTTTTAGGCGAAGGCGGATACGTTGTCCCGCCCGTTTCGTTTATGAAAGGCCTGCGCGAGATCGCAGACAAAAACGGCATCCTGCTGATCTTCGATGAGGTCCAATCGGGATTTGGGCGCACGGGCAAATGGTTCGCTTCTGAACATTTCGGCGTTGTTCCCGATATTATGACCGTCGCCAAAGGCATCGCCTCGGGCATGCCGCTTTCGGGCGTATTCAGCCGCCTTGACCTGATGAAGAAATGGGACGTCGGTTCGCACGGCGGGACCTACGGCGGCAACGCGGTGGCTTGTGCGGCGGGCGTGGCCACCATCCGCGCCATGCGTGATGAAAAGATGATCGAGAACGCGGCCGAGCGCGGCATTCAATTAATGACCGGTCTCCGCAAGTTCCAGGAAGAGTATCCGCAGATCGGCGACGTGCGCGGGCTGGGTCTGATGATCGGCACGGAACTTGTTGACCAAAAAGGCAAACCTGATAAAAATTTATCGAAGGCACTGGCTCATTCCGCCGAAGAACACGACCTGCTTCTGCTCACCTGCGGCACCTACGACAACACGATCAGATGGATTCCGCCTTTGAATGTGACCAGCGCGCAGATCAATGATGGCCTGCAAATGTTTGGCGACTCTCTCAAAGCGACACTGGGCTGATTTTATTTTGCTGAAAGATGTGAATGTTGGAAAGTTTAACATTCACATCTTTCAACTTTCAAACCTGCAATCAAAAATCATGACACAATCTCTGGATCGTAATAAACTCTCACAACTTCTCAAGAACGAAGAACAACTCTTTCACAAAAACCACCCAAAGTCTTACGAACTTTACCAGCGCGCCCGCAAGTCACTGCATGGCGGCGTACCGATGCTGTGGATGATCCGCTGGGCGGGATCGTTTCCGGTTTT
Source organism: Chloroflexota bacterium (assembly GCA_016195815.1). Taxonomy (GTDB): domain Bacteria; phylum Chloroflexota; class Anaerolineae; order Anaerolineales; family Villigracilaceae; genus Fen-1038. The sequence continues at coordinate 66,925 of JACPYX010000007.1, forward strand.
TGTTAAAGAAGCCAAAGGCGCGCGCTTCACTGACGTGGATGGAAATTCATACATTGATCTTTGTCTCGGTGATACCGGCGCGATGACCGGTCACGCGCCGGACGCAACGGTCAAGGCCATCAAAGAGCAAATTGAAAAAGGCATCACGTTGATGCTGCCTTATGAAGACGTGATCTGGGTCGGCGAAGAACTGCAGCGCCGCTTCGGCCTTCCATATTGGCAATTCGCTCTCACTGCCACCGACGCCAATCGTTTTGCGCTCCGCATGGCGCGTCTCATCACAGGCCGCCCGAAAATTCTTGTCTTCAATTATTGTTATCACGGCACGGTGGATGAGACCTTCATTACGCTTGATGAAGAAGGTACGCCAATCTCGCGCCCAAATAACATGGGGCCGCAGGTCAATCCAATATACACCACGAAGGTGATCGAGTTCAATGATGTGGCCGCACTTGAAACGGCGCTCTCTGCGGGTGACGTGGCCGCCGTCCTGGCCGAGCCTGTGATGACCAACATCGGCATTATCCATCCCGATGCCGGTTATCACGATGCTCTGCGCGAGATTACGCGCCGCACTGGGACTCTGCTCATTATTGACGAGACTCACACAATCTGCACAGGTCCCGGCGGATACACCGCCTCGCACCGACTTCAGCCGGATTTCCTGACCCTCGGCAAGCCTCTCGCTGGAGGCGTGCCTGCCGCGATCTATGGCTTCACCGAAGAAGTATCGAGGGCCTTTAACGAAAAACTTTCACTCGAAGATTCAGACGTGGGCGGCATCGGCGGGACGCTGGCGGGCAACGCCTTGTCCATTGCGGCGATGAAGGCCACGCTTCAACATGTCTTGACCGATGAGTTTTATTCAAAAGCCACTGCGCTTCAAGAGCGTTTCACCCAGGGCGTTGAGTCGGTCATCAGCGAATTCGACCTGCCATGGATCGTCAAACGACTCGGCAACCGCTCGGAATATTGGTTTCGCCCCGCGCCGCCTAAAAACGGCGGAGAAGCGCATGCCGCCATTGACGCAGAACTTGATCGTTACATGCACTTATATACTCTCAATCGCGGCATCCTGATGACGCCCTTCCACAACATGGCTTTGATCTCTCCAGAGACAACTCAAGCCGATGTGGATTATCATACAAAGATATTCAAGGAAGCCGTGCACTCATTGTTTGGATGATTGATAATGTCATTGCGAGCGCTTTTTGCGAAGCAATCCCCACTCTGGGGAGGGGGATGGCTTTGCCGGGAAAATCGCCCTCCTCGCAATGACAAATAGAGTTGGAGGAAGAATGGACATCTGGCGCATCAACATTCGCAATCAGACCTTGAAATTGGAACCCGTTCCCGAAACCTGGCAACGCCTCGGTGGGCGCGGCCTATTGGCCCGCATCCTGCTCGATGAAGTGGACGCCAAATGCGATCCGCTCGGCCCGAAAAATAAATTGATTTTTGCGCCCGGTTTATTAGTGGGACACATGCTTTCGTCGAATGATCGTATCTCGGTGGGCGGCAAGTCCCCGCTGACGGGCGGCATCAAGGAATCCAACGCGGGCGGGCGTACCGGTTATCACATGGCGTTCATGGGCATCCACGCGCTGATCATCGAAGATCAGCCCAAAGAAGATGGCTATTGGATTTTACATTTGAGTCTTCAAGGCGCAAAATGGGAAAAGGCCGATAACGTTGTCGGGCTGGGCGTTTACGAAACTGCGCCGAAACTGCTCGAAAAATACGGCGATAAAGTCGCCATCGCGTTGATCGGTCCCGGCGGCGAGATGAAGATGAAATCCGCGGGCATCCAGAATCTCGATAAAGACAAAGTCCCGGCGCGCATCGCGGCGCGCGGCGGACTCGGCGCTGTAATGGGCTCGAAGGGACTAAAAGCCATCGTGTTCGATCAGGCCGGTGGGCAGAAGCCGCCCATCGTCGAACCTGAAGCGTTTAAAGCCGCGCAGAAAGATTATACAAAAGCCGTCATGGAACATCCGCAATCCATCACGTATCGCGATTATGGCACGGCGGCCATCGCACAGATGTGCCAGGCATTCGGCGCGTTGCCGACGCGTAATTTTTCGACGGGAAATTTTGAGCATGTGGACGATATCAGTGGTGAGAGCTTGCGCGACTTTACCCTGACGCGCGGCAAGCCGTCCGATCCGTCACATGCCTGCATGGCCGGATGCACGATCAAATGCTCGAATATCTTCGGCGGTGAAGATGGCAAGATCATTGTTTCGCCGCTCGAGTACGAGACCATCAGTTTGATGGGAACCAATCTCGGCATTCCGTCGTTGGACGTCATTGCGCGCTTGAATTGGGAAGTTAATGATCTTGGCCTGGACTCGATTGAGATCGGCGCGGCGCTTGGCGTCGCGGCGGACGCGAAACTGATGGAGTGGGGCGATGGTCAGCGCGCCCTGGAATTGCTCGGCGAGATCCGCAAAGGCACGGAGCTTGGACGCACACTTGGCGATGGCTCGGTTGCGACGGGCAGGAAACTCGGCATCGAACGCGTGCCGGCCGTGAAGGGACAGGCCATGTCGGGTTATGAACCGCGTGCCATTAAAGGTACAGGCTTGACTTATGCATCTTCGCCTCAAGGCGCGGACCATACGGCAGGGCTGACCATCCGCGCCAAGGTCAATCACCTTGACCCGAACGCACAGAAAGATGCTTCGCTCAACGCACAGTTAAACATGGCTGGTTACGATACAATCGGCGCGTGCATCTTCGCCGGCTTTGGATACGCGGCTACGCCCGATGCCGTGGTGAAACGCTTATTGTCGGCGCGTTATGGCTGGAACGATCTGCCTGATAATATTTTGCAGGAGCTGGGCAAACAGACGATCAAGATGGAGCGCGAATTCAACCGCCGCGCGGGCTTTACAAAAGCAGACGACCGCCTGCCCAAATGGATGACAAAAGAGATGCTTCCGCCGCACAACGCCGTGTTCGATGTGCCGGAAGAAGTGATCGATACTATTTTCGACGGGATCGAGTGACAAAGAAAAACTTCCGAAGCATCAGAGGCTTCGGAAGTTTAATGATTGAGCCACCGAAGGGATTCGAACCCTTGACCTGACGATTACGAATCGTCTGCTCTACCAGCTGAGCTACGGTGGCGTTTTGTAAGCGGCGGGGATTATAAAGTATTCCAACTAATCCCGCAAGTTTTTACCCGTTCATGTTGTCTGTTAGTCGGTGAATAATAAGATATTCACCGAATCCTGAACTTTGAATCCTGGTAACCGATGCTAAGAATTGCAATGCTTTCCTATCACACCTGCCCGTTAGCCACCTTGGGCGGCAAAGACACGGGAGGAATGAACGTTTACGTCCGAGATCTGACGCGCGAGCTGGGGCGCATGGGAATCCATGTGGACGTATTTACGCGTTCGCAGGATGAACACGTGCCGCACGTTTTGCACGATCTGGGTTATGGCAACCGAGTCGTTCACGTGGCGGCCGGCCCCGAGGTCCCGGTGGCGAAGCGTGAACTCGCCAACTATATTCCCGAATTTGTCGAGGGAATCAAAGCCTTCGCCGCCGAAAAAGGAATCCAGTACGATCTCATCCACAGCCATTACTGGTTGTCGGGACTGGCGGCGGAATCATTGAAGCAGGCCTGGAATGTTCCTGTGGTGCATATGTTCCATACATTGGGTGAGATGAAGAACCGCATCGCGCGGACCGAGGCCGAACGCGAAAACCCGGAGCGGATCGAGGGCGAGAAGCGCGTACTCAAGATTGCAGACCGGATCATTGTCGCGACGCTGGCTGAACACAGCCAACTTCGTTTTCTATACAAAGCCGCTGGCCGCAAATTAACGGTGATCCCGCCGGGCGTGGACACCAGTCATTTTTATTCAATCCCTTCCGATGAAGCCAAACAATTTATCGGACTCAAGCCCGATGATCGCATGGTGTTGTTCGTGGGGCGCATCGAGGCGCTCAAAGGCGTGGACACGTTGATTCGAGCGATGTCGTGCCTCAAGGTCAAGGATGCGCATCGCCCCGTGCACCTGGCAATTATCGGCGGCGAGCCGGAGGCCAGCCCGCGTGAGATGTCGGCTGAGATGGCGCGCCTGCAGATGTTGTGCGACGAACTTTGCATGGGACAAATGGTCGTATTCCTTGGCAAGCGCGGGCAGGATACGCTGCCGTATTATTATTCTGCCGCCGAAGTGCTGGTCATGCCATCGCTTTATGAATCGTTTGGCATGGTGGCGCTCGAAGCGATGGCCTGTGGAACTCCCGTCATTGCCTCGGAAGTTGGCGGCTTGGGATTTCTTGTTCAGGATGGCGAGACCGGCTTCACGGTCCCCGACGGCGAACCGGATAAATTGTGCGAGAAACTTTCGCTCCTGCTGGGCGATCCGCATCTGCGCGCGACGATGGGGCGGCGTGCGGCGGAATATGCTTTATCTTATGATTGGGGAAAAATCACCGCGCAGATCGTCGATGTGTACGAGAGTTTGGTGAACGTAAAAGAAGGGTAGCAGTTTATTAGCGATAATGGATTCGCCGCGCTTCGTCTCAACCGCCCGATTTTTATTCCTTCATCTTCACAAAAAACAATGTCGAGCCGTTCAGTTCCTGCGGCTTGATCTCGAAGGAATCTTTCAGGCTGCGCACGAGGCGCGAGAGTTGTTTCTGTCCATAGGTGCGCGGGTCGAAGCCGGGGTCGAGTTGAATGAGGGCGTTTCCCAAACTTGCCAGCGAAGCCCAGCCGTCTTCCTGCACGGCCATCTCAAAGGCCTGACTGAGCAGAGGCATCGGGTCGGGTTCTTCCCTTCCATCTTTTTTCTTTCCCGTCTTGTTGGTTGGGACACGCTTTTGTTGCACGGCTTTTTTCTCGGCCACCAGATTCTCGGTGTAGACAAAAACGTCGCAGGCGTTGACAAAAGGCTTGGGCGTTTTCTTCTCCCCAATTCCCATCACAAAAATACCGGTCTCGCGGATGCGGGTGGCGAGGCGCGTGTAATCGCTGTCAGACGAGACCAGGCAAAATCCCTCCACCACGCCCGAGTGCAGGATGTCCATTGCGTCAATGATCATGGCGCTGTCGGTGGCGTTCTTGCCGATCGTGTAGCGGAATTGCTGGATGGGTTGGAAGGCGTGGAAGTTAAGCGTCTCTTTCCACGAATTCATGTTGGCCGTCGTCCAATCGCCGTAGATTCGTCTGACGGTGACTTGTCCGTAGCGGGCGGCTTCCACCAGCATTTGCGGAAGCAAAGCAGATTGGGCGTTGTCGCCATCAATCAACATGGCGATTTTGTGACGCGGCAGGTTTGAGAGTTGATCGTCTGTCATACGCTGATTATACATTGCTCAGGAGACAAAATAAACATGGAAATTGATCTCGTTTGCAAAATGGAAGTAAGCCCTGCCGCTACCTGTTATTTATGCGCGCCTGAGTGCGCGAGCCTGTTCGAAAAAGACTCTGTTCGAGTTGGCGTTTTTGCAAGGCGCAATGATACACTTTTGCAATCTATTCGGATAAACACGGTAAGGCTATCACGATATAATTCCGCCCGTTGACTGCCTCACCGCAGATGCCAGACTCATTCCACAGGAAATGTTATGTCTCTTGGACGCGCGCAATTTCTCAACATTAAGCCTGAAGAACGCAAACTCGTTTTTTCTTTGGTCGGAATATTGGCAATGGCGACTCTCGTCCTTGAGTTGTCCGATGTGATTGCCACCGGGGGATTTATCAGCAAGGTTGGCCCGAATAACATTATCTGGCTCTGGATCATAGACATGGTCATTTCAATATTTACAGCGGGCGTATATGCGCTGGCTGTGGATAAGACCGATCGCCTGCGGCTGGTCAAAGGGTTGACTCTCGGCTTTGCCATTCTGTTTCTGCTGCTGCGTTTCATATTTTCCGTCCGCGCGCCGGATTGGGTTTCGTATCCCGTCCTGTATATTCTGACCGACCAGTTCTACGTCATCTTTCCATTGGCATTCTGGGCAATGGTCAATGATCTGTTTACTTCTGCAGAAGCCAAACGCATCTATCCAATCATCACAATGGGGACGGCGCTTGGCAGCATTTTAGGAAACGGATTCGCCGCGCTTTCAGGCTGGATACTTCAGCGCAGCGGAGGCGAGCCCGCTTCACTTCTTCCGATGGGAAGCCTGGTCCTGCTCTCCGGTCTGGTCGTGCTCGAAATCGCTTTTTCCCACCGAACCATCAATGCCCGCCAGTCGCGCGACGCCTTCGATCTCAAACAGACCGTCAACGTCGGCCTGGATTACATTAAGAATGTGCCGATCTTTACTTATCTGGCAATTTCCATGTTGCTTTCCGGCCTGGCCTTTACCGTGATTGAATATCATTTTCTGTTTTCTATAGATCAATCTGTTTCCAAAGACCCGTTGCAATTTCAGGCTTTTTATGGGACATTCAAGATCGTGTTGATCGTCAGCATCCTGCTTGTGCAAGCCCTGGTTTCGAGCCGCTTCCTCGAAAAACTTGGTTTGAAAAATTCTTTTGTCATCCAACCCGTTGCTTTGGCGGTCGGGTCTGTTTTGGCATTAATTGTGCCGGGGGTCCTGGGGGCGGCGGGAGCGCGTTATTTGGTGCGACTCATCCAGCAGGCGTGGGACGAACCGGCGCGCAAATCCCTTGAAAACCTGATCCCTGATGAACGCCGCGGCCGCGTGGCGGTCATGATTGATCGTTACTTCTACGACGCATCCACGATTGCCGGCTCACTGGCGCTCGGTCTGCTTTTATTCCTGGGAACGACTACTTTGTTGACCCCAACCCAAATTTATATTGTGTATCTCGGTCTCGCTAGTGCCGCCTCAACTGCCGCGATCTGGTTCGCGTTGCGACTGCGAGCGCATTATGAAAAGAGTATGTTGGACTGGCGTCTTGCTCGTCCGCGCAGAAAAAGCGCCCTGGACGGCATCGAATTTTAACGAATTTACAGGAGTCTTTTTTGGTTACTGATTTAATTGCCAGGCTCAAAGCAGAATGGTTTGAGCGGCTCGAACAAATTCTGGCGCGTGACAATACGATCCCCTCCAGCAATTTGAAGTGCCTCGAATTATGTGAGGCCCGCTGCTGTCCGCGTGAAGGAATGCGCCGCATGACATCCGAAAAAATTGCCAGTGCGATCGTGGTGTTGCTGCCGTTCGAGATGGAATACCTGATCGAGAAAACGGGCGCATCCCCGAACGTGTTTCGCCGTTGGCCGATTGACCTGACGCCGGACGTTACGATTGAGATCGGCGTTCTCGACCTGGGCAAACCCTGCCCATTCCTGAAGGACAACCTGACGTGCGGCATTCACGAACACAACCCGTTGGACTGCCGCACCTTCCCTCTATTGCCCACCCAGAATTTTCATGGCGAATTGGAATGGTCTCTTGGCGAAAATTGTCCCTCATTGCATTTGCTCAGCCCGCAGTTTTCTGAACACATGAAACGCGTCTGGCGCGGCCTTTATCCGATCCTGCCGCAAGCCTGGTGGGACCTCTATGCTTTTGCCGATCATTGGACAGGCTGGCCTGTTCCGGCGGAGACAGTTGATCATGTTGTTTGATGTTACTGGTCCCGGCGGCGCGACGATTCACGAAGTGGCCGGCGCCGACTCGCCTTTGCTGGAAACCGCCTGTAATCTGTTCGAAGCGATCTTCCCAGACGAGGGGCGCTACCTTCCATATTTGCGTGCCTGCGCGCTGGGTCAGAATCCATCTCATCCAAACACATACGATCATGTCTGGCTGGTAAAGCAGGACGGAGAGTGGGCGGGTGTGCGCGTCTTCAGCTATATAACGTCTCGCAGTTTCGGTCACGGCGCGTATATTGGGTTAAAGTCCAATCATCGCGGACGCGGGTTGGGGAATTGGCTTGTCGGGCAGACGCTGGCGCAATTGGATGAAGACGCGCGTAAGTTTGGCAAACAGGGAGCAATCGGCTACCTGGTCGAAGTCGAGCGGCCGATGGATGCTTATAATGAAGAGGAGCGCGAATATCGCCGGAAGCGGCTCGAATTTCACCGCCGATGCGGCGGCATCGTATTGCCAATCTCCTATACTGAACCTGTCATGATCGAAGATATTCATTATCTCGACCCTGCCAACCTGCAAGGCGAAGAGCCGCGGGCCATGCACCTGGTTTTTATTCCTTCAAAGTTGGGCGCATCCCTGCCTCATCTTGACTTGGCGGATCTTGTTCACGGCACTTATGTGGATGTCTACCGCCTCCAGCCTGACCATGAATTTATTCGCAAATCGCTTTCATTTCTAAAGGAGATTGTTTATGACCGAAACAATGAAATATGAAAACCACGCATTATTTGTCAGCCTGCGAACAAAGCTGATTATCGTTCTGGCCCTCTTATTCCTGGTTGCATTCTCCGCCATCTTTATATGGCTCGACCGGTTTGTAACAGACATGGCCATGAATAACCTGCAGACCAATCTCATTGCGACCGCCAAAACTGCGGCAGCGGGCATTGACGGCGACGCGCACACCAGCCTCTTCCAAAGCGGCAGGATTGACGATGCCGCATACACAAAAATTGCGGATTTTCTGCGCTCTGTAAAGAAAACCAACCCTCAAGCCTCCGGCGTTTATACCTATGTTCAACTGCCAGACAAGCCCGACCAGGTTCAACTGGTTGTCAGCGCTGCGCTTCCACCCGGATCCCAGCCGGATGCCGTTTCGCAGGCAAGCATCGGCGAATGCCTTGTTCCATCTTCGGAGCGCCCCGCACTGGGCCAGGATTACACGGATATTTCTCCGACCATGGTCAATGGTCTTAAGCAGGCTGGCGCTGAAACCTTGCTATGGACTGATCGCTGGGGAACATGGCTATCGGGTTATGCGCCGATTTACAACTCCAAAGGAGAATCTGTTGGCGCAGTTGGCGTGGACATGTGTGCCAAAAATGTGATTGACCTGCAGCAGAATATCCGCCGTAATACTTTCATCGCTCTCGGGATTACCCTGCTGATCTTGATTGTGGTGGTCGGTTTGGTGGCGGCTGGCTTTACCCGCCCCGTGCTTGAACTGACCCGTGTGGCGGACCGCATCGGCGGCGGCGACTACGAATTAGACTTTACCAAACTCTATTCCACGCGCGTTCAAGATGAGGTGGATAAACTTGCCACAGTTTTTGAGTTGATGGTTAACAAGGTTTATACCCGTGAGCAGACCTTGCGCGCCCGCGTTCAGCAATTGGAGATTTTGATTGATAAATCCAAGTTGGAGACCCAGGTGCAGGAAATCGTGGATAGTGATTTCTTCCAGGATTTGCGCTCCAAAGTGCAGGACATGCGCAGCCGGTTTAAAGACAAGCCGGACGATCGGAAATAAAAACCCCGACCTGTAATAAAATAGACTCGAAGGTTTCATGAAACCTTCGAGTCTAACTATTTTTGGGAGCTTATGCGTCCAACATATTTGGAAGTAAACCTGCCCCGCCTGAAACGGAATCTTGAAAATATCCGCACACATGTTGCGCCCGCAAAAGTGATGGCTGTGCTCAAAGCCAATGCCTATGGCCACGGCGTGGACGGCGTTGCGTCGTTCATTGCGCCTTTCGTAGATTACATCGGCGTGGCGTTGGTGGAGGAGGGCGTCCATCTGCGTGAGCTTGGCATTGATAAACCAATCCTGGTCATGGGCGCGACTCTGCCCGAACAAGTCCCTGGGTTTATCAAATACAACTTGACGCTTGCGGCGGCATCGCCTGAACTGCTCGACGCGGCGGAAGAAACTGCGCGGGCCGCGCAGACAAAATTCAAAGTCCATCTCAAGATTGACACGGGCATGGAACGCATCGGCGTTCACGAGTACGAGGCCGGGCCTTTCATCGAAAAATCTCTGGCATGCAGGCACCTGGATATAGAGGGAATATTTACCCACTTCGCAAATTCCGAATCTCCAGATCTGATTCACGCACGATTGCAGTTGGAAAGATTTCAGGAAGTTTTGGCGATTTACGAAAAGCTCGGCGCACCTAATCCGCCAATCCGCCACGCGGCCAATTCGGGCGCGGTGCTGAATTTTCCGGAAAGCTATTTCGACATGGTGCGTCCGGGCGTGATGTTTTATGGCGTTTATCCGGGGCGCGATGCGCAGCGAACGGTTGTCGTCAGGCCAGCCCTGACATGGCGCTCGCAGGTTGCGTTCTCGAAAGTTACGCGGCCCGGGCGGCCGGTCAGCTATGGATCGCTGTGGCAGGCTGAACGTCCCGCGCGAATCGTGACGGTTCCGTGCGGATACGCCGACGGCTATTTTCGCCGCATGACGAATCGGGCGCGCGTGATCGTCAATGGGAAAAAGTATCCGCAAGTCGGGCGCATCTGCATGGATCAGTTCATGGTCAATCTCGGTGACGACGAGGCGCGGATTGGCGATGAGATCATTTTATTGGGCCAGGCCGCGTCGGGCGAGAGAATCACGGTTGAAGATTTCGCGGAGTGGAGCGGCACGAACGAATATGAAGTGATGACGAATATCAGCGCGCGCGTGCCGCGCGTATTTGTCGAATAAGGCTGTGGGGTACAATAGGGCGCACGTTTTTGTCGTGTAATTCCTTTTGAGGTGAAACTTTGAACCGGTATTTCCGAAATTATGCAATGCTCCTGGGGCTGGCAGGGGTTGTGATCGCGCTCGATCAATGGACAAAGTGGTGGGTACGCGCGAATATTCCATTTCAACAATCATGGCTCCCCGATTTTCTTTCATGGCTCAGTCCGTATGCGCGCATCGTCCATTGGTCGAATAGCGGCGCGGCTTTTGGCTCATTTCAAAATGGCAATTCGGTTTTTACAGTGTTGGCGATTGTTGTCATTGGCGCGATCCTTTATTATTATCCGCGCGTGGAAGCCAGTGACTGGACTCTGCGTCTTGCCATGAGTTTGCAGTTGGGCGGCGCGGCCGGAAACTTGATTGATCGCCTGATGGCAGGTAAGGTCACAGATTTTATTTCGATCGGCAATTTCGCCGTTTTCAACCTGGCAGATTCTGCCATCTCGGTCGGCGTGGTTGTCCTGGTGCTTGGCGTTTGGGTGAAAGAAAGAAACGCTGGCAATCATTCTAAAGAGGATCCTGGAGCGGCTGAGGGTGAGTGACGAAGTTCTGACGTTCCGCTTTCAAAAACCGGACGATGAGCGGCTTGACCATTATTTGGTTGATTGCCTGCCCGATCTTTCGCGCGCTCGATTGCAAAGTCTCGTCAAGGACGGTTGTGTTCTGGTCAATGGCCTGTCCGCTAAAAAATCTGGACAGATGCTTGGGCATGGCGCGCTGGTCGAAGTGCGGATTCCCCCCGTTGCGCCGACGACTCTGATCGGCGAAGATGTTCCGCTCGATATTATTTTTGAGAACGACGACCTGATCGTGGTCAATAAACCAGCCGGCATGGTTGTCCATCCCGCCGCAGGACACAGCACGGGGACTCTCGTGCATGCCGTGCTTGGATACGATTCGGAAATGGAAGGCATCGGCGGTGAAGAACGTCCTGGCGTTGTGCATCGGTTGGATAAAGACACATCCGGCCTGATTGTGCTTGCAAAAAACGATAAATCCCATCGCTGGCTTCAGGACCAATTCCGTTTGCGGCTGGTTGAAAAGATATATTTAGCATTGGTGGACGGAAAGCCGCCCACGCCTTCGGGCCGCGTGGAAGCGGCCATCGGCCGCGACCCAAGCCATCGCAAACGAATGGCAATTGTCAGCGCGGCGAAAGGCCGCCAATCATCCAGCGAATATAAAACAATCGAATCTTTTCCCGAACAAACTCTGTTGGAGTTCCATCCGCTGACTGGACGCACACACCAGATCCGTTTGCACTGTTCATTTCTGGGCTGTCCAATTGTTGGCGATGAAGTGTATGGCCGCAAGAAGCCGTCTATAAAAATCGGCAGGCATTTTTTGCACGCTTATAAGTTGAAGATCACTCTGCCGAACGAAACACACCCGCGCCAATTTGAAGCGCCCCTGCCCGCAGAATTGCAGAGCGTGCTCGAAAATTTGCGGCAGGCAGAAGAATAAATAAGCGGAGATTGAAATGGATCTCATTGACCTGCGCTCTGATACTGTCACCAAACCTACGCCCGAAATGCGGGCGGCGATGGCGAAAGCCGAAGTGGGAGATGATGTCTATGAAGATGACCCGACTGTAAACAAGCTGCAGGAAATGGCGGCGGAAATGCTCGGCAAGGAAGCCGCGCTCTTCGTCCCTTCGGGAACGATGGGAAATTTGCTGGCCCTGCTCGCGCACTGTCAGCGTGGCGAAGAGGTCATTGTGGGCGATCAGTCCCATATCTATTTGAATGAGGCGGGCGGGATGGCGGCGCTGGGCGGGATGCAGGCATGCCCGGTTAAAAATCGAAGTGACGGCACGCTGGCGTTGGACGACATCCTGGCTTCGATTCGGAGCGAGGATGTGCACCACCCAATTACGCAGCTTATCTGCCTTGAGAATACTCAAAACATCTGCGGCGGGGTTCCGTTAACTGCGGCTTATACACGCGCGGTGGGCGAGTTGGCGCACAGCAATAATCTGCGCCTGCATGTTGACGGCGCGCGAATTTTTAATTCGGCGGTCGCTCAGAATGTTTCGGCGAAAGAATTGGCTGCGCCCGCCGACTCTGTCATGTTTTGTTTGAGCAAAGGATTGTGCGCGCCAATCGGTTCGATGCTGGCCGGAACAAAAACTTTTATCAAACGTGCGCGGCATCTGCGCAAAATGGTTGGCGGGGGAATGCGCCAGGCCGGGATTGTCGCGGCGGCTGGAATTTACTCGCTGGAAAATATGATCGAGCGGCTGGACGAAGATCATGCCCGGGCGCGGAAATTGGCCGATGGCCTGAGGCAGGTCAAAGGTCTGGTTGTGGATGCGGGTTCTCCATCCACAAATATGGTGTATTTCAACCTGGCCGATGATGTTACGTTGAGCGCCGAACAGATTTCGCTCGAAATGGGAAAACGCGGCGTGATAATTGGCCCCGAGAACGAAAGGCGTTTCCGTTTTGTAACACATTATTGGATTGATGATGCCGCTGTGGAAAAAACCGTTTCTGCCTTCAACAAAATAATCCAATAGACTTTATACCGGGTTTCCTGTTATTCGTTTTGCGTTTGTTTGATTGTGTTTGGCTCGATCTGATTGCGCCCGCGCTCTTTGGCAACGTAGAGGCGCTTGTCGGCCAGGTCAATTAATTTGATCACATCATCTGCTTCGATGGGATAGATGGCAAATCCCTGACTCACGGTGGGGCCTGGTATAGATTTTTCGTTGTCGCTGTATACGGTTAATGCCAGCATGGTCTGTTGAATGCGCTCGGCGATTTGCAGGGCATGTTCAGCACCTGCGTTGGGCAGGGAGATCACGAATTCTTCGCCGCCCCAACGGCCCACTGCGTCGGTCGCTTTGATGTGTTGTTTGATGACGTTGCAAAGATTGGTCAGGATTTCGTCTCCAATTAAATGTCCGTAGGTATCATTGTATAGTTTGAAATGATCCACGTCCAGCATGATGAGACTCAGGGATTGTTTTTGCTCGAGGGCTTGATCGGCCTGTTCTTTCAGGATCTTCAGGAAACGTCCATGATTGTAAACACCCGTCAAACTGTCGAGCTGGGCCTGGAGTTCCACATCGGCATGATCGTACGAGTTGTGAAGCGCCTGGGCGGCGTGCAAGGCCAGGCTGGAGAGTAATTCCATATCGGCGCGGTTGAAGGCATTAGGCCGGTAAGAGCCAATGACAATAATGCCGTCTACGGTGCCGCTGCGCATGGGAACGCCCATCCAGGAAAGGCTGGTCTTATGTTTTCCAATAAGTACAATGCGCACGCCGGGCAGGCGCACTTCTTTGCGTAAGTCGGGCAGGAAGAGGCTCTCATGATTTTCAAAGACCCAGCCCGAGAGAGAGCCGTCCAGGCTTGTGCGCTGATTTTCGTAATACTTACCATCGTCGTAAATTAATTCCAGCCTCATTTCGTTGCCTTCGCGAATTCCAACGAAATAAGTATCGGCCTTGACCGCATTCTGCAGAGCGGCATTTAAAAGCGACATCACTTGCTTTGCGTTGAGCGATGACGCGATCTGGCGGCTGAACTCGGTAATTATTTCCAGCCTGCGGATATGGTCGCGCGAAAGATTTTTTAATTGCCCGACCGTCTCGACTGTAACAATGGCAATCAGCATAATGCTGAGGTGAAAAGTGAATTCTTGGATGTTGTATTTCTGCCCGATAAATATTTCTGTTGCAGTGCTAATCAATATCAGCGTGTACGATGGGCCGCGCTCAGAAGTGATTGAACTGCTGATGACTGCGAGAATGAGCAGCACCCCGATGTAAATACCCAATTTTTCGGAAATCGCAAAGGTGAGCAATCCCAGCTCAAGCGGAGTTACAAAGGCGTTCAGCCAATTAAAAAATGGGTTCAGGGTTGCGTTCGGAAGAACAAGAATATTCAAGACGATGATATATGCAATACCAATCATCCCTAATCCCGAAAGCAGCCTGGCTTTGAGAGGGTCTACGGGCCAGAGCAAACTGCCATTGAGCATGGTAAGCATCAACACGATGACGCTCGCCACCGTGGATGGCAGCGCGGAAATACGATGTTCCTGCGGTGTGAACCCAAAGCGGGACGGTTTTGTTCTCATCGCTATTTATCCGGATGCGAGCAGGTCTGATGCCCGGCCTTCCAGAACAAGCTTCTCGAACTCAAACACAATGTCCGGATCGAACAATATTCCGGCCTGTTCACGCAAATACTCAAGAGCCTGTTCGGCCGTGATCTTCTGCCGGTATGGGCGGTGGCTGGTCAGCGCATCGAATGCGTCCACAACTGCGAACATGCGCGCAAGGAGCGGAATTTCCTTTCCAGACAGTCCTGTCGGATAACCGCTTCCGTTCCAGCGTTCTTGGTGAAATTGAATGACGGGCATGGTATCCTGCAGGAATGGAATGTCTTCCACAATGCGCGCTCCAATATCCGGATGCAGGCGCATGATTTTCCATTCGGCTTCATTCAGCGGGCCGGGCTTGTGGAGGATCGTATCGCTGATGCCGATCTTGCCGATGTCATGTAAGAGCGAGCCGCGTTCGAGCGCTTTAAGCTCGTGAACGTCTAATTTCATCGCTTCGCCTAGATAACAGGCCATCTGGCTGACACGTATGCTATGTCCCTCGGTTTCCCGGTCGCGCGCATCCAATGCCGACATCAGGGCTGCCAGCGTGCGATCATAGGTAACTTCAAGCTCTTCGTAAGCCTCTTCGATCTTCCTGGCCTGGCTTCGAGATTCGATCAACAGGATGGCGCGTTCCAATTGATTGGCCAGTGTCTGTAGAGCGGCCGTGTGGCGGGAATCGTAGTTGATACTTTCAGAGACCTTAAGCCATAATCCGCCATATTTGCGAAGATGAGTCTGTATGGGAAAGCAGACCTGGGTGGTGGATTGATCGGATAAGAAAATGCTCGTTCCGCTCGACATAGCCTGTTCGATCAAGTTCATCGGATGTTGGATATCATCTTGAATGCCGTTTGCATCCGCTCCGGCCTTGATCTCGATCTCGTGATCCTGCGTGAATAAAACAACCCCGGCAGAACTTGCATTCGCTACCTTGCAAGCCGCTTCCAGAATCACTTTAACCGCCTGTTCCAATCCTTCGGTTTGCAGGATCTGAAAACTGACTTGATACAACTGGGTGGTGGTGGCAAGAGTGCTTCTTAGTTCTTGATATAGCCAGGTGCTTTCAACCGCCGCCGCAGACTGCGATGAAAGTAATGTGGCGAGCGATTCGTCGCTTTCGTTGAAGAAAATTTCCCCTTCCTTGCCGAAAGCCAGGATCGTCCCGATGCTCAAACGGTGCAAGCGTATCGGAATTGCTATCACGCTTCGCAAATTGCTGTTATCAATGTCCATCCCAGACGTTAATGGGTTTTTGCGAATATCGCGTATTCGGAAAGATTGAGATGCGTTCAGCGCCGCCTGCGCCAGGCTGTTTTCAAGCGGCTGTTTCTCCAGATACTTATGAAGCCTGGGGGCATGGCCGGACGATGCCTTTTGAGTGAAATGTCCGGCCTGGTCGAGCAGGGTAACGCTGACATAACGCGCCTGCAGGGCCTGGCGCGTCATGGTTGCGATTTCCTGAACGACCGTCTGCGGCTCGACCATCGTCGAAAGTGAAATGCCAGCCTGAATAAGTTCCTTCAAGTGTTGGTGATAACTTGATCGCTCCCAGGCCCGCACGAGTTCTGTCGCAACCGCTTCGGCTAATGTGACGTCGCTGCCGTAAAAGGTATCCACATTGTCGTTGTTGATTTCAAGCATTCCTTTGAGATGCCCGTTATAAATTAAAGGAACAACCAGCGTGGAGAGGCTGGTATCGTTAACAAAGGAAAAATAATCCGTATCAAGGCGCGTGTCGTTTGCGATCTGGGTTTTCTGTAAGCGCGCCGCCCTTCCTAAAATTCCGCGAGCCGAATTTTGACGGTAGCCGGGCTGGAGCAGATGGGCCTTCTTCCCGGTGGATGCCAGGGCGATAAATTCATTTCGCTCTTCATCATGGATATACAAACATACATACGAACAGTCAATGCCGCGCTCAAGGGTGTTGACAGCCAGTTGCGCGATAACCGGTTCGTCGAGCAGGGTCTCCAATTGCTGGCTTAATTCCCATAGCAAAGTCAATTGTATGTTTCGGTGCTTTTCTGTTTCCAATTGCCGGGTAAGCGCCGCAATCTGATCCAATTGTATGTCCTTAGATTCAGACTCGACGATTCCTTGTCCGCCATGGTGATTGGATCGTTTGAAAGCCCCGGCCAGCTTCTTGGTAAAAGATGTGCTTTGTCCCATGATTAATTAGCCATAGCATAGCATAAGTATCCGTTTTTTTCTACCTTACCCTGCTGTCAATATCTTTAGTTTGCCTTTCAAAAGTGAATTGTGATTTCTGATATAATCTTCCTCGCAGGCGGCTTCATCGGGGGGGGATTGCCCTCTGTGAGACTTTAATGCCAGACAGGTTAAAACAAAACATGACTGCCCATTTTACTCTTCAACAAATTGACGACGTTGCCAAAGCGGTTCAAGCGCGGACCTCACGCCGGCCGCGTGTTTCAATCATCCTCGGCTCAGGCTTGAACGATTTAGCGGGTTCCGTTCAAAATCCCGATCTGATCCCGTTTGGCGACCTGCCAAATTTCCCGGTTTCAACCGTCTTTGGTCATTCCGGCCGTCTTGTCATTGGTGAACTCGAAGGCCGGTCTGTCTTCGTCATGCAGGGCCGTATCCATTTTTACGAAGGGTATACCATGGCACAGGTCACCTTGCCGATACGCGTCATGCAGCGTTTGGGCATCGAAACGTTGATTGTTACCAACGCCGCAGGCGGGGTCAATCCTGATTTCCTGCCCGGTGATGTCATGTTGATCACTGACAACCTGAACTTAATGGGCATGACCGGGCACAACCCTCTGATGGGCCCGAATTATGACGAAATAGGTCCGCGCTTTCCTGATATGAGCCAACCTTACGATCGCGCTTTGAACGATATTGCGCGCAATGTCGCAAAAAAAGAAAAGCTGATTTTACGCGAAGGCACTTATGCCGGTCTTAGCGGCCCATCGTTTGAAGGGCCGGCCGATCTGCGTTTCCTGCGCCTGGCCGGAGCGGATTCAGTGGGGATGTCCACCGTCCCTGAGGTGTTGGTCGCGCGTCACGGTGGGATGAGGGTGTTGGGCTTTTCGGGTATCAGCAACAAGGCCAACCTTGATGGCTCCACTGTCACCACACATGAGGAAGTGATTGAAGCGGGCAAGATCATCACGCCTAAAATGGAAACGCTGATCCGCGGCGTTTTGCGGCAGTTGTAAATATTCTATTATTATGGCGGCAATCTATAAATTCCTCAGCGCTTATGAACCGCTGATCTATATCGGGCTGGCGATTGGCGGACTTTTCGCCTTCCGCTGGCTTTGGCAGTCGTGGAATGAATGGCGCCGGGCTGTTTACAGCCTCGAGAGGGAATTTGCCTTGGGCCGGATGGGCAGGTCTGTCTTCGTTGTAATACTGATCCTGGCTCTATTTTTCGGAGAATTGATTGCGGCTTCGTTCATCGTGCCGAATTTACCAGCATCTTATTTTCTTCCCACCGCGACTCTTGACCTGCTTGCCACGCCTACCGGAACGATCTCACCTCAACTGGCTACTCAACTGGCGCTGACGCCTCGTCCTGTGCCGACTCTTAGTAATGCCAGCGGCTGTATTTCCGGCAAGTTGATCATTGACTCTCCCAAGCCCGGTACTGAAATAAAAGGCTCGATTGATATTAAAGGCACAGTCAATATCGTAAATTTTGGCTTTTATAAATATGAAGTTGCGCCTCTCAATACCGAAACATGGGCCACCATCGCCGCTGATCGTAAGCCCAAGCAAAACGAATCGCTCGGCGCCTGGGATACAACAGTCCTCACGCCCGGCGATTACCAACTGCGTCTTGTTGCATACGACAACCAGGGGCAATCCACGCCGCCCTGCGTTATCCCTGTGCGGGTTGTCCCGCCTTAAATTAGGAAACCATGTCTGCTGTTCAAATCCGCCCTGCCGTTGCCGCCGACCTTCCCCGCCTGATGGGAATGGATCATTCAATTGCCAGTGAGTACGTTTGGCAATTGGAATTGCGCCGCGATTCTGGCCAGCTGGTCGCTACGTTTCGTGACGTGCGGCTGCCGCGCCCCATTTCGCTGGCTTATCCCCGGAATCCTTTTTCTCTCGCAGATGAATGGAAGCAAAAAGCCGCGCTATTGGTTGCCGCATCCGGGAATGAACCGGTTGGCTATCTTTGCATTGCCGAGAACCCCGCTTCGGCCGCCTGGGTAACTGACCTGGTTATCGCCACCGAGTGGAGACGCCGCGGGGTGGCAAGCGCTCTCTTAACTGCCGCGCACGAATGGGGTCCCGCGCGCGGCCACCGCAAGTTGTTCCTTGAAATGCAATCCAAAAATCATCCCGCTATTCGTTTGGCTCAAAAGCACGGCTATGAATTCTGCGGGTATAATGACCATTATTATCAATCGCAAGACGTGGCTTTATTCTTTGCGAGGGCATTGAAATAACAAGCCGCCCGGGAAGGCTGTATGTTTAACGGTTGGGCCGACAATCTATTGGCGGGAATAAAGATTATCAATCAAATTCTAACGGCCGGGATCGCCATCACGGCGTTCTCGTTGTTCCTCTATTCATTATCTTTTAATTTACGAGATCGAGTTGCCCGTTCGTTCGCCATTATTCTGTTGTGCGTTGTGGTGATCTTTACTACTGAAGCTTTACAAAACAAGACCGTTCCTGATTGGGGGATTGATGCGCTTCTGCGCCTGCAATGGCTTGGGATCGTTTTCCTGCCCGCTTCTTACCTTCATCTCTCAGATGCCGTGCTTGTAACGGCAGGCCGCCCATCGCGCGGACGCCGCCGATTCGCGGTGCGATTCATATATGCCATCTCAGCCGGATTCCTACTCCTGCTGGCTTTCGGCTACCTGCTCGGCCCGCTCGTCCCGGATGGGAAACCGGCTCCTCACCTTCAGCGGACTGTGTGGGCCGAGGCTTTTACCGTTTACTATGTGGCCGCCATGATCTGGGCGGGCGTAAATTTTGGGCGTGCCTATGCGCGCATGTTGACGCGTTCCGGCCGCCGCCGTATGTTGTATCTGATGGCGGGCGCGACCGCTCCGGCGCTGGGTTCTTATCCCTATCTGCTTTATGGATATTCATTGGCCGCGCAATATCCGCTTTTATTCTGGATTGTGGCGACCATTATCAATATACTGGTCGGCGGCCTGGTGATTGTCATGGCGTATGCTGTGGCTTTCTTTGGGGTTTCATGGCCTGACCGGGTGGTGAAGAGCCGACTCTTTAAATGGATCATGCGCGGCCCGGTAACTGCTTCTCTTGCGCTGGCCATTATGACTATCGTCCGGCGCGCAGGCGTATTGATGGGCGCTGAATATTCAGCCTTTGTGCCCCTGACAATGGTCGCCACAGTTCTGCTGTTTGAACATGCCATCACTCTTTTTTCTCCGCTATGGGAGCGGTATCTGTTCTTTGGCCGGGATCGGGCTGAATTGCAGTTTTTCCAAAACGTGGAAGAGCGCCTTTTGACCAAAGGAGATTTACAGCAATTCCTCGAGGCGGTGTTAGCCGCGGTTCGCGATCATTTGCAATCACCTTCAGCCTTTGTTGCCGCGTTGGACGGACAAGACCTGTCCATGATTGTCATGGCGGGCAACCGCACCATGATAGATCAGGGTGGGCTTTCTGGCGCCCTTGAAATGTTTAGTAATGGGAACGGCGGCGATCACCACGAATTCGCTTGGGGCAGGTTTTGGGTTTTGCCGCTTCATCAACGCAAGCGCAGTGAAATGGACCGCGATGAAGTCCCGCCCCTGCTCGGTTTATTGGGCGTGGCTCGCCGCGAGGGCCAAACCATGGAACGCGATCAGCGCGATGCCTTATGGCTTCTGGCTGACCGCGTCGCGCTGGCTTTGGAAGATCGCATCATGCAGCAGCGCGTCTTCCGTTCTTTACAGGATATCCAGCCGCAGGTCGATTTGATTCAGCGGATGCGCGCAGCAGGCCGCTATGATTCGCGCGCCAGCGTCATGACTGAAGACCTGCCTCCCGAAGCGGATCTGGCGGATTGGGTGAAGGACGCGTTGACGCATTATTGGGGCGGACCCAAACTGACGAACAGCCCGCTGATGCGGCTGCGCGTGGTACAGGAGCTTGCCCGTGATCATGATGGCAATACTCCAACTGCTTTGCGCGCGCTGCTTCGTAAAGCAGTTGACCAGGTGCGGCCGGAAGGCGAACGGCGGTTTACGACCGAGTGGATTCTTTACAATATCCTTGAGATGAAATTTATCGAAGGACGCAAAGTGCGCGATGTGGCGGGGAGGCTGGCAATGTCGGAAGCGGATCTATATCGCAAGCAGCGCGTGGCCGTGGAAGCAGTTGCCAAATCCATCCTTGAGATGGAATTACAAACGAGGTAATGGGAAGGGAAGGCAGAAATGACAAATCGAAAGAATGATTCGCAAACCCCAATGCCAGTCGTGGATGATGGCTGGTGGGAATCGGTTTTGACGGAGGAAGGACATTATGTGGCGCGTCCGGCTCATGGTACGCAGACCCGGCCTGAGTTCCGATCTGCAGCCAAGCCGGATGTCAAACCAGAGGAACCGCACAGACCGCCTCCAGATTGGCTTCATGTCAAGGATCTCTACTTGCGCGATCAAATCATCAGCTTGAATGTGACGGGATGCAATCGGGGCGGATTGCTCGTCGAGGGTAACGGCTTATACGGTTTTGTTCCGTTTTCACATTTGACAGAGATGGCCGGGCAGGGCGATGCGCCTGACCGCGAAAAATGTATGGAGTCTTATATTGGGCGCGACCTCAAACTGAAAGTGATCGAGTGCGTGCCTGAGGATGGCCGTATCGTTTTTTCGGAACGCGCCGCGCAAGCCGAGCCGGGCAAGCGCGCTGAGTTATTTCATTCGCTTCAGGCGGGCGAACGCGTCAATGGCACGGTTACGAATATTACCGATTTCGGCGTGTTCGTTGATCTGGGCGGTGTCGAAGGCCTGATCCACATCTCCGAACTTTCCTGGGGACGCGTAGTGCATCCGACTTGTATTGTGCATATCGGCCAGGTTGTTGAAGTTCAAGTGCTTGAACTTTCTCCACAGCGCTGCCGCGTGGCTCTCAGCCTTAAGCGCCTGTTTCCCAACCCGTGGACAAAGATTGGAACAGAGTTGGCGGTCAACCAGGTTGTGCCGGCCACTATTACCAGCGTGCTTTCGTACGGTGCATTTGCCAAACTTGATCTCGGTGTCGAGGGACTTATCCACGCTTCCGAAATACCCATCGGCGCAGGACAAGCCGTAAAGGATATCTTGCATGAAGGCCAGCAGGTCCAGGTCAGAATTTTGCATGTGGACGCTTCTCATCAACGCATGGGCTTGAGTATGCAATTGGAAGCTTGATCCACTCTGTCAATGACCAATAAACCCTCGCACCGTTACCAACAGCAACATCCGCCGTCCAATGATTGGCTGGATCGTTTGGCGCGCTTCAATTTGCACTTTGGCCGTTTCTTTAGCGATGTGGCGGGTGTGTTTCTCATCGCGCTGGCATTGATGTCATTGCTGGCGATCCTGAAATTTACCGGCGGGATTTTGCTAACCCCATGGGCTTCGGCATTGTCAACCTGGTTTGGCTGGGGAAGCTATCTGTTAATCTTTGTCATCGGATACGGCGGATTTACACTCGTTCGCCGCGATAGCGGACGCCTGAGTTGGGGGCGACTCTTATCTCTCGAACTCGCCTCTCTCCTGACCTTGGGCCTGCTCGCCATTTTCGGAGGCAATTCTCTCGTCCGGGCTGAGGCCGGCAATGATGGCGGGCGATTGGGTTGGGGGCTGGCTTATCTGGTCAGCCAGTATGCCGGGATGTTGTGGGGCGGGATTTTGCTCTTCGTATTATGGTTCCTGGCCGCACTGACAGGCCTCGGGCTGTGGTCTGTGCTGGAAGGGTGGCTGCGCGGGGTGGCGGGCGAATCTCCAATGCCGCGCCCGCTTGACGTTCAGAAAGAAGCGGACACTGCTGTGGCTGTCGAGCCGACAGATTCGCAGGTCAGCGCTCCTGCAAAAAAGAAACCCGCGCCTATTCCGGCAGAATTCCGCGCATCCTTGAAGGCGCCAGACAAGAAAAGCGAGAAACCCGTAAAGCCCATCCAGCGCGAAGAAGGTTTGCCGCCGCTGACTGTATTGCTGGCCGACCAGGCGGTGCGCGCCGACGAGCGCACGATCAATCAAACCGCCGGTATGATCATGAAGACGCTTTCGGAGTTCGGTATTCCGGCGACCGTAATCGGTTATCGCGTTGGCCCGTCTGTGACGCAGTTCGCGGTGCAGCCTGGTTTTATCAAGAAGCCTGGCGCGTCGGAGGACGATGAAGCTCAACAGATGAAGGTGCGCGTGGCGCAAATTGCCAGCTTGCAGAAAGACCTGACATTGGCGCTTTCGGCGCAACGTTTACGAATCGAAGCGCCTGTGCCTGGCAAGCCGTATGTGGGTATCGAGGTTCCGAATCCACATTCGTCTGTGGTACGCATGAAACCGATCTTGGAAAGTGAGGCCTTTCATCGCATTGGCGCGCCGCTGGCCCTGACACTCGGCCGCGACGTCTCAGGCCACCCGCTGGTCGCGGACTTGGCGCGCATGCCGCATGTGTTGATTGCAGGCGCCACCGGTTCCGGTAAGTCGGTCTGCATCACGGCTTTCGCGGCCTGTCTTGCGATGAACAACACGCCCGAAGACCTGCGCATGGTAATGATCGATTCCAAAATGGTGGAGTTGTTGCGCTTCAATGGCCTTCCGCATTTATATGGAAAAGTTGAGACTAATATTGATCGCATCCTCGGCGTGTTACGCTGGCTGGTGGTTGAGATGGAACATCGCTATCGCTTGCTCGAAGCCGCCAATGCGCGCGACCTTGAATCGTATAACAGAAAGCAGCTGAAAAAAACAGACGGGCAAACTTTGCCGCGCATTGTGGTGCTGATTGACGAACTGGCCGATTTGATGATGTCTGCGCCCGACCAGACCGAACACAACCTGGTCCGACTGGCTCAGATGGCGCGCGCCACCGGAATCCACCTGGTCGTTGCAACTCAACGCCCCTCAACCGACGTGGTAACGGGCCTCATTAAAGCGAACTTCCCGGCCCGCCTGGCTTTCGCCGTTGCCTCCGGCGTGGACAGCCGCGTCATTCTCGATACCACCGGCGCAGAGACCCTGCTTGGGCGCGGCGACATGCTCTTCCTCAATCCTGAGGTTGGCAACCCGATGCGCGCGCAGGGCGTTATGATCACGGACATGGAAATCGAGCGCATCATTGATTACTGGCAGAAGAACAGCGAGACGGAAGTGGATGATGCCGCGCCGTGGGAGAAACTGCTCAGTGAGCCCGACGAGAATGAAGACGACGGTTTGATCGAGCAGGCCATTTCGATTGTGCGCGGCAGTCAGCGCGCTTCGGCCTCTATGTTGCAGCGCCGCCTGCGAATCGGCTATCCGCGCGCGGCGCGTCTGCTCGATCAACTTGAAGAGATGGGCGTGGTCGGCCCGCCGCAGGGCGGGGGCAGGGAGCGGGACGTCATGCCATCTGATGAAGAAGGCGAGAACTGATTATTGCTCCATTTGAGAAACCTATTTCTATGCTCGCGATGTTTTCGGGTATCATTGGGCAATCTTGTTTGTGAGGATGCGAGTGAAGAAAACATTCACTGATTTTTTGAGGATTACTTTCAAGTGGGTTCTTGATCCGCTTGGCCGTTTTTTTAATCATATCGGGTTGACACCTAACACCGTGACCTTGCTTGGGGTGGCTGGAAACATCGTGGCCGCATACTTCGTAGCCCGCGGTCAGATCATGATCGGCGGTATCGTCATGCTGGTCGTGTGGCCGGTGGATGCGCTGGACGGGACAATGGCGCGCCTGCGTGGCGAAGCCAGCGACTGGGGCGCCTTCGTTGATTCGGTCAGCGATCGTTATTCCGAGCTGATCATCCTCGGCGGGCTGCTTTATTATTTTGCAGCGACGAATCAAAACGCGGCGGAAATTGTTACGTTTGCCGCCGCGGCCGGCTCTATTCTTGTCTCATACGTCAAGGCTCGCGCCGAAGCGCAAAGTTTCAGCGCCAAAGAAGGATTGTTAACGCGCGCCGAGCGTTATTTTGTTTTGGGGCCGTCGCTGGTGTTTGGTATCCCCGTCATCGGCGTTTGGATCATCGCCATACTCGCCAATTTCACTGCGCTCCAGCGTATCTGGGTCGTCCGTTCCCAGGCGCATGAGCGCGCAAAGAAAACATTCGCCAAGGAGTAGAAAAATGATAGATGGTTTTGCTTTAGGTCCGTTGTATGTCCGCTTTTATGGAATTGTGTTAATGCTCGGTACTGTCGCGGGCGGTTTCCTGGCCGCAAGTGAATTGAAACGGCGGGGACGCGACCCTGAAATGGTATGGGATTTGCTGGTCTATCTCATCATTGGCGGCGTGATCGGCGCGCGCCTGTGGCATGTCTTCACCCCGTCGCCCAGCGCGTTGGTTCCCGATCCCGCTACCGGGCAACTGGTCAACCCATATTTTGCGGGGGGCACGGTTCGCATTCTTGATATCCTCAGCATTTGGAAAGGTGGGCTTGGAATTCCCGGAGCGGTCATGGGCGGGTTGATCGCGTTGTATTTCTATGTCCGCAAAAACGGCCTGATCAGTTTCGCTGAATGGACTGACATCGCCGCGCCCGGCCTCGCACTGGGCCAGGCCATTGGACGTTGGGGCAACTTTTTCAACCAGGAACTTTACGGCGCGCCGACCAGCCTGCCGTGGAAAATTTATATTGATCCAACGCATCGCCTGGCAGGATTCGAAAACGAATCCTACTATCATCCGCTCTTTTTATATGAGTCGCTCCTCAGTTTGTTGAACATGCTCTTCCTGTTGTGGATTGCCCGCCAATATTCTGGCAAGCTCAAGAAGGGCGACGTGTTCAACATTTATCTGATCATCTATCCCGTTATCCGCTTCTCCCTTGACTTTTTGCGGCTCGACGCTTCGAGAGTCTTTTCCATCAACATCAACCAGACTCTGATGGCGGTGGTGGCTGTCGCTGCCGCGCTGGTGCTGATTTGGCGGCATCGCCCCGGAACGGGCGAAGCGGCTGAAGTCCAGGTGACGGACGCGAATAATGTTGAGATCGCCGCGCCCAAACCTCAACTCGAGTCAAAACGAATTGTGAAGAAGACCGTTGCAAAGCCTGTTGTAAAGAAGCCTGCCGCAAAAAAATCGGTTAAGAAGAAAACCGCCAAATAAACTTCAATCATCCGTCAGGTATCACTTTTCTGGAGGACTGTTGTCTTATTGACGCTGTCCTCCTGCGCTTTTATGCTGGACAAACAATGATAGAAACCGAAGATCTGAGTAAACAATTCAATGACTTTTGGGCCGTGGATGGTGTGACATTGTCTGTGAAGCCGGGCCAGATTCTTGGACTTCTCGGCCAGAATGGCGCAGGAAAAACCACGACCGTGCGCATGTTGACATCACTGCTTACGCCTACGCGCGGCTGGGCGCGCGTAGGCGGTTACGATGTGACGCAAGACGGCGATAAGGTGCGCGCTTCGGTCGGCGTGTTGACCGAGCAGCATGGTTTGTACATGCGCATGACGGGCGCTGAATATTTGGAATTCTTCGGACGGGTTTATAGTCTTGACGTGCACAAGCGCAGGTTACGCAGTGATTATCTGTTGGAATATTTTGGATTGGCCCGGGCGGCTGGACGGCGCATCGGCGAATATTCAAAAGGGATGCGGCAGAAGCTGGCATTGGCGCGGGCTTTGATGCACGAGCCGCCGGTCCTACTGCTCGACGAGCCGACCTCTGCCATGGATCCTGAATCGGCGCGGCTGGTGCGGGACGAAATCGCCCGCTTGAAATCGTCCCAGCGCACGATCGTGATCTGCACACATAATCTGGTTGAAGCGGAAGCGCTGGCCGATATTATTGCTATTATTTTCAAAGGCCGTATCTTGATGTCTGGCAGTCTCGAAGAGTTGAAACGAAAGGTACTGGGCGTGAACGAGTATGAAGCCAAATTCTCTTCGTCGTGGGCCGGTGATGCGCTGAAAATACCGCAGGGTGCTATCCTGCGTGAGCGCCGTGAGACGGGGATGCGATTTCAAATTGAGAATCCGGGTGAGACCAATCCGCGCTTGGTGCGCGAATTGGCGTCTGCGCATGCGCCGTTGGTGGCATTCCAGGAAGTGCCGCGCACGCTGGAGCAGGTTTATCTCAAAGCAATGGCTGATGTGCAATCGTCTCACGCGGAGGCGCTTCATGCGTAACGACCTGCAAATGATCTGGCTGGTGGCGGGCCGTGAACTGCGCGATCAATTCCGCGATTGGCGGATTCTCTCTCCATTAATTATCCTAACTCTGTCATTTCCGTTTTTGATGAATGAAGTCGCAGGCCAGGCAGTGGCCTTCTTCGCCAAATACGGAACGAATCTTATTGCCGACCGGTTGGTGCCGTTCTCTGTGTTGATCATTGGATTCTTTCCAATTACGATCTCGCTGGTAGTGGCGTTGGAGTCGTTTGTCGGTGAAAAGGAACGCGGTACGATTGAACCCCTTTTAAGTTCGCCGATGAAAGACTGGCATATATATTTTGGCAAAGTGCTGGTTGGTATTCTTACACCTTTGATTGCCAGTTATACATCCATTGCTTTTTACCTGGTGATGGTGTCGCGCCAACATCTCCAAATGCCTAATTCGTATACATTGCTCCTGCTGTTCATGTTGACGACTGCCCATGCTGTGTTGATGGTCAGCGCCGCGATTGTCATCTCGGTGCAGTCCACTTCGGTGCGGGCGGCGAACTTGCTGGCTTCGTTTATCGTCATCCCGGTGGCGATCATGATGCAGGGCGAAAGCGTCTTGTTATTTTGGGGCACAGACCAGGTTCTATGGCTGGCCGTTGCGGCTGTGGGAATTATTTCGGGATTGCTCATCCGTTTGGGAATTGCTCATTTTCAGCGTGAGTATCTTCTTGGCCGGGAGTTCGACTCTTTGAATGTGCGTTGGGTATGGCAGACGTTCTGGCGTGCGCTCAAGGGCGAGGGAGATTCAGTTTTTAGCTGGTACCGGCTGGAGATTCCAAAAGTGATGCGGAAGTTGGTTTTCCCGATTCTGATCATGCTTGTTGTTGCCGTTGTCGGTTCATGGTTGAGCTATCAGTGGGCGACAGTCGCGGTCCCCAGGATGCTTCCCGCGGCGACAACCAGGGATTTTGAAGATGTCGTGAAGGGCGCCAGGCAGTCTATTGGGTTGGCGCAGGCCAATCAGCGTTTATCGGCATTATATATTTTTGCAAACAATGTACGCGCTGTTTTGCTGATTATGCTGGGCGGCCTTGTTTCCTTCGGTGTGCTTGGAATGCTCCTCTACATGTTAAACATCAGTTTGGTTGGAGGCGTTCTGGGCATATTCAACCTGATCGGTTTTTCCCCGCTCAAACTGTTTGCGGCGGGCCTGCTTCCGCATGGCATCTTCGAGATACCGGCATTGATCATTGCCAGCGCCATTGTTTTGAGAATGGCTGTGATACTGGTAACGCCTCAACTGGGCAAATCAATGGGGCAGGTGATCCTGGAGTTGCTGGCTGATTGGACCAAGGTTTTTCTGGGTGTGGTGCTGCCTTTGCTGGCAATCGCGGCGATGGTCGAAACATATATTACGCCGTTCATCCTGATGAGCGCTTTAAATTTAAAATAGGTGCATTATGCCCAAGGTTATTATCCTAGGCTCATCGAATGCCATTCCATCAACTGATCATGAAAACACGCACATGGTGGTGGTCGGCCAGGAACGTACCGTGCTGGTGGACTGCGTCAGCAACCCGATCCTGCGCCTTGAAAAAGCGGGCCTGGATTTCAATAACCTGACCGACTTGATCGTGACTCACTTCCATCCCGACCATGTTTCGGGCCTGCCGCTTCTGCTGATGGACATGTGGCTGATGGGACGCCGCAAGCCGATCAACATTTACGGCCTGCATCATACGCTCGATCGCATCGAAAACCTGATGGGCTTTTACGGCTGGGCCGACTGGCCGGATTTTTTCCCGGTTGCATTTTATCGCCTGCCGGCCCAGGAAATGACGACTGTAATAGACAGCGCTGATTTTCGTATCTTCTCTTCGCCGGTCCGCCATTTTCTGCCTACCATCGGCCTGCGTTTTGAATTCAACCATACAAAGAAGGTCATGGCCTACTCGTGCGACACCGAACCCTGTGCTCAGGTCATTCGCCTGGCAGACGGCGCGGACGTGCTGATCCACGAGGCGGCAGGCCCAGTGCGCGGACATTCGTCTGCGGCACAGGCGGGTGAGATCGCCAGCCAGGCTGAAGCCGGAAAGTTATACTTGATCCATTACCCGACCGGAAGATATGCCGGCGGCGATCTGGTTGCAGAGGCCAAACAGCGTTATCAAGGTGAAGTCGCCCTGGCCCATGATTTCATGGAACTGGATTTCAATTAGCGGCTTATCGCTCAGATTCTTAAAATCAAACGGCGCGGACACTCCGCGCCGTTCTTGTTTTCTACCAGCCGATAATATATGGAGACCATTCATCATTTTCGCTCAGGTGCCGCCCGAAAATATAGGCGGCATTGGCGGGCGGCTCTTTCGGAATATGCTTGAGCAGCATGTGGGCTTCTTCAGGACTGCGTCCGCCTTTGCGGTGATTGCAGGGCGGGCAGGCCGCCACCACGTTCGTCCAGGTATGTTGGCCGCCCTGATGTTTTGGGAATACATGATCCACCGTCAGGCCTCCGTCGTGCCGTCCGCAGTACTGGCAGGTATAATTGTCGCGGCGGAAGACCTCGCGGCGAGTCAGCTTTACGTGCGGGCGCGGACGATGAATTTGCGCTTCGAGGCGGATGACCGACGGTCTCGGAATTTGCCTTTGTACGGTTTGAATATAGCCGCGGCCATTTGCCACCATCGCCGCTTTACCCCCCATGATCAGACCGATGGCGCGCCGGGTGGAGCAAATGTTGATTGGCTCAAAATTTGCATTGAGCACTAAGACCGGCTCTTGCATGGTAACTCCGCAATAGGCACGATTATAGCATAATGGTCAATGGAGAATCTGGAATGAAAATCCTGATAGCGGGCGGTTCCGGATTTCTTGGAACAGCCCTTCAACTCTCGCTTAAAGAGAAACAACACGAAACTTATGTCTTAACCCGTCGCGTTCCGAATCGTCCAAATGAAATTCAATGGGACGGACGGAGCATGGGCGAGTGGGCAAAGCGTCTCGAAGAAATGGATGCAGTCGTCAATCTAACCGGATTCGGACTCGAACACTGGCCATGGACGAAATCCCAGAAGCGGCGTTTTTACGATTCCCGCGTCCATCCCGGACGCGCGCTGGTCTCCGCTATAAAAGACTCTGCGCGCCGCCCGAAGATTTTTCTGCAAATCTCCGGCATCAATCATTATGGCCTGCGCGGAAATACCATTGCCGACGAATCAACACCGCCCGCTGATGATTATCTCGCGCAGCTGACCGTGCAATGGGAGGCCGCCACGCAGCCGGTGGAAGAATTGGGCGTGCGGCGTATTGTGGCCCGCACGGCGGTGGTGTTGGATACCCATGGAGGATTGTTCCCGTTGATGGCTTTACCCGTGCGACTCTTTGTCGGTGGCCCGCTTGGCGGCGGACAACAGGCTGTGCCGTGGATCCACCTTGCCGATCTGGTCGGAGCGTTTCGGTTTCTGCTTGAAAATCAAAAAGCGAGCGGTGTCTTCAATCTGATCGCCCCCGCGCCGACCTCCAACGCCGATTTTATGCGCGCCATCGCCAAAGCCGTTCATCGTCCTTATTGGTTTCCTGTGCCTGCTTTTCTGCTTCGGCTGATATTGGGCGAAATGAGCGCGCTCGTCGTAGATGGACGATATTCTCAGCCGAAGCGCCTCCTTGAATTGGGTTATCAGTTCAAATTTCCTTCGGTCGTAGAAGCATTCGAAAACCTATTTGGCTAAAATGGATTTCTTGAAGGAGAAATAAAATGAAATGGTTTTTCACATCTTTGATTGTGATTGCCCTGGTCTCCTCTGCTTGCAGCCCGGGCGTTCCTGCGCAATCCGATCTGTCCACCCCGGTGATTGACACGACATCCTATCCAACCATGTTGTCTCCGCAGTCTAACGCCAGCCAATCGGTCAGCGGATATATTGTAAATCTTCAGCGCGCCTGGCGCGATGGAAAGCAGGTCTATGCCGACGTTTGCTTTACGCTTCCAGATGCGTCCGATTGGACAATATGGAATGCGAACTTTGTGTATGGCGGGCAGGCGCTCTCTGAATTTAGTTTGTCCATGTTGAGCAATCAACCCGCCACCAACGGTCAGCCCGCTCAACGCTGCGATGAGTTAAGCTTTTACGTCCCGCCTGATGCGGATCTCTCCGCTGCTTCTTTGACGATCGAATCATTGGGGGCGCCGCCGAGCGAAGGGGAATATTGTTCGCTATACATGCCAAAGATACAGGAGGCATTAAACCAACGCGGACTTGGCATTACCCTCGGCTGTGTGGAAGTAAATGGAGTGTTGACCATGCAGATCGTGGGGAAACCCGATAACATGTCTCGGGACGAAGCAGAACAAGCCGTCTTCAGCGATGAATTTTATACCGTCAAAGGCCCGTGGACTTTCCAGGTCAGCCTCGGGCAGTAAGTTTGGTATAATGCGGCCATGTTTATTCACCGTCCTTTCTCGTACTATTATTCCCGCGCATGATCTCTTGTGAGGGAATCTTGACGCGCCCTCGCGGGCGCGTTTTTATTTGTCATCGTTTGGATTTTTGAGGAGGCAGTATGAATATTGATCAGCAGGTCGAACTTTTGATGCAAGGCACTGAATATGGCGATGATGACTTGAAAAAAGCCATGGCAACCGAACTTCGCCAGCGGCTGATGGAAGCAGAGAAAGAGAAACGTCCGCTGCGCGTGTATTGCGGCTACGATCCCACATCAAAAGATTTGCATCTGGGACACACGATTACCATGCGGAAACTGCGCCAGTTTCAGGAGCTGGGTCACGAGGTGACTTTTTTAATTGGAAGTTACACCGCACTGGTGGGCGATCCTTCGGATAAAAATAAAGCGCGTCCGGTCCTGACCCTGGAGCAGGTCTCCGAAAATGCCAAGACCTACACCGAACAGGCTTTTCGGGTGCTCGACCGCGCGAAGACGAAAGTTCGTTACAACGGCGAATGGTTGAGCGAGCTTTCGCTGGTTGACTTGATCAAGCTGGGCCAGAATTTTACGGTGCAGCAATTTTTGGCGCGCGAAAACTTTGCAAAGCGGTTGGAGAAGGATGAGCCAATTTACCTGCATGAAACTTTTTATGCCTTGATGCAGGGTTACGATGCCGTTGCAATGCAGACCGATGTGCAAGTCGGCGGCACGGATCAGTTGTTCAACATTATTGTGGCCGGGCGCAAGCTGCAGGAAGCCATGGGGCAGAAACCGCTGGTGGGTGTGATCTGCGGCATCCTGCCCGGCACGGACGGCGTCCAGCGCATGTCCAAGTCCACGGGCAATATCGTGCCGATCAATAGCGGCGCGGAAGATATGTATGGCAAGCTGATGTCTATGCCAGATTTTGCGATGGAAAAATATATGCAGCTTGTAACGCGCTGGCCGCCGAATGAGATTGATGCGCTGCTCAAGGCATTAGAGTCGGGCAATATCCATCCGCGCGATGCCAAGATGAAGCTGGCGCGCGAGATCGTCAGTATTTTCTATGGCGAGGCGGAGGCTGGGCCGGCGGAAGAATCGTTCGTGAAATTATTCCAACAGAAGGAGGTGCCGGACGAGATGCCTGAGTTCGCGCTTCAGCCGGGGATGACGGTCATGGATGTTTTAACGGGGGCCGCTTTGGTGTCCAGCAAGAGCGAGGCCAAACGTCTGATTGACCAAAAGGGTATCCGTTTGGATGGCGATGCGCTGGAACGCGGTGATGTCCTGTTTCCACACCCCGGCGTGTTACAGGCAGGCAAACGCCGATTTGTAAGGGTCAAGTAGCGAAAAAATAAGACGAGTTGCTCTCGTCTTATTTTTTGTTTTCTTCCTGGATCATTTTCAGGAAGGCGTCCACAATTTCGGGATCGAAATGAATACCGGCTTGTTCGCGCAGGTAGTTGATTATTTTTTTCTTCGTCCATGCTTTTCGATATGGCCGTTCGTAAAGCAGGGCGTCCCAAACATCTACCACGGCAAAGATGCGCGCGGCTAAAGGAATTTGCGTTTCCCGCAAGCCGCGCGGATAGCCGCTGCCGTCCCACCATTCGTGGTGGCAATAGGGGATATCAAGGGCGGGACGCAGGTAGGTGATTGGATATAAAAGATTGAACGCATATTGTGGGTGCTTGCGCATTTCCTCCCACTCTTTTTTGGTGAGTGAGCCTTTTTTTTGCAGGATGCTGTCCGGGACACCCATCTTGCCGATATCGTGAACGAGCACTCCGCGTCGAAGCTGGACCAGTTGTTCTTTGCTAAACCCAAGCCTGCGCGCCAGTTTCAAGGTCAGTGCAGTGACGCGCAGTGTGTGGCCTTGCGTTTCCTTATCTTTTAGTTCGAGAGCCTGCCCCCAGCCTTCGAGGGTGGTGTCGTAGGCTTGCGAGAGCTCCAGGTTGGATTTTTGCAAGCTCTCAAAGAGTTGGGCCTTTTCTATCGCCGTGGCGGCCTGATGGGCAAATGATTGCGCCAAAAAGGCTTTGTCAGAGTCGAATGCCCCAGGTGTAATGCTGTCGAGGGTGATGAATCCAAAAACTTGCCCGCGCGCCACCAGGGGGATGCCCATCCAGCCGCGTACGAAGCCTGATGCGGCCCATTTCTCGAAACGATCATCCAATTGCGCATCTGCGATGATCAGAGGCTGGTTGTCTGCCAGGATATGCTGTAAAAGTTTGTTGCTGGCGGGAAATAGTTCGTTGAGCGCCCGATCCTGGTCTGGGAGTCCGTGTGCGGCAACGATGCGAACCTGCTCGCCTTCAGGTAACAGAATTGATGCGCTGTCGTAAGGCACAACGTCTTTCAATGCCTTTAGGAGTATGTCGAGCACTTCCTTCAAGTTGAGGGAGGATGCAATGGTTGTGGCGGCCAGCCTCAATTTCTCTGCTTCCTGGTAGCGGCGTTGCTCAGACTTGTATAGGAACGCGTTTTCTATCGCGATTGCGGCTTGGTTTCCCAATGTCTGCGCCAGGGCTGCGTGTTCTTTTGTATAAAATCCAACAACTGAGCTGTCGAGGTTTAGAAATCCGATCACCTTGCCTCGTGTAAACATCGGTATGCCCATCCAGCTGCGAATGTATTCTGTTCCCTTAAGTTTTTTGAAGCGGTCATCTTTCATGACATCTGCGACAATGATCGGCTCCCGCATTTTTTCAGGCCCAGCCCATTTCTCCGGCGAGCTTGGATATCTTATGCCAATATACTGGTTTTCAGTGGGCAGGCCGCGCGCCGCGACTATTTCGATGTACCCGTTATTAAATAATTCTATGGATGCGCTTTCGTAAGGCAGTAATTTCTGAATGGCGTCCAGAATGATCTCAAAAAGTTCTTTCGGTTCCAGGGTTGTTGTTAACGCCAGAGTCGTTTCACGCAGGTGTTCTGCTTGTTTACGCCCGTTTTGTTCCGCCTTAAAAAGCCGGATCCGTTCGATGGCCGTGCCGAGAGTTCCGGCCAGTGTGTTCATAACGCGCTCGTCTTCCTCGTCAAACCCGTTTAACTTTCGGCTCTCGGCATTGAGAACGCCAATAATGTGTTCGTTGACGCGGATCGGGACACAAAGTTCGGAGCAAATACCAGCCGCGTCCTCAATGTAGGCCGGTTCCGTGCTGATGTCGTTGATACGGATTGGGTGTCCGCTGGCGGCCACCTTGCCTGTTATGCCTTTCGTTATGGGAAACGCCTCATTGATCATCTCGAGCGATGAGCCTCGATAGGATTTATGCGGTTTGAGCATCGTGCCTTCCTGGTTGAGCATCAGAATGCCGCAATTGTCGGGATACAATATCCCGCCGATGATTTGAGTAGCGTTTCCGATGACCTCGTCTTCGCTGTTGCTTTGCGAGCTGGCTGTGGCAACTGCATGGAGGACGGTCAATTCAGCCAATTGCCGTTCCATCCGCTCCTCAGCTTCTTTCCGTTCCGTGATATCGATCAACACACCGACAATGGATACCGTTTTTCCGTCCCGGACGATCGGCGTCTCACGCACCTCCACCCAAACGCGGTGTCCATCTTTGGCTTTTAATTCCAGGACATACGGTTCTTGCGCCTCCCCGGTGTCTATTGCCCTTTGGGTCAGCAATAAGCCTCGCTGGTTTATCGGGTGGTCGGTCAGGAAATTCTTCCAATTGATCAGCGCTTCATTGGCCTCGTAACCCAAAATGTTCTTTGTTTGTCCGCTCATGTAGGTGAGAATATGGTCGGCATTATGTGAGTAATAAATGTTTTGAGTATGGTCAATGATTGCCCGTAATTTTTCTTCATTGAAGCGGATTGCTTCCTGCGCCTGTTTTTGTTCTGTCCTGTCATGGAACATGGACAAGATGCAAGGCTGACCGCCGATATCGATCATCTCGTAAAAGGAGGCTACGTCAAATTCCTCGCCAAGCGAGTTGACGAACTTGTTTTCCTCACCCTGCGTGATTTGGCGTTTAAGTAACCTTTCCAGAAATTTTTCCCGGTTGTCGAATTTGTAGATGTTTAATTCTTGTGTTGTGCGTCCTATGATATCTTTACGCTGCCATTTTGAAAGTTTCAAAAAAGCATCATTGGCATCTATAAAGCGGCCATCCTGCATGGTTGTAATACAAGTTGGAATCGGGCTGGCGTGAAAGGCCTTGCTGAAACGTTCCTCACTGGCCCGGATGGCTTGTTCCGCCGCCTTTTGTTCGGTCAGATCCCGGATGATAACCTGAACAGCTGGCTTGTTTTGGTAAGTAAATAGGTAGGCGCTTACTTCAACATCCAGGATGGACCCGTTTTTCCGTATGAATTTTTCCCTGAGGGGCGGAGCTTCTTTGCCAAGCGCAAGCTCCTGCACGCGTTTAATCGCTTCTGGCCGTGAGTCTGGATGCACAAAATTCATGATGGGCGTGCCGTAAAGCTCATTCGCGCTATCCGCACCCACCAGTTTTACCCCGGCTTGATTGAGATATACCAATAATCCCTGGCTGTGAACAGCCACCGCATACGGCGAGTGTTCCACCAGGCGGCGGTATTGATCCTCGCTTGCCTGCAGGGCGTCTTTGGCTAGTTTGCTGTCTGTGATTTCAGTGATGAATCCTTCAATATACAGCGGCGCCCCGTTCTGGTCCCGGACGAGGCGGGCGTTCATGGATGTCCAAAAGATCGTGCCGTCTTTGCGGTAATTTTGATTCTCGAATTTTTCAACCGCCCCGCTTTTCAGAAGTTCTGCAATAAAGTATTCACGCATCTGCGGATCAACATATATCTGCCTGCCTATGCTTTGGACGGATTCGATCATCTCGCGGGCCGAGTCGTAGCCAAACAAGGTGGTCATAGCCGGGTTGACGGTGATGAAGCGTCCTTCAAGTGTCGATTGAAAAATCCCCTCCAGGGCATGTTCGAAAATGCTGCTGAAGTTTTCCTCCGCTGCCTTGTGTTTCTTGTTTTCCCGGGTAATGTACAAAAACAGCAGCAAGCCGGTTGCTAAAATAAAAAACCAGTCTTTGTATATTTGAACGGTCACCATTTGAAGCGGGTCTTTGACCACTGCATTAACAACGCGATGAGATGCAAGGACCCAGACCCCCCCAATCAGCGCGTAAAGTATTACGGTTCGTGCGGCTAATGTTATCCGTATACCTTTCATGCATACTCCTGGCTCGACGAGAAGTAATTTAATTATAGGTCTATTTCATTAAAATTTTATAGAATGTGGATTGCCGTTTGCTATTAATATGAAACGGGCGGGTGATACTTTTGGGTTTGTATGCAAACAAAAAAAGCGAGTCGCCAGACTCGCTTGCAGAGGCGTCGACGGGATTCGGACCCGTGATCAGGGTTTTGCAGACCCTTGCCTTACCACTTGGCCACGACGCCATATCTTTATTATAAATTGAGGACTGCTGATTGACAATCCAATCATCAATCTGCAATCCTCAATCATTTGAGCGGGCGATGGGATTCGAACCCACGACCTTCTCCTTGGCAAGGAGACGTACTACCACTGTACTACGCCCGCGTTTCCCTGGCTAAACTTTCAGCCGAGAGTGCCGAGACCCAGGATCGAACTGGGGACACCGCGATTTTCAGTCGCGTGCTCTACCAACTGAGCTATCTCGGCCGGTATTCGGTTGTTAAGCGTGCGGAATTTTACTTGACGACTATGAGATTGTCAAGCAAGGGATGCGTATTGCGTATGTCATTGCGACGAGCGTTCGTTGCGACGCGGCAATCTCCTCACCAATAGGGGATTGCTTCGCGAAGCGCGCTCGCATGTGTGCCTGTGGCTCAGTGCAGGCAATGACGAGCACACGCGCTCTTCTCTTGACCTCAACCTGCTTCCGCACTACAATGCCCGCCTGTGCTGATGTCATTGCGAGCGCCAAAGGCGCGTGGCAATCTCAAGTAACATTCAAAAACGAGATTGCCACGTCGGCTCTACGAGCCTCCTCGCAATGACATGGAATAATCATATGTTTGAAACCCTCACCTCACGACTCAACCAGGTCTTTGACCAACTCCGCCGGCGCGGAAAATTGTCCGAAGCGGACGTGGACGCGGCTATGCGCGAAGTGCGCCTTGCCTTGCTCGAAGCGGACGTACATTTCAGCGTTGTCAAAACTTTCATCGCGCGCGTGCGCGAACGCGCGGTTGGCGCGGAAGTCTCGAAGGCGTTGAATCCCGGCCAGCAGGTCATCAAGATCGTCAACGAAGAGTTGATCGCCACACTCGGCGAACCTGCGCCATTAAATATGACCGGCCCAAAACCGCGCGTGATTATGATGGTCGGTTTGCAGGGTTCCGGTAAAACCACTGCTTCTGGAAAGTTGGCGCGCCTGCTTCGCTCGAAAGGAGAGCGCGTCATGTTGGTGGCCGGCGACCCATATCGCCCCGCGGCGGTGCAACAGTTGCAACAACTCGGCGAGCGACTCGACGTGCCCGTTGAATCTGATTTGAATATCAAGCCGCCGGAACTGGTAAAGCGTGCTTTTGAAAAAGCCGAAAAGGGTGGATTCACCGTCATGATCGTGGACACCGCCGGTCGGTCGCAGTTAGACGCGGAGCTAATGAGCGAGTTAAAGTCTATCGTGGCAAAAGTCCCGCCTGTGGAAACGTTGCTCGTCGTGGATTCGATGCTCGGCCAGGAAGCGTTGAACATCGCGCAGGGTTTTCGCGATAACGTGTCTATCACCGGTTTGATCCTGACCAAGATGGACGGCGACTCGCGCGGCGGCGCGGCCATCTCGATTCGATCAGTGACGGGTGTGCCAATTAAATTTATCGGCACGGGCGAAAAACTCGACGCGCTCGAAACCTATGACCCAGCGCGGCTGTCTTCGCGCATTTTGGGCATGGGCGACATGATCGGCCTGATCGAAAAAGCCGAAGCCGCCTTTGACCAGCAATCCGCGCAAAAGTCTGCCGAGAAAATGATGAAGGGCTCGTTTACGCTCGAGGATTTTCTTGAGCAGATGAAACAGATGAAAAAGATGGGGCCGCTCAGCCAGATCATGGACATGCTTCCCGGGCAAATGGGGCAGGCCGCGCGTCAGGCCGACCCGAAGGAAATCGAAAAAGGCATGAAGCAATCCGAAGCTATCATTTCTTCGATGACGTTGAAGGAACGCCGCAACCCCGATCTGTTGAACGCCTCACGCCGACGAAGAATCGCGGCTGGCTCCGGCGTCGAAGTGCAGGATGTCAATAAACTGATCAAGCAATTCCGCGAAGCGCAGAAGATGATGAAGATGTTCCAGAAAACAGGCGGCAGGGGAATGGGAAATTTGTTTGGCTAAAGAGTGCGTCGCACTCGCGTTGCCCGCGAAGCGTAGAA
This sequence comes from Chloroflexota bacterium, assembly GCA_016195815.1. Classification (GTDB taxonomy): domain Bacteria; phylum Chloroflexota; class Anaerolineae; order Anaerolineales; family Villigracilaceae; genus Fen-1038. The sequence goes on from JACPYX010000007.1 coordinate 105,636, forward strand.
GTTGATGAATTGCTCCCTCGGCGCGGCGAGGACATTGATCAATTTTAGCATTTTCTCCCTCCTCACTTCACACCCAATTCACAACCGAATCCTATACTCTGTTCATAATTCACAAAGGAGTGAAAAATGAACGGAAAAATTGCTTTACGAATCTTTGCCGGGCTGGTGCTGATCGCCGCAATTGCAGGCATCGCCTTCCTGGCCTTCAATGCGGGCGTGGCGCAGGGCGCCGCGGCCCAATTGCCCGCATCGCAATCAGGGAACATGCCATATGTGTTTTATGGCGCGCCGTTTTTCTGGCATCCCTTTTGGGGCTTTGGTTTTTTCGGCCCGTTGATCGCATTGTTTCTGTTTTTCATCGCCTTGCGCGTCCTGCGCGTCATCTTCTGGGGTCCGCGCTGGGGACGTCACATGCGCGGCCATTGGCATGATGAAGATGGAGTCCCGCCGATGTTCAAGGAAATGCACGACCGCGCGCATGGACAGCCGATGAAAGACAAGAAGGAATAAGAACGTATAATTGCAGCATCTTGGTCTCGATACGGCGGCGTTGGTCGGGTAGGACGAAGTCCGTATCGAGACCCGCCGCCTACTCGACCGGCATGTGGAATTATGAAAACCATTCTCGTTGTTGACGACGAACCCAAGATCACTCAACTCGTGCGCGATTATCTGGAGCGCGCGGGTTTTGGCGTTCTTATCGCATACGATGGCAAGTCCGCGCTCTCACATGCAAAAACCGACAAGCCTGATATGGTCATCCTCGATCTTGGCCTGCCGCAAATGGACGGCCTCGATTTCACGCGCGAGTTCCGCAAAACATCCAACGCGCCGATCATCATGCTGACCGCGCGCTCCGACGAATCCGATAAACTCATCGGTCTCGAACTCGGCGCGGACGATTACATGACCAAGCCGTTCAGCCCGAAGGAATTGGTTGCCAGAGTGCGCGTGGTGTTTCGACGCATAGAAAACGCGTCAACTTCCAGCGATGACATTATCCGCATCGCCGATCTGACTCTTGATATCCCGCGTCTGCGCGTGACTTCAAGCGGGCGCGGCCTCGAAGAGCTGACTCCCACCGAATTCGAATTATTGGTCGTGCTGGCGCGCCAGCCTGGGCGCGTCTTCACCCGCGCCCAGCTTTTGAATGCAATTCACGGCGTGGCATTTGAATCCTATGAGCGCGCCATTGATGCGCACGTCAAGAATATCCGCCGCAAGATCGAAGTCAAGCCGAACGAGCCAAAGTATGTTCTGACTGTTTATAGCGTGGGTTATAAATTTGCGGATAAATGAATGACTCTGCTGGTTGAGCAGGCGTCGAAACCAGCGCGATAAATTATTGATGAAACATCGCTTTCACTTTTCCGAACACGAACGTCCGCCGTGGTGGCCCGAGAATGAAGAATGGCCGCCGCGTGATCGCCGTCACTGGCGGCGGATGGGCAGGCGCAATCCATTCTTCCGCAGGTTGGGCTGCCTGTTTGCGGTATTTAATTTATTTGGCCTGGTATTTTTTCTTGCAATTCTCGGATTGATTCTCAACGCGTTTGGAATTGCCAGTTTTCCATTCGGCCAATTCCAATGGCTTTTGCCCGTCGGCGGGGTACTGTTCGCTTTTACGGTTGCGGTGTTAATTCTGGCGGGAATGAATTTGCGCCGCATGACCACGCGGCTGGACGGTCTGCTGTCCGCCTCCAATCGCGTGGCGGACGGTGATTATGCCGTCCGCGTGGAGGAGAAGGGCTTGCCCGAAGTCCGCTCGATGGCGCGGGCGTTCAACGCAATGGCTTCTCGTTTGCAGGCGAACGACAGCCAGCGCCGCGCCATGCTGGCCGATATTTCGCACGAACTCCGCACACCATTGACGGTGATTCAGGGAAATGTCGAAGGCATGTTGGATGGCGTGTATCCCGCTGATGAAAAACGACTCAAGTCCATTTTTGAAGAGACACAAGTTCTATCGCGCCTGGTGGACGACTTGCGGACGCTGGCTGTTGCGGAAAGCGGCGCGCTGCAACTCAAACGCGAACCGACCGATCTGGCTTTGTTGATCCGTGAAATTGTTTCTTCTTTTCAATCGCGCGCGGATAATTCCGGTGTGAAGTTTGAATTATTTTTGGCGGATATTCCTCCGCTGGAAATTGACCCGTGGCGCATGCGTGAAGTTTTATCGAACCTGATCGGCAACGCGCTGCGCTATTCGCTGCGCCCGCCGCTCGCGGGCGTGGTCGAAATCAATTTGACGGAGTCCGCTGTGGGCGGGGAAGGAAGCGCACAGATCTCCGTGGCGGATAACGGGCGCGGCATCGCACCTGATGACCTGCCGCATATCTTTAACCGATTTTACAAATCCAGTGATTCGGGTGGGATGGGTTTGGGTTTATCCATTGCGAAGTATTTAGTGGAAGCGCATGGCGGGAAGATTTGGGCAGAAAGTGAAATGGGAAAGGGAACCCGGATTTCGTTCACACTGCCTCAGTAATTCTCTGGTAAAATATGCGCCTGTGGATTAAGGTTGGCGAGCGCGTCCTTTCACGCACCCCTCTCTCTCGCTTACCGATCCATCCAAACTTGACAATAAATTTGAAGGAGAACGTTCTAGATGGTTCGTATTCGTTTTCGCCGTATCGGCTTGAAGGGCCAGCCTTCCTATCGCATTGTTGCGGCAGATAAGGAAGCTCCCCGCGATGGCCGCTTTCTCGAAATTTTGGGCTTCTACAATCCGCGCACTGACCCCTCGACTCTGACAGTCAAAGAGGACCGCATTTATCACTGGATGAAGAACGGCGCTTTGCCGACTGAATCAGTTGGGCAGGTTTTCAAAAGCGCAGGAATTCTGGACCGCTTCGAGCGTTTCAAAAAGGGCGAGTTGGTTGAGACTCTTTTGCAGGAAGCGACTGAAGCCACCACCAAACGCGCTGCGCCCGTTAGAACGCGTAAGGATTAGTTCATCACCCCTGGCCGCTCTTCTTAAAAGGGAGAGCGGAACGAATGTTTATGAAAGAACTCATCGAATTCATTGCCAAATCCCTGGTTGAGCACCCCGAACAGGTTGAAGTTAAAGAGTATGGAGGCGGTGATCGCATTCGTCTTGAGTTGAACGTGGCCAAAGATGATATGGGCCGCGTGATCGGCAAGAGCGGAAAAGTTGCCAATTCCATTCGTGCGCTCTTGCGAGTGGCCGCCGAACGCGAAGGCAAACAAGTGACTCTCGACGTGGTTGAGCCGCAATAATGCCTTCCAGGAAATCCTCCAGTCATGCTGATTCAGGCTCGCCGTCCGCTGGCGAGCCTGTCTATTTAGCCATCGGCCACTTGCGTCGTCCGCATGGGGTGCGCGGCGAAATAGTGATGGAAGTCCACACAGATTTTCCGGAACGTATCAAACCGGGCATGAAGGTCTTTGTCGGCGAGTCGCATGACGCGATGGTGGTTGACGGGGCTCGTTTTCACAACGAAGGCCTGATCATAAAATTCCGGGGCGTGGAAACGCCCGAAGATGCCGGCCGTTACCGAAACCTGTGGGTATATGTCGCCAGCGCGGATCGTCCGCCGCTGCCCGAGGGGCAATATTATTTTCATGAACTGATCGGACTTCAAGTGGTGGACGACAGGGATGAGCTGCTCGGCGAGTTGACTGAGATCGTAGAAACGGGCGCGAACAATGTTTATGTGGTGACGCGCGCTGACGGAAGCGAAATATTATTGCCCGCCATTCCTTCGGTCATTCTGGACGTGGAAATGGGCCGCCGTTTAATGCGCGTTCATCTGTTGGATGGATTGCTTGACAGCCCCAACTGATATTCGATCTTTGAATCTCGATTGAAGAACATGGACCAAAAACGCTATTGGGTCGGATTTAATCTCGCGCGCGGGATCGGAGCCGTTCGTCTGCAAGCCCTGATCCAGTATTTTGGCGACGCTGAGTCTGCATGGCAGGCTTCGCCGGATGAATTGCGCGCGGCTGGCCTGGGGCCGAAGGTCATCGAGCGTTTTCTTGAAATTCGTAAATCCGTTGATCTTGATAAACTGTGGGATAAGATCGCCGCGCAAGGCATTCAGGTCCTAACGTGGGACGATGAGAATTATCCGCCGCGCTTGAAAGAGATCGAACAGCCGCCGCCCGTTTTATACGTGCGCGGCAGCGTGTTGACCGAAGATCATTTCGCGGTGGCAATTGTCGGAACGCGCAAAGTCACATCTTATGGGCGTCAGGTTACGGAAGAGTTATCCGCGTTTCTGGCGGCGAATGGAATTACGGTGGTCAGCGGCCTGGCGCGCGGCGTGGACGCAGTGGCGCATTCAGCCGCGTTGAAAGCCGGCGGGCGAACGGTGGCCGTTTTAGGGTCCGGTGTGGATCGAATTTATCCGCCTGAGAATCGCGCCTTAGCCGAACAGATGATGTCGCGCGGCGCGGTCGTCAGCGATTATCCGGTTGGCAGCGCGCCGGAGAGCAGTAACTTTCCGCCGCGCAATCGAATCATCTCCGGTTTATCCATGGCGGTGGTTGTCGTTGAAGCCGGAGAAACGAGCGGCGCGTTGATCACGGCCGAGTTTGCCGCGGAACATGGACGCGAAATTTTTGCTGTACCGGGAAGCATCCTTGCACCGCAAAGTAAGGGTACGAACAAGTTGATACAAAATGGAGCCTTGCCTTTGTTGACGCCGCAAGATATTATGCAGGCGTTAAACCTGACGCGCGTGGGCGAACAAAAAGCCGCCCGTAAGATTCTGCCTGCCGACGCGGTCGAAGCGCAACTGTTGAATTTGCTGAATCACGAACCGATTCATGTGGATGAAATTCGTAATCAAACCGGTTTGCCCGTCGAAAAAGTTTCGGCGGCTTTGGTGATGATGGAACTCAAGGGGATGGTACGCCAGGTGGGTGGGATGAACTATGTGGCTGTTCGTGAGGTACAATCTGGCTATTCGGCATAACCTGGGAATGGTGCCTGGTTATTCAAATGGGAGAGATTGATATGAACAAGCATACATATGCGGTTATCATGGCTGGCGGAGGCGGGACGCGTTTATGGCCTGTCTCGCGCAAGAACAGGCCGAAACAACTTTTGCCTTTGCTCGGCGAGGAAACTTTGTTCCAAAGCACGGTTAATCGGCTGACAGATCTGCTTCCGCCGGAACGTATTTTGGTGGTGACGGTGGCGGAGCAGGCAAGTGAGATGCAAGTGCAGTCGCCATCCATTCCGCTTGAGAACTATTTGATCGAACCCGCGCCGCGCGGTACGGCCGCTGTTGTTGGGCTGGCCGCGGCTATTTTGAATAAACGCGATCCCGAAGCGATGATGGCGATTCTGCCGTCGGATCATTTTATTCGCAACCGCGATTTGTTCCATTACTTGTTACGGACAGCGTTTAGTATTGCCAGCCAGAAATACCTGGTGACGCTTGGCATCACACCCTTGCATCCATCCACTGCTTATGGATATATTCAGCAGGGCGAATTGTTGGATGGCGATTTCAAGTATCCGGTTTATAAAGTGCGGCGCTTCAAGGAAAAACCGGACGAAAAAACCGCTCAAGAGTTCTTGCGGTCGGGAGATCATTCCTGGAACAGCGGGATGTTCGTCTGGCGGGCAGACGCGATCCTGAACGAGATCAATAGGCAGATGCCGGCGCTGGCCGGCGTGCTTGACAAGATTTCTGCATTATGGAATACATCCAGTCATGCGGAAGTGATCCAGTCTTTGTGGCATGATCTCGAGATCGAGACGATTGACTATGGAATTATGGAGCAAGCCGAGCGTGTGGCGGTGCTGCCGGCCGGCGGACTGGGCTGGAGCGATGTAGGCGCGTGGGATAGTCTGTTCGAAGTATTGTTTCCTGACATGAACGGCAATGTTGCGGTAAACTCCCAGCACCTCGCGCTTGAAACCCGCAACGTGTTGGTCTATGGAAATAACCCGGATCGCCTGATCGTTACGATTGGATTGGACGATATGGTGGTTGTGGATGTGGATGATGTATTGTTGGTCTGCAAAGTGGATCAGGCGCAAAAGGTCCGCGATGTTGTGGAACATTTGAAGAAACATCGGCAGGAGAATTATCTTTAGAAATTCCCTCACCTGCAAACCTTCGTTGTGGAAAACGGAAGGTAGGTGAGGGTGGAGAATAAATGGAAGCATATTGCATGAAGTGCAAGACCAAACGTGAAATAAAAGAGCCTGTGGCCGCGTTCAACGCCAGGGGGTCTGCAGTGACGCTTGGAACTTGCCCGGTCTGTGGAACAAAACTTTATCGAATGGGTAAAACGCCCGCTCACGATGGAATGACCCCGCCCGAAAAGCCTGTCAAGGTGGAGAAGCGCGATGGAAAACTGGTGATCGTCGAATCTCCGGCCAAAGCCAAAACGGTCGGGCGTTTTCTCGGCAAAGGCTACACGGTCAGGGCTTCAGTGGGACACGTGCGCGACCTGCTGCGTTCGCAGCTTTCTGTGGATGTGGAAAACAATTTCGAGCCGAAGTATCGCGTTCCCAATGAGAAGAAAGAAGTCATTAAAGAACTCAAGAAACTGGCAAAGACCGCCGAAGCGATTTATCTTGCGACCGACCCCGACCGCGAAGGCGAATCCATTTCATGGCATTTGATGGAAGCCGCGGAGATCGAACCGGCGCGCACCAAACGCGTGGTCTTTCATGAAATCACCGAGCCTGCCATCAACGAAGCCTTTTCTCATCCGCGCGATATCAACATGGACCTGGTCAATGCCCAGCAGGCGCGGCGCGTGCTGGATCGTCTGGTTGGATACAGCATCAGCCCGATTCTGTGGGAGAAAGTACGCAGCCGCCTTTCGGCTGGCCGCGTTCAATCGGTGGCGCTCCGTATCATCGTCGAGAGAGAGCGGGAGATCGAAGATTTTATCCCGGTTGAATATTGGACGATCGGTGCAGAATTCAAGCCCGAAGGAATTAAATCCGCTTTTATCACGAAGCTGGCGAGGATTGACGATAAAGAACCCGAACTGCCGGATGAAGCAACGGTCAAACCGATTTTAATTGACCTGGAAACCGCCGCGTTTGCCATCACAAAAGTCAAACGCGGCGAACGGCGACGCAAGCCGCTGGCGCCGTTCACGACTTCGACTCTACAGCAGGAGGCCTCGCGCAAACTCGGCTTCACGGCCAAGCGCACGATGGCCCTGGCGCAGGGACTCTACGAAGGCCAGGATGTCGGTGAGGGCGGCGCAACCGGTTTGATCACTTATATGCGTACCGACTCGACCAATGTATCGGAGATCGCGCAAAAAGACGCGCGCAATTATGTGGCGGGAAAATACGGCGCGGATTATTTGCCGGCCGAATCGCCTCAATATAAAACGAAATCCATGGGCGCGCAGGAAGCGCACGAAGCCATTCGCCCAACGTCGGTGCCGCGCGAGCCGGAGAAGGTCAGGCCTTTTCTGGAGCCGGCCATGTATAAACTTTACAACTTGATCTGGCAGCGTTTCGTTGCATCGCAAATGGAAACTGCGGTGTATGATACGCTGCAAGTCGAAGTGACTGGAAAAACTTCAGCGCATGAATACTTGTTGCGCGCTTCAGGCTCGGCGGTCAGGTTCCCCGGCTTTTTGGTTGTTTATGAAGAAGCGAAAAATGAAGATGTCGCGGCCGAAGAGGATGAAAATGTCCGCATCCCGGCGGGTGTGGCAGAAGGGCAGAAGCAAAGCCTGGTGAGGCTTATTCCTGAACAACATTTCACCCAACCGCCGCCGCGTTTCTCTGAAGCTTCGCTGGTGCAAATACTCGAAGAAAACGGGATTGGCCGCCCGTCCACATATGCGCCGACGATTTCAACCATCCAACAGCGTGGATACGTCGAACGCGTAGACCGCCGCCTCATCCCGACCGAAATCGGTTTGCACGTCAACGATCTGATGGTGCAATATTTCCCCGAAGTAGTGGACGTTAACTTTACGGCTCACATGGAAGACGATCTCGATAAAGTGGCCTCGGGTGAAATGCTGTGGACCGATGCAATGCGTGAATTTTATACGCCATTCGCCGAACAGGTGGCAAAGGCCCAGGCTGAGATGCCCGTCACGAAGTCCGGGCCGGAGCCGATTGGAAGAAAATGCCCGGAAGATGGCGGCGAACTCGTCCTCCGTTATGGACGCTTCGGCAAATTCATATCCTGTTCCAATTTTCCAACCTGCCGTTATACCGAACCGTGGCTCGAAAAGATCGGCGTGAAATGTCCGAAGGACGGCGGAGAATTGGTCGAACGCAAGACTCGCAAAGGCCGGACATTCTTCGGATGTATCAATTACCCGAATTGTGATTTCACATCCTGGAAGCGACCGCTTGCACAGCCGTGTCCAAAATGCGGCGGCCTGCTGGTGATTGCAAATAAACGCGAGGCGCAATGCACGAATTGCCAGGAAAGCTTCCTGCTGGAAGAGATCGTTCCAGAATCTGTGTAAAATAACCAAGATGGTTTTGAGAATTGATCGAGATTCTGTATAATTAGACAGAACCACTTGAAGGAGCATCCATGACTTCTCCGCTTGATATTCTTAAGAAACCGCTGGTAATTGCCCTGCTGGCAGTGATTGTCGGGATCGTGATTGGCCTGACCTGGGCCTGGGCGATTCAGCCGCCTGTGGTCACCAATACAACCCCCGAGGTCATGCGCGCCGACTTGCAGGAAGATTACCTGCGCATGACAATTGATTCCTTTCGCGTCAATCGCGACCCGAACCTGGCCGTTCAACGATGGGAGCAGCTCGGCAATGCGGCCGCTCCGATGTATGCTGTGATTCAGAGTAAACCGAATGGGATTGATCCGGCTGTTATCACTGCATACGGCCAGGTTATCCAGGCTGTCAAAGGGCCGAACGCGCTTGTGCCTGCCGGTCCAGCCTCAGCCGCGCCCTCTGCAGGAGGCCCATTTAGCGGGTCAACAGTTCTGATTACGGCCGTCCTGGTACTATTGCTGGTGGGCGGCGTGGCGGCCTTCATTTTCCTGAGAAGGCTGCTTGTCAATCGTTCCACGGGCGAAGTCACACCTACCATGCAGATGGTGGAAATTAATAAGGAAGCCGCCAAGAACAAGACCAATTTCGAATCCCTGGGTGTTGCGCCTCCCATCACACAAAACATGACGACTTATGTACTCGGCGACGATCTCTACGACGAATCTTTCAGCATTGATTTGCCCGGCGGTGATTTCCTTGGCGAGTACGGCGTCGGCGTTTCTGAAACGATCGGCATCGGAGACCCAAAGAAAGTCACTGCATTGGAGATTTGGTTGTTCGATAAGAACGATATCAAAACCGCCACAAAAGTCTTGATGAGCGCGAATGCCTTTGCCGATGCGGGCATCCGTGCCCGGCTTGAAGCGAAAGGCGAGCTTATTCAAGTCGAGCCGCAGAAGCAGATCATGCTCGAAACCGAAACCCTGCAGTTGTTAGCCACGGTTGTAGACCTGCAATATGGCAATGGCGCCATGCCCAATAAAAGTTATTTCGAACGCCTGACGTTGGAATTGGCGCTCTGGCCGAAAGCAAAATAGAAATTGGATATATAAAACAGGCTGGCAATTTTGCCAGCCTGTTTTCGCTTCTTTCCCGGCTCATTCGATTTTCAGAATTTTGAACCTGATCTTGCCCCCGGGCGTTTCCGCTTCGACCACATCCCCGATCTTGTGCTCCATCAGCGCGCGGCCGATTGGCGACTCGTTGGAAATCCGGCCATTGCGCGGGTCTGCTTCGCGCGCACCGACAACGTGATACGTCTCGGGCGGAAGGCTTTCTTCCTGGATGGTTACATAGTTTCCAACGCTGACGACATCCCGGTTGACGTTTTTCTCGATGGTCACCACGTTCCGTAAAAGAGATTCGATCTCCTGGATGCGGCCTTCGAGAAAGCCCTGGTCTTCTTTGGCTTTGTGATAATCTGCGTTCTCTGAAAGATCGCCCATTTGGATCGCCGAGCGCAGGCGCATGGAAAGTTCCTCCCGTTTGGGGCCTTTCAGTTCTTCGAGCTCTGCCCGTAATTTGGCTTCGCCTTCAGGAGTAAGATAGGTGGGTTCAGGCATGACGCGGCTCCTAAGGTTTTTCTGATGGATCGAACAGCTTCTGATATTCTTCGATCGCGAAGCGATCGGTCATTCCGGCAATGTAGTCGCATATTGTACGCTCGAGGCCGCGTTTGTCAATGAATTTTTGCGCGCTGTCGGGCAGGATGGACGGTTCGGCTTTATAGGCGTTGAAGAGTTCCGAGATGACCTTCTCTGCTTTGACTGCCATACGGACGACGCGATAGTGGCTGTACATGTGTTTATAAAGAAAATCCTTTAGCTCACGGTTGCGGCGTTGGGCGTCTTCGCTGTAGCCGATGACGTTCGTCTTCATCTTCTGCAGGTCGAGCGGAGATTTTGCGCCGCTTTCTTTCAAGCGTCTATCTGTTGCTTCGATCATATCGGTCACCAGCAAACCAACCAGGTGGCGGATCAGGCGGTGGCGCGCCATTTCGTCCAGGATTGGGCCATGCCAGTTGAAAGTTTCGCGCATGATCTCCCACAATGCAATGCCATCCAGCATCTGAGGCGTGATCATTCCAGAGCGCAAGCCATCGTCGAGATCGTGTGTAGTGTAGGCCAGTTCGTCGGCGACATTGGCAATCTGTGTTTCAAGATTACCGCGTAAGCCCGGTTCGTAATCGCGCGCGTCCGATATGTCGTACTCGGATTCGTGCTTGACCATGCCCTCGCGCACTTCCCACGTCAGGTTGAGGCCGGGAAATTCGGGGTAACGCTGTTCGAGTTCGGTAACGATGCGAAGCGATTGTTTGTTGTGATCGAAGCCGCCCGCGTCTTTCATCAAACGCGCCAGCGCGACTTCGCCGGAATGTCCGAAAGGCGAGTGGCCGAGATCGTGCGCGAGGCAAATCGCCTCGACCAGGTCTTCGTTGCCGCCGAGGGCGCGCGCAAGTGTTCTTCCAATTTGGGCCACTTCAAGCGTGTGCGTGAGCCGCGTGCGGAAGTAATCGCCTTCAAAATTGATGAAGACCTGTGTCTTATATTCGAGTCGGCGAAAGGCGGTGGTATGGATGATGCGGTCGCGGTCGCGTTGAAAGGCTGTGCGGTATTCAGGCTCGTCGTCGAGATAGGCGCGGCCTTTGCCATCCTTGCTGCGCACGCCGTAAGGAGCCAGCGCCTTGTCTTCCAACTCTTCCAGTTTTTGGCGGTCGAAAAACATGGTTTACCTTTCCTGTAAAAAATGTCATTGCGAGAAGCGCGTCTACGCGACGAAGCAATCTTTTTGTGAAGAGATTGCCGCGCCGCCAAAAAACGGCGGCTCGCAATGACATGCGAAATTATGGGGCGAGAGGGGGTCGAACCCTCAAGGTATTTCTACCGGCGGATTTTAAGTCCGCTGCGTCTGCCGATTCCGCCATCGCCCCGGTGAAACTAATTGTAACGCAAAGTGGTTCGTTTTGCGACGAGAACGGTTTGTCGCTGGGGCGGGGTGCGCGAGTTTGGGAATCTGAGTTTATGCTTTTGCATCTGCGGCGCGCAGGCGGTGTAAAACGTAAATCGTGGCCGAGAACAATGCCAGCGCGTTGGCCTGATGGAGGAGCGCCAGCGTGATGTCAACGCGATAGATGACAACCATGATGCCCAGTGCGATCTGCGCAACGACGAGAATCAACACAAGGTTGATGCCTTTCATAATCTCGACTTGAAAATTTTGTTTGCGAATTAACCAATAGATCCATATTGCAACGATCAGGCCGACAAAAGCGAACCAACGGTGAATGAACATGACCGTAAGGGGCGCACTGACGAGATTTAATAGCGGCGGCTGGGTCTGACTCAGCAATCCGTTCGGGATGAGTTGTCCGAGCATGAGTGGCCAGGTATCGGAAACGCGCCCCGCTTTGAGTCCGGCGGTGAATCCACCGTATGCGATCTGGATCAGAAGGACGACCAGCCCGGCCGTGACCAGCTTGCTGGCTGAAGACCATTTGGCCTGGTTGTCGGGAAAGCCAAAACGGTGGCCGAAAGCCGTCCATAACGACAAGCCGATCAAGGTCAGGGCAAGGAAGAGGTGGGCGGTCAGGGCGTAATGGCTGACGGCCGGACGTTCATCGAGTCCCGATGCGACCATGATCCATCCCATGATGGCTTGTGCGATGAATAAAAATCCCATCACAACATACAACCCCGCTTCCTTCGCTGGGATGGTTTTCTTGAAGTAGAACACGAAGAAAGGAATCGCAAAAATCAACCCGGCCAGGCGGGCGACGAGGCGGTGAAACCATTCGAGCAGGAAGATGATTTTATATTGGTCGAGCGTCATGCCGGAATTGACTTTGATGTATTCGGGCGTGAGCTGGTATTTGGCGAATTCCGTTTGCCAGGCCTGCTGGTTGAGCGGCGGCACTGCGCCATAGACTGGATTCCATTCGACGATGGACAAGCCGGAGCGCGTAAGGCGCACGAGACCCCCAAAGACGACGAGAAAGGCCGCAACGGATGCAAACGTAAATATCCAGTTCATTACGGCGCGGTTTTGAGTTTTTGGCATATCTGCTCCAACGTATGAGATCGGTGGGATTATAGCATTTGCGGCTTGAATCTTTCCGCCTGTCACTTTAAAAAAACGGATTCTCTCGTTCTATTTTTTACCAGACATCAAACTGTCAGGCGGCTGGGTTGGAATTGAAAAAATCGCCGGGCTGGAGCTCCCGGCGATGATCGAATTGGCTGAATAGCCTGAAAGAAACTACACAACTTACTTTTGTGCGAAGGTGTCAATCAGCAATTTGAAATTCCCGCCGACCGGGTAAAGGATCGGACAGGTGCATCCGCGCTTTTTGTATTCTTCCACTTTGGCGCGCGCTTCCTCCGGCGTGCCGGAGGCTGTAATTTTGTAGACCAATTCGTCTGGCACGAGGTGCTTGGCCTTGTTGATCTGTTCTTTCGTGGCGGGCCACCCAAGAGTGGACTGGATTTCGTCAATCACTTCCTGCGAAACGCCCGAAGCTTTGGCGATATGCGGCTGTTGAGCGAGATATTGGCATAACAATTCTTTGGTGTATTCGATGGCCTTGTCATGGTCCTGATCCACCGAGCAGACGATTAGCTGCGGGCGGTCAAGGTCGGCGAGTTTGCGCCCGGCTTTCTTCGCGCCTTTTTCGAGCAGTTCAAGCGCCTTGTCGTTGTATTCAGGCGGAACACAGTAATTCATCACACATCCATCTGCAATTTCGCCCGTCATTTCCATCATCAGGTCGCCGGTTGCGCCGATCATGATCGGGACGTTGCGCGGCTCGCGGCGGCCATGCACCACGTCCAACTCGATACCGTCAACGTGATGAAATTCGCCGTGAAAAGTGACGCGCTCCATTCTCAAAAGGCGGCGCATCACTTCGACAGTCTCGCGCATGGCGAGCAAAGGCTTCTTGCGGTCAATGCCGACGTTCTTGGCCAGCGGATCCCACCATGCGCCGATGCCGCAGATGATGCGATTCGGGGCCAGATCGTCCAACGTCAGGAAGGTAGCGGCCAGCAGCCCGATGTTGCGCGTCCAGTTGTTGATCACGCCCGATCCAACCTTGAGCCTGGTTGTCACTGCGGCGTAGGCCGCCATTGGAACAATGGCATCGCGTACCAATCTTGACTCGGCTTGCCAGACAGCTTCAAAGCCTTTTTCTTCCGCATAACGAACGTAATCCAATCCATCGCGCAGGTCGTGCGAATCTTGCAGGTAAAGAGCAACGCGTTCAGCCATGCTTCCTCCGGTTTAAAGTTTTAAGCCTAAGGTTTAAAAGTTGAAGGTTCTTCAACTTTTAAACCTTCCAGCTTTCTAACTAAATCAAGGTCTTCGGGCAAATCAAGATCGAGTCCGAGTGAGGGCAATTTTACGATTTCCAAACGCGCGCCGGCCTTCTTTGCGTGCTCACAATGTCGTCCAAAAGAGTCTTCGCCGAAATCGTACTCGATTAAATCGGCAGGCGAGAGCAGTAATGCGTTCGTCCCCTTTTCGTGGCGGTCGGGCGCAATGACCACGACCGGCGGATTAGCCGCCCGATTGATCAACGTCAAAATATCTTCATGTGAAAGCAACGGCAAATCGGCAGGCAGGATCAACACGCCGCGCGAAGCATAAACCTGGGCCACCACGGTTGCGCGCTTGAGTGCGGTGTTCAAGTGCGGCGCGCCGTCTTCCTGGACGGTGCGCGCTCCCAGGTCACGCGCGAGCGCCAATGCGGATGGGTCCCGGCTGACGACCAGCACCTGTTCAACTTCCTTCATGTCGGCCAGTGTTCTTAACGTGCGTTCAAGCAAAAGGCGGTTGAGGTTCGCTCGTTCGTCATCTGTCAGTGTGCCTGCTAATCGTGACTTGCCATTTCGCAGCGGTTTTACGGGGACGATGGCCCAAAGTGTCATGTGATGTTTCCGGCAAAGTTTAGCACATCTTCGGCGAGACGCTTGCGGTCATCCGCTGTTTTCATCAGCGTATTCGTGACGAGCGTACGCATACTTAAACGCTGAACATGTGCTTCTAGTTGCGAATCAATTTTGTCTAGAACATAATAGTTGACCAGACCGCGATACTGTTCGGCGACGGCCAATGCCGAAGGCTGGATGCCAAGCTCATCGAACATCTTCGCGGCCGGACCTTTGACAGCCCGACCCCCGATGATCGGCGATACTGCCGCGACTTGCTTCGCTTCCATTTCAGGCCTGAGGCCGGGTACCGCTAAAATGGGCGCGATGCTCACCCACGGATTCGATGGGCAGATAATGATCGCATCTGCAGACTGGATCGCTTCACGCGCGCCGGGAGCGGCTTTTGCTTCTTCGACTCCGTCAAACCGAAAGGCTTTGACGCGCGGCTCGCAGCGCTGGTGGACGAAATATTCCTGAAATGCGAGCTCACCCTGATCGGTCTTCACGATGGTTCTGACGGGATTATCACTCATCGGGATGACAGTATGATTAATTCCCCATGCTTTGCAGAAATCACGCGTGACCTGCGAAAGACTTTGTCCGGCTTTCAATCGCCGCATGCGCTCGATGTGCGTGGCGAAATCCTGGTCGCCGAGGCGGAACCAGCTTGGCCCGCCGAGTTTTTCGATGTTCGAAATGGTTTGCCATGTCTCGCCTGTGCGGCCCCAGCCGGTTTCCGGGTTTGCGAGTCCGGCCAATGTGTAGCAGACTGTGTCGAGATCGGGGCAAATGTATAAACCGAGATGCTCGAAATCATCGCCGGTGTTAACGATGATGGTCAAGTCTTCAGGTGGCAGGATTTGGGCGAGTCCGTGCGCGAGTTTCGCACCGCCGACTCCGCCTGCTAATGCTGTAATTTTCATAAATAAACTGAAATTTTATTCAGAGGTTTTAATTCTTTTTCTTTCGGCTCTTCATCAGCATACCCGGCAATTAACATTGCTTGCGGTTCCCATGTTTCGGGCAAATCCAACGCCGCGCGCGTTTCTTCCTTTGCATATAACGGCCAGCAAATCCAATTTGCATCGAGACCTTCGGCGCGCGCGGCGAGCAAAATATTCATCCCGGCCAGCGCAGTGGATTGAATGTTCATGACCATTTCTTCGGGTGTGTTTACTCGAATGGTGGTCACATCACGGCATAAAAGAATCAAAGCCGGCGCTTCGTCAATGCGGCGTAGAGAACGGCTTGCGCGCGATTCGATTTCGGATGTTGGCGCGCCATCGGCCTGCATGTCGGCGCACATTTTTGTCGTCAGCGCCGTGCCTAGCCGCGTTCGGGCTTCTGGATTTTTGACGACGACGAATCTCCATGGCTGAAGGTTATGTGCGGAGGGGGCGAAGGCCGCGGTGGCGAGGACGCGTTCGATAACGGAATCCGGAATCGGGTCCGCTATGAAGCGACGGACGGAACGCCGCGAGCGCAGGAAATCATGCAGGTCAGTGTTCGTCAAAGTGAGTCGGCTTGATCTTGAATATGATCCGTTTCTGTCCCGCGCGATATTTCCACGGCTTGCCGTCGTATTTCATCGAAAGCCGGCTGATGTGTTCGTCCGCGCCTTCGGCGGTGTATGAAGCAGCTTCGCCGCGGATTTGAATGTAGCGATATGGGGTTTCGGGATCTTGAATGACCATGGCAACTTTCGGGCGGGCCTTCATGTTGCGATCTTTGATGCGGCCCTCGTTGGTGTTGATGAGAATATATTCATCATCGGTGTTGAACCAAACGGGTGTGACTTGCGGAGAGCCGTCGTCCATCGTGGTGGCAAGAAAGAGATAAGCTCTTTTGTCATCTTTGAGCAGATCGAGATATTCTGCGGGAAAATTTTTCAACGCACCATCTCCAATGTTTTTCTGAAAGATACCAGATGAATATTGGAAATTCATTAGCGAAACAGATCTTGATCTTTTGGGCGGATGATTTCCTCGAGCGAACCTTCGCGCAGTGGATATGGAAATCCGCGCGCGTGGACGGCAGGTCTTCCCTCCGCGGCCTGTCCCATAACGAGCGAAGCGGCCGCGGCCAATTCATCGGCCACGCCGACGACGGTGACGCGCAAAGTGTAGCCGAATAAGTCTTTCCAGCCGCGTTCGTCAATCACGCCGGGCAGGCCGCTCAGGCCAATGCAGACTCCTTGTGTGCCGATGCGCCAGGCGCGTCCGTGCGAGTCGATGATCATCACGCCAATCTTTTTGCCAGTCTTTGATTCGATTTTCGCGCGGATATCGCTGGCAGATCGATCGGGATTTTCGGGAAGAAGTAAAACAAATTCTTCCTCCAAATTAGAGGAATTTTGCGGGAGATGGTGGGGGGACACGTTGGAATGGTCAATGCCGGCGTTGGCGCAGACAAATCCCAGCTTGTGCTCAACGATGATTGTGCCGGGACGAGTCCGCAGAACGGCGTTGCTTTCCTGCAGCATCAACTCGACGACGCGCGCATCTTTGCCGGCTTGCGTAGCAAGTTCTTTGGCGCGTTCGCCGGGCGTAACCGTTGCGAGGTTGACCATCCGGCCTTCGGCCTTGCTGACGATTTTCTGCGCCAGGACGAGAATATCATTATTTTCAAGCCTCAGATTTGAAGAGTGAAGCGAATTTAGAATAACATCCGCCAGGTCGTCGCCGTGGCGGATGAGGGGAATGTCTTGCAGAGGAGTAAGGGTAAGAGTCGCCATCTTGCGGATTATCTTGGAACGCCGGTTATTTTTATGCCGGCATGTGTCGAGCCGTATTGTTTGTTGATGTTGATCAGCACGCTGGTCAGGCCTTCGATGACGACCGAGTTTTCGATGGGACCGGCGTCCCAACCGGTCAGTCCCGTCGCGGCAACAAGTTTCAAAGCCTCGGCGCGCGTCTCTTTGCTTGTGCCTGTGACAAGCACGTCGCATTCGATATCTTCGTCCTGCAATAAATGTTCATGCGAAATATTCTGGAACGCGGCCGCGACTTCCGCGCCCTCGCCCAGGATTTGTTTCGCTTCCTGCGCCGCAGACCCGGCGGCGGGCATCTGAACTTTGGTCACTTTCGGCGGGACGAGGGGGACGGTTACATCAACCAGCAACTTGCCTTTGAGCGCCTCTTTCACAGACTCAAGTGTGTTACGGTGAGCGGCATAAGGCACGGCCAGTACAACAATATTCGCCTGTTGCGCCGCTTCGAGATTCGTCATGCCCACTATCGAAGCGGCCCCATCCAAAAGTTCGACGATCTCCGATGCGGCGGTAATTGCTTTTTCTTCAACGCGCGAGCCGATCAACACGCGATAGCCGGCCTTGGCCCAGCGATACGCCAGGCCTTTTCCTTCTTTGCCGGTTCCGCCGAGTACGGCGATGGTTAACAAAATGGACGGATCGGTCATTGTGGCTCCAGGTATTGTCAAATGTGTCGAGGAATGGTTGTTTGGATGGAATCTTGAGGGACCGTTTGAAGGCGTTGATCATACCTTTTGTTACGCGGCATTTTCGTCTCCTGCGAATGGTGTCCTTTCGACGCTACGACACCTTCGAAACTTCTTTTTCGTATCGTTTCCAGACCTTTGGCGCAAGTTCTCTAGCGCGCGCCGCAATTTCTGTTTCATCGAGCGTCGTGAGTTGGCGGTCTTTCATCAACACCTTTCCGGCGACGATGGTCGTTGTGATCATGCTTGATTGAAATCCGAAAATGATGTGCCAGGGCAGGTTATCGGCGTTGACGGGAGTCGGCGATTGGTAATCAACGAAGATCAAATCTGCAAAAGCACCGGGGACGATCTGTCCGATTGGCGCGGCCGGGAAGAAAACATTGGCCAGTGCCGAATTATTCTGAATCGCCATTTGTGCGACATCGTATCCGCCCATGCGGCGCGGGTCGCGGGTTGTGACTTTGTGCAGGAAATATGCCGCCTTCCATTCATCCCACATCGCGTTGCTAAAACCGTCGTTGCCAAGGCAGGCTTTGATGCCGTTGCGCATCATCGCTTCGACCGGCGCGGCGCCGACCGCATTGTTCATGTTCGAGCGCGGCTGGTGCGTGACCCATGTGCCGGTGTCTTTGAGAATTTCAATTTCGCGCGCGTCAATATGAATGCAATGCGCCGTGATTGTCTTTGGGCCGAGAATGGCATGATTTTGCAAACGATCAATGACTCGCATGTTGGATTTTTTCAAACTGTCGTACTCGTCCGCTTCATGTTCAGCGACGTGGATGTGGAATCCTGTTTCGTCGGGCGCGGCGGCGCGGCAGGCTTGCAGGGTGGCGCCTGAAAGCGTCAGGCTGGCGTGCAGGCCAAAGGTCCCGGCCAGGCGCGGATGCGGGTTGGCCGCCAGCCGTTTCAAGAATCGGACGTTCTCTTTAATTCCTGCGTCGGCCTTGTCAGGCCCATCGCGATCGGTGACTTCATAACACAACACAGCGCGCAGGCCGGATTTGTCAACCGCGTCGGCGATAATGTCTAGCGAGCCGTCAATCGCGTTGGGCGAGGCGTGATGGTCAATGAGAGTGGTCGTGCCGTGCTTGATGGCGTCTATCAAGCAAACCAGGGCTGAATATCGCACATCTTCATCGAGCAGGGATTTATCGAGCGGCCACCATAGTTTTTCAAGAATTTCAGGGAAGTCTTTTGGCGCAGCGCCGGGAATTGCCATGCCGCGCGCGAACGCGCCGTAAAAATGGGTGTGGGCGCAGATTCCGCCAGGCATCACGAGTTGGCCGTGTGCGTCGAATTTCTTGACCTTGGGATACAGTTTCTCCAGTTTGGATGTCGGCCCAATTTCGTGAATATGATCGCCGGCAATATAGATGGCGTGATTTTCAAGAACGCGATTGGGCGTTTCCCATGTAATGATGGCGGCGTTTGTGATCAACATTTAACTATATCCATATTGTGTGGGGTGGGGGAGTTTGTAGCCTGATGCGCCGATTTCCCAAAGCGCAATGTATGCGGCTTCGCGTACTTCGGTATCGTCGCCGTACATTGCGCCGTAAATTTGCTTGATGACGCCATCGCTTGGGCTTTTCTTGAGATAAGCCAGCGCAGCCAATCGTTCTTCATCTTTTGGACTTTTGAGCGCGGCCACCAGGACATCGGTGGCGGGCGAGCCGGGCGAGATGCCGGTGCCTTGTGTCCCGGCGAATTCGATCAGCCACGGCGTTTCAGATGGAACTTTGAGCGGGCGCGGCACACGAGGGTCTTCGCTGGATTGCCGGGCTTCAAGCACTTCGCTGGCAGAATTGCGCACAACCCATTGATCGTCTTCGACTTGCATCTTTTGGAGAGTCTCGGTGGCCCAGGGCGCATCCACGCGCGCCAGCCCATAGACCACCGCGCGCCGCAGGAGAATATCGGCCAGCGTTGCGCCGTCTTTCAGCATGGCATGTCCTTCGTTAGGGTCGTTTGCCAGTGCTTCGGCGGCAGCGCGGCGCAAGTCTTCGTCTGCATTGAGAAGGGCGTGCGCGACTGTTTCAAGCGTATCATTCGTTCCGAGGGCAACCAATGCGAGACATGCCGCTCGCCGCGCGGATATGCTCGGCGCGGATAGAACGTTCTCGAGTGTCTGTGCGGATTTTATATCGCGTAAAGCGCCGCTCCCCAATGCAGAGAGTCTGATCAATTCGAACGAAAGCGTCGTCATAAATTGGCGGAAGAGCGCCGTCACAGCCGGGTCGTTGCTGTACACAAAAGCGGCCAACGCCTGACCGCGCAGACCGAGAGGCAAGCCTTCGGTTCGGATGAGTTCTGCCAGGGCCGCCATGATTTTTCCGCGCCAGGGCGCATCACGCGGAGCGTCGCGCAGCCAGCGGGCGGCGGACAGCAAGGGCCTGTGCATTGGAAGTCTTGAGAATTCCAAGATGCTCTTTATAAGATTGCTCACGTCTCCGTGCGCGGCCAGATAACGCATTGCCAATAACTTGCCGGTCCAATCGGGTTGGTTGAGCAGGGCCTCATCAGCTTTGACGCCGCTTAACGCGCGTCCTGCCAGAAATCCGCCAAAGATCGGATGAAGAAATCGCATCTTGTTGTTGGAGTGCGCCACGATCAATCCGCCAGATGCCAGTTTGCCGATCAGGCCGGGAGTGGGAGCCGGCCCGCTTTTTGCCTTTTTGTTTTTTTCTTTTTTCTTTGGTTCTTTTTCGTCTAAAGTTTGTTCCTCTGCTGCTTCGTTGGCTTCAATATCTGCCTGCGCTTCCAATTCTGCTTCGTCTGACAGTTCAAAAGATTTAACCCATTCGCGCGCTTTGCGCGGATCGAAAACCGGCTGCGTTGCAAGTGTCACTTGCATGGCCAGGGTTTCGAGCGCGGCGGGCGGTGTGTTGGTTGGCGCCAATCTGCGGATGTGCGAGGCGATCGCATCGAGTGTGTGCGGGCCCAGGCTGTCGCCGGCGTATGCGCCCCAGATTTTCAAGGTCAGTTCAAACGGATTGAGTCCTTGATTTTCTGCGCCGAGCCAGATATTCAGCAGAATGGGATCTACCTGTTCAGGCCCGCTCTGCGCCCAGGCTTCAACTGCCACAAACTGTGTCCACAACTCGCCCCATTTTTGGACGAAGTGATTGGTCTGCGACTTGTTCCAGGCGGCGAGCGTTAGCGGCGCGAAACCGAGGCCAAGCAGGCCGTCGAGATATTCGGGCGCGCCGGTTGTGACCACGCGGGTCTTTGGATATTCCTGTAAGAGCAGTTTTAGGTAATCGGAAACAGCCTGCTGGCCGTCAGGGGTGAGTTCGTCGAAGCCGTCGAGCAGGAGCAGGGCGCGGCCGGAGCGGAAGGAATTTTGAACGAAGCCGGGTACCCGTCCCAGGTCCAGGACTGATGCGTGTTCGGAAACTGATTCGTTGATGGGGTGGAGAATATCCCGCGTCTCGTTAATTGGAAGTTTTATATCCGCGACATGGATGAGGAACGGAATCAGATCATTTAAATGTCCGAGTCGGTCGTCGCGATTTGCGGCGAGGGTTGCAAGGTGCGCCAATGCAACTGTTTTTCCGATACCGGGCTGGCCGATAATTGCCAGGTTTACGCCTCCGGATAATGCCTGCTTGAAGCTGAGTGTAGGGGCGTTGTAGGCTGCGCCAAGTTCGGGCCATGCCGGAAGGTAAGGGAGAGTTTGGGTGACGATGTCTTCTGTGGCAATTGGCCCGCCAGGTTCGACGTGTGCCGGAGGGGCCAGCAAACGAGGTTCTTGCAAAATTTCATCGAGCGCAAATAGCGGCGCGGCCAGGTGCATTCCCTGTGCGCGGCGCAGTGTAAGGCGGCGGTGATTCTCTTCCACGCTGGTGGTGCGGCGCGCTTGTGCCTCTTCACTTTGTGTTTTTAGATTCTCTCGAAGTTCATTCCATAGCGGGCGCGCGCGTCCGACCAACCACCAGAACAGGCTGGCAACGATGAATGCGAATATAAAAGAAAAGGGGTCAATGGGTGGAAGGAACGGAATTTTCATAATTCAGGTCAACTGGCGTACAGGATCCGTCCGCAGGAAGGACAATAAACAAGCTGCGCTGCGCGGCGCGCGCTTTGTTGTATGGCCGGGGATAATGATGAACCACATGCGCCGCAGGAGTTTTCAGAAACCTCGGCAACTGCAATGCCTCGTCTTTCTTTTCGCAAGTCTTCATATGCGGCCAGCAATTCCGTGACGACCTCGTTCGTAGTTGCTCTGCGTTCCGATTGCAGGCTTTCCAGATCGCGCATGAGCGATGATTGTTCGTCCAGCAATTGGCGGTGTTCGCCGCCCAGGCGCGTCCGGGTTTTTTCAATATTTGCCCGCGCGGTTTTTAAAGCAGATTGCGCGGTTTCAGTCTTGAGCATTGCTTCCAATTCGCGTTCCTCTAGGTTTGCCAGGTGCTTTTTTAAAGAAACAATGTCTGCTTGTAAATCCTGCAATTCTTTCGGATTATGAACACTGCCGCCGTACAGGCTCGACTCGGCCTGCTGGATTTTGATTTGCTGGTTGTGCGCATCTTCTTCGGATTTCTGCTGGGCCCGTTCCAAATCGTGTTGTTCCACCTCTGCGGCTTTTACCTGCTCCAGCGCGTCTCGAAGTTCGGCGTCGTTATCCAGTATTTCCTGAATTTTCGCCAGCCGAATTTCGATGTGGTTAATGCGGCTATCCACTTGCTGAAGGCGAAAGAGTCCAAAAGACGCGCTCATAGCTTGATTATATACGAGATTACAAAATATGCCCCTCTCTCGTTGGAAAGAGGGGCATATTTTGTTATTGACTTGAAAGATTAAAGTAATTGTATACTGCCCGCGTTAGGTTTGCAATTAACAGGTTGGTAGTATCGAACAGGTTTTCAGCTTTGTAGGTGTAAACTGAAAGTACAAAATTTCCCCCCGGCGTATAAACAATTCCTGCCGCGCTAATGTCTGCGGGAACGCATCCGGCACAGCGGGGTATCCAGCCGTGTTTCATGGCTACTGTTGTGCCCTCTGGTACGCCGGCTTCGAGCAATTGACCAATCTTATTTTGCTCAAGATAGTTGATGATTTGCTTGCACGAATTCTGGTTGATCGTATCGGGAAATGCCGCCACCAACGCTCCGCCGCCTGTTTGCGAACATTGATAAATGTCCTCCAATAGCATGCCCATGTCAGAGACAGTAGTCTGATTGTAGACGTCGGGCTCCGTGATGTATGCGTCTGCGCGCTGGTTGGCCGGGGTACTGAACTTCTGCAAGAGAGGGCATGGATTGGCGGCGTTGCAAAAATATCCGCCTATGAATGTGTTTTGCAGCCCCAGCTTCTGCATGTATTCTGTGACAATAAGCGGCCCGCGATTTGGATCAAGCCGCGCCATCATTTGGTCGCTTGCAGGGTTCTCGGACTGGCGGATCATGTTCAGAATCAAATCATTGGTGGCATCGTCCACGGGCGACTTTCCGTTTTGAATGAAGTATGAAACAAGGATAGGTATTTTGATCGTGCTCGAAGCGGTGAAAGCGACGTCAGGCGTGACCGAAATATCCTGTCCCTGGTTCATGGCAAAATTGATTTCCTGCCCATTTTGGAGATCAAGCATGTAAACCCCGATAACGCCATCGAAACCTGATGTTGTAACCAGTTGTTTCATCAAGATTTCCAGGTTTTGTAGCGTTGGCCTGGCGGCTGAAACATTCTGGGTGGATGCCAATGCCACGCTGCGGCTGGTCGGAGACCGCAGGGCATCTTCGATCAGAGGCACGGCTCTGTCTATATCCAGCATTTGGCCCGGTTGTCCCGGTGTAAAGCTTGTACTGCCCGGCACCGGTTGAGCCGATGTGGGGGGCTGGTCGTAACGTGGAGCAACTTCGGTCTGCAGATAGGCGCGTAAACGCTCTTCGGTAATAGTGGCTCTTAATGGCACGGGGACCGGTTTCGGGTCGCGGTTCCAGAGATAGTCCCAAAATCCGCTCCAGAATGAACTGCCGGTTCGGCTCAAATCTGCGGCGGCCAGCATGGATTCGGTGTCAAGTTGAAAGCCCAGGATGGTCGGGTTGACTTGGATGTTTCCGCCGCCGTATTGGATCTCGATTGGGGTGTTGTACACTTCCAATATGCGTTGGGATGCGGCTTGTGGATCCAGGCCGCCGACCGGAACCCCGGCAATTGTCATGCCGGATGGATAGTTGTTGCGTTCACGGCTGTAACCAACCAGTGAAGATGTTGTCAAAACAATGGCGATGCTCAATAGGAGAATCGCTGTCCCCCGCAGGATAATATTCGAGTTTCTATTTCTCACTCTACCTCCAAAAAAAGTGACTTTATTCAGAACAATCCACAAGTTTCGCACGCGTGTTTAAGCTGTGGATGAAATTGGCGATTCCCGCTGTTTCGGAAAAATTTCAGTGACTTTCGTCGTTAAAAAGTATAACACAACCACTTTTATCACTTGTGCTAGAATAGCCTTAGCTTTTTTGTGAGAAAGGGTACCTATGCTTCGCTCATTTCTGATCCATCTTTCCAAAGCCGCCTGGGCGCAGAACATGGTCACAAGTTGGAAGTTTGCATGGAACACGGCTTCTCGTTTTGTGGCGGGAACCAAAGTTGATGATGCGATCAAGGCCATCCGCGAATTAAACGCCAAAGGCATCAATGTTACGCTTGATCACTTGGGCGAACATACCAGCAAGCCGGAAGAAGCTTCCGAAGCCGCCTCAGATATTTTGAATACTCTGGATGCGATCAGAACATCGGGTGTGCGCGCCAATGTCTCCATCAAGCTGACGCAGATCGGTCTGGCCCTGGACGAGAATTTGTGCGCGCAAAACCTCGAGCGCATTCTGGCCCGCGCCAAAGCGCATGGCAATTTTATCCGCATTGATATGGAAGATACGCCTTATACAGATAAGACGCTCAATCTCTTCAATCAAATGCGCAGAAAGGGTTACAAGAACGTCGGCATAGTGTTGCAGTCCTATTTGTTTCGGACTGAAGCGGATGTGCGCAAATTATTGGAAGATAAGACACCCATCCGCCTGGTCAAGGGCGCGTACCAGGAGCCGGCAGATAAAGCCTTCGCGAAGAAAGCAGATGTAGATGCGAACTACGACCTGTTAACCAAGATTATCCTGGACGCGGCTCTGGCGTCCGACTCTCCGAGAATCAGCAGCGACGGCCTCTTTCCTCCCATCCCGGCCATCGGCACTCATGATGAAAACCGTATTGACTTTACTCGGCAGTACGCTCAAAAGATCGGCCTCCCGAAGGACGCCATGGAATTTCAGATGCTCTATGGAATTCGCCGCGACTTGCAGGAAAAATTGGTGAAGGATGGTTACCCGGTGCGCGTTTATGTTCCCTTTGGCGCGCATTGGTACCCGTACTTCATGCGCCGCCTGGCCGAACGCCCGGCCAACGTGTGGTTCTTCATCTCGAATTTTTTCAAAGGTTAATTTGCAAGGACCAGGTTTCAACAAGGAATCTGGCCCTTGATTCTGTGGTAAAACAAAGCCATGTCCGAACAACCTTTGGCTCTCGTTACGGGCGCGGCACACCGCCTCGGCAAAGCATTCGTCTTTGCATTGGCGCGCAAGGGATATGCAATCTTATTGCATTACCGTCACTCCGATGTGCAGGCAGACAGGACTGCCACAGAGATACGCACGCTGGGTGTTCCGGTCTTTGTTTCCCAGGCCGATTTGACCGATCCAAAACAGATATCATCTTTGTTTGCGGCTGTTGATAAGATCAAGCACCCGCTTAAGGTGCTGGTCAATTCGGCGGCGATCATGCCTGCTGGTGAGGCGCGCACGCTTTCCGTCAAGGATTGGGATGCGGCCCTCGACCTGAACCTGCGCGCGCCTTTTTTATGCGCGCAGGCAGCAGCCAAACGCATGACCGATGGCGGCTTAATCGTCAACGTCACGGATGTCGGCGCGCAAAAAGCCTGGAGCCGCTATCCGTCTTATACGGTCAGCAAAGCGGGGCTTGAAGCGTTGACCAAAATATTAGCGCGTGCTTTTGCTCCAACCATACGAGTCAATGCCATTGCGCCCGGGTTGGTATTGCAATCGGATGTGATTTCTCCGGAAGAATGGGCTCGATTGATTAATCGCCTGCCCCTTAAACGGACTGCAAAGATCGAAGAGATCGCATCGGCCCTGGATTTCCTGCTCGATAATCAATACATCACCGGCCAAACTGTCGTTGTGGATGGGGGCTATTCCCTGCTTGGGTGACCATGACTTTCCTTAAACGACATCCCGATATCATTGCCTCCGTGCTTCTGATTGGCGCCGTTCTTTTCTATGCGCTGCGTTTTATTAATTTTAATCTCCCGCCCTTTGAAGACGCGGCCATGCTCATGCGTTACGCCAACAATCTCGCGCGCGGATATGGCATCGTTTGGAACATCGGCCAACATCCTGTGGATGGCGCGACCGATTTTCTCTTCATGGCGTCCGTTGCGGCGCTGATCAAGGTCGGCATTCCGGTTGGACGCGCAGTCCGGGCGCTTGGTTTCGGCGCGCACTTATTGACTGTCCTGCTTGTCTACTTTGTCAACCGCCGCATCTGGAAGGCGGGCGTCGCCGTTTCGTTCATCACCGGACTTTACCTCGCGGTTGGAACCGGACTCTCTTATGTCGCCGCGTTTTTTGGGACGCCATTCTTTGCCTTCTTTGCGGCTCTTACCTGGACCTTTGGCCTGCTTCTGATTCAAAAACAGAATCCGCCTTTTTGGCTTTCCCTGGCCTTCGCGTTCTCCGGCCTGATTACCGGATTGATCCGTCCTGAAGGAGTCATCCTGGGCGGGTTGATGTTGTTTGCGGTCGTTGTGATGAAAGGCTGGCGCGCTTCCCGTAAAATCATCGTCACGTTTGTGACGGTATTCCTTGTTCTAGGCGGGGCGTATTTCTTGTGGCGCTGGAATTATTTCGGCTATCCACTGCCGAATCCGTTTTACAAGAAGGGCGGGGGTGCGCTGTATTGGGACTCGTTTTGGGAATCGCTCGGCAATCTTTTCCGCTTTGGCGGACCGTTCATGCTGGCGTTTCTGCTCGGCTTCCGTTCAAGTAAAACAACAAGGCAGACGATTGCATTTTTGATTCCGCTCATTTTGTTCGCGGCGATGTTCATTCTCATCTCGAACGAGACAAACTTCGGCGGACGCTTTCAATACGCGCTTTGGCCGCTGGTGCTGATCTCGTGGTATCCGCTTGTGGAAGGCATCGGACGCGAAATTGGTTTTTCGTGGCCGCGCCCGGCTGAAGTCCGCGCGCGAAGCGTTTGGCTTGCAGTCGCGCTGGCGGCATCCTTCATGCTCGTCCTTTATTCTGTATCCCAGAAATGTTATCTCATCGCCGGCCAGCAATCCTGCGACCAGCCGATCGAGGGCGATGGACGCTACGAAATTGCTAAAATACTTGCAGACTATCAAGGCAAAGGATATGTGATCGCGACGACCGAGGCGGGACTTCTGCCGTTTTATTCGAACTGGACGGCAATTGACGCCTGGGGCTTGAACGACGAATGGATCGCGCATAATGGCGAAATCACCGAGCCATATCTTGATCGCTACAAACCGAACCTGATCGTTTTTCACGCCTATTACTCGCCGCTTGTGCCGCCGAAACTGAATGAGAAGAATTTGTCACAGAATTGGTTTCGCATGACGATCACATTGAAGAATTACGCCGAGTCACGCGGTTATATTCTTGCGGCGGCCTTCGGCGATTCGCCGTACGACGCGCATTATTATTATGTGCGCCCTGATTTTGCAGATAGCGAAAAGATAGTAAAGCAGATTTCATCTTTTTCCCGTTACACCTGGAGTCTGACCGGCAAGAAAGCCATTAACTACGCGGGTTATTCCGTCCCGTGACAAATATTTATAGGAGTACTTATGCCTGAAACCCCCACCATGCTTGTTGATAAATTGAAATCTGAAGGCGAAAAATATTCATCCTTTTATGGGGGCCTGACCGACGAACAGTGGAGGCTCGAAGTCTACACCGAAGGCGCGGTATGGACCGTTCGCAGCATTCTGGCGCACCTGGTGACCGCCGAACGCGCCTTCGTGAAGTTGTTCGAGAATATCCGTCAGGGCGGGCCGGGCGCGGCGGAAGATTTTTCGATTGACCGTTATAATGCCAGCCAGCAGGAAAAAACGAAGGAATTGAACCCGCATGAATTACTGGAGCAGTACAAATCCGTGCGGGCGCGGATGATCGAATGGGTTTCGGCGTTGACTGAAGCCGATCTTCAGAAAACCGGCCGTCATCCGTTTCTCGGCGTGACCACTTTGCGCGAGATGATTAAGATGGTGTATCTTCATAATCAAATCCATTATCGAGATTTGAAGAAAGTTATGGATTAAGGCCCGCTTGAACTGCAAATAAAACTTTGCGGCCTTTGCGTGCTGCGCGGTTTAATCCCGAGGTGATTCGTGCAACTCCCTGATTTCAAACTCGAACGCTACTTTGCCAAATACGAATTCACAACCGAATACTTGTTGTGCAGTTCGGACTGTGAATCCATGACCATCGCCGACTTGCTGGCGCTGGAGCCGGGCGCGGCCGAAAAATTTCAGCAGGTCTGGCTGGGCTACACAGAATCGCAGGGCAGCCCGACTCTGCGTAAAGAAATTTGCAAACTGTATGAAACGATTCAACCGGAGAATGTGCTGGTGCATTCCGGCGCAGGCGAGGCGATCTTTCTTTTTATGCACGCCATGCTCGACGCCGGCGACCATGTCATCGTCCATGCACCCGGCTATCAATCTCTGGCGGAAGTGGCGCGCGGTATCGGCTGTGACGTCAGCGCGTGGACGGCGCGCGAAGAAAATAATTGGGCGCTCGATCTCGACGAGTTGCCGAAACTTTTGCGCCCGAATACGAAAGCCGTTATCCTCAACACGCCGCACAACCCAACCGGATATTTGATGTCCCGCGCCGACTTCGACTCGGTCAACCGCTTCGCGCGTGAAAACGGCCTGCTCCTGTTTTCAGACGAGGTCTACCGCGAATCGGAATATGACCCGGCGGCTCGTCTGCCTGCCGCGTGCGATTTAGGCGAATACGCCGTCTCGCTCGGTGTAGCGTCGAAAACCTACGGCCTGGCCGGCCTGCGAATTGGCTGGATCGCCACGCGCAACAAAAATATTTATCAACGCATGGCCGCGCTCAAAGACTACACCACCATTTGCAATTCCGCGCCGAGCGAATTCCTGGCAGAAGTTGCCATGCGTCATCGCCTGAAACTCGCCGGACGAAACCTCGACATCATCAAGAAAAATCTCACAATAATTGACAACCTCATCCAGCGTCACGCCGATTTGTTTTCATGGGTGCGCCCGCGCGCCGGCTCGATGGCCTTCCCGCGTTATCTTGGCGGAGATGTAGAATCATTCTGCGATGAACTGGTCCGCAAGGCGGGTGTTCTGCTTTTGCCCGGCTCGGTCTACGATGACGCCTCCAATCATTTCCGCCTCGGCCTCGGGCGCAGGAATCTGCCCGAAGCGGTTGCGCGGCTTGAAGAATTTTTGAAAGACAAATAACAGTGAAGCGCGCCGCAAAAAAACAAAAACTTTGCGGCGCAAAAGATCCTCAGGAAAAACATGCAGCGTCTTCTAACCATTCTCCGCCTCTCACGCCCTCTCTATCTGCTCCTCGCGGCATTGACCTATGTCCTCGGCGCGGGGATCGCGCGCTATCTCGGCAATCCACAGGATCAACCTGTTTTTTGGCTTGGATTGTTTGCCGTTCTCATGGCGCAATTGACCATGAGTCTGCTGGTCGAAGTCTTTCGTCCGTTCAACGAGCCGATCATCGCAGAAGAAACCCGCGCCGAACGCAAAGCCATTCAGGACGCGGCGCTCTACGTATCTCTCTCTGCGCTAACCGGCGCGGGCGTGATCGCTTTTTTCTTTTTCCGCGACCACAGTCTTGGCGGCCCGTCTATTCTCTTCCTTGCGATTTTTCTTTTCATAGTAATCATCTATTCCGTCCCGCCGCTTCGACTGGCGGCCAAAGGTTTCGGCGAATTCCTGCTTGCCATTCAGATTGCCTATCTCGCGCCGTCCATTGCGTTTCTTCTACAGGCCGGCAGTTATCATCGCTTGCTGAACGTCACGGCCATCCCGCTGTCCATGCTGGCTTTTGCGGCTTTCATCGCGCTTGATTTTCCCGGTTATTCCGAAGATATCAAATACGAACGCGGCACATTTCTTTCGCGCCTCGGCTGGGAACGCGCTGTCCCTCTGCATCACGCTTTGATCGTTGCCGCATATTTTCTTTTTGCCGCCGCGCCGCTTTTCGGCTTTTCCCTCAGCCTGCTTTGGCCGGCCTTCCTCACTCTTCCTTTCGCTTTCCTGCAAATTTATTTGCTGTACAACATCGCACTCGGCGCGAAACCCATTTGGACTCTTTTGACCGCCAATGCGATTGCCCTCTTTGGCCTCACCGCTTATTTCCTGACGTTGACGTTTTGGCTGAGGTGACCTCATGCCCGAATTTCTGACTCTTCTCCCGCCAGACGAGGCGCGCGCGCTTTTGCTCTCGCATCTTTCCGCCCCCAAAGCGGACTCCGAGTTAATAGACACGATCCACGCCCTCGGCCGCGTCACCGCTCAAGACATCCTCGCGCCGCATCCGTTGCCTGAGTTCCCGCGTTCGACGGTGGACGGCTACGCTGTGCGCGCCCGCGACACGTTCGGCGCGGCAGATTCATTGCCTGCCTATTTGAATCTGATCGGCGAAGTTCCGATGGGCGGTGAGCCTTCGTTTGAATTGAACGCCGGTCAATGTGCGTTGATCCACACCGGCGGCATGTTGCCCGACGGCGCGGAAGCGGTCGTGATGTTGGAACAGACACAATCGGCGCGTCCGAACGAAATTGAAATTATGCGCGCGGTCGCCGAAGGCGAGAACGTGATCCGCGTCGGGGAAGATGTGGCCCAGGGACAAACGGTCATCCGGCGCGGGGTCCGATTAAGACCCGCCGAAATTGGCGGGCTGATGGCTTTGGGAATCGTCCAACTGCAGGTCGTCAAAAAGATACGCGTCGGATTGATTTCGTCCGGCGATGAAGTGGTGGAACCGAGTCAACAGCCGCACCGCGGCCAGGTGCGCGATGTCAACGCGTACACATTGGCCGCGCTCGTGACGAAATTCGGCGGGGAGGCGGTGATGTACGGCATTGTGCCTGACGACATACGCGCGTTGAAAGAGACCGCCGCGCGCGCATTGAGCGAATGTGACGTTGTGATTATCACCGCCGGTTCGTCGGCCAGCACGCGCGACATGACCGCCGAGGCGATTGCATCGCTGGGCAAACCCGGCGTGCTCGTACACGGAATCAACACGCGGCCCGGCAAGCCGACAATTTTGGGCGCGTGCGCTGGCAAGGCTGTGATCGGGCTGCCTGGCAATCCCGTCAGCGCGCTGGTGAACGGATATTTATTCGTCGCGCCGGTGATCGAAAAATTATTGGGCCTGCCGCTCGATGCTTCGACAGGCTCAGCACCGCGCCCATCCGTGATGGCGCGCTTGACAGTGAACATCCCCTCGCAAGCAGGAAGAGAAGATTGGATTCCGGTGAAATTACTACCCTCTCCCACGGGGAGAGAGGCCGGGGGTGAGGGAGAGTGGCTTGCCGAACCCATCTTCGGCAAATCGAATCTCATCTTCACCCTCGCCGCCGCGCACGGATTGCTGCGCATCCCGCCGGACGCCACTGGAGTCAGCGCGGGTGAAGCAGCAGAAATAATGTTGTTATAAATAAAAATGATTTTTTGAATCACCCGAAATTAAGCAAATCATTGCTAAGTATTCTAGGCCAATGTAGACAAACGACATGTCTCTCTACCTCCACGACATCCCTCTCCCCGAAGCAAAGTCTCGTTTTGAGGCCGCGCTGAGAGACGCGAATCTCTGGCGCGTACTCGGGACTGAATCAATTCCGCTCGATGAAAACGCGCTGGGCCGCGTCTTGGCCGGGCCGGTTTGGGCGAAGATTTCATCGCCGCATTATCACGCCTCGGCCATGGACGGCTTCGCGGTCCGCGCAGAAGACACGAGCGGCGCGCAGCCGACGACGCCACTGCAACTTGCTGTGATTGGTTCTTTATCGTCCACTGTCAATCGTCCATCGTCTGCTCGATACGTTGACACCGGCGATCCTCTGCCCGAATGGGCGGATGCGGTCATCCCGATCGAGAATGTCGAATCGCTCGACGCTGATGGAAATATATCGTCCGCCATTCGCGCTCCTTCGTCCATTCGCATTCGCGCCGCGGTCGCGCCGTGGAGTCATGTCCGCCCGATGGGCGAAGACATTGTTGCCACGCAGCTTGTTTTGCCTGCGGGCCATGTCCTGCGCCCTGTTGATTTGGGGGCGATTGCCGCGGCGGGACATCAGCAAATCGGTGTTGCCCGCAAGCCGCGCGTCGCGATTCTCCCAACCGGGAGTGAACTCGTGCCGATCGGATCGAAACTTCAAGCGGGCGACATCCTCGAATACAACTCGCTCGTCCTCGCCGCGCAGATCAAAGCGATGGGCGGCGAAGCGACGCGTTATCCGATCGTCAAAGACGATTTCGATTTGATTTGTCAGCGCGTAATGGAAGCCGCGCAAGACCACGATTTGATTCTTCTCAACGCCGGCTCGTCCGCCGGCGCGGAGGATTTTTCTGCGAAGGTTGTCGAAAAGCTTGGAACGCTTCTCGTTCACGGAGTGGCGGTCAGGCCGGGACACCCGGTGATTTTAGGAATGGTGAAAAGGGAATCGGGAGTCGAGAGTCGAGAGTCGGATAACTTGGAACTTGGAACTTGGAACTTGACACCGATTATTGGCGTTCCCGGTTACCCCGTCTCTGCCGCGCTGACGATTGATATCTTCGTCGAACCGATTCTCGCAAAGTGGCTGGGTAGAAGGCCGAAGGAACTTCCGGTTGAAACCGCGCAACTCACGCGCAAGATCAATTCGCCCGCCGGCGATGAAGATTATGTCCGCGTGGTGGCCGGCAAAGTCGGCGATAAACTTCTCGCCGCGCCGCTTTCGCGCGGAGCGGGAGTTATCACGTCACTTGTGCAGGCCGACGGACTCGTGGTTATCCCGCCCGGCGTGCAGGGACTCGAAGCGGGCGAGAAGGTCAATGTGCGTTTATATCGAAACAAAGCTGAACTCGAGCGCACGATCTTTTGCATCGGTTCGCACGATCTCACGCTCGATCTCATGGCGCAATTTCTCGCCGAGCATGATCGCCGCCTCGTCTCTGCCAATGTCGGCTCGCAGGGCGGATTAATCGCGTTGCGTCGCGGCGAAGCGCATCTGGCTGGCTCACATCTGCTCGATCCCGTCACGGGCGAATACAACGTTTCATATATCCGCCAGTATTTGCCGGATGTCCCGGTCAGAGTACTTGCGCTGGTTAAACGCGATCAGGGCTTGCTGGTGAGACGCGGAAACCCGCAGCGTGTAAAAACTCTGGAGGACCTCACCCGGCCTCAGGTCCGCTTTGTGAACCGGCAGCGCGGCGCGGGCACGCGCGTCCTGCTCGATTATCATCTGTCCTTAAAAAAAATTTCTCCCGATTCGATTCGAGGCTATAATCAGGAAGAATATACACATCTCGGCGTTGCGGCGGCCATTGCTTCGGGCCGCGCCGATTGCGGACTTGGTGTCGCGGCCGCGGCCCAGGCGCTCGACCTGGACTTCATTCCGCTTTTTCAAGAAAGATACGATCTTGTGATCCCAAAGGAACATGCAGAGAGCAACTTGCTTGCGCCTCTCTTCGGACTTCTGGGCGGGCGCGGCTTCCGAGAGGCTGTTTCCAAACTGATGGGATACGATGTGTCCGTGATGGGCGCGCTGATTTTGGAGGACCAATGAACGATGCAATTATCATTGACGACAATCGCTCAACGGCGGATGCCCTGCATCAGATGTTGACGGTTCTGGACATTTCGGCGCGTGTTGCGTATGGGGCCAGCCCGGCGATGTCTTTGTTGGGCGGTTTTACGCCCGGCCTGATCCTGCTCGATATCAACATGCCCGGTGTGGACGGACTCGAAATCCTGGCTTATCTTCGCCGCGAGCCGCGCCTGATTCCCATTCCGGTGATTGTGATCACGTCCGACGACCAGCCTGAAACTCGCGCGCGCGTAATGAAAGGCGGGGCGAATGCAATGATTATCAAGCCTGCCACCCTGGAGTCGCTCGAAGAGAATTTGAAACAACTCGGCGTCATGAAGTAAAGCCTGTCTATGCCAATCCCTGCCGGAATCCCAGCCCCCGATTTTGAATTGCTTGATGATCAGCGTCTAACGCACCGCCTCTCCGACTTTCGCGGGCGGCCCGTTATTCTATATTTTTATCCGGCTGACGATACGCCCGGTTGCACCAAAGAAGCCTGCAATTTCCGCGACGACTATTCTGCTTATGAAAAGGCTGGCGTCGTGATTCTAGGCGTCAGCCCTGATTCGGTCGAATCGCATATTAAGTTTAAAAAGAAATTTCAATTGCCTTTTCCTCTGCTTGCCGACGAAGGGCATAAAGTTTGTGATCTCTATGGCTCGTGGGGGCCGAAGAAATTTATGGGAAGGGAATACGAAGGCGTTCTCCGCACCACCTTCCTGATAGACGCGCAGGGAAAGATCGCGCGTGTCTTTGAGAACGTTCGTCCAGCTCAACATAGCGTCGAACTTCTTGAAGCGATAAAAGCCTATTAATTCAATTGCCGAAGCCTTTCAATCGTCGAATCCTTGCCGCCGCCTTTTGGCGGTGTTTTTTTGTACTAACCAATGTGCCGATAAAGCGTGACAAATTCGAGGAAATTTGGTAAATTATGCACCTCGTCCAATTATGATGGGTGTTTTAGTGAACCGCCTTTATAGGATGTTTTGAAAACCAGCCCCTTGTTTTACGATCGCCTGATGAACGCGCCGTGGAACAAGGGGAAAGCGTGCTTGTAGAAATAGCTCAAGATACTATAAGGAGAGAGAAGTATGCGACATTTTGTAATTGTCGGCGTGCTGGTCGTTCTAGTGGCCGTCCTGACCTATGTCGGGTTGAATAGCATCGGTTTGATGCCGGTTGAGGCGAGCGCCCAATCCGTGCCCATTGATTGGTTGTGGAATCTTGATGTTAGAGTTATATCATTTTTGTTTGCGCTCATTGTTGTTCCAATTGCGTACAGTTTGATTGCTTTTCGCCGCAAGAAAGGGGATACGACGGATGCAGAACATATTGAAGGCAACACTCCGCTTGAGATCACCTGGACGGTCGTTCCTCTTATTGTAGTACTGATTTTTGCCTATCTCGGCGCTTATACATTGGCTGAAATCCGCGTGGTAGATCCAAGCGCGGCAGAGATCAAGGTCAGGGCTATACAATGGGCATGGTCGTTTCAATACCCTGAGGGGTTTACTTCCAAAGAACTCCATTTGCCGGTCAATAAACAAGTTGTTTTGAAAATGGAATCCAGCGATGTCATTCATTCGTTCTGGGTTCCAGAGTTCCGTATCAAGCAGGATGTTGTGCCTGGCCGCATCACCGAATATCGCGTCACACCGATTCTTGTTGGAAGTTACATGGTTCGTTGTGCGGAATTATGCGGCGCATCGCATGCCTATATGCAAGCTCCGGTTATCGTTTCATCGCAGGCAGATTATGACGCCTGGATTGCATCGCAAAAGGCTCTCGCGGCCGCGGCCGCGCAGACGCCGGCGGGACGCGGCGAACAACTTGCCAATACGATTGGCTGCCGGGGCTGCCATACCATTGACGGGAGTAAATTGGTTGGGCCGAGTTGGCAGGGTCTTTACGGTTCGCAGGTCACTCTTTCAGACGGCACAACCGTTACAGCCAATGACGCTTATTTGATCGAGTCTATCGCCAACCCGAGCATCAAGATCGTCAAAGGTTTCGAGACGACAACGGCAATGCCTAAATTTGACTTGACCGATGCCCAGATCCAGGATCTTGTCGCATATCTTGCGACACTGAAATAAATAAATTTAGGCCTGACAAGAATTGTCAGGCCTAATCATGGAGGAAACATGAAAAAATTCTTCTCGTCTGCCCTGGCGCGTGGCCTTATCTGGCAGGTTGTCGGCTGGGCGTTAGGCGCCGCCTTTGTCACGCTGATACGTATTTTGATGGGATTGAAACCTTTGGGCATATTCTTTTTCACTGAACCCGCCTGGGTATTCGGTGGATTGGTTGGCGCCATTTCCTTCCTCGCCGCCAGCGGCGTCATCAGCGACTGGTTCAAATGGGCCAAAGGCGAAGAAACCCCTGAACACCACCATGACCCGGATGGCTGGGAAAAGTTCATCAATGTTTCACTTGATCACAAGGTTATTGGCATTCAGTACACACTAACGGCTTTGCTGCTTCTGGTTATCGGTGGGATTTTCTCGCTGATCTTCCGCACGGAGCTGGCCTCTTCCGGACTTCAATTCCTGACTTTGCAATGGTACAACACGTTGATGTCCCTGCATGGCATGGTCATGATTATCGGTATCCTGCTCGGTATCGCCGGGGTGATCAACTATATTGTGCCGCTTTTGATCGGCGCGCAGGATATGGCCTTCCCGCGCTTGAATGCGTTTTCTTATTGGCTTGCGCCCCCGGCTGCAGTTCTTTTGCTCTCCAGCCTGGCGTTGGGTGGTTTCGATACCGGCTGGACAGGTTATCCGCCGCTCTCTGCCCGCGCTCCTGTTGGGATGCAGATGTTCTTCCTCGGCGTTTTTGTCGCAGGTTGGTCATCCATTCTCGGCGCATTGAACACCATCGCAACTGTTGCTCGTATGCGCGCGAAAGGTATGACCGCCTTCCGAATGCCGATCTTCGTATGGGCCGCGATTGCCACCTCGATCATCGCCTTGACCGCCACACAATTGATCGGCCTCTCATTTCAAATGGTTATGTTCCAACGCCTGTTTGGAATGGGTTTCTTCGACCCGGCCAAGGGCGGCAATCCTATTTTATTCCAGCACCTGTTCTGGTTCTATTCCCACCCGGCTGTTTACGTATTTATCCTGCCGGGGCTCGGCGTAATCTCTGAGTTGTTGCCGGTTTTTGTTCGCAAGCCGTTGTTCGGCTATCGCTGGATCGCGCTCTCCTCGCTTGGCATCGCATTGGTGGGTTTTCTTGTCTGGGCGCATCATATGTACACGTCCGGTATGAACGAGTACTTGAGCACCCCTTTTATGTATAGTACTTTGCTGGTGGCTGTTCCAACTGGTGTCAAGTTCTTCTCGTGGGTGGCAACCATTTGGAAAGGAAAAATTTCTTCGCCGATACCCACTGCTTTCCTTTTTGTACTGGGAGGCATTGTTGTTTTCTTGATGGGCGGCCTGTCCGGGCCTCCCAACGCAACCGTCGCCACCGATCTTCAACTTCAGGATACCTACTGGATTGTCGGCCATTTCCACGATACATTATTTGGCGGTTATGTCCTCCCGTTCTTTGCCGCAATCTATTTCTGGTTTCCCAAAGCTACCGGACGCCGTATGAATGAAACGCTCGGCCGTATCCATTTCTGGTTGATGACACCATCCTTTATCGTTTTGACTCTTCTCATGATGCGTATCGGCTTGCTTGGTATGCGCCGCCGCATTGCGGACTACGATGCGGCGCTGGGTTTTGATACATATAATCTTGTCATGACGATTTCCGCTTTCCTTATTGCGCTGTCGGTTCTTGTGTTCTTCATCAACTTTTTCCGCAGCATGAAGAAAGGGGAGCCTGCCACTGGCAACGTTTGGAATTCGCGTTCGCCGGAATGGCAGGTACCTTCGCCTATGCCCGCACATAATTACGACCAGCCGTTTGAAGTGGTGGGCGAACCGTATGATTACGGCTTGGCCGATTCGGTATATGTAAGATTT
Source organism: Chloroflexota bacterium (assembly GCA_016195815.1). Taxonomy (GTDB): domain Bacteria; phylum Chloroflexota; class Anaerolineae; order Anaerolineales; family Villigracilaceae; genus Fen-1038. The sequence continues at coordinate 143,401 of JACPYX010000007.1, forward strand.
GCCAAGGAAAAGTAGGCGAAAGGAATCAACACATGGCACATATGAATAAATCTGAAGCTCTCCGTCAGGGCGTACTTATCTTTGTCTTCCTGGCTGTTTTGACCGCTCTTGAATTCTTCGTGGCGAGCGCAATTGGTTCTGTGACTTTACTGGCCGCGATTGCGTTGGTTAAATTCGGGCTGGTCGCGTATTACTACATGCACATCTACAAACTCAACCTGAATGATCAGGATGCCGATCGCCGCAGTGACGCCTATAAGTTGGCCACGAACCGGCTTGGACTTTGGTTGTTTCTGCTTTCGGACACGTTTGTCTTTGGCGGACTGGCAGTCTCCCGCTTCAACCTGCTTGGATTGACCCGCCCGCCTCTCAACCCGACTCTTGGCCTGATCGTAACTTCGGTGCTGCTGCTCTCTTCCTTCTTCATGAACCGGGCTGAAGTCTCCATGGAACATGGCGATCGCAAGAATTTTATCCTGTTCACATCTTTGACTCTGGCGCTCGGCCTGGCCTTTGTCGTGGGTGTGCTTGGAGTGGAGTGGCCGTCTGCCATAGCGGAAGGCGTTACCCCGTCCGTGAGCGCAGCGGGCGCCATCTTCTTCATGATGACGGGCATGCATGCGTTCCATGTTGTAACCGGGCTGGTCTTCCTCCTCATTATCCTTCGTAATGGCGCGCGGGGACTCTACTCTTCCGAGAAACACTGGGCGGTTGAGGCGGCTACAGTTTACTGGCACTTTATAGATGTGGTTTGGATATTTTTCTATCCCGCCCTGTATCTGATTGGAAAGCTCATTAAATAGCCCGCCTTACAATCCCTGTGCGCTGTTTCGTTAGCCTCGAGCAGGGCGCGCAGTCGTAATATAATCGGCCCACAGCGATTGCTGTTCAAATCAATTTATCAAGAGGAGATGCTGCATGAGTACTCGTAAATTTTCTGTCATATTGGCCCTGACCGTCGTTATTTTGGCAACACTTGCCTGTAGCGCGCTGTCTACCACGCCCACGGTTTCCAACATCCGCATGGCCACGGATGATACCGGCAAGACCACCACCGCTACATATTCCCCTAGCGAGGTGTTCTTTGTATTCGCCGATTTGAGCAATATTAAAGTCGGATCGGTCATCGAAGCGAAATGGTATGCGGTGAATGTAACTGGCGTGGATGCCAACACCGAGATCAATACATCTGATTACACTTACGAGTCAGGTATTGATTATGTCTATTTTAAGTTGAGCACTAATGACGGCAGCGATTGGCCTGCTGGTACCTTCCGGGTTGAGCTATATCTGGATGGCTTGAAAGTCGGCGAACAATTGTTTGCGGTTCAATAGGAATTGGGACGACGAAAAGGCCTGCGAGCATTTAGCCGCAGGCCTTTTCGTTGTGCCGGGCCGTGTTGTTGCCATGGCTATTTCGTCAATGGTGGAGTTGGGAACGATGATGATTTTTGGGCGGGTAAAGGATGACATGGTATTCATGGTTTTATCGAATGAATGAAACCAAATATCCAGCCAGTGCGCCGCCCGCGATCAGCCATGTCGAGTTGACCTTGTAACGGATGAGCAGGATCAAAGCCAGGATGACAAGCAGGATGGCGAAGATATCCGTCAGTGAGGCAAGGCCCAGTTGAAACGTCACGCCCGCCATCAGTCCAAGAGAAGAGGTGTTCACTCCGTCCAATAAACTGCTCATCCAAACCGAGTTGCGGATGCGTGGAATCAAAGGATTCGAGATGGCGACGAAGATAAAGGATGGGAGAAAAATTCCGAGCGTGGCGAGCAACGCGCCGGGAATGCCTCGGAGCAAGTAGCCGATAAATGTCGCGGACGTGAAGAGCGGCCCGGGAGTGATCTGGCCGACCGCGATGGCGTCTATCAATTGCTGGTCGGTCAACCAGCCGAGGCGCGAGACAAAGTCCGCGCGCAGAAAGGCGAACAGAACGTAGCCGCTTCCATATAAAACTGCGCCGATTTTGAGAAAGGTGAGAAATAAAAGTGAAAGACTGAATGGTGCGGCAACTTGCGCGAGGCCAATGCCGCTGAGTGGAATTAAAACTGATGGGGAGATTTTTCTAAGCCGTTGCCAGTTCGCGATCAGCATGACAATCAGCCCGCCTGCGAAAAGCAAAATGATCTCATTGACTTTAAAAAAGTATAAGGCCAAGACCGCGATGCCCGCGAAAAATGCCAAACGATTTTTTAGCGCTTTAGCACCGAGAATCCATAAGGCTTGCGCGATGATGGCGATGACAATGGGCTTGATGCCATACAACAGCCATGCGGCTTGGGGCAATGTCCCAAATTGAACATAAAGCCAGGCTAGTGCCAGCACAATCAGCATGGCTGGTGCGATGAAGCACACACCGCCGACGATCAGCCCGGGCCAGCCCGCCTGCATGAAGCCGATGTGGATTGCCATCTCGGTTGAGTTGGGGCCGGGGATGAGATTGGTGGCGCCAAGCAGGTCGAGGAATTCTTCGTCGGTCAGCCACTTGCGGCGCGCCACAACTTCCTCATGGAACATGGCGACGTGTGCGGCAGGCCCGCCGAAGGCTGTGAATCCGAGTTTGAGAAAGAGTTTGGCGACTTCGGCAAGGGGCGACATTCGGCAAGTTTACCGCAAATAAATTTATGTTGTCATCAACTGATCCACTGCCTCGGCAAGCTCCCTCAAATTACCAACTTTCAACACATTAGCGCACAGCGGCGCGTACTTGGGCATGTCGCTGTCGCCGTTCCAGAGCGCCGGCGGTTCGGGATTCAGCCACACGGTGCGCGCGGAACGGCGTGACATGACCGTGAACAGGTCAACGCGCGGGTCGTTGAAATTGTTGCGCCCGTCGCCGACGACGATCAGCGTGGTCTGGCTGTTGAGCGTGTCCATGTATTCGTTATTGAAATCGTTGAGCGACCAGCCGAGGTCGGTGTTGTAATATCCGCTTGGCATCCGCCACAAAACGGAAGCAATTGCCTGGTCCGCGTTGGAGCCGGTGAATTCATCCGATATATATTCGAGATGGTCAATGAACGCGAAGGCGTGCGTCTTGCGGACTTGTCCCTGCAAAGCAAAAAGAAAACTCAGCATCAATTCGGAACAAAAGCGCATCGAAGTGCTGATGTCGCAGATCACAACCAACTTTGGTTTCTTGACGCGGTCACGATGGCGGATCTCCATCGGCACGCCGTGATATTTCAGGCTGGCGCGGATGGTGGCCTTCGCGTCGAGCTGTCCGCTCTTGGCGTGTTTTTGTCTCAGCGCTATGCGCGTCTTCAAGGCCGCGGCCAATCGCTTGACTTCGTGTTGAAGCAATCGTTTGTCTTCATCCGAGAGCGCATGAAACGGGCGGTTCATCAAACTGTCAATGTTATCGGACGGCGGGCGTTGGCTGAGATTCTCGGCGATGCGTTGCCCGGCAAACTGTTTGATCTGTTCTGCCATACCCTGCAAATTTTGCCGGATGAGTTCGCGAATCTGTTCGACGCGCTCGCGGTTCATGCCCATCTGCGCCAGTTGTTCCATCAATTCCTGCATTGCCTTCTGAACTTCGGGAAATGCCATGGCGCGCATCATGCGCTGCGCCATCCAGTTTTGATAATTAAGATTGTCTGCCTGATTCAATCCGACTAACTGCGCCAGCGCTTCCAACTCGGACCGGGTGAGCGGCTCGCCGTTCATCAGCCTTTCCATCCGCTGACGGAGATTCTCGGCCATCTGCCGAATTGCATCTGCCAGCATCTGCGCTTCTTCCGGCGTCATGTCGTCGGATGGATTTCCGCCCATCATCGGCGGCTGCCCCGACCCGAAGAACAGTGGGAATAATTTTTCAAAAACAGGAATGTCTTTCAAATCTTTAATCAACGTGGCGCGCAGAGATAATCGAAATGACTCGCGGTCTTGAATCCCCATGATATCCACCGCCGAGAAAGCCTCCGCGCTTTCAGCGAGCGATACGCGCACGCCGCTGGCGCGCAGGGCTGAGATTAATTGTAAGATGCGGGATTCCATATTTCAATTTCCTCGCAAGAGAGACGCATACGCCGCCCCTACGTTTGCGCTTGATCTATTTTCGGCATTTGCGATTGTTCGATCAATTCCTTCGGCGTGGGCGCGCCGCAATTAGGGCAAATATAATTATGTTCTGCGGGGATGTAAGAAGTCCCGCAAAACGGACAGGTGATCGGCATCGGCTCTTTCGGAACTTCCTTCACCACTTCCCTGGTCACTTCGCGCGTTTCGACTCGCGTTCCGCCTCCGCCAAGAAAGATGGCGCTTCCCCCGTATCCAAAGCCCGGTGAATGACTGGTCGAGGAGGTCTGAGATGCAGAAGCTGAGGATGATCTGGCTCTTGATTTCGATGAAGAGGATTTCGATCCGCTCGATAGGCCTCCCGCCAAAGCAAACAAGACTGCAACGATGACCACTGCCGCAAGCGTGATGAAGACAATGATAGCCGTCAACCGTAACGCGCGCGGGATGTTGTATAACTCGTAGCCGTAACTGAACAGGAATACGCCGCCAATGTAGAACGGCGCCAACAGCAGCATTAGATTAATGGCGCTATCCGGTGCGAAGTCCTCAAGCCACCACGTTCGATATGCAATGGAAATGATCAGCGCCAGACTCGCGAGCGCAATCAGCCCGCCGGGAATCAGGAGATACAGCGGCTTGCCCGGCTTTGTGTCATCCTTGTGATAATCAACGACTTCGTTTGTTTTGGCTCTTACTTGCCGCGCTTGAAATTGTGATTGTTCCATAGATTCTCGCCTTCTAAAGTTTTTTCAGTCAATTACCGGAAAATCTTCCAAACTGATCAGGCTTCCATTTCGGCGGTTGAGGATTGCTTATTTATCTCTGCTATATCTCTCAATGTTCTTAACCCATTTTTGAAAGGTCACGATAAATTCCGCTGAATGCAGGCTGGCGGGTGTCAAATCCACCCATTTGATGAACCAATCGTAACCATCCTCCAAAAGACCTTCGTTATGCAGACGCGACTCGGCAATGGCAAGTATGGGATGACCCAGTGCATAGGCCATCCCTGCCTCAACCTGATTCCATACGGTCGGCAAACTCACATTTGACAAACCGGTTTCCTCGGGACTGCCGCGCAATTCGGTTCCCAACTCGTAATTGAAGCGCTCAAACGCAATGACAATTGTGCCGGAGCAGCTTTTCATTACGTTCAGGATTTTCTTGAGCGGCTTTTCGGTCGTGAAATCTGTTCGCCCGACCGTGCGGGGTCGCAGGTGATATTCCTTAAGCAGTTCTTCAACTGCGAGGACAAAATTGCTCTGTTCAGTCGTTGCGGTTTTGCCAACACTTAAGAATATATTTATCGTCATTCAGTCTCACTGATGGACTATTTTTTCGCGAACAATTTGGTTTTCGCATCAGGTTTGGATTCCGTCAAGGATGACATGATCTTTAGCGTGGATGCATTTTCTGAGCTGATCAATTCCTCGGTCCGTTCAACGAAATGCTGGTAGGCCGTAGCTTTATCCCAGCTGGCGTAAACTCCGCCTTTTGAAGTGAAAAGGAAGTACTCATGCCGAAGGCTTTGTTCTGTGCCGCGGTAGTTTGTCCATTGTTCACGGAAGTGGTACACGCTTTCGAGCGAAACAAGCAGTACAACCATCAGGCTGATGATAGTGGTGGCGATATCCACATATTGGAGTTTTATGTTGACGAGAACAGGCACCAGAGCGCTTCCGATGACTGTAGCGGCGCGCGTCCTGAGATAAAATTTCTTGTTTTTGTCCGCGCTCTTGTCGTACCAGGCTATTGCATCGTTGACTCTTTCAGAGATGAATTCTTCGGATGGAATGGACGCATATTCGCGCGGTTGTAATTTCGGGTACTTGACCTGTTGCGCGGATGGCGCAGGCGTCTTGTCGGATTGCGCGGATGGTTGCGGTTTGTCGGTCATGCTGGCTCCTTTTGGAATAAATATATCGAAACACGCTTCAAGCGAACAATCAGTTTCCTGAAAACTTCCCAAAGTCGTCTGGCTTCTGGCGCGGTTGCGGGGGCGATGCGTTCAACTGTCGTTTCGCCTTCTGCAAATCTGCTTCGTGTTTGAGCAAAACCGAAAGTGTATCTTCCAAAACGTCCTTGTCCAAATTGGACGCGTTCAACGCCACCAGCGCATTCGCCCAATCCAATGTCTCGCTGATGGACGGCGATTTGCGCATATCTGCTTTGCGTAATTTCTGCACAAATTCCACGGCTTGTTGCGCCAGTTTGGGATTCAAATCCGGCACTTTCAAACGCACAACCGCCAATTCTTCCTGCAAGGTCGGATAGTCAATGAACAGATACAAGCAACGCCGCTTCAACGCCTCCGAGAGTTCGCGCGTGTTGTTGGATGTCAGAATAACAAAGGGTCGTTGCTTGGCGGTCAATGTCCCCAATTCAGGCACGGATACTTGAAAGTCGCTCAGAATTTCCAGAAGGAAGGCTTCGAACTCTGCGTCGGCGCGGTCAATTTCATCAATCAATAAAACGGTCGGCTGTTCGCTCAAAATGGCTTTCAATAACGGGCGTTGAAGCAGGAAGCGTGTCGAGAAGAAAACATCTTCCTCGCCAGCGAGTTTGTCCGCGGCTTCGGCCAGCGACTCCGCTTTGCCGAGTGTGTCATTCAACTTGTCGCGCAGGAGTTGCGTGTACAGTAATTGCTTGGAATATTCCCACTCGTACAGCGACTTCGATTCGTCCAGCCCTTCATAGCATTGAAGGCGGATCAGTTCGCGTCCGGCCGCGCCTGAAACGGCTTTTGCCAATTCGGTCTTTCCCACGCCCGCGGGACCCTCGACCAGAAGCGGCTTTCCCAACTTTTGTGAGAGATACACGATGGTCGCGATCTCGTCTGAAGCGATGTATTTTTGCTTGGATAATGCGGATTTTATGCTGGTTGTCGAATCAAACGGATTGGACATATGGCTCCTGTAAATCCACTAAAACTTTGTGCTATTATTGAACGATCTCTATGCCAATGTTTGGGTGAATTGTATCGCGAATTATGCGCTTCAAAGCTGATTTACTTCTTTTTATGGTTGCTATTATTTGGGGCACGGCCTTTGTCTCGCAGGGAATTGCGGGACAATATCGCGTTGCGTATTTATTCAACGGCGTCAGCTTCATGCTGGCCGCGCTGATTCTGATCCCATTCATTCCGCGCGGCATCCAGATTCCGCCTGAGCAATGGAAGTGGATGCTTGTCGCAGGTATCATCTTGTTCGTTGCGACGGCCATGCAGCAGGTTGGAATCTTTTATACCAAAGTTGCCAACGCCGGTTTTTTGACCAGCCTGTATGCGGTCTTTACTCCCTTCCTTTTGTGGGTTGGCTTCCGCGAGAAGCCTCATTGGGTGGATATGATCGCAGTGACAATGGCCGCAGTGGGGGCTTTCCTGCTTTCAACGGCAGGCCGTTTCCAGATCCAAAACGGCGACGTGTTGGAAGTAATCGGCTCGATTTTCTGGGCTTTGCATTTTGTTGTACTGGGCAAATTCGCGGCCAGGTTCGAATCCGTTTCCTTTGCCGCCGGACATTTTTTCATCAGCGGCCTGCTCAATTTTTTGATCGGGCTGAAGGTCGAGACTTTATCCATGCTCGCGCCGCTTCCAGTGCTTGGCGCCATTCTTTATCGCGCCACGCTTTCGATTGGCATTGGTTACACTTTGCAAGTCTGGGGACAGAAGCACACGCCTCCCACCGACGCGGCACTCATTCTTGGGCTCGAAGCGGTCTTTGCCGTGATCGCAGGCTGGATTGTGCTTGGACAATCGCTTCTGCCGATCCAGATCGCGGGTTGTGTCATCATCTTTATGGCGGTGCTGATCTCACAGGCCAAAGGCTGGAGTAAAATTGAACACAACCACTTGGCGGAGGACCAATGACGACAAAAGTTTTTCTCAACCATCAGCAGGTGCTGATCAAATGCCTCCAGGCGGCGCAGCAAGGCCGACATAATGTCATTTTGTTATTGGCGGGGGAATGAAGTTCAATAGGAAACGCGCACTAACCCCGCGTGAAATCAGGATTCTGAGTCTGTTTGGCCTGGCGGCGTTGATCGTTCTCAGCGTGTGGGTTGGCGCCAATATTTGGCTCAGCCGCACCGTCCCCGGAGGAGGCGGATTCTTTTCCGGCTGGGCCGGCGCGCGCAGTTTTCTGTTCGATCGCATCCAGCCATATAGCGGGACGGTTGCCAGTCAGGTTCAGCAATTGGTCTATGGGCGCAGCGCGCGGCCTGGCGAGAATCCTTATATTCTGACCACGCCTTTTTTTCTTTTGCCGGTTTACTTTCCGTTTGCCTTGATTGCAGACCCGGCGATCGCGCGCGGACTTTGGATGTTCTTTGCCGAGGCGGCTTTATTGGCAACCGCTCTTTTGATTCTGCGGCTGATCGAATGGCAGCCCCGCCGCTTCTTTTTGATTGCCTTTTTTCTGCTCTCTATTTTTTCCTTTTACCCGGCTGTGTCTTTTATCGAGGGCAGCCCCGCCGCCTTTTTGGGACTGCTTTATTTTTGCATTCTCTGGGCTTATTATTTTGAACAGGACGAACTGGCCGGCGCGCTCCTTGTTTTTTCGTTATTCTTATGGGGCGCCGGATTTTTATTCCTGATCCTTTTATTTTCGAGAATTATTTTAGAACGGCGCGCGCGCGTCCTGGCCGGGTTTGGAATGACTCTCAGTATTCTGCTTGTCATTTCGTTCCTGATATTTCCAGGCGGCAACTGGATTTATCCATTTCTTACCGCCAATCTTGCCGCCATCCGTTCCGGTTTCGGCGTGACGACCTCTTCGATCTTCGTTCGTTTGTGGCCGATTTATGGACCTCGCATAACCCAGTCTGTCACAGTTTTCGCGCTCATTATGCTTTTGTATGAGTGGTATCGCGCCCGCCATACCGATTTCCGCCGCTTCATCTGGGTGGCCTGCCTCACCCTGGCGGTCACGCCTTTGATTGGTTTTCCCACCGAAATGAGCAGCCTGGTTGTTTTGTTTCCAGGCCTGGCCTTGATCTTCGCGGCAACCGCCGAACGCTGGCGCGCAGGCTATTGGCTGGCTGTTATGTTGTTCCTAATCGTTCTTGCTTTTCCGTGGAGTCTTTTCGTTCGCGGCCTGCTCTTTCGCGAGCAAATTGCCCAGGACCTGCTCTTTCTGTTTTACCCGGTTTTTACCATCGCTGGTTTATACTGGACGCGCTGGTGGTTCATTCGTCCGCCGCGCACCTGGCTCGACCATGTCCGCTCCATTCACAATTGAACACAATGATTGGCAACTGATATGACCTGGCGCACTTCCCTCCTCCTCGCTTTTCTCGGCCTCGCTCTGTCTTTTTTCATCGCGCAGTTTCAACCCTTCCCCGGCTATTTGGATTCTGATTATTATTTTTCCGGCGGCATTCAACTCGCGCAAGGCAAAGGCTTTACTGAACCATATTTGTGGAATTATCTCGACGATCCAAAAAGCCTTCCGCATCCATCGCACACCTATTGGATGCCGCTTTCGTCCATCATTGCCGCGGCCGGCATGTGGCTGGCCCGCCAAACAACCTACCAGGCCGGGCGTTTAGGTTTTTTTCTGCTTGCCGCACTCATCCCGGTTGTCACTGCCGCGCTTGCATATAACTTTACAAAGCGCCGCGAACTGGCTGTCGTCTCTGGCCTGCTGGCGGTCTTCTCGATTTATTATGCGCCCTTCATCGGAGTCCCCGATAACTACGGACCTTATCTTTTTCTCGGCGGGCTGTATTTTCTAACACTCAATTCCCGCAAAACCTATTCCTATTTTGTTCTTGGCTTGCTGGCCGGATTTTTGACTCTGGCCCGCAGTGACGGACTCTTGTGGCTCGGCCTCACTTTCCTGCTCATCTTCTTCCGCTTCCTTTCGGATAAGAAACCGGGCGCGGCCTCGATCAACCTGCTGCTCGTCCTGGGCGGATTCGTCCTCATCTCCGGCCCCTGGTTCTGGCGCACGTATTCCATCTACGGCACATTCCTGGCCCCCGGCGGACGTTATCTGTTGTGGCTCAAGAACTACGATGAGACCTTCTCTTATCCCGCATCCCAACTGACGATGCAAGCCTGGCTCGCGCAGGGCTGGGCCAAAATCATCGGCACTCGTCTTGCCGCCCTGAATTTGAATCTGCTCAACACTTTTGCCGCGCAGGGCGGAATTTTCCTCTTCCCGTTCATCCTCATCGGCCTCTGGCAAAATCGCAAAGATGAACGAGTCCGGCTTGCGTCCATTGCCTGGTTCGGGCTGCTCTTCGTGATGACCGTCGTCTTTCCATTCGCGGGCGCGCGCGGAGGCTTCTTCCACGCCGGCGCGGCTTTTCAGCCCATTTGGTGGACTCTCGCGCCGCTTGGGCTTGACTCTGTTGTCGCCGCGGCGCGCAGGCGCAATATGTTCACACCCGATGCTTTCAAGATCTTTCGCACCGCGCTGGTTGCAGTTGCAATTTTGATGACGGGCGTAATTTTCTACCTGAGAGTCCTTCCCGGCTGGGGAGAAGGGGAGCAGAACTATCCCAAAGTGGAGGCCTTTCTCCAACAAAACGGAATCCAGCCCGGCGAGGCGGTGATCGTCCGTAATCCTCCTGGATACTACCTTATGACCGGCCGTCCGGCAGTTGTTGTTCCTTATGGAGATGAAACGTCCATGCTTGCGGTGGCCGAACGTTATCAAGCCAAATATCTGATCATCGAATCCGCCGGCGCTGCCGGGCCTATCAAATTGGTTTACGATAATCAACAAAGTCAACAGCTCCGCTTTTTAGGCGAACTTAATGGCACGCGCATCTTCAAAATCCAACCCTGATATTTCGGGCCGTGATCTTGCCATCCTTGCCGCGGCTGTATTGTTCGGCGCGGGTCTGTATCTGCTCACCAGCGCGGCCATTTATCGGGTTGGCTTTCCGCTCGACGATTCGTGGATTCACCTCACCTATGCCCGCAACCTGGCGTTATATGGGCAATGGGCATTTCAACTTGGCCGTCCATCGGCAGGTTCCACTGCGCCGTTGTGGACTTTTTTGCTCGCACTCGGTTTCCGGCTTGGCCTTGCTCCTTACTTCTGGACGTATTTGCTCGGCGGCCTGGCTCTTTTAAGCCTGGCAGTATTGGCTGAGAAAACCGCGCGGCGACTGATTCAAACCTACAATCCGCGCCTGCCATGGATTGGTTTGTTCTTCGCTTCCGAATGGCATTTTCTATGGGCGTCCATGTCGGGGATGGAGACCTTGCTTCAAGCGCTCTTGTTGACAACCGTACTGACTGCATTGATGACCGGTTCGCGTCGTTACCTGACCCTCGGCCTGCTGACCGGTTTAAGCGTCTGGGTGCGCCCCGATGGCTTAACCCTGCTCGCGCCGGTTGTGCTGGCGATTATCCTCGCCGAGAAATCCATTGCCCAAAAAGGACGCGCGCTCGTTCTATATTTCATTGGCTTTGGTTCACTCTTTGTCCCATATTTGCTTTTCAACCTTTGGCTTTCTGGCACGCCAATGCCAAACACGTTCTACGCCAAACAAGCGGAATACGCCGCATGGCAGGCCAAACCTTTGCTCGAGCGTTTAGGCGTTTTATTGGTCCAATTGTTGACCGGAGCGGGCCTGATTCTTTTTCCGGGCGTGATCGCGGCCGTTGTTTTATCTGTGCGCCGCCGGGCGTGGTCTACCCTGGCCGCCATGCTTTGGTGCGCCGGATATTTGCTGCTATATATTTTGCGTTTGCCCGCTTATCAACACGGGCGTTATCTCATGCCCGCCATGCCGATTTTCTTTTTGTTCGGCTTGTTGGCCTATCTTGAATTTCAGAAATCGTTTTTTTTCGGCCGCTTCCATTGGATGGCGAAGACAGCCTGGCAATTTAGTCTCATATTGGTTGTGCTGGCGTTTGTTGGTTTGGGCGCGCGCGCCTATGGAGAAGATGTGGGACTCATTGAGTCTGAGATGGTGGCTACGGCCAAATGGGTCGCTCAAAATATTCCACAAGACGCAGTGATCGCCGCACACGACATCGGCGCACTGGGGTATTTCGACAATCATACGCTGGTTGATTTGGCGGGCCTGATCTCGCCGGAGGTGGTTCCGTTTATACGGGATGAGACTCGCCTGGCGGGGTTTTTAAATCAGCGCGGAGTGGATTATTTAATCGCGTTCCCGGCCTTTTATCCGGAATTGACGCGCACGGCGCGGCCGATTTTCGTCAGCGGAGGCAAATTTGCCCCGGCAATTGGCGAGAAAAATATGACCGTCTACGATTGGCCGGCTCGTTGATCGGTGAAAATTTTGACATTGCGCTTTCGTGCTATACTTAAGTTGTACGCAAGACATATTCTGTAAACGGGCTGTGGATGAAAAAAATAACTTTACTAATTGTTGACGATCATCCGCTTTTTCGCCAGGGCGTTGCCGATTCGCTTTCCTTGGAATCGGATATGAAGGTGCTGGGGCAGGCCTCCAACGGCGATGACGCGCTCGATTTGATCCGCTCGTTGAAGCCGGCTGTGGCCGTTTTGGATGTGAATCTGCCGGGTGTGAATGGCCAGCAGATCACGCGCCAGATCACGCAGGAAAAACTGCCCACCCGCGTTGTGCTCATGACCGGATATGACGATATCGAGCAGGCGATCCATGCCGCGCTTGCAGGAGCCGCCGCATATTGTTCCAAGGATATCCAGCCGAAAACACTGATGGGAATTATTCGCGATGTGGCCGAAGAAAGATATATCTTTGGCGGACGAGTATTAACCGAGCGTGAATTGCAAGTTTGGGTATCGGAACAAATGGAAGGCGCGCGCCGCTCTTATAGCGAACCGGGCAGTCCATTCCACCCGCTTTCCGAGCGCGAGATGGAAGTGTTGGAGTGCGTGGTTAAAGGGATGAGCAATAAGGAAATCGCCGGTTTGCTGGGTATCAGCCATCAGACCGTAAAGAATCACGTGACGGCGATCTTGAGAAAATTCGGCGTGGAAGACCGTACGCAGGCTGTCGTTTACGCGTTAAAGCATGGCTGGGTGCCGCTTAATACAGATATTAAACCTCAGGAGTAATTTGGAATGACGATGGATGAAGAGAAAGTGGCGGACGAAGGATTAAATGTCCAATCTGAGTTGGAGGAAACTCAGCGCTCATTGCGCGAGATCAAATTGATGATCGAGCAGAGTCAGGTGGAGCTTACAAAATTGACTCAACGCAATGCTGCGATCACGGCTCATCTTCAACAGGTGCAAACCAAAATCGCGCAGACCCCTCCCGAAGAAATTCGCATGGCCTACGACTCAGCCCTGGACGCGCAGCAGCGTCTGTTTGTGATGCGCGGCCAACTGGAAAAATTGCAGAGCGAAAAGACTCATTTGGAAAAATATAAAACTTCCTTGGAGCGTCCGGGCGTTTCGTCTGCCGCGCCCGCAAGCGGAGCCGCTTTGGGCGGCGGAAAACCGTCCTCTTCAGGGATAGAGATGATCGTCAATGCCCAGGAAGCAGAACGCCAGCGGCTTTCGCGTCAAATGCATGACGGCCCGGCGCAGGCGATGTCTAATTTTATATTGCAGACTGAAATTGCCATGCGTTTGCTTGATGTTGACCCGGCTCAGGCGAAGGAAGAATTGGGCAGTTTGAAAACATCGGCAATGGGCACGTTCCAGAAAGTCCGCAACTTTATTTTTGAATTGCGCCCGATGATGTTGGATGATCTCGGCCTGGTTCCCACTGTTCGCAAGTATGTGGAAGCCTTCAAAGAGCAAACAAATCTCGATGTTACACTGACTGTTACCGGTAATGAGCGCAGGTTTGAAACTTATCTGGAGGTAATGATCTTCCGCGCCGTTCAGGAATTGATGGGGAACGCCGCCCGGCACAGTCAGGCTTCTACGCTGAAGATTTACCTGGACCTGGGCAACGATCTGGTGCGCGTCAGCGTGGATGATAATGGCAAGGGTTTTGATTCGGATGTTGTTCAGGGCGGCAACAGCCTGGGCTTGAAGCTTATCCGTGAACGCGCCGAGATGCTTGGCGGTCTTTTTGAAATAGATAGCGCCCCCGGTAAAGGTGCGCGCGTTGTTTTTTCGGTCCCGGCTCACGCAGCGTAAATTGGACCCAAAAAGAATGGGCAGACTATTTGGTCTGCCCATTCTTTTTTAATTATCGCGGAACCCATACGCGGCTATTATTTCCCGGATGATTTGAATATCTTCCTGTTCGATCTTGACGATCTCAAACCCGATATTGTAGCGGCTGGGATCCAGGTCTGGCTCACACCACAGGCTTTTGGCCGTGAAGTTTATATAAGGGCCTTTGGCAATATCGGTTGTGACTTCCAGTTTTAATTCTCGTATCCTGCCAACAGGCATCGGCTCCTCGCTTAAGAGCATGAAACCGCGCTCTGTGATATCTACAAGGTAACCGAGCAGCTTTTGCGCCGTCTGATCGTAGACGCGGCCATAATAAAGCAAATAGCGGCGTTTGGTTTTTCGTCTCTCGGCCATGAATTTATCTTACTCAAATTCGAAGCCCATTCCCGTTGTGACTTCGTTACTTTTTTATGGCTTTTACAATGGCGGCAACATGTTCGGGGGTCGAGCCGCAGCATCCGCCAACTACGCGTGCGCCGAGCGCCGCGTATTTCATCGCATACTCTGCCATTTGTCCTGGTGTGACATCGTAGATCGTTTCAGCGCCTTCGAGCCGCGGCAGCCCTGCGTTGGGTTTTATCCATAGCGGGAAGCCGGCTTCAGTGTCGGCATATTCTTTGACGACAGCCTCCATGTTATCGAGCGTTGTGCCGCAATTTGCGCCGGCCAGCGCCGCGCCCATGGCCTTGTATTTCCTGACCACATCTGCGGGTTTGGCGCCCATCATGGTGCGCGTGCCCCTGTCGTATCCAAACGAAACCACAATTGGAAGATCGGCCACAGCGCGCGCGCCTTCGAAAGCGGCGGTCGCTTCTTCGAAGGCAAAATGCGTTTCGATGACAATCAAATCCACTCCGCCTTCGACCAGCGCCCGGGCTTGTTCTGTAAACGCGGCCTTTGCATCATCAATGTCAATGGGGCCGTACGGTTTTAGCAGTTGGCCGATTGGCCCGATCGAACCGGCGACCAGCACATCGTCCCGCGCGGATGCGGCCTCACGCGCCAGCTCGACCGCGCGCTTGTTGATCTCCATCACTTTGTCTGAATGTTTTGCCCCTTTCATGCGCGGCCGGGTTCCGCCGAAGGTGCAGGTCAGGATAATATCCGAGCCTGCAGCGACGAATGCCTTTTCAAGATCGAGTATTTTTTCGGGATGATCGAAGACCCAATCTTCGGTGTGCATCCCGCCGATAAGGCCGGCCTTTTGTAAATTTGTTCCGGTCGCGCCATCGGCGACCAAAACTTCACCGCTGTTCAATCGTTCGAGAAATTTGTTCATTTCTTCCCTCCCGAAAATTTTTCGGCCATCGGATCGGCCTTGTGATTTGGAATCAAATGCGAAATGTGCGGGAACGGCTCGTTCATATGCGGAAAGTTCATTGCCAGCATGAACTGATTTTGAAACGCCGGGTCGGTTGGTAGTTCATAACGGGTGAGGCGCGCTGCCACCGTCATTGCTTCGGCGCGCTTATCAACATTCAACAACGCAATGCGTGCGCCGTCGCCTGCAGAATTGCCGACCGCATAAACATTTTCAAGCGGGCAATCGGGGATCATTCCGATCAGCATAGCTTTGGTCTTGTCAATATATGTTCCGAATCCGCCGGCCAGCAAAATTTTATCCGGCGCCCGCAATCCAAATTGATCGAGCAGGGCGCGCGCCGCCACAAACAGCGCGCCTTTTGCCAATTGAATTTGCCGCACATCCTGTTGCGTGATGGGGATGTCGCGCCCGATGGATGTTTCCTCGGCAAAGGCGATGACGTATTCCGGGCCGCTCTCTCCCTGACGAATACGCCGCATACCGCCCTCGTGCCGGAATTTGCCCCGAGTGTCCACGATCCCCACCCGGAATAATTCTGCCGCCGCGTCGATGATGGCCGAACCGCAAATCCCTTTGGCTTTTCCGGTATTCCAATTTTCTTCGCCGATGATCTTACAGCGCGCTTCGAAAGTCTTTTCATCTATCTCGACGCGTTCGATGGCGCCGGGTGCGGCGCGCATTCCGTGTTCGATATGCGCGCCTTCGAGTGCCGGCCCGGTCGGCGTGGACGCGCAGATCAATCTCGTTTTGTTTCCAAGTACCAGTTCAGCGTTGGTGCCGATGTCAATGATGAGCCAGTTTTCATCCTGCTTGTGAGGTTCTTCTGCGATCAGCACGCCGCTTGTGTCTGCTCCGATGAACGAGGCAATAACCGGAAGAACGTGAACGTTGGCCGAGCGGTTGATCTGCAATCCAAATTCGCGCGCTTTGATGTCAACCGAACGATAAATGGCTGGCGCAAATGGGGCGATGCCCAAATGACGCGGCGACAAATTTAAAAATAGGTGGTGCATGGTGCTGTTTCCAACCACCGTTGCTTCGAGAATATCGTCGGTGCTGATCCCTGCTGAATTGGCGGCGCGCGCCAGTAATTGATTGAGCGTCTTGATGACGGCCTTATGTAATTTCTCTAGACCGTCTTCGTTGGCAATCGTGTATTGGATGCGCGACATCACATCTTCACCGTAAACGATCTGCGGATTCATCTCTGACTCTGCGGCAACCACCTCGCCATTCTCGAGATTGCAAAGATAGAGCGCCAGGGTGGTTGTGCCGATATCAATTGCCGCGCCGAAGAGATGTTCAGAATAACCCGCTTCGACCCGCACTACTTCCTTGTCCTGCCAGACGGAAACGGTCACGCGCCATTTCGCCTCGCGCAAAACTGTGCCAAGCGTTTGCAGGCAGGCATAATCAATGGTCAGGTCTTTGGCGCGCGGCAGATTTGCCTGGCCTTGCCGTACCAGCCCAATTGACGTTGCAATTCCGCTGGCCAGCCTCTCCCAATCTGCTTTGGGGTTGGAAAGAGTCGGCGGCGTCAATTCCACCAAATATTTTCGGATGGACGGCTTGATTTCAATTATCCGCTCGGTGGCGGATTTGCGTACGATCTGCTTGTTGCCCCTGCTTTCTTCTGGAACATTGATCAAGACATCGCCATAAACTTTGGCCTGGCACGCAAGGCGAACCTGGCCGGCCTGCCAGCCCTGCGTTGCCAGCAATTTTGGACGCCGGGCAAAGTAGGCTGCTTCTTCGGGAGACAGGCGCGATAAATTTTCACGCTTCGATGTAATCCCATAGCGTTCAAACGTGCCTTCTTCAACCAGTACTTTGCATTTGCCGCAGGTGGAGTTTTCAGCGCAAATGGACTCAATATCCACGCCGAGTTCGCGCGCCGCCGCACGCAGGCTTGTCCCCTCGGCGACTTCGCCGCGCCGCCCGGACGGCTGCAGGATGACAGTATATTTATTTGGCATTGCGCAGAAATCTTAAAGCGCTTTCGGCCAGTATCGCTGTCCCGATCGGCAGGGCGCGTTCATCGAGATCGAGACGCGGGTGATGAAGGTAGCGCTCATCGCCTTCGATGCGCGTCCCCAATCCAAACATTGCGCCGGGAACGATCTGCGAGAAGGCCCCGAAGTCTTCTGCGCCCAATCCTTTGAGCGGTGGTAATACGTGATCTTTGCCAAGCAGATCAATGCCCACAGCTTCAATCAAATTGGCCGCATCAGTATGATTGATCATCGGCGGCGCCCCGATTTCAAATTTCAATTCATAACTGCCGCCGAGAACTTTTGATAGTTCAAAAGCGCGCCTGATCTCTTCGTGGATTTGCTTCTGAACTTTCATTTCGGTGAATCGAAGCGTGCCCGAAATATCCACATGTGCCGGGATGACGTTTTGTGTGAAGCCGCCGTTCAAAGTCCCAACGCTGACGACCGCCGGGCTGAATGGATCAAGCCGCCGTGAGATGATCGCGTTCAAGGCCATCATTACGTGCGATGTGATGTGGAACGGATCAATCGCTTCGTGCGGCATCGCGCCGTGCCCGCCCTTGCCAAAGATGCGCCCATACCATGAGTCAACGCCGCCGGACGAAGGCCCGTCGCTGATGCGAATCGTCCCGACGGGCGTGGCGGGATCAACGTGCAAGGCGAGAACCATATCTACACCCTGTATTGCGCCGTCTTCGATCATGCGAGGCGCGCCGCTGATGCCTTCCTCGTCGCCGGCTTCCTCGGACGGCTGAAATAACAACCGTACCTTGCCGGGAAATTTTTCCTTGACAAGCAAAGTCGCCACGCCCAGCAACATCGCGGTGTGACTGTCATGTCCGCAGGCGTGCATCGTGCCCTCGTTTTTGGATTTATAGGCCGTGTCATTTGCTTCGAGGATCGGTAAAGCATCCATGTCGGCGCGGATGGCAATGCACGGGCCGTTATCGTCGCCGAGGTCCGCCACCACGCCGGTCTTGCCGACATTGCGGCGGACACGGTAGCCGAGCTTTTCCAACTCTTCAGCTACGCGTCCCGACGTGCGTATTTCTTTGAATCCCAATTCGGGGTGCATGTGAAAATCGCGCCGCCACTCGATGATATCTTCCTGAATATGATATGACTGTTTCAACATCGTTCACCTCTAATTTGATTTATGGTTCTTTGTTTGAAAACGGGAATTGTTACGCGGCGGTTTTATTTTCCAGAGACTCGATGATTTTATCAAACTCCCTGCTCAATTTTGGATCGAGCGGTTCGGGTTTATGCTCTGCTAAAATTTTGCGCGCCTTTGCCAGCGCCCAATCTCGCCCATCATCTTTTTTGTTTTCCCACTCTCCGTACGGACGGCGGTCCATAAATTCGCACAGAAATATATCGCGCATGTGTTGGCGGGTATGCTTCTGGGCCAGGAAATGGCCGGTTGGTCCCACCGCCGCTATGGCGTCGAGAGCGAGCGTTTCATCGTCCACGATGATGCCTTGCATTACTTTGTGAATGATCGAGAAGATTTCGCAATCCATCATCATCTCGGCAAAAGACCAGATGCGGCTTCCGTGTAAAAATCCTACGCCTAGCAGCATATCAGACATCGCGATGCTTGCCATGAAAGTTGAGAGACTATTTTCGACGCCCGCCTGCCAGTTCGGTTCTTTGGCTCCCGTGGCGAATGAACCCATGGAAAGCGGGATGTTGTAAAAATCAGCAAGCACATTCGTGGCCGCGCCGAAGAGAAAATCTTCCGGGCCGCCGCCTGTATATGCGCCGCTCCGCGGGTCGGACGCGGTTTGGGCCGCGGCATAAAAAACGGGCGCGCCGGGATGAGCAAGCTGCAGCAGCGCGGTGGCCGCGATGACTTCCGCGTTTCCAACCGCGAGATTGCCTGCCAGTGTCGCCGGGCCGGTTGTCAAACAGGCGGCCATGGTCATGAATCCGGTAGGAATTCCGGCCTCAGCCGCGAGCAGGGCCGCGTCGAGCGAGCCGCCGTCGTGTCCGAGTGGGGAGGCGGTGCATTGCATCAGCGAAAGCACAGGCCGTTTGCGTAAGGCTTCTTTACTGCCCGCGATCATGGCCGCCATTTCAAGGGCGGCTTTGGCCTCGTGTTCGCTGTAAATGCTTTCTGTTTGCGCGTGCTTGGTCGAATTTTCCCAGATTGTTTTTACTTCATGCAGGCCGCGGGTTTCGGGTGGCTTATCCTGTGCGGAGACGGGCACCCAATGGAACGCGATTTCTTCGGTTGCGTCTGCAATGCGGGCGATATCTGCAACGTCTTGTAATTTCGACAGGCGCCGCTGGCCGGTTTGAATGTCTATGACTTCAACCCCGCATCCGTCCGTGCCGACGAAAACGTGGTTGCCGTCCAGCGATAGATCTTGACTTGGATCGCGCGCGGCCAGCGGATACATCGGCGGGCACTTCTTCAGCGCCGACTCAATGACATCGCCTCGTACACGGACGATTTTGCGGTCGCGGTCTACCTCAGCTCCATTCTCCGCCCAAATATCCAGCGCGCGCTTCGACGGAAATTTCACCCCGACTTTTTCGATAATCCACAAGGTTGCTTCGTGAATTTTTTTGACATCGGCCGGAGTCAGGATTTCCAATTTTAACTTCGGATTAGTAATGGACTTGATCTTATTTGACATACATCCCTCCCGCAGGATTTTTTAGCGAAAAGCGAAGCTCTGTACTTCTTATTTACTTTGTTTCCAACAGCTGTTTTGCAACAGTCACTGCACCCATCGCGTCTTCAGAATAACCATCCGCCCCGATGGTTTTGACCCAATCGCGCGTTACCGGCGCTCCGCCCACCATGACTTTGAATTTTCCGCGCAGGCCTTCTTTTTCAAGGTCTTCAATGACTTCCTTTTGCTTGACCATCGTGGTTGTCAGCAAGGCGCTCATGGCAATGATGTCGGCATTGACTTCAAGGGCTTTGCCGATGATCTTCTCGGGCGCGGCGTCCACGCCCAGGTCGTGTACGTCGAATCCCGATGCGCCCAGCATGGTGGCAACCAGCGATTTTCCGATCTCGTGAATATCGCCTTCCACTGTGGCAATCACTACTTTGCCGAGCATTTTGCGCTCTGAGCCAAGCCTTTTCAGTTCCGGGTCAAGCGTTGCGACCGCCGCCTTCATGGCTTCGCCCGCCATGACCAGTTCTGGCAGGAACGCTTCGCCGCGCCCGAATGCGTCGCCGACCGTGTTCACGCCGATCACAAAGCCTTTTGTGATCGCGTCCAGCGGATGAATAATTCCCGCTGCGATGGCTTCCCTGGCCAATGCTGCCGATGCGTCCGGGTCGCCGTCAATAATGCTTTGGGCCATTTTCTTGTAGAGTTCTTCGCTCATTTAATCTCCTTTAATGAAATGGAATGGCAGTGCGTCTTGTGGAGTATTTTGAACAGAGTCTATTATATATAATTATTGACAAAGATATTGCCGGATTTTCTTTTCGCAAAAGTGCGTAACTTTTTATTGTTTTATGCGACTTGATAACTGTATAAGTTAGCTATTGCGATTCAAAGGAGACTCTCATGCGAAAAGGAACGATGTTTATCTCTGCCGCTCTCACGGCATTCATTCTGGCTATGTTGGCCGGAGTTGTCTCGGCCTACAAAGGTATGAATGACCTCAAGCCGCTGTCTCAACCCGTCCCGGCCAAAGTTCAGCCTGTTTTATTGCCGGCCAGCGCGCCGACTCAGCCTGCTGTCGTTTCGCCTCAGGATGCGGCTGTGGTCGCGTCGAACTATTTGAACCGAACCGACTTGTTTTCAGCCGAATTGGCCGATTTCAACGGCGCGCAAACTTACAAAATAACCTTTAGTTCGGGCGATATAGTTTATGTTGCCTTGAGCGGTCAAGTGCTTTCTGCCGAGCCCCCTCCTGCGCCCGTTGTGATTACTTCCAGTTCCAATCCACGCGGCGGAGGTGGAGGCGGCAATTCGTTTGGTGAGGATGGCGAAGGCGACGACGACGATTAGTCGCCGTGGAGGAAATATGCAAAATAAAACTTCGTCCAAAAATTGGACCGATATCCAATTGATCATTTCTTCGATTGCCATTGCGCTCACGTTGGGTTTGTGGAGCCTATTCGCGTCGCCCGCTAAAAAAAATTCAGGTGTGTCGGGGCAGGTAGTTGTTCCTCCTCAGCCTGATACCACCACCGTTGCTCAACCTCAATTGGCGCCCGGACAAAAAATACTTTTCGGAGGAACCGCGCCGCAACCGCAGGTCATTGTGAAGACGACGAGGAAGGGCGGGGGCGGGGCAGTTACAACCACCAGTTCATCCAGGCCATAACATGTTGCACCGCATTGAATTTCACTCAATGGGATGCCGGATGCTGGCCGTCGTTGACAGCGGTTCCCGTCCGCGTATTTTGCAGGATGTTCCAGCGTGGTTCGAAGAATGGGAGCAATCGCTTAGCCGTTTCCGTTCTGATAGTGAATTGTGCCAGCTAAACATTAGGGACGGACAATCTGTTCCTGTCAGTCGAACGCTGTGGGATGTGTATCAAGCTTCTGTGGAAGCCTGCCTGATCACAGATGGATTGGTCAGTCCGCTCGTGCTGGATGCGCTTCTGCATGCCGGATATGATCAAAGTTTTGAACGTATGTCTGCCGGCGCGCCTCGTTTCTCTTTGGATGATGAAGCGGCTCCCGTTTCATTGGCCGATATCACGACGGATGCCGTTGCCTGCTCGATCTGCCTGCCAAAGGGCGCGCGGCTTGATTTTGGAGGGGTGGCCAAAGGTTGGGCGGCGCATCAGGCGATGGAAAGACTGAAGGCGGCCGGCCCGGCGCTGGTCGACGCGGGAGGCGATATTGCCGTCAGTGGGCCGCGTTCAAACGGAGAGCCGTGGCCGATCGGTGTCGCTGACCCATTTCATCCTGATCAACATTTGGAAATCATCTATCTCGAGCGTGGCGGCGTTGCTACTTCAGGTAAAGACTATCGCCATTGGACGCGCGGCGGAATCCAGCAGCATCATATCATTGACCCGCGCACAGGCCTGCCTGCGGAGACTGATGTTCTAGCAGCTACAGTCATTGCCCCGACGGTGATGGAAGCGGAGGCAATTGCCAAAGCGGTAATGATTTCTGGAAGTCGGGCTGGCCTCATGCGACTGGAAGGCGATGCTTCGCTGGCAGGTTTGTTGGTTCTTGAAAACGGTGAGCGCCTTGATAGTTGGAATTTCCGTAGATTTCTTTCTTAAGGTATAGTTCAAAAAGGAGTTATTATGCCTGCAAATCAAACCAATGAATTGGATCACAGAGAATCGTCGTTAAGTGTGATTTCTTTGATAAGTTTTTTTGCGGCTGTCGCGCTCGGTGCATTGACGGCGGCAGTTTTATTACCCAATTGGGCTCCAAGTTTGGCGCAGTCTTTGGCCGGGGATAGTCCAAAAGCGTACTGGTATCTTTCGCGTGGTACGGCTTTTGTCTCACTTGGTTTGCTTTGGCTTTCGATGGCGCTCGGCTTGTTGATCACTAACAAGACGGCCCGCACATGGCCCGGCACCGCAGCAGCTTTTGCCATTCACGAGTATGTCAGCTTGCTAGGTTTGGCATTCGGGATTTTTCATGCCTTGATTTTATTGGGAGAGCGGTATATCGGTATAAAGCTCGTAGAAATCCTGGTTCCGTTTGCCGCTGTGAATTATCGCCCCCTTTGGGTGGGGCTGGGGCAGGTTAGTTTGTATGTTTGGGCCATTGTGTCGGCGAGTTTTTATGTGCGTCAGCGCATTGGATCCAAAACGTGGCGATTGATTCATTTTGCCAGCTTCTTCACGTTTCTGACCGCACTGTTCCATGGCTTGGCTAGTGGCAGCGATACGTCACAGCCCTGGGCTCAGGCGGTGTACTGGTCATTGGGAGGAAGCCTTTTATTCCTGACATTGTATAGAATTGTAACGAGTCTGTTTCCCGCTCCTTCGCCTTCTGCCGCGCCTCGGCCGGTTTCACAGACTACCGCCCAAAGATGAAATATTGAATCGCTAATTTATGTTATTGAACCTCCCTTCGGGGAGGTTTTTTTATTGTTTGTTAGTGCATCCCACGACACTTAATAGATTTTGTTCGCATCTATTTATAAGAGGCAAGGAAACGCTGACGAGGCTCGTATGAAGACCCAACGGACGAAGCTTGTTGCACGTGTGAATTTTTGCGAGAAGATTTCTCTTTGATTTTCTCACTGCTTGTTATTGATTTTTATGAGAAAATCGGGTAGTATTGACTTAACAAAAATGCAAAGTCTCGAACGGTACTGTGTTGTTGCATGGCTTGATGGCGATTCTTGTTTAATTTGTTCGGTCACAAAGTTTCGAGAGGAGTGTTGAGTTATGGAAATACGTTTATACCTTCAAATGCTGAGGCGCGGCTGGTGGTTGATTTTATTAACCACATTGGTTGCAGTGTCGGTATCCTTAGGAATCTCTTATCTGGTAACTCCACAATATCGGGCGACGGCGCGCTTCATCATTAGTCCAAGTGCTGTTGTGGCGAATGGGCCTGATACAGTGTTGCAGGGGTTGCAAACTATTGACAGGCAATCTGTAATGACTACTTATTCTGAGATTATGAACAGCAATCGTATCTATACAGATGCTCTTGCTTTTCTTCAACTTAAGTCCGACGATTTGCAGGATTACACATATAAAGCGGTAGTATTGCCCAGCTCCAGCGTTCTGGAATTAAGCGTTGTTGGTCCCGATCCTCAGCTGGCGGCGAAAATTGCAAATGCAATAGGCTTTCAAACTATTAATTTCACCCGTCGGCTGAACCAGGTCATAGGCATTGATTTTCTTGATACTGCTGTTCCGCCAACTGAGCCTTATAGCCCTCAACCGTTGCGGGATGCCGGCCTGGCGTTTGCACTCGGTGTGATCGGGGGCGCATTCCTGGCCATCCTTCGCGAACAACTTCGACTTTCGTTGGAAGTGTTTCGGCAGCGTCTTCATCTGGATAGTGAAACGGGCGTTTATAACAATAAATATTTTACGCGCCTTGTCAGCGAAGAATTAGCCCAAAATCCGGAAGACGTTCTTTCGGTGGGTATAGTGGAATTGAACGGCCTTCAAGACATTATTGGGACCTATCCGGTTGCCGCTTTGCAAAGAATTCTTCAGAAGGTAACCGATTCTCTGCGAAAGGAATTGCGTGGTAATGATGTAATTGGCCGTTGGAACGATATCAGCTTTATTGTTATGCTGCCCAACACTTCTGGAATGGCGGCTAATGGAACTTTTGAACGTATTTTCCAGGCGCTTTCAGGTTCGGTGGATGTAGGTCAATTCGGTTTGAGTGTCAATCTCGATGCTCATATCGGCGGCGCCGAATACGGCAATCGAATTTCAGCGCAAGAATTGTTTGAAAAAGCCAACAGCGCCCTGCAGGAAGCTCGAAGAGAAAAAAATATTCCTGTATATGTTTGGGAGATGAAGAACCCATTTTGGTCGCAGAAGTCAACAGACGCAGAGTAGATACGGGTTCTTAGCATTGCATAAGGAGAAAATATGCGTAAAAAATTCGCCAGCCTATTGCTAGTTTCTATTGTGTTTATTAGTTTTCTGATGAGCCAGGTAATCTCTGTCCAAGCCCAGGGCGCTATAACGCCCTCGGTTTCTTTTCCCTTGACGGCGCGTCAGTTCAAACCTCTTGCGGCCGACCCAAACATCGTTACATGGGATATTCTCGGACAAAGCGAAACTCGACTTGTTGGCCCCTATGATTCAAATTATTTTGCATTTGGACTGCCTGCTGACTGGAAATTGACTGGCGGAACTCAGCTTAATCTCTCTCTAGCTGTAACTATCAGCACCGGTGTTCAAGGGCAGGCTACTGCCACATCAAACCAGAACCCTTATGGTGGAACCGTCGGTGGGGGAACGCTGACAGTTATATTGAATAGTACAGCCTTGGCAGTGCTGCCGCTAGACCAAACTGGTGAAATTCAAAGAAGTATTCCGATTCCTGTCGAGGCATTTAAATCGGATCGTGGCGATGGACGCATGGTTGTTGGCTTCATTCTCAACAGCGGTTTCTCCTGCTACTTATATGATCAAATGAACGTCATAATTCGAACCTCGTCGTTTTTTACATTGCCTCATGATTTGGTCTCGCCATCAACGAGTTTGGTCAATTTTCCCCGGCCACTATATCAGAACTCATTTATTCCAGATTCAGCCTTGATTGTTATCCCTGATAAACCATCATCCGGCGAATTACAGGCCGCAATGACAATTGCCAGTGGCTTGGGCAATTTAACAAGCGGAGCTTTAAGTTTAGATTTGACCACTCTGAGCAAACTTACTGCCGACCAGCAGGCAAAAAGCAATCTAATCCTTGTCGGTAATGCTGCTTCTATGCCTGTGCTGGGACAGTTGCAGCTTCCATTGCCTGTTAGCGGCGGACAATTCCAGCTTGCGTCTGATAGTCCTGATGACGGTTTGGTCCAAATGATAAATTCACCCTGGAGCAGCGCGAATGTAGTGCTGGCAGTTTCTGGCAATACAGATCAGGGAACAATTAAAGCGGCCCAAGCAGTCAGCACTGGTGTTATACGCGCCAACAAAGCCCCCAATTTGGCTGTTGTTCAGGCGGTTCAGACGACCCCACTTCTGCTACCACAGCAAACCGACCGGACGTTGACCGACCTTGGTTATCAAGGCTTTGTATTCGAAAACCGCGGCGTCGAAAGCGTCTCTTATAATTTCAACGTCCCGCCTGGCTGGGCTGTTGATCCGGAAGCGAGCTTTAATCTAAATTTTGGTCATTCGGCTCTGCTGGATTACAACCGTTCAGGGATTGTTGTCTTGTTGAACGGGAGTCCGATTGGCAGCGTTCGTTTAAGCGATGACACCGCCAGCCGATCTGTCAATAAAATCATAATCTCAATTCCTGCAACTGCCGTGATACCTGGTAACAATCGGTTAGATATAAAAGCTAACCTCATCCCACGCGATAGTTGTACGCCTCCCAATATGCGCGGGCTTTGGGTAAATATTTGGTCCGATTCAACACTCCACTTGCCGATGAATCCTTCTCCAATTAATTTGGCTACCAATCAGAGCCTTGCATCATATCCTGCGCCTTTTACTTACTATCCCGTGCTGGATAACACTGCCTTTGTCCTGCCGCATGAGGATGTTGAAGCCTGGCGCGCTGCTTTACAGATCGCAGCCTATTTGGGTCTCAACGCGAATGGCCCGCTTTCCGCCCCATCTGTCTTCTATGGCGATGCTATCCCTGTTCCGGAACGTTCAAAATACAACCTGTTGGTTATCGGTCAGCCCAGCCAACTGCCTATTGTAGGCGAAATGAACAGCTTTTTGCCGGCACCTTTCTCGGATGGCAGTCCCGTCCCAACTGAGAAGAATTTCCAAGTCAATTACCTTATTCCGGCGGATTCCCCGATGGGTTACGTTGAGATGTTGGCATCACCATGGAATTCCGATAATGTTGTTTTGGCCGTTCTAGGTAACGTGCCGCAGGGAGTCAAATGGGCCTCTTCATCATTAATAGACTCTACCCTGCGATCGAAATTGGCTGGTAACTTTGCAGTGATCAATGATCGCCAGATAATCAGCACCGATACACGTTTGTCTCCCACTATCAATGTTGGCGCTACGCAAAATCAAGATGTTTCTGTCATACCGCCCAGTAGTGCAGTTCAAACTACGCCCAAAGCGGAACGCCCTGTTTGGATATTGCCCGCGCTCATAATCTTAATTCTTTTGATGGTTGTAATATTGGCCGTAGTCGCGGTTGGAAGTTGGTCTCGTAATCGCACCAGGCGAAAAGACAGTTAACCACAAAACACTTGCTGTGGTCGCAGGGCGCAAACATATAATTATTGGTATTTACAATCTCGATTTCCTGGTTGTAAGTCTTCTGTTGGTTGCTAAGTGACTGCGAATTAGCGTCGTTTAGAATACTTATGATCCAATTGCACTGAAAATATCGCATAATGTCGAAAACATAACAGCCGATTAGGAGGCAATGTCTATGCAAAACGAAGCGCCGCTCGATATAATTCGCAGGTATGATCCTAATGCTTTGCGCCTTGTAGCGCAGAATCGGAATGGTTACTACGTCGCCAAGCGTATCTTGGATTCTCTAATTGCCCTTGTATTATTGTTGCTTCTTTCACCCTTACTGCTCTTGATTTCCATCTTGATCGTTATTTACTCGCCGGGCCCTGTATTTTTTACGCAAGAGCGGGTTGGGGCTAAAAGAGAGACGCATGGCAGGCATACATACTGGAAAAAAGCAACCTTTCCTTGCTATAAATTTCGTACAATGCACGTAAATGCCGACTCTTCCATTCATCAGGCCTATGTAGCGGCATTAATTAAGAATGACGAAGAACAGATGACTGCTTTGCAAGGTGCGCCTACTCAACCTCGCAAACTGGTAAATGACTTAAGGATCATTCGTCCGGGAAAACTTCTGCGTAAATTTAGTCTGGATGAATTGCCACAATTGTGGAATGTGTTGCGGGGTGAAATGAGCCTGGTTGGACCCAGACCGGCAATTCCATACGAAGTGGAGATGTATAAGCCCTGGCATTTGCAACGCCTGGAAGCTCAACCGGGCATCACCGGGTTGCAGCAAGTTAAAACACGTTCTGCGGCTGATTTTGATCAACAGGTGCGATTGGATATCCAATACATCCAAAACCAGTCTCTATGGTTGGACATTAAAATCATGTTTGAAACACCTTTTGTGATCATTTCTGCAAAGGGCGCATATTAATTTAATAGGGAGTGGAGGAGTTACTATGGATGCACTAAAAGTGGGCATTATTGGATACGGGTATTGGGGGCCTAACCTTGCCAGGAATTTTTATGAACTTCCAACATCCGACCTGGTTGCGGTTGCAGATCGCAAGGAAGATCAACTCAAGCGTGCTCAATCGAAGTATCCTCAGGTCAAATTGACCAACGATTACCAGGAATTATTTAAGATGGGGTTGGATGGCGTCGTTATATCTACTCCTCCCAAGACGCATTTTCAGATCGCCAAAGATTGTTTGTTACACGATTTGCATGTGCTAATTGAAAAGCCCATGACGCTTAACAGCCGTGACGGAGAAGAGTTGATTGAATTGGCCGAGGCGAGAGGCTTGACGCTGATGGTAGGCCATACCTTCGAATATAACTCTGCTGTGCAGGCCTTGAAGAAATATATTGAGAGCAGGGAGTTGGGGGATCTGTATTACCTGGATACCGCTCGGCTGAATCTTGGCCTTTTTCAACGCGACTCAAACGTGCTCTGGGATCTTGCCCCACATGACATTTCTATTCTGCTGTATCTACTTGACAAAAAGCCGGTCTCGGTAAGCGCACAAGGTATGCCGTGTGTCATTCCGGGGATTTATGATGTTGCTTACCTAAACCTTATATTTCCCGACAACCTGACAGCGTATGTTCACGTAAGTTGGCTGGACCCGTGCAAGGTGCGTCGCGTTACTGTTGTTGGTAGTAAGAAGATGGCGGTTTATAATGACATGGAAAGTGAGGGGAAGATAAAATTATACGATAAAGGCATTGATGCCCCGGATTATACCAACGGCTTTGGCGAGTTTCAGTATAACTATCGCTCTGGCGACATCACTATTCCGAATATCCACTTTGCTGAACCTTTGCGTGAAGAATGCATGCATTTTATTGACAGCATCGCGAATCACACTGAGCCTAAAAGTTCTGGTCATAGCGGATTGCGTGTGACTAAAATACTGGAGGCCGCCCAGCGCTCCATAGCCAATGGTTCCATGCATGAGGTGATCCAATGGTAAACCCTGAATTTGCCCGAATTGCTCCAGACGTAAGACTGGGCCGGGATGTGAAAATCTACGCTTTTGTCAACTTGTATGGCTGTGAAATCGGTGACGATAGTAAGATTGGTACTTTTGTTGAAATTCAAAAAGGCGCCTACATTGGGAAGCGGGTAAAGGTATCAAGTCATACATTTATATGTGAAGGCGTTACCATTGAAGATGATGTTTTCATTGGGCATGGTGTAATGTTTATCAACGATAAATATCCTCGCTCCACGACGAGTGCGGGCCAGCTTCAGACTGAGGCCGATTGGACTTGTACACCCACCTTGATTAAACGCGGGGCTTCGATTGGAAGTAA
The DNA here is from genome assembly GCA_016195815.1 of Chloroflexota bacterium. Classification (GTDB taxonomy): domain Bacteria; phylum Chloroflexota; class Anaerolineae; order Anaerolineales; family Villigracilaceae; genus Fen-1038. The sequence goes on from JACPYX010000007.1 coordinate 173,003, forward strand.
TGCCACCATATTGTGCGGTGTAACTGTTGGGGAGCGCGCCATTATTGGAGCAGGTAGCGTGGTTACTCATGATGTTCCGTCCGGAGGGGTAGTTGCGGGCAATCCTGCGCGTATTCTCCGGAAACTAGAATCTGAATAGGAGAATTGCAATGGATATCCAGTTTGTAAACCTACACAAGCAATATAGGCCGTTAAAAGATGAAATTCTTTCGGGAATTGAGCATGTATTGGATGGTATGCATTTGTTTCTGGGTGAAAATGTCCAGCAGCTCGAAACCGAATTTGCCCATTATTGCGGCGCGGCACATGGGATTGGTGTTAGTGATGGTACCGCCGCCCTGAACATTATTTTGCGGGCTATGGATATCGGCCCTGGCGATGAAGTAATTACCGTATCGCACACTTTCTTTGCAACTGCTGAGGCTATTATTCTAACCGGGGCGAAGCCGGTTTTTGTCGACATTGACCCGGCTACCTATTTAATGGATGTTTCTCAGGTGGAGGCGAAAATCACATCCCGCACCAAGGCCATCCTGCCGGTGCATTTGTATGGGCAGACTGTGGACATGGATCCATTGCTGGATATTGCCAAACGGCACGGCCTGCAAGTTATCGAAGATGCATGCCAGGCGCACGGTGCTGAGTATAAGGGGCGTAAGGCGGGCACATTGGGCGATGCGGCTGGATTTAGTTTTTACTACTCTAAAAATCTGGGCGCATACGGCGAAGGCGGATTTATTAGCACGAATAATGACGAATTGGCGGTTAAGATGCGGAAGATCCGTGACCACGGTTCAGGAGTCCGCTATCACCATGATTTGGTCGGTGTCAATGGGCGGTTGGATGAAATCCAGGCGGTGGTTTTGCGTGCAAAATTGCCGCATCTTGCCGCATGGAATGAGAATCGCCGTGCTCATGCGCGTCAATATAACGAACTGCTGAAGGGGTCGCCGGTTGTAATACCAACCGAATGTTTCGAAAACACACCTGTCTACCATCTCTATGTGATTAGCGCTCCGAAACGGGACGAGTTGCAGGCCTTTCTAAAAGAACGCGGTATTTCCACCGGTATCCACTATCCCATTCCCATACACCTGCAGAATGCAATGGAATTCCTTGGCTGCAAGCAAGGTGATTTGCCGGTGACAGAACATGTGGTATCTCAAATACTCTCGCTGCCAATGTATGCCGAGTTAACGGATGATGAAATTAAATACGTTGTCGATTCAATCAAGATGTTTTACGAATAGAGCATCTTTGGTCTGAAAAGAATTTGGCCGATGCGGCAAGTTATATTGAAGATGTATGCTGTTATTCGTTCGGTCGTAAACAGGGTTACAGTGAACAAGTTTCTTGTTGGTGCTTGCTCGATTTAAAGTTGGCTAGTTGGATTTCGTCTGTTTATAGATATGTCGAACGGAGATTTTATGTTGATCCAAAAGCTAAAACTGTATAGCAGGTCTTCTATCCATGTAACCGAATTTCTGGCGGCATGCGTGTTGGGGTTGTTGTTGGGGGCCGTGTCCATCTGGGCTTCGCCTATTGGGGTGATGTTGGTGTTTGCCGGAGGTGTCTTTGCCCTGGCGGCGACCCGAAGGCACGAGCTGCTCTTATTGGCATATTTGATATTTACATCTACCATTATTGATGATACTTACAACCCGTCCATCTCGATTGGATTTGGCACGATGTACTTAACGGATGTTATTATATTTACCGCATTCGTTTTGGTCATCCTGCGTTCGCTTTCTGAGCCGGACTTTGAATTGATCCATACCCCTCTGGACTTTCCTTTAATCATGTTCTGGGGCGTTACAATGTTTTCTACTTTCCTTGCCATCTTTCAGGGAAATATAACTTTGAACGCAAGCCTGGGAGCGATCCGATCCGTCAGTAGTTACCTGCTTTTTTTTGCGGTAACAAACCTGGTCAGGAAAGAGCGTCAGCTTGATCTTTTATGGAAGGGAATGTCCTTATTTGCAATATTTACTGCTTTTGGAATGATAGCGCAATACATTGCCGGAAGTTCTGTAAGAATATTACCCGGGCGCGTGGAGACTCTCAATACTGAAGGCGTGAGATTCAGCGATATCACCAGGATAATACCTCCCGGCGATGCCCTTATCTTTTTTGTGTTTATAGTCTTCACGGTCTCAATAATGTTGAAAGCTCGAAAAAGTTCGAGTATATCAACCCTGCTGTCGTTTGGACTGCTGGGACTCGGCACATTGCTAACTTATAAACGCCACTTGTTTATCGGTTTTGGCATAGCCGTCATTCTGCTCTTCGTCCTGCTCAACTCTCGGGATAAGGTCAGGCTATTGTCCTGGGCATTTGCGTCCACCCTGATCATAGCCATTGCCGTATTATTGATTTCCATGTTCCCAGGCTCCAAGGCATTGGAGTTTGTTACTGCATCATCGAATCGTTTCCTGTCGCTGGTAAGTTCAGAAACATATAGCAACCCAAACAGTTCGCTCCAGTGGAGATCCTTCGAATATCAATATGCGCTCCCGCAGATTGCGTCTCATCCCCTGATTGGCATGGGCCTGGATACAAGGTATCGTCCATTCGTTCGCGGCAGAGACTATTTGCCCGGAGGTGATTTTCGCAGGTTTGTTCATAATGGCCATGTGGCAATTTTATTAAGATCTGGCCTGCTTGGTTATATGTTCTTTGCATGGCTGTCTGTGGCATTTATCTGGCGAGGATTCAAATATTGGCGGGACATCCCCGATTTAAGGGCTCAGGCGCTCGTGCTGGGATTGACGCTGACTTACATCGGCGTTTTGATCGGTACTGTTGTCAGCCCCATCATTTTGACCGCAAATTGGACACCTGTCATAGGTATTATGTTCGGGACCAACGAAGTTATCTTCAAGAATTTTGATGTTAAGCGGTTGAGATTTGACAGGCTCAGTACAGAAACAATGGACGGGTAAAACATTTTTCATGAATATTAAATTGCCAAACTCAAACGAATTAGGCCACATGGTTGCAAAAGGGATGGTATGGTCAGGCGCGCAAATTTTTGGTGGGAAACTGGTCTCTTTTATCGTTTTTGCACTGCTTTCTCGCCTGGTTAAGCCGGAAGCCTTTGGCGTTGTCGCGCTTGCCACTCTTTTTATTTCCTTTGCCCAGATTTTTCTGGATCAGGGGTTTGGCGACGCGATTGTCCAACGGGCCGATCTTGAGCAAGAACACCTGGATACTGCCTTTTGGGCAAACGTTCTTGCTGGCGGCTTGATTACGTTAATTACTTTTGTTTCCGCGCCCTTGATCGCAAATTTGTTCCGCGAACCAAGCCTGGTCTTGATTATTCCCTGGCTTTCATTGAGTTTTTTTCTCGCAGGCCTAAGCAGTACCCAGCAGGCAATTCTTCGCAGGCAACTTGCCTTTAAAGAATTGGCGGGCCGCTCATTGATTGCGGCATTCGTTGGCGGAGTTGCTGGTGTTGTATTGGCGCTGCTTGGTTTTGGCGTGTGGAGTTTGGTCGCATTGGACCTGGTAACTGGCCTTGTTGGCGTCGTGGTTTTGTGGAATATAAGTATCTGGAGGCCGAAATTTCGGTTTTCGCCACAGCACTTCAAGCATCTTTTTTCATTTGGCTTGAATATTATCGGCATTAATTTCCTGAATTTTCTCAATCGTCATGCAGACGATCTTCTTATCGGTTATTACCTGGGCACAACCATGCTTGGGTATTACACGATTGCATACCGTATATTGACAACAATGACCGACCTGTTGACAACGGTTACCAACGCCGTGGCCCTACCGACCTTTTCGCGTCTTCAGCATGACTTCGATCGGATACGTTCCGCTTTTTATCTGGCTGTGCATTTCACAGGCCTGATCTCCATTCCGGCCTTCCTGGGAGTTGTTTTGGTTGCTCCCGAATTAATTTATACGATCTTCGGCCCACAATGGACGCTTAGTATTTCAGTTATCCAAATTCTTGCTTTTATTGGCATTTTGCATTCAATATTCTATTTCCACAACTCCCTGGTGATCTCTGTCGGCAAACCCTCCTGGCGATTGGGTATTACTTTGCTCAATGCAGTGTCAAATGTGATTGCGTTTGCATTCGCAGTGCGATGGGGAATCGCGGCCGTAGCGGCGGCTTATGTTATCCGTGGATACGCCCTTTCTCCCATCGAAATATGGATGGTTCGCAAATTGGCCCAGATTGATATCAAGACCTATTTTGCTCAATTTGTCAAACCTGTACTGGGCTCATTGGCAATGACAATTGTCATTTTGGGCCTGAGACTGTTGTTGGATAATACGCTTGATTTGCAGCTTCGGCTTGGGGTATACGTGTTTGCCGGTGGTGCCGCCTATTTGCTGGTAGTTTATTTCTTGGAGCCTTCCTTCTGGCCGCAGATTATTCGACTTGTTCAATCGGGGTTTGCAACGAAACCTGTTGAATAAGCGGTGGGCTTGTTCCATGGACCGAAGCAGTTCCGCAGAAGACAGATGGGAATAATGAAAACCGCTATTAATGTTGTAAATGATCATATTCGAGATGAAGACAAACACTCGTTGACCCGAGTCTTTATCGTTGGCTGTCCCCGTTCGGGCACGACGTTATTGCAAAGCCTTTTAGCCTCGAACTCGAAGATCGCGTCATTTCCCGAGACTCATTTGTTTGAGAAGCTATTTAGCCGCTGGTCGTTGCTTTCGGCGCTTGGCGTTGCATCGCGCACAGTCTGGCCGCGCTGGAAAATCATCATGGATGAGATCGGACACCCGGAATTAAGTGGGTACTTGCCGCCTCGCGCTATCTTTGTTCGTCAATATTCTGATGCTTTTGTGCGCGTTCTTGATGCAATTGCCCTGAGCCAGGGAAAGTATCTATGGATCGAAAAAACGCCAGGACATGTGCGGCATGTTGGCAGGATAGAGAAATTAGTGGATAACGCCAAATTCATACATATCATCCGCGCTGGCGTGGATAATATCGCGTCCTTATACGAGGTGGGCCAGCAGTATCCTGAAACCTGGGGAGAGTGGTACGGCACGCTTGATCAATGTATCGGACGATGGATTGAAGACGTTCGTAGAAGCCGGGAATGCTCAGGGATGAGAAATCATCGTGTCATCATGTATGAAGAATTGATTGATGACCCCAGAGAATCGTTAATTGAACTCTGTCAATTTATTGACGTGCCTTTTGAAGAAAAAATGCTGGTAGATTATGCCAAGAGCGCATCGCAGCTTATCCTAAAACAGGAACAGTGGAAAGCCTCGGTATATGGATTGATAAAAAAGCAGGGCGAATCGAAGTTTTATAAAGTCTTCAACGAGCAACAAAGGCAGTATGTTTTAGAGTGTATACCAAAAGATCTATTGAGCATTGCATGGCCCGTGGGGAATCGGTGAGGCGGCAATGCGGATTTTAATGATAACCGATCATATTCCTTATCCTCCGTCATCGGGAACATCTATTCGGAATTACAACCTTTTGAGTCGGATTGCCGAAGAGCATGACGTCTGGATGGTTGCATTTGCTAAATCTGAAGAAGATCGAGACGGCGTAGCTTATATGCTGAAATTTTGCAAGGGCGTTGAGACTGTGGAAGCTCGTCGGTCCGGCGCTTTAGAGCGCCCATTAGAAGCGTTTCGATACCTGTTTCTCGGTCGTCCAATCGAGTTAAGGCATTATCAATCTCAAGAGCTGATTGAAAAGATCCAGTGCCTTACTTCGAAGATTGACTTTGATGTTATTGATATTATCGATTCGTACATGGGGCTTTACCTGGAGGCTCTGCGCCCCGAGCTGCGCCGAAGAACCGTGCTGACCTTTATTGATGTAGTATTCAGCACCTATGACCGAATTTCCCGCCTGGAGCCTGAATTGCCAAGAAAGTTGCGGACGTGGCTGTATAGTCGCATGATGCGGCGCTGGGAACCTTATTATGTGGAACGCTTTGCTCGTTGCATTACAGTCTCTGAAGCAGACCGGCGGCTGCTCCTGTCGTCCAATCCCGGCCTGGAAATTGATGTGGTGCCAAATGGGATTGATACAAAACAATACAAACCCTTGCCCTTGTCCGGCGGCGGGCCAGCCTTGTTATTTGTAGGCAACATGGAATACCGGCCAAACATTGACGCTATGCTTTATTTTTGCAAAGATGTGTTTCCGCGCATCAGGGCGGTAAATCCTGGTGTCACACTATGGATAACAGGACTTAACCCATCGCAGGAAATTCAAGATCTGGCCGACGATGGCATTTATGTAACGGGCTCCGTAGATGATGTGCGCTCTTTTTACGAACAGTGTACTGTTTGTGTCGTTCCGTTGAGGGCGGGCGGCGGGACGAGGTTGAAAATTTTGGAAGCTATGGCTTTGGGCAGGCCGGTTGTATCAACTTCCATTGGGTGTGAAGGCTTGGGCGTTGTGGATGGCGAACATCTCTTCATTGCGGACACACCGGAGCAATTTGCCGAAAAGACCTTGCGCTTGCTCGACGATCACGATTTAAGGCAGTATATCATTGGGCAAGCCCGAAGCCTGGTAGTAAAGCACTATGACTGGGATGTCATTGCCCAACAACTTTTGAAAACCTACGTCAGGGTAGCCCAGTGAGTCAACAATCTGATGCGCCTTTTCTTGTCTGGTTATATCCGGGATATCTGGATCGCGCCCTGGATGCCGCTACATGGCTTGACACCACTCATGAGCTTCGCAAGCTGGGGTGGAAGGTTGCCCTGATTGCAGCTGGCCCCCGCGGGTTGCGAACTATTGACGGCACCGAAGTCTATTGTATTCCCATGCCCGATATATATCTTCTTCGCCAATTAATATTTCACGTGCGATGCTACTGGTTTCTTGTAAGTAATTATTCAAGAATTGACGTCATTCTCTTTGACCAGATGTCTGCTCCATGGCTTATGCCCATAAGTTTCGCGCGAAAATTGATGCGGAGAAAGCATCCTTTGTTGGCGATTGATATTCGTTCTCTGCACATGCCATCTCCGAAAAAGCAGGGAATAAAAGGGTGGCTGCGGGGCGAATTTCAGGAGCTTGCTGGTAAAAAAGCCAATCACTGGGTGGATGGATATTTAACCATCACTTCCAGGATGGCAGATTTTTTCCATGTTCGGCAGGACCGTTTGTGGGGTGCATGGCCATCTGGTGTGGATTTGGAATTGTTTGAGGAGGCGCAGCATGCCCATTCCTGGCCATCCCAAAATGCGCCAGTGCGTTTGGTGTATGTTGGTACTTTGAATGTCGAGCGTAACTTGTTGAACTTGTGCAGGGCAATTGAGCAAGCCAACGCTGAAGGAATGCCCTTTGAGTTGTGGTTGGTTGGTGAAGGCGATGAACTTCCTGAATTGGAAAAATATGCGGACAAGATGCAGGGACGGATCATGATTAAGAAGCCGGTTCCACACCGCCAGGTTCCGAATATTTTAGCCCAGGCGCATATAGGCGTCCTTCCGTTCCCAGATGAAATAAAGTTTCAGGTGAGCAGTCCAATTAAACTTTTTGAGTATATGGCCGCAGGTATGCCAATCTTGGCTACCCGTATTGTCTGTCATACCGATGTGGTTGGCGGCGGACAATATGTTTTTTGGGCCGAAAATGCCGGCGTGTCGGGATTGTTAGGTGCGTTGCGGATGATCTGGCAGCATCGAGAGGCATTAATGGAAATGGGGACCCAGGCTGCTTTCGCGGCTCGTTCGTGGACCTGGCATGAATCTGCCTTGAAGTTAAAGGGTGCTTTGGAATATGGACTTGGAGGAAATTTATCATGACCCCGGTTGCTGATGAAAATAAAGAACCAACGGGGTATTTCTTGTTCTCGCTTGACACTGAACTTGCCTGGGGACACTTTGACAACTTTCGCCCGGATGTGTTTTCCCCGGACGGACAGCGTGAACGTTATGCCATACGCCGCTTGCTGGATATGCTCGATGAATTTGGCATCGTCGCGACCTGGGCTGTGGTCGGTCACTTGTTTTACGCGAAGTGTGAAAAGTGTGAGATCTGCCCGGTGTTGGAATGGAAGGGAAAATATAACAGCTATAATGATATTTATGATGCCAGCTCTCCTCTGTGGTATGGCGCTGATATTATTCGTACATTGATTCAGAGAAGCGGCAGACATGAGATTGCTTTTCATGGATATACCCATCGAATTTTCGACGAAAATACTTTTAGCCGGGAGGACGCCAGAGTTGAAATTACGGAATGGCTGCGAGTAACCCAATCCATGCAAGTGGCGCACCCCAGGACGGTTGTTTTTCCTCGTAACAAGGTCGGGCATCTCGATGTATTCAAGGAGCATGGTTTTGTTTGCTACCGGGGGGACGAGTTATTGCCCCGGGATTATTATTCCCTGCCGCTGATCGGGAAACTCTTGAATCGTATTGACCTGATTACGCAATTCAGAACGCCGCAAATATACAATGTAGAGATCAATCGCGCGGGTTTAATTAACCTTCCGGCCTCACGAGGCCTTTTTACGATAAACCGGAAGTTTGACATGCTCCTTGATCGTTTGAATCTCCGCAATTTCCATATTCAAAGAATTATCAGAGGCGTTGAAAAGGCCGCCAAGGAAAAAAAAATAATCCATATTTACGCCCATCCTTTCGAGTTCCGCGCTGAAAAGGATTTTGAGAAATTGCGCCGCCTGTTTGAATCTGTTGCGGACCAAATCAAAAATAACCGGCTACAGTCCGTCAGTATGGCAACGTTAGCCGAAACCGCGCTTCGTTCGTATGCATCATAAAAACCGCGTTTAACCGATTTCGATTCATTGGAGGATGCTGTTATGCATGTTGCTGTGATTTTGAGTATGAAGCGCGGGATGGAACACTTTGTGTACCAGGAATTGAGCGTGATTTCAGATCAAGGAGCCAGGCTTAGTCTCTTTCCGACAAAGCGTCAGCCTGGCCTCTATAATGCCAGGCCGGACTGGAAAGTTCTAGGCTGGAATTCGAAAACAGTCCTCCTCTCCCAGTTTTTCTTTGCGCTCAGTTCTCCTGTAAAGTATTTTTCTCTGCTTTACAGGGCAATCCGTTTTAATGCAGTAGCGGATTTTTTAATTGCCTGGTATTTTGCAGGAAGGATGAAAGATGTAGACGTGATTTACTCTATTTTTGGCGATCACAAACTATTCATCGGTTATTTTTGCAAAGCGATATTAAATCGTCCTCTGGTGGTGACACTGCATGCTTATGAGCTTTATCGGAATCCGAATCCGTTACTTTTCACCCGGGCTTTGGCAGACTGTGACCGGGTTATCACCGTAACCGAATATAATAGGGAGATTCTCCATGCTCGCTACAAGATTGATCCAGCCCAGGTTGACGTGGTTCGGGTTAATGTCAATATTGACGAATATACCCCGCTGAAAAAGTTTATTGTTCTTATCGTGGCAAATTTCAGCGAGAGAAAAGGGCACGAAATCCTCTTTAGAGCTATAAAGGAACTTGCCAAAGACGATATCGAAGTCTGGATTGTGGGAGACGAGGGAGCTGAGGATAACTTTATTGATGTAAGAGAGCTTGCCAAAGAGATAGGCGTTGAGAAGCAGGTGGCGTTTTTTGGCAAGTTGGGCGGGAATGCCCTCCGGGGAGTATATCAAGCCTGTGATGTTTTCTGCCTGCCTTGTCACTTTGACCGGTGGGGCAACGCCGAGGGATTTCCAACTGTATTGGCCGAGGCAATGGCATTTGGAAAACCGGTAATTACCACGCGTCATGTGGAAATTCCGCGAATTGTGGAAGAAGTGTTGGTGGACGAACAGGATGTTTCTGGCCTTGCAAAGGCCATCCATACCGTTTATTCTTCTGAAGAATTGCGGAAACGCCTGGGACAAAAGAATAGGAAAATAGCTGAAACGCTATTTTCGACAAAAAACGCTGAAAGAACCTTTCAAATCATCAAAGAAACCATGCAGTAATAAGTTGTCCTCCAGAGAGAATGACTGTAAAATGATGAGCTGACAAGAAACTTGATCAATGTAGAATTTTACGAGAACGGAGTTTTGGGATATGTGTGGAATTTGTGGAATTTTTTCTTATCAGAATATGGTCCCTGTGGATCAGGATCTTATATCTCGTATGCTGGTCGCTATTCAGCATCGGGGGCCGGATGATGATGGTGTTCATATTGATCGGGGTCTCGCAATAGGAATGCGGCGTCTTAGTATTATTGATTTGGAAGGCGGGCATCAGCCCATGTCCAACGAGGATGGCAGTATTTGGATCGTATTCAATGGAGAAATTTATAACTTTCCTGAACTGCGTTCGGACTTGATGGCTAAAGGCCATGTCTTTCGTACCCGCTCAGATACAGAGACCATCATCCATGCTTATGAAGAATGGGGAATGGAGAGTTTCTCCCGTCTTAATGGCATGTTCGGTTTGGCATTGTGGGATCGCCATAACCGGGAATTAATTCTTGCTCGCGATCCTTTCGGCATAAAACCCCTTTATTATGCTGATCGTGAGGGATGCCTGACCTTCGGCTCTGAGATTAAAGCGATTTTGGCTGGCCCCGAAATTCCTCGCCAAGTGGACCTAGAAGCGCTGGACCAGTTTTTAGCTTTCTCTTTTGTGCCTTCGCCGCATACTCTGTTTAAGGGAATAAAAAAAATCCCGCCCGGCTACGCAATGCGCGTTACGTCGAGCGGCGTAAAACTTCACAGGTTTTATCAGCCGGAAATTGTCGCAAAAGATATGGGCAGCGCCGAATGGCTTGATGCATTGCAATATCAAATTGAGGCGGCGGTGAAACGTCAAATGATATCAGACGTCCCTGTGGGCGTCATGTTAAGCGGTGGAATTGATTCGGCTACCGTAGCCATGCTCATGCGCAAGTTCTCAAGACAGGCTCTCCACTCGTTTACAGTCGGTTTCGCTGGCGATTTCGATCTTAATGAACTGGCTGCGGCCAGGCGCAGCGCAGAATTGATCGGCAGCACGCATCATGAGGTCGTCATTTCTTCGGAAGAGTTTGTTGAATTCCTGCCAAAATCCATCTGGCATCTGGAAGAACCGGTTGCCAACCCGTCTTCGCTTCCCTTTTACTGGGTTTGCAAACTTGCCCGGGAATATGTCAAGGTTGTTTTAACGGGCCAGGGCGCGGATGAGCCGTTTGCCGGATATGGCCGCCATTTAGGGGAATATTACGGAGAATGGTACCGAAGAATTCCATCGGCGGTGCGCAGGCGTTTGATTACCCCCTTCGTGGACTCGTTGCCTCGAAACGAACAACTAAAGCGGGCCGTTCATTCATTGGATATTCACGACCCTCTTTCACGGTTGACACAAATTTATTCGATCTTTGACGCCGATCTTCGACAGCATCTTTACAAGCCCGAGATGCGATTTGAATCTCAGGCAAGTTTGGCGCATTCTATAGAAAAATTGCATGGCGATATCGCGCACCTTGATGGCCTAAACCAGATGACATATATTGACGCACGTTTTTCCCTTGCAGATAATTTGTTGATGTATGGCGATAAAATGTCCATGGCGGTCTCTTTGGAAGCTCGTGTCCCATTCCTGGACTTGAACCTGATGGCGTTCGTGGAAAGTATGCCGGCCCGTTATAAAATACGCGGCCAGACACAAAAATATCTTCTCAAAAAGGCTGTCGCCAAGTGGCTTCCCCCGGAGATTATTAAACGAAAAAAGATTGGCTTTACCACGCCAATTGATCAGTGGTTTAGCAGTGAATTGCGAAATTATGTCTCCGACAAACTTTTAGGAAGCGGCTCTGCCTGTAATTTGTATTTCAACCCGGCAACAATAGAGAAGATGATTGCAGATCACGAAAATAAGCGCCACGATTATAAACGCCACCTATTTAATTTGCTAACGTTTGAGATGTGGCATGAGCAATTTGTTACTTCGACATCTTCGAGCTTGTTGCCTACTCTTCAGGTAGCCCTGTAGGCTTCTTGGTTAATCTGTGATTCGCAAAATAAAAAATATCCAGCGACCTTGTCCCCTTATGTCGCTTTGTGAGGATGGTTATGTCTATTTGGAACAATGAGCTTAATGGCAAGAGAATATTAATGCTATTGGAAAATTGCGCCTACCCAAAAGACGATAGGGTGCGGCATGAAGCAAAGACGCTTGCCGCTGCGGGCTATCAAGTATCCGTGATTGCCCCCGCGTCGCAGGGCCAGCCGTGGCGCGAGGCGCTTGACGGAGTTGATATTTACCGTTATCCCAACCCGCCATCTGCTAATGGTCTCGCTGGCTATTTGTGGGAATATGGCTATTCGATGGCGGCAATATTCGTTGTTTCGTTGTTCGTGTTTCTTTCGAAAAACTTTGATTTTATTCACACCCACCAGCCTCCCGATACATTTGCTCTCATAGCCGGGTTCTATAAATTATTCGGGAAGCGTTATGTATTTGATCATCACGATCTGGCCCCGGAGTTGTATTTTTTTGCCCGTTTTGGCGGCCAGGGTAACCGATTTCTCTATCGTATTTTGATCTGGTTTGAGGCGCTTTCGTTTCGGCTTGCAAACCATGTGATAACCACAAATGAGTCATATAAAGAAATCGCCATGAGCCGGGGCCGTGTGCTTGAAAAGCGCATCACGGTCGTGCGTAACGGCCCGGATGTCCGTGAGATGCAAAGTTCGCATGTTGAAAAGGCGCTGCGCGACAGCGGAAAAACAATTATCGGCTATGTTGGAGTTACCGGCGTCCAGGATGGCGTTGATAATTTGATGAGGGCGATTCGTTATTTGGTCTGCGATATGGGCAGATCCGATTTCTTGTGCGTAATCGTAGGAAGCGGGAGTGCGATGCCCGCTTTAAAAACCCTCGCAAATAAGTTGGAAATTTCGTCTTATGTTCTCTTCACTGGCTGGATCAATAGTCAGGAAGAAGTGGCGAAATATTTGAATACGATGGATATCTGTGTGGCTCCTGAGCCATCTGATCCTTACAATCGCCGCTCTACTGCCGCAAAAGTGATGGAGTACATGGCTTTTGGAAAGCCGATTGTATCCTTTGATCTCCCGGAGCATCGTTTCACTGCTCAACAAGCGGCCGTTTATGCCAGACCGGATGATGAGATGGATTTTGCACAAAAAATAGCCATGTTGATGGATAACCCTGAACAGTGTAAGATTTTGAGCAAGGCGGGTTATGACAGAATAGAGACGGAACTTGCCTGGCCTCATCAGGCAAGGAAACTTGTTGAAGCATACAATGATATTACTTTACGATTTTGAGACAACGTGATTTATCGTTCAGTTTTGATGATTCTGATTAAGGCCTTGTTTGCGAAAGTAAGTGTTACTAATGGATATTAGAATAGTTCGAAGTCTATCGAAGGATGTTTGGCATCGTTTTGTCGAGCAACACCCCGCTGGCAATATCTTTCATACCCCTGAAATGTTTGAAGTGTTTTCTCGCGCCCTGGGCCATAAGCCGCAATTCTGGGCTGCCATTGACCACGAAAACATACTTGCACTTTTTCTTCCTGTTGAGATAAGCCTTGCTGGCGGGCTGTTGCGGCCGTTAACAACGAGAGCAGTTGTATACGGCAGTATTCTTTGTTCTTGTAATCAAAATATTGATATTGTGTTGAACGAATTGTTTCTGAACTATAAGCACGTAATAAAGCGTCGGATATTGTTTACCGAGATGCGTAATTTGACTGATGGGGGTGATCTTCAACCCATTTTTCAATCAGCCGGGTTTAAATTTGAGGGGCATAATAATTATATTGTTGACTTGGCGTTACCAGAAGAAAAGGTATGGAATAATATTCACAAGTCAGCCCGTAAAAAGATATTGCAGGCGCAAAGGAGGAGTTTGCTATCCATTCGGGAAATTGACGATAAATTGATGTTGCCCGCATGGTATAGCCTGATGCAAAAATCTTTTTTGTGGAATCATACCCCGCTCCCGGATATTTCACTCTTTGAAGCTGCGTTTGATGTTTTGTATCCCAAGCATATGATTCAGTTCTTGATTGGCAGTTTAAATGATCGTCATGTTGCGGCTTCCGTTGCATTGTTATATAAAGACAAGATTTATGGCTGGTATCGCAGTTTTGATCGCGCTTATAGCGACTGCATGCCAAACGATCAAATGGTATGGCATGTTTTTAAGTGGGGCACAGAAAATGGTTTTAGCTCATTTGATTTCGGTGGGGCAGGGCGCCCGGATGAAAAATATGGTCCTCGCAACTTTAAAGCTAAATTTGGCGGCGCGCTGGTAAATTATGGCCGTAATACTTTTATTCATGCGCCTTTGCAATTAAAGCTGAGCACTTTGGGTTACAGACTTTTTAGGAGAATTCTTTAGATGTCTGAATCTACAGTCGTTCGCTCTCTTCCAGATTCCGAATGGAGTAGTTTTATAGAAAAACATCCAAATGGCAATATTTTTCATACGCCCGAGATGTTCGAAGTTTTCTCTAAAACCCAGGGATACCGACCGAGTCTGTGGGCGGTAATTGACCATAACCGCTGTCCTTTGGCGCTCTTATTGCCTGTAGAAATATTCCTAAGCAATGGGTTCCTGCGATATTTCACTACACGGACTGTTGTTTACGGTAGTGTTCTCTGGTCGCCAAGCGAGGAGGGCGGCAAAGCATTAGGGCTATTGCTACAATCTTATATCCGGGATGGAGGCGGTGCATCACTTTTTACTGAATTGCGCAACATCTCCAATCTCGAGGCTGTCCAACCTGTCTTGCATGAGAACAGCTTTGTTTACGAAGACCACTTGAATTATTTAATTGATCTAGGCCGATCTCCAGAGGCTATATTCCAAAATATTGGGCCGCGAACTCGGAAAAATATTCGACGCGCGCTTACTCGAGGCGATGTTGTTATAGAGGAAGTAACCAGGCGCGAACAAATTCGAGAGTGGTATGGTTTATTGCAATTGACTTATAAGACGGCAAAGGTTCCATTGGCAGATTGCTCATTGTTTGAGACTGCATTTGACATCTTGCTTCCCAAGGGTATGATCCGGTATACGCTGGCCCGCGTGGGAAAAGCTGTCGCTGCAATATCGGCGGAATTACTATATAAAGATGTGATCTATGGTTGGTATGGTGGCACGGATCGTGCGTATAGCAATTATGTGCCGAATGACTTGTTGACATGGCACATTCTCGAATGGGGCGCTCAAAATGGCTATCGCATGTATGACTTTGGCGGCGCAGGTAAGCCCGACCAGGAGTATAAGGTCCGCGATTTCAAGGCAAAGTTCGGCGGAAGTTTGGTTTGTTTTGGGCGAAACAGTTATGTTCACCGGCCATTTTTAACGCGGATCGCCAAACAATGGTATCCGCTTGTGAGGCGATGGCTATAATAACCTCCGGAGCAGAGACGTCATTTTGCTATTAAGTTGTTTATTTCTTGTTTTAAACTTGAAAATTCGCAAACTAGATCCGCGCCCGCATTGAGTAAAGCCTGCGAATCATGATTCGCAGGCAAACCAACTGCAATAAACTTAAATTGTTTTGCGATTTTCATATCTTCTAATCCATCCCCAATAAATATTCCCGGGGATGGAAGGTTGTTTTGAGTGACGATGTGGAAGTGGTCCGCTTTGGATTTAAAGTTTTGGCTGGTGCCTAAGATCAGATCAAAATATTTGTCGATCTTGAATTTGGACGCGATTGAATTGAGTTCGTCGTGCGGTATGCCGCTTGAAATGAACGACAAGTCGAATCTGTTGTTTAAATCCCTGGCGGCTTCAAAAGTCTCATTTATTAATTCTGCGCCTGGATAGTAATCGCGAATCAGTGTATCGCTAAACTCTTGTTCAATTTCTTGATAGATTTCCTCCTGCAATTTATTGTTGAAGTTATTTTGATACAGGAGATCAAATTTATATCTTCGTGATGTGCCCAGGTTCAACAGCCATAGGTTGGATGCCAGTATTGGATCAATGCCCCAGTGTTTATAGAGAATGTCGCCGAATAATTTTGCTTTTTCGGTCTCTATGTTGATAAAAACCCCGTCAAAGTCAAATCCAATTATCTTCATATCAATCAAGTTGCCTTTTGCAGTGGTCGGTTAGCTGGAATTGCTGATTTTAAATTGAATAGCCATCGCTCTTGGCGAGGAGCATATTTGCTTTTTTGTAATCTTCCATTGAGCCAATATCCAACCGCCTGCCCGGTGAAGGGTAGGCGTATACATCCAGCATACTTACAAGATACTGGATAAAATGGCCTATCGCATCTTTTGAATTGGTCGTTTCCAAATATTGCCCGATTAACCGGGTGGCATCCGCTGTAAGAAAATAAAATGCCGGGCAAACCCAGTAAGATGTTGGGCGCTGTGGCTTTTCTTGAAAGCGAATTACTTTATTGTCATCGCCAATTTCCAAAACCCCCATTTGCTGTAACCTTTCCCGATCCATTTCCTTGATGGCCAAAAGCAGATTTTGTGATGAACTGATAAATTTTTCCCAAACGGGCAAAAGGTCAAACAAAAAAATATTATCGCCGGCAATAATTAAGACATCCCGATTGTATAAGTTTCCGTTTCTTAGCACATATTCCAGATCTCCAATTGCGCCAAGCCTTGTTTCATTGTTTTCTACCCCATTGTTATGGATTTGTATTTCCATACCCATTTTTTGCATTTCGCCTTGCCACGTTGCTCCCCATTCGACAAAGTCTTGGTAATATTTTTTATTCGTAGCAATGTGTATGGATTTAAGTCCCTGCCACCCTAAAAGCTGGGAAAAAAGATAGTCTAATACTGGTTTGCCGGCTACTTTTAACAAAGGTTTCGGACACGTTTTGGTGAGCGGATACATTCTTGTGCCAAACCCGGCGCACAATATGATTGCGTCCATGATAATGTTTCTCCTGATTGAATGATTGTTGCAGATAAAACATACCCTTGCATTAAGTGAAATTCTAAATTCATCTTTAGCAGGTGTTTTAAGTGTCGGTTGGCTTTACTGAATTCACCCAGCCTGGTCTGTTATCTTCGTAATTATACTTTACTGTTCAAAGTCATCCTCGAGGATTATTGCCGGGAAAGTTTTTCCTTTATTTTTGCCACTGCCAACCGGAGAGACGGTAAGATGATGCTTCTGTTATGGCGAGAGTAGCGACATACTCAGGAGAAGGATGTGATATATCGGGGGTGTGCTGCCGCAAATCTTCTCGAAAATCTTCTTGTATATTATATAGCTCTATGAAGCTTGCCGTAGAATCAAAAATATCGAACTGATTAAGAGAAACTGACAGTCCGGCACCTATTGCCTTGATGTAGGCTTCCTTGTATGTCCAATAACGGAAAAATGTATCAAGTTTATGATCTGGGGAAACTGAACGAATTGCATGTTTTTCGCGAAGAGAAAAGAATCTGTGGATCAGTTGATCGATTTCCAGTATTGGATGGATATATTCTATGTCAATGCCAATCTGTCGATTGCATGTTATTGCATAAAGCGCCAGGTCATGGGAGCGTGACATACTGAATTGCAGGTCAATTTGTGGGCCTCCGATGTCTACAAAAGGTTTGCCAAAAGAATTATTGCGGAATCTTATTTTTTCTGGAGGAATATTTAGGTAGAGACCAAGGATATCTTTAAGAATGCCGTGTGAGTTAATAAAACGTTCCCTCTCCTCGGGAAAATGGTATTGCTCGGCCCTTTGAATTTCATCTGGCGAGAGTATGTGTCTTAGGAACTGGGCATGGGAGTCCGGCTGCTGAAGAGCGGCGCGCCAAACATGCACTTCGTTACTCTCTAGCGCTATATCATCAGCGGGTTTCGGTAACCATAAAAGCTCCTGGGCCTTTATTGTCATGGCAAACCGGCCTTCCAGGGGATTTCAATCGCAAATTGTTTCTGGGTCACTTATTTTAAAGGACTATCAATGAGCGGCCTGAGTTGTTCTGCAATGGCCTGCATAAGTGATTTTTCTATTTTCGTATCATAATCACCGGTAATCGCATTATGTGTGCCGGGAATTTCATGATACATGGCGCCGGCGTTTTCCAGGTCGTTCCAGGCTACCTGAAAATTTTGTGGGGTCTTCTCAAGCGACTCGCGTGTCGAGAAGATATGAATAAGGCCGTGATATCCACGCGCAGAATAGCGTCTTAATGCCCACATGTTCGATACTAGTTTCGTCTTCAGTTGAAAATATTTTCCCTGATCAACAATGCGTAATTGTGATACGCTACGCGTGTGATAATCAAAGCGTTTCGTAAACCGATAATAGACATGGGACGCAAAATCCATGTATGAGCGAATGCCGGATATCCATGGGTAAACTGGTTCGATCAGGGCAAGTAATGCTACTTTTTCTCCTTGAGCGGTGAGTTGCCTGGCTATTTCATAAGCTGTGAGAGCTCCTGAGCATACACCGCCAAGCAGATATGGACCGTGGGCCTGTATCTTACGGATTTCATAGCGAAAATAAGTTGCTTTGCTCTCGATCTTTGCAGGAATTCCCAACCCGTCTTGAAGTCCATAGAATGGTTGGTCCGAGCCCAGGTTTTCAGATAAATCCCCAAGATCTGTGAAAACGTTTCCCATAATTCCTGGAATAAAAAAGATCGGCGGCTTGGAACCATTTGGATTAATTGGCAGGACGGCAGAAAATGGATTTTCGTGAAATTCCGGGTTTTCACGAATAACTTTAGCCTGTTGTTCTATGGTTGGGAATTGAAGGAGAAATGTTTGAGGGAGTTTTAGATTGAAAATTCGTTCGGTTTTGACCAGGAGGCGCATTGCGGATAACGAATGACCTCCTAGCGCAAAAAAGTTATCCATGATCCCAATGGGCTGTATATCTAAGACTTGTTCCCAAATGGTTGATAGGCGGTATTCTGTCTCATCTCTTGGGGCTAAAAACGAAGCGTGGACATTGGAATCGAAAGTGGAAGGAGATGGGAGCGCGTTGTGATCTATCTTGCCTGTGGGCGTCAGCGGTAAAGTTTCTAGCGAAACGAAAACCGAGGGGATCATATAATCAGGTAGCCTCTGTGATAAAGCCGCCCGCAGTTCGCCGATATTAAGCGCCTGTTTTACAGGCACAATATAAGCTATAAGTTTTTCTTCCCCGTTTTCGCTTTTTCTCGACACGACAACCGTTTCTTTTATTCCTCCAAGTTCGATCAATGCTGTCTCAACCTCGGAAATTTCAATTCGGTAGCCTCTTATCTTCACTTGAAAATCTTTGCGCCCCAGATGTTCGAGGCAACCGTCTGGTCGCATAGTACCCAGATCTCCAGTCAAATAGATTCGCTCATTTCCTCCTGTTGGATCCGGAAGAAATACTTTCTCGGTGAGTTCCGGCCTGCGCCAATAACCCAATGCCAAATACGGGGATTGGACGGCAATTTCACCCGCGCTGTTGCTATCTGCTAATTGGTTAGATTCGTTCAACAATAAAACATGCTTGTCTGAAACGCCATATCCGACGGGTAAAAGGTTTCCGTTAATGTGGCTATCCCTATCAAGAAAATACAACCGAAAATTGTTTGTTTCTGTAGTCCCCATTCTGTTGACAAAAATACAATTATTAGGGAAATGCTTCTTGTAAAGTTCAAATTCTCTTTTGGAGACCGGCTCGCCTCCCAGGGTAATCACGCGCAGCTCCGAAAAATTCTCCATGCCGGTTAATGTTTCAATGAGCTCGCGGAACGGTGTCGGCGACCAGCTAAATATAGTAATGCCCTCCTGGGCCAGCCATCCAGGCAAGTCGATGATGCCTTCTTGTTTAATCTGCCAGGGAAAAAGTGTGGCCCCGTTAAGTAGAGCACACCAAATATCAACCATGGCCGAGTTAAAACTGTAGGAATGCAGCAAGATAATCTTGTCTTCCGAACATAAGTGGAAGTTATTTGTGTAGTTCATTATGTTATGCAGCAAGTTTCGATGACTATGGACGATACCCTTTGGCTGCCCGGTTGAGCCGGAAGTGTACATAATGTTAGCAGGAGTCTCTGGCCGAATCGGCAGATTAAGGTTGTCTGATAAAGATTCGGATGAAACATCGTCTATATTTATCAACCGAAAAGCATTTTGGGCCAGAGGGGCGGTGGTGGCGAGGCTGTCTGTGTCGGTGATGATAAGGCCAGCTTGAGAATCTTCCAGCATATAATTAATTCTTGAATTCGGGAACTCTGTATCAATTGGGACGCAAATTTTGCCTGCTTTCCAAACCGCAAGCATACTGGCGATCATCGAGATATCATTTTTTAGCAACAGGGCTATTTGCTCCTCGCCCTTGCCCAGCGTGGACAGAAGAGTATTTGCTAAATGGTTGCTCATATTATTTAATGCGGCGTAGGAGATATTTTGACGCCTGCATTTGACCGCAAGCCGCTCAGGATATTTCCTGACCTGCTCTTCAAATCGGCTGGCAATCGCTTGTTCAATCTCTTCTTTCTTGAATTGGACGAAGGTGTTGCTTGGGTGAACGCACCGGTTTCTTATCGCAGCCTGTTGGGGAGGAAGTTCGGCGAGTTTCTCGGTTTGATTTATCAATGCTGCACCTCTAAGCGTCATAAATAGTTAATTCCTATGAATGGAGCTTCTCGACAGTCCAGAATTTCACGCAAACTGGTTTGGGAACATCAATGTGTTGCAGATAGCTCAAACGACCTGTGTGTGTATTGATTTGGAAATTGACCACTGTATTGCTGTTTTGGTTTGCCACCAGAAGGAATCTTCCGATTGGGTCGAGAACAAAATAGCGCGGTGTTTTGCCGCGGGTTGGTTCATGGCCTACAAGTCTAAGTCGTCCCGTTCCTGCTTCAATGGCAAAGATCGCAATGCTATCGTGACCCCGGTTGGACCCATATACAAACTTGCCGGAAGGATGTACCCATACCTCGGCGCAGGAATTAGGCCCCTCGTATCCTTCCGGTAATGTAGAGAGTGTCTGAATCTGGGTGGCTGTTCCTGTCTCGATGTTGTAGGTTAACACGGTCATGGTCGAATTTAGTTCATTGATAAGGTATATATACCCTCCATTAGGGTGAAAATCCAGATGACGCGGCCCCGACCCCGGCGAAAGAACGGCTTCACCATTCGTCAACAGGCTACCGTTTACGGAGTCGAATTGGTAAACCAATACCTTATCAATCCCCAAATCGCAGCTCAGTGCAAAGCGATTGTCGGATGTGACAGTTACAAAATGAGCGTGCGGTCCTTCTTGTTCCTTGGCCACTCCCTGCCCATGATGCTGAACCACCTGGGATGCTATTTCCAACCGGCCATCTGCATGAATTGGATAAACCGACAAAGTACCGCTTAGGTAGTTGGCCACCAGGAGAAACCGCCCCTGTCTGTCTGTAGTCAGGTGACAAGGTCCGCTTCCGTGTGAAGGTTGCTGATTTAGGAACGATAATTTACCTGAAATGGGATTAATGGCAAAAGCACTTACCGCACCGCCTGGCTGTCCCTGAAATGTTGTTAATTGATTTACAGCATACAGAAATTGACCATTAGGGGTTAACGATAAGAAGGAAGGGTTGGCTCCTGCTTTATGACCATTATAAAATTCTAGCATCCCGGTCACGGGATCCATAAGATAGATGTAAATACTGTCAGCATCCGCCCCTGAATATGTGCCGATGTAAAGTAGATATGTCGAGCCCGGATTTGTTAACGAATGTGCAAATTGGGAAGTTTCATTAACTAATTCCGATGAAGGAATTGCGATAGGAGTTGGTGATATTTGTTGGCGAGAAACTAATTCCCGATTTGCAGCCATCATAGCGAAGCCCTTCAAAAAGTGCCTAAGATTGTTCAAGAGTCGCGCCGACCCGGTTCAGATCTACAGACTTTGACTTTTCTGCTTGGGCAGCTTCTGAAATAACAACGACACTGTTTTTATCCGGGCGCTTTGGGGCAAGTTGTAAGGTAAAATGACTTCCCGGGAAGACTCAAGCATACCTAATTTTACTCCATAGTATTATATCTATAAGAAAATTCTATAACCAATAGGCGCAAAACGAGTGGAAGATAAACGCTATTTAAAAATATGTATCGAGGAGTTTGTGAAAGTGTGGGAGAAGAAAAAACTGTCGTGAAATCCTGGCTTATCTGATGCTGGTTTGTTACAATATTTTTTAGGATATTTTTGGAGGTCTCAGAATGTCGAATCTTTGGAGCCGAAATACCCCCGAACAATTTTGGTTGTGCGACCAAACCTTTCCCGAGCATTATTGGTTGAATGCAATTCGAAAATCTGTGGCGCTTCTGGGCCTGAAGTGTACGGTAGAAAGCCCGGACGAACTGCTTGCATTAACTCTGGGGGAAGCGCAATTTGGCGCAGATCATTGGGAACTGGGTTTCTCCAAGCGTTTATACTACTTATTAAAACCATTATTGCCACGCTCTTTTACGAGAATTTTGCGCCGGCATTATGGCAATCCGCTTGACGGGAAGTTGAGTGCCAACTGGCCTGTTGATTCGAGATACGCCCTTTTTCAACAGGAAGTGATGCGCCAGCTTTTGATAATTACCGGCAAACCGTCAATGCGCTACAAAAAATTCTGGCCCGAAGGTCATCAGTTTGGATTTGTCCTTACTCACGATATCGAAACGGCAGCGGGTCAGGCCTTTGTCCGTGAAGTTGCTGATATTGAAGAAAAATTGGGATTTAGGTCCTCTTTTAATTTTGTCCTGGAAAGATACGCTTTAGACTTTGAATTAATCGAAGATTTGAAGAAGCGCGGCTTTGAAATCGGCTGTCACGGTTTAAAGCATGATGGAAAGCTATACAATTCCAAAACTGAGTTTGCTAAAAGGGTCGCCAAAATAAATGCGAGGATAAAAGAATATGGAATGGTTGGATTTCGATCCCCATTAACGCATCGCAACCCCGAGTGGATGCAAATTCTCGATATTGAATACGATTCGTCTTTCTTTGATACCGATCCTTTTGAGCCTATTCCGGGAGGGGCAATGAGTATATGGCCTTACTTTTTGGGCCGCTTTGTGGAATTGCCATACACTCTTGTTCAAGATTATACGCTTACGGCCGTACTTGGCGAAACTACCCCTCGGCTTTGGCTGGATAAAGTTCAGTTCCTAAAAAAATATCATGGAATGGCATTGCTCAATACCCATCCGGATTACCTGAAAGAGCGTACTACATTAAATATATATACGGAATTTTTGCAATCAATGAAAAATTCTGGCGGCTATTGGCATGCGCTCCCGCGCGATGCGGCTCGCTGGTGGAGGAAACGAGCCGGCATATCTTCCAATGATGTTATGCCGGCAATTGATTTTGGCATGGCGGCATTGGAGGGCGGGGAGATAATCATTTAATTGCATCGTCATATATTCCTTGCAATCACCATCCGCTGGACTTCACTCGTCCCTTCGCCGATGGTCATCAGGCGCGCGTCACGGTAAATTCGCTCTACGGGGTATTCGCTCGAATAGCCATATCCGCCGTGAATTTGAATGGCGTTGCGGCAGACACGCTCGGCTATTTCCGTGGCGAACAGTTTTGCCATAGCCGCTTCCTTCGTGAACGGACGGCCTTCCTGCTTAAGCCAGGCGGCGCGGTATATCATCAGGCGCGCGGCCTCGATTTCGGTGGCGGCGTCAGCCAACATCCATTGAATGGCCTGGAAATCCGCGATGGGATGACCAAAGGCCTGGCGTACTTTTGCATAAGCCAGCGCGTGTTCGAAAGCCGCCTGCGCCAACCCAACTGAGATGGCGCCGATGCTGATTCGTCCGCCGTCGAGCGTGGAGAGAGTCTGTGGCAGGCCGCGTCCTTCCTGGCCGATGAGATTGCTTAATGGCACCCGCACGTCTTGATATGTTACGGCGTGTGTGGGGGAGCCGTGCAGGCCCATCTTTTTCTCGGCAGGACCGATCGTCAGGCCGCGCGCATCGGTCGGGACGAGGATCATGCTCAATGAACGGGAGCCGTTACCGGCGCCGGTTTGAACGAGCGTGATGATATATTCGGCGATGGACGCATTGGTCGTCCACATTTTTGCGCCGTTGATGATCCAGGTGTCCCCGTCTTTGGCGGCTTTGGTTTTGATGCCCTGCAAGTCTGAACCTGTGCCGGGTTCGGTCAATGCCAGCGATGCGATCTTGCTTTTGCCGCTGGTGACCAGCGGAAGCCATTTCTTTTTTAGTTCTTCACTGCCATAATTTACGAGCGGAGATGTGCCGAGGCCGTTGTGCGCGGCGATGGCAAGCGCGGTGCTGCCGCAGGCCCAGCCGAGTTCTTCGATGGCGATTGCCGCGCTGACTGCGTCCATGTTTGCGCCGCCGTATTCTTCGGGAATGGTCAGGCCGAGCAGGCCAAGCGCCGCGCCCTTGCGCACGGCGTTCCAGTTGAACTCGCCGGTCACATCCACTTCATGGGCTTTGGGGCGCACTTCTTTTTCAACGAAATCGTGAATTGATTTTTTCCACAAACGCTGCTCATCGCTTAGATCAAAATTCATTCTTCTTCTCCGGTTGAGGGTGAAATAGCCTTTGTTCGAAATAATCCACAGATCGAGGAAAAATCGTCGAAATCTGTGTGATGTGAGGATGGGGATTTATTCGTCGTTCCTGGCCTGGTTGTATTTAGCGAGAATTTCCCGTGCGGTCTGAAGTTGTTTTTTTGAAACGAAGATTTGCACGCGTCCCAGCCCGTTGATTGTGACGGGATAGATGTGATGGCCGACCGCTTCCTGGAACAATTCCACTTCGATGCCATCTGCTTCGAGATAACTCTTGAGCATGTCGGCCTCCATGCGGCCCTGGATTTCTGCGAGCAATTCCCATTTTAGTTCGTCCATTAAAACCTCCATGTGGCGACGAATAGGATCGTCCATAAAATGCTGACGATCAATTGCCGGACGCCGATGGCGGCCGGCTTGAGTTTGACGGCAGGGTTGAAAACGCCCCACAGCGTTTCGAACCATTGAACCAGATACGGGACGAAGATCAAGCCCGGCAAAATGGATGACAGGCCCAACGCCAATGCGAGCACGAGATTGAAGGATGTGTACGCCAGGGCGCGGCGTCCCATCTTCCACTGTTCGCTTCTTTCCTGGACCTCAGCCCGCTCCCGTTGCTCGAGCCTTAGATAAGCATGGACGATGGAGGCGGCCGACTGAAGCCACGTCAACAGCCAGAGCCACCAGCCGAATACATCGTAATGCCCGATGCCGATCCAATACGCGGCGGGCGCGGCCAGCGACAGCGCGCCGGTCGCGATTATCTCGACTCCTGCCTGGCGACGTTCGGCGCGCCTGCTCACGAGCCATAAATGCCAGGCAAAGATGGGAATCCCCGGCACAGCCAGGTAGGCGATATATCCATCGCCAAACAGAAATAATTCTCCCAATCCCAGAAGAACGATTACACCATAGACCATAATCCAAAAGCGCGCCGCGGGCAGATCGGTGCGCGGACGGCGGCCCGAATAAGCTTTGACCGCCATGGCGACAGGCTGACGCAATAAGAAAGCGGCCATGGCCGTGATCGCAAGACTCAGGGATGTGTATGAAAATGTTTTCCCGGCAAAGATGCCGACAATCAACGGGCTGAGAATGAAAACCCACGAGCCGTGATCCTGTGGGATTGCGATCTGTTTTCGAAGAAAAGATTGCATTAGGCGATTATAGCAAACTCCAGGTTTTATCAGACCCGGAGTTTGCTCACTCAAACGATCCGCCATGAGCGGCGACTTTCCGCAAACTGCCTTTAAAAATTGCGTGCGCTCGCGGCGATTAACACACATAGCTAAAGCCCTGAAAATAAAAAGTCGCTCGCCGAAAAGGCAAACGACTCTTTAAATTTGTAATTGGGCGCGCTTGTTACGCGTATAAGCCCCAGTCCAGCGCTGACGGGTCTTCCATCATGGAGAAGTCCCACATATCCATGCCCATTTCAATCGTGACGGGTTTATTCAAAGCTTCAACTGCCTTTGCTTTTGTCATTTCAATCATGGCCGGGCCATAAGGACAGAACGGGGTGGTGAGGATCATCTTCAGCCGCGCAATATCGTTCTCAAGTTCCACATCTCTGATGAGGCCCAATTGTATGATGTTCATTCCGATTTCAGGGTCTACCACTTCAGATAACCTTGCTCGGACGACTTCTACCAATTCCGGATTTGTTTCGTGAATTGTCCACTTGATTTGATTGGGTGTTTGTTCTTCGGACATTATTTAATTCCTTCGTTTTTATCGGGATGTGCTTTGCCCTGCTTGTACAACATAGGTGCAGTGGGTGCCGCCACTTAAGATGCATTCGATTTTGCTGGCGGGCACCGCCAGCATTTTTGAGATCAGGGCCTGGTCTACGGTGCAGACTTCAGGATGCGCCACGCCGATTTGATAGTATGGGCATGTGATCTCATGGATTTGATACTGATCGCCTTTCTTTTCCCATTCGACAGTAAAGCCTTCTTCGCCCAGCATTTCTTTGACAAAATCCAGCCGTTCTTCCATGCTCAATCCACTCATTCGCTCGGAATATTCGTTCGCCAGATCTTCCGCTATCTGGCTGAACAGTTGGCTGATCACCGGCCCAGGCATGGACTCTTTCATTTGCGCCAACAGGCGCGTAGTCAGGCGCAGATAGCGCGTCGGGAATTTTTCCATCCCTTCCTCGGTCAGCGCGTAGACTAGGCGCGGGCGCCCAACCCCGTGACGTTCTTCCTCTGCTGAAACCAATCCCTCCATCTGCAAGTTCGTCAGGTGGTGGCGGACGGAAATAGGGTTAATGCTGACCGCCTCGGCCAATTCGTTAATTGTGCGGCGTGGCTGGCGTAAAATGGTTTGCAGAATCCGATCTCTCGTGCTTTTCATGCCGAAGAGTATACCCACCGTGCCTGAACTTGTCAATATTATAGATAATTATGATAAATATTGAACAACCGAAACCCCGAACGATTTTCGCTTGGAGTTTCGGTTGTGTGAAAGTTTTGGTTAACGCCAGAAGCTGGGCAAGAGTGTGCGGATTACAGTCTCGATTACCAAAGCCAATACAAAGTAATTGCTGAAGACGCGGTTATGCACAAAGCAGACCGTGGAGAACCAGCGCGGCCAAATTGGATATCCGGCGGGCGGCTCGGTTGGCCGCGGCTTTGACATGCGCTGAAGCGCCATCTGTGCGGGCTTGATGGCGATAAAGATCAGCAACATCACTGGCGTGAAGAAATGCGACACGAAGATCAAATAGAGTGTGATGATGTACGACAACACAATTGCAGACATCGTAATATAGCGCGCCGCAGTTTCACCGACAAGTACGGGCAAAGTCCTGACCTTTTTGACTTTATCTTCCTTGAGTTTATCGGTGTGTTTGCCAAGATTGATCGTGACCACGTTCAAGCCAATTGGAATGCTTGCGAGAATCACCGCCCAGTCCCATAGACCGGTCAATACAAAATATACGCCTCCGATCATCATAGGTCCCCAGATGATGAAAATGGACAACTCCCCAATGCCAATATACTTGAGGGGAAAAGTATAGAACAACAAAATGAAAGCGCCGATAGCAAAAAACCATACGACAATCGGCGCAAAGTTTGTATAAAACAAAGCGTACACGCCTGCGAGTGTAGCCAGCAAGCCGCTGACGCCGAACCAGAGCAGGTGGGTGCGTTTGCCCCAGAAGCCTTGCGCCA
Organism: Chloroflexota bacterium; assembly: GCA_016195815.1. GTDB lineage: Bacteria > Chloroflexota > Anaerolineae > Anaerolineales > Villigracilaceae > Fen-1038. The sequence goes on from JACPYX010000007.1 coordinate 200,595, forward strand.
GCGGGTGGACCCCGTACTGCGTGCGGAAGTAATTATCCTTGTCAATGCCGCGGCTGAAATCTGTGTAATCGTTGATCAGGTTGTTCGTGCCGTGCGCAATGAAGAGTCCCAGTGTGAGAATCGTCCACATCAGAAAGTTGAATGGCCTGCCGGCGGAATATAAATACTGCCAGGCAAATAGTCCGCCGATCAGCCCTGAATAAAGTGTGATTGTGCCGACCGCGGACCGCGTGGCAATGAACCACTTGGATAGCACATCCAGCGCGTCCCATTCCTTTTTGTCTTCCATCTTGATGAGCTGTGAAAGTGTTTTGCGCCACATGGCGAAGGTAGTGTTCATAATATCTGCTCCTTTTTTGTTTTCTCTACAAATTCACCTGCTTTATAACGGGTTATTCTATCGCAGAATAATGTTCAAAAAATGAGCGATTCGCAAATTTGCGGATCGCTCTTTGGGTTTTCTGCTGCGGCGATAATATTGAATGTTTGCTTATGGCGTGCCGCCGCGCCTGAATTGTCGTCAGTATTTGTCTCTTCGCTGGTTTACATTAATCCTGAAAACAGATCTGTCTTGATTCGGCGATTCGGAATCCCCATGCGTCTTAGAATATTCTTAAATCCCTTGACCATTCTCCGCGATCCAGAAATATAAAATATAGATTCTCTGTAGTCTGGAAGCATTGACCGAATCAATTCTGCGTTGAAGCGCCCGATTTTTCCCTTCCAGGCTGGCGGGATGTTCTTTTTGTCGGTAAGCGTAATGACGGTTTTGATTCCCAGATCCTGTTGGGCCCGATCAAAAACATCCTTGTAAATGATATCGTCAATTGTTTTGGCCGTATAAAAGAGAGTGATGGCGCGGCGCTGGTGTGTATCCAGCAGGTTTTTGATCATGCTTCTAAACGGCGTGACGCCGATTCCGCCTGCGATCAAAACACATTTTTGGTTCGGATCCTGCGGCAGGACAAAATCTCCCGCCAATTGGGATGCGACGATTTCGGTATCTTTGTTCATCGCGAGCATGGCCTTTTTGAAAGAACTTGATTTTTCATAAAACTTGACGCCCAGCCTGAGTGTGCGTTCAGTGGGCGCGGATGCCAGTGTAAAGTAACGCCGGTTGCCGCGGCTGTCCGGCCAGTCATGGCTGAGTGTCCATTCCATATACTGGCCTGGCGTGAAAGAAAAGCTTCGAGGCGCGGAAAAGACGAATTCGTACGTGTCGGGAGTGACGCGAGTCTTTTCCTTGAATTTGAGGGTGAGCTTTTCTTTGGGGCTGGTGGTATACGAGAATACGTTCCCAATCAGTATCGCCAGTTCGGGCGTGACAAAGAATGAGCCAATGTGAAATTGCGGGACGAATAATAGACCCACCAATGCTCCGTAATAAACTTGTAGTTTCTGGGTTGGCGGGGTGGTCAATGGCTCGGTCAAAATGATGAAGGCAAAGAAAAAAGCCGGTGAGTAAACGGCGAGCTTTTGAATTGACGCAAAAAAGTCGTTTCCGCTTATGGAAGTGCCAATCAGTGTAACCGCCAGACTCGCGATAAAGAAACTCAGCACCATACGCATCCTGCCAATCTTGCGGACGATAAGCAGGCCTCCCAGCAAAACCGCAGGCAGCATAGGGCCGTTTCCCACCCACCAACTGGCGGATTGATTTGCGGTGTAATACGTCAGGGCAACGGCAATTGCAATTGGATTGAAAAAATGCTTTCCCTTATAGGCAAGGATATATTTTGATGCCATTGCCAGAACGGCTGCCCAACCGAGGAACCACAAATCATTAAGGGATTGGATGGGACTGATGATCAATGCCAGTATCAAGGCTGTGATGTAAGCCGATTCCACGTTGGTTTGGACCTTGAACGATTTGGCGAAAATCTGATTTGCTGCCACGCTGACGGCCAGCAAAAATGCGGCCGAAAAAAGCAGGGCGTACGGGTCGTACGCCAGAAGGCCTGCAGCGCTGAAAATTACGGCAATACCAAGCAGGGCTATTAAATAATAAAGCGCCAGCCGATACATGGTAATGCGGTTGAGTTGATTATCAATATAGTCAATCATGGAATGTGTATCTTTCGAAGCCAGTGGTATAGGTTGCCATTTTATTTTGATCTATCATGTAGCCCTCGAAGCCTTGCAGGCTTTCTATAAACATGATGCCGCTTCGCCCCATGGCAAAGGCCGCAGTGGCAAAGCGATCCGCTTCATAGATGTCGGGGCCGATCACAGTCAGACTCAGAACATCGGTGATGATTTCATTGCAATTATTCGGGTTGTAAATATGTTGTCCGCGAATGTAAGTGCCGGATGTTGCGATTCCGCAATTGCTGATGGAGACGACCTTGACGATCTCATCGATGTTGAACGGATTCCGTATTCCCACGCGCCACTCTTGACCTCGGCTGTTCAACCCAAATGCCTGAATGTCGCCGCCTGCCTCAACATAGAAATTCTCGAAGCCTTTCTGACGGATTATTTCTGCGGCATTAAAAATCGCCCAGCCTTTGACAATGCCTGACGGATCGTAATAACCTTCGTGTTGGATGTCGAAAAAACCATTCGTGCTCAGGCGCGTCTCTTCCGCCAGTGCGAAAATCGTTTTCATATCTTCGCTCGATTTTTCCAATTCCAGTTCATGTCTGTTAATGCGGGATATTTCGCTTTGTTCTTTGTATGTGCTGAACGTTTCATCAATGTATTCAAAATAGGAGAATACATTGTCGAGGATTAATTCCGTCGCTCTCGCATCGTTGATTTCCAGGGTGACAGGCATGCCCATCAAAATCCGGGTTTGCTTCATGTCAGTTCTTGGCGGAATTAAGCGCCGATTGCAGGGACATGATAAAAGCCTGGCTGGTTAAAGTCGCACCAGAGACCAGGTCCACGTTTGCGCTTTGGGCTTGGACAGCTTCCTGCTGAAGGTATGGCATCGCAATGGAATTAATGCGAACGGAAGTTTGGCGTTCGTTCGGATATTCCAGGAATTGAACGTCTGCAATTTTTCCATTTTGGACGATTGCTTCCACCTGGACAATGCCGTAATAAGCATCAACCTGCGGCCCGGTAAACGTCCCGTTTTTGTAGGTTGAGGATGATGTTTGATTCGCTGCTGGTGCAGGATTCGATGATGATGCGGGTTGAGGGACAGTGTTTGCGCTTGAAGCAGATGTCTGCTGTTGCGAGGCCGGTAAACTTGAAGTCGAGGAAGATGAAGCGGTCGACGCGGCATTGGAGTTGGTCAGGCGCTGGTGAATCGCATAAGCGATAAAGGCTATGACGACAAATCCGGATAGGAGGAATTTGTTGATTGTCTGTTTCAGGTTGAACGATTGTTGTGGTTGATTTTTTGACACGGCTGTTTCCTCTGGCGGTTGAAGTGTTTCTGGTAATGTTAGCATTTTGGGATGACGGCCAGATGAAAGAATTGTGTATTAAATGTTGGCCAGCACGAACACCGATTTTGTATAAAAAATCTCTCGCCATTCAACCAAAAACAGATTCTGACCGGGTGTTTTCCAGCGTGAATATACTAGAAAAATATGATAAATATTGACTTTTCCCTCTGACCCTGCTATAATGCCGTAATCTCGATATTTCACGCCCAAAAAGCGTTTTGCAGGAGCAATCATGTCGGAACTGATTATCAAAAATCTCCACGTCAACATTGGAGATAAAGAAATTCTCAAAGGTCTCGATCTCACAATCAAACAGGGCGAAATTCATGCCATCATGGGGCCGAACGGCACGGGCAAATCCACGCTGGCTTACACGTTGATGGGGCACCCCAATTACACTGTTACCCAGGGCGAAGTTCATTTTAAAGGCAGGAACATTCTCGAGTTGGAACCGGACGAACGTTCCCGCGAGGGAATTTTCCTCGCATTTCAGTATCCGGTCGCCATTCCGGGCGTGACGGTTGCCAACTTTTTACGAACTGCCTTGAATGCGCGTCGGCGCGCCGTGAACGCGGACGACAAAGGCATGCCCATTCCTGAGTTCCGCAAAATGCTCAAGGAAAAAATGGAACTGCTCAAAATGGATCAGGCTTTCGCCGGGCGCTATTTGAACGATGGATTTTCGGGTGGCGAAAAAAAGCGCGCCGAGATTTTGCAGATGGCCGCTCTCAGGCCGGAAATTGCTGTTTTGGACGAGACCGATTCAGGCCTGGATATTGACGCGTTGCGCATCGTCGCGGAAGGCGTCAACGCTCTTTCCGGACCCGAACTTGGCGTGCTCGTCATCACGCATTATCAACGCCTGTTGAATTACATCAAACCGCAATTTGTTCACATCATGCTCGATGGGCGCATCGTCGAATCTGGCGGCCCCGACCTGGCTCTGCATCTCGAAGAGCAGGGTTACGATTGGGTGCGCGAAAAATATGAAGAGATCGTTTAACTGCAACTTTATTGGAGTTTCACATGCCTGAAGACGCAAAAATACTTGACGATATTGGCGAATACAAATACGGTTTTCACGACCGCGATGATAATTATGTGTTCAAATCCCAGCGCGGACTTTCGCGCGAGGTGGTCGAAAATATTTCGCGCATGAAGAACGAGCCGCAATGGATGCTCGAATTCCGCCTCAAGGCACTCGAACATTATTTAACTCGTCCCATGCCCGCCTGGGGACCTTCCCTCGACGAAATTCACTTTGACGAAATTTTTTATTACGTCAAGCCGACTGAGAAAAGCGAGAAATCCTGGGACGACGTTCCCGACGACATCAAAAACACCTTCGATAAATTGGGCATCCCCGAAGCCGAGCGAAAATTTTTGGCTGGTGTCGGCGCGCAATATGAATCCGAAATGGTGTATCACTCCATTTTGGAACATCTTGAAAAACAAGGTGTGATCTTCCTATCCATCGAGGACGGCCTCAAACAGTACCCCGACTTGTTCCGCGAATATTTTGGCACGGTTATCCCGATTGAAGATAATAAATTTGCCGCGTTGAACTCCGCCGTTTGGTCGGGCGGATCGTTCGTGTATGTGCCGAAAAACGTCAAAGTTGATTTGCCTTTGCAGGCTTATTTCCGTCTTAATACCGCCAACGTTGGACAGTTCGAGCGCACGCTCATCATTGTTGATGAAGGCGCGTCGGTGCATTACGTCGAAGGTTGTACTGCGCCGCAATACACGACCAATTCGTTCCACTCCGGCGTGATCGAGATCGTCGTCAAGAAGGGCGCACGCTCGCGCTACTCGACCATTCAAAACTGGTCAACCAATGTGTTCAACCTTGTGACGCAGCGCGCCAAAGTTTTCGCGGACGCCTCGCACGAATGGGTGGACGCAAATCTTGGCTCGAAGCTGACCATGAAATATCCTTCCTGCTATTTAATGGAACCAGGCGCGCATGGAGAAATGCTTTCGATGGCCTTTGCCGGCCCGGGTCAGACGCAGGATGCGGGCAGTAAGATGATTCATTTTGCGCCGAATACATCCAGCAAGATCACCTCCAAGTCCATCAGCAAATCCGGCGGGCGCGCTTCTTATCGCGGCATGGTCAAAGTTTATAAAGGCGCAAAAGGCGTCAAGTCTAATGTGGTTTGCGACGCGCTTTTACTCGACCCGAAATCGCGCTCCGATACTTATCCCACCATCGAAATTGACGAAGACGATGTGACCATCGGCCACGAGGCTTCGGTCAGCAAAGTGGGTGAGGAGCAGCTCTTCTATCTCATGTCGCGCGGCCTCAGCGAAGAGGAAGCCACCGGCATGGTGGTGGCCGGTTTCATCGAGCCGCTCGTCAAAGAATTGCCGATGGAATATGCTGTCGAAATGAACCGCCTCATCCAGCTCCAAATGGAAGGCTCCATTGGTTAGCAAGTCATCGCGTTTGCATGTTTAAACGGCTTGCCCTGAGCTTGTCGAAGGGCTCAAACATTTCAACTTGCAAACTTTCAAACGGATAAAACATGCAAGAGAAACCAAAAGTCACTGTTTCAAGAACCCGACGGAGCGACTCTGCCGCAAAAGATTTTTCATTCACCCAGGCTGACATCCCCGCTGCGAGCGGACTCATCGCCTCTTACCGCGCCCGCGCCTGGGATGCGTTCAAGCGCCTTTCTCTTCCCTCGGCATCCGAGGAAGCCTGGCGACGCACGGATATTCATACTTTGCCCGCCGATAAATTTGTGTTTCCAAAAGACGGTTTATTCAAAGATTTTCCACCCGTGCCGGAGGATTTGCTCAAGCCCCTCGTGGCCGATGCTCACGGCGGACAGATCGTTTTGCTCCCCGGCGGCGTAGTGGTTGATCTCGATGAAAAGCTCGCCCGGAAAGGCGTCATCTTTACCGACTTAAAAACCGCCCTCGAAAAACATCCCGATCTTGTCGCGAAGATGCTTGGGCAAACCGTAAATGTTGAAGAAGGAAAATTCTCCGCGTTGGCGGGCGCCTTCGCGCAAAATGGCGTGGTTTTATATGTGCCTAAAGGTGTGACGGTTGAAGAACCTTTCCACTCCGTTTTGTGGGGACCGGGCGCAAATCTCGCATACATTTCACATTTGCTCGTCCTCATCGAAGACGGCGCATCCGCGACTTATGTTCACGAATCTGCCTCACCGACCGAAGAAAAGACTCATACTATGCACGCCGGTTTGGTCGAGATCAAAGTCGGCGCGGATGCAAACTTCAAGTTCGTCGAACTTCAATCGTGGGGCAAGCACGTCTGGAATTTTTCCCACGAACGGATTCGTGTCGAACGCGGCGGCCGCCTCGATTGGATTTTCGGCGCGGTCGGTTCGCGGCTGACCAAAAACTTTTCCGAGCTCGATTTGGCCGGCGAAGGCGCAACAGGCCGCATGTCCGGTTTTTATTTCACCGACGGCTCACAGCACCTCGACCATGACACCCAGCAGAATCATCTTGCCCCGCACACCACCAGCGATCTTTTATTCAAAGGCGCACTGAAAGGCAGTAGCCGCTCTGTCTGGCAGGGCATGATCTACGTCGCGCCGTCAGCGCAGAAAACGGACGGGTATCAGGCAAACCGCAACCTGGTCCTGAGCGATGCGGCGCGCGCCGATTCGATTCCCGGCCTCGAGATCCTCGCCGATGATGTTCGCTGTACGCATGGCGCCACTGTTGGCAAGCTGGAAGCGGAGCCGCTCTTTTATCTGGAAAGCCGCGGCATCCCGCCCAAAGATGCCGAGCGAATTATGGTTGAGGGCTTCTTCGATCCGATCATGCAGCGCATTCCTTTCGAAGGTGTGCGCGAGAGATTCCATCAGGCCATTTTGCAAAAGACGGGATAGTTAATTAAGGCAGATTCCAGATCTGCCTTATAAATATTTCATAACCAGAAAGACAGGAAAATAATGCCAACCAAGACGAAATTAAAAGTCAAACAGCAGCCGCGCGTAATTACTGCCCCGGTGCGGGAACGCCGCGTTCGGGGCGGGCGCATGCAATTTGCATACATGAAAGCGCCCGGCGCGGCCTACGTCTTTGAAGTGGGCGACACGGTTGAAGTTTTTTGCGACCACGAAAAAAACAGCGAGCGCGTGCGCGGTTGGGTCAAAGGCATTGTGGTTCAGGTGGACAATAAAATGGTCGCCGTGCAATTTCGCTCCAATGTTTTTCTCACCGACGGCTGGATGGTCCCAGACCGCATCCTGTGGTATCCGCTGAACTCGGATCAAATCCGCCCGGCGGGCACTCAGAAAAAATTGGGCAAGAAGGAACTTCCCGAATATTGATCGGTTTGAGCCATTATGTCTTTAGACGTTTCCCGCATCCGCCAGGATTTTCCAATCCTTAACCGCGAAGTCCGGCCCGGAGTCAAAGTTGTTTATCTTGACTCTACGGCCACTTCGCAAAAGCCGCTATCCGTCATCGAAGCGATGAACGATTTTTATCGCCGCTCGAATGCCAACATCCATCGCGGCGTGCATGTGCTGGCCGAAGAATCCACGGCAATGTATGAGCAGGCCCGCGAGAAGATTGCGAAATTCATCAACGCACCTTCCGCGCGGCAGGTTATTTATACGCGCAACACCACCGAATCCATCAACCTGGTCGCGTACACGTGGGCGCGCGCCAATCTCAAACGTGGCGATCTCGTCATCCTGACAGAGATGGAACATCACAGCAATCTCGTGCCGTGGCACATGCTCGCGGCCGAACGCGGGATTCAGCTCGAATTCATTCCCGTGACGGATGACGGCCTGCTCGATCTCGGAACGTATAAATCGCTTCTTGCCCGGACCCCGAAACTTGTCTCGTTTACGCACATGTCCAACGTGCTCGGCACGATCAACCCGGCCGCGGACATCATCCGCCGCGCGCACGACGCAGGCGCGGTAACTGTGCTCGACGCGGCTCAATCTGTCCCGCACCTGAAAGTGGATGTCCAGCAGCTCGACGTGGACTTCATGGCTTTCTCTGCACACAAGATGCTTGGCCCGACGGGTATTGGCGCGCTATACGGAAAGACTGCTTTGCTTGAAGCCATGCCGCCGTTTTTGGGCGGCGGCGATATGATCAAAGAAGTCAAACTGCGCTCCTTCCGCCCGAACGAACTGCCTTATAAATTCGAGGCCGGGACTCCGGCTATTGCAGAAGCGGTTGGTTTCGGAGCGGCCGTAGATTATTTGAATTCAATTGGCATGGAGACGATCGCGGCGCACGAACACGAAATCACGGAATATGCGCTGGAGCGGCTGGAAGAAATCCCCGGCCTGAAAGTCTTCGGCCCCACTGCGGATAAAAAAGGCGGCGTGGCCTCGTTCACTTTTGACGGCGTCCACCCGCATGATGTAGCGCAAATTTTAGACCAAGACGGTATTGCCATCCGCGCCGGCCATCACTGCGCCCAACCCCTGCACGAGAAATTCGGAATCCCTGCTACCTCCCGCGCCAGTTTCTATCTTTACTCCACCAAAGACGAGGTGGATAAACTGATCGAAGGAATTTATAAGGTCAAGAAAGTGTTTGGATAAATAACACATGTCATTGCGAGCGCTGGTCGAGTAGGCGTGTTCTTCTGCCGTAGAGACCAAACGAAGTAATCCCTGGTTATTCGAGGAGATTGCTTCGCCAAAGAACGGCTCGCAATAACAGTCGGAGTTTTATGGACGATCTCTATCGCGAAGTCATCATCGAGCATTACAAGAATCCATCCTACCGTGGCAAACTCGACCCGCACGATATTTCCTTTGCCGACAACAATCCGCTGTGCGGCGACCACATTCAAATTGACCTGCGCGTGGACGATGGCAAAGTGAGCGAAGCCCGCTTCGATGGTCATGGTTGTGCCATCTCGCAGGCCTCCGCAGATTTGTTGGTCGAGTCGGTAATCGGCAAATCTCTGGAAGATGTCAAGAAAATGAACCGGCAGGATATCCTCGACCTGCTTGGGATTGAACTTGGCCCCGTCCGCTTGAAATGTGCCTTGCTTTCACTGAAGGTTTTGAAGGCGGGTGTCTATGGCCTCGGCGAAGCCAGCGACGCGTTGGTGGAATAAATTTTCCTCTCCCTTTTGGAGAGGGTAGGGTGAGGGCATAACCATGTTCAATTACACTCAAGTGGATGAATCGAAAATCGAATACGTCGAGATCGCGCCCGTCAGTGAGCTCCCGAACGGTGAGCGGTTTTTCGTGGAAGTGTCAGACAAGCCGATTGTCATCTTCAACATTGCCGGGCAATTCTTTGCCATCGGTGATGTTTGCACGCACGATAACGGCCCGCTCGGCGATGGGACACTGGAGGGTTTCAATATTGTTTGCCCACGTCACGGCGCCGAGTTCGATGTCCGCACGGGGAAAGTTTTGGAATTGCCTGCAGTGGTGGACATCCCGGCGTATCCGGTTCAGATACGGGACGGGAATATTTTCCTGGGAATTCCAAAAGAATGATTTGTTCAAATAAAAACTGCGCAAAGAATTTCTTTGCGCAGTTTTTATTTACCAGTCACCAGCGTATGCAATCGCGTAAGGCTGTGTAATGTTTTCAATTTTCGCCCGTCTTAGTTCAACGAGTTGGCGAATATGCAGGTTGTCGTGCGCGATCCACGCTGCGAACATTTCCCCGGCAGGCACGCTGCCGAATTCTGACGTGTAAGTTTTTTCCCAGTTCGCGCCGGATAAATCTTTCAACCACTCCAGCGATTTCTTCCTTTCAGCAAATAACTTTTCCTGCATCTCGCTGAAATCCTGCTCGTTATATTTTCGTTCAGTTACCCAAGCCTGTGGATTGATTTGATGCCATTCTTCGTCCTGACGATTGAGAATGAAGTCCAGGTGTTCGCGGAAATCCTCGCGCTCTTCATCGTAAAGATGATAAACGACTTCGAGAATGGACCACGCATCCGGCGCCGGCTTAAATTGCGCTTCCTCCTGGCTGATTCCGGCCAGCAAGGCTTGGATCATTTCGGTGCTGTTGACGAGCTCCTCGTAGAGCATTTCAAATTTCATATTGAGCCTCTATTTGCGAAACTCAAATTGACCGACAATTCGCAGAATATCAAAGCCTTCCGCAAACGGACATTCGGCCAGCGCGCCGTGACGCACCATGATGGAACGCGTCAGTTCGCCGTTGAAATAATATTTATCGCGATATGTTTCGTATCGAGACAATGCCTCGATCTTTGCGTTGACATCTTCTTCGGTGACCTCGGCCAGAAAGTGCGGGAAAAAACCGTGCGATGAGCGGACAACGTCAAAGCCTAAAACGGTGATGCCGCGAAACGCTCGCAAAGCCTCGTCGGTCATTGTGTTGTGGTCCTGGTGGACATCCTGCCTGCTGTGGGTGAAGATCAAGTCAGGGTTAAAGTCCCCCCGTAATTTGAGAAAATATTCAAGAATTTCCTGGCGCGAGTCCGGGAAGACGCGGGTCGTGAAAGGACCGAGCAGGATGTTTTCCTTTGGCACGCCCAACACAGCCATGGATTTATAGTGCTCGTCTTTTACATCCTTCAAATCGGGATTTCTCTGGTTGTCAGAGAGCGTAACGCATAATACATCCGTCTCTTTGACAACGTGGTGCAGCAAAGCGCCGCATCCCAATTCAATATCGTCGGGATGTGCGCCGAGAAAAAGGACTCGTTTGCCAAAAAAAAACATCCGCTTCTCCGTTTCTCATCCGTTGGCTATTTTGTTGCCAGAATTCCGCCAACGACTTTGGTCATCACTAATTTTCCATCGCGGGCGAACCATTTCTTTGCCACTGCTTCAATCTTTCCGATCAATTCTTCGTATTCAGCGTGGCCGTTGAACATGGATGTCCACAATTTGCGGTCTTCGCTCAGCGATGCGCGCACATAGTCAATGAACGGCGCGACCTCGGGGAAGGTCAAATGATTTTCGAATTTGTGCAATTCGGTCTTGGCAAAAATTTTGCTGACCGTGTTGAAGATATCACCCTTGAAACGGCTCGATCCCGGCATCGGCGGGATGGGCTTGTTGGTTGCCTCTTTGATGATGTCGTAGAACATTTTTTTATTCTCAGGCAAGGGGCCGGAGACGAAAAGCCGTCCGCCGGGTTTTCCCAAAACAGCATCGGGACTGCGCAGCACGCGGTGCGCCTCGCCAAATGTAAAGTCCAGGTTTGAGGCGTAATAAATGGCGAAGGCGCTCGTGCAAAGGTCAAAGGTATTGTCCGCGAAGTTGAACGGCTTGTTGAAGTCCAAAAATTGAAAGTTAATACCGGCGCCGAGTTTTTTGTTTTTCTCTCGGGCCTTTGCCAGCAATTCTTCAGAAAAGTCGCCGCCAGTGATTTTTGCGCCACCTTTAGTATAATCATTGAATAAGAAACTCAATTTGCCTGCGCCGCAGCCGACATCGAGAATGCTCATGCCAGCTTGTGGCTTTAGCAGATCGTTTGTCCACTGATCAATATTTGCTGAGCCGTATTTCTCGTGGATGTCAATGCGTGCGAGCAAATCCTTGCTGGTTTCCTGATAATTGATTTCCATCTTGTCTCCTTATTGTGTTGCGATAAAAACTTTTTTTCATTATACCAAACAGAGACTAAAATTCAATAAATGAATTTTGAACGGAGTGCTATGAGTAAAACACAAACTGTAAAAGGCACGCGCGAATTCTATCCTGAAGAGATGGCGCTTCGCAATTATCTTTATGAAAAAGTACGCGCCGCATCGCAGGCTTTTGGTTACCAGGAATGGGACGGGCCATTCATCGAAACCATTGATCTCTACGCGGCCAAGTCTGGCGAAGAGTTGGTGAAGAAGCAATCGTTCGTGTTTGAAGACCGCGGGGGAGACCTGGTCACGCTTCGCCCTGAACTCACGCCTTCCCTGGCGCGCATGATTGCGGCCAAACAAAACGAGCTGACGTATCCCGTTCGCTGGTGGTCGTTCGGTCCGTTCTGGCGATACGAACAGCCGCAAAAGGGACGCGCCCGTGAGTTCTTTCAGTGGAACATTGACATGCTTGGAGTTAACTCACCGGAGGCGGATGCGGAACTGATCGCGGTTGCGGCGGCGTTCCTGCGCTCGGTCAAACTTGACCCTCAGCGGGCCGTCATTTATGTAAATAACCGCCGCTTGATGGATTCCCAGTTCGATGCGCTCGGCATTCCGGTAGAGAAGCGGCTCGAGGTATCCAATCTTGTTGACCGCCGCTCGAAAATGGACTCCGCCAAATGGGACGCGTACGCGCTCGAATCCGGCCTTATGCAAAAGCAACTCGATGGCTTGAAAGCCTTGCTTGGCGATTTTGATTTATGGAAGAAGAGCGACGAACTGACGCGTCTCTTCGCCGCGCTGGAAGCTTTGGGCGTAAAAGAATATGTCAAGTTCGATCCCAACATCATGCGCGGGCTTTTGTATTACACTGGCACGGTCTTTGAAGCTTTCGATACAAGCGGCTCGCTTAAACGCGCCATCCTCGGCGGCGGGCGCTACGATAATCTGCTGGCCGATGTTGGCGGGCAACCGCTCTCAGGCGTTGGCTTTGCAATGGGCGATGTGGTGATCGGAATCATTCTTCAGGAAGCCGGGCTTCTGCCTGAATTCAAGCCGAGTCCTGCATCTGTGATGGTAACTGTGTTCGACGAATCTTTGTGGATGAAGTCTTATGCTCTCGCGAGCGAATTACGCCGGGCGGGCCTAAACACAGTGGTCTATCCTGAGCCAGCCAAATTGCCAAAGCAGTTCAAATTTGCAGATAAGATGAAGATGCGCGTGGCTTTGGTCATCGGGCCGGATGAGGCGGAAAAAGAGCAGGTGGTGGTGAAAGATTTGTCAAACGGCAGCCAGCAAACGGTCCAGAAAGAGAGGCTGTTGGATGTTATCCAAAAAATCCTTGCGAGCCTTTAGTCATGATGATATAATCCCGCCCGCTAAACGGTGCCTGTAGCTCAACGGCAGAGCGCCACACTGTGGATGTGGATGTTGTGGGTTCGAAACCCATCAGGCACCCTAAACGCCCTCGTGTGAGGGCGTTTAAGTTTTAATCGGCTGTGTACCAGGCCGTCAGATTTATAACTGAGTTCGCAGCTCTTCGGGTGTTGTTGCAGGCTGTTTGCAAACAAAATGTTCGCAAACGTAAGCGGTGGCTTTCCCGTCTTTAACCGGACGCCCGGCTAAAAGCGCGGGAGCGTCGGTCGGCGGGGGGTAGGGGGATGCGGCTATCACGACATTTGGCCTGTATGCCGATCGGATAACATCCAGCATCGCCTGGGCGTTTTCGATACCCGCATCAAACAGGATGGCGACCTGTTTGCCGTTATCTAAGGCGCGATGCGCGGCTGATAGCCAGCGCGCAAATGCCATCGGATAACGCATGGCAGAGTCGGCGATAAGCCTCAGCGCCTTCTCAGCCAGGTCGCGGTATTCGGCTTTATCTGTGAATGAAGCAAGTTTGAGCAGGGCCTCGCAAGCCAGGGCATTGCCGGAAGGTGTGGCATTATCTTGAATATCTTTGGGGCGGATAAGTAAACTCTCTCCATTTTGCGGAGTGTCAAAAAAACTGCCCTCAGGATCGGAGAAATAAGCGATCATTTCATTTGCCAATTTCTGCGCGGCAACGAACCAGCGATTATTGAAATCGGTTTGATATAGTTCGATCAGGCCGATGATCAACGCGGCGTAATCTTCAAGAAAAACCTCATTTGTAACTTGTCCGTTTCGCCACGAGCGGCGCAGACGTTCTTCGACGTAAAGGTTGGCCAGCAAAAAATCTGCGTTGCGCGCGGCCAGAATAAGATATTCAGTTGCTTTTTGTTTATCGTCTACGAAACGGGCGGCCTCAGCGAAGGCGTGAAGCATGAGGCCGTTCCAGGCGGTAAGAACTTTATCGTCTGTACCGGGGCGGACGCGTGAAGCGCGTACTGTAAGAAGCCTGGAGTGGCAATCGGTTAATTTATCGGCGACCTGCTGTTCGTTAATATTGAAGCGGGCAGCGAGGGTTGCATCATCCATTGCGCGTTGTAAAACTGTCTTGCCTTCCCAATTCCCTTTTTCGGTGATCCCATAAGCCGCCGCGAAGAATTCAAAGTCTGAATCGTCGGCCAGTGTTTTTCCGATTTCTTCCTTCGTCCATACATAGAACTTGCCTTCTTCTCCTTCTGAATCTGCATCCAGTGAAGAATAAAAACCGCCATCGGGGTGGGTCATTTCGCGCGCTACGAAATCGAGGGTTTCGATGGCGATGCGTTTGAAATAAGGTTCATCTGTGATCTGCCAGGCGTGGAGGTATGCGAGCGCAAGTTGGGCATTGTCGTAAAGCATTTTTTCGAAATGTGGAATGCGCCAGAATGAATCGGTGGAATAACGGGAGAAGCCTCCGCCGACCACATCGTACATTCCGCCGCGTGCCATGGACTTGAGCGCGTGTATAGCGGGAAGTTTTCCAAGTTCTTTGAATCTGCTGAAATCGATTTGCCGCAGCAAAAACTCTATCGTCATTGGCTGGGGGAATTTCGGCGCATCGCCCCAACCTCCATAGCCCCAATCGTACGCGCCGGTGATGGATGCAGTGACCCTTGTCAAGTCTTCCTGTGTAAGAGATGTATTGCTCTTGTCGGGCTGTGCGACCATTTGTTGCAGATGTTGTGATATTTGATTCCCCACGCGTTCGATCTCATCATGTTCATTTTGCCAGGCATTGACTAGTCCGCTTAATACGTCAGAAAAGGATGGCATGTTGTAGCGTTTTACAGGCGGAAAGTACGTGCCCGCATAAAACGGACGCAGATCGGGCGTGAGGAATACTGACATCGGCCAGCCGCCCGAACCGGTCATTGCGGTGGTGGCTTGCATGTAAATGTTGTCGAGGTCGGGGCGTTCCTCGCGGTCTACTTTAATGCAGATGAAGTGTTTGTTCATGTAAGCGGCAGTCTCTATGTTTTCAAATGACTCGTGTGCCATGACGTGACACCAATGACATGCCGCATAGCCAATCGAAAGAAAAATCGGCTTATTCTCGGTGCGGGCTTTTGCCAGCGCTTCTTCGCCCCAGGGATACCAGTCAACGGGGTTGTGGGCGTGTTGTAGAAGATAAGGGGATGTTGAATTTGCGAGCCTGTTCATAATAGAGCGATTATATCTGATGGCAACATCAGCCCTTATTTGATTTTTATGGCTAATGTGTAATTGACCACTTGCCCCGCCATTGGCACCACTTCAATGATGTAGTCCTGTGTCATGGGGAGTTTCAAATCGAAATCGGTCGCGCCCGTCACCGAGCGGACATAAGGCTGGCCGTCACTGAAGCCATAGATCGTCAGGGCCACGTTGGTCCCGCTCAATGACACGCTCATTTTTTGATCTTTGATGGCAAATACGGTATAGGCTACGTTGTAGCCGCCAGCGGTCTTTCCGCTGACTTTTGCCGAATCTTCTCCCGCCGCGAATTTGACGCGGGCCGGGATGTCAACGGAAAGCGTAAAGTTCTCGGCGATTGCCCCGCCATACAGGCTGATGTAATAATCTTCGGTCGTTGGAAGCGTGCCCTGCCAGTTGGAGAGTTTGGACGCGGCATTCAGCATTGTTGTTCCTCCCTGTGTCTTGATGGACATGGTTACATCATTGTTGAAGGAACTGGCCATGACGATCATAGGCTGGCCCTGCAAGGCTGCGAGCACATAATTTTTTGTTTCACCAGGCTGGATCGTACCTGTTGCCTCGCCAGTTGTTGCGCCGGTCAGAAAGTTGATGCGCGTTGCCACAGGCAGGACTTGAGTGGGCTGAACTGGGGGAAAGGTGGGCAGGATCGGGGTGAGTAAGGAAGCCGTGGTCGGCGCGGAAGTTGGCGGGATGTTGGTCGGCACCGCTTGAGCGGTCAATGCCTGCAACGTAGCCGCCACAACAGTCGCTACTTCGTTTTGTGCGGACGGCGCCGCAGGAGATGCGGTTCCTCCACACGCCACAACAAGTAAGGTGGCGATTACCAGTGCCGCAAGCGGCCTCCATGTTTTTGTGAGGGCAGTATAAGGTGTTTTCATGCGAGTCTCCTTGAATTTCAAAAGTATATCCTAATTGGCTTAAGTCAAAATAAGATGATGCGGTAAAATCCAGCCATGTCAAATTTCAGAGAACTGTTTTATCGCTGGGGGCCGGCGATCCTGGTCATGGCTGTGATATTTTTCTCTTCATCCAAACCCGGGAACGATTTGCCAAATTTCGGTACGATTGATTTTGAAGTAAAGAAGTTTGGACACGTGATCGGCTATGGGTTGCTGGCGCTAAGCTATTGGCGAGGCCTGCGCTTTGATAAAAAATATATTTGGCTTGCGTGGGTTCTGGCGATTGCGTATGCGCTTACCGATGAATTCCACCAGTCATTCGTAGCCGGACGCCATCCTTCAATGGTTGATGTGTTTTTGTTTGACGGGGGCGGCGCGATGCTTGCTTTGTGGATTGGACGGCGTCGTTTGGAAAGTAAAATATAACAGCAGGTTGATGCGTGAGTCTTTGATGATGCCCTGCAAATATGCAATAGCGCGTTGAGCAAGAGCGCCAGATGGCGCAAAGATAACAAAACGCTTTGGCGCTTTCAACAGATGCTTGAGTGCTGGTGATAAGTTTCGATGCGTAACGTTGGTTTGCCGCCGGCGCCTGCGGCGGTATTTCTTTAGTTCGTTTTTTGATACGGGCTTATTCTTTTATCCCCAACTCTTTGAAATTGGCATTTGATAAGAAGCGATTCACTTCTTGTTCGACGGCACGGCACGCTGATGGAATCGCCTCATTAACGGCCTGACTCAACCCGCTTCCCATCAATATTTGTTCGGCCTCGATCCCAATGATCCTGATTGGAATTTCGTCCAGCGCAGGGTTGAGCCTGCGTCCAAGTTGCAGTGTCTCGGCAACGCCCCATCCATGCGCGGATTGCGAATCGGGCGCGAACGCAGACAGTTCATTTGGACCGAGTTGATGCAGTCTGCCCGGCTTTTTCAAGCTCTGGACTGCATCAACCAAAACAGCCGCGTCCACGTCTTCAAGCAGATCCAACAAAGCGAGACCAGGCAGTTCGCTCGCCTCTATCTGGACCTCCGGCCGGGCCGCCGTTTCGGGATATTCCTCCTGCCAGCGCCGCACAGTTTCCAGCCCGGCGGCATCGTCCCCGCGCAAACTTTGACCGATGCCGATTACCGCAATCTTCATTTTTCGATTTCTTCCACTTTTAATTTCAAGAAATGCGTTGCACAAGAGATGCACGGATCATAAGCGCGCACAAGATGTTCAGCCGTGAGAGTAGCGTCAGCATGTGACATGCTCACGATTTTCGGCGCCAACGCAAACAGGTCTGCTTCGATGCGGGGCAGGTTTTGCGCGGTGGGCGGGGTGATCTTTGCAAATTCGATCAGTCCGTTCCCGTCAATTTGATAGCGATGATAGAGTAGTCCGCGCGGCGCTTCAGTTGCTGCTGCGCCGTTACCCGCTTTGAGCTTCAACTCGAGATGTGCCGGCCCGTCGGGCTTATACGCCTTCACGAGTTGGATTGCTTCCTCGAAGAATTGCACCAATTCGATGGCGCGCGCTATCAACGACTTATACGGGTTTCTAAGCGGCAGTTTTATCTTTGAATCTTTCAGCGACTTTTGCGCAATCGGAAGCAATTGTGCGTGGTTCAGATTCAAGCGCGCCAAGGGGCCGACAAGATAAGTGTTGCCGTCCACTGTGCGGCCATGCAGGGCGTTTGAATGTTCGATGTGTTCTTCGATGTAGGCGGTCTCATAATCCTGGACGGAAAGTTTTCGCCCTTTTGACGACCAGACTTCTCCCTCGATTACGCCGTATTCGTCCGGGTGATGCAGGGCCACAAACTCGTAGTCAATTTCAAGTTCGGGGAAGGGCAGGGTCACAGCCCACTTGACGCAATCAATCGAAGCCTGCAATCCCCATTCGAGTTCGGGAAGCAGGGCTGTCAGCGAAGCGGCTTGCGGCCAGCTATAGAATCCGCCCACGCATACATTGACGGGGTGAATCGAGCGCCCACCGATGGCCTTCAATATCTGATTGCCGATCTTCTTGAGACGCAGTGCGTTCTTGACCACGTCGGGCGCAATAGCCGCGACTTCAAAAGCCGACTGCTTGCCGAGCAAGTCAGGAGCTTGCAGCATGTAAATATGTAACGCGTGACTCTCAATATATTCGCCGCAGTACATCAGACGGCGCAGGGCGCGCGCCTGATGGCCGACCTTAATACCCAGGGCGTTTTCCAATGCAAACGCCGAGCTCATCTGATACGCGACCGGGCAAATCCCGCAAATGCGCGCGGTGATATCGGGAACTTCCTGCAGAAAACGATTACGGAGAAAGCCTTCGAAAAAGCGCGGCGGTTCATAAATATCCAAACGAATCTCAACAGCCTTGCCGTTTTTCAACCCGATGAACAAACCACCTTCACCTTCCACGCGCGCCAGGGCAGGAACTTCGATATTCTTCATTTTGTCTCCTTGTGGGCGGAAAGCAGGGCGTCGGCTGTTTTGCGGAACGAGGGCGCGTATCCACTGATGCCGCGGAAGAGGCGGGCGGTTGCCCCCGGATAGGGTTCCAATTTCTGCAGGATTGGCGATAAAGAATCAAGGTTGGCTTCGCGGACCGGCCCGAAACAGCCATAGCAGCCTCGTCCGTTGACAGGGCAAATTGCGCCGCACCCGGCTTGCGTCGCGGGACCGAGGCATTGAAATCCTTTATCCACCAGCACACAGATCGTGCCGCGCCGCTTGCATTCCAGGCAAACGGAGTAGGCGGGTAAACTCGGTTTGCGGTTATTGAGCAGGGCCGTGATAACTTCTAGCACCTGCTCTTTGTTGACGGGGCAGCCCCATAATTCCAGATCAACCTTGACGTGTTCTGCGATTGGCGTGGCTGTTTTCAAATAGTGCAGATATTCAGGATGAGCATAAACGACTTTGGCGTATTCGTCTGCGTTTGCGAAATTCCTCAACGCCTGAATGCCGCCGGCCGTCGCGCACGTTCCGAGTGCAATTAAGATTTTGGCCTGGCGGCGGACTTCCTTTATGCGCTCGATCTCGTGCGGAGTTGTTACCGAGCCTTCAACGATTGCAATATCATAAGGGCCGGGGCGTTCGGCGCGTGTGGCTTCAAGGAAGAAAGCGATGTCAATTGCTTCGGCTAAATCAAGTAAATCATCTTCCATGTTTAGGATGGAAAGCTGGCAGCCATCACAGGACGAAAATTTGTAAACAGCGACTGTCGGTTTGGGATTACTCATTAGAACTCCTCCACGTTGAAGAAGGGTTGCAGCGCGTCAAACCGGAATACGGGACCGTCTTTGCAGATGAAATATGGCCCAAGCTGACAGTGTCCGCACGAGCCCTGGCCGCACTTCATGTTGCGTTCAAGAGAGACATAGATGCTTTCGGGTGGAACGCGGCGGGCCAATGCTTCAAAAATCACAAAGCGGATCATGATCTCGGGGCCGCAGGTCAGGACGGCAGTCTTGCGCGGGTCGATCCTGAAATTGTAAAACCACATGGGCACCACGCCGATCCGCCCATTCCAGCTTGAGTCGCCCCGGTCAACCGTTACTTGTACGTCAATATTTGCTTCACGCCACGAATCATATTCGTTCGTGTACATCAAATCGCTGGCTGTGCGCGCGCCGTAAAGCAAGGTCACCTTGCCATATTTTTCGCGGTTACGGATGATGTGATAAAGCGCGGGGCGCAGCGGAGGCAAGCCTATGCCGCCGCAGGCAATGAAAACATCCTTGCCTTCCATTTGCTTCACGGGCCACGAAGTGCCGAATGGTCCGCGCAGGCCGACAACATCGCCAACCTTTAACCTGCTGATCGCGTGAGTTACGTTGCCGACGAATCGAATGCTATGACCAATGAGGCTGCGGTCTTGCGAGTCGGAACAGATCGAGATGGCGGCTTCCCCGAAGCCCGGAACATATACCATATTGAACTGCCCCGGCTGGAAGGAATACGCGGCCTGCTCAAGAGGGTCTGTGAATTTTAACCAGTAGGTGGAAACTCCCTCGATCTCAGGCGTGATGGCAGTTATTTCTGCCCAGTGAGGTTCGAGCAGATGATTTGTATTCGTCTCTACGGATTGGTCGGTTGATGATGTGATCATTTGCTGGCCTCCTTTCGCAGAATTGAAATTTCTTTGGTCAGGTCAATCTCGGCTGGACACCACGTAATACAGCGTCCGCATCCTACACAGCCAAGCGTACCGTTCTGTTGTTCCCATGTGCCGAGTTTGTGGGAAAGCCACTGGCGATAACGCGAGGAGATGGTGGGGCGTGTATTACCGCCTGCTTGGTATGAATAACCCGGATTGAAACATGAGTCCCAAACGCGTTCTCGCGAAGTTTCCAAACCATTCAAGCTCATGTGATCGAGCGCGTCCCAGCAAAAGCAGGTCGGACAGACTTGTGTGCAGTTGGCGCAACTTAGGCAGCGAGAGCCGATCTCTTGCCAGTACGGATCGTCGAGATTCTTCAAGATCAGTTCTGGAAGATCGCTGATGTCCAGACTGCGCCCCATTTTCTTGGCAGCATTATCCATGATCCGTTCGGCTGTACTGAGCATGAACGCGCTAGCGTCTTCAAAGGGAAGGTCTGACACTAGGCCGAGCGCTAGCTCTGAGCCGATTGTCAACAGGAAGACATCGTCAAGTTCGGTCAGGTTCAGATCGAAACCGCCTTTGACGCGCGGACCGGTTCCCATGGATACACAGAAGCAGGTCCCGGCAGGATTCGAGCAGTCTACTGATAGAATAAATGCACGCTTGCGGCGGTTGCGATAGATCGGGTCGTTAAAATCATCCCGCATGAATATCCGATCCTGAATCTGGATGGCCGCCAATTCGCACGCGC
Organism: Chloroflexota bacterium; assembly: GCA_016195815.1. Classification (GTDB taxonomy): domain Bacteria; phylum Chloroflexota; class Anaerolineae; order Anaerolineales; family Villigracilaceae; genus Fen-1038. The sequence continues at coordinate 221,866 of JACPYX010000007.1, forward strand.
GGACCCCGATAAAAGCATAAGCCGGGGCATCCAATGGGGGAGTAATTGTTTCCCAGCCTTTATCATTTTTGCGCAGAGCAAATAGATCCACACGCGGCGGGAAGAGGAATTGCTTCCAGGATTGCGCGCCAGGGATCACGTCAAAGTAATTTTTGTGTCCGGCCTGGATAAGTCGGAAGTGCCCAGCGTTCTGCTCTGAAATATATCCGTAAGGCAACTCGTTGATGCTTTCAATCGAGTCGTAGACAAGAGTATCGTTCTTTATGCATGGCCCTATAGTCTGATATCCGGCTTCTCTTAAACGCGCCAGCAGGGTGTTGAAGACAGGTTTTTGAATGGCAATTGTGCTTCCAAGTTTGGGACGGTGGTCATTTGGCATTTTGCGACTCCGGATTGGCGAACATATCAATTAACTGCAAGCGTGTCACTAATAGGCGGCTGGCGACAATGTTTGCAAGCCGGCGCATGACGAGATACCCCAAATCATGATCGTCATCGCATGCCTGATGCAGTTTCTCTGCATTTATGCAGGCAATCAGGCCATCTATGACCGCCGTTGCGCCAGCAGTGCGTTGGTGAATGATGGGTGTCGCGCTCGACCACCCAAATACTTCCCATGGTTCGGCTGTGTAGAAGCGGATTTTGCCGCGGTGAGGAACAAGCATATCGAGCGCCACGCGGCCTTCAATCACAATGTAGATTTCATTTGCCTTGTCGCCCTGGCGAAACAGAACTTCGCCGGCCCTCACGCGGCGCAGATGCGTGATCGCGGCAATTGTCTGAAAGTGTTCCGGTGTAATCTCACGAAACCAGGGGATTTTTCGAAGTTCGGCGGCAGTTTCTTTAGCGGTATTCACGATACCTCCTTTAGCGGCCTTATAGCCTTTGCTGCATATTTGTAATATTATTCACAAATATATGGTAGTGCGTTCTGTCTTAATCTTTCGAGTAAGTTGTCATACATCTGGCTTGTCAGATTTTTCGTAGATGACGGCTGATTCACATGCTTTGATCGTTGTTTCAATGCAAGAGAGCGTTGAGAGGGATGGTTTTTTTAATCAAATAGCTCTATTTCTTGTTTATATCAAACCGACTCTGTTGTTTTTGTTTGAGGGAATTAAGCGGAATTATGTTCCCAGCCACTTCCCGGCCTCGCGCGCTAAATTGGCTGTTAATCCTTGACGCGCGGTGCATTGCGGCAGTGACTCTAAAAACAGGCGGCCATATTGCTTGGTCAACACGCGGCGATCCAAAATCGCGACCACGCCGCGGTCCGATGCGGTGCGGATCAATCGTCCGAAGCCTTGGCGGAATTTGAGAATGGCTTCGGGCAGGTAATATTCCTGGAATGAATCTTCATACGTTTCTGAACGCGCCGCGATGATCGGGTCGGACGGAACATCGAAGGGCAGTTTAGTCATCATTACCACCGACAACGAATCGCCGGGCACGTCTACACCCTCCCAGAAGGACCGCGTGCCCAGCAACACGGCCCGGTCTGTTGACTTGAACGACTCGAGCAGGGCATTTGGCGAAGAACCGTCGCCTTGTTCGTACACGGCAATATCTTCATTCGCCAATTGAGCCGTGATAGCTTGCGACGTTTTTTTCAACGCGGCATAAGAAGTGAATAACACCAGCATTCGACCGCCGGTGGCTTTGGCCGTGGAGATAATTGCCCGATCAAGAGCTTGCTGATATCCTGGCTGATTCGGTTCGGGAATATCGTTGGCGATATAAAGCAGGGTTGAGCTTTCATAATCATACGGCGAGCCGAGCTGCATCTCGTCTGCTTCGTCCGCGCCGAGCGTGTTGCGCAGATATTGGAACTCGCCGTGTGTGGTCAGTGTGGCGGATGTGAGAATCACGGATGTTTTTTCGTGCCACAAATATTCCTCGATCAACGGTCCGACGCGCAGAGGCGCGGCGTTTAGCGAGACGCGATTCCCGTTGGGCTGGACTTCGATCCAATAGATTTGTTCCGCGGATGGATCGCTGATCATGGCTGAGACATTCGCTTCGGCTTCGGACAAGCGGCGGTACACGTTACCGAGATCGCTGATCACATCCTCGAGATTTTCGTGCCCGTCCGAATATAGATCCGAAGCGGCTTTGTGAATCTCGGCCAGTTGATTGAGCAGAAACTTCAACGCTTGTCCGGTCGCATCCCACGCGATTTCGACTTCATCCCAACCTGGCAGAGTCCGCGTGGAGGGCAGGACGCGCGATTGCCAGGCATAATTGCTTTTTGCCTGCCCTTCGCGCTGGATGTCTGCGAAGTCTTTCAAGTTGTCGAAAAATTGCCGGTTGAGTTGTTCGAGACGGAAGGCGCTGTCGGTGGCGCGGCTGATCTTTTGCTGGAGCAGACCGAAGTCGGAAGGGCGCAGCGTTTCGTGAGTCTCGCCGAGCACGCGACCCAACGTCCCAGCGTTCGATCCGCCGATTTCTTTCAGCATCCGTTCCAGGTCAATTTGAGTCAAACGAAATGAAAGCGCGTTGGTCGTGGCAGATTCCAAATGATGCGCTTCGTCTACGATGAGATGCGAATATTCGGGCAGGACTTTGCTTCCGGTGGCGATGTCCGAAAGCAGCAGTGCATGATTGACAACCAGCACGTGCGCGGTTTGTGAGGCGGCCTTGGCGCGATGAAACGGGCACGCGCCGCCGGTGCGTTTGATGCAAGTTTCGGTTGTGCAGGCATCGTCTTCGGCCGAAAGCCGCACCCACACTTCGCGCTCGCTTGGGCCGTTGAGATTTAATTCGTTGCGGTCGCCGCTTTGATTGTTGAGTTGCCACACCATCACTTTTGCAAGCACGCGCATTTCTTCGCCGGTGCGCGGGCCAAAGTGTCGCAGGTTTTCAAGGCGGCGCGGGCAAAGATAATTGGCGCGTCCCTTCAAAACAGAAAAGCGAAAATCAAGATTGAGCGCCTGACTCAAATTTGGCAGATCAATCTTGATAAGCTGGTCTTGCAGGTTGATGGTGTTGGTCGAGACGACGACGCGCATGTTGTTGCGGACTGCGAACAACGCGGCCGGAACAAGATAGGCGAACGATTTTCCAACGCCGGTTCCGGCCTCGACCATGAGATGCTGGCCGGTTGAAAGGGCATTGGCCACCGCTCGAAGCATTTCCACCTGCTCCGGCCTTTGCTCGAAGGATTCGAAATATTGTGAGAACGGCCCGCCGTATTCCAGAATGGACGCGACTTCCTCGGTGTTTAGCGGGATGGTGGTCTCGGGATTTTCCAGCGGCGGGAAGCGATCCGAGTCTTCAAAAGCGCGCGTGTTACTTTTAACCTTTTTTGCATGGATGCCGTCTTGGGCCTTGGCTTTCAAAACTTGTTCAAAGATCCAACCGGCGTCCCAGCTGATCGGCTCGCTCAAGCGAACGATTTCCGCGATTAGCTCGAACGGCAATTCGTTTGCCATCTCGAACAGGCGGTTGAAGACGGCCTGCGTGACGCGCGCATCGTCGAGGGCGCGATGGGTGGCAGGCAGTAAAATGCCGAGTTCTTTTCCGAGCGAACCGAGATTATATCGGCTGGCATTGGGGATTAGTACCGATGCCAATTCGTACGTGTCAATGACTTCGTTATATTGCAGAATTCCCGCTTGTTTTTGCAGGAAGCCAAGATCAAAACGGACGCTGTGTCCGACGATGGGCGCGTTGCCTGCGAAGGCTTCCAGTTCGTGGATGACATCGCGCAGGCGCGGCGCTTGTCGCACCATGGCATCGTCAATGCCTGTCAAGCCGGTGATGAATTCGGGAATGTGGCGGTTGGGATTAATGAGCGAAGACCATTCGGCTTCTACGCGATGTCCCTTGAATTTGACCGCCGCGATTTCAAGGATGGTATCGCGGTCTTCGTCGAGGCCGGTGGTTTCAATGTCTATGGCAACAATGGAGTCCATGCGAATAATTCGTTCCTATCTTTTTGATAGAACAAGTGTACCATAGGCGGGATGCAAGGGGGTAGACGGATTAAAAATTTCCACAGATTACCCAGATGACGCAGTGGGAGTCTTTCGTCTGCGAGATCGCGAGCAATCTGTGGAGTCGAGTTTTTGAACCGGAAAATATCTTTACAACTAAATTATTCCTGCGGCAGGGCTGAGGTGATTTTTTGCAGCATTAGCGAACCTAATGACGGTTCTTTTGTTTTTTGCCGCATGAACTCTTTCAGCTTTTTGATCTGCAAGACGGGGACGGGGGCATCCGTATCGTCAATTTCAATCTGGTCGCTGGTGAACACCAATACCCCTTTTACTTCATGGATTTCGTCGCCATTCATTTTCTTGGCCAAATACTTCTTTAGGGCATTGATTTGATTTTCAAGCTCGAGGCTGGGATGACCGATGCCTTCCTGTCCGAAGATTGTCATATAGGTTTGCATGAACCCGCCTCCGGAAAGCCGCCAACGGTTTTTGTAGTATGCTACTTTGCCGCGCTGATGAAGCGGCAGCAGTACCCAAATCCCTGCCGGGCCAACCAATAAGTGGGAAGCTGGCGTTATATAATGATAGAGTATGGTGTCTCCGGGCAGGCCTTTGAGGCTTGCATCCAGTTGTTCGTCCGGACGCGGGGTGCGTCCCCAGCGGTTGGTGAAGTACATCCCAACCTGGGTCATCATAAAGCCGATAATCAACGCGCCGATCGAATAAAAGAATAAATCGGGCTTTTGAAAAGAAATATACATACCGATGCCCAATACGGCCAGCGCTCCCAGGCTTGTATATTGCCCGATCCTGCCATTTCGTTTGATTAGTTTTTCATTCCTGATGATTTTCATGGATTCCTTTTTGGAACGTGGATTGAATAAAGTGCAGTGTCACAATCTTATTTCTTTAGGCTTTGCTCGATGCCGGCGCGAATGGAGTCCAGCATTCCGGATTCAAAAGTTTGTTTGGCCAAACGAATGGCGCTTTTGATTGCAAGTGCGTCCGAGCGTCCATGACCGATCAATACCAGGCCGTTGACGCCAAGCAGAATGGCCGCGCCTTGTTCGCTGGGATCGAGCATGGATTTTACGCCGCCCAGCGCAGGTCTGACGAGCGCACCGCCCAGCAGGGCCAGCGGACCTCCGTTCTTGATCTCGCTTTTGACTTTATCAAGGATCAATTTGCCGACCGCCTCGGCAGTTTTGAGCATTACATTTCCTGTAAAACCGTCGGTGACTGCTACATCCACTTTGCCGCCAATGACCTCCTTGCCTTCCACGTTGCCATAAAAATTCAATCCCGAAGATTTAAGCAGGGGGGTGGCGGCGCGCACGAGTTCGTTGCCTTTCCCTTCCTCTTCGCCATTGGAGACCAGGCCGACTTTTGGATTCTTCACACCGCGTACTTTTTCGGCGTAGATTGCTCCCATGATCCCGAATTGGAGCAGGTTCTCTGGTTTGCAATCGGGGTTGGCTCCAATATCAAGCACGACGCATGAGCCGCTAGCGGTTGGAAAAACGGGAGCCAGAGCCGGCTTATCCACGCCGCGCACGCGTCCAAGGCGGAAGAGGGCCGTCAGCCAGCCTGCGCCGGTGTTTCCAGCAGTGACAAAAGCATCCGCTTCGCCTTTCTTGACCAGGTCAATGCCAACCGCCATCGAGTTTTTCGCGTCCTTATGGCGCGCTTTGAACGCCAACTCTTCACCCTTGTCTTCCATCGTCAACATTTCTGGCGCGTGAACGATTCGGATGGGCAGACCGCCGGGGTTTTGCGCGGCCAGCACAGGTCTGATTTTAGATTCGTCGCCGACCAGGATGATTTCTACGCCGTACTCGCGCGCAGCCATCACTGAGCCGGTCACATCCGGCGTCGGAAATTCATCGCTGCCCATTGCATCTATAACGATACGAGTCACTGTTTCGCTCCTCAAACGATTTCCCTGCTTGACAACAAAAGCAAGCCGATTATAATACGCCCTGCTCTTGCGCTGGTGCTGGAATTGGCAGACAGGCATGGTTGAGGGCCATGTGCCGCAAGGCGTGAGGGTTCAAGTCCCTCCCAGCGCACAAAGAATGCAGTTTTTTTTGTAATAAAAATCCCCGATTTTATATCGGGAATTTTTATTATTCGACTCCGCCTGATCGGTAGCGGTCAATCAATGCTTTTGTGCGCGGATCTTTTGGCGATTTGAAGATCTCTTCGGGAGTGTTGTCTTCTATTATTTCGCCTTCGGCCATCACGACCACGCGGTCAGCGACTTCACGTGCGAAGCCCATTTCATGAGTCACGACCAGCATGGTCATACCTTCCTGCGCGACTTTCTTCATAACGTTCAAAACTTCGCCGATGAGTTCGGGATCAAGCGCGGAGGTCGGCTCGTCGAAGAGCATAACTTTCGGTTCCATGGCAAGGGCGCGGGCGATTGCAATACGCTGCTTTTGTCCGCCGGAGAGGCGCATTGGGTATTCGTCCTTCTTGAATAACATGCCCACACGGTCGAGATTCATCTCGGCAATTTCATTCGCCTTGGATCTGTCCATTTTCTTGACAGTCACCGGCCCTTCGGTCACATTTTCAAGTACGCTCATATGTGGGAAGAGATTGAATTCCTGAAAAACCATTCCAGTCTTCAAGCGGACATCGTGCACGAGTTGACGGTGTTCCCTGCCTTTTCCGCCTGCCTCAACGATCAATTTGTCAACTTCAATCGTTCCGGCAGATGGCTCTTCAAGAAAATTGATACATCGAAGCAGGGTGCTTTTGCCCGAACCGGATCGTCCAATAATACAGACCACTTCCATGGGCTTGACTTCGAGGTTTATTTTTTTCAATACGTGAAGGCGGCCAAAGTATTTATCCAGGTTGGCGACTTTAACGATGGGAGCCATGTTAGCGGTCTCCTTTGGCAAGGCGGCTTTCAAGCCAGCTTTGTGCATAAGTCAGAATGAGCGTCATGATCCAATAAAAGATGGCGGCCATGATCAGCGCCTCCAGGTTGCGGAATTGCGCCCGGCCTACTTTCGTGGAGCGCCACATGAGTTCATGGACGAAACCGGTCGCAGAGACGAGCGCTGAGTCTTTGGTCATGGCGATAAATTCGTTGCCCATGGGCGGAATGGCAAAGCGCATGGCCTGCGGGATGACGATCCGCTGCATGGTCTGACCGGGCGTCATACCGATTGCCAGGGCGGCCTCGCGTTGGCCTTTTCCAACAGACGCGATGCCGGCACGGAATATCTCGCTCATGTAGGCGCCGTAGTTAAGGCCGAGGGCGACGACCCCGGCCAGCGTCCCGGAAAGAACGATGCCGAGTTGCGGCAGGGCAAGAAAGAAGAAAAAAATCTGCAGGTAAAGCGGAGTCCCGCGTATCAATGAGACGTAGAATGTGCTGAGGGCGTAGATGGGCGGGTTGTTCGAAAGGCGTCCGAGTGCGGCAAGCAGGGCAAGGCCGGTTGCAAATGCTATCGAAAGGATTGAGATCTTGATCGTTTCCCATAATCCTCCCGCGATAAAAAACATATTGTCTTTGATAAATTGCTGGTCGAGCTTAATTGTGTTGAAGGTGAAGTTCGCGATCGTTAATGAATTACCGCTGAATAAGAAAACCAGAATTAAAAGCAGGACACCCCAGGATAAGCCAACATTTGTGCGAAAAAGCTGTTCTTTTCGCCGTTGGGCCTGATAGAGCAATTCCGCCTGTGATTTTGAAGCACTGTCTTCTTGTTTTGTAAAAAGATTCATTGAAAAATTCCCTTCAGCAATCAGGGTTTAAGAATAAGGGAAGCGGCGCCAAGCCGCTTCCCTTATATTGCGTGAATACTATTTTGGGGCTTTTGTAAGGTCGGAACCGAACCATTGAGTGGAAAGGGATGACAACGTGCCGTCTGCGTGCATGGCGGTGATAGTGTCGTCAATTGCTTTCAGCAATGTGTCGGTGTTTTTAGTGGTGGCTTTGTCTACCGCTACGGCCAGGTCTTCAGAGTAGACCGGCGAGCCGAGTCGCATCACTGGCAGGCCAGCCTTGATATTTGCATCTACAACTGTCGCCGATGTAACATAGCCGACAAAATCCTTGCGGCCAGAGGCAATTGCCTGGGCGCATTCCTGGTCGGTTTCCAGCGTTACAACCTTTACGTTTGCCGGAGCCTTGGCGTAAATGGACGATTCGGGCAAACCGAGAGCAGTCATATCGTTGTTCAACCAGGATTCGTAGGTTGTAGATGTTCCGGCGCATAGTGCCTTGCCAGCAAGATCATCCAGCTTTGTGAATCCGGAATCCATGCCAACCGCTACAACAGCGGGGGTGTAGTAGTACGGAACGCTGAAATTCAGAACTTTCTGGCGGTCAACAGTGATGGTCATTGAGCCGACGCTAATATCCCACTTATTAGCCCAGTTTCCGGCAGTGATGGCGTCCCAGGATGGGGTGGCGAAGCAGGTCTCGACTTTGAGCGCGTCGCCGATCTTGCGGGCTACATCTACATCGAAGCCTTTCATTTCGGCGGTGGTCAGGGCGTCAGATGGGCACTTTGTGCTGTCAGGGCGCTTGCCAGTGGTGTCAAGGAAGGATTGCGGTTCGTAGTTTGGGTCGGTCGAGACGAGGATATAGCCGCGTTGTTTGATGGCGTCCAAGAGGTTGTTGGACGAGGCACCGCTGTTTCCACCGCATGCAGTAAGTATGAATGCGGCCGCGATAACCACGGCTAAAACAGTGTAAAGCTTCTTCATCAGATTTCTCCTCCAATATGAAAATTAGTTTGTTTTTTTTAAAGGCGAGGCGGTGGGATTAAGCGCAAAGACGAACCTCCTTTCCATTGGCGAAAATATCTTTGCAATAAGCATAGACCAACTTGCCGATTTGTGCAAGAGTAGAAGGGATTAAATTTTTTTAACCCCCTTTCAGCCTGTTGAAAACGGAAGTGGTACAATTCCGTTGCTATAAAAAGGAGTGTTGCATGGCCGTCATTTTCCCGTCTCCAGAGTGGTTAAAATCTCTCGAAGAAAAACTCAATTCGGACGCGCGTTACAATCAGATCGCCAGGAATTGGGAAGGTGATTTGCTTTTTGATATTCTGCCCGAAGGCAGTCTTAAAGAATCTTTGACGATGTATCTCGATCTCTGGCATGGAAAATGCCGCGCTGTGGAATATGCGCCCGACTCGGCCAAACATGCGAAGCCGGCTTTTATTCTTCGCTCGCCTTACAACAATTTCACATCTATTCTTCTTGGCAAGCTCGATCCCATGACAGCCATGATGACCAGCAAACTTAAGGTGGAGGGCAGTCTCGGTTACATGATGCGTAACGTGCCGACCGTGCTGGACTTCGTTCGTTGCGCGCGCGAGGTCACAACCGACATTCTTTAGTTTATGCAACCTATACTCAAAGTTGATCTATCCACCGGCAGGACAGAAGAATATAAAATTCCCGAAGAGTGGGAAAGGGCTTTTCTGGGAGGCGCGTCGCTGGCGGCGCGCTTGTTGTATCCATATCTGACGAAAGAACTTGATCCGTTCTCTCCCGAGGCGCCTTTACTTTTTATCAATGGCCCGCTGACCGGCACATCCGGTCCAACGGTCGGACGATTTGTTGTGTGCGGTAAAAGCCCGGCGACCATGCAATGGGCTGAGTCGCATTGCGGCGGATTTTGGGGACCTGAACTTCGTTTTGCCGGATACGATGGTTTATGGATCACGGGAAAGGCCGAAGCGCCGGTGTATCTTTGGATCGAGAATGGCCGTTTCGAGGTCCGGCCTGCGGCGCACTTGTGGGGCAGGGATACTTACGAAACGCAGGAACTCGTCAGGCAGGAAATCAATCAGAAAGGAATCCACGTCGCGGTGATCGGGCCGGCCGCGGAGAATCGAATCTTGTTCGCGGGGATTTATTGCGATCATGGACGAACGGCGGGACGCACCGGACTCGGTGCGGTCATGGCGTCGAAGAATCTAAAAGCGATTGCCGTGCATGGAAAGAATCAGTTGCCGCTTGTTCAGGCGGGACTTTATGCCGGGTTGCGCTCTGAATCCAACCGCGCGCTGAAAGTGGACAACGAAGCGCGCATCCTGCATGAGCTTGGCACCGCGGGTGTTGCAAACTATGCTGAATACCTCGGCTCGATGCCTGCAAAATATTATCATCAGGGCGGTTTTGATCCGGTTGACAAAGTTTCCGGCGCGAAAATGGCCGAGTCGATTTTGTCGGGGCAAAGCGCATGTCACGCCTGCGTAATCGCGTGCGGGCGCGTTGTAAAGCTTGAAGACGGCAATAAACGCAAAGGCCCGGAATACGAAACCATCGTTTCGTTCGGTCCGAACCTGCTGATTGATGATCTGGTCGAGATCGTTCGCCTCGGCGAATTGTGTGACCGTTACGGCATAGACACGATTAGCACGGGCAACACCATTGGCCTGGCGTTTTATTTATTTGAACATGGCAGGATCACCACGCAAGATACCGGCGGACTTGAATTGAAATGGGGCGACGCTGTCGCTGTCCGCCAGTTGGTAAAGATGACCGTGCGGCGCGAAGGTATCGGAGAATGGATCGCGCAGGGTTCGCGGCGGTTTGGCAAGCATTTCAACGCGGAAGAAGAGGCGGTGCAGGTCAACGGACTGGAAGTGGCCTATCACGATCCGCGCGGCGTTTCTGGCATGGCGCTTTCGTATGCAACCTCACCGCGCGGCGCATGTCATAATCAGTCCGATTATTTCTTCGTGGACTTCGGGCACACTTATCCGGAACTCGGCATTGAATATTTTTCGCGCCATGCCGAGGCAGAGAAGGCCGCCAACGTGGCGCGTCATCAGAATTGGCGCACGGTTTACAACGCAATGGTGATGTGCATCTTCGGCAATGTTGCGCCGCAGACGCAAGTGGATTTGATCAACGCGGCCTGCGGTTATGATTGGACGATTGAAGAAATGATGAAAGCCGGCGAGCGTGGTTGGAATATGAAACGCGCCGTCAACAATCGCATGGGGCTGACTGCCGATAACGATAAACTGCCGAAGGCCCTGCTCGAACCTTTGACGACAGGCGGGACGGAAGGCTATGTCCCGGATATTCAGGGAATGTTGCGCGCATATTATGAGGCACGCGGCTGGGATCGCGATACAGGCTATCCGACCAGGGAAAAACTTCTCGCCCTTGGGCTGGATGATGTCGCCTCGGATTTGTGGATTTAAAATTTATCACTGGGGCACAGCGACACTTTGCCTCTGCGTGTCATGGAGAGAAAAATGAAACTCGTAACTGTTGAACAAATGAAATCCATCGAACAGGAAGCAGATGCCAACGGCCTGTCTTACGATGATATGATGGAAAATGCAGGCCTCGGCCTGGCGGACTTTATTCTGGATATGTTTGCAGACGAAATCGAACCTAAAGTTCTCGGGTTGGTTGGCCCCGGAAATAATGGCGGTGATACTCTGGTCGCGCTGACACATCTTGTCAAGGAAGGCTGGAAGGCAAAAGCGTATCTCGTCAAACGCAAATCGGATGAACTGGTCGGGCGATTTCAGGAAGCGGGCGGTGAAGTTGTGGCCGCATCGAAAGATAAAGAATTTGAATCGCTGGGATCAGCTTTGGAGAACGTTGATCTTTTGTTGGACGGCGTATTGGGCACCGGCGTAAAACTGCCGCTCAAAGGCGACGTTGGCGATGTGCTCGCTGAAACAACTGCAATTCTTGACGAATTGGATGAAGTGCCTTTTGTGATCGCGGTGGATTGTCCCTCCGGCATTGATTGCGATACAGGCGAAGCTGCCGATGAGTGCATTGCCGCGGATCTGACTGTCACAATGGCCGCCGTCAAGCAAGGCCTGCTCAAATTGCCGGCCTTTGAGTTCGTTGGAAATTTGGAAGTTGTAGATATTGGCTTGCCCGATAACCTGCCTTCTTTGCGGACTTTGCAAATCGAAGTTGCAGTTGCCGATACGGTTGCGGAAATTTTGCCGGAGCGTCCGCTTGATTCTCACAAAGGCACGTTTGGCGCGGCACTGATCGCGGCGGGATCGGTCAATTACACCGGAGCCGCTTTATTGTCCGGGCAAGCCGCGTACCGCGTCGGCGCGGGGTTGGTCACGCTGGCTGTGCCTGCGCCGCTTCACACCGCGCTGGCCGGGCAACTTCCTGAAGCAACCTGGATACTGCTGCCTCATGAAGTTGGCGTAATTTCTGCAACTGCCGCGGAAGTTCTGGTTAAAAACTTAGAGCATGTCACCGCCTTGCTGATTGGTCCCGGTTTGGGCACGGAAGACAAGACAAAGGAATTTGTTCAAAACCTGCTGTCGGGAGAATCTGCGCCGAAGAAATCATCTTCGCGTATTGGGTTTCTGCCGAGCGAAGGCGAAAAAAAGGAAGAAGTAAATGGAAGCCTGCCGCCGGTGGTTGTGGATGCAGATGGACTGAAACTGCTTGCAAAGATTTCCGACTGGCATAAACTTTTGCCGGGCGGTTCAGTGCTTACTCCGCATCCCGGCGAGATGGCCGTGCTGACCGGTTTATCGAAAGAAGAAATCCAGGAAGATCGTCAAGCCATTGCAGGCAAGTTCGCAAAAAAATGGGGACACGTTGTCGTGCTGAAAGGCGCGTTTACAATTGTGGCTTCGCCTGATGGTCGAACGACGATCATTCCTGTCGCTTCGCCCGCTCTCGCTCGCGCTGGAACCGGCGACGTTCTCGCGGGACTGATCGTCGGCTTGCGCGCCCAGGGCCTCGAGGCGTTTGACGCGGCCGTGGCGGGCGCATGGATCCACGCGCAGGCGGGTCTCTACGCAGCAGACGATTTGGGAACAAGCGCATCCGTGCTGGCGAGCGATGTGCTGAATTCGGTCAGCGATGTTTTGAGCGATCTAACTTGAAGGTCTGAAATTCTGAAACGAAAGACGCCCCTCAGTGGAGGAGCGTCTTGTTTTTTCATAAACCCGAAACTTGCAACCTGCTAACCTTTGAGGAATTCTTCCAGCACTTCCCTGCTGATGCGATAAGCCTTTCCAACTTTCTTGGCCTTCAAACTGCCATCCTGAATGGCAGACATCACGTCCTCTTCTGTGACCTTCATGGCGGCCGCGGCCTCTGAGGGAGTCATCACGTCTGGAAGCGCGGCCTTCGTACCTCCGCCGCCCTGGCTGGTATTCTGCATTCCGCCTTGCAGAGCCTGCCCCATCAAATTGCCAATGCCCATTCCCGCGCCGATGCCGGCCGTGAGTCCCGCGCCGCCACTTGGATTGGATGCCGCGTCGCGCATGGCGTCCGCGGCCTGCAATTGAGTATAGGTTGACATGTCGAGCATGCCCATGTCGCGCAGTTCCTGGGCGGATTTTTCGGACGGCTTCATGTTGCCGACATAGAATGTCTTGAGCGTGAGACCAAGAGCTGTGAAGTCATCCTGCGCTTTCGCCCGAACACCCGCGCCGATCTCCTCGGTCAGGCCGATGATTTCTGGAACGGAATATTTCGCGCCGGTCTCGCCCAGCACATCCTGCAGCTTGGAGAGCAACATGGTTCGCAGGCGTTCTTCGATGTCGGATGTACGATACGCGCCTTGTGTGCCGACGATTTGCGTTACGAACTGTTGCGGGTCTTTGACCTGGAATGAATAAGTTCCAAAACCTTGCAGAAGCGCCACGCCGAGTCCCATGCCTGGGTTGCGGACGATGATCGGCTGCGGCGTGCCCCATTTTTTGTTCGCAAATTCCTTCATCGAAACAAAATAGACTTCGGCGGGGAAGGGTGTGCGGTCGTTGAACGCCTTGCCGATGAAATCAATTACCCTCGGGATGTTGGCGGTCGCAATTGTGTGCCGGCCTGCCTTGAACACATCCAGCGCATTGCCATCGCGAAAGAAGACTGCGGCCTGCGCTTCGCGCACGATCACTTGCGAACCAATGCGATAATCGCCGATGCCCTCTTCGGGAAAGCGATGGACGATCTCGTCCGTCATCTCGCTTGGATATTCAATGACATCAAAAATTCTAGCCATGTCTCACTCCTTATTTTTGAAATAGCAATCTAATTATAACCTTTTGTCTTATTTAAATACGCAAATTCAGCCCGAAAGTTTTTGAAACATCCCGTTTTAAACTAACCTTTCATTGGCTTTCCGCTTCCCTTGTCTTTCAGCATCATAATCTCTGCCATGATGCTGACCGCGATCTCCTCCGGGGTTTCGGCCTGCAATTCGAGTCCCATCGGCGAATGGACGCGGGCGATCTTTTCTTCAGAGACTCCCTTTTCTTTCAAGGCTTTAACCGTCGTGGCCCACCTGCGTTTGGATCCGATCACGCCGATGTAAGCCGCGCTTGACTCAAGCAGACTCGGCAAACCCGCCGCATCCACGCCGGACCCGCGGCTGGTTACCACCAAATAAGTCCGGCGCGTGACTTTGAGTTGCTCCGTTAATTTCTCCATCGGCGCGGGGTAGTACGCGTCCGCGTCTGGGATGGATTCCGGCGTGCAAAACTCCGGCCTGTCGTCCGAGACCGCGACGCGGAAACCGAGCCACTTTGCCAAGTGGACGACGGCCTTGCCCACGTGTCCCGCGCCGATGACTACTATCATGGGTGCTGGAAGGATCGGTTCCACAAACACCTCCACCTGGCCGCCGCACACGCCGGGGTCGCCGCGTGATGGGTCAGACATTGTGTATGAGAGCAGGCGCGGCTTGCCGTCTGCAATCGCCATCCATGCTTCATCGAGCACGCGGTGTTCCAAATCCCCGCCGCCGACCGTGCCGATAAATTTTCCGTCGGGGTAGACGAGCATCTTACTGCCCACATGCCGCGGCGTGGAGCCTTCGCTTTTGACCACCGTGCATAACGCGGCAGATCCGTTATTCTTTTCGATTTCAGAGAGGGCCTGATGAATGGAAATCATAATGAAGTGATTTTATCCGATTTTGGCTCACGGCCCCCAACGAGGCTGCCAGTCTGGTTCGGGGAAATTGGTGAGTTGGCGTGTGCTATGGCCGTTTGCAAGCATGATGTAGAGATCGGCCTGATTGTTGTTTCGCAAAGAATTGTAGACGATATATTGTCCATCGGGGGAGTAAGCCGCGGCGGCGTTGTTTCCGCCAAAAGTCAATTGCGTGGCCGCGCCGGTTGCGATATCCAGCTTGTAGATTTCCCGGCCTGCAACCGGCCCGGCATAAATCAAAATATTCGAGCCGTCCGGCGACCAGCTCAGACTCCCGCCGATGTCTTCCATGCCTTGCGAAATCTGGCGCGGCGCTTGCGCAGGCTGGTTTGCATTGAGCACGAAAACCTGGTAGGAAAAATCATACTTAACTGACATGGCAAAGGCAATCTGATTTCCGTCCGGCGACCAGGCCGCGCTGACGATGGAGTTTGCCTGCCCCGCGTTGTTTGGGGGACCAGTGTAGATGGCGCGCGGATTTTCCCCGGCATTGCCCACAACCCACAACTCGAATTTTCCATCTGTCATTTTGTTGACGAATAGAATTTGTTTTCCATCCGGCGAAAAATCGGGCGAGAAGGCGTTTCCGATGTTGCTGGTGAGTTGGGTTGATTTTGAGTCGCCTAGATTTATCGAGTAAAGATCGAAATTATCGTACTGATTTACTGCATAGACGATTGACTTGCCGTCGGGAGATATGGCTGGATAATAGGTATTGGTGCTGTTGTCTGTCAGTTGTTTGTAGCCGGAGCCATCCGCATTGATGATGCAAATCTGGTTGATGTCTTTGCGCGTGCAAGTGAAGACGATGTGTCCGCCGCGAATGTCTGTGGGAAACGGCAGGGGTGTGGCCGAGGGCGTGACGGTTGGTACTTTGATTTTGTTTACATCTATTGGGTTTTCGAAATATTGTGATGGCCGGACAAGCGCAAAAAGTGTGATGATGATCGCCAGGATGACCAGGCTGACCGGTAATGAAGCGCGGCGGCGTGGCCGCCGAAATATAGAAGGACGCCGTTTGCTCGAAGTATATTTTCCGTCCAGGCCGGGAGACATATAATTTAAATTGTAGAGGCACAGCCACGCCATGCCCCTGCATACTTATCTTTCCAACAGTCCCAATGCTACCGGCAGCAACTGCTTCTTTCTGGAAACCACGCCTGCCGCATCGCGTGTGCCATCAGCAAGAGGCGGGTAGGGCAGGTCGTCGAGAATTGGCGGCGCGCCGGATGAGACCAGCAGGCGGCTGGTACCGCGTACGACATCGGTGATGAGCAGCATGGCAAAGTCGAGGCCGCGTTTGTCGCGCAGATCGTTCAAGGATTTCAGAAGCGGGTCAAGATAATCTGCCAGTTGCATCAGGTCGGTGACTTCGGCCTGCGCGACTGCGAATTTGAATCCCCCCGCTTCGTAGGCCTTGATGTCGTTGCTGACAATATCTTTTGGGGCGCGATTCTCGAGCCCGGCGCCTGCGGATAAAACGGCCTTGCCATACGATTCAATGGTCTCGCCTTTTAACGGCGAGCCGCCGACAAATGCCCAACGCGCAAGTCGTTCGGCGGCGTCTTTGTCGCGCGGTGTGGTGGTGGGAGAGGTCAAGATAAGGGTGTCCGCTAAAAGTCCCGCGAGAAGCGCACCGGCCAATGAGGGCGGCATGGAGAGTCCCGCGTCCGCAGTTAATTCGGAGACGAGAGTCGAAGTCGAGCCGACCACATCAACAGTAAATCGAATCGGTTGATGTGTCGAAGGATTGCCGAGGCGATGATGATCCAGAATTTCGAGCAGTTGCGCTTCTTCGAGCGCGGCGATGGCCTGGCGCGGTTCGTTGTGGTCCACGAGAATGATTTTCAAGCGCGGCGGGTTGAGAACTTCGCGCTGGCGCGCAATGCCAACGTATAAACCGTTTTCGTCCACGACCCAGTAATCGTTGTATTCATCGCGCAAAATTTTATTGAGCGAGTCGCGGATGTGCGCGTTGGCTGCGAACTTTGGAACCGACGTATCGGCCGCGTCTTTGCATTGCGCCGACATCATTTCGCGCACGGTGGTATCGCCGGGTCGCGGGCCGAGCGTCTCTGTAAAATATTTAAACAGGCTCATGCCATTGATGATTCCGAATGGTCTGCCATCTTCATTGACGACAGGCGCGATGCCGCCGGTTTTGCTGGCGAGCGACCAGGCCGCGCCGAGTTGAGCTTCTGGGCGGATGCTGTCGAGCCGCAGCATGACGGATTCAAAACGTGGAGATGCATCTGTGAGCAGGACGGGCGCTTCGAGTTCCAGCCGCTTCATGACCCACGCTGTTTGCGGGTTGACCGCGCCCGCGCGTGCGGCCACTGCCTCGGCCTGATCCCGTTCGCGCAAAAGCCAGGCGTAGCCCATGGCGGATGCGATGGAGTCTGTGTCGGGGTTGACGTGTCCAATGACGTAGATTTTGTTTGACATGGAAAATTATCTCAATTTATGAATTTGGGAACTCGTATCAGCTCAAATTATATCCCGCCTTGTTTGATTAACTCGAGGAAGATGTTGACGATGTCAGGGTCGAAATGTTTGCTTGATTGTTCCCGAATATATTGTGTTGCTTTCTCTCGTGTCCAGCCTTGGTTGTAGGGCCGATCCGATTGAATTGCGTCCCATACATCTGCAACTGCGAAAATGCGGGCCGCCAGCGGAATGTCGCTGCCTTGTAACCCGCGCGGATAACCTGTTCCATCCCATTTTTCGTGATGGCAATATGGAATCTCAAGTGCCTGACGAAGATAATGGATCGGAGCCAGCAATTCGTTGGCAATGATGGGGTGTTTCATGACGATCTTGCGCTCTTCGTGCGTTAGCGGCCCCGCCTTCCTTAGGATTTCATCAGGGATGGCCATTTTTCCGATGTCATGCAGGATCGCGCCGCGGCGGATGTCGTCAAGCGCTTGTCCCTGGACGCCAACCGCGCGCGCCAATTTCAAAGTTAGCTCCGTGACGCGGCGGCTGTGACCTTCAGTTTCCTTGTCGCGCAGTTCCAGCGCTTTGGCCCAGCCTTCGAGGGTGGTGTTATAGGCATCGGCTAGTTCTTCCGTCCGCTCGGTAACACGTTGTTCGAGCTCCTCAGATAACTGGCGGTAGCCATCTTCCAACATTTTTCTTTTGGTAATATTGTGCGCAACGAATATGCGCCCGATCAATCGGTTTTTAGGATCGCGGATCGGCGAAATGCTCAACTCATAATAGTACTGATTGCCTCTAATTTGAGGAGCAATCTCCACGACAGTTTGATCTAGATCAATGATCTGTTCGAACAAACCAAGCCACTCGACAAAAGCCATCTTAATGGGCTGGCCGATGACCTGTGAACTCTTCCGGCGAATGCTGGACAAGGCTGCTTGATTGACATCCACCACGCGGTCAAGCGCGTCTGTGACCACCACCGGATCGGTCATATTGTCCATGATCCGCTCACGGGCGATCGGAACAATATCAAACAGATGATAGCGGAAAAGCCCCCAGGCAACAATTAGGTTTCCAATAGCCAATGAGAATGGCGATATATCTCTCTGGGGCGTGATCTGTATGTTGAGTAATGCAAAAGCTGAAAAGGCTAAGGGAATCAGAAAGCCGATCGCAATTGTTGCCAATTGTGACCGATATAGGTTGTGTGGCCGAATGATGCGTCTGATCAATAACCCGATGCCAAAGAGGGATGCGGAATAAACATAAAGCGAAAACATATCGACGGCAATGGTGAAATTGTATTCAAGGTCGGGGAATGGATAATCGCTGGTTAGGTGCGGATTCGGGTAGATGAGATGATGTTTGCCGTCTGTTAAGACGAGGATATTGAAAACGATCGGGACGATCAGTGCCATTGTCCAAAATAATTTTGGGCGGCGAATCTTATATTCCGTAAATTGGATTGCGAATATCAGAAAGGCAAAGACGACGACCGTACCCTCTGTGAACCATTGGAATTTATCCCAGAAGATTTTGGTTTGCAGATTGGAGTTAACCAGTTCCATGATAAAACCAAAAATGGATAAAGTTTGCCCGCCTATAAACCATGTATAAGCGCCAGCGCCGCGTACTTTGCGGCGCTGCCAGGCATAAATTAATATCCCCACTGATAATGCCAGTGAGATCAGGTAAGGATATAGATACTCAAGTTCCTCACGATTCATTCTTTTTCAGCGATGCTGTATTGCCTTCCAAACTTTTTCAGGCGTAATCGGATTTTCGTCAATGTTTACTCCGACGGCATCCAGCACGGCATTGCCCACCGCCGGCGCGACGCCATCCATTGGAATCTCCGCCACTGCCTTGACGCCGAACGGATGTGATGGCTCGAATGTTTCTACAAAAATTGTTTCGAGTTCCGGCATTTCGTCCGCGCGGAAAATGTGATAACGGTCAAGATCATGTTCGACGGCATAGCCTTTATCGTCGAAACGCATTTCTTCGCAGACGGCGTAACCAAGCGCCTGAGTCATGCCGCCTTCGATCTGGCCGGAAGCGGTAAGCGGATTTACGATGACGCCCGAATCGACCGCCATCACAAGTTTATCAACCGTCACCTGGCCTGTTTCCACATCCACAGTGACTTCAGCAAACTGCGCGGCGAACGGCGGCGGCGATGACGGGGAAACATACGAACCGATGCCCATGATCTGTTCCTGCTCGCTGCGATGCAAAGTATCCAGCGCGACCTCGGCAAGTGAGACTGATTTGCCATTGGGCGCGATGGCCTGGCGATTTGACAATCGGATATTCGAATATTCGGCTTCGCCCAGCATTTTTGCTGCGCGAATCTTTATTCTCTCCGCCGCCATTTCCGCGGCCTTGACAGCCGCCGCGCCGGAAATATAAGTTGTCGAAGATGCGTACGCGCCTTTGTCGAACGGCGTGAAGTCCGTGTCGGACGAGTAGGTTAGGATGTCTTCGAGCGGCACACCCAAAACTTCTGCGACCATCTGCGCGATGACCGTGTCTGAGCCGGTGCCCAAGTCTGTCGCGCCGACCAAAAGATTGAACGAGCCATCGTCGTTCATCTTGACCGACGCGCCGCCCATATCCAAATATGGAATCGCAGTTCCCTGCATAACCATCGCGACGCCAATGCCGTGCCGTAAGGGCGGCTTACCAAGCTGCCCTACACGCCATTCTTCATTCCCAAATTTGTCATCCCATCCGATCGCGGCTTTGCCCTGCGCCACACATTGTTCGAGTCCAACAGTATGAATGATCTCCGGGCGCGGCTCGCGGCCTTCGTTCCAGGCTGTCGAAAATGGATGATACTCTCCGGCGTGGATGGCGTTCTTTAAACGGAACTCGATCGGGTCGAGATTCAAGGCGCGGGCGATCTTTTCCATGTGACGTTCGACCGGCCAATAGCCTTGCGGCACGCCGTAGCCGCGGAACGCGCCGGCGGGCGGCGTGTTGGTGTAAACCACGTCTGCATAAAAACGAATGTTGGGCTGTTTGCGATATTCGCCGTCGCCAACATACAGCGCCATGGATTTATGTCCGGTGTTGCCGGTGACGGTCAACGCGTGACAGCCGTACGCGCCGGTATCGCTCAGCACTTTCATTTCATTGGCTGTGATCGTGCCGTCTTTTTTGACGCCGGTCTTCATCCAGACTCTCATCGGATGACGCGAACGCGCCGCGCTGAATTCTTCCTCGCGCGTATATTCAAAAATAACCGGACGTTTGGTCGCAATGGTTAAATGCGCGGCCACGTCTTCGATCAACATTTCCTGCTTGCCGCCGAATCCGCCGCCGATGCGCGGCTTGATGACGCGTATACGTTTGATCGGCAATCCCAGCACGGGCGCGATCATGCGCCGCACATGAAACGGCACTTGCGTCGAAGTGCGGATGACCAGCCGGTCATCTTCGTCCCAATACGTGACCACCACGTGCGGCTCGATGTGCGCCTGCTGAACTTTTGGCACGGCATACTCGCCTTCGAAAACCTGGTCGGCTTCGGCGAATCCTTTGTCAAGGTTGCCGATGTCAATTCGGATTTCAGCGGCCAGGTTTCGGGTCGGGTCTGAATCGGCGAAGTTGACATATTCCGCTTCGTCATGGATTCGGATCGCATCCGGTTTCATCGCGTCCGCCGGGTCCAAAATCGAATCCAGAATTTCGTATTCCACCTCGATCAATTTCAACGCCTGTTCTGCAATCGCTTCAGACTCCGCCGCGACGAACGCCACGCGGTCGCCGACGAATCGAACTTTGTTATCGAGCGAGAACATGTCGAGCGGGCCGGGAATCGGGTCTGATTGGCCGGCGGTTGAATACACTACGCGCGGAATATCCTGCCACGTCAGCACTGCCGCCACGCCTTCAAGCGCGCGCGCTTTGCTCGCGTCAATCTTTTTAATGCGCGCATGAGCATGAGGGCTATGTAAAACTTTTGCAATCAACATGCCGCGCATATCAATATCGGCGGTGAAAGCGGGCTTGCCCTGCACGAGTTTGACCGCGTCCACTTTTTTTTCCGGCTTGCCGACGACTGCATACGGATCTTTTTCGGGTGCGACGACGACTCTCGGCATGACTTTGGTCTGCACGCTGGTTGTTTCGCTCATGTCCGACCCTTCAGCGGGTCCCGTTGTTGGCGGCATGAACCACGCTGACGCATCGGACTCGCCTGCTGGAATATCTCCGCGCAAAACTGCCGCGGCGCGCAGAACGGCCTGCACCGGTTTGGCATATCCCGTGCAACGGCACAGCACACCGGAAATTGCTTCGCGTACTTCGGCTTCGGTCGGGTTTGGATTTTTTTCAAGCAGCGATTTTGCCGCCAGAATTTGAGCGGGTGTGCAATATCCGCATTGGATGGCGCCGGTCTCGACGAAAGCCTGTTGAAGCGGATGCAGGCCGCCGGTTTTTTTCCAGCCTTGGTCGGGATGCTCTCCGAGCGCTTCAATCGTGACGATGTTATGCCCTTCGGCATTCGCTGTACTCGCTGCACTCGCGGCGAGCATCGAACCTGCGTTGATGGGTTTGCCATCCAGCAGAACAGTATCCGCGCCGGTCAGGCCCTGTTCGTCGCCGAATTTGACTCCGTAAAACCCGAGACGCCGAACAACAGCCAGTAAAGTTTCAGAGGGCGCGCATTCGATTTCGTGTTTAATGGCATTTATGCTGAGTGTGATGTTCATGTTCTCCTGACTTCTTCCCCGAGGGAAGTGGCGAAATCAAATTTGATTTTATTGGGTTGTATCCATGCATCTCTTCGCCAGCGTCGCGGCGATGTCCATGCGATACTCGGCGGAAGCCCATTCGTCCCCGGCTTCGTGGAAGGCGTTGCGCGCCGCAGATTCGATTCCTTCGGCTTCGGTCCCGTCCATGGCGAGCATGGGAGATTTTCCGTAGCCGCCAAGCGCCAGGCGTGTGCGGCCTGAATTCCATCGCGCCAGCGCGGCACACACGATGGGTTTGTCCGCGGGCGTGCGCGAGACGTATTCAAATGCGAATTTGGTTTGGACGGGAATGGTAATGGAGGTGATGAGTCCGCGCGGGCGGAGGGGGATAAAGTCGCCGATGTTCGACGTTCGATATTCGATTTTCGAATTATCGACATCGTACCCGAAGGGTAATATCGCTTGCTCGAGCTTTGCGTCTAGCGCAAGCAGTGCAGTCACGAAGGTGGATCGTCCATCGCAGGCCGCAATTGCCCCGGCAACTGTGGCCGCGTTGCGGATGTTGAGCGGCGCTTCGAGTTTGATGGCCCGTTTCAACGCCTCGGGACAATTTTCGTTTTCCATCAATTGTTGAAGCGTGACGGTCGCGCCGATTTCAAGACGTTGCCCTGAGCTTGTCGAAGGGCTGTTCCCGTTTTTCTTGATCTGGTTGATGCCGAGGGCTTGAAGGTCAACTACTTCAACGGAGTCCGCTTGCGGCCAGGAAAGAAGCGTCCCGCCGCCGAGGGGAACTGTATTGGGCTGTGCGAGGAGAGTCAGGGCTTCGTCTAACGTTTGAGGGCGATGATAGTCTGTGATCATGCTCTTATTATACGGCAGGCCAATCACTTTGGCTGTTGAGATTGATCAGACTATTCGGGATAAACCTTCCATCCCAATTCGTCCAACCTTGATAAATCGAATTGATCTTCCGGCACGTTGATGTGCAGGGCATTGGCTTCGGCGAGTAGTTCGCCGCTTTCGTCATAAATGCCCGCCCAGCTTTCAGCCATTTTTGAGCGGACCTTTCCGGCTTTGCCGATGATTTTTAAAAGCTTTCCGACCGGCACATTCTTGCGATACTTCACTTCGAGTTTGCCGGTGAACATGAAGCGCGGATTGTCCGCGCCGCCCATGTGGGCGCGCCCGCTGATCTCATCCAGAAGCGCGGCGACGATGCCGCCATGCAGAACGCCGGGATAGCCCTGGAAATGTTCGGGTGCGATGTATTTGCTTTCAATCACGCCAGGTTCGGTTTCGTACATGTGCAAATGCAAACCGATGGGATTCTCAAGTCCGCAAATGAAACACATCCTGGAATTGGGCTGCTTGATTGGATAATCGGACATTTACTTTTCTCCGTGGTGAATTGCGATGGTTCCAAACATCAGTTGTTTGAAGTTAACGTTTTTGAATCCGGCAGTGGACATGTGCGATGCCAATTCTTCGGCGGTTAAAAACCCTTCGGTTGAGTCGGGCAGGTAATTGTACGCGTCTTTGAAGCCCGAAAGCAGCCCGCCCAAAATCGGGATGATGACGTGCATGTGAATCCAAATGAACGGTGAAAGTAAATTTTTCTTCGGGCGCGTGGTGTCGAGAATGACGATTCGTCCGCCGGGTTTGAGTAAACGATGTTGTTCATCGAGCGCGCGCTGCAGGTCTATGACGTTGCGCATGAGAAAGCCGGAGACGACTGCGTCGAAGGTGGAATCTTTGAAGGGCAGATTCAGCGCGTCTGCCGCGCACCACGACAGGCTCCCGTTATTTTGGCCGACTCTCATCATCTCGAGCGTGAAGTCTGCGGCCGTAACGCGCGCTTGCGGATTCTGTATCAGGGCCTCGCGTGCCAGGTCGCCGGTGCCCGTTCCCAGGTCGAGGAGCGATGCATTGGGTTTGAGTCCGGCCAGTTGGATAACAGTTTTGCGCCAGCGGAGGTCTTGTCCGCCCGTCATGAGTCGATTCATCAGATCGTAACGATGAGCGATGCGCGTGAACATGGATTGAACATAGCGGGCGCGTTCCTGCCCTGAAAGATGGGTCATAAGGCTCCTGTGAATTTTGTCCATTATAAACGCTCAAATCGCCTGTTATACTGCGTTTTATTTTGTGGAGTTTGAATGACATCACTTGAAAACAACGAAATGAATTCGATGCAAATCTGGCTGGCCGCTGTTCGTCCCCGCACATTGCCTGCTGCCGCATCGGGCGTGGCGATGGGCAGCGCGCTGGCCTGGCGTGATGGATCGTTTCATTGGCTGCCAGCGCTCGCGGCTTTGCTCATCGCGCTCCTGCTTCAAATTGGAAGCAATCTCGCCAACGACGTCTACGACTTCGAGCGCGGCGCGGATACGTCCGCGCGGCACGGACCTTTGCGCGTCACACAGGCGGGCTTACTTTCGCCCGCGCAGGTCAAGCGCGGCATGTGGATCATCTTCGGGCTGGCCGCGTTACTTGGTTTGTATCTTGCTTTTCTGCGCGGCTGGATCGTGATCGCGCTCGGGCTGGCGGCCATTATTTCTGCCATCGCTTACACGGGCGGACCTTTTCCGCTCGGGTATTATGGACTCGGCGATTTGTTCGTGTTTATTTTCTTCGGACTGGCGGCTGTGGCGGGCACATATTTCGCGCAGGCCGGCTTTGTCAGCGCGGCGGCCTGGTGGATGTCTGCGCCGATTGGACTGATCGTCACCGCCATTTTAGTAGTGAACAATTTGCGCGATCTTGAAAATGACCGCGCGGCTGGCAAGCACACGCTGGCGGTGATGATGGGGGCAAGAGCCACGCGTGTTGAATATGTTTTGTGCATTGTTGTCGCCTATTTATTATTGCCCATCTTGATTTTCCTGCGAATCATCCCAGTCTTTGCTTTGAGCGCGTGGCTGTCTTTGCCGATTGCGATCATGTCAACAAGAATCGTTTTCACACAACAAGGCCGTCGGCTCAACGCCGCGCTGGCAGGGACGGGTCAAACCGCGTTGGTTTATAGTCTGTTATTCTTTTTGGGGATTATCCTATAAAAGATTTAACGCGAATTTTGCTCCCGTTAGTTAACAAACTTCCACCTGCATAATTTTCTTTCCAGCCAATCCACGCCAAAATACAACCCCAGCCCAAGCAGGCTCATGGCGATCACGCCCGCGTACATCGCCGGATAATCGAGCAGTGTGCTTCCGTTGTAATAAATATAGTAGCCCAGCCCATATTTCGTCGCGAACAATTCGGTGATGTATAAAACTGCCACTGCCGTGCCGATGGATTGCCGCAGCGCGGTCAAAATCGCCGGCAGGCTGGCGGGCAGGTAAATAAAACGGAACAACGCTCTGCGTCCCGCGCCGAGGCTTTGCAGACTCTGTATCAGTTGCGGCGACAGACCCGCAGCCTGGTCGCGCACCAGCACGAGGATTTGAAAAAACAAAATCAAAAAGATGATGACGATCTTGGCCGCGTCGCCGATTCCCAGGAATAACAAAACAACAGGGACGAATACGACTTTTGGAATCGGATACAGCAAATAGATGACGGGGGAAAAGATGCGGTTCATTGTCCGGGACCCGCCAACGGCCAGCCCCGCAGGAGCCGCCGCGGCGACTGACAGCAACATCCCCGCCGTGACGCGCCACAAGCTGACCGCGAAATGAATCAACAATCCTTTTCCCAGCTCACGGAAAAATACAACCAACACTTCCCACGGCGCGGGCAAGATCGGACGATTGATGATCATTGCCGCCATCTGCCAGACGACGACCAGCCCCAACGCCGCGAATAAAACGTCACGCCGTTTAATGGCGCATCTCTTTCCGCAACCGGTCGCATAGCGCGTTGTGCACCGCGCTGTTTCGCTGCGAACTTTGTCCTGCGTTTGGATTATCGAAAATCCTTGCCGTTCGATTTGTAGGCGCGCCGAGCAAGAGGATTTTATTTCCCAGCGCGGCGGCTTCTTCCACCGCGTGCGTCACGATGACCAGCGTCAAATTTTGTTCCACAGACAAAGCCAGAGTCAGATTTTGCAGATCTTCACGCGTGATGGCGTCCAGCGACGAGAATGGCTCATCCATCAAAAGCAGATCAGGCCTCAGCGCCAATGTGCGCGCGATGGCCGTGCGCTGGCGTTGTCCGCCGGAGATTTGCGCGGGGTATTGAGCGGCGATGTCTTCGATGCCAAGTCGTTTCAGCCAATGATTGACATTGCTCTCTGGCTCGTAATTATCCGGCGAATGTTTTCCGTCCGGCCCGTAAAAATCGCGGACGCGCAATCCAATCTCCGCGTTTTGTCGAACGGTGGCCCACGGCAGGAGACCATAATCCTGCAAGATCAACCCGCTGCGCGGGCGCGGACGAGTCAACGGCTGGCCGTCAACCAGAATTTGTCCCGTGATTGGAAATTTCAGCCCGGCCAGCAGATATAGCAAGGTTGTTTTGCCGCAGCCCGACGGACCGAGAATCGCCCACGTCTCGCCGCGCGCGATGGACAGGTTGAATCCATCGAAGATCAGGGCGTTGGGAGAATAGCCAAAAGTGAGCGATTGGATTTGGATCATTGAGGTGATGGAGGCGTCGCGCCATTCCAATTTGGGTTTGGCGCGACGCTATTTAAACGGGAGCCGCTTACGGCTGAGGAAGAAGCGAGGAGTTCACTGAGTCCGCGTAAGAAACGTCGGCGCTCAACATTCCTTTTTCTTTCGCCCACGCCAGCGCGTCGGCCCATTCTGATTCGGTGGGGACGCCCGCGGCGGGGAAGGGCGGGGCTTTATAAGTCGCGAGCAGCGGCGGCGGGACAAGTTTATTGTCGCTCAAGAGTGTCGTGTATTTTGTCGGATCGTTGTTGAGCAAAGTCGTGGCTTCTTCGAGCGCGGCGAGGAAACTTTTGACGGCTTCGGGATTGGCGTCAATAATTTCCTTGCGGAACGAGATCACGCTGAAACCGTATTCGGGATATTTTGAATCATTGAGTATGACCACTGCGCCTTGTTGCACGGCCAGTGCGCTGAGCGGGTCGGGAAGCACGCCCGCCTTAAGTTCGCCCGACGCCAGCAACGACATGCGGTCCGGAATTTTTGGAACGGCAATCGTTTTGATTTCGTCTTTGGCGAAGCCTTCTTTTTCGAGCAGGCGATCTGTGACGTATTCGATCACCGTGCCTTGTGACACGCCGATCTCGACATTTTTCAATCCGCCCGGAGTCGTGATTCCGCTTTGAGCGGAAGCTAGAATAAAAAAGTGCGGCGCTTCGGCGGTTGGTCGAAGCGCGTAACGCACGACTTGCACTTGCGCTTTATCTTTGTTGAAGAGCATGGTCGAGATCGTTTCGTTGATCATGCCGTCGGCCTGGCCTGCGGCGATGAGCTGGTCGCGTTCGGGCGCGGAGCCAACCGGAACGAATTCAACATTCAGGCCGCGCTTTGTAAAGAGTCCTTCCTGTTGCGCGACGTACATTGGCAATGTGTCAATGATCGGTAAAACCGCGATCTTGAGTGTGACCGGCTTGGCAATGGGCGCTTCAGTTGCGGCAGGCGCGCAACCCGCAAGTATCAAACTTAACAGGGCGGCGGTGAGAATTAATATTTTATAATGACGCATAATATCCATCCTTTGGAATGATTTAACTGCTCTTGTGATTTTACAGGACGGACGCTTTGACTCGTCAGGACATATTGCCTCAAATTTGTTGAGAAATATCACATGGCTTCACAGCCCGATAAGCAGGATCAGGTCGTTGACGTTTGTGCCGGAATAACCCGGCTTCAATAAATCGCTGAGGGACTCGAAGAACGGGTACGCGTCATTGCGGGACAAATGATCGGCCGCGAACATCCCAAGCCTTTCCGCCCGCTGACGGCTTTCGCCGTTAGCCGCCGCGCCTGCCGCATCGGTGGGGCCGTCGTCGCCGTCGGTGGCGAGCGAGATCAGCAAAACGTTTTCGACGCCGCTCAATTCGTCCACGGCGGCCAGCGCCAATTCCTGGTTGCGCCCGCCTTTGCCATTGCCTTTTATTGTCACCGTTGTTTCTCCGCCGGCGATCAGGCAAAATGAATTCAGCCTCTTTCTTCTTTCTTCTTTCAATTGTTTCGCAAATTGCAGGCCGATTACCCTGGCTTCGCCTTGAATTTCCGCGCTGAGGATTTCTGAATGAAAGCCGTTGGCCTCTGCCTGCTTTCGCGCGGCTTGCGCGGCAATGCGAATATCGCCGACGATAAAATTTTGCACGCGCGTTCCAAGCGACGAATCAATCGTCAAGCCGGACGCAATCGTCTCAAGCGAATTGCCAATCACATCCGACAAAATCAAGCTGATGACCTGCGCTTTTGTGGCCCGCGCTAATCCGCCGCCTTTGATGCGATCAAGTTGGCGGCGGATGATGTTGATCTCGTGAATCGTCGCGCCGCTGGCTAAAAGCGATGATGTTGCCGATTGAATATCTTCGAGCGCGACGCCGTCTCTCGGCGCGGCGACCAGCGCCGAGCCTCCGCCGGAAATGAGACAGATCAGCAAATCATCTTCGTTCAAACGCGAGACAAATTCCAGCGCGGCGCGTCCCGCCGCGAGACTGCGCGCGTCCGGGACGGGATGTCCGCTTTCGATAACGGCGGCCCGTTCCGAAGTCCCGGGCGAGGCGTGTTTCGTGATGATAAGCGCATCGGTGAAGTGAGTCAAAATGCCGGCCGCGGCCAATGTCATGGGTTCGGCGGCTTTGCCGATCCCCAATAAATAAATCCGTTTGTGTGGCGGTAGTGCCGCCGTTGTCAAAAAGTCGCGCACGATTTTTCCCGGCTCGACTGCCTCTAGCGCGGCGGCGAGAATTCCCAAAACGCGCCTGTCTTGCAAAGTGTGTGTGCGAAAACGATTCGCGTCCATGCTTGCAGTATACTTCGGCTATGACGAAGCCGAAAGTTTTTGTGACGCGCGAAATCCCCGATAAGGGACTCGATCTGGTAAAAGAATTTTGCGATGCAGATATTTGGCCGCATGAAATACCGCCCGCGCGTGCTGAGTTGGTTGCGCGCGTCCGGGATGTGGACGGCCTGCTTTCCATGCTGACCGAAAAAGTGGACGCCGAGTTGATGGATGCCGCGCCGCGCTTGAAAGTGATCAGCAATTTTGCGGTGGGCGTTGATAATGTGGACGTGCCCGCCGCGACTGCGCGCAAGATCCCGGTTGGCAACACGCCCGGCGTGCTGACCGATGCCACCGCGGATATGGCCTTCGCATTGCTGATGTCCGCCGCGCGGCGCGTGACGGAGGGAGAACGCTATGTGCGCGCTGGAAAATGGAAGACGTGGAGTCCGCAATTTTTGCTCGGCGCGGATTTTGCCGGCGCGACGCTGGGCATTATTGGATTTGGACGAATTGGGCAGGCCGTTGCAAAACGCGCGCAGGGATTTGATTTGCGTGTGATTTACTTCGATCCGTCGTCGCAACCTGCATTTGGCGCAACTCCCGTTGATCTGGATGCACTTTTGCACGAATCGGACTTCATCTCTTTGCACGTGCCATTGACCGAAGAAACGCGTCACATGATAAACGCGGGCGCGTTAAGTAAGATGAAGCCAAACGCGGTTTTGGTTAATACCGCGCGCGGCCCGGTCGTTGACCCGCAGGCTTTGTATGCTGCGTTGAAATCAAAACAAATCTTTGCCGCCGCGCTGGATGTGACCGAACCCGAACCGTTGCCTGTTGACAGCCCGCTGTTGGAACTGGATAACTGCATCATTATTCCGCATCTGGGAAGCGCTAGTAAACATACGCGTGACATGATGTCCCTGCTGGCCGCGCAGAATTTGATCGCCGGATTGAAAGGCGAGCAGTTGCCGAATTGCGTAAATAAAAAAGTTTACTACTAAGAAAATTTCAAAGACCGTTTTTTGCATGAACAGCGAATCATCAAGCAGATCATGTTGCATGGATAAAAGTTTCGCTTGTCTGTGAACTTTTTATCGAACGCCTGCAAAAGCGAAGTGCATTGACTAGACAAATCTACTGATGTACAATCGCCCCAATTTCATTGGAAAGAACAACCCGTGTCCATCTATCGTTTTGTCGTTCACTTCACTAACTTCGATCCTCGTTCGGCAAGATACCTTTCCGACGCGCACGCACTGGGGTTTCATAATTTGCAAAGGATCAAGTGTCAGGATTTATACTTCATCGAGGGTCAGTTGTCGCAGAAAGAATTGCAGCAATTGGCCCTCAAACTTTTAACGGATCCTGTGACGCAATCCGCCTCGTGGGCGGAACTGCCTGCGCCTCCTTCCGCGCTCGAACCGGGTACCGCTATCGTGGAAGTTTCCCTTCGTCCAGGCGTCACTGACCCGGTCGCCCACGAAATTATCCGCGCCGCGCACGAACTTGGTTTTGGCGGAGTTCGGCGCGCAGCCACCGGCCAGCGCTTCCTTCTCACGCTTGATAACGAATCTGCTTCGACGTTTATTGATTCGGCCAATAAACTTGCGGCACAGCTTCTCGCCAATCCTGTCATTCATTGCTGGGTAGTTGGCGAGATCGCCCCATCATTTCTACAGGAAATGGAATCAAGCGGGGCAGTGGAAATCATTTCCATTTGTAACTTGACCGATGAAGAGTTGCTTGCTTTGTCCAAAGATCGCCGCGCTGCGCTCGATCTTGCAGAAATGAAGGCCATTCAAAGCTATTGCGTCAAAGAGAACCGCGAACTGACCGATGCGGAATTCGAGACAATCGCTCAAACATGGAGCGAACACTGCGGGCATAAAACTTTTAAAGCAAAAATCGAACTTAATGATGGACGGGAAATCAACTCGATCTTGAAAACCTATCTCAAATCCGCCACCGACGAAATCAACGCCCCCTGGGTCTTATCTGCTTTTGTTGATAACGCGGGCATTATTGACCTGGATGGCGAGAATGAAGTCTCTTTCAAAGTGGAGACGCACAACCATCCGTCAGCGATTGAACCGTTCGGCGGAGCGAACACAGGAGTCGGCGGGGTCATACGCGATGTGCTGGGCGTCTCGCATAAACCGATTGCCAACACAGACATCCTGTGTTTCGGTCCGCAAAATGTCACCTTTGACCAGCTTCCGCAAGGCGTGCTTCATCCTCGCCGTGTGATGTCTGGCGTGGTTGCGGGCGTGCAGGATTACGGCAACAAGATCGGCATTCCCACTGTCAACGGGGCAATTCTTTTTGACGAAGGCTATACCGCCAACCCGTTGGTATTTTGCGGGTGTGTCGGCATCGCTCCAAAAGGGTTGCATGTCCGCAGTCCGCAAAAGGGAGACCGAGTCATTGTGCTTGGCGGACAAACAGGGCGTGATGGACTGCGAGGCGCAACTTTTTCTTCCATGACAATGGACGCGCAAACAGGCGAAGTCGCGGGGGCTTCCGTTCAAATCGGCGATCCGATCACCGAGAAAGGATTGATTGATGTCATCGTCCGCGCGCGCGATTTAAAACTGTATCACGCCATCACCGATTGCGGCGCAGGCGGATTTTCCTCCGCAATTGGAGAAATGTCTTCCGCCATCGGCGCAGATATCGAACTTCAGAATGTCCATTTGAAATATGCGGGTCTCGCCCCGTGGGAGATCTGGCTTTCTGAAGCGCAGGAACGCATGGTGCTTGCAGTTGCGCCTGAACACGTCGCAGCTCTTCAGGAATTGTGCGACACCTACGATACACAGCTGACAGACGTCGGAGAATTTACGGGTACTCATCGTCTGGTCGTGCGTTATGCAGGCAAAGTTGTTGTTGATCTGGAAAACGATTTTTTACATGACGGGATTCCGCAACGGCAATTAAAAGCGGTAATTAGGGATCGGGTAATTGATAATCAGGAAGACCCCCTAATCTCTAATTACCAATTACCCAATATCTTGCTCCAACTTCTTTCTCACCCGAATATAGCGAGCAAGGCTTCTGTGATTAGAATCTACGATCACGAGGTTCAAGGCGGCACAGTCATCAAACCATTGACTGGCGTTGAAGCCGATGCTCCATCCGATGCAAGCGTGATTCATCCCCTCGGTGCAAAAGGACTCGCGGGCGTTGCCATTGCCAACGGCGTCAATCCCGAATATGGCAAACGTGACGCGTATCGCATGGCGTTTGCCGTTGTAGATGAAGCCGTCCGCAATCTGGTGGCGGTCGGCGCAGACCCTGAACGAATTGCCATCCTCGATAATTTCTGCTGGGGCGATCCGCTGTGCCCTGAAACGCTCGGCTCGCTTGTTGAAGCCGCGCGCGGCTGTCATGATGCGGCATTGCTTTATCGCACGCCCTTTATCAGCGGCAAAGATTCGCTCAATAACGAATACATGGGCGCCGACGGTCAGCGTCATGCCATTCCGCCCACGCTGTTGATCTCGTCCATCGGCGTGATGCAAGATATCACTGAAGCCGTCACAATGGATTTGAAAGAAGCGGGCAACGAACTTTATCTGGTTGGAAAATTTGCACCGACATTTGGCGGCTCACATTTTTCATTGGTCACTTCTCAACACAAAAATGAATCTGTGCCAGATGTAAACAGGATCACCCCGCAAGTTTACAAAGCATTGCATCAAGCCATCAAAGCAAAATTGATTCGTTCATCCCACGATCTCTCTGAAGGCGGATTGGCAGTCGCGGCCGCGGAAATGTGTATCGGTGGACGCCTCGGCATTGACCTGACTCTCGACAGGGTTCCGCTTCAGACTCCCCTCAGCCTGTTCGGCGAAACGACAGGCTGCCTGCTCGTTGAGATTGCTCCTGCAAATATCGCCGCTTTTGAATTGATCTTCAAAGACCTGCCGCTTATCAAAATCGGACAGGTAACATCCGACTCTATTCTTAAGTTTGGCGATGATGCCATCCTAGTCGGCAGCCTGGCTAATGCCTTCAATCCTTCCTCCTAAATCCCAATCACCTGCTCTCTAATTTCCTAACCCATGAAACCAAAAGCCCTCATCTTACAAGCCCACGGAACGAACCGCGATTACGATGCCGCCGAAGCGTTGACTTTGGCAGGCGCCGACCCTGAAGGTGTGCCGCTCAATCATCTGCGATCCGGGAAGAAGCATTTCGGCGATTATCAAATGCTAGTCCTTCCAGGCGGATTCTCCTATGCCGACGCGCTCGGCGCGGGCAAACTGCTTGCCATTGACTTGAATACGTATTTTGTTAATGAGATCGATCAATTTGTCAGCGCTGGAAAACCCGTGATTGGCATTTGCAACGGATTTCAGGCATTGGTAAAGTCGGGAATATTGCCAGGAGAGAGATTAGAGAATAGTAAGCAGAGAGTAGTGCACAGCGCTGTTACATTAACATTTAATTCGCAAGGTCATTTTGAGTGTCGTTGGGTGACGATCATGCCTGTATCTCAAAAATGTATTTGGACAAAAAACTTAAGTGAGAACATCACCTGTCCCATTGCACACGGCGAAGGCAATTTCCAAACCGCAGAACTCTTTCCTCTCTCCTCTTTCTTCAAACAAGATCAAATCGCCCTCACCTACATCCACACTGACGGCTCACCTGCTGATGGGGAATATCCTGCCAACCCCAACGGTTCAGTTTTCGATATCGCAGGCATTTGTAATCCGCAGGGAAATGTGTTGGGATTGATGCCGCACCCCGAGAATCACATCCATCCATTTCAACATCCGAACTGGACGCGCGGCGCAAATCATCACAGCGGGCTGGCTTTGTTTCAAAATGGCGTCAAGTATGCAAGCAATTTATAAAACGGAGAAACAATGATCTCAAAAGAAGAACTCATCAAACTTCTTCCGCAGGCTTTGGGCGGAACGGATTTGCCTTTAGCAGGAAAGACTTCTGGCAAGGTGCGCGATTGGTACGATCTTTCCAACGGGGAAAGATTGATTATCACAACAGACCGCCTCTCTGCATTTGATATTGTTTTGGCGCATGTCCCATACAAGGGGCAGGTACTCAATCAATTATCCGCCTGGTGGTTTGAGCAAACACAGGACCTCATCCCCAATCACCTGGTTTCCATTCCCGACCCGAATGCCGCCATTGTGCGCGTCGCGGATCCGTTAATGGTGGAGGTCATTGTGCGCGGATATATCACGGGAGTCACAACTACCGCGTTATGGTATCGCTATTCGCTTGGCGAGCGTGATATTTATGGCTACACCTTTCCTGATGGATTGCAAAAGAATGCCGCCCTGCCTGAGCCGATCATCACGCCCACAACCAAAGGCGGCGCAACGGGACATGACGAACGCCTGACCTGTGCCGAAGTCGTTGAGAAAGGCTTGCTCGATGCGAAGACATGGGGTCAAGTTCAAGCAGCGGCGCTGGCAATTTTCAAACGCGGGCAGGAGGTGGCGCGCAAAGCGGATTTAATTCTTGTAGATACGAAGTACGAATTTGGAATTGCACCTGATGGAAGCGTGGTGCTAATTGATGAAGTGCATACCCCCGATTCTTCGCGCTTTTGGAAGGCGGACACTTACGAAGAACGTTTTGCCGCAGGTGCAGACCCTGAAAATTTTGATAAAGAATTCGTTCGCCTGGAATATGCAAAGCATGGCTATCGTGGTGATGGCGAAATTCCAGCTATGCCCGCGGAGTTATGGGCGGCGGCGAGCGAACGTTATATCACGATCTATGAATTATTGACGGGCAAAACATTTGAAGCGGGAGTTTATCCTGTTGAGCCGCGCTTGATTGATAATTTGCGAAAGGCAGGCATTAATTGAAACCCATTGTCGTTATTCTCATGGGCTCCAAAGCGGATTTGGAACATTGCAACAAAATTTCTGATGCTTGCAAACAGTTTGGATTAGATACTGTTTTGCGTATCGCTTCCGCGCATAAGACAGCGGAACATGCGTTGAAGATCCTGCGCGAATATGAATCTGATCCGCGCCCGAAGGTTTTCATCACGGCGGCGGGACGCAGTAACGCTTTGAGCGGATTCGCCGATGGCGCAGTCAGCGTGCCCGTGATTGCCTGCCCTTCTGTCAGTGAATTATTCGGCGGCGCGGATATTTTTTCTTCGCTGAGAATGCCTTCGGGGATTGCGCCTGCGGTTGTGCTGGAGCCTGCCAGCGCGGCATTGTTGGCGGCGAAAATTTTGGGGTTGGTAGATGCCGAGGTGCGGGAGCAGGTAAAGGTGAGTCAGAAGCGGGCAGCGGATAAAGTCATAGAGGATGATGCGAGTGTCAAGTAATCATTAATCAGTCGAGAGGTGTGAAAAAAAGATGTTTGATTTGGAAGATGATTATCCAAAAGAAGAGTGCGGTGTGATTGGCGTTTTCGCTCCGAATGAAGATGTAGCCCGCATGACTTTCTTTGGATTGTTTGCGCTACAACATCGCGGGCAGGAAGCGGCGGGAATTGCGGTGGCGGATAGGCGCACGATGTCTATTCACAAAGGCGTTGGGTTGGTGTCACAGGTTTTTACGCCGCCGGTGATGGCGAGCTTAAATGGACATTACGCCATTGGTCACACACGTTATTCAACAACAGGCTCGTCGTCGGAACGCAATGCCCAGCCTTTTATGATCGAGACCATACATGGACCGTTGGCGCTGGCGCATAATGGCAACCTGGTGAATTCTGCTGAATTGCGTGATGAGTTGATGCGGCAGGGAGTGGGACTTTCGTCGTCGTCCGATACTGAAGTGATGACGATGATGCTGGCGCGCAATGGCGGGGTGACGTGGGAGGAGCGCATCAAACATGCCATGCAAAAATGGATCGGCGCATACTCATTGGTTATTTTGACTCGTGACAGCGTTTATGCAGTGCGTGACCCGTGGGGATTTCGTCCGCTGTGTATTGGCTTGCTTCCCAGCGGCGGACATGCAGTCGCGTCTGAGACGGGGGCACTGCAAACGCTCGGCTGTGAAGCTATTCGGGATGTGAAGCCTGGCGAAATTGTTGCGCTTTCAAATAACGCGCTGACTGTGACGCAGGCGCTTCCGTCTGTTGCACCTGCGGCGATGTGTGTGTTCGAACATATTTATTTTGCCCGTCCCGACCAGGTGTGGGACGGAATCGGCGTGCACAAGGTGCGGCAGAGGCTTGGGGAGGAGTTGGCGAGGGAGGTGGGTAACGGATTCGCGGATGTTGTGATTCCTGTGCCTGATTCTTCTGTGCCTGCGGCGATTGGGTTTTCGCATGTGAGCGGAATCCCTTATAACGATGGCTTTATCAAGAATCGTTACGTTGGGCGGACTTTTATCGAGCCGACTGATTCACTGCGCAAGCGCGGGGTGGCGTTGAAATTCAATGTCATTAATGAGAATGTGCGCGGCAAGCGCGTGGTGATGATTGATGACAGTATTGTGCGCGGCAATACGACAGGTCCGCTGATCAAGTTGTTGCGTAACGCGGGTGCAAAGGAAGTGCATGTCGCCATTACCTGTCCGCCGATTGCTCATCCGTGTTTTATGGGTGTGGATATGGGAAAACACGCTGACCTGATCGCTCATAAGAGAACTGTTGACGAGATTTGTCATTTCGTTGGGGCAGACAGTTTGTATTATTTATCGCTGGATGGAATGATGCGTGCGGTTGGAAGGCAGGACGGGTTTTGCCAGGCGTGCTTCACGGGAAATTATCCGATACAAGTAAATGTTGATACTGTGAAGACTGGTTTTGAACAAAGTTTGAAGTGATATTGAAAACAGGCTTTGTAACGGATTCGCGGATTCCAAAACGGACTCTTTCACGGATTCACGGATTCCAAAACGGATTGAGGAAGTGCTGATGAATGTTTTGATAATCGGATCGGGCGGACGGGAACATGCGATTGCTTGGAAAGTAGCTCAGTCACCGCGTTTGACGAAACTTTATATTGCGCCTGGCAATGCAGGGACGGCGGATTGCGGTGAAAATGTTTTGCTTGAAGTGACTAACCACGCAGACGTTGTTCGCTTTTGTAAAAAGAAGCAGGTCGATCTGGTGTTGGTTGGCCCAGAAATCCCATTAGCGGATGGTTTGGCAGATTCATTGTCAGCGGGCGGAATCCGTTGTTTTGGGCCGAAGCAGGCAGCGGCACAGATCGAAGCGTCGAAAGTTTTTGCAAAGGATTTTATGACTCGGCATCATATTCCAACAGCGCGTTATGCCGCGTTTGATAAAGTCGCCGATGCAATTGCATATCTCGAAAGAACGGATTATTCAATTGTGATCAAGGCTTCTGGTTTGGCGGCGGGCAAAGGCGTGATGCTGCCAGAGACTCTTGATGAAGCAAGGTCAACCCTTGAATCTATTTTGGTTAATAGAACATTTGGCGAGGCCGGAAATGAAGCGATCATCGAGGAACGCTTGAGCGGACAAGAGGTCTCATTGATGGCGTTTACGGATGGCGAGTCAATTGTGCCGATGCTTCCCGCGCAGGATCATAAGCGTTTGCTGGATGGCGACAACGGACCGAACACGGGCGGGATGGGTGCGTATGCTCCCGCTCCGATCTTCACTGCGGACTTAATGAACGAGGCGGTTGAATCTGTTTTGAAACCCGCCGTGAACGGATTACGACTTGAAGGGACTCCGTTTGTGGGCGTGTTGTATGCGGGGTTAATGCTTACTCAAAACGGCATTCGCGCGTTGGAGTTCAACTGTCGCTTCGGTGACCCGGAGACGCAGGCGGTGCTTCCGCTGCTTGAAACCGATTTGCTTGATATTGCTGAAGCCTGCGTGAATGGTACGCTTCAAGATGTGAATATCCGCTGGAAGGATGGCGCGGCGGTTTGCGTGGTGCTGGCAAGCAAGGGCTATCCTGAGAAAGCGGAAGTCGGAAAGCAGATTATTCTTTCTCCGCTTGATGAAAACATAATTTGTTTTCACGCAGGGACGACAAAAGAAAATGATAAGGTTGTTACTACTGGCGGGCGTGTGCTTGGCGTCACTGCCTGGGCTGAGACTCTGGCTGAATCGGTTGAGTTTGCTTATGATGCGGTTAATAAAATCCGCTTTGACGGAATGCAGTATAGAAAAGATGTTGCTAAAAACGGACTCTAAAATGGACTCTTTCGCGGATTCGCGGATGGTTGAAAACGGACTCTTTCACGGATTCACGGATTGAGAACGGATGTGAGGAGTAGTGTGATTTTCTGGAGAGATTATGTCAAAGAATAAATCTGGCCTGGTTAAGACGCCGCTTGATGATTTGACTTATAAAGTCAACGGGTTGGCGATGCAGGTGCAGCGTGAACTAAAGTCAGGGCATAAAGAAGTGTTTTATCAACGCCGACTTAAAGAACTGTGTCTTGAGGCTGGTCTAGAAGTTGACATGGAGAAGCGGGTCGAAGTTTGGATTGGCGACTCAATGGTCGGTTATCTCTATCTTGATCTATGGGTGGAGCAGAGCCTTGTTGTTGAATGCAAGACCTTAAATCACGACTTGACCAATGATGAACTCAGCCAAACACTTGTCTATTTGGCTGCAACGGGCGCACCTGTGGGAATGCTATATAACTTTGGACGTACAAGCCTTGAATATCGCCGCATCCTGCGACCGACAAATATGCAGGAATGGCAGAAATATCTTTATCGTGTGGTTTGGACTCTGCCCGGCACAACACTCCCGCTTGACGGCTCCCCAGAGTTTACCCAGCCCATCCGTTTCTCCATTGTCAGCCCCCTTGCCAATCAACTAGCAGTTCTGGAATCCAAAGAAGTGTCCACTTCCCAATCCGTTGGTATCCGTGAATCCGCGAAAGAGTCCGTTTTAGAATCCACTCCCATCCGTGAATCCGTGAAAGAGTCCGTTTTAGAGTCCGCTTATGAAAACTCAGGCGTCTCCATCGCCGCAGGGAACCAATCCGTTGATTTAATGAAAGACGCAGTTCGTTCCACATATACCCCATCCGTTCTCGCAGGCATCGGCTCCTTTGGCGGGCTGTATGACGCCTCTGTTTTGAAAGTATTTAATAACCCTGTTCTTGTTGCATCCACAGATGGGGTCGGCACAAAAGTGAAACTGGCAGCACAGGCGGGGCGCTATCGCTCCATTGGACACGACATCGTAAATCATTGTATCAATGACATCCTCGTGCAAGGCGCGCGTCCGTTATTTTTTATGGACTACTTTGCCACTTCCAAACTGACTCCCGAAGTGTCAGCTGAAGTTGTTACAGGAATAGCCGAGGCATGCAAGGAATCAGGCATGGCGCTACTTGGCGGCGAGACTGCTGAAATGCCCGGCGTATATCAGCCAAATGAATTTGATGTTGCTGGAACAATCGTCGGTGTGGTCGAACGGGATAACATCCTGCCGCGCAAGAATCTAAAAGCAGGCGATGTGCTTATTGGGCTCACTTCATCGGGTCCGCACACGAACGGCTACTCTCTTATTCGTAAGATTTTTGCCGACACACCGCTCGATACAATTCTTCCCGAGCTCGATATTTCCCTTGCCGACGCTTTGCTTGCTTCGCATCGTTCCTATTATTCTGTCATCTATTCCGTGCTGTCTGAAGTCAAAGCGCTTGCTCATTTAACCGGCGGCGGATTTATCGAGAACATCCCGCGCATTATGCCAGATGATCTCGATGCAGTTATTCGCCTCGACGCATGGACGCCTCCGCCGCTCTGGAAACGGATTCAGTCCGAAGGGCATATCGCCACCGGCGAAATGTACCGCGTCTTCAACATGGGCATTGGCATGGTCATCATCGTGGATAAACGCAAAGCCGCCGAAGTCCAAAAACTTATCTCCGAACCGACTTTTATAATTGGCGAACTCGTCAAAGGCAAAAAGAAAGTTCGTTTGGTTTCCTGATCCGTTCTCGTCCGTGAATCCGTTATAGAGTCCGTTGAAAGGAATGTCTCATGCCATCATCTCTTCCTCTGCGTTATGGCGCCAACCCTCAGCAGGCGCCTGCTCGTGTCTTCATGAAATCCGGCGCGGATTTGCCGATAGCTGTTCTCAACGGTTTGCCCGGATACATTAACTTGCTCGATGCGCTGAACTCCTGGCAGCTTGTTCGCGAGTTGAAATCTGCTACTGGCTTGCCCGCCGCGGCATCATTTAAACATGTCAGCCCATCGGGAGCCGCAGTAGCAACACCACTACCCGATATTCTAAAGAAAATCTATTTTGTAGATGATCTTGAACTTTCGCCGCTTGCCACCGCCTATGCCCGCGCCCGCGGCGTAGACCGCATGTCCTCCTTTGGCGATTGGATCGCCCTCTCCGATATTGTAGATGTGTCCACAGCTAAACTTATCAGCCGTGAAGTCTCTGACGGTGTTATCGCGCCCGCTTACGAATCAGACGCACTTGTGATTCTAAAAAAGAAAAAGCAAGGCAAATACGCCGTCGTCGAAATTGACCCGGCTTATGAATCGCCTGCGCTCGAAACACGCGATATCTTCGGCGTTACTTTTGAACAACATCATCATGACCGTTCCGTTACCCGCGCAGATTTTGCTAACATTGTCACCCAAAATAAGGATTTACCCGAAAGCGCCATCCGCGATATGCTGATCGCATGGATAACACTCAAATATACACAGTCCAATTCGGTCTGCTATGCAGTGGATGGACAAGTGATCGGCGTGGGTGCGGGCC
Source organism: Chloroflexota bacterium (assembly GCA_016195815.1). GTDB lineage: Bacteria > Chloroflexota > Anaerolineae > Anaerolineales > Villigracilaceae > Fen-1038. The sequence continues at coordinate 262,413 of JACPYX010000007.1, forward strand.
AACAATCGCGCGTGCATTGTGTTCGTCTCGCGGGCGTCAAATCGGACTTGTGGCGCTTGCGCCAGCATCCATCTGTTTTGAATTTACCTTTCAGGCCGGATATCAAACGTCCAGATCGCGACAACGCCATAGACCAATTTCTGCAACCCGATGTCACTGAAGCGGAAAAAGCCAACTGGAAGAACGTGTTTACAGAATCGCCGCGCCAACTCACAGTCGAGGAAAGACGCGCATGGTTGGATGGCATGTCTGATGTCGTGCTTGGCTCCGATGCTTTCTTCCCGTTCCGCGATTCGATTGATCGCGCTGTCAGAAGCGGTGTGAAATATGTTCTGCAGCCAGGCGGTTCCAACCGCGACGAAGATGTGATCGCCGCCTGTGATGAATACGGCATGACGATGGTTTTCAGCGGCGTAAGATTGTTTCATCACTAAAATGTCTGCCCGCCTTGTCGTCCTAATCTCTGGAAACGGATCTAATTTGCAAGCGATTCTTGACGCTTGCGCGTCAGGCGAACTTGACGCCAGTGTTGTATCCGTCATCAGCAATAAAGCCGATGCCTATGGATTGACTCGCGCGCATAATGCTGGGGTTGAAGCACTGCATTTTGCGAAACTCGAAAACGAATCCCGCAGCGATTATGATGCCCGACTTGCTGTCTGCGTATCTGCTTATTTACCTGACTATGTGGTCTTGGCAGGCTGGATGCGAATTCTTTCTTCTTCCTTTCTTTTATCTTTCCCCAGTCGTGTCGTCAATTTGCATCCTGCTTTGCCCAAAACTTTCCCCGGCGTCCACGCCATTGAACGTGCTTATGCTGCCTATCAACGCGGCGAAATAAAACATACAGGCGTCATGGTGCATCTCGTCCCTGATGAGGGCGTGGATAATGGGCCCGTTCTCGCCGCTCAAATCGTCCCCATCTTTGCCGATGACACGTTGGAATCTCTTGAAGCGCGCATTCATGGAGCGGAACATGGGCTGCTTGTGAAAACACTTCAAGAAATCGTTACAAAAAATAACCGCTTATCATGAGTTCGGAAGCTAAAATAAAATCGCTCCTCAAAAAAGGAGCGATTTTTATCTCTGCGATCCCGACGGGGTTCGAACCCGCGATCTCGGCCTTGACAGGGCCGCATGTTAGCCGCTACACCACGGGATCAGTTGCGTTGTGAGCGGGCGAAAGTTTATCACAGGCAAATTCGTATGTCAAGCAAAGCAGATAAAGGCACGTCAACATAGACAGTGTAGGTGCCTGCAAAAAATTGCTACGTTCTCTGTATCGCACTCGAAGAATATCGGCAGAGTTCGTGCTGCCGGGCATTCTGTTCGATACCTTCCTTCGTGGAAACCTCTCTCCCTTTGTCATCACTCTAAAACAAGGTAGAATCATCCCATCAATTTACTCAGGACATTTCATGCAGACCATACAATTCTTCGGCGATCAAGTGATTGGAAATCTTGAAAAAGTCATTGTTGGTAAGCGCGATGCAATCGAGTTGATCGTGATCGGCCTGCTGTGTCAGGGACATGTGCTGATCGAAGACGTCCCCGGCGTGGGCAAGACCATGCTGGCGCGCAGCCTGGCGAAATCGCTGGCCTGCACCTTCAACCGCATCCAGTTCACGCCCGACATGCTTCCCAGTGATGTGACGGGGGTTTCCATCTATAACCAGCAAAAGGGAAAATTCGAATTCCGCCCTGGCCCAATTATCGGGCAGATCATCCTGGCCGACGAGATCAACCGCGCCACGCCCAAAACACAGGCGGCTTTGCTCGAGGCGATGGAGGAGCATCAGGTCACGGTGGACGGCGCAACACACATCCTGCCGCGTCCCTTTATGGTGCTCGCCACCCAAAACCCGATTGAGTATGAAGGCACGTTCCCGCTTCCTGAAGCCCAACTTGACCGTTTTCTTCTGCGCGTGCGGCTGGGCTATCCTGATTTTATGGATGAAGTGAAAATATTGGATGAACAGCGGCTCAAACATCCGATCGAATCACTCAAAGCGATTGCCAAAACGAAAGAAGTGCTGGATGCCTCGCAAAAAGTTCGCACCGTATTTTTGTCCCCGGCCATTAAGCGCTACCTCACGGACCTGACGCGGCGCACCCGTCAAAGCGGCGACATCTACCTCGGAGCCAGTCCGCGCGGCACGTTGGCTTTATCGCGCGCCTCCCAGGCGCGCGCGGCCTTGCAGGGGCGCGATCACGTCCTACCCGACGATGTCAAAGATATGGCCGTGCCGGTGCTTGGACACCGCATCATCGTCAGCCCGGCCGCGCGCCTGCGCGAGTTGAGCGCCGACCGCATCGTTCAGGAGATCGTGCATAACACGCCCGCGCCTGGCGGCGACTTCCACATGCCTCCGCCCGAAAAAAAGAAAGTCAAATGAAGAATATCGGGCGCGCCCTCGTGGCACTTCTGATTTTTGGCGGATTGTTCGGCTCCCTGGTAAGCGGCGCGGCTTTCTATTCGCGCTTGCTGTATCTCGGCTTGCTGCTCTTCGCTGTCTCCTGGCTGTGGGTTGCCATAGTTGCCCGCTCCTTGCGTTTCACCCGCCAGGCGGAATTTTGGCGCGCCAGCGTCGGCGACATTTTCAAAGAACAATATGAAGTGAAAAACACAAGTTATCTTTCTGCCCTGTGGGTGGAAGTGTATAACCAGATGTCTCTGCCAACAGCTTCCGGCTCGCGGCTTTTGACTCGTATCCGGCCGCGCGAAAAACAATCCTATGTGGCCCGCACCTGGCTGACGCGGCGCGGTGGCTTTCCGCTTGGGCCGACTTTACTGGTAGTGTCTGACCCGCTCGGACTCTTCCGAATCCAGAAAAGATATCCGGCAGAAAAATCGCTCATCATCTTGCCAATGATTTTCCCGATCACGACTTTTCTTTCGCCGCCCGGACTTTTACCCGGCGGACAAGTTATCCGCCGCAAGACAATGGATATTACGCCGCACGCGGCGGGCGTGCGTGAATACGTCCCGGGCGATGCAATGAAGCGCATTCACTGGCCCACCTCGGCGCGGCGCGGCCAGTTGATGGTCAAGGAATTCGAGCAGGACCCGCAGGCCGAAGTCTGGATTTTCCTCGACGCGCAACAAAAAGTACAGGCGCAGAAATCCTTCGAGACGCCAGCGATGCCGCTCGAAAATTTGCTCTTCAGCCGCAAACCAAAATTGACTCTGCCGCCCTCCACGCTCGAATATGAAATCAGCATCGCGGCCTCGCTGGCGCATTATTTCATCGAACACAAACGCGCCGTCGGTCTCGTCATGCAAGACCGCGCCTACAACATGATCTCCGCCGAGCGAAGCGAGCGCCAGGAAAATAAAATTCTCGAAACGCTGGCTTTTCTCGAAGGCAAAGGCAATCTCTCCATCGCGGCGCTGGTCGGCGCGCAGGCGCGTCAATTGCCGCAAGGCTCCAGCGTCATCCTCGTCACGCCCGCTGTCTCGCTCGATGTAATTCTCGCGGCCGATGATTTACAGCGGCGCAATTTACATCCAGTTGTTGTCTTGCTGGCGGCTGAATCTTTCGATGGGCCGCGCGGCAGCGATAAACTGGCCTTTCAATTGAAGGAACAGCGCGTGCCGGTCTGTCTTATCTATTGCGATGCTGATCTGGCGCAAACCCTTTCCGCTTTTTCTTCCAGCAACTTTTCTCAGGACTTGACCACATGGCAAAGACCAGTGTTATCACACTTGACTTAAATTTTCAGGGCCAGACGCAAGCCATCGCGTCGTATCTCATTCGACACTCAAGCGGCGCGATCTTAATTGAAAGCGGACCCGGCTCGACTCTTTCTGGACTTCAAGCGGGCCTCACGGCAAACGGCTTGCGCGTGTCTGACGTCACTCACGTCCTGTTGACGCACATTCATCTTGATCATGCCGGCGCGGCGGGATGGCTGGCAAAACAAGGCGCACAGATTTACGTCCACCCGGTCGGCGCGCCGCACATGCTCAACCCGGAAAAGTTGATTGCGTCTGCCACGCGCATCTACGGCGACAAGATGCAAACGCTGTGGGGTGAGTTCCTGCCCGTGCCGCAGAATCAACTCAAAGTCCCGAACGACGCGGAAGAGATCGTCATCGGCAATTTGAAATTCATCCCGATTAACACGCCCGGTCACGCCGAGCATCATTATTCCTATATTTTTGAAGATGTGTGTTTCAGCGGCGACGTGGGCGGAGTCAGAATCCCCGGCTATCCATATTTGCGCGTGCCGATGCCGCCGCCTGAATTGCATTTTGCAAAATGGCGTGAGAGCGTGGCTCGTTTGAAAAAAGAAAAATTTGCGCGCATCGCCCCGACTCATTTTGGAATCTTCAATGACCCCGACTGGCATTTGCGCGAAGTCGAAAAAAGTTTGGATGCCGCTGAAGGCTGGCTCGAAAAAGTGATGCCGTCCGCGCCGCAAGTGGACGAGATGAAGCATATGTTCGGCGAATGGATGACGGAGCAAAGCCGCCAGCAGGGCTTGAGCGCCGAAGCGGTGAAGGCCTACGATTTGGCGAACCCGCTGGGCATGTCGGTGGATGGGTTGTTGCGGTATTGGAAGAAAGTCAGGATGGCGGCGTAGCGCTGATTTTCGACTATCGAATATCGGCTTTTGCCAGACGTATGTCACGCGTAAGGCGTGATGCTTGAAACATGGCAGAAATGCCTGTTCACGATATACTCACTTTCAAGGAGATGTTATGAATCATTTTCTCGCGATTTCGGATTTATCCTCTTCCGAAGTTCAGAACCTGCTCGATCTTGCTGTTCGTTTGAAAAAGGAATATTTCGAGAAGGGCAATCCACCGATCTTCAAAGGCAAAGTGCTGGGTATGATCTTCCAGAAACCCAGCCTGCGCACGCGCGTCTCGTTCGACATGGCCATGCGCCATTGCGGCGGCGATGCCTTGTATCTCTCGCCGAACGAAATCGGCCTCGGCAAGCGCGAATCTATCGCGGACGTGGCGCGGGTTTTATCGGGCTATGTCCAGGCTTTGATGGCGCGCGTCTTCGAGCATGAGCACGTATTGGAGTTGGCGAAGTGGTCATCCATCCCGGTGGTCAACGGCTTGAGCGATTATAACCATCCCTGCCAGGGCATGGCCGATGCGCTGACTATTCAGGAAAAGTTCGGAAAGAAAAAAGGACTCAACGTCACGTTCGTGGGCGATGGAAACAACGTGGCTGTTTCGCTGATGCACGTCTCTGCAAAACTTGGCTGGAATTTCACGCTTGCCAGCCCGGAAGGTTATGATTTGAATCTGAAAGCCATTGAAGTTGCGAAGAATATCGCGAAGGAAACGGGAAGCAAGTTATCTTTCCTGCGCGATCCGCACGATGCCGTCAAAGGCGCGCATGTGATCTACACCGATACATGGACTTCGATGGGGCAGGAGGAAGAAACCGCCAAACGCGAGAAAGTCTTCCCGCCGTATCAGGTCAACGCCAAACTGGTCAGCGAAGCGGACAAGGATGTGATCGTAATGCACTGTCTGCCCGCGCACCGCAATCACGAGTTGACGGATGACGTGGCGGATGGTCCGCATTCGGTGATCTTCCCGCAGGCGCATAATCGTCTCCACGCGCAGAAGGCGATTTTGGCCAGATTGTTTGGCGTGGCGTAGGCTCCACGTCATTGCGAGGAGCGTCGCGCTGACTGGTGAAGCCGCGTCGAAGCGGAGATTGCTTCGGGCAAAGAACGCCCTCGCAACGACATAACATTATTAATGAGGATGGATTGATGAATACACAGGATTACATTGCTTTAGAGGAAAAGTACGGCGCGCATAATTATCATCCGCTGGATGTGGTCATCACACGTGGCGAAGGGGTGTGGGTTTATGACGTGGACGGAAAGAAATATTTAGATTGTTTATCGGCTTATTCCGCTCTGAATCAGGGACACGTTCATCCCCAAATTCTGAACGCCTTGCTGGAACAAGCAAAGAAAATCACTTTGACTTCCCGCGCCTTCCGCAACGACCAATTGCCCTTGCTTTATAAAGAATTATCCGAGATGACCGGCTACGATATGTCCCTGCCAATGAACAGCGGGGCGGAAGCGGTCGAGACGGCAGTCAAACTTGTCCGCAAGTGGGCATATCGAGTCAAAGGTGTGCCGCGCCACCAGGCCGAGATCATCACCGCCGCCGGAAATTTCCATGGGCGGACGACAACCATCGTCTCATTCTCGACCGAGCCATCCTACCGCGACGACTTCGGCCCGTTCACGCCCGGATTTATCACTGTGCCTTACGGTGACGCGTCCGCGATTGAAAAAGCAATCACAAAAAACACCGCGGCAGTTTTGCTTGAACCGATTCAAGGCGAAGGCGGAGTCATTATCCCGCCTGCGGGTTATTTGAAGAAGGTTGCCGAGATATGCAGAAAGAATAATGTGTTGTTCGCGGCGGACGAAATCCAAACCGGGTTGGGGCGCACCGGAAAATTGTTTGCCTGTGAATACGAAGGCGTCCGCCCCGACATTGTCATTGTTGGGAAAGCATTAGCCGGAGGCTTTTATCCGGTCTCCGCGATTCTGGCGGATAAATCCATTCTCGGTTTGTTCACGCCTGGCGAGCACGGCTCGACCTTCGGCGGGAATCCGCTGGCGGCGGCTGTGGCGCGCGCCGCGCTGGCCGTGATCCGCGACGAGAAACTGGCCGAGCGGGCTGAAAAGATGGGTACATATTTTATGGAACAGTTGGCCGAGATTCCGAGCCCGCACGTGAAGGAAGTGCGCGGCAAGGGGTTGCTGATCGGCGTCGAACTAAAACCGTCCGCGGGTGGGGCGCGTCGCTTCTGCGAGGCGATGCAAAAGAAAGGCATACTCGCCAAAGAGACACATGAGAATGTCATCCGTTTTGCGCCGCCGCTTATTATAGAAAAAGATACGATTGATTGGGCGCTTCCATCTGTCAGGGAAGTGTTGAATATGAAGTAATTTTTTCCCTCACCTGTCCTCACCTGCACTTGCGCCAGGTGCAAGTGTCGGACACCCTCTCCCATCGGGAGAGGGAAAGGGATGAGGGAGTCGGAGGGCACTATGAATATTGGAATTCCAAAAGAGCGCCGCCCGTTCGAGTTTCGCGTGGGGTTATCGCCCGCAGGCGTGGAAATACTCGTCCAAAACGGGCACAAGGTTTTCGTCGAGCATGAAGCGGGCGTGATGGTGGGCTTCAGTGACTCGGAGTACGAAAAGGCCGGCGCGCGTCTGGCCTACTCAACCGAGGAGGTCATTGGCCGCGCAGATCTGTTACTTAAAGTGGCGCGGCCGATGCAGGAGGAATTGAACTGGCTTCAGCCGGGTTCCATCCTGACCGGCTTTCTGCATCTTGCATCAGCAAGGCAGGATAAGATCAATGTCTTGCTGGAAAGAAAAGTCACAGCCATCGCTTATGAACAGATTACCGCGCCTGACGGCTCGCTGCCTGTTTTGCGGCCGTTCAGCCAAATCGGCGGAGCCATGGCGGCGCAGATCGCGGCGCGCCTGCTTCAAAACAATTGGGGCGGCAAAGGCATTTTGATGGGCGGCGTGCCCGGCGTGCCGCCTGCGGAAATTGTCATCCTTGGCGCAGGCGTTGTCGGAACATACGCAACTCAAATGTTCCTCGGCATGGGTGCTCATGTTACGATCATTGATCAAAGCTTGGCGGCGCTCCAGCACATTTGGGATCGCTTCCCGAATATCGTGACCATGCTTTCGACCAGGCGTAATATTGAACGCTCGGTCGCCTATGCGGATGTAGTTGTCGGCGCGGTGTTGAGTTCCGGGCAACGCACGCCGATCCTGGTCACGCGCGAAATGGTGCGCTCGATGAAGCCGCGCTCTGTCATCATGGATGTCAGCATTGATGAAGGAGGCTGCGTTGAAACATCGCGCCCAACCACGCACGAACACCCGGTTTACATCGAAGAAGGCATTCTTCATTATTGTGTACCGAATATGCCGGGCGCGGTGGCCCGCACCGCTACTCACGCTTTCGTGAATGCGGCCATGCCTTACATTACAGAGATTGCCGCGCTTGGCCCCGATGCCGTCTTGAATATTCCGTCTATCGAAGCTGCGGTCAATACGCATAATGGCGAGAACAGGCATCTCGCCCGCCTGACTGGCGGCAGGGAGGTGGATGATGGATTGGACTAGCCAATACAAATCGCGCGTGGTCAGCGCACACGAAGCCGTCAAGGCGATCAAATCGAACAGCCGCATCTTTCTGACCGGGAACGTGTCGGTGCCCCAGAAGACGCTGGCAGCCTTGGTTGAATACGCTCCCAATCTCACCAACGTGGAAATCTGCCAGGCGTTGACGATTGGCGGGGTTGATTATGTCAAGCCGGAAATGGACGGGCATTTGCGCGTGAACACCATGTTCATCAGCGGCAATGTCCGCAAAGCGGTGCAGGAAGGCCGGGCCGATTTTACGCCGGTGCTACTCTCAGAATTTCCGCTGCTGTTCAAGCGCGGCATTCTCCCATTGGACGCGGCTTTGATCCATGTGTCTGTGCCGGATGAACATGGCTTTTGCAGCCTGGGTGTGGAAGTGGGTCTGACAAAATCTGCGGCGGAATCAGCGAAGGTCATCATCGCCGAAGTCAACGAACAGATGCCGCGCACGCTGGGCGATTCGTTCATTCATGTCAGCCGTCTGAATTACATCGTGCCGGCCAATTATCCAATTCCCGAAATGGCGATGGGCGAAGAAGGCGACATGGATGTTGTCGAAAAGATTGCAGGCCATATCGCCGAATTGATTCCCGACGGCGCGACCATGCAAATGGGCATCGGCGCCATCCCCGACGCGGTCTTGAAATACCTGCTCAACAAAAAAGATCTCGGCATCCACAGCGAACTCTTTTCAGACGGCGTAATTGAACTCGTCGAGCGCGGCGTGTTGACCAGCGCGCGCAAGAGCCTGCATCCAGGCAAGATCGTGGCTGGATTCATTCTCGGCACAAAGAGGCTTTACGATTGGGTGGATGATAACCCGCTCATCGAACTGCATCGCACGGAATACATCAACGACCCGTTCGTGATCGCGCAGAACGAGCGCATGGTCGCCATCAATTCGGCTATTGAGGTGGATCTCACAGGCCAGGTCTGCGCCGACAGCATCGGCCCCAAATTCTATAGCGGCATCGGCGGACAAATTGATTTTATTTATGGCGCGTCGCGTTCAAAAGGCGGCGTTCCGATCATCGCGCTGCCAAGCACGACCATACTCAGAGACGGCACGCAGTTGAGCCGCATCGTGTGCATGTTGAAACAGGGCGCAGGCGTTGTCACTGGCCGCAACCATGTTCATTACGTCGTCACCGAATATGGCGTGGCCGATCTGTACGGCAAGACCATTCGTCAGCGCGCGCAGCAACTGATTAACATCGCCCATCCCGATTTTAGAAAAGATTTGGAAAAGCAGGCGCGGGAATTGCATTTTATGTAATTCCCGACAATCAAAAGTTTACAAAAGCCCGGCCGAAAAGTCGGGCTTTTTGCACAACTTCCTTCTCCAAACCGTGTTTCTGTTTCGTGATATAACTACGAACTTGGAAGGAACTATTATGTCTCGTAACGCAAAAATTGTTGCAACCATTGGCCCTGCCAGCCAGAATGAAGAAGTACTCGAGCGATTGATCCGCGCCGGAATGAACGTGGCGCGCATGAACTTTTCGCATGGCACGCAGGCAGAACATGCGGCGCATATCGCCACCATCCGCGCCATCTCCGAGCGGGTGGGACAAGCCGTCGGCATTTTGCAGGATTTGCAAGGTCCCAAGATCCGCGTGGGCGAATTGCCTGCGCCGATCCAGTTATCCGAAGGCGAGACGGTCTATTTGTTCGCGACCGGTACGAAGCCGCCGGACGGCGACGGACAAAGAATCCCAGTGGATTTTCGCCAGCTCTTCGATTCGTGCCGGACCTCGGACCGGCTCCTGCTCGATGATGGCCGCCTCACGCTGGAAGTTGTCTCCGTCAAAGGCCGCGACACCCTGACCGCCAGGGTAATTGTCGGCGGGATATTGACGTCGCATAAAGGGATCAACCTGCCGGGTGTGCGGCTTCGCATCGCGGGCTTCACCGAAAAAGACGAAGCCGATCTGGCCTTTGGCATTTCGCAAAATGTGGATGCGGTCGCCATTTCTTTCGTCCGCTCGGCGGATGATGTAAAGAAAGTCCGCTATGCGATGCAGAGATTTTCAAACGGCAAACGACTTCCGCTTTTGATCGCCAAGCTGGAAAAACCGGAGGCCATTGATCACCTCGATTCCATTTTAGATAATGTGGATGGCGTGATGGTGGCGCGCGGCGACCTCGGCGTGGAACTTCCGCCGGAGCAGGTGCCCGCCTTGCAGAAACTCATCATCAGCAAAGCCAATGCGCGCGCCAAACTGGTCATCACTGCCACGCAGATGTTGGAGTCGATGATCATGAATCCGCTGCCCACGCGGGCTGAGGCATCAGATGTTGCCAACGCTATCTTTGACGGGACCGACGCGGTCATGTTGTCGGCAGAATCGGCTTCGGGAAAATATCCGGTTGAGGCGGTGCAGATGATGGACCGCATCGTGCGCGAAGCGGAGAGTCACTTCGATGAGTGGGGCAAGCATTTCGCCGCGGTGAATGGGTTTGAAGCGAGCGACGCGGCTTCGATGGCGCGCGCCGCGCAAGCGCTTGCCAACGATAAAAATGTCACGGCGGTGGCATGTTTTACCACGCAGGGACAGACCGCCTGGCTGATGTCAAAGATCAGGCCGCGCGTGCCGATCATGGCTTTCACGCCGGACGATGTGACGTATCGCCGGCTGGCATTTTTGTGGGGCGTGCGTCCCCAGCGCGTGCCGTTCGCCAATTCATTGGAGGAAATGCTGGGCTACGTTGATTCGGCCTTGATGCGCTCGGAAGTTGTGCAATCCGGCGATCAGGTCGTGCTGGTATGCGGCTTCCCGGTGGGAGCTGTGCGTCCGCCGAACATGGCGTTGTTGCATACCGTTGGAGAATAATCCACGCGAATTTTTTGCCACGAGTTACACGAATTTTCACGGATTTATTTTTTTTCCGTTGAAGAAATCACCAGTCCAATCCCGATCAACACGCCGCCGAACATAAACAGCGGCGTGATTTTTTCTCCAAGAAAGACCGCGCCGAGAATTGTGCCGACAACGGGCTGCGCGAAAAACGTCAGCGAGGCCAGGGCGGCTGGCAATTCGGCAAAAGCATAATTCCAGAGAAACATGGCGATGGCTGTCGAGATGATCCCCAGAAAAAGAATCCCCCCGATAATACCGGGCGTGATCATGCCCAAGCCTTGAGACTTTATTTCCAATGCGCCGAATAAAATACTTGAAGGCAGTCCGCCTGCCAGCATGATTGCAGTGGAAGTGATGACATCCGTGTTCTGTGTCACTTTGCGGACCAGCACCGAATACAATGCCCAGGTCAATGCGGCGGCGATCAGACTCATGTTCCCCCAAAACAGTGCAGGCGATAGTTCCGCGCTGCGCGGGTCAATCACGGCGATTACGCCAAGTGTGGAAATAATCAATGCGACGATGCGGCGCGCGGTGGTTTTTTCGCCCAGCAAAAAAGGCGCGAAAAGCAAAATGAAAGCAGGGGTGGCCGAAGTCACGAGCGAGCCGTTGGACGCGGTGGAAAGTTTTGTGCCAACGAATTGGAATCCGAGTGAGACGCCGTATCCCACCACGCCGACCAAAAAGATTTGCCAAATTTGAGTCCGCGTGAGATTGGCTTTTGGCCGCAAAACGATGGCGACGGCCAGCGCGATAATTCCCAGCAGGAGGCGCGCTGTGAGCAATGCAAAAGGCGGAACAACTTCAAGCACCACTTTGCTGACAACGTACATGCCGCCCCAGATGGATGCCGCACTGAGTCCGGCGAGCAGGCCGATCAAGGCGTGTTTGGTTTGCATAATGGGGCTGATTATACTTGTCCCGCCTTGGCCCGCTGGCTGCAAAGTATTTCTTTAGGCAGAGACTCAGTTACCCGTCAGATGGCGCAAATTGCTCAACACAGACTCAATCTCGTCAACCGAAACAGGCCGGTCTTCATCGCGATGTTTTAACCTGCCCGCCTGTGCCTGTTCAACAGCCACTGCGCGCACGGTCGTATCGCGTTTCAACGCTTCCTTGACCAGCGCCGCGCCTTGCGCGTACCCGATCAGCGGGTTCAAGGCTGTCACGATGATGGCGTTCTTCTCCAGCCAGCCTTCGGCCTTCTCACGGTTGGCGCTCAGTCCGCGCACGGCCTTATCGGTGAAGGCGCGCACGGCTTCGATTGTTATCTGCATTTCCTCGAACAGCTCATAAGCGATGACTGGCATCATCACATTCAATTCCAGTTGACCGGCTTGCGCGGCCAGCGCCACGCTCGCATCGCATCCCACTACGTGGAACATGGCCATATTCAGCATCTCAGCCATGACCGGATTAACCTTGCCGGGCATAATGCTCGAACCGGGCTGGACGGCGGGCAATTGAATCTCGTCCAGGCCGGTGGATGGGCCGGATGACAGCAAACGAAAATCGTTTGCGATTCGGATCAAGGTCAAGGCCAGGGTGCGGATGGAGGCGGAGAAGGCGGCCGCGTCCGACATGGATTGCATCGTCTCGAATAAATTATCCGACTCGCGCAATCTGAAGCCGGTCAACTCAGACAGCTTCCTGACCATTTGAGCGTGATATTGGGGATGGGCGTTCAAACCGGACCCGACAGCGGTGCCGCCGATCCCGAGGCGGCTCAGCCCCTCGGCCGCGTATCTTATTCGCTGTGCGTCGCGTTCAACGGCTTTGGCATACGCCCCAAATTCCTGGCCCAGCCGTACAGGCACAGCGTCCTGCAAATGTGTGCGCCCCGATTTGATGATGTCGTCGAACTCGGTTGCTTTTTCATTCAAAGCGTCGGATAGATTCTTCAAAACAGCCAGCAATTCGTCCAGCCGCCACAAACAACCCAGACGAATTGCGGTCGGGATGGTGTCGTTCGTAGATTGCGACATGTTGACATGATCGTTGGGATGGACGCGATATTCCCCCAGTTTCCCGCCCATCAATTGAGTGGCGCGATTTGCAATGACCTCGTTCGTGTTCATGTTGTGACTGGTGCCCGCTCCGGCCTGGAACGGATCGACCGGGAACTGATCTCTCCATTTATCGTCAATCACTTCCTGCGCGGCGCGGACGATCGCACCGGCCCGTTCGGCATCGAGCAAACCCAAATCGCGATTGACTTCAGCCGCGGCTCGTTTGATGACCGCCATAGACCAGACAAAAGCCCGCCGCGGCTTTAATCCTGAAATGGGAAAGTTCTCGACCGCGCGCTGAGTCTGCGCGCCATATAAAGCCTCGGCCGGGACGTGTACATCGCCGAGCGAATCATGTTCGATACGCGTAGTAGTCATGCTGTGGGTTCCTGTATGGCAATAATTTTAATGCCTCGACGATTTCGCGTTGAGGGTGCCGTTTACTGTTCAAGCAGCTTGTTCGAGCGGATGCGTTTTACTTCCGCGCGCCTTTTCTTGGACTGCAAACGCTTCTCTCTCGACCCGGCAGTGGGCCTCGTTTTCTGACGCGGCTTGGGCGCTTCGAGCGACTTCTGTGCCAATGCAATGAAACGCGCAATGGCGTCGGCGCGGTTTTGCTCCTGCGTCCGGCGGCGGCGCGCTTCGATGATCAGCACACCTTCCTGCGTAATGCGTTTGCCCGCCAGCCTGACCAGCCGCGCCTTAACATCTGCAGGCAGGGACGTGTTGCCCCGCACATCGAAGCGTAATTGCACGGCCGTCGCCACCTTGTTGACATTCTGTCCGCCCGGCCCCGCCGCGCGGATGTAATCAAAGGTCACTTCGCGTTCGTCAATATTGATGGCAGAATTTATTTTCATAATTAAAAAGCATGGACACAGCATTGCTGTGTCCATGCAAGATTGACGGTTAGAACATCAGGCTGTTGATCAAATCTATTTTATCGGGGGCCGGCCTGAGATCCGCCTGGGTGAGGCGGTTAAGCGGGGTGTCGGTCAGGTTGTAGGTGTCGGTCAGCGCGGGTTTGGTGGGGTCTATATAAAGCAGGCCGGTGATGAGCCAGTTGTTGCGCCGGGCTTCTTCCATCACGCGCAGGGCCTCGAAACGATTGGTCGGGTCGTATCCTTTTTCGAGATTTTTCAAGATGACCGTTGAGCCATCGTGCAGGCCGACTTCGCGCACTTCACCTTCATCCATTTCACGTTCGAGAACGATTTCGTTGCGCGGGGCGATGTAGGTGATGTCGTGCAGAGGCTCCTCGTGATCTTTGCCCCAGGCGTAGGAGTGGAAGGTATTGTCCTGATTGTTGAAGGTCACGCAGGGACTGATGATGTCGAGCAGGGCGGTGCCATTGTGAGCCAGGGCGGCCTTGAGCAATTCCTTAACCTGTTTGGGGTTGCCCGCGAAGGAGCGCGCCACAAAGGTGGCGTTGGAGGCGAGTCCCTCCATGCAGATATCAACGGGCATGTACTGGTTGACGCCCTGGTGTTTGAGACTCAGCCCAACTTCAGATGTGGCCGAGAACTGGCCTTTGGTCAGGCCGTACACGCCGTTATTCTCGACGATATAAACCATGTTGACGTTGCGGCGGATGATGTGCTTGAACTGGCCCATGCCGATGCTGGCAGTATCGCCGTCGCCCGAGACGCCCAGGCCTTTCGCATGATGGTCGCCGAACAGCGCGCCGGTGGCAATGGATGGCATGCGTCCGTGCAGGCTGTTGAAACCGAACGAACGGTTCATAAAATAGGTCGGCGATTTGCTCGAACAACCAATGCCGCTGAACTTGATCACGTTCTCAGGCACAATGTTCATTTCAAACAGCGCGCTCACGATCTGGTTCGAGATCGAGTTATGCCCACAACCCTGGCATAGAGTAGTCGGGTTGCCGCGGTAATCATTTTTTGCGAGACCGGCAAGATTTACCTGTACGTTTGTGCCGGCCATTGGAAGAGTTTCAGTCATAGTTTTCTCCTTTTTCATCCGCTAAATTTCACGGATCAGGATTTATTTTCGTTTGGATGTGGCCTTCGTCTTTGCCGACGAGATTTTCTTGCTGGCGGTTTTCCTGCCCGCCGCATGATTTGACCTGGAACCGGTCGCCGTTTTCGATGCCTTTACTTTGGCTGGAGATTTTTTCGCCGCGCCGGCAACTTTTGCCGTTACCGGTTTTTTATATTTTGCCAAAATTCCTTCGCGCACCCACTTAGCGGAAGCAGGCAAACCATCGCCGTAAGCGACAGATTGGAAGTGTGCGCCATATTCGGGATAATCTATTTTGAGCATTTGATCCATCTGGCCATCGCGGTTCATTTCGACCACGAAGATCTGATCGTATTTCTTGATGAAGGCCGTGACTTCGTCTGTGAAGGGCAGTGCCCGCACACGCAGGAAATCCGTTTTTAGGTTGTGCTGTGTGGCGAGTTGGTGCTGCGCTTCGAGCACCGCGGCTTCGGTCGAGCCGAAGGCGATGATACCGACCGTCGCTCCGCTCATCTTATGCAGAACTGGCGCAGGGACATATTGTTTGGCGGTCTCATATTTCTTTTCGAGCCTATCCATATTTTTCAGCCAGACCGGAGCCTCTTCACTGTACTTGGCATATTCATCATGACCAGTGCCGCGTGTGAAGTATGAACTCAATGGACTCTTATTGCCGGGCACGGTGCGATAGGGAATGCCGTCGCCGTCTTTGTCGAGATAGCGTCCCCAATTCCCCTTGATCTCCTCAAGGTCTTTTTCCCATAAAACTTTGCCGCGATCCATTGGGACATTAGGATATGTGAAGGGTTTGCTCATCCACTGGTTCATGCCCATGTCGAGATCGCTCAACACAAAGACCGGGGTCTGCAAACGCTCGGCAATATCGAAAGCCTTCCAGCCGAACTCGAAGCATTCATCCACGCCGCCGGGCAACAGAATAACAGATTGAGAATCGCCATGGCCGATGAAGGCCACAAAGGTCAGGTCGCCTTGTGAAGTGCGCGTCGGCAAACCGGTCGAAGGACCGATGCGGGTCACATCCCAGATCACAACCGGAACCTCTGAATAATAAGCCAGGCCGGCAAACTCTGTCATCAGGCTCAGGCCGGGACCCGATGTGGATGTCATGGAGCGCAGCCCGCTCCAGCCTGCGCCGATTGACATGCCAATTGCGGCCAGCTCATCCTCTGCCTGCACGACAGCGTAAGTATGTTTGCCGTCTTCGCGCTTGCGAAGTTGCGGCAGGTAATCGTTCAACGCTTCTGCCAAACTTGTGGCCGGTGTGATTGGATACCATGCCGCGAATTGCACGCCGCCGAAAATAGAACCGAGCGCTGCAGCGGTGTTGCCGTCCGCCATGATCAATCCGTCGGTTTTGGTCATTGGCTCGACGTAGAACGGGTCTTTCTTTTCAAGATTGGCCTTCGTCCATTCAGCAGCGGCCTTGACTGTGTTAAAGTTCATGTCAATCGGCTTTTGTTTGTTTTTGAAATGGAAAGTCAGCGCGGCGTTGATCTTGTCGAGGTCAATGCCGAGGATTTGAGCCAGCACGCCAACGTAAACCATGTTGCCGACCAGATCGCGATAATCACTGGGAATATTAGGGTCGCTTTTGACAATGCTTTTCACAGGCATCGGATAAGTAAAAATGTCCGTGCGAGTGATGGGTTGTTTAATATCATCCGCGTAGAAGAAAGCGCCACCGGCCGCTGTCTCTGCCTGGTCGCGTGTAAATGAGTTGGGATTCATAGCCACAACGATATCATGTTCCTCGCGGCGGGCGATGTATCCGTCTTTGTTGACACGGATGGTGTACCACGTCGGCAGACCTTGAATATTGGAAGGGAACAGGTTCTTGCCCGAGACCGGGATGCCCATTTTGAACAATGCGCGCAAAATGGTGTTGTTGGCAGTTGAACTGCCTGAGCCGTTCACAGTGCCGACTGTGATGGAAAAATCATTGATTATTTTGTTCGACATAAGTCTCCTAAATGTTTTACCGCGGCGTTGGCCGCGAAAAGTTACTATTCGGGGCGTTGAGCGAGCAGGTCAATGTGTTTTATCAAAGCCTCACGTCCCGCCTCGTATTTGCCGTTGCAAATACTTTCAACCATCTGGGCATGATATTGCCAGACTTCCTGCAAATAATCCATGCCGCCCGCGTAGACATTGAGGCCAACAGTCTCATAAGCTTCCCAATACGCTTCGAGAATGCCGGTTACAAACGGATCGTCCAGGCGGCGGTAAATTAGCAGATGTAACTTGCGATGTTCTTCATGCGGAACCTGTATAGGCACACCGTTCAACTTTTCTTGTGCACGTGCGATAAACGCTTTCAATTCGCTCTTGTCTTCATCTGTTAATTTGGATACTGCTTCGTTCCAATAGGCGGCCTCAACGTGATTGCGTAAATTCGAATATTTTTGAAAATAGCTTGAGTCGAGGGCCAGCGCATATTGCAAACTCTGTCTGACGGCAGGCGTGAAAGTGTAGGGAAGTCGCCTCATTCCAGTCCGAGGCCGGACCTCCACTAAACCGAGCGCACGCGCCACTTCAAGTTGTTCACGCAACCCGGCTACGCTGATGCCTAATTCCCGACTGAGCTCTGTTAACGCCGCAAGTCTATTCTCGGCCTCATCATGTGCAGCCAAGTAACGGAAGAACTCAGAAATGTCTGGAGAAATGCGTTCTCGAAGCATAATGTCTGATTAATCTGATTATTCTTAGGAATGTAGTATAATGCGTTAAACAAATTGCGTCAAGGAATTTTTGGGCATGAAGTGCCATAACATATATTAGGTTTAAAAAGAATCCAGCGCCCCCAATACCTTGTGGTCGGTTAACGATTTGCTTTGCGCCATGTTGGCTGGCAATAGCTTGGAATTGAATGCCATAGTCCCTGAAAAAAACTTCTGGTTGCACGCGTGATGAGACATGGGATATGAAAACAATGCGGCGAAGTTAGAGGCTCAGGGTCGTATAATTTATCTCAAGGATGTTTCTCAAGTTTTTAACTTGATGGCATTAATGGAAGTATTGCTTTATATGAAAAGCGAGCTAAAACTAAAGTTGGGCCTGCAAGGTAGTGTATAATTATTTGGCTAATAAAATAAGTCACAAGGAATCTATGGCTGGAAACTTTTCTCTATCATTGGATTATTGGAAGACACTCCAAATCACATCACAAGATGTTGAAGTTTTACATACACATTTGTTCGAAGCTGAGACACCGCTTACAGCGCGTGACCTTGCATTGATATTCATTGAGACGCGCGTTAAGTTTGAACGTGATGCACGCGCGAAGGAACGTCAGGCAGGAGGCAAGACATTCATCCCAAGGGGAAAATTTAATATAGGCGACAATTTGGTATTCCCAGCCCTCGGTTGGGAAAAAGGCCGGATAACGGCGACCCGCTCGGGGGTTAATCCTGATGCGGGCGAATTCGATGTAATCACTGTCGCACTGGCGGATGGTTCAGAGAAGATGTTCGCCGCCGGGCTTGCAAATCATATTTTGAACGAAGAATCGTTCGCGGCGGCTGAGGAAGAAAATCTTAACCCGGAAACAATTTTGCAGGAAAATGGAATCGAGATCGAGAAAAAACTTGAAATTGCTTTTTCGAATGACGAAAGCCTTGTGAAGATCGCGGGGCGCTGGTTTCCACGCGGCCTGCTTATTAATGTAAATGAAGGCCATCTCAATTTAGCCGAGGCGGCATTGGACATAGCGCAGGGTGAGCCTCAACCGACTTCTGCCTTGTTGAAGGATGTGGAATTGCCAGCCGGCGTAAATTCGAAGTTGGCCGAGTTCTCTTTGAATTATGCCCTTCAGGACGACGAGCGCTTCGATGAAGTCGGCCCGTCCGGTGAAGTGCTGTGGTGTTTACGCCGTCTTGAGCCGGGCGCGGTGCGTGAAGTGCCGGCACCTTTGCGCTATGAACAAATCAAGTATGATCGGTTTGTCCTCGACGAGGCCATGTTGAAACTTGAGACTCAACTGGACGATGAGTTGAGCGATGTGGATGGAACCTTTCGTAAAGACGTCAAAGAAGTGACGATTAGCTTGATCTATCCTCATCTGCGCGCCGGCACTTTGCCGCTTTCAGCGCGTACGCGCTTGTTATTCCCAACCGCAATTGAGTCTCCGCGCGTTCGTTTCACTTTGGTGGATGGCAAATCCGGTTTGAGGATGCCGGCTTGGGCGGTACTCGAGCATGGATATGTTTTTGGATTGCGCGACTGGTATAAAAATCTTCAACTTATCCCCGGCAGTTTGGTCTCGGTGAAGCGCGGGCAGAAATCCGGAGAAGTGATCGTGGAAGCCAGGACTCAGCGTTCATCTAAAGATTGGGTGCGGACATTGATCGTGGGCGCGGATGGCGGTCTCGTGTTTGCGATGTTGAAGCAGGCTATTACCGCTGAATTCAACGACCGCATGGCGATTTATGTACCTGATTTCAAGGCGCTCGATCCGTTATGGGAGAAGAAGCGGACGTTTGAAGAACTGGTTGTTTCTGTAATGCGCGAGATGACCAAACTCACCCCGCAGGGGCATGTCCATGCGCAGGAGTTATATGCGGCGGTCAATCTTGTACGCCGCGTACCGCCCGCACCCTTGTTTGCTTTGTTGGCAAGCCAGCCGCGTTTTATCCATGTGGGCGATTTGCATTTCCGTCTGGAGGAGGCATAAATGAGTCTGCTTAAACCGTCTGTCCAGACACCCTTCCATATAGACTTTGAGTGGTGGGAGCAGAACGATCGCGATTGGCGCGTTTACCTGCGCAGTTTGTTATGTGCAGACCACCAGCAGTCATTGGCCGATGTGCAGGAAGGCGCGTTGATTGACTGGATAGACCCTGATACGGCCGAGGTGAAACCAGTGGATGGAATCCAGCATGCGCTCATGAGTCATTGCGCGCTCCTGCCCGATTTTGTCAACGAACACACCGCGGTGGTCGAAGCCGTTTTTCGTATTTTTCTCGTCAATGGCAATCAGCCGATGAACGCGGCATCTCTTTCGAAGCAACTTCATCGCCCGGCCGAAACCATCTTGCGGACTTTGGCCGGCCCGCGTGTCTACCGAGGGTTAAGGCCTTATCAGACCTCAAAGCCGCAAGATGAAACAGAAGAAACCGAAGCCGCGGCAGTTTGAGTGCCTTTGCCCCTGTAGCTCAATGGATAGAGCACCTGCCTTCTAAGCAGTAGGTTGTGGGTTCGAATCCCGCCAGGGGCGCTGGTAAGAATAAACTACATTAGGAATATTTTCTATGCTAATTGAAAGAGTTGGGTTAATTAAAGTCGGCGGCAAGGATGCAACGGTTATTGGTGAGGATATTAAAGTGGGGCAGGCCGCACCAGATTTCACTGCCCATGCAACGAACTGGTCCCTGGTTCGCGGACTAGCCGATACAGAAGGTAAGGTTCGAATTATTGCTGCGCTTCCGTCGCTGGACACCGAAGTGTGTGACCGCGAAACACGCCGCTTTAATGAAGAGGCCGCCTTGTTGAGCAAAGATATTGTCATCGAGGTGATCAGTACCGACCTGCCGTATGCTCAGAAACGCTGGTGCGGCGCGGCGGGCATTGAGCAGGTGACGACTCTCTCCGATCATCAGAACGCCGAGTTCGGTGAGAAATATGGTGTGCTGATTAAAGAACGCCGCATCCTTCGCCGCGCAGTCTTTGTGGTCGGACGAGACGGCAAGGTTGTTTACTCTGCTTATATGCCCGCATTGGGGGACGAGCCTGATTACGTCGAAGTGCTTGAAGCCGCGAAGAAGGCTTTAGGATAGCCTCTTGCAAGGAGTACGACTATGCCCACCGTAATTCGCAGATCTGAAATAACATTGACAGAGAAGCGCCGCGAGATCCTCCATGCGGTAGGCTGGCAGGTGATGCCAAACCTGTGGAGTCCGCCAACGGATATTTTTGAGACGGAGAAAGCATACATCGTGCGCGTTGAGGTAGCCGGGATGCGCGATGCTGATTTCGAGATCACGTTGGAAGATGGGCATTTGTTTATAAACGGAATCCGGCCCGACCTCCCGGAGAGGCGCGCGTATCATCAAATGGAAATCCGCTTTGGAAAGTTTTCTACAGTGATCGCGATTCCGGGACCGGTGGACCTCGAGAAATCCGAGGCCGAATACAAAGACGGATTCCTGAGCGTCACTTTGCCGAAACAAAAACCAACGAATGTAAAGGTTGAGGAATAATGCCTGCTTCTCGCTGGCAATCCGGCATGGCCGGTTTTTATGAATGGTCGGAGAAAACTGATGATGAGTTGAATATGCTCATCCCGTCGGTTTTTTCTGCGTTCGGAAAAAAGAATGAACTGACCCAACCAGCGGATTCTCAAAATGCGGACGCGCAAAAGTACCCGAAGATTCTGCCGATCTTGCCTTTGCGCGGAGTGGTGGTTTATCCGCAGACGGCGGTGCCGCTGACGGTGGGCCAGCCGCGTTCGATCCGGCTTGTGGACGATGTGGTGGCTGCCGATAAATTGGTTGGACTCGTGGCCGCCATAAATCCTGAGCTTGAGACTCCGGGGCCGAATGATCTTTATAAAATGGGCGTGATCGCGACGGTGCATCGCTTGTTGCGCGCACCTGATGGCACGATCCGCCTTTTGGTTCAGGGGATGGAGCGATTTAGACTCGGTGGGTTTGTGGAGCAGGAGCCATATCTCAAAGCGTACATTGAACTGGCGCCCGAGAAGATCGAGGAAGGCCTGGAGGTCGACGCGTTGGCGCGTAATGCGCGCGACCAGTTCCAGGATATCACGAAGATGATCCCATCCTTCCCTGAAGAATTGGTTTCTTCTATTACCACAATCGAAGATCCGCTTCAGACTGTTTACACCATTGCCAATTTCCAGCGTATTGATTTGAAGGATGCCGAGGAAATCCTCGAGATCGATTCGGTCAGCGAGAAACTGCGTAAGTTGATCGGTTTACTGGTGCGTGAGGCCGAAGTGCTGACGCTTGGGCAAAAGATCCAAAATGAAGCGCGCGGCGAGATCGAGAAAGTTCAACGCGACTATTACCTGCGCGAGCAGATGAAGGCCATCCAAAAAGAACTCGGCGAGAAGGACGAGCAAGCCGCCGAGGTCGAAGAATTCAGCAAGAAGATCGAAGAAGCCAGGATGCCCGAAGAGGCCGACAAAATGGCCCGCCGCGAGTTGGATCGGTTATCGCGCCTGCCAAGCGCCGCCGCAGAGTATGGCGTGATTCGCACATATCTCGATTGGCTTGTGACCTTGCCATGGTCGAAATCCACTGATGATAATCTTGATATCAAACATGCCCGTGAAGTTTTGAATGCCGATCATTATGGGCTGGACGATGTCAAGGATCGCATCCTTGAATTCCTGGCAATCCGCAAATTGCGCCTTGATCGTAAGGATGAAGCCAAAGAACCATCGCAGGATCAAATTCGGCGCGAGCGCGAGGGTGTGATCCTGTGCTTTATTGGTCCGCCCGGTGTGGGTAAGACCTCGCTGGGACAATCCATTGCGCGGGCATTGGGGCGCAAGTTCATCCGCGCTTCGTTGGGCGGCGTGCGCGACGAGGCCGAGATCCGCGGACACCGCCGCACATATATCGGCGCGCTACCGGGGCGAATCCTGCAATCCCTGCGCCGTATCGAGACGAAGAATCCTGTCTTCATGCTAGATGAAGTGGATAAGCTCACCTTTGATTTCCACGGTGACCCCGCCTCGGCTTTGCTGGAGGTGTTAGACCCGGAACAGAACGGCGAATTCCGCGATAACTATCTTGAAGTCGCGTATGACCTTTCGCAGGTGTTTTTCATCACCACCGCCAACACAGCCGAGACTATTCCAGGTCCGCTGTATGACCGCATGGAAGTCATCTATCTTTCGGGTTATACCGAGAATGAAAAAATTTCGATTGCAAAAGGATATCTTATTCCGCGGCAGATTCGCGAGAACGGCTTGCGGCCCGGCGAGATCTCTTTTAGCGACGAATCTTTACAGAAGCTGATCCAAAGTTATACGCGTGAGGCCGGCGTCCGAGGCCTGGAACGCAAGATCGGCGCGGTTTGCCGCAAAGTTGGGACGCGCATTGCCGAGGGCAAGGGCGAAAGGTTTGACATTACTCCTGACATGGTTGAGGAATTCCTTGAACACCCGATCTACTTTGGGCCTGAGGAACTGAATGAGCGCACTTCGATACCCGGCATCGTTCCTGGGCTGGCATATACATCCTTTGGGGGCGATATTCTTTTCATTGAGGCGACGCGCATGTCCGGCGGGCGCGGCTTTCAGGTAACAGGCTCAATTGGAAATGTGATGCAAGAGTCGGCGCGGGCGGCGTTATCTTATGTCCGTTCCAGGGCCGAGGCGCTGGGGCTGCCGGACGGATTCTTTGAGAAGAACGACATTCATTTGCACATCCCATCGGGCGCTACGCCGAAGGATGGCCCATCTGCTGGCGTGACTATGGCGGCGGCACTCGTCTCGTTGATTTCAGGACGCAAGGTTAAGCCGCATCTTGGAATGACGGGCGAGATCACGCTGAGAGGGCAGGTCTTGCCGATTGGCGGCGTCAAAGAAAAAGTCCTCGCCGCGCATCGCAACGGTCTGCGGACGGTGATACTGCCAAAGCGCAATCAGCTTGATCTCGAGGATGTGCCGGACGAAATCAAGAAATCCATGCAGTTTGTATTTGTCGAAACCGTGGACGATGTGTTGAATGCCGCATTGGAGCAATCGAAACCCGTAAGGAAGAAAAAGGCAATCACAAAGAAGCTGGTAAAACCATCGAAGAAGAGTATGTCAAATGGTAAAAATTTTGCTGGCCGAAGATGACCTCACGATGGTCAACCTGCTAGAGACGCTGTTGAAGATGGACGGCTTCGAGGTCATCGCGTTGGATGCGGACGACGACGTGCCTGCCGCGTTGCAACGCGAGTGTCCAGACGTTTTGCTGCTAGATGTGCACCTGTCGAATCAGAATGGACTTGAGATCCTGGATGCCATCCGCAGCTCAGAGCAAATTTGCGAAACGCGGATTGTAATGATCTCAGGATCGAATGTCAAAGACGAGTGCATGAAACACGGCGCTGATGGTTTTCTGCTCAAGCCCTTCATGCCGGACGATTTGATCCAAATGCTAAAACACAAAGCCAAACCCTGGCGATGAATTCAGTTCGCATTCGAGAATTTCATTACCCCGATGATTATTCGGCCACGTTTGATCTGTGGCAAAGCATC
Organism: Chloroflexota bacterium; assembly: GCA_016195815.1. Taxonomy (GTDB): domain Bacteria; phylum Chloroflexota; class Anaerolineae; order Anaerolineales; family Villigracilaceae; genus Fen-1038. Next base: position 286,673 of record JACPYX010000007.1, read on the forward strand.
GAAAAGGGCGTCCATGTTGGCCGATCGGATACGCTGGTTGAAATAGAAAAGAAACTTCAACGCGACCCCGATCTTTTTCTGGTGGCTGAAGTGGATGGTAAAATCATCGCCTCCGTCATCGGAGGTTATGATGGACGAAGAGGCCTGATCTACCATCTGGCTGTTTCCGCATCCTTTCGCGGATTGGGAATCGGCTCCCGTTTAATGAGCGAAGTCGAAACCCGATTACGCTCCAAAGGCTGCCTGAAGTGTTATTTGTTGGTCACGATTGATAATGATGAAGCCATGCAATATTACGAGCATCATGGCTGGCAGCACATGGATGGCGTAAAACTTTACGGCAAAGAATTGGCATGAGTCTGCGAATCGCTGTTTTGACTGTTTCAGACCGTTCCTCGCGCGGTGAACGGCCGGACGAGTCCGGCCCCGCGCTTGTGGAAGTCATCCACAGCAAAGGCTGGACAGCGGCCCTTCAGGCCATCCTGCCGGATGATTTGAACATCCTGCGCGAGACCCTCGCGGCCTGGGCCGATAGCGGCGGCGTGGACATTATCCTCACCACCGGCGGCACGGGCTTCGCACCGCGTGATGTTACGCCCGAAGCGACGCGCGGCGTTATCGAACGTGAAGCGCCCGGCCTGGCCGAGGCCATGCGCGCCGCGAGTTTGTCGAAATCTGCTCACGCCATGCTTTCGCGGGCAGTGACTGGTATTCGCGGCAAAGTGTTGATCATTAATTTGCCGGGAAGTCCAAAAGGCGCAGTTGAAAACCTTCAGGTCGTTCTGCCTGCGCTTGAACATGCAGTGAAGCTTTTGCATGACGCCCCGGATGCCGAAGCGGGACATAATCCTGGATCAGCGTGATATAATCCCGCCGCTCGCAGGGCGCTTCGCAAGTTCGCAATCTTTGAAAGAGGTGATTTTTTATGATTGACGTGAATGAACTCCGTAAAGGAGTCACTTTCGAAATGGACGGCAACCTGTACAAGGTGCTGGATTACAGCCATAACAAGACCGGACGCGGCAACGCATCCATCCGCATCAAGGCCCGCAACCTGGTCAGCGGGTCTAATATTGAAAAGACGTTTTCGTCCGGCCAGAGCGTGCAGGACGTAAGCCTTGATTTTCACAATGTTTCATATTTGTATTCGGACGGCGATTTTTATCATTTCATGGATAACGAAACCTTCGAGCAACCCGCAGTCAAGGGGACTGCACTTGGCGATGACGCCAAATATTTAAAAGAAGGCATGGAAGTTAAGCTGACCTTTTATAAAGGCGAACCGCTCGACATGGAATTGCCCACCACTGTAGATTTGAAAGTGCTCGAGGCCGAAATGGCTATTCGGGGCGATACCGCCACAGGCGTGACCAAAAAAGTCAAGACCGAAACAGGCTTGGAAGTCCAGTGCCCGCAGTTCGTGAACGTTGGCGATACCATCCGCGTCGATACGCGCACGGGGTCATACGTCACTCGCGTGTAGCATATTCCGGTAATCTGTATCTGGATGGAAGACCGATCTTTTCCGGGTCAACCTTCTTTATTTATCGTCCTCCTCTTATGAAAACTCCTGCCGGCAAGGAATGTAAATATTTTTACGGCAATTATTTTCGCGGCCGCAATGAGGAGGAGTGTCGCCTGCTCAAAGCCTCCGGCCAGTCATGGACGGCTGACTTGTGCCATACCTGCCCGGTACCCGCCATCTTACAGGCTAATGCCTGTGAATTTCTGCAATTACGCGGAACGGTCTCGCGCCCGCTGGATTCTTTCTTCCAGCGCCGCGTGCAGGTTTCTGCATATTGCGAAAAGACCAACCGCTCCGTGACAGAGCCGCAAATCGGCTGCGGAGAATGTCATCCGCTCCCGCCTATTTTTGAAGTAAAAAAATAACCCCGCGCATCTCCGGCCCCGATGCTTCGATAAAATTGAATATGACTCTCACACTGCTGCTCGACCTCGATGATACCCTGCTAGACACCAACATGGATGCCTTTGTTCCCGCCTATTTTCAGGCGCTGGCGAAGCATCTCAAGGGACATGTTCAGCCGGAAAGCATGTTGCCCGCATTGATGTCTGGTACGCAGTTAATGCTTGCCAGCGACGACCCGGCGCATACATTGCAGGAGGTCTTTGAAGCCGACTTTTATCCAAAACTCGGCATTCCTAAAGAACAACTTGGCGATGTTATTGAACAATTCTACGATGAAGTCTTTCCAACCATTGGCCGCGTAACTAAAAAACGCGAAGGCGCGGCCGAGCTGGTGGATTGGGCTTTCGCGCAAGGTTATCGGGTGGCGGTCGCGACCGATCCGCTCTTTCCGCGCAAGGCCACTCTTCACCGCATTCGCTGGGCGGGACTGGAGCCGGAACGCTTCGACCTGGTCTCCTCCTTTGAAACATTCCATTTCAGCAAATCACACCCCGCTTATTTTGCTGAAGTGCTCGGACGCCTCGGCTGGCCGGATAGCCCGGTCTTGATGGTGGGCAATGACGTGGAGCGCGATCTTGTTCCGGCGCAAAGGCTTGGGCTGGCGACCTATCAAATTGACGGCGTGCCCGCTTCCAGGTTCGGACCTGAAGCGGCGCGGCGCGGCAATTTGGTTGATCTGCGCCTGTGGCTTGAGTCCGCCGACCTCGCACTGCTCGAGCCATCCTTCAAAACAACAGACGCCATTCTTGCAGTCCTGGCATCCACACCGGGCGTGCTGGCCGGCCTGTCATCCGGATTGTGCGAAACGGCCTGGTCGTATGAACCCAAGCCGGATGATTGGGCAATGATCGAAATCCTGTGCCACTTGCGGGATACCGAGCGCGAGATTCACCAGATGCAAGTCAAGACTTTGCTTGAAGAGGTTTCGCCTTTCATCCCGCGGCCCGACGCGGCGGTGTGGGCCAAGCAGCGTCAATATCTGAATGAAAACGCTCATCTTGCATTGCAGGAATTCACCGCATCCAGAATTTCAATCTTAAGCAAATTAAAAGGCTTGGGCGAAGATATTTGGTCGCGGACTGCGCGTCATGCCATTTTTGGGCCATCCAATTTTCGAGAAGTGGTTGGCTTCATTGCCGATCATGACAGGCTGCATATTCAGCAGGCCTGGAATACTATTAAAACGCTCTAATCCAAAAGCCGCATCGGTTTAAGAAAGGCTGTGTTATAACTGCCAGACTTATGTAGGACAAGATGTCGTCTTGTCCTACATTTTTCTGTGTACGATGAAATCAACCAAATCGTTTATCCTTGAGAATCAATAAAAAATGTAGGAGAATTTTTATGAGACGAAGGGTTGTGGTGACAGGGCTGGGATGCGTTTCCCCGTTGGGTTTGAACTTTGCCGAAACCTGGGCAGCGTTGCTGGCTGGAAAGTCGGGTGCTGCGCCGATTACACGCTTTGATGCCAGCCAGCATAAAACGAAATTTGCCGCCGAGGTCAAGGGCTTTGACCCGCTGGCCTTGTTCGGCGCACGCGAAGCGCGTAAGATGGATCGCTTTGCGCAGTTTGCGATTGCCGCGGCGCAGGAAGCATTGGAACATTCCGAATTAAAGATTGACGAAGCGAATCGCGACCGTGTTGGAGTTTTGATCGGCACAGGTATCGGCGGGATCATCACGATCCTGGAGAACAACGATGTGTTACGCGATCGCGGCCCGGAACGCGTCAGCCCATTCTTAATTCCAATGATGATCTCCGACAGCGCGGCGGGAATGCTGGCGATTCGAACGGGCGCGCGCGGCCCCAATATGTCACTGGCTACGGCCTGTGCCAGCGGATCGAATGCAGTCGGCGAGGCGGCCGAGATGATCCGGCGCGGCGCGGCCGACGCGATGATCGCCGGCGCGGCGGAAGCGGCGATTGTCTCGCTGGCGATGGCGGGCATGAATGTGATGACTGCCTTGTCGACGCGAAACGATGAACCTGAAAAAGCTTCGCGCCCGTTCGATAAAAACCGAGACGGTTTTCTGATGGGGGAAGGTGGCGGCGTCGTTATTTTGGAATCGCTCGAATCGGCGCAGGCCCGCGGCGCAAAGGTCTTGTGCGAATTTTCCGGCTATGGCACATCTGATGACGCATATCATGTTTCCGCCCCGGCCGAGAACGGCGCGGGCGCAGCGATTTCCATGCGGCTCGCTCTTGAGAACGCCGGTTTGAAGCCGGAAGATATCGGCTATATCAATGCTCATGGCACATCCACGCAGTTGAATGATAAAAGCGAGACGGCGGCCATCAAGACGACCTTTGGCGATTATGCTTATCAGGTTCCGATCTCCTCCACCAAATCCATGACCGGACACCTGCTCGGTGCATCGGGCGCGCTGGAAACGGCCATCTGTACCAATGTGTTGATTGAAAATATTCTGCCGCCCACCATCAATTACGAAACCCCCGATCCTGCCTGTAATTTGGATTATGTGCCCAATACGCCTCGTAAAGCCACCCCAAGGCACATCATGTCCAATTCATTTGGATTCGGCGGACACAATGCGACCATCATTTTGAGTCGCTTCGAAGGATAGTTTTCACAACGAAGAATTAATGATTTCTCTGCACGCGTTGCGCAGTGGATCATAGGAGGCTTTATGCCTTACGCACATATTACGGGATGGGGGATGTCTGTTCCTGAAACGGTTCTGACAAACGACGATCTTGCCAAGATTATTGACACCAATGACGAATGGATTCGCGGTCATACCGGCATTCGCGAGCGCCGCATCGCGAGCGAAAATCAGTTTCCGTCCACGTTGGCGGTTGATGCTTCGATCAAAGCTTTGCAGGTTGCCAACCTCAAACCAACCGATATTGACCTGATCATCTGCGCCACATCTTCACCGGAATACATATTTCCAGCCACCGCCTGCCTGATCCAGGACGAACTTGGCGCGACCAAAGCCGGTGCATTTGATCTGTTGGCGGCCTGCACTGGTTTTATTTATGCGACCAACATGGCGGCGCAGTCCATTCGTTCCGGTTCGATCAGGAATGCGTTGGTCATCGGCGCCGAGACTCTTTCGCGCTTTGTTGATTGGAAAGACCGCAATACCTGCATTCTTTTTGGCGACGGGGCGGGCGCATTTGTTTTGCAGGCCAGCGATCAACCCGGCGGCGTTCTATCTGCCGTGATGCACTCGGATGGTTCCGGCGGAGATGCGCTGTCGCTGCCCGGAGGCGGAAGCCATATTCCGGCCACCGAGGCGTCAATTCATGAAGGTAAACATTACATCCACATGGACGGCAAGAAAGTATTTCGTTTTGCAACGCGCGTCATGGGTCAGGCCGCAAAAGAGGTTCTGGAACTTGCCGGCTTAACCACAAATGACGTGCAATGGATCATCCCGCATCAAGCCAATTTCCGCATCATCGAGACCGCCGCGAAATATCTGAAAATGCCGCTCGATAAATTTATCATCAATGTTGACCGTTATGGAAATACATCCACGGCATCCATTCCGATCGCAACTGTGGAAGCCGTGGAAAAGGGGCTGCTCAAGAATGGCGATAAAATCGTCCTTGTCGGCTTTGGGGCGGGATTGACCTGGGGCGCATTGGCGGCCGAGTGGACGGGGCCAATACCTGCTGAACACAAGGTGCATCCCGAAAGCTACCGCACCTGGGCAAGGACGCGTTCATTCATGCGGCGCATCGTCCGTTTTATCGAAGGTCTGATCTGGGGACGCGACTCGTAGCGTGCTCGGATCAGAATGGAATAGGATGGATCCGGGCAGGCATAGTAAATTCCTGCCGGTTGTGGTAAAGTAATTCAAAAGGAGTACATATGTTTCGCGATTTTGGCATTCCTGAACTGCTAATTATTCTGGTGATCGTTGTTCTGCTGTTTGGTCCTGGCCGCATCGGCAAGGTTGCCGGTGAACTTGGGAAAGGTATTCGTAATTTCCGGGACGGCCTTACAAGCAAAGACGATACAGATATCGGCAACAAGCCGCCGGAAGAAGATGCTGAGAAAAAATAATCCAGCAAAAGGCTCCCTGACGTGCAGAGAGCCTTTTGCTTTGCAGCCAACTGCTGGCAATTCTGAACTTAATTTATTGCAGTAAAATAATCGGTCGGCAGGATAGCTCCGCCTGCCATTTTTTGTTTGGAGGCTGTGACGCATTGCAAGACATTGTGGATTTGGGGAATAATGATCGGCGCCGCCCTGGAAGATTTCACGCTTCCTTGTCAAAGGTTCCAGCCAAATTTGCCGCGCGCCGCTGGCGCGTCTGACCCTGAGTTTTTGAATGAGTAAAAAATTGCGCTTCAATGATGTTCTAAAGAAGGTGTTGCTGTCACTCTTGGCTGGCATCCTGCTCTCCTGGGCAGTTAGCGAGATCGCGTATTTTATATTGAAAACGGGCGAAACGCGTCCGCCGAAGAAAGTTGAATTAACTATCCCGCGCGGAACTGCCGAGCTTGTAGCTCAAGGCCGGGCTGCTTTGCCAATTCCTTCCAGGATGTTTTTTGTTGTGGGCGATACTTTGCAAGTCAACAATCAAGATATCGTGCCGCACCAATTTGGCGCTCTTTATATTGCGGCCGGGTCATCTGCTTCCATGCTTCTTGATACTGCCCAGAATTACGCTTATTCCTGCTCGTTTTGCCCCGGCCAGTATATAGGCGTTGCCGTCAACGCTCCGCTCGACATTTCCACGCGCCTGATTGGAATTCTACAAGCCGGTGTACCGATGGGTTTCCTTATTGCCCTGTATACCATTTTCGCAGTCCCATCTCGGAAGAAACTGTCCGTATGATATTTCGCAAAATGTTCAGTCGTAGCTGGATTTTTACGACTATTTTGGTTATCCTGGCAGCGCTGGTGTGCGCCAGGCTTGGCATCTGGCAACTGGATCGCCTCGCACAACGCAGGGCCTTCAATGCGCAAGTCAATGCAATGCGCGCCATGACTGCGCTCGAACTGCCAGCCAAAGATGATTTGACCAAAATGGATTGGCGCGCAGTCCGCGTGAAGGGAACGTATGACTTCGAGAATCAGGTTGCGATTCGCAACCAATTCAACGGTAATCAGCCTGGGTACCATCTCGTCACCCCGCTTCGTTTGGCAGACGGGGAAGCGGTGCTCGTTGATCGCGGCTGGATTCCATCTGACGGCAACGCCGCTCCTGCGGACTGGCGGAAATATGACCAACCCGGCGAAGTCGCTCTCAGCGGCATCATCCGCCTCAGTCAAGCACAGCCCGTTTTCGGCGGCTCATCTGATCCGGCTTTGACTCCCGGTCAGACGCGGCTTGACTTCTGGATCTTCGTCAACGAACAGCGGATAGCCGCTCAAATTCCATATCCGATCCTGCCCGTTTACATCCAGCTTGATGTTGACCCGAAGCGAACAACCCCGCCGATTCCATTTCAGCCCCAATTGGATCTAAGCGAAGGTCCTCATCTGGGCTATGCTTATCAATGGTTTGCTTTTTCGTTATTGCTTCTTGGTGGTTATCCGTTTTATTTGAAGAAACAGGAATCAGAGAAAAAATGAAATATTCCCTCTCGTCTTCGTTCGCCCGCTTGAGCCTGGCCCTGCTTGGCAGCGTTTTACTTTTGACTATAACGGGCCGCCTGACGACTATCAGCGGCGCAGCGTTTGCATGCGCCGGCTGGCCTTTGTGCGTGCCGGCCAGTTCGCTTGGATGGTTTAAACTGATTCACATGGTTTTAGTGGGAGTGTCGGCGGTTTTGGTGATCTGGCTTTATCTCAAAGCATGGCGCGAACAACGCGATGATTCTGTTCTGCTTCCACTGACCACGATTACGGCCATCCTGTTCTTCGGGCAGGCCTTTGTTGGCGCAATCCAGGTCGCGCGAGGCTTTCCTCTGCATTTGGTGATCCTGCATACGTTCACGGCTGTCTCACTTTGGATATCGCTTATTATGCTGACCCTGACATCCGGGTTGTTGGCGCGCGATGGAAAAGAATTTCCAGCGGAACTGTTTCGCCGGCGCTTGAGCGATTTCTTCGTTCTAAGCAAACCGTTGATCGTAGCGCTTCTGCTTATTACCACATTTGGCGGATTAGTAATGGGGGGCAGGGCCTGGCCCTCGCCTTCGCTTGCATTTTGGACCTTGCTTGGGGGCGCGTTGGCGGCCGGCGGATCATCAGCTCTGAATCAATACATTGACCGCGAACTCGATAAGAATATGCAGCGTACTGCCAAGCGCCCGCTCGCGGCGGGACGCCTGACTCCCGCCGAAGGCTTGGCGTATGGCCTTGCCCTCTGCCTGACAAGTTATTACATTCTGGCGGGTTTCGTCAACCTGACGGCGGCTCTTTTGTCCCTCGCCGGGATTTTCTATTATGTGATCTTTTATAGTGTCCTGCTCAAGAAAGCGACTGTTCAAAACATTGTGATCGGCGGCGGAGCCGGGGCCATCCCGCCGATGGTCGGATGGGCCGCGGCCGCAGGTCATCTTAATCTGGCGGCTTGGATTCTGTTCCTGATCATTTTCATGTGGACGCCGCCGCATTTCTGGGCCCTGGCAATTGTCCGCTTGAAAGATTACGAACATGCCGGTGTGCCCATGCTGCCTGTGGTCAAAGGCGAGCGCGAGACGCGCTGGCAGATATTGATCTATACGTTTGCCCTGGTGGGCGTGACATTTTTGCTTCCGCTCATCAAGGCCACCGGCGCGGTTTATTTGATCTCAGCCAGCCTGCTTGGGCTGTGGCTGATCTACGGCGCGTGGCGGGTATGGACTGTCCCCGGCAACAAAGTAGCCTGGACGATGTATCGCTGGTCAAGTATGTATCTGGCATTCATCTTTTTGGCGCTGGTCGTTGATGCGGTGATGTGAAAGGAAAATGGCTCTCGATTTTGAGAGCCATTATTTTATCGGAGCGCATGATGCAGGGCAGGCAGGCCAGCTGGGCCGGACTCTTCCTCTTGTTTTCAATTTTATTTGGCGCGCTTGTCCGCTTTGCGCCCACACTTCTGGCCGGTTCGCCGATCAATGACGGCGGCATGTTCTACGTCATGATCGAGGACCTCAAGGCCAACCGTTTTTTGCTGCCTGCTTTCACTTCGTACAATTATCTCAACATTCCGTTTGCATATCCGCCGCTTGCGTTTTATGTTGGCGGATTAACTTCGTTGCTTGGAATTTCCACACTTAATATTATTCGCTGGGTTCCGCCATTTATCTCGACCCTCTCCATTCTTGCCTTCTATTGGATGGCAAGCTTAATGCTTGACTCGCGCTCGAAAGCCGCTCTTGCGGTTTTCGCCTATGCCTTGATACCGCGCTCGTTTTCATGGTACGTCATGGGCGGCGGCCTCAGCCGGAGTTTCGGCGTGCTCTTCCTGCTCCTGGTTTCTGCGGCGGCCTGGGCTTTATTTACCAAACCCGCGCTGAAATATGTTTTCCTGACTGCGTTATTCGGCGCGGGCGCGGTGCTCAGCCATCCAGAGACTGGACTTCATGCCGCGGCGGCCTGTGCGTTGATCTGGCTTTTTAAAGGGCGAACCGCACGAGGTCTGCGCGACGCGGCTTTTGTCGCACTTGGCGTTGTTCTTCTGACCAGCCCGTGGTGGGGGACTGTAATTATTCAGCACGGGTTTGCGCCTTTTCAATCTGCTCTCAGCACGGGCGGGCACGGCGGATTCTCGTGGCTTGCATGGATCACGTTCGATTTTGCCGAGGAACGCTTCGTCACGCTTCTTACCGTGTTTGGGCTGATCGGTTTTGCAGTTCAAAGCATACGCCGCGAATGGTTTTTGCAGGTTTGGATGTTGGTTCCGTTTATTGTTGAGCCGCGCAGCGCCGCCGCCATTGCGATCTTTCCGATGGCAATTTTGGCCGGCATTGGGCTGTCAGATTTTGTGATCCCAAATATTGCCGCGCTGGCAGCCGGGTCTAGGAATGATGCGCAGGATTGGGCGGTGCTTCTATCGCAAAGCGGCGCGGCGCGAATCGTCATGGGCTTTGTCTTGTTTATTGCACTCATCGGCGCGTTGACTTACGATCTCACTCTTGCCAACTATGCCGTCCCTGCCGATAGCCGCATCGCAATGCAATGGGTGAAACTCAACGCGCCTGCCGACAGCAAATTTTTGATCTTGACTGGCAGGCCCGATCCTTTTTCCGATCCGTCCGCTGAATGGTTTCCAGTCTTCGCCGAACGAACGAGTCAAAATACCATTCAAGGCAGGGAGTGGCTGTTGGGGAAAAACTTTCTCCCTTTTCGCGACGATCTTGAAAACTTGCAAAATTGCTTGAATGCAACGCCGGTCTGTCTCGATGATTGGGCATCGGCGCGTGAAACTGATTTCAATTTTGTCTATATTGAAAAGTCGAAACAAATCCCCGCTTTGTTGCTGATGCAATTGCGCCGGGACTCGAAATACGTTCTGGTTTACGAAAACAACGGCGCGGCTATCTTCGAACGAAAATGACCGCGACAGAATCCTCGTAAATGATTTGCCAACCCGCATTCGAACGCGCCGCCTTGACCAATCCCGCCTCGCGCGGGACGATGATCCAGTTCACGTTATATTGACCTAATTCGGCGTCCCAGTTTCCTTTGCCGTTTAATATCTCTTCACTCTGGCGCGTTAACTCCTCGCCGTAAAAATCGCTCTGGCTGTCAATGAACACGCGCTGGCCCGGCCAGAGCCGATACAGCAAATATCCGCCCCAGTTGAAATCGTTGAACATATTTCCCGATTGCGGATGAGACTCGATCCAGTCTGCAGCCTGCGCCGGGAAAACCTGCGGGTCGAATTGGAAGAATGACGTTTGTGTTTTGGCCTGGCGTAAAGCAAAGAAGCCGATGATTGCAATGACGCTGATGACCGGCCACAAAAAGCCGCGCAGGGTCGCGTCTATTTTTGCGAATCCATCTTCCAGTTTTGTCCAACGATTTTCTTTTTCGTAAGTTTGCTTAACCCATCCTGCTAAAATCGGCGCGGCGGCGATGGCAAAGAGCGGGATATTGCGCGCCATCAGGAGACTCAGCGCGGTAAGGCCCGCCAGTAGAAAGATGTGACTTGCTTCAACTTTTTTTCTGTTCAGAAGCGTAAATAAAATTACCAGCATCAGCAAACCAGCAAACGGCCAGATGCCCGGAGTTGCAAAATTGGGCGGCATCGTTTCGACGGTGCGGCTGAGAATATATGCGCTTCGATTATTGAGAACCGCTTCCCAGTTGCCCCACAAGTCGGGAGTGAGAATGCTCGCGATCAAGGATGTTCCGCCAATAATCAGCAGGATTTGACCATCTTTCCAGTTGGCTGATTTGCGAAAAACTTTCCATAACCAGCCTGCAAGATATGCCAGCCATGCCAGAAAGCCGAAGATGAATCCACCATGTGTATTGGCCCAGATCAACATTAGGGCCGGAAAAAGCCAGACTGCAAAATTCTTGTTGGTGCGGTTTTTTTCCAATCCATAAAGCCAGATCGCGAAAAACAGGAATGAGAATATATGCGGACGCGTCAGCCAGTGCAGGCTGGATGCAGACGCCGCCCAGATGGTGAGAAATAAAGCCAGAATTGGCGCGCCGCTTCGTTGTGTTGAGTCGACATAAACCAACAGGAATGCCGCGGCGATGAGCGAAGCCGTCAGCAGGATGACGCCATCCAGGTTGAGAAGCCGATAAACGCTGGCGAATAAAACCTGTGCCAGCCATTCATAGGGCGGTCTGGGTTGGTCGGGTTTGGTGAACGAGAGCAGGTCGCGGGTCGGGATTTGACGCGTGTCGAGGATATAGCCTCCCAGAGTCAGGTGTCGTCCCAGGTCGCTGTCTGTATTCAACATGCGCTGGCCGATTAACAGCGCACCGGCGAAGATGGTGATGAAGAGGAAATCGCGCAGTCGCGGCAGGAGATAGTGGAGCATTTTTCTGGGCATAAAAAGAAAACCTCGCGAAGGTTACGAACCTTCGCGAGGTTTATTCTACTGTGAAATCTTTATTCGCCCAGGTAGTCGCGCAATTTGCGGCGGATGGAAGGGTGGCGCAAGCGGCTCAAAGCCTGGGCTTCGATCTGGCGCACGCGCTCACGGGTCACGCCCATTTTGCGGCCGACTTCTTCGAGGGTGTAAGCCTGTCCATCCAGCAGGCCGTAACGCAATTGCAAAATGCGGACTTCGCGCGGCGGCAGGCCGTTTAGCACTTCGCTGAGATGTTCGCGCAGAAGATTATAGGTGGCGGTGTCGTCGGGTGGGGGCGCTTCGTCGTCTTCGATGAAATCGCCTAAAACGGAATCCTCTTCATCGTCCGTGGGTGTTTCGAGCGAAAGCGGACGGCGCGCAACTTGGATCATGTTCTCGACTTTCTTGGGCGGCACATCCAGCGCCTCGGCCAGTTCTTCCACGCTGGGTTCGCGGCCAAGCCGCTGCGTGAGTTGATGCTGGACGCGCAATAACTTGTTGATCTGGTCGCCCATGTGCACCGGCACGCGGATGGTGCGCCCCTGATCGGCAATGGCGCGCGTCACAGCCTGGCGAATCCACCAGGTGGCATAGGTCGAGAACTTGTGGCCGCGGCGGTAATCGAATTTTTTGGTGGCGCGGATCAGGCCGATGTTGCCCTCCTGGATCAAATCGAGGAAAGGCACGCCGCGGCCCATATATTTTTTGGCAACTGAAATCACAAGGCGTGAGTTGGCCGTAATTAGATGTTCGCGCGCGGCCCAGCCATCTTCGATGAGCTTGCGGAGTTCAAGTCGGCGGCGGGCATTGGCGTTGCCTTTGGCAAGTTCTTCGCGCGACATGCGTCCGCGTTCGATGCGTTGGGCCAGCTCAACTTCTTCCGTGGCGGTAAGAAGCGGAACCCGGCTGACTTCTTTGAGATACAGGCCGATGGTATCGTCAGTGTCAATATTGGCGAGATAATCATCAAGGGAGAGATCGGGTTCAGGCTCAACTTCGGTTTCTTCAACAGCCACCAGCTCATCTTCGGTCGGCTCGCCGGGCGTTGTATCTTCAACGAAGGGGATGCCTGCGCTAAGCAAAGCCGAAAAGGCCTCCTCAAGTTGTTCGACGTCCTGTTCGGCCTCGGGGAAGAAATGCAGTATATCGTCAAGCGTGACGTAAGATTTCTGGCGGCCAAGTTCGATCAGCCGGGCAATTGCGGGAAATTCTTCCTCATCGTCAACGATAATAATTTTCTCTACATCCATTTATCTTGTCCAGTTCCTGAATTTGAATTTAGAATACACTTTTTTGACATGAAAATCAATACCCTTTTGATTTTGCCAGGGTATGTGTGTCTCTTATTCAGGACGTATTTCCTGTTTCGCCTCTTACGGAGACTTTGTAGCGGTTTCCGTTACAGAAGGCGTTTCTGTGGCTGACGCGGGTGTTATCTCTGGCGTGGATGTTTCGATTGGTGTTGCAGTCGCAGCGGGCGTGGCAGTTGCGGCAAACGGCGGATTGGTTAGCATGGTAAGCAGGGCGTCCAGTCCCTGTTTATCAATAATTTGGACAGCGCCCGCGTCCAATTGGGCATAATAGCCGGTTTGGATCGGGGTGATAGAGCCGATAATCAGTTTGTGAGTTTTGCCGCCGGTGAAAGTCAGTGTTACGGTGTAGGATGGTTTAGCCAGGCCAACCACATCCAACCCAAGTTGAACATCGCCTATCACATTTAATGCGCCCACTTGTGTGGCCGCGGCTTCCGCGGAGGCTTGATCTGCGGCCGCTTCTGTCGGTGCTTTCACCACCCATACGTTGCTGGTATTGCGCGCTACTTCAACTGACTGACCGGTTGACGATTCGATCTTTATGTCGGTTGGCAGGCCGCTGTCGGCTGTGAATAACGTGGTCGTGCCCTTTGTCGGGGTGGCCTGCGCCGCTTGTTTTGTTTTCTGATTTTGTAAGTAGAACGAGAGACCGATCAAGGCGGCTAAAACGACGAGTAGTATCCAGGTGTTTCTGCGGATCATAAAGTTTAACCTTGTCTCCGGCGCGCCACCCATGTGGAAATACCGGCCGCAATCACCAGTCCGGGGATGATGATGACGGACAGGAGCAGGATAATAAGTACCTGACCTTGAGATGGCAGGTTGAAGGTGCGAGTGATGGCTTGGCGCGCAGTGATGTTAACCAGGTTGGCTTGTTTGGCCGCCCAGTCCACTGAATTTGTAAATATGTCGCCGTTGGCGTAGGCATCGAATCCCTGGTCGGTTGCGAAGATCGAATTGCCGAAAACCACAACGCGGCCGGTGGTAGTTGCGTTCTCTCCGCTTGCGGCCAAAGTCAATGGGCCTGCAAAATCAGTCGCGGCGTCGAAGCCTGGCTGGTTGTTGTTCTTGATTCCGGCGAGATCTGTTTCGCCCCAGGCTTGCTGGGACGTGAGGATCAAGCCGGTCAGCGTTACATTCTGCGGAGCAGTCTTGCTGAGGGATAGACTGCGGGCTTGTGGCATGACAGTCACGGCGGTCAGGCGCTGTGTGATGGGATGGGTGTTGTTGTATGAAGCCGAGATCGCATAGATTGGCTGATTGGAAGTATTGTCAATCACCAAATCATTGTTGAGTGTGATGCCCCAATCGCTTGTCAGATAATTTATCAGTGGGTCTGGGTTTGTTCCCGCATTTGTAAACAATGTGGGGGTCTCAAGAACAACAAGCGAGCCGCCTTTGTTGACATACGCCTTGAGCAGGGACACTTCCTGGTCGAGCAGTGGATTTAACGAACCGGCAATCACAATGACTTTGGCGTCGGCAGGGATTTTGTTTTCCGCGGCCAGATTCAAGGTCTTGACGGTGTAGTTCTTGCTTTCCAGTGTTTGACGCGCCCGCGCATAACCTTTGTTGTCGGTAGCGTTAATATCGGGTTCGCCGTGCCCGGTGATGAAATATACAGTCCGTTGCTCCGGGCTGATCAGGCGGATCATTGAATTGACCAGGTCGCTTTCAGATGCCGACGCTGCGATTTCCTTTTTATCGCCCATGGTCAGTACGATTGTGCCGTCGCGGGTGATGCTGTATTGGCGGGCTGAAACAGGGTCGGTGTTCGGGTCGACAAACTTGAAATCGAACTTGCCGTTACTGTCCGACTTTAAGTTAGAAAGCAATTGCCTGGCTGTATCTGTTGGGTTTTGCTGTGTGTAGAATGCAAGGGCCGTTACCTTTTCGGGGAGAGTGGCAAGAGCTTGGATTGTTTCGGGTGCGAGGGTATTCTGTTTATCTTCCGTCATATCCAGCGGCTTGACCGGATTCTTGATGGCCAGCGTGTTGGCGACGAGAAGAATGCCGAGAAAGGCCAGGGACATGATTAAGGTATTCGAGCCGTAGCGGGCCTGGCGTCCGGTAATGAAGCGGGTGGCTTTTTCCGGTGCAAGAATCGCGTATATCGCGAGTCCAAGCACGATCGCCAGAATGCTGACAATCAGACCAATGTTGATTATATTGGTTTGAGCAGGGTCGGGGGTATAAGCCTTGATTGCAACTGCGCCTTTCACGAGGATTAATAGGAAGGTTGCAATACTGGCCAGCAGGGTGATGACCATGCCAACGGGCGCATAGCGCGCGGTTTTGTTCGTTTTCTTAGCCATTAGCTCCACCTCCGGGCATCAATCGCGGCAGTGCCGGTGAATAGGCCAAGCGCGGTGAGGCTCAGGAAATATATGACATCAGAGAGAGATATCTTTCCGGAATATAAAGTACTCAAATGAGATGTTGTGTTGAGATAAGTAAATAAATCGCTTGCTGATTGGAAGTAATTTGCGGGAAAGCCGATCAGCCACCACAGGAAAATAAACAGGCCGAGAGTTGAGAATAGGGCCGCGATTTGATTTGTGAACAGCGATGAGATGCCAACTCCGAGCGCGAGATACGCGGCGGATAAAAGGATCACACTCAGGTAGACGGACACCATCAACCCTTGATCGAGTCCCGGCTTTTCCAGGCTGTTAAGAATGATCGGATATACAAGCGTTATTGCCAGGATCGTTAGAATGAACAGGAAGGCGCCCAGCCATTTGCCCACGATCAATTCCCAATCGCGCAGGGGCGCGGTTAGCAGGAGTTCCATGGTGCCTGTGCGATTCTCGTCAGCGACCAGGCGCATGGTCAGCGCGGGGATGGTGAGCATTAACAGGAAGTTGAAAGTGCTTCCCAGCCAGTCCACGCCGGGCGCAGTGCTCGGTCCGCCAAAGCCGCCGCCTGTCAGCGCAGACTGATAGGAACTCCAAACAACGAGACCGAAAATAAATCCCAAAGTCAGCAGGATCACAAACGCTACCACATATGCAATGGGGCTGGTAAAGTAGTGATTGTATTCACGACGTGCGATCGTCCAAATGTTTCTCATGTCTGCCTCTATTTTTTACCGCGATGTGCATCTTCACGGGTCAGCTCAAGGAATATTTCCTCCAGGCTCAAGCCAACCGGGCGCATTTCAAGCAGTTCGTAACCAGAATTGACGATGGTCTTTGCGACCAGCGGGCGAACATCCTGACCCGGTGCGAATTGGAATTCCACCGAGCCATCTGGCGCATTATGCGCGCTTTGTACACCCTTGATCTTCATGAGAAGTTTGGACAAGCCGTCTGAATCGCCGCGCACCCGCAGCGATACGCGTTCAGAACCCACCAGCCGGGCTTGCAGATTTTCAGGAGTGTCCTCAGCTACGATTTTGCCCTTGTTAATGATCAGGACTCGGTCACAAATTTGCTGGGCTTCTGACAAAATGTGCGTGGAAAGCAGGACGGTGCGCTGCTTGCCGATCTCGCGGATGATGTTGCGAACTTCCACTACCTGACCAGGGTCTAGGCCGATGGTTGGTTCATCTAAAATAAGAACTTCAGGCTCATGGATCAGTGCCTGTGCAAGCCCAACTCTCTGTCGCATACCCTTTGAAAGGCTGCCGATAAAACTGTTGGCCCGGCTGTCTAATCCAACCATTTCCAGGGTCTCGAAGGCTCGCTCTTCTGAATCGGGGATCTGGCGCAGATCGGCCATGAACTTGAGATAATCCAGCGCCGTCATATCTGTGTAAAGCGGGACGGTCTCTGGCAAATACCCAACCCGCTTGCGAACCTCAAGCGATTCCGTAACGACATCGTACCCGGCGACAGTTGCGGAGCCTTCAGTGGGCGGCATGTAACCGGTCAGGATGCGCATGGTGGTAGTCTTCCCTGCGCCGTTGGGCCCAAGGAAACCCACAACCTCACCCTGTCCGGTTTCGAAACTCAGGTCTGAAAGCGCGCGGCGCGAACCGTAATCTTTTGTAAGACCTTCAACTCGAATCATTGACACTCCTTCTGAAATTAAAAATGACGTAACAAAAGGCACAGCGCCGAAGGGCGGCAGTGCCCGATTGTGACCGATGATTACTATACAATAATTCAAAGAACAGAGTCAAGTAGGTAGCCAGACTCTAATCAAATGCTAATCTGGTTGCTCGACGACTCGTTTTGTTGTAAACTAACATGCAAGGAACCATAAACCATGACGGACTTACTTTATCAGACGGATGGCTACTTAAAGGAATTCGAGGCGGTTGTCACCGCATCTTTCCCGGACGAAAAAGCGGTCGCGCTCGACCGGTCCGCTTTCTATCCCGGGGGCGGCGGACAACCCAATGATGTCGGAAAGCTGGCCGGTTTGAACGTTGTGAAAGTGAAGAAAGCGGGCGATGATGTTCTACACTTTCTGGACGGCGACCTGCCCGCAGTCGGCGCAGTGGTGCGCGGCATGATTGATTGGGATCGCCGTTATCAATTGATGCGGACGCACACCGCCATGCACATTTTATGCGGAACAGTCTTTCGCGATTATGGGGCGCTCGTCACCGGCGGAGACATGGAGCCGCTCAAAGGCCGCATGGATTTTGAGTTCGAGCGGCTGCAAAAGGAGTTGGTGTCGGTTATCGAGGCGGCTGTTAATCTCGAGATCCAGGCTGGCCGCGCAGTGAAGGTGCAAATTCTGCCGCGCGACAAAGCTTTCCAAATTCCGGATTTGATCCGCACCAAGATCAATCTATTGCCTGAAGGAATCCAGCAGGTGCGTACTGTTGAGATTGTTGGACTCGATTTGCAGGCAGATGGTGGAACGCATGTCGAGAATACATCTGAAGTTGGGCACATCCGTATCGTGGACTATAAAAGCAAGGGCGCTGCCAATAAACGTATTTACGTCGAAATTGACGGATGATATTTAGGGCGCCATGCATTTGTTGGTTTTCGCTGTTGACAAGGCTTAACCCTGCCGTTATAATACCGTCCGCTTCAGCCCTGGCCGCGAGAATGCCGGGGCGGAAACATGAATCCCAGCTTCCCCGACGGCGCGCGTAGGATGTAATCGCTCCCGCAGGTTGGACGGTGAAGTGAATGACTGGAGAGAAAGAATAATGAGATACGCAATTGTTGAAAGCGGCGGCAAGCAATATCGCGCCGTCGAAGGCGGGAAGATCGAAGTGGATCGTTTATCTGCCGAAAAGGGCGACAAGATCAACATTGACCGCGTCCTTTTGATGGCAGATGGCGACGAGTATTTGGTCGGCGCTCCGGCCCTGGGCGAAATTTTGGTTAAGGCTACAGTTGTTGACCATTTCCGCGGTGAGAAAGTTTTCCGTTTCAAATACAGCCCCAAAAAGCGCATTCGTGTGCGCGGCGGACATCGCCAGCAGTATACGCGGCTGATGGTGGATTTCATCGGGCGCGAAGGCGAGGTTCGCAAGATTGAGCAGGCCGAGCCCGAGAAGAAGCCTGAAGTAAAAGTGGAAAAGGTCAAGGCCGAGCCGAAGCCAAAAGCCGAGAAGCCCGCGGCAAGTCCCGCGAAGGAAGCGGCGAAAAAGATCGAGAAAACTCCTGCGAAGAAAACCGAAAAGGCGCCTGCCAGGAAGTCAACCAGCACGAAGTCTGCAACAACAAAAAAACCTTCGACGACAACCAAGAAGTCGTCCAGCAAGTAAATTGAGAGGTAGAAATGGCTCATAAAAAAGGCGGCGGTTCAAGCCGCAACGGTCGTGACTCAAATTCCCAGCGACTGGGTGTCAAACGCTATGCCGGTCAGTTCGTGTTGGCCGGAAATATCCTGATCCGCCAGCGCGGCACAAAGATCAAGCCTGGTTTGAATGTTGACGCTGGTAAAGACGATACTTTATTCGCTACCGCGGACGGCGTGGTAATGTTCGACCTTGTGCGCGGCCGCAAGCGCGTGAACGTCGTCCCGGCGGAGAAATAGCATGAAAGCTGAAATTCACCCCACATATTATCCCGATGCGAAAGTGATTTGCGCTTCCTGCGGCCGGACCTGGACAACGGGCTCGACCAGGAAAGAATTGCGCGTTGACATCTGTTCCAATTGTCATCCGTTCTTCAGCGGCGAATCTCGCATTATTGACGTGGAAGGCCAGGTGGACCGCTTCTACAAGAAACTCTCAGCCCGGCAGACTTATGTTGAAAAGAAAAAGGCCAAGGAAGTCGCCGGCAAATCCCCCGAGCGCGCCATTGCCGAGTTGGAAATGTCTGGCCGTGTGAATGAAGCGCTGGCAAAGGCAGGCATAACCGAGGTCGGCCAGTTCCTCGCCAAGTTGGCCGAAGGCGATGCGGCGGTTTTGGCGATTGAAGGGTTTGGTCAGAAGTCGCTGGTGGATATCAAGAAGAAACTGCGCGCGATGGGTTACAATCTTCCCGAAGCCGCCACCGAAGCTGGCGCATAGTTTCCACGCAAGTTTTTGTCAGGGAAGTAATATCAGGTAAACTTAACAGGCAGATGCAGAAAAGCATCTGCCTTTTTGTTATAATTTTCGAAATTTTCGAGGAAACGACGGGAGACTGATGTGAGACATACTCACGGTTCTATTGAAGTTGTCTGCGGTTCGATGTTCAGCGGCAAGACAGATGAGTTGATCCGCCGCCTGATCCGCGCGACAATTGCCAGGCAAAAAGTGCAGGTCTTCAAGCCCGCCATTGATATGCGTTACGCGGTCGAAAAAGTAACGTCTCACGCCGGCGCGGATTTCGACGCGGCCCCGGTTGAGAGGGCAGCGGATATTCTTGCCAGGATTAACAAAGACACTACTGTCGTCGGTGTGGATGAAGCACAGTTTTTTGATCCCGGTATTGTGGAAGTTTGCCAGCAACTGGCCGAACGCGGCGTGCGCGTACTGGTGGCCGGACTCGACATGGACTTTCGCGGCGAGCCGTTCGGCCCGATGCCGATCTTGATGTCGCGCGCCGAACACGTGGATAAACTTCATGCTATTTGCATGGTGTGCGGCGATGAAGCCTCGCGCACACAGAGACTGGTCAACGGCAAACCGGCGCGGTATGATGACCCGGTGGTGATCGTCGGCGCTTCGGAATTATACGAAGCGCGTTGTCGCCTGCATCATGAAATCCCGCGTTAGCGGGGTAGGCGTATCCGCGTAAATGCCGGTCAATACAGATTTTTTTATCTGCCTTGATCCATGCGAATCTGCGGCCGGAGAAAAAATGCAAGATTATAAAAGCGTCCTCGCTGAAATATTGATTGACGAAAAGACTCTACAGAAACGCGTCGCCGAACTGGGCGCGGAGATCAGCGCCGATTACCCCGGCGATAATCTCCTGCTGATTTGTATTTTGCGCGGTGGTGTGCCGTTTATGGTGGACTTGAGCCGTTGTATCACTGTTCCGCACATGATGGATTTCATGGCGGTTTCATCCTACGGCGCAGGCAAGCGCGAGTCAACCGGCGATGTGCGCGTCACATTCGACTTACAAACCAACATCCGCGGCAGAGACGTTTTGCTTGTTGAAGATATTGTGGATAGCGGCCACACCATTGCATCGGTGCTGGAAATGCTGATCACGCGCCAGCCTGAAAGCCTCAAGGTCTGCGCCCTGCTGGATAAGGTCGAACGGCGCGAAGCGATTGTTCCCATTCATTACCGCGGCTTCAGCATCCCGAACAAGTTCGTCTTCGGATACGGCCTCGACCTCGACGAGTATTACCGCAACCTGCCTTTCGTCGGCGTTGTGGATTTAAAGAAGTATCATCCCGAATAATTCGCTTTGGCGAGAGCGGCGATGATGGACGACAAGGCGCAAAATATTTCTCCGTACTTGGGGCGCTGGGTTGCCAGGCTGCGCGGCAAAATTATTGCCAGCGGCGGCACGCCTGAACAGGCACTTCGTGCGGCGCAAAAAAGCAGGCACAAAGAGACGCCGGAAATTATTTATATGTCATTCCCCTTCGCCTTTCCTCCTTTGCTGAATTCTGTGTGCAGCGCATTGCCTGACGCGGAGATTTATCTAGTGGGCGGTGCGATGCGCGATATCTTACTTAATCGCGTCTCGCATGACCTGGACTTTGCTGTTCCAAAGAATGCGATTGCCACCGCGCGACGCGTTGCGTCCGCCCTCAAGACAGACTTCTTTGTTCTCGACGAATCATTGGATACTGCCCGCCTCATCGTCTCGACTTTGGACGGAGTGCGCGATATTTTAGATTTCGCGGCATTCCGCGGCCCCAGCTTGGATAGCGATTTGCGCGGCCGCGATTTCACCATCAATGCCATCGCATTTGATCTTCGCCAACAGACTATTCTCGATCCGCTCAACGGCGCCGCCGATTTGCGCGCGAAAAAGATTCGGGCCTGTTCTGAAACTTCGCTTCAGGATGATCCGATTCGTATATTGCGCGCCGTGCGTCAAGCAGCGGCCTTCGGGTTCAAAATCGAACCTGAAACGCGCAATGCTATGAAGGCTGCGGTCAACCTGCTGCCAAATATTTCCGCTGAACGCCAACGCGACGAATTATTCAAAATCCTTGAAGGCCCGCGCCCCGATGCGTCCCTGCGCGCGCTGGAAATGCTAGGCGTGTTTCCGCATCTTCTGCCTGAGTTAACTGAACTAAAAGGTGTCTCGCAATCTGCGCCGCACATCTATGATGTTTGGGAACACACCTTGAGCGTTATCCAGCATCTGGACGGCTTGCTGGCTGATCTCGCTCCCGGTTACAGCGCTGAAAAAACCAATGACATACTCACGGGTCTGCTCACTCTGCGCCTCGGACGGTATCGCCAGCAAATCGCCGAACACTTTACGAAATCACTCAACGCAGATCGCTCGCTGCGCGCCCTGCTTTTTTTCGCCGCGTTGTATCACGATATATCGAAACCCGCCACAAGGTCCGTGGACGAAAGCGGGAGAATCCGTTTTTTTGACCATGATCAATTGGGAGCAAAGGTCATATCTGAACGAGCGCGCCTCTTCAATCTCAGTAACGATGAAATTGAGCGATTGCAGACGATAATCCAAAACCACATGCGTTTTCATTTCTTCGTCAGCCGCATGGAAGGCGGGAAGAAAGAACCGTCGCGCAAAGCCATCTATCGCTTCTTTCGCGAATCTGGCGAAGGCGGCGTTGACCTCGTCCTGCTCGGCCTCGCCGATCTGCGCGGCACGCGCGGTCATACCCTGAATCAAGAAACATGGGCCGCCGCCCTTGATGTGGCCCGCATTTTGTTGGAGAATTACTGGGAGAAGCCGCAAGAAACGGTTGCGCCGCCGCGTCTGGTGGATGGACACGATGCCATCAAGGAATATAATATGAAGCAGGGGCCGCTCGTCGGCCTATTGTTGGAGGCCATTCGTGAAGCGCAGGCCATGGGTAAAGTGTCTACCCGTGCTGAAGCAATTGAATTTGGGCGTGCCTGGGTGAAGGAAAATCAAAAATGAATCAGGTCTATTTTGATCTTGAAACCCAGAAGCTTTTTGAAGATGTCGGCGGGCGGGATCCGTCCAGGCTGCTTCTGGCTTGCGGAGTGACTTATTCGACCGCTAAAAATGATTTCGCCGTTTACTGGGAAAAGGATGCCCCGACTCTAATCGCCGAGTTGAAGACTGCTGATAAAGTAATTGGCTTCAATATCAAGAATTTTGATTACCAGGTTTTGCAAGCCTATGCCCCGCAGGAGAATTTCAGGAGCTTTCGCTCTGTGGACATGCTGGACGATATTTTCCGCACATTGGGGTTTCGCATCAGTCTCGATTCGCTGGCGAAGGCTTGTCTCGGTGTAACGAAGACCGCCGATGGCATTCAGTCTGTGGAATGGTTTCGTGCGGGCGAGCTGGATAAAGTCGCTGAATATTGCAAGGCCGATGTGGATATCACCCGCCGCATTTATGAATTTGGCTGCAACAATAGATTTGTTTATTACTATTCAAAGCTTGGCAGTAAATTAAAGGTCGCTGTGAATTGGAGGTAATATGAAAAAGATCAAAGTTAACGGTTTTGACCTGGCTTTTGAACGGAACGGACGCGGCATGCCGCTCGTTTTGATTCATGGTTATCCACTTGATCACACCATCTGGAATGAATCAGCACCGTTGCTCGAAAAGGATTTTGATTTGATCCTGCCGGATCTGCGGGGTTTTGGCCAATCTGGCACAGTTGCTGAGCCATATAGCATGGCTGACCTGGCCTCTGATATTGTTGGATTGCTGGATCAGCTTGAACTTGATAAGGCATTTGTTGCGGGGCACTCGATGGGCGGGTATGTGGCGCTGGCTTTTGCGCGCGCATATCCCCAGCGCCTGGCCGGGCTTGGAATGATTTCTTCACAAGTTTCCGACGACCCGCCAGACCGCAAGGAAGGCCGTTACAAAACGGCGGCTGATGTTGCTGAAAAGGGCGCAGGTCTGGTCGCGGACGCCATGGCGCCGAAACTTTCGGCTGACGCTCACGTGCAGTTGTTCGTGCGCGATTTGATCGGAAGGCAAAAAGCCGCGGGCGTAATTGGCGCGCTTAAGGCCATGGCCGAGCGCCCGGATTCTGCCGATCTGTTGAAGAAGTTAAAAGTGCCGGCGGTAATTGTCCATGGCGACGCGGATGCTTTGATACCTGTCGAACGCGGGCGGGAAATGAAAGCGGCTATCCCTGGTGCGTATTATGCCGAATTGCCGGGTGTCGGTCATATGCCGATGACTGAATCTCCCAAAGCTGTTGCTGCCGCATTGAAACTTTTTGTAAAGCGCAATAGTGCTGGACAAGAATGAAAACCGGGACCCGCTAGCGGGTCCCGGTTTTCATTGCGTTACCGTGAGAGCGGCTGGGTGTTGGGCCGCATCGCCACATCTTTGTTTGCCGGTGGATACAGCATTCCGGTTCGCCTGCACAATTTGTTTATATGGGCAACCAGCACTGCACTTGGAATCGGTTTTACCAGATAGTCATCGGCGCCTGCGTCAAGCACACTAGCGACGACAGCGGGATCATCAAGAGCTGAAAGAACCATGATGGGTATGTTGCTGAAATTGCGGACCGCCTTGCACACTTGCCAGCCGTCCATGTTCGGCATCATAAGATCAAGGATGACAAGTTGCGGAGATTTTTCTTTGATAATGCGGATGCCATCTTCGCCATCGTTTGCAACGAGAACATCAAACCCATGGCTTCTCAAAATGATAGCAAGTAGTTCGGTGATCGCATTATCGTCGTCAATAGTTAAAAGGGTATTTGCCATTTTTTCTCTGACCTATTATCACGGATGTATGAGGAATTGTAGTTTGCAGGTTATTTACAGATTGATATAGCGGATGTGATATTTGTCAATTGGCAAATATCTTGTTTTTGGTAAAATATTTCACAATCGAATGGTATTATAAATTTTCAGGAGGCTGAAATGAAAAAGTGGGTTTACTTGTTCGGTGAAGTAAAAGAGGTCGAAAAGATTTCGGGCGGTAATTGGGATGGTGTGAAGGCATTGGTTGGCGGAAAGGGCGCGGGATTGCTCGATATGACTCGTGCCGGTGTGCCTGTCCCGCCGTTTTTCACGGTGACGACAGAAGCGTGTAATGAATATCAAAAGGCGGGAAAGTTCCCAGCGGGGATGTGGGATCAGGAATTGGCGGCACTGAAGCAAGTCGAGAAGAAGACCGGCAAGAAGTTCGGTGATCCAAAGAATCCATTGCTGGTTTCCTGCCGTTCGGGTGCGAAGTTTTCTATGCCGGGCATGATGGACACGGTGCTGAACATCGGCCTGACGGATGAGACCGCGGCGGGGATGGTGAAACTAACTGGCAATCCGCGCTTTGTGTACGATTCGTATCGCCGTTTGGTCGAAATGTTCGGCGCGGTGGTATTGGGAATTCCCGACGAATCGTTTGAAGAACCGCTCAAAGAATACAAGGCGAAAAAAGGTTATGAGCTTGACACCGAAATGACCGCCGACGACTGGAAGGAGATGGTTGGCAAATTCCGCGCGGTGGTGAAAAAATATAAAGGTTTTGATTTTCCACAGGATCCGTTCAAACAATTGGAACTCGCAACGGAGGCCGTCTTCAAGTCCTGGAACGGGAAGCGGGCAATTGATTATCGCAACCATGAACACATCCCGCATGACCTCGGCACGGCAGTCAATATCGTGACGATGGTCTTCGGCAACATGGGCGATGATTCCGGCACGGGCGTGGCGTTCACGCGCGACCCATCCACGGGTGAGAAAAAGATGCTGGGCGATTACCTGCTGAATGCCCAGGGCGAGGATGTGGTGGCGGGCATCCGCAACACGGACCCGATTGAGAAACTCAAAAACTATTTGCCTGAGGCCTATAACCAGTTCATGGACATCACGTCCAAATTGGAAAAGCATTACAAAGATATGCAGGACGTGGAGTTCACCATTGAGCGCGGCAAGTTGTGGATGCTGCAAACCCGCACCGGCAAGCGGACGGCCAAGTCCGCGGTCAAGATAGCGGTGGATATGGCGAACGAGAGACTCATCTCGAAGGAAGAAGCGGTGTTGCGCGTCACACCCGACCAGGTGGATGCCCTGCTTCATCCTCAGTTCGATGAGCAGGCCAAGAAGAGCGCAGAGAAATCAGGCGCGTTGTTTGCGAAGGGAGTCAACGCCTCGCCCGGCGCGGCCGTTGGACAGGTCTATTTCGATGCGGATACTGCCGAGAAGATGGCCAAGGAAAACAAACAGGACGTTATCATGGTGCGTCCGTTCACGAAGCCGGACGATGTGCATGGCATGATCGCCGCCAAAGGCGTGTTGACCAGCGAGGGCGGCGCGACGTCACATGCCGCAGTTGTGGCGCGCCAATTCGGTATTCCTTGTGTAGTTGGCGCGTCTTCGATCAAGATTGATCTCGAAAAGCGCGTGATGTCCGTGGGTGAGGCGCCTGTCAAGGAGGGCGATTGGATTTCCGTGGATGGCGCGACGGGCAATGTCTTCATCGGCAAAATTCCGATGACCGAGCCTTCGCTGGAAGAACAGACCGAGTTGCTGACTCTGCTCGATTGGGCGGACGAGATTTGCTCCCGTAAAAACACCCGCGTCGCGCCGAAAGGCTGGCCGACGCGCGGTCTGCAGGTTTGGGCGAATGCGGATTATCCCAAAGACGCGCGCCGCGCCCGCTTATACGGCGCGGTCGGCATCGGTTTGTGTCGAACCGAGCACATGTTCTTCGAGCCGGAGAGACTGCCAATCGTCCAGCGCATGATTTTATCTGAGACCAGCGAAGAACGTACGCGGGCTTTGGATGAACTGCTTCCGTTCCAGCGCAAGGATTTTGATGGTCTCTTTGAAGCGATGGACGGCTATCCGGTCATTATTCGTTTGATTGACCCGCCGCTTCACGAGTTCATGCCCTCAGAAGAATCCCTGCTCGAAGAAGTCATCACAATGCGCGTCAAGGGCGAGACCGGCGGATTGGCTGAAAAAGAAAAACTGCTCAACGCGGTGAAAGGCATGCACGAATCCAACCCGATGATGGGCTTGCGCGGCGTTCGATTGAGCATTTCCATGCCTGAGATCGTTGAAATGCAGGTGCGTGCCATCTTCGAGGCGGCCGCGGATTGCGCCAAGCGCGGCATCACGGTCAAGCCTGAAGTGATGATCCCGCTGACCGGAACGGTGAAAGAACTCGAATGGATCCAGCCGCGCCTTATCCGCATTGCCTCTGCGGTGATGGACGAGAAGAAGGTCAATTTTCATTACAAGTTTGGCACGATGATCGAAATCCCGCGCGCGGCGGTCACTGCCGAGGAAATTGCTCGGCACGCCGAGTTCTTCTCGTTCGGGACGAATGACCTGACGCAGATGACGTTTGGTTATTCGCGTGACGATGCCGAGCGTAACTTTCTCGTGACTTATGTTACGGAGGGCATCCTGCCTAAGAATCCCTTCCAGACGATTGACCGCGATGGCGTGGGCCGCCTGATGAAGATGGCAATTGAAGACGGCCGCACGAGTCGGCCCGAACTGGAAGTGGGCATCTGCGGCGAACATGGCGGGGACCCCGAATCAATCGAGTGGTGTCATCTAATTGGCAACAATTATGTTTCGTGCTCGCCGTTCCGTGTGCCAATCGCGCGCCTGGCCGCGGCGCACTCCGCGTTGAAGTATGCGCCGGCATCGCCCTTCGCGAAGCATCCCGAAGGGGCGAAGGGGAGGCAATCCGCCAGGCCTGCAAAGAAGATGGCGGCGAAAAAAGTTGTGAAGAAAGCTGGCAAGTTAAAGGCGAAAGCAAAGAGTGCGAAGAAAAAAAATAGAAAGTGAAAAGTGAGAGTAAAACGTCCCCGCCAATTTTCGGCGGGGACGTTTTGTTTACTTCATTGCTTCGAGAAAAGTACCTATGTTTTTCCCCAATGCATTGTTTGCATAGCCACCTTCCATAATGACTGCTGTTGGCAATCTTAGATTCGCAATTCGTTCTCCAATTTCTCGAATTCCATCACGTGTGACTTTGAATTTTCCCAGCGGGTCGCCATCGTAAATATCCATGCCGGCTGAAACGACAATGGACCATGGACCATAGACCATGATGAGTTCGAGGGCTTTGTCGAGCGCGGCAAGATAAGCCGCATCATCTGTTCCGGCAGGAAGAGGAAAGTTATGATGGAAGCCGAGTCCCGCGCCCGCGCCGGTCTCGTCCGCGAAACCGATGAAGTGCGGATACTCAAAATCGGGATCGGCGTGAATCGAAATGGTCAATACGTCGGCGCGGTCATAGAAAATATCCTGCGTGCCGTTGCCGGCGTGATAATCAATGTCGAGCAGGGCCACTTTGCCTTTTGATGAAAGCCAGTTGGCGGCGACCGCCGCGTTGTTGATGAAGCAATATCCGGCGCAATAATCTTTTCCCGCGTGGTGGCCCGGCGGGCGGCAGAGAGCAAAAGCAGACTGTGGACGGTTGGCCGTTGACGGCACTTGTGTGGCGATAAATTGTGCCGCGCTCAACGCGCAATTCGCGGAAGCAAGCGCGGCTTTGTACGTGCCTTCCACGATCACTGCGGACAAGTCCATCATGTAATAACCGGCGCGGCCTAAAAATGATTTTGGGACGCGCGGCTTTCGTCTCAGTGCAAATGTGGCGGGCAGGATGGCGGATTTATCAGATGCGGATTCGGCTTCCGGCGCGGCGGCCAGCCATTCGGTCCAGGCAGAATCGAGGAAGTTGATGTAGTCCGCGTCGTGCACAGCCAGAATCGGGTCGAGTCCAAAATCGGAAGGTTCTGCGAATTCAGCCCAGTCCGTTTTTCTCAACGCCGCCAAAACTTTATCCATGCGGTCGGGATTTTCGAGATATGGAACACGTTCGCCGCCGTCGAAAACTTCAAAAGGCGGGTTATGCTGGCGATGGCCTTCGGAATAAAAAATTTTCATATTCTCTCCGTAAGGATTGGCAATCTAATTGTATCAATATCTGTAGAGGAACCATGAACATAATAGATACTATTCATCAAAGATATTCGGCGGGGAAGATGAAGCCTGAGCCTGTATCGCGTGAGTTGATCGAAAAATTATTGGATGCGGCTGTACAAGCCCCCAATCATTATAAAGTTCGACCCTGGCGCTTCGTGGTCTTGACTGGAAACGGACTCAACCAGTTGGGCGACGTGATGGCTGAATCTCTGCGAGCCAGATTTCCCGATTTGAAAGCAGAAGCACTGAATAAGGAGCGGGCAAAGCCCCTGCGTGCGCCGCTCATCATCGCGGTTGGTGTGGACAAGCCGACCGAATCGAAAGTGCTTGAGATTGAGAATATTTGCGCGGCCGCGGCCGCCTGCCAGAATATTTTATTAGCCGCGCATTCGCTGGGCCTCGGCGCTCATTGGCGCACAGGCGACGCGGCGCGCGACGTAAGAGTGAAAAAATTCCTGAGCTTTGCGGAAGACCAGCATCTGATCGCATTTCTTTACATCGGTTATCCCGAAGTAATGCCTGAACCGCAGGATCGCGTTGGGTTTGAGGATCGAACAGTGTGGATGGAGAAATAACGAAGGATGAAGAAGCGCGGTGATCATGCCGCGCTTCTTTTATTTCTTTGGTTCGAGAACAAATACTGCGATCTCGCGTCTTGCGCGTTGTTTGTAAGAGTTGTAACCCGGATAGATTTTCACTGCTTTATCCCAGCATTGTCTTTTCTCTTCTCCGGTGACTTGTCGTGCAGTACAAGATTTGGCCTGGCCGTTTAGTGTAACGGTAACTTTTGGATTCGCCAGGATGTTGTAGTACCAGCCCGGATGATTCTTTTTCCCGAAATTTGAAGCGATGACAATGTAGCCCTCTCCATCCGGAATGCCAACCAGGGGCGTAGTCCGTTGTTCGCCGCTTTTTGCGCCAGTGCTGGTCAGCATAATGGATGGAAGTCCGGCTACTACGCTGATGGCTGTTTGTTTTCCATTGCTAAACTTGAAGATGATCTTGTCGAGTATATGCAGGGTGCGCGAGAATATCCATGAGCCTGCCTGCGTTGCGAGCAGCCAATAGCCTCTTTGCCGCCAGCCTGGTTTAGGTTGCATTTATTTTCCTTGATCTTTTGTGTTTTGGCGCGAATTGACGCGCAAACTTTACCGGGTTCTTGATTTGAGACTGCGGTTTAGGGTGAGCTTCGAGGAAAATCCAAATGGTTTGTGGTCAGAAAAAATTGTCCGGTCATCGAGGCCGGACATTTTTTTAGAACAACCAGTAACGCGCGGTCGCCATGCTGGCGAGGGCGAGGATCAACGCAATTGTGCTGATTGGGCTGGCATAGGCCAATTGTTTTTGCGCGGCCTGGATCTGACCCATTTGTTCCGGCGAGGGCTTGCCCTGTATCTGGCTGGCAAGTGTGCCAAGTTTTGCAGTGTTCACTCCGACCATGCTGCCGAAGACCAGCCCGACGAGTGCAAAGAGACTGCCGACTCCAAATCCAATTCCGGGGCCCGAGTTTCGCCAGGCAGAAGTCAGCCCAGCCGAGTCGATCCAATACAGCCAGCCGCCGGCAAGAACGGTCAGGAAGGCGGCGATGGTGATGCGCGTGGTGATATTGGCTTTGGTAACAAGATGAGCCATGAACTTTTGCCCCGCATCGGCCGTCGCGGCGAGAGTTGGCCTGACGAAGAAGAATAGGAAGATCGAACTGCCCACCCAGAATGCGCCTGCCAGAATGTGAACCAAACGAAGAACGATAACCAGGTAATTCATTGCAGCCTCCAAAGATAAAATTGAATTCGGAGTTAACAACACCAAATATGAAAGAAAGGCACGCGCGCCGGTTATTGAAAGTTTTGCAGAGCCTGCTTTGCCAGCGCGGCCATTTCGCGGTCCGTTCGCGAGGCGGCCAATGCCTGCAAGGCCGGCAGGGCGCGCGGGTCGCGTGATTGTCCCAGCGAATGCGCGGCTTGTTTGCAGACGTCTCGATTTTCGTCGCGCAATAAATCCAACAGAGCGGGGACGACTTGCGCGTCGCGCGACTTTGCCAAACCAATGGCGGCTTGCTGGCGGATCCATGCTTCGGGGTGGCGTAACGCGTCCATCAGGACCGAGAGGGCGGGCGCGCCAATCGCAGCCAATGCCTCGGCGGAGGCTTTGCACACATCGGGATGAGTATCGTAAAGGGAAATGGTCAATGCTTCGATGGCGTGCTCATCGGGGAGGCGCGCCAACAGCAACGCGGCAAATCTCCGCACAGTACCTTCAGAGTTGTTCAAATCATTAATTAATTCTGGTACAACTGCGTTTCCCATTTTGGCAATCGCATCGAGCAGGTCGTTCACGGCTTGTTCGCGTTCATACCACCAAAACGAGTCATGCAACGCATCGACTAAATACGGTATGGCTTCAGGTCGCCGCGTGTTACCTAAACTTTCTGCGGCGGCCTGGCGGACTTCGATCTGTGGGTCATCGAGCAAAACATTGCCGATGGCTTCGAAGGTGCGCGGGTCGGCAAATTGACTAAGGGCGCGCGCGGCCGCGGCGCGCACATCCGGCTCGCGGTCTTGCAATGCGCTGGCCAGCGCGGGAATGGCTTGCGCGTCGCGGATTTGTCCGAGCGCCAGCGCGGCTTTTGCGCGGACGGTGTAGAACTCTCCCTGCACGGCTTCGAGCAAAGCCGGGACGGCTTGTTTGCCGCCGATCTCACCGAGGATGATGGCGGCCTGTCCGCGCACTTCGGGATGAGCGGCGGCTAGGGCCTGGCACAACGGCGACACGGTCTGATGTCCGATTTGAACGAGCGTGCGAGCGATGATGTCGCACAGATTGGCATCGCGCGTGGCGAGCGATTCGATCAGAATCGGAATGCCGTCCGCACCCATGCGGATCAAATCCTGCCCGGCGCGGTCGCGTTTGTATGGATCAGAAAGCTGTACAATAAGGCGTCTGGCTTCTCCTGTTCGTCCACCTGTGAACCAATTCATATTTCTATTTTACACCAGCAAGTGGAGAGCATTTGAGAGAAAATCGCACTAAAATTATCTGATACAATAACACGTTTGATTTTCGACACAACGCCAGCGAAAATCTGGTGTTATTTTTTGCGATAATTTTGTGGAGTAAAGATGAAGAAAGAACTACAAATAGATTTATATCATCAGATGGTGCTGATTCGCCGCGTGGAAGAGCGCGGTGCCGAGTTATACCAGCAAGGCAAGATCGGCGGTTTCATGCACCTGTATATCGGGCAGGAAGCCGTCTCAACGGGCCTGATCGCGGCGCGCGAGCCGCGTGACCGCGTGATAACAGCATACCGCGATCACGGCGTGGCCTTGAATTGCGGCATTTCCGCAAACGAAGTGATGGCGGAATTGCTTGGCAAGTCCACAGGCACATCGAAAGGCAAAGGCGGTTCGATGCACATGGCGGATACGTCAAAGAACATGTGGGGCGGACATGCCATCGTGGGCGGACATCTGCCCATTGCTTCGGGTCTGGCGCTCGGCGACCAGTACGCGGGCAATGACAACGTGACTATCTGCATGTTCGGTGACGGCGCGACCAATATCGGTTACTTCCACGAGGCTTTGAACCTGGCGAAGACTTGGGGCTTGCGCGTGTTGTGGGTCTGCGAGAATAATAAATATGGCATGGGTACGACAGTCGAACGCGCTTCGGCAGTTTCTGAAATCCGGCAGAAGGCCGAAGGTTATGGTATGAAGAACGGCCAAGCGGACGGCATGGATGTGATGAAGGTTTATGATGCCGCGAAGGAAGCGATTGATTTTGTCCGCAAGCAAGGCCAGCCTTATTTGCTTGAAGTAGACACGTATCGTTTCCGCGGTCACTCCATGGGCGACCCTGAACGTTATCGCAAGCAGGAAGAAGTCAGGAAATGGGAAGAAAGCGACCCGATCGGAATTTTCAGAAAGCAATTGCTTGAGAAGAAAACTGCAACCGCAAAAGCGCTGGATGAAATCGAAACGCACGTGGACGAGGAAGTTGCCAAAGCAGTTGAGTTCGCCGAGGCCTCGCCTGAACCCGCACTGGAAGAATTGTACGCGGATATTTACGCGGAATAACCAGAGACAGTAACCAGTATCCAGTTTTCAATAACTGGTAACTGGACACTGCTCACTGGAAACTGGAGTTTCTATGGCAAAAATAACAATGCGCGAGGCGATCTCGCAAGCTCTTATGGAAGAAATGGACCGCGATCCCGCGGTGTTTATTCTCGGCGAAGAAGTGGGTGTGTGGGGCGGAACGTATGCCGTCACCAAAGGTTTCTATGATAAATATGGCGCGGCGCGCGTCAAAGACACGCCGATCGCGGAAAACGCTATCATCGGCGCGGCTATCGGCGCGGCTATGCAGGGGCAACGACCAATTGCAGAATTGATGACCATCAACTTTGCTTTCTCCGCCATGGACTACATCGTCAACCAGGCCCCGAAACTTCATTATATGTTTGGTGGACAGTTCACACTCCCGATGGTAATCCGCGCTGTCGGCGGCGGCGGGCGCCAGCTCGGCGCGACGCACTCACAGACTCCCGACGCGGTCTTTGCACATTTTCCCGGCCTGAAAGTGGTCAGCCCCGGGACGCCGGAAGATGCCAAAGGATTGCTCAAATCCGCCATTCGGTCGAATGACCCGATTCTTTTCATCGAGCACGCCACGATGTATCAGGTGCGCGGCGAAGTCCCCGATGGTGAATATACCATCCCGATTGGAAAATCCAAAATCCAGCGCGAAGGCAAAGACGTCACCATCGTCACTTATTGCAAAGGTCTTGAGCTGTCCATGAAGGCTGCAGAAGAATTATCGAAAGAAGGCGTCGAAGTTGAAGTGGTTGATCTTCGCACGCTGCGTCCGCTCGATATGCAACCCGTTTTGGAATCATTCAAGAAAACCAACCGCGCGGTCGTCGTTGAGGAAGGCTGGAAATCTTTCGGCGTTGGCTCTGAAATCGTCAGCCGCATTTATGAAGAAGCCTTCGATTATGTCGACGCGCCCATCATACGCGTGGCGCAAAAAGAAGTCCCGCTTCCATACAACCGTATGCTCGAACAGGCCGCGCTCCCGCAAGTGCCTGATATTGTCGCGGCGGTGAAGGAGGTTTTGAAATAATGGCCGAAACAATTTCCATGCCCAAACTCGGCTTTGACATGGCCGAGGGTTTGCTTGTCCGCTGGGTCAGGCAGGTTGGCGAAACTATCAACAAAGGCGACGTGCTGGCCGAAATCGAAACCGACAAGGCCACCGTCGAAGTCGAATCATCTGCCAGCGGTGTTGTCCTGCAACTCATTGTGGATCAGGGGACGGTTGTTCCTGTCAACGCGCCGATTGCAATTGTTGGAAAAGCAGGAGAAGTAATTAGTGACCAGCCAGCAGGGATTAGTAAAAAGCCTGCGGATGAAAAGCCGCTTCGCGCCGCGCCGACAGTTGTCCCTGTTTCTCAAGCAGTTGTCTCTGCTGAATCCGATTCCGTCAAAGCGTCCCCGCTTGCGAAGAAGATTGCGCGCGATAACAAAGTGAATCTCGCCAATGTGCAAGGCACTGGTCCCGGCGGGCGCATCGTCCGCAAAGATATTGAAGCCGCGCTGTCCAGTAATCAGTCACCAGTGACCAGTGTTCAGTCGCCGTCCGCGGTCATCGTCTCTCACGAAGATGAAGCCATCGCTCCAACCAGGTTGCGTCAAGCCATTGCGCGCCGCATGACCGAATCCAAGACCAGCGTGCCGCACTTCTACGTCACGCACGAGTACAAAATGGAGGCGGTTATGACGCTTCGCAAGCAGGTCAATGAATATTTGTCCGATAGCGAAAAACTCTCGGTCAATGACTTTATCGTCAAGGCTGTGGCGCTGGCGTTGCGCGAGTTTCCGAATCTGAATGCGTCGTTTGCCGGAGATAAAGTTGTGCGCCACGGCGCGGTCAACGTGGGCGTGGCGGTCGCAGTTGAAAACGGCCTGCTGACCGTTGTCAACAAGAACACAGACCAGCAGCCGTTGCGCCAGATTTCGATGGACCTGAAGAACAAGGTGGCTCACGCGCGCGAAGGCAAAGTCCGGCCCGAAGATATCGAAGGCTCGACTTTCTCAGTCAGCAACATGGGCATGTATGATGTGGAAAACTTCATTGCCATTCTCAATCCGCCCGAGGCGGGGATTTTGGCTGTCGGCTCGGCGCGTGAAGTGCCAGTTGTGGAAAGTGGAGTCTTGAAAGTGGGTTGGAGAATGAAAGCCACCATCTCTGTTGACCACCGCGTCAGCGACGGGGCGGAGGCCGCCAAGTTCATGCAGGCGCTGGCGGGCTTCCTTGAAAATCCTGTCAGGATGCTGGTTTAGAAAAGCAAACTTCCGAAGTCTCCAAGACTTCGGAAGTTTTTATGTAGATGTAAATTCCCCGACCTTGTGGATTAAGGCCTGGAATATTGCCTTGCAAATTTGCATTCTATAGACGATATGCCTATACCAAAATAAAGATCGTTCATTGATTCCATAATTGAGGCGCAGCCACCAATCGGCGGGCGGAATAAAAACCTGCCAAATGAATCGCAGGAATCCAACCTGTTTCCATTGCTGAATACTTTGATGAGGCCAGCCTGGGGGGTATTGGTTGAGTCCGCTGAGGTTTGTAACCGGCCTGAGCGGGATGATTTTTTTCAGGTGTTCGGGCAGCGGCGTAAGGTTATAAAGAACATCAAGACGGTTTAGAATATCGGGATGCTGCTGTTGAAGATGTGTCCAGTCAATCTCTTCGGCATGGTATTCAACGAGACTGATAATGTCCGCGGTCCATTTGAGTTGCGCGGGCTTATTAGAATTGCCGATAAATAGATGCTTCTCAAGATGCCTTGACAGGTAGTGAAGCGTTTCCATGAATGTCGATGTGTAAACGATATTCTTGTTGATTATCAAGATCTGTGGGGGCGCGTGAAAACCGTTAAACTCAGGGTCGGGCGAATTGCCCTTTTCGTGGCGGCCTTTGGGATCGTAATGATGCAATTCGACGCGAATGCGGTGCCCGCCTCTCAGCGGCGAATCCGCTGTCAGTTCTTTTGGGATAAGCCCGCGGGTCCGCGAAGCGTGAGGCGGATCCACGCGAAAACCTGCGCTTGCAAGCAAATCCAATGCGGGCAAAACATCAGCCTGATTGAGCAAAAGATCAATATCGCTCGTTGGACGCAAGCCTGGATCTGGATAATATTTATAAGCCAGGGCCAGTCCTTTGAGCAGTAATGGCCGGATATTTGAATTTTCGAATAGAGTCGTGATCTCGATTAATACCTGGGCGGCGATCCGATTGTATGCTCTCTGGCGCAGATAAAGTCCTTTAAGGACGCGCTCTGTTTCATTTGGAATGACAGCGCCTGATTTATGGATGTGATACCACAGCAGGGGAGACACGCCGTGCAGTTCGGCCTGTGGCGGTAATTCCTGCCAGGCTGTGAATTGGTTTATCAGGCGCGCTAATTGTTCGTAAAAAACAGGATGCCCATCAGCGCGGGCGCATAACGCCAACAGCCGATAAGTTTGATTTATCCCGCCAGAGTCGTTTGTTTGATCCACTCGGCTGCGCTCTCGATATTGGAATAGGTCAAGCTGAAAGCTGTGACTTGCCGGGCCAGGCGGGTTGTCGCAGACATGCCATGATCGGGGATGTTGCGGGCATTCACCAGACATTGCAACAAGCGGAATAAAGCATCGGCTGGAGTGAGCGGTTCGACGTGTAATTCGGCTTCGGGGAGGTAGCGCGGAAAGATCAGAACCCGCGGCTTGGCGGCGGCGCGAATGGCCTCTGTATTAAATAGCGCCGGCTCGATCCAGGCGCTGCCTTCGTTAAATTGAAGGAACCCATCTACATCTTTCTTTTGCAGCCAATGCTGCCAGATGAAGGCCGACCCGCGCTTGAGTACAATGGAACGGCACAAGCCGCTGATTTCATCTCCGTCAATCGGTAATGCAATGACTTCATCGGTTAGGTATTGAAATCCACTGGCTGTCAGCCAGGCGGCCAGTGATGATTTTCCGCTCCCGCTTTGTCCGCATAGAATTACTCCGCTATTTGCAAGTGCCAATGCCGCAGCATGGAACACCAGGTCAGTGGTGGATAGTCCATTCAGGCTGGTGATGACATCTTGCATCAACAACCACAAGGCTTTATCGTAATTGATTTTGGAAAACAAATCACTACCGTCAACGGAAACCGTGAAATCAGTATCGTTGACGGCAGTGACTAGGTAATTCGCAACGATCGGTCCATTTTCTGTGGAGCAGTGCTTGAAATGAATTTCCAGTGTTTTGGAGATTCCCGGATGATCAGAACGAATTCTTACTGTGCCGCCTGCGAAATGGATCAACTGACCGCTGATTAGCACGGTCTTCACTTTGATCTAAGCGCGCCCCGGCTTATCAGCGTCTGGATAACGGCGGGAACATCGGCTTGAATTTCATCGCGCGCATCCGGGTACGCCGCGCTCAGGAGTTCGGTGATTTCATCCACTGTTCGTATGCCGTCACACAGATGCCAGATGAGCGCGCCTGTCTGGTTACTATGTATGATGAGGTTACGAGCCGGGTGGAGCAGGACAATCTCTCCGTCCAATGTCTCGATTTGAAAACCCTCGATGGGTGCGGGGACAAGCATTTTCTATGCTTCAGAATATCCGAACTACTAGCAGCCGTTACCCGAACTTGTAAATACTTGAATGCCGCTGCCGATGCCATCGCTGGCGTTTTCAAAAGTCCAGGTTACTGTGACGGTATCACCAACATCGAAGGGAAGAGAGCTGTCAACCGTAATGTTCAGGCTTACCGATCCTGATATATCTGTGGGAATTGTCCCGCTAAGTGCCGGTGATGCAATTGTTACAGTGCCGCTGGTTGTGATAACGTAGCGTAAGACTATCCCCGACGCGGCAGGTGAAATGGTGGCTGTGCTGATTAGATTAAAACAATAGTTTGCGTTGGGATCAGAAGCGCCCGCTAGCAGTGTGTAGCCGCTGGATGTCTGGGCGTGAGCCGGGAGTACGCCAATGTCCAGGCCGGGTTTGGTCCATTTATCAGGTACGTTCGCCAAGGCGGCCGCCCCCGCGACAACAGCTAAAACTTTCATTGCATCGCGGCGCGAAATCTTGGCTGACGGTTTATTTTTCATTATGAATTCTCCTGAAGAAATATTCTTTTTGTGATGATAAAAATTTTATCACAATTTGCCAGAAAGCCCGCGCTCTTTGTGCTGTGGCTGCGGAAGTTTTTATCTTACCCGTACAGTTCTTTCCTGAAAAACTCCGGCAGGGCAAAGGCCGCCTTGTGAATATCGGGATTCAGATAGTTGTTAATGCCGGGCGGATACGGTTTGTTCAGCCCGTTCGTCCACGGCGTGTTGGAAACGTACATGAAGCCGATGCCGCCGCCCGGATAGGTGGGGATGTTGGCGTAATAATACGCAGGATTTTTAGTGAGTGATTTTGCTGAAGCGTAAATTTGCTTGATCAGCGCCGTGTCGAAAAAGGGCTGTTCGCATTGTGTGGATGCGGCTCCGTTGGGAGTCAATGCGCGCACCATTAGTTTATAAAATTCATCAGAGAACAATCGCTCAGCCATGCCAATCGGATCGGTCGTGTCCGAGATGATGACGTCGAACTGTCCGGGGTTTTCTTCGAGAAAGGCAAAGGCGTCGCGCACGAGTAATTTGGCGCGCGCATCCGTCCATGGGTCCCCGAAGGAAGCGGTGAAATGTTGCCGTGACAGATCCACGACGCGCTGATCCAATTCGCAAACCACCGCTTCTTTCACAGCCTGATAGCGGAGAACTTGTTGCAACGAACCGCCGTCGCCGCCGCCGACGATTAACACGCGTTTTGGCCGATCAATCGCCAGCATCGGCACGTGGACGATCATCTCGTGATAGCCCATATTGTCCCGCTCGGTCAACTGGATGATGCCGTCGAGGATCAGCGCGTTGCCGAAGAATTCGGTTTCGACCACCTGGATGTGCTGGTATTGAGTTTGTTCATCGGCCAGCACGCGTTTGACGCGAAGGCCTTTGCGATAGTACGAATGCAATTCTTCGGTGAACCAGATGCTCATTGATGATCCTAGGCGGCGACGGGCAATCTGGTTTCGATCTCTGCGTCGCGGTCGAGTTTGCGGAGCGTGAAATTATCTGCTCCGAGAGAATTTTTGATGCGTTGGATCAACGGTAAAAGGTCTTTGCCGATCGCGCAGGTAAACAGGTCGATCGCACAATAGTCATATTCGGGCCAGGCATGCAAACTTGCATGCGACTCTGCGAGGAGCAAAAAACAGGTAAAGCCATGCGGGCTGAACTTGTAAAAGCCCTCATCCACAACCGTCAAGCCGCTTTCTTTTACGGCTTGCGCAAACAGCGAGTATGCCCGCTCGCTATCCATGAGAATCTCATGGCTGCAGTTGGAGAGATCGAAAATATAATGCTCTCCCAATTTCAAAGTCGCGTTCACTCACACCTCCGGGGTTAAAATATGAAGAACCCGCCCGAAAACGCAGAACTTTTTTTCTTTCACGCCACCTTGCAAGATGTTTGCCTTGCATGACAGATGAAATAGTCTTCGGACAGACTCTGTGCGTGCATTTATACTATGCAATGCCAGCCTGTCAATGTATTTTTGTAACCAATTTTTGTAACTTGCAAAACTTATGGAAGTCGAAATCCATCGTTCGCTCATCCTGATTTTGATGAGGGTCCCTGAAGTAACACAATTCGACGATTTTGCCGTACACTGGAAAGCATGACGCAATTCTATAGCCTTTATCTGCATATTCCTTTTTGCATGCATCGCTGCGCATACTGCGATTTCAATACATACGCGGGCCAGGAAGATTCCATTCCCGCTTATGTAGACTCGCTGTGCCGCGAAATTGAATTTGTGGGCAGCAATTTCCCCTCCCCTGAAAATAGAGAGGACAGGGGCGAGGTCCACACGATTTTCTTCGGCGGCGGGACGCCTTCGCTTCTTTCTGTCCCTCAATTTGCCTCCATTATGGACGCTTTGCGTGCCGCCTTCACCTTGACCGCGTTCGCCGAAATCACCATCGAAGCGAACCCGGGGACAGTTTCATTTGCCAACCTGCAAGCCTTGCGAAAACTCGGAATCAATCGCATCAGTTTCGGCGTGCAATCTGCAAACACCGAAGAACTTCGCATGTTGGAACGCGCGCACAATTTCTTCGACGTGATCGAAGCAGTTTCGTCGGCGCGCAAGGCTGGTTTCGATAACCTAAATCTTGATCTGATCTATGGCTTGCCCGCACAGACTCTCCAAACCTGGCAAACCACAGTTCAACGAATTCTGGATTTGCACCCCGAACACATTTCCGCGTATGCCCTCACGCTCGAACACGGTACGCCCTTTGGCCGTTGGTCGTCACATGGATTGTTGCCTTTGCCTGACCCTGATCTTGCCGCGGAAATGTATGAATGGGCGAGCGAAACTTTTGAATCAGCGGGCTACGTTCAATATGAAATTTCCAATTGGTCGAAGCCAGGCCATGAATGCCGTCATAACCTGCAATACTGGCGCGCATTCCCGTACCTTGCCTTCGGATCGGGCGCGCATGGTTACGCAAATGGCTATCGTTATTCGAATGTGTTGAGGATCAAAACATATATCGAGCGGATGAATGCTGAGCAACGGTCATTGCATCCTGAATTTCCGCTTTCTCCCGCCGTCGTGAATCAACATCGTCAAACTGACGGAGACGAGATGGCCGAGTTCATGATGACCGGGCTGAGATTAACGCGCGAGGGAATCGCCGCGCCCGCTTTCAGGTCCAGGTTTGGGCGCGATGTCGCAGATGTTTATTCCAAAGAAATAGATGAGTTGATCCGCTTTGGTTTGCTTGAGTGGCATAAAGAGACTTCCGAAGTTTTGGAAACTTCGGAAGTCTTAAGGCTTACTTCACGCGGACGCTTGTTGGGCAACCAGGTCTTTATGCGTTTTGTGTAGCGGCTATGGGTAGGTACAGTAATACACGACTGCTACAACGATCTGTCCATTTTGTCTCCATGCGCAACCTGCGGCTTCACAACTTCCCTGATCGGAATACGCGCTCGGGTTCTGGCAGCTATTCGTCTTGCTGCCTGGCGTCGGCTCGCTGCGCGGACATAATTTCGGTTCATAGCCTGTCGGCTTGAAGCCAAAGGCCTCCTGGCATGTGTTGTCCACAGCAAAGAGTGCTTTTAGCGGGTAGTATTTCTTGTCTTTTATGGGCGAGCCGGCTTGTTCTTCGGTGAAGCGATCTACATAATCTAGTTTTGTGACATCCTTCAAGCCTGCATCTGACAATACGCCCAGCATGAAGACTGTGCCGGACCAGGATTTTTTAAATGCAAATTGCAGCGTGGCGTCGGCCCCGGCGTTCATACGCACCCAGGCCATATCGGGGTCGGCATCTCCCGCGCCGCCATGAAATATCTGCGTTTCATAGCCATCACCATTAAGTGGCGCATCCGATTTTTCGGGCGAGAGCCCGGCGGTGTCGCGGTTCTTGTCGGCAAAGATAGAAACATTTACGGTGTCCCATCCGCTTGTGTAGGGAGGTCGCGCCCAAATAATATAATCGCCAAAACCATCGTGGTTCGTGTCCAGTTCCACGCCATAGTTTATTCCAAGCGAATTGTTTGGATCTTGTCCAATCAGTTTGATGGAAACATAGAACCAATTATCATCCTGGCTGACTCTGGCAGTAAGAATATCGAGGTCAGAGACATAACTCATATCCTGTTGAAAGGGACGTTCCAGACGGTTGATGTTGTATGAGTCCCCGTACGGCGCGCGCTTTTCGGGCGCAGTCCCCGACGAGTCGACATCATAAATAAGCGTCCCCGATGAGGGGGCAGCGTCCGGGGGTTTTGTCACGTGCAACACAGCAGGCGTGTTCGTGGATGCAGGCAGAGCAGCCGCTGTGTTGTTGTCGGTCGCGGCGGCAAGTGTACTGAGAGGCGGAAGCGGGGATGCTGGCGTGGAAGGTGAGCTGCTAAAGGATGGAATATTGCACGCCAGACTGGCCATTAAAATAACGGCAATTAGAAAGAACAGTTTTCGGGCCATTTACTCTTCTCCTCTTGCAACAGGGCTGTCAAAGTTCTCTTTTTAAATTATCCAACTAAAACAATGTGAATACAAGCCTGTCTTTTGTGGGATATTTGACAGCGCGAATTTCTAAAAGATCAACCGACTATCTTCAGAATGCCGGAATAAATGCCTGTTAAATTGTTCAAGCCGGACGCGAAAGCGGCGCGGGCCTCCGAGG
This sequence comes from Chloroflexota bacterium, assembly GCA_016195815.1. Taxonomy (GTDB): domain Bacteria; phylum Chloroflexota; class Anaerolineae; order Anaerolineales; family Villigracilaceae; genus Fen-1038. The sequence continues at coordinate 328,560 of JACPYX010000007.1, forward strand.
AGCCGATCAACAGCCCGGGCACTTGCGCGTCTGTGTGCCGCCGCGTGGACAGGTCTTCCATGTTTCCGTGATCGGATGTGACGAGGATCAGGCCTTCGCCATCGTTCCAGTTTTCGATCAGGCCGCCCAGCACGTCATCGAACACGTTCAATTGTTCAACCGCCCATTTCATATCCTGCTTATGTCCCGCATAATCGCTGGCCCAATATTCAAACAGGGAAAAATCAAATCGCCTGGCGAGTTCGGCAAGTTTCTTTCCAGCCTGGCGCGGCGTCAATTGCGGCGCGTCGTGGAATCCCAACATCCCGCGCCAGCCCGCGCCGATAAAATCGGCGGACAGCGCGTTGCCCGCGTACAGATCCTCTTTGGTGAAGAGCGGCAGCCCAGCCGAAGTGACTGCGAGGGGAATGGCCGAATAGAGTCGTTTGCCTGAATCCACGCTATCGAAATAACGCGGAGGATAAGCGTTGAGCAGGGCGGCCTTTTTATTTGCCTTTGTCAATCGCGAAAAGAGCGTGCCGTTGAGTAAATATTTTGCAACCGCAGGATTTGGTTTTGGGCCGTAGTGTTCGCCGATCCCGGCCGGGACGTTGATGCCGGTCAACAAAACGGCCTGGCCCGTTGCAGATTGCGGCAGGCCGTTCACGCCGAGAGATGCGTCGAGAGATAGCAGGGTGGCGCGTTCGCCCACATAGGGCGCGGAGGCTGCTAATAGTTTCTGCCCGCCGAGCAAGTTTTGCAGGGTGGGCATCTCAACGTGTGCGAACGGATTGATTTCGGGATTATCCGCGCCGAGGCCGACGCCATCGAGGAAGATGAATAAGATTCGCATACCAGTAATCAGTGTTCAGTAAACAATCGTCGGTGGTCAGTAATCAGTGATTGGTCGTTGATATAGGAACCAGGCCGAAGGGCGTTCGCGTTTATCCCAACCATCCGTGCGCGAGAGCAGATGAAGGCCCCGAGACTGGATCAAGTCCAAATCGGACGCGGCCAGCCCGGGTCCCGAAAGATGCGGTGCGGATTTGAAGAATCCGTACATTAACCAGAATCCGCCCGGAGCGAGGACGCGACTCAGTTGAGTTAGGTAGTCCGTCTTTTTCTCGATGCCATGAAAACATCCGAGGTCAAGCGCAAGGCCGAACGGGCCATTGATGCCCTTTAGTTTGGTGGCATCGTTGACTTGAAGATCTGCTTTTATGTTTCGGGCTTTGCGTTTCGCGATTTGAATCGCTCGTGATGCAAAATCAATGCCTGTGACCTGCCAGCCATGCTGTGCTAATGTGATGACGTTTGTGCCGGTGCCACAGCCAATATCAATGGCGCGGCCCGCCGGATGATTGGCGATGAACTCGATCAGTTCTGGCGGAGAAATGCCACTGTCCCAGGGCGGGCTTTGCAGATACCAGAGATTGAAGGAAAGGCGGCGGAGAAAACTCATTGCCTGATCGAGTCTCTTACGCGTTGCGGGTCGATTTCGCCGACGATGCGCCATTGTTCGTTGCCTTGCGCGTCGAAGAAGATGAAGGTGGGCGTGTACTCGAAATCATAAACTGGGGCCAGTTCTCGTCCGACCGGCTCTTGAATGTTCAGGCGCATGACCTCAAGCCTGCCGCTCAATTCTTTCTCCAGCCCATCCACGATGGGTTTCTGTGCGGTGCAAACAATTCAATACGGTGATTGGAATTCAAGCAGGACGGGTTTGCCCGCACCGATCATGGCTTGCACGGCTTTAGCGTTGTCCATCAATGGAGTGGCGCGCGGGTGCAGGATGATCCAGCTGATCAATAAGCCCGCTGTAATGACGCCGAACGACACGAAATCCCTGGCCTTCGGTTTGTTGGTCAGCAAAACCAGCGCGGCCACCAGCGTCAGGCCGAGCGCAATCCACAGGAACGAATAAGTCCAAAATATCTCTTCCATGTCATTTCAATGTTGTGACATTCACGCTTTGACAATTCAACCCTCTTCTTTTACAATCACTCGCACTGTCTGGCGGCATCATTCCAAATTATAGGAAGGGTTGTCATGAAAGAGTATACCACTGAGTTTCTACGCAATATCGCGCTGGTCTCGCACGGCAGCGCGGGTAAAACCATGTTGGCTGAATCGTTTTTGCATATCACGGGGGCAACAACTCGTCTCGGCAAGATAGATGATGGAAGCACGGCTTCTGATTACGACGAGGAAGAAGTGCGACGCAAGATTTCCCTGTATGCCACTGTTCTGCCAATCGAATACCGCGACCATAAGATCAATGTGCTCGACGCGCCTGGCTTTACCGACTTCGTCGGCGAAGTGATTTCCGCCCTGAGTGTGGCCGACAGCGCGGTCGTGTTGATTGATTCGGTGGCGGGGCTTGAGGTGGGCACTGAGGTTGCCTGGCGTTATGCCGATGAGTTTAACCTGCCGCGCTTCGTGGTGATCAATAAACTTGACCGCGACAATGCCAATTATGAAAAGGCCTACGCGTCAATGGAAGAATACGCGCACGCCGGCGGGCATCGCCTGGTCAAAGTGCAATTGCCAATCGGCGAGAAGCACGATTTCAAGGGTGTGGTGGATTTGATCTCGATGAAGGCTTTCATGGGTGACGGCAAAACCGTGACTGATATTCCAGCCGACATGCTGGATGCGGCCAGGGAAGCCCACCGGATTCTGGTCGAGGCTGCCGCGGAAGGCGAAGATACCCTGCTCGAAAAATATCTCGAAGCCGGTTCTCTCTCGGACGAGGAACTGATCGTCGGCCTAAAGGATGTTGTCCGCTCTGGAGACTTTATCCCGGTCTATTGCGCCGCAGGCGGACGCGAAATTGGCGTCGTGCCGCTCCTGAACGGCATTGTGGATTTAATGCCTTCACCCGGACACGCCCAGCCGCGTATTGCAAAAGGCAAAGATAGTGAAGAGAAACTGCCCGCTTCAGATGCCGGCCCGCTGGCCGCTTATGTCTGGAAAACGACTGCCGATCCGTTCGTGGGGCGTATGACCTATTTCCGCGTGATTAGCGGAACTATTCAAGGCGATGCCCGCTTGTGGAATCAAAATAAGAATGCGGAAGAGCGCATGTCCGGCCTGCACATTCAGCGCGGCAAAGAACAGATTGCAGTCAAAGTGATCCATGCTGGCGATATCGGTTCGGTGGCCAAGTTGAACGTCACTGCCACGGGTGATACCTTGTGTGATAAAAACCATCCGTTGACAGTTGCGCCGCCTAAATTCCCGGCTGCGTTGTACCGGGTTGCCATTGCACCCAAGACACAGGCCGACGCCGCAAAAATCTCGCCGACGCTCACGCGCCTGTGCGAGGAAGATATGACGCTTTCGTGGCATAACGAACATGCCACCGGCGAGACTGTGTTACAGGGCATGGGCGACCAGCATATTGACGTTGCCATCCATCGCGCGCAGACCAAATTCCAGGTGGGACTTGTTTCGCATGAACCAAAGATTCCCTATCGCGAAGGAATTACCAGGAAGGCATCCGCGCAATATCGTCACAAAAAACAATCGGGCGGTTCGGGACAATTTGGCGAAGTCCATTTGCGGATCGAGCCGCTGCCGTCTGCTGATTTTGAGTTTACCGATGAATTGGTTGGGATGAATCTGTCCAAATCCTACCTGCCTGCCATTGAGAAGGGCATTGCGGCCACGATGCAGCACGGCGCGTTTGCGGGCTATCCGATGAGCAATGTCAAGATCATCGTTTATGATGGCAAAGAACATCCGGTAGACTCGAAGCCGGTCGCTTTTGAAATCGCCGGACGCGAAGCCTTTAAGCTCGCAGTCGCGGACGCAGGTCCCGTTCTTTTTGAACCGATCATGAAAGTGAATATCATCGTCCCTGATGCCAACATGGGCGATGTGATGAGCGACTTGAACACACGCCGCGGCCGCGTGCAGGGCACGGAAGCCGAGCGCGGCAGTACGGTGGTGGTGGCGCATGTGCCTTTGGCAGAAATGCTTCGCTACACATCGCAGTTGCGTTCCATTACGGGTGGGCGCGGGTACTTCACAATGGAATTGGATCATTACGATGTGGTTCCATCGCACATCGCAGGCGTGATCGTTGAAGCCCACAAGAAGGAAATGGAAGCCAAGAAGGAAGAGTAGCAAAAGAGACCAGGTTTCTCAAAGGAACCTGGTCTCTTTATTTTGTAAAGTAAAATAAGCCATGCCCATTTTGCGAGTTGGTCCGTTGATGCGCTATTACATTGATAACAAATCCGAAGTTATTGTTCGGGGCGCAACCGTCGTTGACGCTTTGCAGGATGCCGTCTTGCAACATCCCGCGCTCAAATTCCATGTTTTCGATTCGGCGGGTAAGATTCGCAGGCATATCAACATCTTCGTCAATGATCAAAATATCCGCGATCTTCAGGGTTTGCAAACGAGACTTGACGAAAGCGATCGGATTATTTTGATGGCATCCATTTCGGGCGGGTGAGAGAAAAATAAGCTTGTCCGTTTTCTGCCTTGACAAATCGGATAAAGTTCGTAGAATACATTTTATAATATACAGGAATAAAACCATTATGTTTTCAAGCCATTGCTTGTGTCTGAGGCGGAGTTCGTAACACCGCCTCTTCGAGAAGCCAACAGCCAACGAAATTGAAGGACGGTGTGCGACTCCGCATTCGAATCAATTCGAATCGCGCGACGCTCGTACGCGTCCTTTTTGTTTTCACCGGCTGTTTTTATTTGGAGATGTATGACCGTTACACAAACACCGAGAATCCAATTCAAATCTTTAGAGAGCGAGGGGCTCGATGCCCATGTGGGGAACACGCCTCTGCTTCCGCTTCGCCGCGTGACTCTGGGCCTGCCGCCGCTTGTAAAAGTCTTCGCCAAAGCTGAATGGTTCAACCCTGGCGGCTCGGTCAAAGACCGCCCTGCGCTCAACATTATTCGCACCGCGCTTGCGAACGGAGATTTGCTTCCCGGCAAACGCCTGCTCGATTCGACCTCCGGCAACATGGGCATCGCGTACGCGACATTTGGCGCGGCGCTGGGAATTTCGGTGACGTTATGTGTGCCTGCCAACGCCAGCCCGGAGCGGATCACAATTTTGCGCGCGCTCGGCGCGGAACTTGTGCTGACCGATCCATCCGAAGGTTCGGACGGAGCGATGCTGGCCGCGCGGCAAATGGCTGTTGAAAAACCTGATTTGTATTGGTACGCGAATCAGTACAACAATCCGGCCAACTGGCAGGCGCATTATCAAACGACTGGCCCTGAGATCGTTTCGCAAACCAATGGTCAGGTCACGCATTTTGTCGCAGGACTTGGCACGTCCGGCACATTGATGGGAGCAGGCCGATACTTGCGCGAGCAATTGCCGCATATAAAAATAATCTCATTCCAACCTGATGCGCCCTTTCATGGACTCGAAGGACTCAAACACATGCCGTCCGCGATCAAGCCCGGAATTTACGATGAGTCTATTGCGGGGCAGCCGCTCGAAGTCCAGACCGAAGCGGCGCATGAAATGGTGCGCAGGCTGGCACGCGAGGAAGGTCTGTTCGTTGGGATTTCGTCCGGCGCGGCGCTGGTCGCGGCGCTGGAAGCTGCGTCGCAGTTGAAAGAAGGCGTGGTTGTCACGATCTTCCCGGATGCCGGATATAAATATTTAAGTGATAAAGCGCTATGGCAAACAAAGTGATGCTGAAGATTTCGAAAGACGCGTTGACGCAAATCCATGCACACGGCGAGCAGGCCTACCCTGATGAAGGCGCAGGATTTTTGCTCGGCATGGAAAATGGTTCGCGTGATGTGCAGGCCATTTTCCCGTTGACAAATTCGCGCGAGGATTCCGCTCGTCATAATCGCTATCTGATCACGCCCAATGATTATCTCAAAGCCGAGTTGGAAGCAGAGCGGCTTGGGCTGAGTCTGATCGGCGTCTTTCACTCGCATCCCGATCATCCGAATCGTCCGTCTGAGTTTGACCGTGATTGGGCGCAACCATTTTTTTCTTATGTCATCACGAGCGTGCAATCTGGCAAGGCCATCGAGAGCCGTTCGTGGAGATTATCCGAAGACCGTTCACAGTTCATCGAAGAAAGAATTCAAATCAATTAACGTCATTGCGAACGTAGTGAAGCAATCTCCGCGCAAAAGAAGCGATTGCTTCGTCGGAGAGAGCGCCCTCCTCGCAATGACATGAAAACAAAGGAGTTTTACAATGTCTCTCTATTTTGTTCGTCACCAGCATAACGCGGAAACCTGCCCGGCCAAGAATCCTGAAATGGGTCAGATGCTTGTTCAACATGTGAGCAAACCCAATGCCCGCAAGTTTGGCGTTGATATTCTTGGCGATGCCGTGCTGGATGCCCAGCATACTTTTGTGTTGATCGTTGAGTCGGAAGATAAAGAATATGTTCAAAATTTCATGCAGCCGTTTGCAATGGCGGGGTCGGTTGAGATCACGCCCGCTTCGACTTGTGAGGCGGTCGTTGAGCGCCAGGGTTGCGAACCGGTTGCGGTCGGTTAGTTGAAATGGGGGTGGGTGATGGATAAAATAGATTCGACCTTCACCCATCCCCGGAAATATTTTCGAGAAGAGGTTTATTGTGGCAATTTTAAAAATACCAACCCCGTTACGAAGTTATACAAACAGCCAGGCCGAAGTATCTGTGCGCGGCGCGAACGTGGCGGAGGCGATGGGCGATCTGGTGGAGAAATTTCCAACATTGAAGCCGCATCTTTATAACAATGATGGAAATCTGCGCCCGTTCGTAAATCTATTCGTTGGTGAAAACAATATCAAAGATCTGCAGGGACTCGAGACGCCGCTGGACGAGAATGCGCGCGTCATCCTGATCCCTTCGATCGCGGGCGGATAAATGCAACCCATACTTCCTGGTTTAACGCGTGATGAAATTCTGCGCTACTCGCGCCACCTTTTGATCCCAGAAGTTGGCCTCGAGGGTCAGCGCAAGTTGAAGGGCTCGTCTGCGCTTATCATTGGCACGGGTGGGCTTGGCTCGCCGGTGTCGCTTTATTTGGCGGCGGCCGGCATCGGTCGGATCGGACTCGTGGATTACGATGTGGTTGATTCGTCGAATCTGCAGCGTCAGGTGATTCATGGAACGTCCACGATTGGAAAGTTGAAAGTTGAAAGCGCCAAAGCCAGACTGCTGGACCTGAATCCCGATATTCAAGTGGACGTCTACAACGAGCCGTTCACGTCTGAAAATGCGCTGCGCATCGCGCGGGACTTTGACATTTTGCTCGACGGAACCGACAATTTCCCCACCCGATACCTGACCAACGACGTGGCTGTGTTTCTTGGCATGCCAAATGTGTACGCCTCGATCTATCGTTTCGATGGACAGGTCAGCGTTTTTTACGCAAAGGAAGGGCCATGCTATCGCTGTCTCTTCCCCGAACCGCCGCCGCCGGGACTCGTCCCTTCGTGCGCGGAGGGCGGCGTGCTCGGCGTTTTACCCGGCACGATTGGAACGATCCAGGCTACCGAAGCATTGAAAGTTTTGCTCGGCATCGGTGAGCCGCTGATTGGAAAGCTATTGCTTTACAACGCGCTCGATATGTCGTTTGACTTTGTGAAGCTGAAAAAGAATCCAAATTGCCGCGTGTGCGGACCGAACGCCGACATCAAAGAGTTGATTGACTATGAGGAATTTTGCGGCGTCCCGAGTCATGACCATGATGATGGCTCGGCTGGTGAAGGCTGGGACATTTCTGCGCCTGTACTGGCCGCGCGGCTCGAACAGAATCATTTGAAACTGCTGGACGTGCGCGAACCGCATGAGTTGGAAATTTCTGCAATTCCTAATGCGCTGAATATTCCGCTCGGACAATTGGCGGCGCGTTTATCTGAGCTTGACTCGGCGGAAGATATGGTCGTGTTCTGTAAAGCCGGGACGCGCTCGGCGCGTGCGCTGGAATTGTTGGTCAGCGCAGGATTCAAGAGGGTGAAGAATCTCAAAGGCGGCATCAACGCCTGGGCGAAGGAAGTGGATAGGAGTTTGCCAATTTATTAGTGACAAGGGCCGCCGGAAGGCGGCCTGATGTTTGATATACTATGTGGGAATTTTCAAAAGGCGAAGGAGAAAGAATGCCAGGGTTACCTGTTTCAAATGAAAAGCGAGTCTATGATAATATTTTGCAAGCCATCGGCTGGACACCGCTGGTGCGGCTGGGACGTATCGCGCATCATGTGGCCGCGCCGATCTATGCCAAGCTGGAAAATCTGAATCCGGGCGGGAGCATCAAGGACCGCGTTGGCCTGAATATTGTCGAGCAGGCCGAAGCGCGCGGCGAATTGAAACCGGGCGGGACGATTGTCGAGGCCACCAGCGGCAACACCGGCGTGGGTCTTGCTATCGCGGCGGCGCTCAAAGGTTACAAAACAATTTTTGTGATGCCCGACAAAATGTCCAACGAGAAAATCCAGCTTCTACGTTCGTACGGCGCGAAGGTTGTGATTACGCCCACCGCCGTTGGGCCGGACGATCCGCGCTCGTATTATGAAGTCGCAAAAAAATATGCGCGCGAGACTCCCAATGCCATTCTTGCAAACCAGTATCACAACCCTGATAATCCGAAGACGCATGAGATGACGACCGGCCCCGAGATATGGGAGCAGACTGAAGGCCGCGTGACCGATGTGGTCATCGGCATGGGCACAGGCGGGACAACTTCCGGGATTGGTCATTACCTGAAATCCAAGAATCCTGATATCCGCATTGTAGGCGTGGATATAGTGGGTTCGATCCTGACAGAAATATGGCAGAATAAAGGCAAGATCCCTGAAGGCGCGTATCCCAAGACGTATAAAGTGGAAGGCATCGGCGAAGACTTTTTACCCTCGGTAACAGACATAACCGTAGTGGACGAGATTGTGCGCGCCAACGATAAAGAATCTTTCATGTGGGCGCGCCAACTTGTCCGGCAGGAGGGTATTTTTGCCGGAGGCTCCTCGGGTTCGGCACTGGCTGGCGCTCTTAAGTACGCCGCGAAGCTGCCTGCAGACAGGCTGGTCGTGGTGATCTTTCCCGATTCGGGTTCGCGCTATCTCTCCAAGTTCTATGATAACAAGTGGATGCGTGAGAATGGTTTTCTGGAAACGGAATTTGGCGAGGTCGCGCTCGTTGACTTGTTGTTGGCCAAACCCAATAAGGCGCTTTACACTGCGACCCTGGGCGATTCGATGAAAAAGGTCATGGCTACCATGCGCCAATATGGAGTCTCGCAGATGCCGGTCATCGGTGCGGATGGGGCGCTGGTCGGCACGATCGAAGAAGTGGACCTGCTCAAGCATTTACTGGAAGATCATGCCCACAGCCAGGATGAGCCGATTGATCCGCTCGTTCAAAATGCCAAGGCGGTTTTTCCCGCAGAGACTCCGCTTGAAGAAGCCATGCCGTTTTTGACCGATGGTTTTGCTTTGATCATTGCCGAACAGGGCAAGCCAACAGGAATTTTGACGAAGATAGATATACTCGATTATGTTGCCGGAAAAATGTAGCCGGAAAGGAAGGACGGAAAAATGAATGTAGGGATTTTCGGAACGGGCATCGTGGGGCAAACCATCGGCACGCGCCTGGTCGAACTGGGCCACAATGTAAAACTCGGTTCACGGTCGGCAGTCAATGAAAAGGCCCGCGCTTGGGCAAAGCGCGCCGGCCGTCTTGCATCGCAGGGCACCTTTGCCGATACCGCCAAATTTGGCGAAGTGCTTTTCAATTGCGTTTCAGGGATGGGGACCCTTTCAGCGCTCGATTTTGCCAGCGTGGCCGACCTGAACAACAAAGTGTTGATTGATGTTGCCAACCCGCTCGATTACACGCGCGGCTCGCCTCCCACGCTGACAGTGTCCAACACCGATTCGCTGGCGGAACAGATCCAGCGCATTCATCCGCTCATTCGTGTGGTCAAGGCGCTGAATACGATGAATGTGGATGTCATGGTTTATCCGGAGCGGGTGCATGGCCCGCATGACGTTTTCATTTGCGGCAACGACATGGATGCCAAAGCAACCGTCACGATGATTCTGATGGAGTGGTTTCGATGGGATTCTGTCATTGACCTGGGCGACATTACCAACGCGCGTGGAATGGAAATGGCTTTGCCTTTATGGCTTTCCCTCCAAAAAAAGCTGGGTACGAATATCTTTAATTTCCACGTCGCCCGTTGATTTTTTGGTAGCGGCATTGTTATAAGCGGTATAGTGCAAGATATTATCTTGCACTATACGTCAAATCACTTCTACCGAACTATCGCCGATTTTTTTGAACGGCAATCCAGGACAGGTTATGCTTCGCTGCGTAACCTGCCTGTTATTTATGGCTGTAAGATGGGTTTGATAACCCCGAGTCCGTCGTTGGATGTAAAGATGCCGATGTTGGTGCAGGCATCCTCGGCTACGCGTTGGATTAAACCCAAATCATAAGTGACATCCACCTGGATGGGTGTATTCTTCTGGAAGGTTGTGTCCACCGTCAATTTTTGTGTGACCTGGTAGCCGGCGGGAAGCGACGGGACGCATTTGGTCTTGTCGGGATGTGGCCGGCCTTCGTCCAGGCCGCGCAGCGTGGCGCAGACATTCTTCAATTCTGCCGCGCCGATGTTGCCGATCGTCACATAGGCGTTTGTTACTTCACCCATTCCGTGGGCGATGTCAATGCTGGTGTTGCATCCGAGGATGTTCGTGCGAATGGCTGCGAAGGGAGTGGGGCCGGTGTCTGTTGCCTGTGTCGGCGCAATGGGAGTATCCGTCATGCCTGGCGTAGCGGATGGGGTAAAAGTGGTTGGGAGCAGAGTCGCCGTAAACTGTGTTGCTATAAGCGTTGGTGGCGTAAAGGTTGCTGTGACTGGCGGAGCGAGGATCAGGGGAGTCGGCGAGAAGATAAGGGGTGTGCGCGTGGGGAACAGGGTTGGGGGCGTGTAAGGAATGGGTGTTACAACCCAGCCGCTGCAGCCGGAAATAATCAAAACTGACAAAATGCAAACGAGGACAAAGCGGAACATTTTTGCTCCTTCTGGTTTCATTGTATCCCGTCTGTAAAGGAAAACAAGCTCCTGTTAAAGCTGTCCGCTGTCGTCCCAGTTCTCTGTCGTCTTTGTGTATTCAGGATCGTCGTAGCGCGCGGGGGAAAATGCAGAAGCATAGCAAGGCAATGTTTTGCCGGTTACGTACGCCGCGAGCAATTCGCCTGCCGCACAAGCAGACATGATTCCGTAACCGGACACTGCGCCAATGATATACGCGCCCTCCATGCTCAACGGCCCGGCCAGCAAACGATTCTCGCGTGTCCTGGTGTAGTAGCCGCCGTCCAGTTGTGGCCTGGGCATCTTGTTGAAGTATTGCTTCAAGCCCGGCAGCATGGCCGACATGCCGCGTATGGCAATCTCCGGGTATTGCTCGTCGAGCGGCGGTGGAAAGATCGGTTCGAGGACGCGCGTCTTATATTCCCACAGCATCAAGACTGTCTGGCTTTCGCCTGCACCTTCGGGGCGGGTGTGCGCTCCCGCCGGGAAAGGTTCGGTCAGCCATTTTGTTTCTGCGTCTTCCGCGAGGGCTTCGCGTTCGTCGTTGGTCCACGGCAGGGATTGGGCGTCATCCCAAATCAGGAGCGGAGCATCCCGCCCGACTACGCCGAGCGGGTCCTTGAATGCAACTTTCAAATGTAATTCGGTATAAACAGGGATTTCCAAGCCAAGCATCCTGCCGACCGGTTTGAGATATGGCCCGGCGGCATTTACAAAAATGGAACAAGCGATGTGTTCGCCGTTGCTCAACTTGACTCCGCTGACGCGGCCATTCGCCGTTTCCACAGCCTCCACACGCGCCGACTCAAACCCGACGCCGAGGCGGCGCGCCGTTTCGAGCAGAATCATGCCAAGCTGTTGGGCGCTCAGCCAGCCCGCGCGCCGGACGTGCAGCGCGGCGACTGCATCTTCCGTCAAATATGGAAAATGTTTACGGATGAGATCGTTGCCCAAAAGAATATCCGCGCCAGCAGGTTGATCGTGAAAACCTTCAGAGAGGGCGGGTAGGTAGGCCGAATTATCGGACGAGTAAATTCTTAATTGCCCCGCACCCAGATTCGAGGTCCGCTTTGAACGCTCGATCAGATCAGGAATTTTGTTTTTGTCCGAGGTCACATACAAATAACCGCGTCGATTCATGTGAAAGGCATTCCCGCTTTCATCGGCGAGACTTTCCATCAGATCAATCGAGCGGTTCATCAAAGCCAGCATTTCGGCATCCGGCCACCAGTTGCGATAACACTCGGTCGAGCGGTCGCTGGTCAGGGTGAGCGGCGGGCGTTCGTCCACCAGCAGGATATCTTTTGCGCCTGCTTTGGCAAGGAAGTATGCCGCGCTGACCCCGCTGATGCCCGCGCCGCAAATGACGATTTGATGGTTGCGGATCATTGGTTGAATTTTTCTTTAAGTTCTTCCCAGGATGGCTCGACCAGCTTCGAACCATCGGGAAAGACGATTGTGGGAACGCGGTGATAACCGCTGTTTAGATCCGCCACAAATTGGGTGGCCTGTTCATCGCCTTCAAGCAGGACTTGCATGAAAGGAATGTTGTTTGTCTCGAAGTATGTTTTTGCGCGGCGGCAATCGCTGCAATGTTCTGTGGAGTACATGACAATCTGGGATGGGGTTGGGTTGTAGTGGTCGCTCATATTTTATTTATCGCATAACATGCTTATCTCATCTGCGGATTTCTATTCTCCAAGCGTCTTGAGATATTCGCGGATGGCCAGCGCGGCTGATGCGCCTTCGCCTGCGGCAGAGGCGGCCTGCTTTGTAGACCCGGAGCGCACATCGCCTGCCGCGAACACGCCCGGTATGGAAGTCATCATGTGCGGGGCTTTAAGGAAACCGCGCTCGTCCATCTCGGCCCGGCCTTTGAGCAGGTCGTTGTTCGGCGTCAGGCCGATGAAGACAAAGATGCCGTCGTAGTGGGCTTCTTTCTTTTCGCCGGTCGCATGATCTTCAAGGACGACGACTTCGAGTTTTTTCCCGCCGCGCAGTTCGATGATACCGTGATTGAGAATGACGTGCATGTTCTTTTTCTCGGCCACCTTGTCTCTCGCAATCTTGCTGGCTGTCGGCAGCGGAGAATTTACAAGAATATCCACCTCGGAGGCGAATTTGGTCAGGAACAGGCCTTCTTCAAAGCCGCTGTTTCCACCGCCGACCACGAGGACTTTTCTGCCTTTATAAAATGCGCCGTCGCAAGTGGCGCAGAAGTGAACGTTGATTCCAATCAATTCATTTTCGCCGGGAATGTCCATGCGCCGATAGCGCGCACCGCTGGCAAGCAGAACTGCCTTGCTATGGTAATGTATGTCCGAGTCGGTTTCGACATTCAGATACTGCCCTTCGCGTTCAATCGCGCTGACCTCCTTTGCCTGCAAAATTTCCACGCCGAATTTCGATGCCTGGCGTCCGAGGCGGGCTGCGAACTCAGCGCCGCCGATGCCTTCATCAAAGCCGGGAAAGTTATCGAGCGTTTGTGTGATGCCGGCCTGTCCGCCTAATCCAGCTTTTTCTATTAAGAGAACTTCAAGCCCTTCGCGCGCCAAATATAAAGCGGCGGTCAGGCCTGAAGGTCCGCCGCCGATGATGATTGTGTCATAATAAGACCGCCGGGCTTGTGTTTTGAGTCCGAGTTTAGCGGCTAGTTGCGCGTTGGATGGTTCGACCAGAATCTCGCCATCTGGAAAGATGATGGTGGGAATAATGCGTTTGCCCTCGTTGATCTTCTCCACAAAAGCAACGCCCTTCGGGTCGGCGTCAATGTCCACATTGGCGTATTCGACGCGTTGCTCGCCGAAGAACATCTTGGCGCGCTTGCAGTCCGGGCACCAGGCCGCGCCGTAAACGGTGATCGTTGATGGCTTTAAGTTATAAAGGTCTGGATTTTTTTTAGCCGCCATAAGTTCTCCTTTGCAGGCATAGATGCAAAATCCGTATGGTTCTTACCTTGCATAGCATGGCATAGCATAGCATGGCATATTTCTTCGCGGTTTATGATGCTGGATATTTATCTGCTTCTTTCCTGCGCGGCGCGTTCAAGGATTTGGAAACCCCTGTCCATCAAGCGCCTCAGCGCGGACCCGTCAACGGGTCGCCCGGCTTCCAGCTTTTCCAAAGCTTTGAGCAACGCGCCCCGCACGCCGCTGGCGCGATGCGCCCAATAAGAGTCAACCGAGACGCGTTCGAGCCGCGCGAGTAAGAGCCGTATAAGCTGAGTTTGGTCAAATGCAGGCATGTTGCTGATTATAGCCGGAAGATGATATTGCCTCCCGCAACACAGGCCGCTTTGGCCGATAAAGCGAATTGCCAGGATGCCTTTGTTTGGGGCTATAATCTGTTCAAGTCATATCCAAAGAAGGAGACGTAATCATGGGCGATAGTGGCAAGAAAGATAAAGGCAATAAAGAACAGAAGAAAAAACCAAAGTTGAATCAAAAAGAAAAACGAAAATTGAAAATAGAAAAGAAGAAACAAAGTAAATAGCGCATTGTAGTAAACGGAGACATCCACTTATGGATGTCTCCGTTTGTTTGAAAAATGGGTGCTCTCAGCGCGTATGTTCTCTTGTAAGAAATACAGGCGCCCCCGGCGGGGCTCGAACCCACAACCTACTGATTCGAAGTCAGGCACTCTATCCATTGAGCTACGGGGGCGTGTTTCGGATTATACACGAAATTGCGGGCGTCTTAATGGCCGTGCGCGCCGCCCCGGATAGGTGGCAGGGCATCAGATTGCCTTTTTGATGCTTTTTAATTATGCCGCCGCGCTGAAAGCGCGGCTTGCTATTTTGTAAAGATGTCGAACGCGCTTCGCCAACTTGACACTGCCTTGCCCTGTGCTAAAATTGCTTCACTATTGTTCGGGACAGCCCACAGATACGATCATTGTGGTTGCCGTGTCCTTTTTATGGAGGGTCGTCTTGACCAAGAATCGCACGCAACAAATGGTAGATCGCCTGCGCGAACTTCAGGCCTCTTCTCCCGATATCGAGGCCTCTGCCGTCGTTAGTGTTGACGGCCTGCCCATTGCTTCAGCCCTGCCGCAAGGCGTTGAAGAAGACCGCGTCTCTGCCATGTCTGCCGCTATGCTTTCTCTCGGCGAACGCATCGCCAATGAATTGGGACGCGGCTCCCTTGAGCAGGTTTACATCAAAGGCGAAAAGGGGTATGTCATGTTGATGTCGGTCGGCCAGGAGGCCGTACTGACTGCTCTCGCGCGTGAACAGGCCAAGCTTGGACTTATCTTTCTCGATATGCGCCGGGCTGCCGAAGATCTTTCGAAATTGATCTAGTTGGAGATCGTATGAGTCCCATTCAAAAAGCTGGCCTGTACTACCCAAATAAATTCGGCTTGATCACCATCAAGTCGCTCGAAGAAGTGATGGGCAAGAACGGACTGAACGCCATTCTTAACCTTGCTGGTCTAAATCATTATGTTGAAAATTATCCACCCGATAATCTCGAAAAAGGGTTCGACTTTAGCGAGCTTTCCGCCATTGGTACCGGGTTGGAGGAGATGTACGGCCCGCGCGGCGGGCGCGGCCTTGCGTTGCGCGCCGGACGCGCAACTTTCGCCGATGCCCTCAAGAACTTTGGCGCCCTGGCTGGCGTGGCCGACCTGGCGTTCGTAGTTCTTCCTCTTCATGCCAAACTGCGAATCGGCCTGCCTTCGATGGCAAAGATCTTCAGTCAGTTGAGCGACCAGCACAGCACGGTCGAAGAAAAAGACAATGAATTTATTTACACCATTCACAAGTGCCCGTGTTGTTGGGGACGCCACGATGCGGACAAGCCTGTCTGTTTTATTGCGACCGGCCTGTTGCAGGAAGGACTCAAATGGATTTCCGGCGGAAACGAATTCCGCGTCAACGAGTCCAAGTGCGTGGCGGTTGGCGATGACGTGTGTGAATTTGTCATTCAAAAAGAACCCATTTCCTAATAGGGGGCCTTTATGGCAGATGTCAAATCGAAAATCCTGATTGTCGAAGACGACCTCGACGTAGCCGAAATGCTAAATGCTTATTTCCGCGTGCAGGGCTACGAAGTTTTTACCGTCAATTGGGGCGAAGACGGTGTACGCGCTTCCCAAACGATTCACCCTGACCTGGTTATTCTCGATATTCGCCTGCCGGACATTGACGGCTATGAAGTCGCCAAGCGCCTGCGCGCCGACCGTCGCACGCAGAACCTGCCCATCATTTTTCTGACCGAGAAGCGCGAGCGCTCCGATAAACTTCAGGGCCTTGAAATCGGCGCGGACGATTATATTACCAAGCCGTTCGACGTGCAGGAACTTCGTCTGCGCGTTCGCAATGCCCTCAAGCGCGTCAGCCAGGGTTCGCTCACCAACCCGGTCAGCGGCCTGCCTGAAGGCGCACTGGTGAATGAGCGTCTTAATGAAATCATCAAAAAGGGTGATTGGTCTGTTCTGCTTGTTGCGCTTGAAAACATGGATGCCTTCCGTGAAGCGTATGGCTTCGTAGCATCTGACGATGTTTTGCGCGCCGTCAGCCTGATGGTGTTGAACACCATGCGCGAGGCCAGCGGCTCAGACGATTTCCTCGGGCACACTGGCTCGGCCGATTTCGTGTTGATTGTTCCGCCTGCCAATCTGCAAGCTTTGCGCGAACGTTTGCGCGTCCGCCTTGAACAATCCCTTGATTATTTTTATCCCCTCAAAGATCGCGAACAGGCCGCCAAGCGCAAAGACCGCCTGACGGTTAAGATCGCGGATCTGCCATCTGTTTCAGGCCGTTTCACCAGCGCCGAGCAGCTCAAGGTCGAGTTGCAGAAGCGGAAGCGTTAGGAGTTTGTTTGCGCATCACGGCCATCATTCCAACCTATAACGAAGCGGAGAACCTGCCCAAACTGGTCTCCGCTTTATTTACGCTTTCACTCGATCTGCATCTTTTGGTTGTGGATGATAACAGCCCCGATGGAACCGGTCGGATCGCCGACGAATTAGCCAATGTGGATAAGCGCCTGCGCGTGCTTCATCGTACCGGAAAATTGGGTCTGCGCTCTGCGTATCTCGAAGGTTTCCGCTTCGCGCTGGACGATGGGGCGGACGCCGTTTTACAAATAGACGCGGACTTTTCGCATGATCCCGCCAAAATTCCCGCCATGACCGAGCTTCTTAAATCTTACGATGTTGTACTTGGTTCGCGCTATGTCAAAGGCGGCGCGGTGGACGAGCGTTGGCCGCGTTGGCGCAGGGCTCTTTCGGCCTTTGGCAACTTCTACGCCCGCACGATTTTGGGCTTGCCCTTTTACGATGTGACCACTGGTTTTCGTCTCTGGCGGCGCGAGACTCTTAATGGCCTGCCCTTTGACCGCATCCACTCCAGTGGATATATTTTCCTGGTTGAAATGGCCTATCTGGCACACTGCCTCGAATATACAATCGGCGAAGTGCCGATTTATTTTGCCGACCGGCGTTGGGGTAAATCCAAGATGTCTTTCAAGATACAGGCCGAAGCTGCTGCGCGCGTCTGGTCGGTTTGGTGGAATTATCGCGACCTGCGGCATAAAGGCCGAACTGCGCGGTTGGGATAAACGGCAAATCGGATGTTTCGCTTTGCTCATGGAAGCGCGGACGCCTTTTCCAACCATCTGAAAGCGATTCGAAATCCGCGCGCTGGGCGGGAAAAGACGCATTGCGCGAGCTCGAAATGAAAGCTGCTTTGCGGAATCGGAAATGAGCAATTGACGCTCCGTTTTAACTCGCTATAATGTAGCCAATTCGTTCAAATCAAGAGTCTGGCGTCTCGTTTGTTTGATTGGAAGGAGGTGAAAGATTCACCGAGTGGCCTGATTTTTCATTTATAAATGCTGGATTCAAAATCTAAAGGAGAGAGAATGAATTCGAAAACTGCTTTTAAGTTAATGTCCCTGTTGATTCTATTTAGCATTGCCCTGGCCGCTTGCGGCGGCGCGGCGACTCCGGCGGCAACCGAAGTTCCTGCCGTTACTCAGGCGCCGGCCGTTACCGATGTCCCCGCGACTGCTGCCCCGGCTGAAACGAAAGGCGAAGGCGAAGTTGATATCGTGGACTGGCCCGGTTATATCGAACGTGGCGCGAACGATCCTAACTACGATTGGGTAACCGCCTTCGAAAAGGAAACCGGCTGTACGGTTAAAGTCAAAGACGCGGCCACTTCCGACGAAATGGTGCAGTTGATGAATTCGGGCGGTTTCGACCTGGTGACCGCCTCCGGCGATGCCAGCTTGCGCCTTGTCTATGGCGGCACAGTTCAGGAAATTGACATTACAAAAATCCCTTCTTACAGCAAAGTTGATGTGCGTTTGCAGAACGCTCCCTGGCATACTGTAAACGGCAAACATTACGGGGTTCCTTATCAGTGGGGCGCGAACCTGCTGATGTACAACACGAACGTTTTCCCAACTGCCCCAACTTCATGGGATGTTGTATTCAAGGAAATGACCCTGCCCGATGGAAAATCGAACAAGAATCGCGTCCAGGCCTATTCTGGCCCGATCTATGTTGCCGACGCGGCTTTGTACCTCAAGGCTAATAATCCTGAATTAGGCATCACCGATCCTTATGAATTGAACCAGACGCAGTTCGATGCGGCGGTTGCTCTCTTGAAAGAACAGCGCAAGATCGCCTCCAAATATTGGGGCGATTATCTGCTACAGGTCGAAGACTTCAAGAGTGAAGGCTTTGTTGCTTCCTCCTCCTGGCCTTTGATGGTCAATCTCCTGCAGGCCGATAAGCAACCGATTGCAAGCACCATTCCGCAGGAAGGCGCCACCGGCTGGGCAGATACTACCATGATGGCTAAGAATGCTCCGCACCCGAATTGCGCTTACAAGTGGCTGGAGCACTCGCTCGATCCAAAAGTGCAAGGCGACGTGGCTTCCTGGTTCGGCTCCAATCCATCTGTTCCCGAAGGTTGCACCGCCAGCGATTTGCTCGGCGCCGATGGATGCAAGACCAACGGTTACAATGATTTTGACAAGATCAGTTTTTGGAAGACCCCGATAGCTGATTGTGGCAATGGCAAGAGTGACTGCGTGACCTATGATAAATGGGTCGAGACGTTCACGGCCATAGTTGGCGGGCAGTAAACTAAATTTCGATTGAATCGAGCCGCGCCAGAATATTGGCGCGGCTCGAAAATGCATAAGGCAGCCAATGAGCGATTCTGCAGTCCTCTTCAAAAACGTCAGCCGACATTTTGGGGATGTCAAGGCGGTGGACGATGTGGCCCTGGAAGTCAAAGACGGTGAATTCTTTTCTATGCTTGGGCCATCGGGCTCAGGCAAAACCACCTGCCTGCGAATGATCGCCGGATTTGACCGCCCAACCTCCGGGCATATATATCTTTATGGACAGGATGTCTCCAACCTGCCTCCATACGAAAGATCGGTCAACACGGTTTTCCAGGATTACGCCCTGTTCCCTCACATGACCGTGGAAGATAACATTGCCTATGGCCTGATGATCAAAAAAGTTTCGCGCGCACAAAGAATGAAACAAGTAGATGACATGCTCGATCTTGTCCGCCTGCCCGGCTTCGGGCATCGTAAGCCCTCGCAACTTTCCGGGGGACAGCGGCAGCGCGTGGCTCTCGCCCGGGCCTTGATCAATCATCCCAAAGTTTTATTGCTCGATGAGCCGCTCGGCGCTCTTGATCTGAAACTTCGCCAGCAGATGCAGGTCGAATTAAAAAATATCCAGCAAAGAGTCGGCATTACGTTTGTGTTCGTGACCCACGACCAGGAAGAAGCCCTGACCATGAGCGATCGTATCGCGGTCTTCAATCAAGGCAAAATCGAGCAGGTGGGCACTCCTGCCGAAGTATACGAGCATCCTGCGACTTCATTCGTGGCGAGCTTTGTGGGAACCTCCAATCTTGTGTCCGGGGAAGTGGCAAAGCGCATCACCGGCTCAGACGCAAGGTTCTCCATTCGACCGGAAAAAATTCACCTTGCCGCTCCCAGTCAACAGATGGGCGCTGAGATGTTTGCCGCGGACGGCAAAGTCCGCGATGTCGTTTATCTCGGCCTGTACACGCGCTATCTTGTTGAACTGGATGGCGGCGGCGACCTGGTGGTTGTCGAACAGAATCTAAAGACAACTTCGATGGACGTAATGAAGGTCCGAGGCCAGAAAGTGCGGCTGTTTTGGCAGAAGGACCACGTCCGCTATGTGGGAGGCTAGGATGCTAAATCGCATCTCGACCTTTTTATATCGACGTCCAAAACTGGTGCTGGCGCTCTTGTTGTTGCCGCCTCTGCTCTGGTTTGTAGTGGTGTACCTCGGCGCGCTGCTTACGATGTTGATCAACAGCTTTTTTTACCTGGATGGCTTTACGGGTAAGGTCGTGCCCGAATTTACTTTGCGGACCTATGCCAAGCTCTTTGAAACAACCAATTTGCAGATTTTTGGCCGCACCACCTTGATGGCCGCTCTTGTGACACTGGCTTGTGTGGCGATTGCTTTTCCCCTTTCTTATTACATTGCGCGCTTTGCATCTCCGCGCCTCAAAACCTGGTTATATCTTGCAGTGACCATTCCTCTTTGGTCGAGTTATGTCGTGCGCGTCTATTCATGGAAGCTCATCCTTGCACAGGAAGGCATCGTTTCCTGGTTTGCCCGGCTGGTGCGCCTGGACGGGGTTCTCGGCTGGTATCTGGGCCTGCCCGCTGTGGGCGGTCCTTCGCTTTCTGTCTCGGCGACCGGCGTTTTCCTTGTCTTTGTTTATATCTGGCTTCCTTACATGATCATTCCGATCCAGACGGCGCTGGAACGCGTTCCCAAGTCGTTGATCGAGGCTTCCGGCGATCTGGGCGCTAATTCCGCGCAGACGTTTCGTAATGTGATCCTGCCCCTGGCGTTTCCGGGTGTGGTGGCTGGTTCAATCTTTACATTCTCGTTGACGCTTGGCGATTTCATTGTGCCATCCCTGTTCGGTAATTCAAGTTTCTATATCGGCAAAGCCGTGCTTGCTTACCAGGGTACGTCTGGTAATATCCCGCTTGCCGCCGCTTTCACGATGGGACCGATTGTCATCATGGTCGTTTATCTTTTAATTGCCCGTAAACTAGGAGCCTTCGATGCTCTCTAAAAAGAAATCTCAGCCGCCTGGCGAGCGCGCTTCATGGGGATTGAAACTCGGCTCTTTGGCGGCTTTGTTGTTCCTGCATGTTCCGATCTGGTTGATCTTCCTCTATTCTTTTACCACAGACGAATCGGCTTACACTTTTCCGCCTCCCAGCCTGACCCTCAAATGGATTCCGCAAGCCATTGCAAACCCGGCCATGCAGGAGGCGTTGATGTTAAGTCTGCGCGTCGCGGCTCTGGCCACAGTGATGGCATTGATTCTTGGAACGCTGGGCGCCGCGGCAGTCTATCGCTACGATTTCTTCGGCAAGGAGGCGATTTCATTTTTCCTGATCCTGCCTCTGGCACTGCCTGGAATTGTAACGGGCATCGCCATACGTTCGGCTATCAATCTGATGCAAATCCCGTTTTCCTTCTGGACGATTGTGATCGGTCATGCAACTTTCTCTGTGGTTACCGTTTATAACAATGTGCTGGCCCGTTTCCGCCGCACGAGCGGGACGATGGTGGAAGCCTCGATGGATTTGGGTGCAAACTCCTTCCAGACGTTCTGGCATATTGTTCTTCCCAATATTTCCACGGCTTTACTGGCTGGCGCCATTTTGGCTTTCTCGCTTTCGTTTGATGAAGTGATTGTCACCACTTTTACTGCGGGCCAGCAGCAGACTTTGCCGATCTGGATTTTCGGCCAAATGCTCAAGCCGCGCAACCGCCCGATCACGAACGTCACAGCCATGTTGGTGGTATTGATTACGGCATTGCCAATTCTTCTCGCTCAACGATTGACCGCGCGCAGTTCCGACACTGAAGGTGAAAAATCCTAGCAGATTCTGTTAATCCAAAGTAAAATATTGCTCTTATACAGGAGAATTGCTAGAGAATCTTTCGCGCTTGCGTTGTCATGACGCTTTTCTCGTGCAGTGACTGCACACCGCCGCCGGTTGAGGGAAGGCCCTCAGCGAGGCGGCGGATGTAGTTAACGAGACCCGGCTCAAGGTCAGTGGCGAAGCGGTTCTTTGTCTGCGTATAAATCTTGTAGATATTTCTGGCGGTGCCGGGGAGGTGCCGCCAGGTTATCACGGCGGACGAAGGCTGTCCCCGTATCTTAAAGCCGCGGCCGGTTAAGGCCGCGAGAAACTTCAAGGAGAAGAATGGCCGGAAAATTTTATTCGCATCTGTCACCCAAATTGAAAAGCGATTCCCATGCAGACAAAGGCGGCTGCGGCGTATTCGCTGTCGAGCCCGTTAAAAAGGGCGAGCTGCTTGTGATGTGGGGAGGCAGGATCATTACCGAAGATGAGGTGGATCCGGCAATGCCTGATTTCACTCAGCGCGTCCTGCAGATCGAGGAGGGATTATTTTTGTTCTCAATGGCTATGGAGCCTGCGGATTGCTTCAACCACTCCTGCGATCCGAATGCTGGCTTTACAGGCCAAATCGGTTTGGTTGCCATGCGGGATATCGAAGCAGGCGAAGAGGTCTGTTTCGATTACGCCATGTGCGACGGCACGCATTACGACGAGTTCGACTGTTCGTGCGGTCATCCGCATTGCCGCGGTCGAGTCACTGGTGATGACTGGGCGCGCCCAGATCTTTGGGAACGCTATGCTGGATATTTCATGCCCTACCTCCAGCGCCGCATCGACAGATTAACCCGCGAGGTCAATCAAAAACATAAATTGGCAATGGCTTAGGTCTTTTCCGGCGCGCATCTTTTTTATCGCGCTTGGACTGCGGCTGATCCCCGTTCTATTTACGCGCCAATTGGGAATTGGCCTGGACGACATGTTCCAATACGACATGTTGGCACGCAGTCTCGCGTCTGGTAATGGCTTTCGCTGGTACGCGCCCGCCGACCTGGCGCGCATTGCCCCATATCTTCGCTTGGATATCGCGGCACTTGCGCTCGACCCGCGCGGGATGTTGACGACTTTTCGGGCGCCGTTATATCCATCCTTTCTTGCAATTATTTATTTTTTCAATGGCCTCAATGACGGACGCTTCTTTTCCGCCCGTTTAGCGCAGACCGTTACCGGAGCCTTGCTGGCCCCGCTGACTTTTTCCGCGGCGCGCCAGCTTTTTCCGAATGACGATCGCGCTCCCAAAATTGCGGCTTGGATCATCGCGGTTTATCCGATGCTCTTGATCTTTCCCATTGCACTCGCAACCGAGAATTTGTTTTTTCTTTTGGTTCTTGCCGCCGTTCTTTCCCTTCTGAAACTGGCGGAAGTTACAACATCTCCCGATTCCAGACTCCCCACTTTCTGTTTTCTTCTCTCCGGTTTTCTCCTCGGCCTGGCCGCCTTGACGCGCTCCGTCATTCTCCCGTTTGCCGGGCTTGCCATGCTTTGGATTTGGTTTTCGCTCAAGCAACCGCGCGGCGCGATTTTGTCGGCGCTGGTTTTGATCCTGACCATCGCGCCGTGGGTCATCCGCAATTCTTTGCTCACCGGTAAATTGACCGGTATTGAGACCTCAATGGGTTATAACTTGTATGTTGGTTATCACCCGCAATCCACCGGGACATTTGCCTTCGGCCCGTCGCTCGACCTGTTATCCATTATTGACGACAAGGCGCGCGATGAGATTGGCGCACAAAAAGCGATTGAATTCATCAAACAAGACCCGGCGCGATTTCCATATTTAGCCGCGAGAAGGCTTGGCTATTTCTTTAACTTGGAATTGCGCGCCTTCACCTATTTTTATGTCAACAATTTTCTGGGTTTTATTCCGCCGATTCTCCTTGCGGCTATTTTGCTTATCCTGGCTTTGCCATTTGTATTTGTCAGCCTCTCCGCGTTGTTCGGCGCGGCTTTGCTGCCTTCCCGCCCGCAGACCGTTTTACTGGCATTGCTTTTTGTGGGATACCTGCTCCCGCATGTTTTTATCCTGTCTGAAGAGCGCTTTCATCTGACGCTCCTGCCGCTCTTTGCGATTCTCGCCGCCAATCTTTGGATGGATAAATCCTCCGCCCTTGCTTCGATAAAAAAGCCTGTTCTTTATCTTTGCATTTTTCTGGCTTTGCTCCTTTTGACCAATTGGGGATTTGAAATTGCCCGTGATGGGCGTACAATTCTTCAAATGCTCGGGCCAACTGGCAACCAACTCTATCTTCCATACTGACATCGGAACACTGGACCCTCAATGAAAACTCTGCTCGGCCCTCGCCTGCAATTTGACTGGAAGATCGTAACCACCACCGTTGTCAGCACCTTGCTGTTGATGGTGGATTATTATCAGCGCATCACTCCCAATAAAGGCTATGACCGGACGATTTTGTATCTCATAATTCCGTTGCTGGTCATCCTCTTTGTTTTTCGCGAAGATCCGCGCGAGTTTGGTTTTACATTCGGCGATTGGAAAGCCGGATTGGGTATCACGGCCATTGCCATTATTTTGATCGCTCCTGTTTTATATTTTGTCAGCCGCGGCGACTCGACCATGCAGAACTATTACAAACCGCTGCTGGATGGCCTGCCGTGGAATACATTCATTGACCTGTTGGGCTGGGAATTTTTCTTTCGCGGTTTTATCTTGTTTGCCTATGTCCGCAAATTTGGGCCGGAGGCTTTGTGGCTGCAGGCCGTCCCGTTTGCGCTGGCGCATATCAGCAAGCCGGAGATCGAGGCGTTATCCACCATCTTCGGCGGATTTGCCTTCGGCTGGATCGCCTATCGCACCCGCTCGTTTGTTTATCCGTTTTTGATTCACTGGTTCGTTGCGTCCTTTACCATCCTTGTCGCGGCAGGTTTGCTTGGCTGATTTCACTCTTCGTCCCGCTACTGAACAGGATTTCCCCGCCATCCAGCGGCTCATTCGCGAAGTGCGGATCAATCCCATGTCGTTGGATTGGCGTAGGTTTGTAGTCGCCGTTGACGGGTCTGGGCAGTTGCGCGGATGCGGCCAACTCAAGCCGCATAGGGGCGGCCTGGTCGAGCTGGCGTCCATCGCGGTGGTTCCATCCAGCCGTAATAAAGGTATTGCGCGCGCAATTATCGAACATTTACTTGCACAGGCGCCGCGCCCTTTGTATCTGACCTGCCGTTCGGGATTACAGCCGTTTTATGAAAGATGGGGCTTTCGAGTGCTCGAGTTGGATGAGATGCCTCCATATTACCGCCGCCTTTTTCGGTTTGCCAAAGTGATGCTTGCTCTTGTCGAGCGAGGCGAGTCGATGTTGGTGATGAAATTAATGTAAAATCAATGGCATGAAGCAGATATTGAATGTGCTGATCGGTGTTCTGGCTGGCCTTATCATGGCCGGCGGAATTGTTTTGGTGGTGCGTCTTCCGAAGGGTGTGCCGGTGACACTTGAACCTGCGCCTACTGCGCCGCCTCTCACGGTTCAGGTGATTGGCGCGGTAGTGCGCCCGGGTGTTTACGTTTTTCCCGTGAACAGCCGCGTGCAGGATGCCGTCACAGCCGCGGGTGGAATGTTGGCTGAAGCTAACCCAAACCTGATCAACCTGGCCGCGAAACTCGAAGACGGCCAGCAATTGGATATCCCATTTGTGGGTGGAGCAGCGCCCACTTCAACCGGCCCGTTTGTTGTTTTGCCCACGCCCGGCACTGGCACAGCGAACAAGGCCAATTTGGTTAATATCAACACCGCCACTGCCGAAGAACTGGACACTTTGCCCGGCATCGGGCCTGCCACCGCGCAGAAAATCATTGATTATCGCGATCAAAACGGCCCCTTCAATCAAATCGAAGATATTATGAATGTTCCCGGTATTGGTCCGTCCACATTCGATCTCGTCAAAGATTTGATTACGGTGTATTAAATTGAACTCTGATCGCTTCGATATTTGCGATCGCGTTGGCGGCGCAGACTCCGGCGCCCGGGCGGCGATTCAAAAATGATCCATTGGCTGAAAGATCGCATCCGCTGGACGCGTTACAAAAATAAGATCGCCCATCTTCCGGCCGGCGTTTCGCCGCATCCATTGCTGGACGTTGGTTGTGGCCCGTTCCCAATCCCCGGCGCGGACTTTGTAGCCGACATCGAACGAAAACTTTTTGACATGCCCGAAATGGAGTCTAGGTTAAAGGGGCGCTTTGTGCGCTGCGATATTCATCACCTGCCGTTTGCAACGGACGCATTTAGTTTTGTGCATTGTTCGAATGCGCTGGAACATACCGAGCAGCCGGTTCAGGCTTTTGCTGAATTGAAACGCATGGCGCCTCATGGTTTTGCTGAAACACCTGCGGCTTTCTTCGAGAAAGTCATCAACCATTCCCCGCGTCATCGCTGGATCGTTCGTTGGCAGGATGAGCGCATCATCCCTGTCAGGCCGAGCGGCCTGTGGGGTACAAATATTTACTTATTTTCTTCGGCGACCTGGTGGATTCGACGCAAGATTCCTGTGCTATGGAAAGCCATCATGATATTCCTGGATGTGATCTTGAATCTTGCATACAACAAGTTTTATTGGTAACAAAAGAGCAGGGCTGGCTATCGGCACAAAGGGTGGAATGTGTCTGGTTAACCCTCAGAAGATTTCAGAAGCAATGAGCTTTCTATTTTCTGGATGCCCACAACGCTCAGACTGATAACCAGCGGCATCACTAAAACCAAATATCGTAGCTCGCTGATAATCGCCATGTAAGACAAGCTAACCACAATGATACTTGCCGGGAGGGGCCACGAGTGCCAGCGGGTTACCCATACGCCAAGCAGTGCCGTGACCAAAAGAACGGCTTGCCAAGCCATGACGGTATACCAAATAAGCGGCGGCTGATCTCCATACGCTTCTTCAATGCCCCAATTGAACCAGAGAGGCAAAAAGCGATATGCAGATAGAAGCCCATATTGAACGGGATGGGCCGCAATCACTTTCAGCGCCTCTGCGCGATACACGGTATCCATTTGCGCCTCGTTTTCCGTGCCTTTTAAATCAGGGCGACGGGCTACTAAAGCATTAATGGCCAGCGCTGCTTCTTTCGGCCCGACAAAGCGCAGGTAGTTATTATTTTCGCCAATCATGTAGTTTTGCCGATAAAGGTTATAGCCAATCAGAGTAGTGCCTAAAACGGGTTTTCCAAAAACGAGATAATTACGCGTAAACCATGGGGCTATGAGTATGGAAACCATCAATAAGAACAAGACTGCCGGACGAATCAATTTCATAATCGTGCCCTGGCCGGCACGGGACGCTTTCCATCCTTCGATAACTAAGCCGATTACGAGGACCGCCACAATTGCCAGGACTGCAGAGCGGGATAAGACGCCCAATCCCAGCGTAATGCCTGCGGCTATCCAGTCGCGCCGCCGTTTCGAACTGCGCGCCCGTATAAAGAAGTAGAAACCGAAGGTCACAAAGACGGTTGCCAGCAAATCACCGGAAATTTGAGTTACAAGTTTGATCGCGGGGAGGTAGGTGGCCCAGATAAAAGCGGCAAGGAATGCTGCGCGCTTATTTGCCCAGGCGCTGGTCAATAAATATACCCCCAGCAAAGCCGTTATATTCAGCACTACTTCTACGCCACGCGCAAACCATAAAGATTGTTGACTTACAAATGCGCTTGCCGCAAATAATAGGACCGGCAGAGGCTCCAGGGAAGCGGAGATATTATTGGCCGGTCCGCAAAAGGGAAAATAGACCGGTACGCAGGAACGAAAAGTAAGGCTCTGAAGAAAGCTCACCGAGTCGGGCCACCAGCGCCATGTCTCTCCAAGATCCTGGGTGATTGGCTTGACCGCTTGGTTGTAAATATTTAATATCAATGACAGTCCCAAAATCACTGCCAGGGTTATTTTGGGATTGGTCTCTGCTTTTCTCTGAAGCAAATTGAGCCCACTCAACAATTTGTTTGCGAGAGACCAGGGACGGCGGGTTTTATTTCCATTTTGTACAGTGATCATTGTAACGTCCAAAGTGATATAGGATTTCATATGCGCGTTTGGCGGTTTGCCAATGCCGGCCAGGTAAACTATATCAAAGCTAGATGACGCTACGATGAAATTATCTTAATGTTTTTAGACCCGGGTGTGTGCGAAAGGAGGGCTTATCTGAATGTCCTATTTTTACCGGAAGAACAAAAAACAGTCTGCGCGGCTTGCGAAAATCAACGGACTATGTTGTCGTAGACCTGGTTGCCCTCCGAATGACAATCGTGGGGATAATAATATTTGTAATCCGGGGCGGAAGGATCGTTGGCGGGGATGTCGGCTTGCGAATCTGTTTCCTCGTTACAAGGCCAGCCAGAGTAGTTGTCATAGTTGTATACTTCCAGCCAGTTTTTATCATTCGGATAAAGTATATTGTTCCTGAAGATATTATTGTCCCCGCCTGCAATGCTTAATATCCAGGGAACATCCGAGATTGTGTTTTGTTCGATGATGTTTGCGTCAGCCAGGTCCCATTCGAGCAGAATGCCGCCGCAATTGGCCGTGCTTCCCAGCCGGCTTAGGGTATTTCTTTTGACGATGTTATTATTTCCATCCAAGTTCAGCAATTGGCAGCCATAAGGCGTATTGAGTTCGTTGCTTACTTTGTAAATCTCGTTATTCTCGATGAGATTATAGTTGCCGTTGAATTGCATTCCCGATTCCCGGTAGAAGCTGTAAACACGATTGTTATGTACATACCAATTGTCGGGGCTGTAATCCTGGGTTGTGCGGAAATTCCGTTTCTTTGTAAAAATGCCATAGGCCACATCTACGAAGTCAAGCCCTGATACTTCCCAGTTGTCGCAGCCTGCCGCTTCGATCCCCATTCCTTGCTCGCCTTTAACGCCTTGTACAACAATCCCTTTTTGGCTTGTGACTCCGTTTGAAAGGACGCGCGCAGAAACATCCGTTCCCGTAATGCGGATGTAGTCAGCCTTGGGGGTCTGCCAGCTCGCGGGGTCTGTAGGCGCGGCCCAGCAACGGAAAGCTCTATAGTCAAGGCTCGATTGGGAAATGTTGATGACAACCTGTTCGCCCGGATAGTTGCTGATGGTGATTGGTTGTGTTTTGGTTCCAGAGTTCTGAAAATCCCATCCGGCGAAGATGGTTTTATATTCGCCACCTCGCACATATAGCAAGTCTCCTGCCGCGACTGTATTGACCGCTTTGTCAATAGATTGCCAGGGTTGGGACTTCGTGCCGGGATTCGAATCGGAGCCAAGTTCGCCGTCCACATAGTAAACATCCCTGGGAATTGGCGTAGGCGGCGGAGTGGAGGTAGGGTCTGTTGCGGCGGGCAGCGCGGACGAGCATGAAGCCAGAAGGGTTAAAAATACTATGGACATAAATAGTAAACCGAGAAGAAATTTCATTTCAGACGTCCGCGTGGGACTTCTGGGGATTGTATTTTTGTTCATGATGATATAACCAGCATTCAAGTTCAAGATAATCCGTCCTTTTGTGATCGCGATGCAAATAAAATTATACTTGATGAGCGAATAGTGTATTCCCGGCAGGGCGCAGCCCATTTAGTGTACAATAGCCCCGATGACCGAAACTTTGAACGTGTTATTCATAGCCGCAGAAGCAGAACCGTTCGTCAAAGTGGGCGGATTGGGCGATGTGGCCGGGGCGTTGCCGCGCGCATTGCGCGGTCTCCCGCCCGAAGTCGTGGAAGGAAGCGTGGTGGATGTCCGCCTTGTCTTGCCGTTGCATTCCGCAGTCAAGGCCGATACTTACGGAATACGTCCGCTGATGGTGTTTCCCTTGCCTCGACCAACCGGCGATGTGCAGGTTCAGGTTTTTGAAGCTGCCCTGGATGGAATGCCGGTTTATTTTTTGAGCGGCGACCCAATAAGCTCGAGCGGTTCTGTCTATTCGTCGGATTCCGCGCTTGACGCAGAGAAATATACTTTCTTTTCTTTGGCCGCCCTGGCTTTGACGAAAGAACTCGATTGGAAGCCGAATGTTGTCCATGCCAACGACTGGCACACAGCGGTTGCCTGCTACGCGCTTTTATTGAAACGCTGGGAGGGCGAATTTAGCGGCGTTACTTCCGTCCTGACCGTTCATAACATGCCTTTCATGGGGCCGGACATTTCATTGAATCTCGAAGCTTATGGAATTTCAATGGCGCAGACCGGCCTGCCAGAATGGGCGCGCGCCCTTCCGCTGCCTCTTGGACTTTGGGCCGCCGACTCCATCGTGGCTGTTTCTCCAACTTATGCGCGCGAGATCCTGACCCCCGAATTCGGCTGCGGCTTGCAGGATTATTTGCATGCCCGGCGCGAATCGCTCAACGGCATTTTGAACGGCATTGATTCTGAATCTTTCAACCCCGCAACCGACCCGGCCATCGGCGTCAATTATGGAATCCCGACCCTCGAAAAACGCGCCCTGAATAAAAGTGCTTTGCAGACGCGCATGAACCTGCCTGTTGATCCTGATGTGCCATTGCTCGGCGTGGTCTCGCGCATGGATCCGCAAAAAGGCATTGACCTGATCCCCGGGGCGTTGAAAAAGTTGAAAGACCTGAAGTGGCAGGCTGTGATCCTCGGCGCGGGTATGCCGAAAATGGAAGAAGATATTCGCTTTTTTCAAACCGAATTTCCAGAGCGGGTTCGGGCGGAGTTTAAATACGATGCTGGCCTGGCGCGCCAGATCTATGCAGGCGCGGATGTGTTCCTGATGCCTTCGCGTTACGAGCCATGCGGCCTCTCGCAAATGATCGCCATGCGCTATGGCTGTATTCCCATCGTCAGCGCGGTCGGCGGATTGAAAGACACCATTTTTTCAAACGACACAGGCTTCCTGTTCGAGAAACCCACAGCCGCGCGTCTTGCAACCGCCATCAAAAAAGTGCTGGCTATTTATCCCGACCATACCCGCTGGCAAACAATTCAAAAGACCGGAATGTCTCAGGATTTTTCGTGGGACAAATCAGCCCGGCAATATTTCCAACTGTATCAACGCGTTTCTGCCCAGCTCACAAAAAAACCATAAACATGTCACTCGGTGAATCCAATGAACTTTCCCCGTTCCGGCGGAATCCTTCTGCATCCCACCAGCCTGCCCGGCCCGTACGGCATCGGCGACCTCGGCCCGCAAGCCTATCGTTTCATTGATTGGCTTTCCAACTCCGGCGGCAAACTCTGGCAAATCCTCCCGCTTGGGCCAACCGGATATGGCGATTCGCCGTATCAATGTTTCTCGGCATTTGCGGGCAATCCATATCTCATCAGCCCAGACTTTTTATTGCGTGATGGGCTATTGACAGATTCCGACCTGGCCGACAAGCCGGGTTTTTCCGCTTCACGTGTGGATTTCGGCCTGCTCATCCCGCACAAGCTTTCGCTCTTGTCCCGCGCCTTTGACCGCTATCAATCCAACCCCGCGCCTTTTCGCGCCGAATTTGATTCCTTCTGCGCCGGGAACGCGCACTGGCTGAACGATTACGCTCTCTTCATGGCTTTGAAAGAATCTCACGGCGGCGGCGCGTGGAGCGGCTGGCCGGAATCATTGAAAAAGCGCGATCAGGCCGCGCTGGATTCAGCCCGCAAGTCTTTGGCCAGCGATATTTTGCGTTTTACTTTTTATCAATTCGTTTTTTATCGTCAATGGTTTGCCGTGCGCGAATATGCCAATCAAAAAGGGATTCGCATCATCGGCGACATTCCCATTTTCGTCGCCTATGATAGCGCGGACGTGTGGGCCAACTCCGAACTTTTTTTCCTTGATGAGCAGGGCAACCCAACGGTCGTAGCGGGAGTCCCGCCGGATGGCTTTTCTGCAACCGGCCAGCTATGGGGCAATCCGCTTTATCGCTGGGAAGTTCACAAACAAACCGGTTACGCCTGGTGGATCAAGCGCATGAAGTCAACCTTCAAGCTGTTCGACATTTTGCGTCTCGACCATTTCCGCGGTTTCGCTGGTTATTATGAAATCCCCGCCGCGGACAAAACCGCCGAGCACGGGCGCTGGGTTGCCGGCCCCGGCGCGGATTTATTTGCCGCCATTGATTCCGCATTGGGCGGTGAGTCGGGCAGCGGCGGCAATGGCATACCGCGACCCCAATTACCGATCATTGCCGAAGACCTTGGCTTGATCACCCCCGATGTGATCGCATTGCTGGATGAATTCCACTTGCCCGGCATGAAAGTTTTGCAGTTTGGTTTCTCCGGCCCCGATAATCCTTTCCTGCCGCACAACTATATTCCCAATTGTGTTGCTTACACCGGCACGCATGATAACGACACGGCGCGCGGCTGGTTTGCGTCTGCTCCGAAACATGAACGCGAGTTTGCCCTGCGCTACCTCCGCACGGACGGAAGCGACTTTGCCTGGGACTTGATCCGCGCCGCGTGGTCATCGGTGGCGATGTTTGCCATCGCGCCCATGCAGGACGTGTTGAATCTTGGCGGGGAGGCGCGCATGAATTTCCCCAGCAAGTTGGGCGGCAACTGGGAATGGCGCATGAAGGAAGATGATATGAGCGATTCGCTGGCGGAGAAATTGCACGGGTTGAATTATTTATACAAGAGATAAGTTTACCCAACAGTGTATGTCTCATCCCAGCACTTTGGGGATACTGGTGCGTGGGCGGGCGTAGAAAATGCTTGAAAATGCCGCAGAATCCCACACGTCAGGTGCACGCTTTGTTAGCCCACTTTACTCTTTCACGAAACAAAGAATTGAGGATATTCTTTTGCGTCATTTTTCCAAATTTCCCGAAAGTCGCCTGAAAAAAAGTCAAAGGGGCCTGCTGGCTGATCCTTTATTACAGGAATTTTCATTAATTGAATGATGAGACCTTTATGGCCCGTTACATATATGTTGTTAGGTTGGATGCGTACTTGTCCATTATTATCCAAAGGCATTTTAGATTTAGGGGAAATATCTCCATCAATCATAACGCCAATAAAAGGAGGCAATTTCATTATAAATTTTATTTGAAACCCTGGATGTTTATGGAATTTCATTATTTTTATAGTACCAATTGTTGCTTTTATATCTTCTTGAATGGCTCGTCCCTCTCTATCAGTTAGCCATTTAACATCATCAGAATCATGATGTAAAATCATTATATATATCCTTATATTATTCTGTAATGTTTCATTCAGAAAATCGCTTTGTTTGTCAAATGTTCTGTACAAACTTGGACCAGTTATAAAAATTTCCCTTTTTGCTTGTTCGTAAAATTTGATTGGGGGAAGTTCAAATTGCTTATCATCGCGATTTTCAATATCAACTAACCCAGACCTTTCTATAGCGTCGCCAAGAGGCAAATCCCTCATTGTCATCTTTCTTTCAGGCGGTTCGCCGATATCCGAGATTTTTTTTAGGCGTTTATCTAATTCAGGCCACCAACGCTTGAAGGCGTCATCTAATTGTTTTTCTGTAAGCGGGACATCTGATGCTTCGTTGATAGTAGTTAATAGTTTTTTTGTATCATCTTTAATTGCCTTTGTGGCTTGAAATTGGGATAATGGGCCTTTCAGTTCGGCTTTTTCAATCTTAAAAAGATAGGGGCACACAAATGTATTTTTTAGTGTCTTTGACAACGCTCCAGCCTCAAAGAGTATCCAAGGTGCATTTAGATT
Organism: Chloroflexota bacterium; assembly: GCA_016195815.1. Taxonomy (GTDB): domain Bacteria; phylum Chloroflexota; class Anaerolineae; order Anaerolineales; family Villigracilaceae; genus Fen-1038. Next base: position 362,163 of record JACPYX010000007.1, read on the forward strand.
TTCGGGTGTTAAGCAAATAATGCCGACACGCGTTTTTTCTAACTCACTGGCAAGTTCCGAATTCCAGCGAGTACCTTTTTTAATGTCCTCTTCGGACATCCAAGGCTCAATGCTCTGAATAACAGACTTTAGCCAGAAGTGCAGGGATTCTGCTACAGCCTTGCTTCTAATTCCTGACCAACTAATCAAAACCTTCATTTTTCACCTCTTTTATTCCTACTGTCTATGAGTTTTTGGCTTTGTTTCTATCTGCATTTGACTCATAACACTTGCAAATACATTCGGGTCTGAAATTGAAAAAGTTTTGGTTGAATCTCTAGGCAGAGTCTCTTTATCGCTGAATGCAAAGTACAGATTTGATGGATTAATCTCAATAATAATTGGCAGTGTATCACTTAAAAATTGTCGAATACCATTTTCTACTGCTTCTTGCTCTTCGTTTGATAGTGACATCGAATCAAATAATCCAATTCTGAAATAAAAATCGTTATCAAAATCATTAATATGTTGATAGTATCTGTGTAAAAACCCAAACCCTTTGGCCGCCTGTCTAATTTCATCCAACTTCGTCGGGTAAATCCTGCTTTCGTGAAGTAGGTCAATTAAAGATAGGTTTTTATTGGTGTTGGGCGTTCCGCGAATAGGCCAGCCAACAATAAATGCTATGCCGCCTCCAAACGAGAATGATCGTTCGTAAGGTTGCATACCACGACTTATAAAGGGATATTCGCGATTTTGAAACCCACCAATTTGAACTTGGAAAGGGAGAATTCCACTCTTATGAAGATAGTTAATAAGTCCATCAAAATCCATCTCCACTTGTTTGCCGTACTGTTCATAAAAACCCACATTAAATAATGCGGATGGCTTTACCTGCCCTATTCCTGTAATGGTAGCATGTACTTGTTGCATATCATATGGATGAAAAGCAGTCCCAATCATATTGGAAATATATGATTGGCAGTTGCTGATTAAATGTATAAGTTCAACGGGCTTATCACCATAAATTGCTACCAGAGCACCCAAACTTATATCCTCTTTCATCATAAAAAACACCTTCTATTTTGTGGGGTGGGCTAACTACGGTTTATACAGCATAACAACTGTATAACGGCTTATATACAGATTATAAGCCCGCATCTTTCACGCTCGCAACACCGGCTTTTCTCTGTCTGTCAAATTGACCACAATTGCCTTGCTGGCTTGAATCAAATTCTGCGGTGTGATCATGATCTCATTGCCCCATTCGCCCGCGCCCACGCCAAGAATCGGTTCGTTTAACAAGGATGCCTCGATAAAAGAGCGAAAGCCTTCGGGCTGCCAGCAGAAGGGCGGGATGGAGCCGATCACGTAGCCGGTGGTCTCTTTCACCGCCTCCGGCGCGGCCATTTGAATGTTGCGTGAGCCAACGGCCTTTTTGAGATTGCCGGAGATGGCGTTCTGGTCCCCGCCCAGCATGACCAGCACGCGTTCGCCCGTGTCCGCTTGAAAGATCAAAGTCTTGACGGCTTGTCGTTCCGCGAATCCCAGCACGCGGGCTACATTGGCCGCGCCTTTCTCCGTTTCCGGTGGGAACGTGCGCGCTTCGTAAGGGATGTTCCGTTCGTCAAGGTAAATGTTAGAGGGCAGTTTCATCATAGTCTCCTGAATTCATGTCATTGCGAGGATGCCAAAGGCCGACGAAGCAATCTTGTGTAATGAGTAACTGGGTGTTCGAGGGCTTGTTTCGCTTCGCTCGCCACGACACTTATTTTCGTGTGGATAAATAAATCCCCAGCAAAATCAATGTTCCTCCAGCAAGCGTTGCAACCGGTGGAGCTTCCTGCAAAATGAAGAATGCAAGAATAGCCGAGCCAATCGGTTCGCCGAGAGTTGCGATGGCGACGAAGGCCGCCGGTAAATGCGCCAATGCCCAATTGTAAGTCGAATGCCCGATCAACTGCGGAACAAGCGCCAGCAGTAAAATCCACACATACGTCATCGGCTGATAGCCGACGGGAGTCTCGCCCGCCGCAAACATGATGATAAGCAAGCCAATGGCGGCGGTTGAATAAACAACGAAGATGTACGGGATCAACGATGTTTTCGTCCGCAGTTTTCTGCCGATCATCAAATAACCCGAGACCGCCAGCGCGCCGGCCAGCGCCAGCAAATTGCCAAACAGGGCGCGCCCGCGCAGGACTTGCGAAAACGAATCGCACGCGAGCCCATTGTTCCACGAACACGAATCAGACAAGCCGATGATGACTCCGCCCAATAACGCGACAGCCATCCCGATCAAAACCGGACGGGTGAGCGGCTCGCGCAAAAATAAAGGCGACATCAACGCCACCCACAGCGGCCCCGTGCTGACCAGCACCACCGAACTGGCGATGGTCGTGTATTCGAGCGATGAAATCCAGGTTGCAAAGTGAACAGATAAAAAGAGACCGGAGAGTAGTCCGAACAAAAGTTCGCGGCGCGTGAGCGAAAGTATTTCGGCGCGGTGACGCGTCCACGCCAGAGGGGCGAGGGCAAGACTGGCGAAGGTCAATCGCAACGCGGCGATGACCAGCGAAGGCGCGTCGCGCTGCGCGAACTTGATGAAGATGGAGGCCGTCGAAACGGCGAGAATTGCCAGCAGAAGTGCGAGAGGAAGTAAAAGGCGTGGATGAAGTTGATTCAACGGAGTCCGCTCCAAAGCCCGGAAAGATGCGGCAAGTATAAGCGAATCGTAAATGTTCGACTCATCCGCTTGACATGCACCATCGCGTGTACTACAATTTTGATGGTAATTCTCGTAAAAATCTGCCACCGTGCAGAGTACCTCAAAGGAGAGGACAATGGCTTTTGAACTTCCAAAACTTCCGTATGCAGTGGACGCGTTGGAGCCTTATATCGACGCGCAAACAATGACCATTCATCACGACAAGCATCATCAGGCTTACGTCACGAATTTGAATGGCGCCATCGAGAAACACCCCGAACTGGCAGGTAAGGCGCTTGAATCTTTGCTGAAAGATTTGAACGCGGTTCCCGAAGACATTCGCACCGTTGTGCGTAATCACGGCGGCGGGACGTGGAACCACAGCATGTTCTGGGAGATCATGGCACCGAAAGCGGGCGGCGCGCCGAAAGGCGAACTCGCCAAAGCAATTGACGCGGCTTTCACATCCTTCGACAGCTTCAAAGCCGAATTTGAAAAGGCCGCCAATGGGCGCTTCGGTTCGGGCTGGGCCTGGTTGGTGAAAAAGGGCAGTGGCCTGGCTGTCGTTTCAACGGCCAATCAGGATAACCCGCTGTCCGAAGGTTCGACGCCGATCATGGGCATTGACGTGTGGGAACATGCCTATTATTTGAAATATCAAAACCGCCGCGCGGAATACGTCACCAATTGGTGGAACGTGGTCAATTGGGACGCGGCGGCAAGCCGTTTCGCGGCCAAGTAGATTTGAACCGGTCGATGTGTTTTTTCGAAAGAGAAAGAGACGACTCTCTTTCTCTTTCGATTTTTATTGGCTGAGGGATGCGATGAAAAACATTAGCGCGTCGTTCTTTGTATTTGCCGCGTTGCAAGTTCTGTTGTTTTGCGTGGGGTTATCCATTTCAGGGACTGGCCTCGGCGGTCTGTTTGGAGCGATGACCGCGCAGGAAGAGAATATCGGCACATTTCTGGTTTTGTATGGCGGAGTGTTGAGTATATTATCTCCAATCCTGTTCATTCTCGCGCTGGTCACGGGTTTTGCATTGCGCGCCGAAAAGGGCTGGGGCCGTGTCGTCGGAATCATCACCGCGATCCTCTCGATTCTGGATGTGCCGCTCGGCACTCTCTTCGGCATTTATTGGCTAACCAGGTTTTTTAGAAAATAGCCTCAACCTTGCATGGAAAACGAAGCGGGATATAATAAGGCATTCGCTTGAAACTTTCCAACAGGAGATAAATCATGACTCATATCATCACCAGTTTGTGCGTGCGCGATCGCGGCTGTATCGAAGTTTGCCCGGTGGAATGTATGGTGCCCGGCTTCCCACTCGATCAGTGGCCGTGGATATACATTGACCCCGATACCTGTATTGACTGCGGCGCATGCGTTCCAGAATGTCCCTATGCGGCCATCTTCCCCGAAGACGAAGTCCCCGCGGCTTACACAGCCAAAGGCGGCGAATACATCAGCCGGGTCGGCCTCACTGGTCACTTCGAGGGCACAAATCATTTTGGCAACAAGATTTCACTCGATACAACCAAACAACTTGCGCCCGGCGAGGTTGTTGACCTGACGCAGGACATCAAGCCCAATTACGATTTCTACAAAACCGGCCCTGGTTACAGCTCGAAAGACAAAGATAACGGCATGTAATTCCGCTTGCCGCGCAATAGCCCGTTCATGTGAACGGGCTATTTTATTTTGATTTCACTGCCGCTCCGCCTTCCATCGGGGTTTTGTACGGCAATAATAATTGCTCTTTATGGATTTGTAGCGGTTTGAAGCAATTGCCCACCGATTGCTTGCGCGGTCGCCGGATAGTTACCTTCTATCAATACAACCACCGTCAGGGGCGTGCCTTGCCAATTGGGCATTGTGCCGCCCAGATACCAGGTTGAGATTTCTGTGTTGGGGCCGCCGAAGCCGGTCCATTCCCAGTAAGGCTGGTCTTGCGCAGATAGCTGGCTGGCGGCATTCTTAGCAATGTCTGCTGAAAAAATTCGTGTTGGCTGGTTGAAGGCGTGCAGAACTACCCAGCCGTCCTGGGGTGTGTTGACAGCCAGGGCAATCCGCGGCGTGGGACGCATGCCTGAATTGCTTAATGATGCGGCTGCTACAGCCATCTGCAAGGGGCTGACGCGCAGGTTTTCAAGCTCGCCAACTTTTGCAGGCGCGGCCTGGGGCATCTCTACTGCCGGCGTGGAATAGAATCCAAGAGTCTTGTATATTTCTGTTGTCGGATTATCGTTTACCCCATTTTTTTGGAGCGCACTCAAGAATGGAGTGAGCGCTGTGCCGGGCGGATACATTCCCTGTGCGGCGCGATTTATCAGCGGCGTATTTTTATCCTGAGCAAGAAAAGAGCCAATCTCATTCAGCCTGTTTGGGTCATAAGTTGGGTGAGACGCCATAACAAGAATTTCGCCAGTCTGCGCATTGATAAGGATGACAGCGCCTTTGAATTCCCCAAGTAGTTGATCGGCTTTTTTCTGCAATTGAAGATCGAGACTCAGTCTTACATCCAGGCCGGGGGGCGGCGTGCCATAAACCAGGCGATTCCACCAAATGGTGCTGACCGGATAACCTTGCAATCCTCGCAAATAATTGTCGAGCGATGCTTCCAGCCCGGCCTGTCCATAAGTCGCCTGGGTGTATCCAACCAGAGGCGCCAGGTTTGGATACAGATAAACCCGTTGGTACGATCCGCTTTTTCCATTCGTAATATCAATGGGCTGGCTGTTTCTGTCCAACAGTTGGCCTCGTAAAACATAACGATCGGCAATGGAGCGCCGCGGATTGTCGGTGCGGGTCAAAAGGTCGGGGGCGCGTACAACGGCCCACCACAGGCCTGCCAGTGAGGCTGTAAATAATCCGATTCCCAACAAGGCGGCCAGCAGATAGTGATGTTGGGGCGATGTGAGGCTGGCTGGCTCTGTCTCTTCGGTTTGGTCGCTGACGGCAAGCAGTAATGCAAGGGCAATAAAGGAGGTGAGTAGTGACGAACCTCCGTAGGAAACGAAGGGCAGGGTCACGCCGGTCAGCGGCAATATGCGCAGGTTGCCGCCGATAATGAGCAAAGCCTGAATGCCCAGATAAGCCGTCAGGCCGGCGGCCAGCAGGCGGCGAAATCTATCAGGGGCGCGCAGGGAGATGATCAAGCCGCGGGCGAGTATCAACCCGAAAATGGCGAGCAGTCCCAACGTCCCGGCGAGCCCCGTTTCTTCTGCGATGGCGGCGAATATAAAATCGGAGTGCGCGACTGGAACAAGTCCCGGACTGCCCAGCCCGGGACCGAGTCCGAGCATTCCGCCATTGGCAACTGCCAGCAGCGACTGGATGATCTGATAGGAATGTCCGCTTGGGTCGCTCCATGGATTGAGCCAGGCATCGAGCCGAATGCGAATAATGTCAATTAGAAAGTAGCCGATTGATCCAGCCAAAGCCAGGGCAATCGCAGCGGCAAGCAGCGCGCGGCGTTTGCCGGTGGCGAGATATAAAATGGCGGCATAGAGTGAGATAAAAATGCTGGCTGTGCCAAGATCGCGCTGTACAAGCAATAACAATAGGGCAAGCCCGGTGACGAAAACGGTTGGAACCAGGAGGGGAAAAATGCGTTGATGAATGGGCAGGCGATCTGCAAGATAGGCCGCGAGGTAGATGACCAATAAGAGTTTGAGCGGTTCGGATGGCTGAAAATAGAATCCGCAACATCCAAGCCATAGACGCGGGCCGAAGCCGGCCGGGTTGGTGCCGAGCAATAGCGTCAGGGCGGTTAGGCCCAATCCGCCGGTGAGGAGAATGTATTTATAACTGCGAAGGAAGCCAAGATTCTTTGGGGTAAAGATGATAGCAGTAAGGCCCGCAATACTTACGCCCAGCCATATTGCCTGCCTTAAGCCGAAGCCTGCATCGAGCCGCCAGATTGTAAGCATGCCCCATCCGCCCAACAGGGATGCAAGCGGAAGAAGGTAAGGATCGCGGTCGGGCAGCCGGCGGGATGTGATGCGGTGTGCAACAATAACGATTCCAATCCACAGCACAAAGCCCACCCAATGGGAAAAACGATAGGCGACATCCCATGTTCGCTCCCGCACGGCTGGTGAGAGAGTCAAAATGATCGAATATAAGAAAAGGAAAATGGCGGCCACAAAAAGCAGGCGGCCTTCGCGTTGATCAGTCATTGGCCTGTCTTTTTACTCTGGCAGACTCTGGGTTGATGAAACAGTTCCCATGCCGCCCCGGTTTATGGAAACGCGCGCATTGCCGCATTGGATTTCATCCCCGGTGGCAAGTACGGTGGCAATTGTAAGCTTCTCATCGTTCAGGGTCGTTCCGTTGGTCGAACCAATATCTTCAACCCACCATTGCCCATGATGATAGTTGAGTTTTGCATGGCGCGCGGAAACGGTCGCATCGTCGAGAAGGACATCGCAGGTGGATTCGCGCCCAAGAATGATTTCAGGCTGTGAAAATGTGCGGGAAATGACCGCCTGATTTTTTATCTGAACTTCGAGGCGGATGGCCGGTATTTTTTGTGTGGTGGCCTGCTGGCCGGCCCGCTTTAGATCTTGCCAGATGGTCCACAATGTCCAGCCCAGGAAAACATACAGCGCCAGGGCCAGCAGGATTCGCAGACCCAGGACGATGGGACCGCTCATTTTTTCTTTTTCTTGGTGGGGGGCAGTGTGCCAATCACGGCGGTTGGACGGTTCGCGCCTGCCTCGTTGAATGGGGATGTGCCCGCCAGGTCGGGGCGGGGCGGCGGGTTGTCTTGGCCAAAGATCAATGCCACGCCCGCCAGCGAAATCACATCGCCGGGGTAAAGCACGCTTTGGCTGGCTCGTTGGCCGTTGACGAATGTGCCGCCGGTGGAATTGAGATCGAAGATCACAAACCGGCCTTTTATGGAGCGAAGCTGCGCGTGGTTGCGCGAAACGCGCGGATCGTCAATGACCAATGTGTTGTCGAGGCGTCTGCCGATGTTGACCACGGGATGTTTGAGGGGAAAGACTTTGATGCCTTCAATGATCAGGAACGCATTTTCAGGCATGGCATCATTCTCTGCATTGCCATTTTCCGCGTCAAGTTGCATATTATTCGTGTCTTCCATTTTGTCAATCCTGCGTGATGCAATCAGCTTGAATTCATCGGGTTGCAGGCTGGTGTCTTCGGCAAATGTAATGCCTGGCGGAGTGCCGAACCCAAGGCCTTTTTCGAGGCTGAGGAGCTTCAAAATTTCAACCAATGTATCCTGCAGGCGCGAGTCTTGCCAGCGTGCGAGCGAAGCCGGGCTTACTACAATCGTGAAGATGTTTGGCGCGAGCCGCGTCCCATCTTTCTGAATCAGGTAGTTGGCCTGCAGGGCTTCAGAGAATTTTTGAACGATCAAGTCTTCCGATTTTTGTCCCGGCAGGGCGTTGACAAGGCGGACTTCTATCAACTCCTGGAGACGCGCTTCCAATTCTTCTAGATTCATTTTTGAGTGCCGATACCTGCTGGATTATTATAGGAGCGAGCGGATATTTGCGCAAGCCTGATTTGTAAAAAAAAGACCTGATATTGGATCAGGTCTTGCCTGACTAATCTTGAAGAACTTGACCACAATTTGGACATTTCGTTTCACCGCGCAGTATTATAAATCCACAATTGGGGCATGTGCGGGGTTGCGATTTGCCCATCGGCGCTCCGCAGGCGATGCAGGCGCTTGCGCCAACCGGGTTTGCCGTGCCGCAGTATTCACATATCATGCGGCTTAATCTCTCGGAAAGCTGATGACTGGCTCCCATTGCGGCGGCGGCTTGATTCACAACCTGCCACACGCGTTCATTCAATTGCAGGTTTTCAACATCCTGCGCAATATCGTCGAGGCGGCTGATCAGGCTGAAAGGGTTGCGTAAGGCGGTCAGTGCCGACCACCCCAAAGAAGTGGCAACGCCCAGCCATTCCTGTTGTCCGAGTTGAATCAGTATGCCGTCCGGCGCCTTCTGGATGGTAACCGTCAGCGCGGTTTGGCCTCCGGAGGGCGCGCCCGGCCGGGTTCCGATCTGAACCGCAAGATTTTCGTTTTGTCCCAGGGTTTGCGCGCGCAAATTTCCGCGGTTGAATTCGGCCAATAATGCCTGCGCAATATCCTCTGGTTTGAGATTACCGTGAAAGATTCGTTGGTCCATGTTTTCGATTATAATCGCGAAGCGATTTCCCTTCAGGGTATTTAACGAAAATGAAGAATTTTGGGTTTCAACTTGTATTGTGCATATTTGTTGCCGCGTCCATTCTTGGACTTGCGCTGGCCGCGCCCGCCCGGGCCTCTGTGTACGCACAGGCTGTCTCCACGGATACACCGGGCGGGCCGGCGCCTTTTATCACAGTGCTGGATGTTGGCGAGCCTGCCATTAACGTCCGCACCGGGCCAAGCACGGTTTATTATCCGATCATTGGCCTGCTTCCGATAGGCGCGACGGCGACTGCTTTAGGAACTTCTCCCAGCCAGGTTTGGATTCAGATCTCTTATGCTGCCGGGCCCGGCGGTGTTGGCTGGGTGTACGCTGCAAACGTGACGCTCTCGCCGGGATTTTTGCCGATTGTAGAGCCGCCTCCAACAGCCACTCCGCTCGTAACGCCGACGATCGATCCCACGCTTGCGGCGGAGTTTAGTATTGCTCCGACAACAACTCGTATGCCGACCTTTACTCCTTCTGCCCCGCTGGTTGTTCCCACTTTCTCTAATACGGCGTCTCCGTCAAAGGGCTTTCCGATGGGTATTGTGATTATTGTAAGCGCACTGTTGGGTGTGCTTGTTTTTGGTGTTTCTCTGGTTGGTCGTCGCTAATGCAAGTTCGTAAGTTTGCTTTTCTCTCCATACTATTGGCGGGGGGGATGCTGCTGGCTTTGTATATTCCGTCTCCGGCTCCTGCTGTGGCGCAGCAGGCGACTGGTTCGATTCCTACCGTAACCGGAACTCCCAGCGGGCCGACGGTTTCGGTTGATCCAAGCTTGGAGCAGATTGATGTATATGCCGGTCCCAGCAGTTTTAATTATCCGGCGATTGGCGTTTTATTGACGGGCGTGAAAGCGCCTGCACTCGGGCGTGCTCGCGATGACACTAACTGGATCATGATTCGTTATTATGGTGTTCCAGGCTCGATTGGATGGGTGTATGCCTTATACGTCTCTTTGAATCGTGGCGCGGAAGATTCTTCGATCTTGCCTCTTGTCGATTCCCCGTTTACTCCCACGCCTGCTTCAACGCCGACAATTAATCCGACCCTGGCTGCGGCATTTATTGGCACACAGGTGGCCACGCGTTTGCCTACTTATACTCCCCCGGCGTCGTTCGCTATTCCAACCTTTGCAGATCAAACTCAACCTCCCAGCCGTATACCTATTGGTTTGTTGATTTTCGGTTTCCTGTTCATTGGTGCTCTGGGGATTGTGGTCTCTTTCTTGCGCGGCAGATAAATAGAAACCGGACTCGAGCGAGTCCGGTTTCTATAATAATCATCTTTGTAGAAATTAGTTGTTGCAGGAGCCGCCGCAAGCGCAGTCACCTTCGCCTTGTTTGTGATCGTGTGATTTTGCATTCGGGCTGTCAACCACAAATCCGGCGCCGCGTTCAGGATCATTGACAAAATCAATTTTCGCGCCGCGCAGATAATCAATTGAAGTCTCGTCTACAACAACTTTGATGCCGTTTAAATCAAAAGTTGTATCCACGTCGCGAAAATTATTGTCGAGAGCCATGCCGAAATTTACCCCACAACATCCGCCGCCGGCCACGAAAACGCGCAAAGCATATCCGTCAAGTTTCCGTTCCGAAAGAATATCATTTACTGCTTTGGATGCAGCATTTGTTAGTGTTAGGGTTTGGATATCGAGTTCCTGCAACATGATTTCTCCTTATATGAATAAGTCTGGCAAAGTTGACTTATCTTATCAAAAATCACCGGATATGTCAACGATGGCGGTATTTATCGTTTTTCTTGACACAAACCCTTTGCGCCTGTAAAATCCTTTTGCTTTCAATAGATAGGCGCAAAGCCTACCATCCTTAAATTCAGCTCGGGAGGAACTACCCCACATGTATGCCATGCAAGGACTTACTTCACTGGAGGCAATTGCGATCTGGGTTGTATTTGGCATTGCCATTATCGGCCTTTTATATGCAGTCTTCCTTCGCTCTCAAATCTTGAAAGAAGATAAGGGCACGCCCAAGATGCAGGAGGTTTGGGGTGCAATCAAAGACGGAGCGGACGCTTACCTGCGCAAGCAGTTGCGTTCCATCTTACCTTTGATTGGAATTTTGACTGTCGCACTTTTCTTCTCTGTTTATATCGTCCCTCCGTCTCCGGAGGCCATGCAGCGTTTTGCCGGTCAAAGCGAAGCTAGCGTCCGTTTTATTATCGGCATCGCCCGGGCGTTGGCTTTTGTGATGGGCGCCGGCTTTTCATTGACAGTTGGCCAGATCGGTATGCGTATGGCTGTTCAAGGAAATGTACGCGTCGCGGCCGCATCAAAGCGATCTTTTGGAGACGCGCTTCGCATTGCCTATCGCGCCGGGACGATCACGGGCATGTTGACTGATGGCCTGGGCCTGCTCGGCGGGACGTTGATCTTTATCCTGCTTGGTATTGCCGCTCCGGACGCGCTGTTGGGTTTCGGCTTCGGTGGTACGCTCCTGGCTTTATTTATGCGCGTGGGCGGCGGCATTTTCACAAAAGCCGCGGACGTCGGCGCTGACCTGGTCGGTAAAGTGGAAGCCGGTATCCCTGAGGATGATCCGAGAAACCCGGCTGTGATCGCGGACCTCGTCGGTGATAACGTCGGCGATTGCGCCGGTATGGCGGCAGATATCTTTGAGTCTTACGAGGTCACGATCGTGTCCGGACTTATTCTTGGCCTGGCGCTCTGGCACATTACCAATCGCCTTGAGTGGATCATCTTCCCGCTGATGGTGCGCGGCATAGGCGTTCTCTCCTCGATTTTTGGCACCTATGTTGTGAAGAGCGAGCCGGGAAAGAGCGGCAATGCCATGGCGGCCATCTTCCGCGGTTTCCTTTCTTCCGCCGCCATTTCTGCTGCGCTCTTTTTTATTGCGGGATTTTTCTACCTGAATACGTCCGCTATGAATCAATGGGGCGGGTGGTGGCGAACGCCAATGACGGTATTTGTAGGCGTCTTGCTGGCAATCCTGATTGATCGCCTGACGGAATACTTTACCGGCACCGAGGCCTCCCCGGTCAATGAGATCAAGAAAGCCGCGGATACCGGCCCGGCTACGCTGATCTTGCAGGGCATCGCCTCTGGGTTCGAGTCATCTGTTTGGTCTGTGATCGTGATCGCGCTGACGATTGTCGCTTCCATTTTTATTATGGGGACCATTCCCGGCCTGGATGCAGGCCAGCGCGTGTCCTTTATTCTCTACGGCGTTGCCATGACCGGCATCGGCATGTTGACCTTGACTGGCAACAACGTCGCGATGGATTCCTTCGGTCCAATCTCTGACAACGCTAACGGCATTGGCGAGATGGCCTGGTCTGGCATGGAAGATAAAGAGACCAAAGATGCCCAGCAGATCATGGCTGATCTTGATGCGGTGGGCAATACAACGAAGGCCATTACGAAAGGCGTCGCGATTGGGTCTGCGGTGATCGCGGCTGTCTCCCTGTTCGGTTCATTCCTGGTGGATGTGTCTCGCGCCCAGGCTGGTCTTGGAATTCCGGCTGGCCAGCAAATTCAGGCCATCGGTATCCGTGTTGACATTCCGCAGGTATTTGTTGGTATGTTGATCGGCGGCGCCTTGCCGTGGCTGTTCTCATCGTTTGCCATTCAGGCTGTTTCGCGAGCCGCTTCCTTGATCGTCATGGAAGTCCGCCGCCAGTTCAAGTTGGGCGTACTCGAAGGCAAAGTCCCGCCGGATTACAAGCAGGCGGTTGAGATTTCAACGACCGCCGCGCAGAAAGAATTGGTCTCGCTGGCTTTACTTGGCATCGTGACTCCGATCGTGGTCGGTCTGCTCTTGCAGGTCGAAGCGTTGGGCGGTTTCCTAGCCGGAATCATTCTCTCCGGTCAATTGCTGGCGGTTTTCCTCAATAACTCTGGCGGCGCTTGGGATAACGCCAAGAAGCTCATTGAAGATGAGCCGAAAGATCCAAAAAATAATACCGGCAAAGGCTCCGAGCGCCATAAAGCTGGCGTGGTGGGCGACACAGTTGGCGATCCATTCAAGGATACGGCCGGCCCGGCGCTTAACCCAATGATCAAGGTCGTAAACCTGGTCGCGGTTATCATCGCTCCAATCATTGTGCAATACGAAGGGGCAACGGGCGCTGCCTTGTATACTGTGTGGGCGGTAGCCTTGATCTTGCTTGGTTTATTGGGCTGGGCAGTGATACGCTCGAAGGCGCCGGCGCCTGATATGGCGAAATAAGCAAAATTCTGTTCTGAATTAGCCAACAGGCAATGACTTTTATAGAGGCAGCCCACCATGCGATGGGCTGCCTTCTATTATTATGTGCAAGAAGGTCGAAGCATAAATTATCAGAAACTTGAGCGATTCAATATGCGATTTATTCATTGTTCCCAAGTATAATATTCGATTGGAGAATGTTATATGGCTTCAAGTTTGGATGATAGAGGCGATCTGGAGATTACGATCGTATTGCCTTGTCTCAATGAAGAACGCACTGTGGGAGTCTGTGTTGACAAAGCAATAAGTTTTCTTCGACGATATGCCATCAAAGGTGAGGTCCTTGTGGCCGACAATGGCAGTACGGATCGGTCTGTAGATGTCGCGGTTGGCCGTGGTGCAAGAGTCGTTCGCGTCAGCGACAAGGGATATGGCAATGCTCTGCGAGGAGGCTTCACCGGATCTCTTGGCAAATTCATCATTATGGCTGATGCAGACGACAGTTACGATTTGGAAAACCTGTTTCCATTCGTCGAAAAATTGCGGGATGGGTATGATCTTGTAATGGGAAACCGTTTCAAAGGAGGAATCCGCAAAGGCGCTATGCCCTGGCACCATCGTTATATAGGCAATCCTGTCCTCTCGTTTCTCGGCAGGCTTTTTTTTAATTCACCAGCAAGCGATTTTCACTGCGGCCTGCGTGGTTTTACAAAGAAAGCCATTGAACAAATGGATTTGCAAACGACCGGCATGGAGCTTGCCAGCGAAATCATCATCAAAGCCTCGATCTTCGGCATGAAAGTTTGTGAAGTCCCCACGGTTCTATTTCCAGACGGCAGGGGAGCGCGTCCGCATTTGCGAAGCTTTCGAGACGGCTGGAGGCACCTGCGGTTCCTGTTGCTCTATAGCCCGCGTTGGTTGTTTTTTTATCCCGGTTTATTTTTTCTGATTGTCGGCGGACTGGCCAGCTTGGCATTGTTCTTTGGCCCGGTGGATATTGGTCTGCGCCCACTTGACTTTCACAGTTTCATACTAGCAGGCGCGGCCACGATGCTTGGCTTAAGCACTCTTTCATTTGCGGCAATCACTCGCGTATTTGCATACAATTTTGGTTATCTTCCGACTCGTCCCTCTTTCTTTTTCCTGTTCAAATATTTCAACCTGGAAATCGGGATTGGGATAGGTTTATTGATGGCATTGCTGGGTGCGATCATTATTGTTCGCGCTGCCCTCCTTTCTGCTTCGCCGGGTTTTGCTGTGATTGGATTTGGAAATAGTATCCGCCTTGTCTTTGGCGGAAGCCTGTCTGTCCTTGCTGGCGGGCAGATCGTCCTGACCAGTTTTGTGTTGAGCATTCTGGGGCTGAGAGAGCGAAAGTGAAAGGGATACTCGAATGAGCGATGTTCGCACACCATTATACGAAAGATATTATTCCACATTCAAGGTTAATAAGCGGCGTAAGGGGCTGGCGTTATGGCATTTTATACGCTGGCATCACGAAAAATACTACCCCATTTTCAAGAGCTATAATCGCGACTCCCCAATTTTAGAAATCGGGTGTGGGGCAGGTGAGATGTTGGGCTATTTTAAAAAGATAGGTTTTAGAAACGTGATGGGTGTAGACATATCTGCAGAACAAGTTGCAGAAGCAATAACAGACGGCTACAACGCCGCCCATGCTGATGCTCTCGCTTACATGAAGGAACACGCAGAACAGTTTGAAATCATCCTCGCCATGGATATCATCGAGCATTTCAAGAAGGATGAACTCTTTGAGCTGCTCTCGGCGGTTTTACGCGCCTTGAAGCCGGGCGGACTGCTGGTTATCCAAACGCCGAACGGCGATGGTTTGATGCCGGGTTACGTAATCTATGGCGACTTCACGCACTTTACCATCCTGTCGCCTCTGTCATTAACCCATATTCTGACATTTATTGGATTTGAAAAAATTCGTTTCAAAGAGGTCGGCCCGGGCCACATTATTCATTTCCCGCTTTTTATTGCCTGGCAATTTATCCGGTTGTTTGCGATGATTGTAAAGTTGATCGAAATCGGGCGTATTCAAAAATACTGGACTGAATCGATCATCTGTACCTGTCGAAAGCCGGCAGTGCGAGTATGACCGACTTATAAATAAGGGCGAAATAGCTATGTTTCAAAAGGAGTACTCCTGGCTTCCCGCGTTCCTCATGCATGCGGCTCAATATGCTTATCAATTCCCATTCTGGTTTCGGCAGTGGTTTTATCCACGACGCTCATTCACTTTTCGCGGACAAGTGCATGAATATTTTGAGCATCCTTATAATGCAACCTGGCGTAATGAGCGTGCGGTTGAGGTGCCAATCATTCGCGAGTTGATAGATGATTTTGATCCACTGAGTGTCTTGGAGGTTGGAAATGTTCTTTCGCATTATTACCCAGTTTCGCATACGGTGGTGGATAAATATGAACGCGGCCTACATGTCCTTGCCGATGATATAACCAACTTTCGCACCTTGCGGTTGTATGAGTTCATCGTCAGCATTTCAACCCTGGAACACGTGGGGTGGGACGAAACCCCCAGGGAGTCTGGTAAACACAGACGTGTCGTCGCACATCTCCGTACCCTGTTGGCGGCGAACGGCAAAATGGTTGTCACTGTGCCTCTCGGATATAACCATGAACTCGATGAAGACTTAGGTGAGACACGCCTTGGCTTCGATGAGTACTACTTTTTCAGGCGAACCGGGATTGAAACCTGGGTGGAAGCCTTGTGGAAAGATGTAAAAGGATCGCGTTACAACGCTCCTTTCCCGAAGGCCAATGCCCTTGCTATTTGCATGGTCGGCAATAGAAATCTTTGACTCAATTTATTTCTGAGACGACTAAATTAGCTCGGATTCTTTCAAGTGCAGCAAGATACTCATCTGCGACCTTTTCCCAGCTCAGTCGCGCGACTGCGTAATCCCTAACCTTTGCCCTAAGCAAAGCTAGGCGTTCGGGTTCCTTCAACGCCTCGGACGTAGCGTGCTCAATATCTGCCGTCTCTGGTGCGACGGGAAAGAACAACCCTCGATCGGCTTCGTTAATCTCGAACAGAGATTCTTTTGAAATGACAATAGGCGTCCCACACGCCATGCACTCGGACGCAGTTAGCGTAAACCCCTCGCCCTTCGATGGATGGACCAACAGGTCAGCGGAGGCGTAGAGGTCTCTCAATGTTTCTTCGGAAACGTTTTCAAAATAAGTTAGGTTTGGTAATCCCCAGTTCGCAGGGCTGTAATCATCAGGGCGTCCGACCAGTACCCAGTGCCAATCCTTGTGCTTCTCAATCAACGGCCGGATTAAGCGGACTCCCTTCCGCTCTACCATGCGACCGACGAAGAGAAGCAAGGGAATTTCCGCATTGCCACTGATTTCCGCGCGAAACTTGTTTCGTTCTTGTGTAGGGGCAGGTGAGAAAAAGCCGGTGTCCACGCCGAGCGGAACGATATCGTATTTTTTACCTGGATTGACACGGCTCATCCCCTCGCGGACATTTGCAGTGATAAAGACCAACTGGTCTGCTGTCTGAAACATAGCCCGCCCAATCGTCCCGTATGCAACGGACTGTAGAATTCGCTTATACCACTGGCTGTATGGAATGAATTTGGCGTATTGGGTAATGAGCACGGGCTTTCGCAGTATTTTCAAGATCAGGAATGCCAGAATGTTGATGGGATACAGGCAGTCTTGTAGGTGGGCAATGTTGCACCAGCGGATGTTGTTATATAATTCCACCAGAACGCTTGGGTGAGGAATTGGGCTGGGAAAGCCGAGTTTCTCCTCGGCGATGTTCCAGGCGCGAATCGGAACATCTCCCTCCTGCGCGCCTCGGAATTTCGGCGGTACATCCGCTGCCATCCAGCGAACTTGGTGCCCGAAAATGCGGTAGTGTTTGGCAAGATTGTACGAAACAATCTCAATGCCTCCTATATGTTCGGGATAATAGTAGTTTCCGACAATCAGGATTTTCATACGGCTTTGGTGGATGTATTATATCCAAAGGATGATTTATGCAAAGACGAAATATAGGAATTTTTCTTGGAAGCGTGTCTTTCGCTCTGTGGCTCATTGTTTGCGTTACGCTGTTCATTGTTTATGCGGCGCGCTCCAGTTATATCTATCAATTCATATTCGACGGTTTCGGCCCTGCATTCCTGAGCATTTCCAGAGTTGAGCCGTTTTCATATTTCTGGGGTCTGGCTGTATCGTTGTTGGGGAGTTTGTTGTTTTCCCTTTCTTACATTTCTCTGGGCCTGTTTCTTTTTGATCTGCTTGGCGGTTGGCCTGCCGGGGCTTCCCGCACTTTGCCTGGTTATCTCGCCTTAATAGGAACAGCCTTTCTCCTGGGACAAATGGCGATCTCATCCATTTTTATTTTGCTGGGCGGGCTTTACCAATTAACGGCCGGCGAAGTGATTGTCACCATTTTGTTGATGACGCTGGTTGGCGCAAAATCGTGCATACGGTTATTTGGAAACATTAAAAGGAATCAACTCGCGAATCCCGCCAGCGAGACGCTCGACAACTTTGACAAAACCCTGCTCTCTTTTTCTGCAATTGCTGTTGCTCTCGGCTTGCTCTATTCATCTGCCCGCCTAAGCTACGATTCGGTTGCCGTTTATTTTTCAAATGCCAGACTTACCGCCTTGACGAATCATATTCAATTTTTTCCAAACGATGCTTTTATCACGAGCTCATTTCATGCAGGGATTCAGTATGCGGCGATCATTCAGGTTTTTGGCGATCAGGCGGCGAGGATGTATTCCTGGGTGGGGGGAATAGTTCTGCTGATTTTCATGATTGCCCTGGGCGAGACGCTTGGCCTCTCCCGTCGGTCGCGGATCGCCCTGCTTGCCATGCTGGTCACATCAACTGCATTTTTCGACCTGCTGGGTGACGGCAAAATTGACCTGTGGACATCTGCTCCTGCATTGGCTGCCGCTTATTGGATGGTGGTGGACAGCCAATTGCCTGGCAGACGAGGCCCGCCGTTCTTGGTCGGTCTGCTGGTGGGGTTTGCAATCATATCACGGCCGTTCAACGCGCCGCTCCTGTTTGTCTTCATGACATTGTTCTATTTGCTGGAGGCCTTTGTTCACAAAAATGAAGCAGAATGGCATTTGGGGTTACTGATCAAAAAGATGCTTGAAATTGGGGCGGGCGTTTTAATTCTAGCCAGCTTTCACCTGATTGCCGATTGGATCATTTTGGGAGACCTGCTGGCTACCTTTGCGAATGCTTCCAAAATGACGAGCACATCTATTTGGCAATGGTCTTTTGATCCGCGGGATATTTGGGTATTCCGTCTTCTCTACCCGTTTGTCGTGACGTTCATTAATTCGCCACAGAGCCTTGGCAATATATCCCCGCTTTTTCTGGCTCTCCTGCCATTGTTTTTTCTACGTGAGGTCAGACTGCAGGTAAAAATCTCCAGGGAGTTGACATGCCTTCTTTTCGCGGCTCTCGCGACGCTCATCCTGTGGATTGGATTATATTTTGCCGTTGAAGAGATTCGGTATGTTTTGTTTCTATGGATTGTGATCTTTATGCCTGTCGCAAGCCTGACCGACATCTCTTTACACGCCACGGGCGGTATCTTTCCCAAGTTGATCAAATCAATTTTGAGCATTCTGCTTATTTTTGTTTCCGTGCGCGCAATATTCATTTCTCTGGCGACGTATTCTCCCATTGATAAAAACGGAAATCC
Organism: Chloroflexota bacterium; assembly: GCA_016195815.1. Taxonomy (GTDB): domain Bacteria; phylum Chloroflexota; class Anaerolineae; order Anaerolineales; family Villigracilaceae; genus Fen-1038. Next base: position 380,983 of record JACPYX010000007.1, read on the forward strand.
CCAGTGCTACGATATTCCATTTTGCGATTTCCTGCGGCCAGTGAATGAAATTGCGCCGCTTGGAAGCCGGGTTCTTGCTTTGAATGCTTATCGGTATTATCTTCGATCTGACCTGTTTGTGTGTTCATCACGAGCAGGGGAATATGAGGTGCTGCGGGATGTGTCAAAAAAGAGCGCGGAGGCATTCTGGCTGGAGGTCTATCGTCAAGGTTATCAATATGTGACGTACGAAAAGAATTATGCAGTCCGTCACCTTTTTATTGATTTCGTCCCGGCACCATCAAATGTCCCGGCGTGGATGGAGTTAGAACCGATTTTCGGAGTCCCCGGTGATGTTGTGGTTGCGTACCGTGTTGTTGTGACTAACCCGCCCGTTCAATCTCGAAAAATGTGTCAAAAGGATTCGGCGGGCATTTGGGAAGTAACGACGGTTGGACAATGATTGCGGCTTGCTCATCCATCTTTTCAATGGCTGGCGTTGAAGAAAATTGAAATTTCATCTGCGCGATAGACAAGATTGTACCGGCTGTCGCCATTTAAGGCAGACAGGAGCGCTTCGCCGCGCGGACTCGCCGCGATGGCGCGGCAAAAATTTTTGATGCTGGATTGCCTGACCACGTAGACGTAATCGTATTGGATGCCCGCCTGCCTTGCAGTCTGTTCGACGCAGTTCAACGCATCGGTGCCGGACAGGCAGTTTTGTATCGTTGATTGGGTTGACGCGGCGGCTGCAAACCTTCCGCGCAGCCACTCGGTTCCCTGAACGGTTGTCAAACTGAGGCGGCTCGTCAATGCCGGAAACCATTCCGATACGCCGTCGCAGAATAATTCGTTTTCGCCGGTCAGCACAAGGAATCGGCTGTCTTGCGGAGTATTTGCTTTGATCCAATCGAATGCTTCCCGGTCCGCGGGCGGGACCGTGCTTCCGGCTAGTTGAGTATCGAAGTAAAAAGCGCTTCCAAGCAAATAGAATCCGATGAACAGCATCAGGGCTGGGGCAGCGCGGCGATTTATGTTGGACAAAGACGGCAGGATCAAATCGGCCAGCGCAACTCCTGCCAGCATCGCAAACGGGATTGTGGCGTATGTTGCCGCACTACGCGGCTCGACGATGAACGGCAGAATATATGCGGCGGGCAGGAGGTAATTTTTTTGCGCGAGGCGCATTATGAAGCCGATCAAACCCAAAACTGCGATCAGCGTCATCAGCGGTTCATCCGTCAGCACGGCCAGGATCGGAAAGAGAATTGCCAGGGCGGAATTAAAGCCTGTTTGAGCGGCGGCCAGTATCGGCCTGGGGCCGAAGCGCAGGAGCAGGGGAATCCACCAGAACGCGGTGAGTGCAATCGTCGCAAGTCCAACGTATAACGCATGGAGCGTCCCGATTTTGTTGCGGCCTTTGAAAATCCAAAACAGTAAACCGAATCCGATTGTTTGAACTGCGGCTTCCGGGTGAGTCAGGACAGTGAGCGCACTGAAAAAAATCGTGAGCCACAAATATTTTTTGTGGCCCTTCGTGAAAAGCAGGTAAACGTTCGTGAGTGTGAGCAGGAGAAAAAGAAAACCGAAACTGCGCGTCAAGCCGCCGCCCATGATCGGCCAGAGCATGGCGCGCGGTGTAAACGCAAAGATCAATGCAGCGATGCCTGCTTTGAACGATGAGTTCAAAATATTTTTCGCGAGACTGTAGAATGCGGGAATGGTTGCGACGAGAACAGCCGCCGGAAGCCAGCGCAGGATTTCGATGGCGCTGATGCTAAGAACGCTTGAGAGGAACGCGCCCGCGTAAAAGCCAAATGGCGGATATGCAAACGGAATGTTCAAGCCGTTGTATTGAACGTAAGCCGGCAGTTGAAAATTATTTTCCCGAACGGCGCGCATCATCACATAGAACAGCCCGCCGTCGTTGATTGGAAAACCGGCAATGGCCGGTGCGAAGAGCCGCACCCATCCGCCGAATATTGTGGCGAGCATGGCGATCAGGATGCCGATCTCTTCCTGGGTGAGTCTGCGGAGTTTGTTCATGCCCGCTATTTCAAATATTTCTTTTTCCACTCGAACAATTTGTTTAACGCTTCGATGGGCGAGAGCGAGTTTACGTCCACCGCGCTGAGTTCGTCGAGCAATGGGCTCGTATCGGGAAACAACGCGGCTTGCTGCGCGGCGTGCGGATCAATTTTCACTGCGCGGCCGGAAGTCTTTTCGAGTTCGGCCATGATCTCGTTGGCGCGTTGAACGACTGGGGATGGCAATCCGGCCAGTTGCGCGACGTGAATGCCGTATGATTTATCCGCCCCGCCCGGAACGATCTTGTGCAGGAAAACAACTTTGCTGTCCGCTTCCGTCACGGCCACGTTGTAATTGCGAACGCCGGGAAGCAAATCGGCCAATTGAGTCAACTCGTGGTAATGTGTGGCGAATAAAGTTTTCGCGCGCAGCTGCGGATGGTTGTGGATGTATTCGATCATGCCCCACGCAATCGAAAGGCCGTCGTAGGTCGAAGTGCCGCGCCCGATCTCATCCAAAATCAAAAGACTGCGCGCGCTGGCGTGATGCAAAATATTGGCGGCCTCGATCATCTCGACCATGAACGTGGATTGCCCGGCGTGGATTTCATCCTGCGCGCCGATACGCGTGAAGATGCGGTCCACGAGTCCGATCTTGGCCGATGCCGCAGGCACGAACGATCCCATTTGCGCCATCAAGACGATCAACGCCGCCTGCCGCAGGTAAGTTGACTTACCGGACATATTCGGGCCGGTGATGACGCGCACGATCTCGCCTTTTTCAAAGATGACATCGTTTGGGACGTAGCGTTCGCCGCGCAATGATTGTTCGACGACCGGATGCCGCCCCTCGTGGATTTCAAGCCCGCTTCCTTCGTGGACCTCGGGCCGGGCGTAGCCTCCGAGAGCCGCCGCCTCCGCTAAAGCAGACAACACATCCATCTCGGCCAGCGCCCGCGTGGTGTTCAACAATTGATGCGCGGATTTTGCCAATGCCGCGCATATTTCTTTGAACAGGCGCACTTCAATTTCGCGGATGCGTTCTTCGGCGTTCAGCACCAGAGTTTCATATTCTTTCATCTCCGGCGTGATGAAGCGCTCGGCGTTGACCAGAGTCTGTTTGCGGATGTAATGTTCGGGCGCTTTGTCCGCCGCGCCGCGCGAGATTTCGATGTAATAGCCGAAGACTTTGTTGTAACCAACTTTGAGAGTCTTGATGCCGGTCTTTTCGCGCTCGACCGACTCGAGATTCGCGATCCAGTCGCGCGCATGTTTCGACGCCTCGATGACCGAATCCAGTTCCTGCGAATAGCCGGGACGAATAACGCCGATATTTTGCAGAGTCGCTGGCGGGTCGTCGTCAATGGATGCTTTAAGGAGCGTTAGTTCTTCTTCGCAGAGATTGAGCTTCGTTTTCGATTTGGCGTTCGTCAAAATATCCTGAATGGCAGGAATATTTTCCAGGGTTTCGCGCAAGGCAACAAGATCGCGCGGCTGGGCATGTCCCGCAATGATGCGATTGGTCAAACGTTCGAGGTCCGCCAGCGGCTTGAGTGTGGCGCGAATCTCTGCGCGTTGCATTCCGTTGCCGAAGAAGTGTTGGACGCCGTTCTGCCGGGCCTCGATTTTCTTCGCGTCCAGCAACGGCTGGCTGACCCACTGACGCATGAGTCGCTTGCCCATCGGTGTGACGGTGTGGTCGAGCGCGCCGAGCAGTGAGCCTTTTCGTTCGCCGCGTAAGGTTTCATCGAGTTCGAGATTGCGGCGCGTTGAAGCGTCAAGTGTCATGAATTCGTTCAGGCTGTAGAAGCGCAGGCCGGTCAGTAGTTTGAGTGAATCGGGTTGAGTCTCATTGAGATATTGAACGATCGCGCCCGCCGCGCGAATTGCCAGCGATTGACCTTTCAAGCCAAATCCCTCCAACGTGGCGGCCTTGAAGTGTGCGCGCAAAGTTTCCTCGCATTTGCCCGGTTCGAATCTCCAGGCAGGGTAGGGTGTGAGATGACCGGCAAAGCCTTTGTTCAAAGTTTGGTTGTCGGGATGTAATATTTCGGCGGGATGCAGGCGCGTCAACTCCGCGCGTAAGGTTTCAGCATGGAATTCGGTGACGGCGAATTCTCCGGTGGTGATGTCAACATACGAAACGGCAGCCCGCTCCTCGCCTGCACCGAGCGAAGTCGAAGTGTCCACAATGATCGAGGCGAGATAGTTGTTTGCATCTCCGGGTAAGAGTCCCGCTTCGACAATTGTCCCCGGTGTTACGACGCGCACCACCTTGCGCGGAAAGATGCCCTTGGCCGGCTGGTCGCCGACCTGTTCGCAAATGGCGACGTGATAGCCTTTTTCGATTAGCCGCGCCAGATAATTTTCAACGGCATGATATGGGATGCCCGCCAGCGGCGCGCGCACGCCTTTGCCGACCGGGCGCGAAGTTAAAACAATATCGAGTTCGCGCGCAGTGATCTCGGCGTCTTCATCGAAGGTTTCATAAAAATCGCCAAGGCGGAAGAAAAGAATCGCATTTGGATAATCGCGCTTGATCTCAAGATATTGCTGGCGAATGGGTGTGACGTCGTCGTTGGGCATGGGTTGATTTTACTATGACGAAGATGACTTGGGCTATAATTCCTTCAACCTTTCTTTGGAGAAACACATGTACAAACTTGTTTTAGTCCGTCACGGACAAAGCACATGGAATTTGGAAAATCGCTTCACGGGCTGGACGGACGTTGACCTGACCGATCAGGGTATGACAGAAGCGCATGAAGCCGGACGCTTGCTGCGTGAAGGCGGTTACGTTTTCGATGTTGCTTACACATCGGTATTGAAGCGCGCCATAAAAACGTTGAACATTGTTCAGGAAGAAATGGGACTGGAATGGATTCCCGTCATCCGCGCCTGGCAATTGAACGAACGCCATTACGGCGCGTTGCAGGGACTCAATAAAGCCGAGACGGCTGAAAAATTCGGCGAAGCGCAGGTGAAGATCTGGCGGCGCAGTTACGATGTCCCGCCGCCCGCCTTGGAATTGACGGATGAACGCCACCCCAAATTTGATCCGCGCTACGCGTCTTTGACTCCCAAACAATTGCCGGCCACCGAGTCGCTTAAGATCACGCTGGAGCGCGTTCTGCCTTACTGGCGTTCGACGCTGGCCCCTGAAATCAAATCGGGCAAGCGCGTGTTGATCGCCGCGCATGGTAACAGCATCCGCGCGCTGGTAAAGTATCTCGATAATATTTCCGATGCCGAGATCACGGAATTAAATATCCCAACCGGCATTCCACTGGTTTATGAATTGGATGAAAATCTCAAGCCCATCAAAAATTATTACTTGGGCGACGCGGATGAAATCGCGAAGAAGGCCGCGGCGGTGGCGAATCAGGCCAAGACGAAATAGAAAAATTTAACCGCAAAGGACACGAAGTTCACGAAGGAAAAACCTTTTTGCCTTTGGTGTCCTTTGCAGTTAAAAGGGTAGAATCGTTTCATGCCCATTAACCCCGATTTCGTCAACGAACTCAAAAAATATTTCACCGGCGGCATTCGGCTTGATCTTGCGTCGCGAATTCTGTACAGTACCGACGCGTCCATTTATCAGATCGAACCCCTCGGTGTTGCGATCCCGAAAACACAAGAAGATTTGATCGCGGCGGTTGAACTGGCCGCGAAATACAAAGTCCCGATCTTGCCGCGCGGATCGGGGTCGAGTCTTGCGGGGCAGGCGATTGGCGAGGCGCTGATTCTCGATTGCTCGCGCTGGCTTGACAATATTGTTGACATCAATCCCGAATCTCATACTGCGATTGTCGAGCCGGGCGTGATACTGGCTCACTTGAATCAAGCCGCCGCGAAACATGGATTGCAATACGGCCCCGATCCAGCCTCCGCGGAACGCGCCACGATGGGTGGCGTCATCGCAAATAACGCGACCGGTGCGCATTCCATTTTGTACGGCATGTCCGCCGATCATTTGCTTTCGGCGGATGTGATTTTGTCAGATGGAAGTTTGGCGACGTTCGATGATTCGATATTAGATAATCGAACGTCGGATATCGAATATCGTTTTGCGAATATCGTTTCTGCCGTGCTTGACATCCGCGAAAAATATTCAGAAGCCATTAAACAAAACTATCCAAAGAGTTGGCGCAATTCGGCAGGATACCGGTTGAATTATCTTTTGCCGTGGTCGCCGTCCGCGCCGCCGCGCTGGACTGGCGAAAATTATCCGGCAAACCTTCAGCCTTCAACTTTAAACCTTGCAACCCTTTTAGCCGGAAGCGAAGGTACGCTGGCGGCCATTCGACGCGCAACAGTGAATCTTGTTTCAAAACCGAAGCATACAATTTTGGGCGTGTTGTCGTATCAGAGTATCGCCGAAGCGTGTGATGATGTTCCAAATTTATTGAAGCGCAATCCGTCTGCCGTTGAGCTGATTCCGCAGATGATCATTCGGCTGGCGCGCGGCGTTCCTGAGTACGCGCGTCAGATGGGGTGGGTGGCTGGCGATCCGTCGGCGCTGCTGGTGGTTGAATTTAGCGGCGACCAGCCCGAGGTCCTGAAAGAGGCGGTTCGAAATCTGCGAAGAGATATTGTCATCGCAGAGTCCGCTGAAGATCAGGCGCGCGTTTGGAACGTCCGCAAAGTCGGATTGGGGATTTTGGATTCGCGTCCGCAGCCTGCGCGGCCTGTGGCGTTCATCGAAGATTGCGCCATCCCGGTTGAAAGGCTGGGAGACTTTGTGCGCGAGATCGAAAAAATCCTGGCGCAACATAAGACCGAGGGCGGCATTTACGCGCACGCATCGGCGGGGACTTTGCACATTCGTCCCGTTTTGAATTTGAAAACCGCCGAGGGCGTGGGTTCATTGCGAAGCATCGCCGAACAGACGTTGTCGTTGACTTTGAGCTTGGGCGGCGCGATGGCTTCGGAACACGGCGATGGAATCGCGCGCGGCGAATGGCTCCGGCAAACTTACGGCGACGAAGTGATCGCGGCCATGCGGACCTTGAAGCGGGCCGCCGATCCCGATAACCTGCTCAACCCGAACAAGATGTTCGACGCGCCGACGATGGACACGCATTTACGTTATGGTGCGAACTATCATGCGCAGGCATGGACTCCGGCGATTGATTTTTCGCGCAACGGCGGCCTGGGCACTGCAATCGAACAATGTAACGGACAGGGCGTGTGCCTGAAAGATACGGGCGTGATGTGTCCGTCGTTTCAGGCGACGCGCGAGGAAAACAACTCGACGCGGGGCAGGGCAAACTTGTTGCGCGCGTTAATTTCGCAATCGAATATCGAATATCGAATATCGAAATCCGATATTCGATATTCGGAACTCCAGCAGTCAGTCTATGGCGCACTCGATCTTTGCCTAGCTTGTAAAGGCTGTAAAGCGGAATGCCCGAGCGGCGTGGATATGGCGAAGTTGAAATCCGCTTTCGACGCGGAATATTACAAGACTCATCGCAGGCCGTCGCGCGATTATCTTTTTGGATATTTTCACGTTGTTGCCGGGGCGCTTGCTCAGGTCGCGCCGCTTGCAAACTTCTTTATGCAGAATCAATTCAGCAAATCCATTTCTGCAAAAGCGCTGCAAATCACGCCTCATCGTCCCTTTCCAAAATTTACCAGCAGGCGGGCAAGGCCGAAAAATAAAGGCGGCGAAAAGGTCATCTTTTTATCCGATCCTTTTGCCCGTTACGTTGAGCCGCGAATCGAGCAGGCCGCGTTCGACGTTTTGACTGCGCTTGGGCTCGATGTTCAGGTTTTGCCGGTTGTGAGCGCGGGCGCGGCCTTGATTTCAAAAGGAATGTTGGATGCGGCCCGCCGTCATGCCGCGCGTTTGTTGAATACGCTGAAGAAATTTGACCCGGACAATTCCATTCCGATTGTGGGAATCGAACCGCCGGAGATCTATTCGCTCAAGAATGATTACGTTGATTTGTTCCCGGCGCGCGCGGAGGAAATTTCGCGGCGCGTCTCAAACGTTTGGTTGTTGGATGAATTCCTGATTCGTTCCAAAGCATTCAATGAATTACGCGCAGCCAATAAATTACAAAATAATTCATCTGGCCCAATATCGAAAATAAAACTTCATCCACATTGCCATCAGCGCGCCGAAGGTCCCGCCGCAGACGGATTGCCCAACGGCGCAAAAGCCACAGTTGAAATGCTGCGCGCTTGCGGTTACGATGTGGAACTCATTGATGCGGGTTGCTGTGGAATGGCTGGCACGTTTGGTTACGAGGCCGAGCATTATGAACTTTCCATGAAGGTGGGAGAATTGAAGTTGTTTCCTTACATTCGGGAATCAGGAATCGGGAATCGGGAATCGGTTGTGGCGTCCACGGGCGCGGCCTGCCGGATGCAGATCGAGCAGGGGAGCGGAATCGCCGCGGAGCATCCGAGTGTTTTGGCGCTGCGTGCGATCCAAAAAGACAGGGATTAAAATCGGGAACGTAAAATTTGCGCGGCGACCGCAAATGCGACCGCGACATTGAACGATCGCTTTTGCCCGCGCATGGGCAGATGAACAACCCGGTCGGCCAGTTCGAGCAGGCCGGGGTCAATGCCGGTTACTTCGTTGCCAACAGCCAACACAATCTCGGATGATTTTTGTTTGGCCGAAGCGATGGAATTGATCGGCGTGGAATTTTGTGTGAGTTCCAGCGCCCAGATTTCAACGCCTTGTTTCTTCAACTGCGCCGCAAGTTCAACCACGTTTTTGTGTGCAGACCAGGTTACGAATTGTTCCGCTCCCAGCGCGGTCTTGCGAACGTCTGCGTTGTCGGGCGTGGGGGTGATGCCGCACAGGTAAGCGTGACGAAATTCAAACCCATCCGCCGAGCGGAAGATCGAACCGACGTTCCACGCCGAGCGAATATTATCCAGCAGGACAGATAATTTGATTTCATCCGCCAGTCTTGCGCTGTTTGCAATTGATTCTTGTTCAAACGGATATTCCGAAATTATTTTTGTTTCCCCCAAGCAAAGCGGGCAACGTTCGCCGAACGGATTGTTTTTGGTCAGCGGATAACGCAGTCCGCAGTTTGGGCATAAACGAATTTGAAATGAAGTGGCGGACATTTGTATCATTATAACGCCTGCGTTCAGCGTTATAATTTTGTGCGTATGAATAAACGACTGATCTGGACCCTGGCCTGTCTCTTTGGTTTGCTGGCCATCGCTTTTGCGCCTGGCACAAGCGGTTCGGCCTTGACCTTGAATCCGGCCACTGCTTCTGACCTGATCAACGCGGTCAACGATCTACGCGCTTCGAACGGCTTGCCTGCTTATCGCATTAACTCGATATTGATGGAAGCCGCACAAGTTCAGGCAGACTATATGGCGTCAATTGGAACATGGTCGGATTATGGCCCCGGCGGCACGATAGTTGGACAGCGTTTGTTGGACGCAGGTTATCCATTAGCCGGAGATTTATCGGGCTGTCGGCTTGCTTCTTATCCCTGTGGACTTGCTTCTCAAAACGTAATAGAAGGGTCTGCGGGCATGACTGCAAAAAGTGTAGTCGAAAAGTGGACGGGGGATGCTCCGCATAGTAATACAATGTTGTCTCCCGCGTTGCAGGAGATCGGAGCGGGTGTGGCAGTTGCCGGAGGTACTTACTATTATGCGATTGATGTGGCGCTGGCCAGCGGCTCGAAGGTTTCTTATACGCCTGCCGCGCCAGCGGCAACCGTAATTAGTGTTAGCGGTACGCCGGCCACGCAAGATCAAAGGATCTCGGCGGTAATCGTCAGCACGCCGGATGAAAATGGCAATATCTATCACGTTGTACAACCAGGCCAGACTCTCTGGCAGATCGCATTGGCATACAAGACCACAGTTGAGGAAATTAAGCGGTTGAACAATATTTCATCCAACGATATATATGAGGGCGATAAATTGTTGATCGCCCGCGCTGGAACCGCGACTCCGATTCCGCCAACAGTTACAGCGACGCGTGATCTGTCCACAGCCACACCGCTGCCGACGCTGGCAGTTTTGACGGAAGAGCTTACAGGCACGGCAACTGTTGTTCCGGTCATCCCCGCCGCGGGCGGCGCGGGAACCGTGTCAGTTGTCGCGATTGTTGTGGTAGCTTTATTTGCAGCAGGGCTTGCTGCGTGGGCCGGGCGCAGCCGTCCGGTGTAATTCGTTGAGAAGAGACTTGGAGTGAATTATGAATGAAATTCGTTTCGATGCGTTGCTTCCGCAGGAAATGGCGACGCGCGCCGAATATCTTGGCGTGCGAAAAGCCGAGATGCCCTTCTTGAAGGCCTTCATGCTTTCTGTCCTGGCTGGCGCGTTCATTGCTTTGGGCGCGATCTTTGCGACCACAGTCGGCGCAGGGGGCATAGCAATTACCAGCGCGGACGGCGCGGCGGCATTCAATACCGGCCTGCCGTATGGCGTTATCCGCTTGCTTTCCGGGCTGGTCTTTAGCCTGGGGTTGATCCTGGTGGTAGTTGGCGGGGCGGAGTTATTTACCGGAAATAATTTGATCGTAATGGCCTGGGCCAGCGGCAAGATCAGCGGGCTTTCTGTTCTTCGCAACTGGACGATCGTTTACATCGGAAATTTTATCGGTGCAACTGGCACGGCTGTGCTGATGTTTTTTACAAAACAATATATGTTCGGCTCCAATGCGATTGGAATTGCGGCTCTGAGAATCGCGGTCGCTAAAAGCGATTTCACTTTTATACAGGCCGTCGCGCTTGGAATTCTGGGTAATGCGCTGGTTTGTATGGCGGTCTGGATGACGTTCAGCGCGCGCAGTACGACAGACAAGATTCTGGCGATTATCTTCCCCATCACGGCGTTTGTAGCCGCCGGATTCGAGCACAGCGTCGCAAATATGTACTTTATTCCGTTTGCATTGTTCATCAAGGTTTTTGATCCGATATTTATTCAAACGGTCGCCGGAAAAGTCCCCGGCCTTGAAAATTTAACATGGCAGGCGTTCTTCTTCGGCAATCTTCTGCCGGTAACTATTGGCAATATCATTGGCGGGGCCGTGCTGGTGGCTGCCGTTTACTGGGTGACTTTCCTTCGTACCAGCGAGGCTTAACTCAAAAGGAGCAGATATGAAAGCCTATGTTCTGATTAAGATCCGCGCGGGTGAAGTGAAGGATGTTGTGCGGAGTTTACGCAAGATCGAAGGCGTCAAAGAGGCGCATATGACCTTTGGCCCGTATGATGCCGTGGCCGAGGTGGAGACGCCAGACGTTGCCAAGCTGGGCGCGATAACCGCTTCGAAGATTCAGCCTATCCCGGGTGTGGAACAAACGCTGACCTGCCTGGCTGTGGACCTGTAGCCCGATTTGTGTTTTAGCAGGCAGGCTCTCTGTTTGGTTGTCAATCTGGCCCGCGTGATTCAAGCATAGTTTGCTGTGACAAATTACGGCATCATTTACCGCGTCCATGCAGTCCAACGCATGTTTGAGCGGAATATATCCGGGAAGAAAGTCCGCCAGGCGTTGGAAGCGGGAGATGTCATCGAAGATTACTCGGCAGAGATGTCCGCGCCGAGCCGCCTGATCTTGGGTTTTCAGGGAAAACGTCCTTTCCATGTGGTGGCGTCTGGGAACGCAGGAGCGAATGAAATCACCGTCATTACAGTTTATGTCCCCGATCCGGGCAAGTGGAAAAAAGATTTCCGGAGCCGCAAATAATGATATGCCTTGTTTGCGGGCAAGCTGAGCTTGTTGATGGCGTCACATCCATAACTCTGGAGCGCGCTGAAACAAAGTTGGTGGTCAATATTGTCCCGGCGCGCGTCTGTCCGAGCTGCGGCGAAGCTTATGTGGGTGAGGAAGTCGCTGTGGAATTGCTGCGTTCAGCTCAGCAAATGTTTGAGGCGGGGGCGCAGGATGAAGTCCGCGAGTATGAGGCGCTGGGCGATTGAATTGAGCCGCGCGCCAGCGATATTGCGTTTCGAGCATGTCTTTTGTATACTATATCTATCTGATTTGATAAACCGAATCCAGGAAGGAATCTAACATGGACCCCGCTACAATTGCCGCTGCTGCCGCTTCAATTCTTTTCCCTTATCTTGCCAAAGCCGGAAAACTCGTCATTGAGGACGTTTCCAAACAACTGCCAGACATGGCCGGAAAATTGTGGGATAAGATCTCACAGAAGTTTCAGGATAAGCCCGCCGCGCAGGACGCCGCCAAGGATTTGGCCAGCCAGGCGGACGATAAAGATAACCAGTCCGCTTTTGAAACGCAGCTGCGGAAAATGCTGAAGGATGATCCCACATTTCTGGAAGAGTTATCTTCGCTCGTCGAAAAGGCTCAAAAGGAATCCATCAGCCTGCAGGGCAGTGGGGCCATCGCCACACATGGAGGCGTCGCGGCCGGGCAGGGAGGCGTTGCAGTTCAGGGCAATGTGAACGGGAATATAGTCGTCGGCAGCAACAATTCGATCAACAGTGATCGGAAGAAAAACAATCCATGACCATGCCTCAGCCTTCGGTTAATGTTGGCGGCGATGTTGAAGGCAGTATTGTCGTCGGGGACAACAATTTTGTCGTCAACACAAATAACGGAACGATAATTTACAAGCAGGCCGCGCCGCGCGTCGAGCCGCGGGCGATGTCGCCCAAACCGCCGCGCAAGCCAAAGAGTTTTATCGGCCGCGAAAAGGAACTGGCCCAACTCGAAAAATGGATCGCGGACGGCCAGCCGATCTTTCTTCACGGTCAGCCTGGCCTCGGCAAAACGACGCTTGCCAAACAAGCCGCCAACAGTCCCGCCGCAATTTCTCAACCAAATGGCGTGGTCTTTATCGAAGGCGTGGACGAGGCCGGTAAGGCCCTGGCATTTGGCGACCTTGTCCAGCAAATGTTCGACGCGTTGTTTGAGTCTGAGCCGCCTCTCAAAGTGGACTCCGCGGCGGCGCGCACCTATTTGAGCAACGTCCGCCCGTTGGTTTATCTCAGCGGCATTTCCCTCAATAGCACCGAACTCGACGAATTATCCAGCCTGTTTCCGAATACGCCTGTCCTGGTCGAGACCGAGCAGACTGTCTCTGATGACGATTATGACGATCTGCCTCTCAGCCCGTTTGAACGAAGCGATTCGCTTTTATTGCTTGCAGATCGTTCCGGCATAACATTAGATTCAAAATCGCAACCCGTCCTGGATGAAATTGCAAATGCCCTGGGCGATATCCCCGGCGCGCTCACGATCATCGGGAACGCGTTAAAAGAAAAACGATTGAAGCTTGAGGATGTTCCGGCTGGCCTGAATTCCGTTAAACCCAGTACGGGAGATACTGTAAAAGCCGCGTTGTCGCGCGCTTATCGCCTGGTGATCTCGACTCTGTCTGCTGAGGAACGCGCCATGCTGGTTGAGACCGGCTCGGCGCCGGGCATCTCAGTGGATCGCAAATGGCTGGAGCGCGGAAGCCGCGCAGACGATGTCAGCAAAAAACTCGAGTCTCTTCAACTGATGTACGCCAACAGTCCGCGCATGAGGCTGATCTCAGGCCTGCGCGAATTTGTGTTGGAGGGCCAGGATGATGTCGTGGCAAAAGAAAAACTTCTCCAGCATCTTGAAGAGCAGATGCAAAATAAATGGCGTGATTTCGATTTCGTCAAAGATGAATTGGGGAATCTGCTTGGCTTGTTCGATTGGGTTGTCTCTCAACGACGCTGGCGTGAAGCCATTTTGCTGGGACGCGCCCTCGATCCTTTCCTGACCTTGACCGGCCGCTGGGAATCCTGGCGGCGCGTCCTGGCTGACGTTTATCAGGCGGCGCGCGCTCTTGGCGACCAGGCCGCTCAAGGCTGGGCGTTGCATCAAATTGGAACCTGCGAGATTGGCCGCGGAAATTGGGGCGCGGCGCGCAAATCTTTGCAGCAGGCGCTCAAGTTGCGTCAACGTCTTGGCGATTCAACCGGAGTCGCGTTCACGCAACACAACCTGGATTTCATTCTTCATTCTCCCTCTCCAAAGAACATCAGATCGAGGCAATCTGCCGGCCGGAATTTAGGATGGATATTTGGCGTCGGCCTGGTGCTATTTGCCGCGGCTGTATTGATGGTCGGCAGAGCTTTTGGCCTGCCTTTGCCGTTTGTTCAACCTCCAACTGTGACTTCGTCTTCGACTCCCACTTTTACGCCATCCTCTACGCCGAGTTTTACGCCATCCATCACCTCTTCTCCGACGAGCACGTTCACATTCACCCCCTCTCCGACAGAGACGCCGACTTTTACTCCCATTCCTACTTACGCCATATTGCGCGGCGAATTGCTTGATACTGCCGCTTGTTATCATGGCCCGGGCAATATGTACTTGTACAAATATGGGCTTAGGGCGGGCAGTAACCTTGAAATCATTGGCCGCAGTGAAGGTGCGAACGGTTTATGGCTTTACGTCCAGGCGATTGGCGGGAAGAATCCATGCTGGGTGAATTCAAAAGTGATGAAGGTCGGCGGTGATGTGGCCAGTCTTGAGCCGGTCTATCCCGACAAGGCGCCTCTGCCCGGCGCTCGCAATTATCCGCCGCCGACGGGCGTCATTGCCCTGCGTAACGGCGATCAGGTCACGGTTTCGTGGGATTTCGCCACTCCCATTCCGCTTTCAGATCGCGAAAGCGCGAATAGCCCGTATTATTTGGTCGAACTTTGGACTTGCCAGCAAGGGCAGATCGTTTTTACGCCGATCGGCGCGTTCGATCCAACTGTGACCGTCACCGACGAACCCGGCTGTTCACAGCCTTCACACGGACGCGTTTTCCTGTCCGACATAGACGGCTACGACGGCCCCATTGAAATTCCCTGGCCAAAGCGGCCCTGAGAACATAAAGGCTCTAACGTATAACTTCCAGGCCTGGAAACCAGCGCTGGAAGTTGTACGTTGGGCAGGAGACATTGTAATATCTGAAAATTCGTTCGCCGGTGTTTGGAAACTGATCTCCTGTGATGCGATACGCAGAAATGGGAGTGTGTTTTCGATCTATGGTAAGAACCCGGTCGGAAGATTGTATTACGATGCTGAAGGCAATATGTCGGTGCATATTATGCGCGCCGGGCGGGCAAACTTTCAAGGCGAGACAAAGTTCCGCGCCGCGCCCGAAGAGATGCGCTCCGCTTACGAAAGTTACGAAGCTTATTTTTCAACTTATGCAGTTGACGAAGAGAACCATATCATCAACCACACTGTCATCGGAGGACTTTTCCCAAACTGGACCGGGTCTGTTCAGCCGCGCTATTATCAACTCAGCGGCGACAGACTGATCTTGAGCACAGCGCCGATTGGAACAAATCCGACGAATAAAACCATCGTGACGCTGGTTTGGGAAAGAATGAAATAATTTAGTCTTCATCCTCTTGCCGATTGCCGTATGTTCTGGCGATGGCAGCCTCGATTTCCCGGTCGGTATGTTTTTTACACACTACCAGTGGCCGGCCTTGACTTGGGACACATTTCCCGTCTCCGCTCATTACCTTGCAGTCAATGAATTTTCCGTTCGCATCTTCGACAACATAAAGTTGATACAACTTGCCGCACACAATGCAGCCGTGCATTTCACTCTTGGTATGCTTGTCGTCAGGCATCAAAACCTCCTCATTTGGTTTTGCTCCATAGTCCATAGCCTGTCTTGCGGCGCGCCTCACGCCGCTCGTGCTGTTCGTGAATCTCTTCCACGTGCGCGGCCTTTTCTTCAATGGCGGCCTCCAGCCACAAGCGGCCCTTCTCTGCTGTGGCGTGACTGCCTGCGCCATAGGCCCCTGTTTTTGTATCATCATCCCAGGGCGGATTTGCTATGAGAGAACCACCTTCGATCCAATCCATATAATATGATGGCGTTGCGACGAAATCTGTTTCATCAACAACGCGCTCCATGTAGCAAAGGTCGGGGCGCAAGTGGAGCATATAAGATGTTTCCAGTTCGCCCGCATGACCCATCCCGCCGATTTTCGACGTGCGATATTTTTCGATTGCCGCCGCGCCGATTGTGCCGGAGGTATGCAGGAAAGCTGTCGCGCAAAAGATTCGGCGGTGACGTTCGCCCGCGTACTTCACGACGTTAACCAGGAATGAAGTGTTGCCGCCGTGCCCGCTCATCAAATAAAAGCGATCAAACCCGCGAACGGCAAGTGCGTCAATTACTGCCAGCCAGAAATCTTCGAAGGCGCGCCCGCCGGCGTTCATCGTCCCTGCAAAGGCCGGACGATGTGTACTGACTCCGTAAGGCATCGCCGGCAGCGTCTCTGCGCGCGAGGGTGCGGCGCTTGCAGTCCCTTTTGCAATCGCTTCAATGATGATCGTATCCACCGAAAGCGGCAGATGCAGGCCGTGCTGTTCGGTGTGGCCAATCGGCATCAGGATCACTTTGCCGCGTTCGCTTTCGAGGGGCAGGGGGGGCGCGCTTTGTTTTTGCGATTGGTTGAATTGAGTGATTTGAAATTTAGGGTTTGGCAATCGAATTGTGTCCTGCGGCGTCAGCGCATAAACACGCGTGAAGCCATCATCACGCAATGAGTTAATAAGATTATCTATATATGCGCCGATGATGGCTTCAGGAACTTCCAGCCCGCTGCCGCGCCACCCAAATGGAAACGCCGGCAGGAGTCCGATGCGGGGCGGATGGTTCACTTGTTCGGCGAGACGCTCCAAGTCGTAGTTTGAGCCGAAAGGCAAAATCAGCGGCGTATCGCGAGGCAGGTCTGCAACTTCAGGCCAGGTCAGTTGATCGTAGTTGAAATACTTTAAATTGCGTGTAGCCAATAACATATCAACGTCCAATCTTTTCATAATTCATCAAAGCAAAAGCCATGTGATTCGTTCGGATAGGTTTTATCCTGCTTCCATTCTTCCGATACTTCGGTTGGCAGATTCACAAATGGGTGAGATTTCTTTCAAGTATAGCAAAATGTCTGTGATTGCAGTAGAATTTTTAGAATGATGAAAATGTTCATGTTAATTCTGTGATGAAGCGCCAGGGCGACCCTGCCTGGCGCTTTGATTTCTAAAAAAGGAAGAGACGTATTGGCGGAGCACCGCACCATGCCCAAACCTATGGACATCACCAGCCTGCAAAACCCGCGCGTTAAATATTTCGTCAAACTGCGTGAAGATAAAAAACAACGCAGGCAGGACGGGCTGATGCTTGTCGAGGGATTCGATGAGATCGCACTTGCCTTGTCTGCCGGATACAAACCGCACACGCTTCTGGCCGCGCCCGAACTGGCGACGCGCCAAATTGATTTTTCCGCGGCTGAAAACATCAGCGTCACCCGCGCCGTATTCGAGAAGATTTCCTATCGCGATAATCCCGACGGCTGGCTGGCGATTTTTCCGATCCCAAAGATTTCACTCGATGACCTGAAACTTTCTCCATCACCGTTGATCGTCGTGGCCGAGTCGGTCGAGAAGCCGGGCAATCTCGGCGCAATTTTACGCACCGCCGACGCGGCTCGTGTTGACGCGTTGATCGTCTGCGATGCGCGCACGGATATTTACAACCCCAATGTTGTGCGCGCTTCGCGCGGAACATTATTCACCGTGCCGACGGTGGAAGCAAGTAACCAGGATGCGCTGTCTTTTCTGCGCCGCAACGGGACCAGGATTCTGGCCGCCTCGCCGCAGGCCGACAGCTTGTACACAACCCAGGATCTGCGCGGCCCGCTGGCGCTGGCGGTGGGAAGCGAAGACGAAGGCCTGACCGATTTCTGGCTGGGCCGCGCGGACGTCAAAGTCAAAATCCCGATGACGGGGAAAGTCAATTCGTTGAACGTCTCGATTGCCGCCGCGCTGATTATTTATGAGGCGGTCAGGCAGAGAACGTCAAGTGTTTCAAAATAAATCCCGATGTTCGTCAGGGCCGCGGGTGACCTTTATTATTGACTCCCGGCTCCTGCCGCAGTAAAGTGGATTTGCAAGGAGGCCGCCATGTTATACATCATCGGTCCGCTGTTTACAATTTTGCTCCTGTTCACCCTGTGCAGAGCCGAGGAGCGCGCCATGGAATTCGAGCGCGATTTCTGGATACAAAACCATCAGGCAATGACAGAAATGCAGTGGGGCTGGTCGTATTAGTCGTAGTTCCACTCGAATCGAATCAGAATTTGCCCGGTGAATTTCATCGGGCGGATTCGTTTTTTAACCCCATCTTGCTTTTATTGGACAAAGTCCCTACAATGGGAACAATCCTTTCCGCCGGAAAGTAACAGGAGCGGTTATGAAAAAGAAGATCATCCCGATTATTCCGATCATCGCAGGCGCGAAGGAATTCGCGCCCGACCACATGCAGCCCGATAAAAGGAAGAAAGCGCAAGAGCCGGCATCCGACATCAGCATTGGCGGGGATGTTTCCAACTCGAATATCATACAAGGGGATAATAATGCAATCACGCAGCAGCAGATCGAGCATTATCACGAAGCCCCACTTCAAGGAATTGTCTCTACTCTCTTCACCATTCCTCCGCCCGTGACCGATTTCACGGGCCGCGAAGAGGAATTGAAAAAACTCAAGAACTCTTTTTCAAACGGCGCGATCATCACCGGTGTAACCGGCGGAGGCGGGATCGGCAAGACCGAATTGGCGCGCAAACTGGCGCAGGAAATCGCAGACGATTATCCCGACGCGCGCATGAGCATAAACCTGCTCGGCGCCTCCGAAAACCCAATGACGCCCGAAGATGCCATGCGCCGTTTCCTGGAGCCGTTTTATCCAAACCAAAAACTTCCCGATGAACCCGGGCAACTAAAGGGATTATTTCAACAGACCTTTGCCGCACATAAGGCTTTGCTCCTGCTTGACAACGCCGCCAACGCGGCGCAGGCGCGGCCATTGATTCCGCCAAAGCCATCCGCGGTAATTGTTACCTCGCGGCAGTATTTTAGTTTGACGGAATCTGGCTTGAACCCGCTGCGCCTCGATGTGCTTTCAGCGGCCGGGGCTGGGGAGTTGTTGCGAACGGCTTCGGTCAAAATGAAGGATGCAACCGACGAAGAAGTCGGCGCACTGGCAAAACTGTGCGGATACCTCCCGCTGGCCCTGCGCGTGGCGGCTTCGATATTGGATGACAGCCCAAATTGGAAAGCGGCCGCATTGATTGCCCGCCTCAGAGACGAACGTACGCGTTTGAAACAGCTGAAGCGCGAGGGCGACCGCGATCTGGATGTGGAGACGGCCCTCAGCCTTTCTTATCAACTGCTGGATGACGATTTGAAGAAATATTTCCGGAAGTTATCAGTCTTTACCGCCTCGTTTCCCAATATTTCGGCTCAAGCCGTTTGGCAAATGACTGAGGAAGATGATCTCGAGGGTGTTCTAAACAAACTCGTCAATCGCAGCCTGTTGAATTACCTGCCCGCGCAGGAGGGGGAGGGCGGATTATATGATCTCCACGACCTGACCCGCTTGTTTGGAGTGGAGCGCTTGATTGAAAACGAGGCAGAGGCGAAAGATACAGTCATGGCTCATGCCAATCATTTTCTCGAATGGGCGGGCGAGGCGGACTCACTTTATCTGCAGGGAAATGAAAATATCCTGCTCGGATTGGCGCGTTTCCGTTTCATCTGGCCGCATTTGATTTCGGCCTACGAACGATGCTTGCCAGAACACACAAACTTTCCCCATCCGGATTCTGCCGATGCGTGGCTCAGCAACTTTCCCAGCATGTGCGCCTATTTGCTCGACCTGCATTTGCCGCCCCGCCAGAAGATTCCCATCCTCGAAGCCGCCTTGGAGGCAGCGCGCCGGCTGGGCGAGAAACAGGCGGAGGGTGTCCATCTCGGCAATCTGGGGAATGCGTATGCGGCTTTGGGCGATGCCCGCAAAGCCATCGAGTTTTATGAACAAGCCCTGGTCATAGATCGAGAAATCGGTGACCGGCGCGGTGAAGGTGCAGACCTCGGCAATCTGGGGTTGGCGTATGCGGCTTTGGGCGATGCCCGCAAAGCCATCGAGTTTTATGAACAAGCCCTGGTCATAGATCGAGAAATCGGTGACCGGCGCGGTGAAGGTGCAGCCCTCGGCAATCTGGGAATGACCTATAAAAATCTTGGAGAGAAAGACAAGGCGTGCCAACTATGGCAGGAGGCGCTGGCTATCTTCCGCGCCATCGAAAGTCCGCATGTGAAGTTAGTGGAGCAATGGTTGGCTGATTTGGATAAAGGCAAGGACGACCAGGAGAATAAATAAGGGAATGACCGTTGAAGAATTCGTTCGCGCCGTCATTTAAACACGTCGCTCGAAAAGCGTGGATTCGGAAAAATAACATTTTGCCCGGCAGATCCGCCTTCTCCGCCGGGCAAACTTTTGACTTTCAAGGTTAAACCTTCAGCTCAACCCTCAATCCGCCGCGACCACTTCTTCGCTTTCCTCTTTCTTTTCTGTTTCGTCCACCACACCGTATTGCACTTCCAACTCGTGACGGAACTGCTGCGTGTACAGGCTGTAGTAATGCCCGCGCATTCGCAGCAATTCGGCATGCGTGCCTTGCTCGGCGATGCGGCCATCTTGAATGACGATGATTCGATTGGCGCGCCGGATCGTTGACAAGCGGTGTGCGATCACGAACGAGGTGCGGCCCTGCATCAGGGCTTCCATGCCGCGCTGGATCAGGGCTTCGGTCAGCGTGTCCACCGATGAAGTGGCTTCGTCCATGATGAACAGTTCGGGCCTGGCCAGCACGGCGCGCGCCAGCGAGATCAACTGCTTCTGTCCAACCGACAAAAGATTTCCGCCTTCGCCCACGTTCTGGTCGTAACCCTTTTCGAGCGTGACAATAAAATCATGCGCGCCGGCGATCCCGGCGGCGGCCAGGATCTCGTCGTCGCCCGCGTTCAACCGTCCATAGCGGATGTTCTCGCGCACCGTCCCGGAAAAAAGATGCGGCGTCTGCAACACGATTCCGATCTTCGAGTGAATGGACTGCAAAGTGTAATCCGTATAATCGCGTCCGTTTATCCGAATCGTTCCGTTTTTTGGTTCGTAAAAGCGGCAGAGCAGATTCACGATGGTTGATTTGCCGCCGCCGGTCGGTCCGACCAGGGCGATCATTTCACCGGCGTTAACCTTCAGCGTGAAGTCGGTCAGCACGGGCTTGCGGTCTTCGTAATAGAAGTCCACGTGATCGAATTCGATGGCGCCCATCAGGGTGGAGGCTGGCACTGCGCCGCTTCTATCATGGACTTCGGGCGGGGCGTCGATCAACTTGAAGATTCTCTCCGCCGACGCGATGGAGTGCTGCATCTCGGCGTAGACGCGCGCCAGGTCCTGCACCGGCCACATCATGAAGGTGAGATACGTTACGAAGGCGTTGATGCCGCCGATGGTGATCAGCCCAACCTGGATTTGAATGCCGCTGTACCAGACGATGACGCCCAGCGCCAACGCGGCGATGATCTGCACAGCCGGCAGGAAGAGCGCCGAAAGCCACGCAGCGCGATAGGATGCGTTGTACATCTTCGTCGTCAGCAGTTTGAACTCCTTGAGGTTTTCGTCCTCGCGTCCCAGCGCCTTGACCACGCGCACACCCTGGATGTTCTCATTGTACGCGCCGGTGATCTTGCTGTTGGCGCGGCGGCTGTTGCGAAACTCCACCAGAATCTTTTTACGGAATTGCACGGCGATGAACATCATGAGCGGGATGCTGGTGAAAACGATCAGCGCCAGCTTCCAGTTGATGACCGCCATGAAAATCACCGATGTGACGATGTTCATGGCTGCCCAGGTGGTGTCCACCACGCCCCAGGTCATCAGGTCAGCCACGCGGCCGGTATCGGATGTGACGCGCGCGATCAGGCGTCCCACCGCGTTCTGCGCGTAATACGAAAGCGACAGTTCCTGCAAATGATTGAACATCATGCGGCGCAGGTCGTATTGAATGCGTTCGCCCAGCACGCCCGCCAGATAAACGAACGAAAAGACGGTCGCCGTCTGAAAGACGATGATGGCGCCGTAAATCTTCGCCAGGCGCACCAGCGCCGCCGCGTCCCTCAGGTTGATGCCCTGGTCCACGAAGCCCTTGTTGATGTAGGTCAAAAAGGCGTCGGTGATCGAAGTCAACGCGATCGCGACGAAGAAACCGATCACCCATTTCCAGTGCGGTTTCATCAGTCCCACGATGCGCTTGAACACGGGCGCAGTGAGTTGTGATGTGTATTCTTCTTCTTCGAGTTCGATAAGTTCGTCAGTCATGGTTACTCCAAAGGATGAAGCCGGAAGGATGAAGGATGAAATTCATCTTCAGTACTCCATCGGATGATCCTCAAAGCGAATTCTTTGGTTCTGATTTTCAGGTCTGGCTGTTTTTCTTCGTTCATAATTCATCCTTCATACTTCAGAATTTCGCTTTCTAATTCCTCGTCAATCCGCGTCTGGATGTCGTAGATGCGGCGATAGATTCCGTTCTCGTCTTCGAGCAAATCTTCGTGCCGCCCCACCTGAACGACTTCGCCTTTGTCCAGCACCAGGATCAGGTCGGCTTTCATCACAGACTGAATGCGATGCGCGATGATGAAGGTCGTGCGATTTTCCATCAGGTCGTTCAGCGCCTTGCGGATTTCCGCCTCGGTCTCTGTGTCAACCGATGAAGTCGAGTCATCCAAAATCAGGATGCGCGGGTTCTTGAGCAGTGTGCGCGCAATCGTCACGCGCTGTTTCTGTCCGCCGGAAAGCGTCACGCCTTTTTCGCCGACCAGCGTGTTGTAGCCGTCCGGGAATCCCAAAATCACATCATGGATCGCGGCGGCCTTCGCGGCGGTCTCGATTTCTTCCTGCGAAACGCTGCGTCCCACGCCGTACAAAATATTCTCGCGGATCGAGCGGCTGAACAGGAACGGCTCCTGCTGCACGATGCCGATCTGTTCGCGCAGGTATTTGCGCGGATAATCTTTCAACTCCACACCGTCCAGCAAAATCTGCCCGGCAGTGTATTCGTGGAAACGCGGCAGAAGATTGACGAGCGATGTTTTGCCCGAGCCGGTTGATCCGAGCAGCGCGATGGATTGTCCCGGCCGGATGTGAAACGAGACATTCTTCAAGACTTCATGTTTGCCGTCTTCGTAGACGAACGACACATCCTTGAATTCAATCTCGCCTCGTACCGGAACCCGAGGCTGGACGCGGCCATCTGTGAGCGGTTCGCGCGTCTGTTTGACAATTTCCATCAGGCGGCCATACGAGACCATGCCGGTTGAGGCCTGCACGATCATGCGGCCCAGGTTGCGGATCGGCCAGATCAGCCAGACGACCAGGCCCACGTAGGTCAGATAGTTTCCAATCGTGATCTCGCCGCGGATTGCCATCGTCGCCGCCAGAATGAAACCGAACAACATTTGAAACCCAAGCACGATGTCCGAGAGCGGCCAGAAGAGCGAGTGCATGATGAGCAGGAGTTTCCCTTTCAGGAACTTGCCCCAGTTATCTTTCTCGAATTTGTTCTTCTCGTAATCCTGCCGCGCAAAGGCTTTGACCACGCGCACGCCCGTCAGGTTCTCCTGCAATGTGGTGGATAGAATCGCTTCCTGCGCCTGGTATTCTTCGTAGCGCTTGGTCACCTTTTGGAAAAACCAAAGCGATACCGCCAGGATCAACGGGATCACCACCACAGAGGCCCATCCGAGTTTTGCGTTGAGATTCAAGATCGCGGCCCAGTTGATGACGAAAAGCAGGATGATGCGTCCCATGCCGATGGCCTGCTCCGAGAAGAAACGCCGCAAAGCATCCACATCGGATGTGACGCGTTCGATCAGGTCGCCCGTCGGTGTCTGGCTGTGATACGAGAAGCTCAAGCGCTGGATGTGATCGAAGAGAAAATCTCTCAGCCGCCGCGTGATGCCCTCGGCGGTGTAGGCCGCCAAACGTCCCGAAATATACGAGAAGAAACCTTCGACGGCGGCCAGCGCGATGAATCCGGCTCCGATCAGAATCAGCGTTCTGTTCAGCGTCCCGCCGATAAAGATGCGCTGAGTCAACACCTCGTCCGCAAAGTAGCCGAGCAGAAGAAAGGTGAGGGTTTTTGCGAGCGCAGAAACGGCCAGGGCGGCTGTCGCGCCGATGTACGAGAGGCGGAAGTCCGTCATCATGCGCCAGATGCCGAGCAGGCGATTTTTTGTGAGTGCATTGCGAAAGTCAAAGTAGATTGATGAGGGTGTAATGTCGTTCATGGTTTCCTTCTTTGCTCCCCTCTCTTTTAGAAGAGGGGCAGGGATGAGGCGGCAATAAAAAAGCCACGGTGTGCTTCGCGAAGCGCAACCGTGGCTGATTTCAAAAAACAGTCGTGACCTAAGGGCGGTCAACAGGCGCACTCCGAGAAGGTAAATACAGTCCGGCGCTGGAATCTTTGCGAGACTTGATGGCGATAAACGTTCGGTTCATGGAATGCGCTCCTTTCTTGTAAGATTAACTTTCGATGAGAGTTTATCACGGGTGGGGAAGGGGTGTCAAGGAAAAGAATGGAAACTTCTGAAGTCTTCTTTGCACAATTTCAATTTCAATCTTGAAAAATTTCAAAAAGATTTTGCGCCAGGTTGTTGATCCATTTCCTTGAGAAATAACGCTGGATGCCCAGTATCCACTTCGTTAGCTCTTCCGACATCGCGAACAAATACACAAAATATACGGGCAGCCCGAAAGCAAACGCACCCAGTGCGGCCAGCGGCACGCCAACCAGCCAGATGATAATACCATCCAGGAAGAGCGAGAAGCGGGTATCTCCGCCTGCCCGCAAAACGCCGACTACAATGATCATATTGTCAATGCGGAGCCACATGAAAAGGCTGAAGATCGTCAGCACGCGGCTGGCGTCTTCGATAACGGCGGGAGAGACATTGTACAGCATCAATATGGGCGTCTTGACCAAAGCCAGGATAATGCCCATCAGGATTCCACCCAGTGCGCCGAGGCCCAGCGAACGGCCGGCGTATAAATAGGCCTCATCTTCCTGTCCTGCCCCGATCCTGTTGCCAACCAGCACCGCTGTTGAGTTTGAAATCCCGATGAATACCACGAACGCCACCTGTTCGATGGTGCCAATGATATTGATCGCCGCGATTGCGTCTGTGCTGATGTGCCCATACACAATGTTGTAAGTTGTGATGCCCAGGGACCAGAGCAATTCGTTCAAAATAACGGGCATCATGGGTTTGATCACCTTGCCAAGAAAGGCGGTGTCGAAACTGAACAATTCCTTTAGCGAGGCGGCTACCGGAGATTTTTTAGCGTAAACAAAAGCCAGCAGGACGCCGCATTCGAGTCCGCGTGCGATCAATGAAGCGAACGCCACGCCTTCGATGCCCATTTCGGGCAATCCGAATTTTCCGAAAATCAAAGCATAAGAAAGGAAGGTGCTTAGCGCCAGCGCGCCGACTCCAATGTAGGTCGGGGTTTTCACGTCGCCAGTGGAGCGCATCACATAGGCGTAGCTAAACGTGACGGCATAAAAGAAAAATGTCCAGCCGTAAATGCGCAGATAATTTGTGCCTGCCGCGATCACGGCCGGGTCATTTGAGTAAATGTTCAAAATTTGCGCCGGGAAAAACTGTGAAAGCAGCATGAAAAACAAGCCAGTGGAAAGCGCAAGAGCTAAACATAATCCCAGCACGCGCCGTAAATTTGGAATGTCGCGTCGTCCCCAAAATTGCGCCGTGAACATTGCTGCGCCGCTTACGATTCCAAAATTCACCAGGCTCATCAAAAACGCCACCTGGTTTGCAAGTCCTACCGCGGCCACGGCAGTATCGCCTTTTTGCCCGACGAATACAACGCCCGCCATATTCAACGCCGAGAACATGAATTGCTGTGCGATGATAGGCAGTGCAAGCTTGCGTATGTTTACAAAATATTCGGGATCGCGATAGAAATCAAGGATGTTTTGGATGGGGCGGGGGAGGCTCAGCAAGATTTCCCTTTCGGATTCATTCAGTTATTATACAGGACGACCAGCCGATTCTTTTTTAAACATCAAACAGCGTCCGCTTGTGGTTGTCGGATAGGAGGGGTGAGCGCTTGAAAATGAGCGGCAACTTTTTTATAACGGCCGCGACTGGCTAATATGGCAATATAAAATTTCCCAAAGATGGTTATACATAAAAAGAGCAGCGCGGATTATCTTCCTGCGCTACTCTTTTTTGTTCTCAAAGATTTCGTAATAGCCCTTGTCTAACTCGTCATCGCTCAAGTGCGCGTATCTTTGAGTGACCTGGATGTTGGCATGGCGCGCCAGTTCCTGCGCCAGTTTCAAATTCCCGGAACCGCGCAAAACGGTCGTGACAAAATAATGCCGAAAAGAGTGAGGCGTGATTTTTCCCTCAGCCTCGTCGCCAAGGATTTGCTTGACGCGTTGGCTGACGATGTTGCGTCCCGTTGCCGTGGTGATGGGTTTGATCTTTTTACCCGCGCCTTTATCATGGCGCGCAAAGAGCGGCAGGGCGCCCAAAGGTTTTCCAGACCCGCCATCCAGTCCCGCGCGCAGCGAGAGATATTCTTTCAATGCTTTCATCGCGCGAGTCGTGAATCGAACCACGGCTTGCTTGTCGCCTTTGCCTACAATGACGGCGCGTCCTTCGTTCCAGTCAATATCGCCGCGTCGCAATCTGCAGGCCTCGTGGACGCGTAGTCCGGTATCGGCCAACGTCAGCAAAAAGGCGCGGTCGCGTACTGCGCGTAAGCGTTCGGTCGCGCCGTCGGCTTCCGTAAAAGTTGAATCGCTTATGAATGCCAGCACGCGCTCGATGTCATTGGCAGGAAACTGCGGCAGGCGAATGCCGGGGCGGCGTGCGCGCTGTTTGACAAGCAAACGGACGCGCGACAGGTTGGTATCTGCCAAACGTTCTGCATCGAGAAACTGATAAAAGCCCGTGACAGCCTGCAAATAAAGTTGCTCGGTTGAAGGGGAGTAATCTTTCAAGTATTTAGCCAGCCAGGCGATGGCATCTTCTGTCAGTGAGTCGGCCGGGGATGTTTCTGGGTCGACCTTTTTGCTTTTCAAGACTTCGCGAAAGATATTCAGGGCATTGGCGTAGGTGCGGGCAGTGTGGGACGCGCGCGCCAACTTGACCATTTCCAAATACTGTGTGATTGCGGAAGCAATGGTAGGACTCGCCATGCCGACCATTATACGAATTTTCGGCGGCATGTCAATGCTTTCGATAATAATACTTATCAAAAGCATTATACTATAAGCTGAACTTATTCAGTTTATAGCGGAGTTCGCTCCCCCACGGCCTAAAAAGCGGCCGGCTTCCGAAGACAAAAATGATACATCACCATAGCTGTAGTGATTGCGCTTTCGTCTTGACCTTTTTCTTTCCGTCTTCATTACTTCAAAACTTCCCCTGCCCCACCGGGATGTATAAACGGTGTCATCTTCTAATCATGTTCACATGCTAAAATCAGGCAGGACGAGAAAACAGAATGCGGATTTTAATCATCGAAGATAACCGCCGCCTGAGCGACTCATTGCGCGCCACGCTCGTTGAAAACGGCTATGCTGTGGACACTGCCTATGATGGCGTCGAGGGCGAAGATATGGCCCTGCTCGCACAATATGATGTGATCATTCTTGACGTCATGCTTCCCAAACGCGATGGGATCGAGGTCTGCCGTTCATTACGGGACCAGAAAGTGGCCGCGCCAATCCTGATGCTGACCGCCAGAGACGGCCTAGACGACCGCGTGCTCGGTCTCGACAGCGGCGCGGACGATTACCTGATCAAGCCTTTCGAAGTCAGGGAATTGCGCGCCCGCTTGCGCGCCCTGCTGCGCCGCGAAACTCCAAACAAAAGTGGGAATATCGTGGTGGACGATTTGCGCCTCGACCCATCCAGCCATTATGTCTGGCGCGGCAAAACACCGCTTGATTTAACTGCAAAGGAATATGCCCTGCTCGAGTATCTGATGCGAAATCCCAATCGTCTGATTACGCGCGAAATGGTCGTCGCACATTTATGGGATTACGACCAGACCATTGTGTCCAATGTTGTGGACGTTTACATTCGTCGTCTGCGCCGAAAAGTTGACGACGCGCACCCGGTCAAGTTGATCGAGACCATACGCGGCGCAGGCTACCGTCTGCGCGATCCGGAGCGGAAGTGAAATAGTGAAAAAAGTATTTCGATCCGTTAGCAATTGGTTTGCGCCCTTCTTTCACAGCATCCGCTTTCGCCTGACGCTCTGGTTTGTTTTTATCCTGGCGCTGGTCCTGGGCGTCTTTAGCGCCTTCATCTACTTTATCGAGGCCAGCGACCTGCAAGTTGACTCCGAAGCGCGTATGCAGGAGAAATTCGCATACATTCAAAACTATTTTCGCGGCGCCGAATGGCAGGATTCGGATCTCTCGTCGGCTAACATGCCTGGTAGTGCAACGCCTCTTCAAAAGGGCGACTTGATCGTTCTGCTAAATACCAATGGCATGATGCTGCAAAATTGGGGGGAGAAACTTGCCAAATCCGATGACATCACCAGCCAATTGGTAAATGCTGGCAGCCAGGCGCATGAGTTGAACGTTTACGAGCAAACCATATCGGTTATTAATGGGAACAATCAAATAGTTAATAGGGACTATTTGTTTGTCATCACCCCTATTTTGCGCGGCAACCTCGTGATGGGTTACCTTGTTATTGGCAGTCCGAGCGACTTGAACAGTCAAATGCGCCGTTTGAAGACTGCTCTGATCCTCGGAAGCCTGGCCATGCTTGTTGTTGCATTCCTTGGCGGTCTATGGTTGGCCGATCGCGCTATGCGTCCGGTTGCCACAATTACGCACGCCGCGCGCAACATCAGCGAAAGCGATCTTAGCCGCCGTTTGAACATGCGAGGCCGCGACGAATTGGCTAAACTGGCGGAAACCTTTGACGATATGCTCGCCCGCTTGCAAGCGGCCTTTGACCGCCAGCGCCGTTTTGTCGCTGATGCCAGCCACGAACTTCGCACTCCCCTGACCATTGTAAATCTCGAAGTCGGCCGGGCGCTTTCCAGCCGCCGTTCAGCAGCCGAATATCAGCGCACGCTTCAAGTCGTCAATGCGGAAGGCGAACGCATGGCGCGGCTGGTCAACGACTTGATGACCCTGGCCCGCATGGATGCAGGTCAGGCCATCCTGCAATTTGAGTATCTCGACTTCAGCGACGTGGCCCTCGAAGCGGTCGAGCGCATGTCGGCGTTGGCTGAAGACCGACACGTTAAACTCGAAACCGGCGAATTGCCTGAGCTTCCCATTCGCGGCGACCGCCAATACCTGATCCAAATGATCAGCAACTTGATCGAGAACGGAATCAAATACAGCGGAGCCGATAAAGTAGTGCGAGTCGAAACCGACGGCACGCAGGACAAGGCAACGCTGCGCATCTCCGATAGCGGGCCGGGCATCCCGCCCGAACATTTACCCCATCTGTTTGACCGCTTCTATCGCGTCGACGCAGCGCGGAGTCAAAACTCCGACGACCCCGCCTCCCCCACCGGCAGCGGCCTCGGACTTTCCATTGTGGCCTGGGTTGTTCAGGCGCACAATGGAAATATAAAAGCGGAAAGCAGAGTCAACGAAGGCACAACATTCGAGATAACCCTGCCGCTTACATAAATCGCTGAAGCAATTGTATATCGTCTCAAAGCATATTGTGTGATTTGGTTTGACGGGTGAAAACAAATCGGATCAACCCCTGTCGTTTCAATTCAACATTTCAACAGAATAAAACAACAATCGCCCGGCACGATTGTTGTTTTATTACCTTAAAGTTTTTAAAAACAGCATCAATAACCTTGCAATTCAACTTACATCGTTATATATTATTACTAATTCGTTTGCCAATAACGAGAGGAGCATAAATGACAGTCACCATTCCATCAACGCTAACAATACGAACGCAAAATAAATTCAGAAGCCTTGTCACGAAGCAGGCATACAAAGCTGGCGAGATCATCTGTCCCATCCCCACCGAGTCGATGTCGAACAAGCCGACCATGTACACCGTGCAGGTCGGGCGCACGAAACATGTGGAAGTAAAGGAACTTGCCTCCATGAATCATTCGTGCAATCCCAATACGATTTTGGATACGGCGCGCATGTTGGTCTTTGCCTCGCGCGATATTGCCGTTGGCGAAGAATTAACTTTCTTCTATCCATCCACTGAATGGGAAATGTCTGCGCCGTTCGTGTGTATATGTGAAGCGCCCAACTGTATTCACGTTGTTGCAGGCGCGCGCTTCCTGCCGCTGTCCACCCTTGAAAATTATTATCTCAATCGCCATATCCGCGAAGAGATCGGTGAACTCTTGAACAACACCGAATCCCTGCTCACCGACATCGAGCGCGACCACATTCACGAAAAGATTTCAAAGCGCAATCAAACCGGCTCGTAAACCTTCGCGCACAGCTTCGGTTCGGTTAGTCACGTTAAGTTTTGCGTAAATTGACGAGACGTGAAATTTCACGGTATGCTCACTGATGTTGAGCGCCACGGCAATCTGCTTGTTCGCCATCCCTTTTGCAAGCAAATTTATGACTTCGGATTCGCGTTCTGTCAACGGGCCGCGATCCGAAGTTTCGTCTTCGTTCGGAAACAACAACGAGACGTCGCCAACAATTAATCCTTGCGATAGGGCATGAACGGCGGCCAACAATTCTTCAGTTGACGCGTCCAACGGCAGGATGCCCCATGCCCGACGCAAACGCTTCAGCGCGCGGACGTTGAGCGGGGCGCCGCTTAGGAACAGGATCGAAGCTGATTGAGCGGAGTCCGTTAATTCGTCGGGCAAAGAAGCGAGAGCAGCCGACGTGGTAATTACCACGTCGGCTGCGTTTATTTCGTCCGCAATTGATATTGTCTCATCCGATGAAAGCAAAGCGCGCAGCCCAACGCGCATCGCCGGTGACGGAGCATCAATCAAGACACAGATCAAATTACTTTCTTTCTCCAACCGTCACCTTGACCGTTTCAGGCCGGCCGCCGCGCAACACTTCAACCGCAATGGTTTTGCCAACTGTATCAGTGTTGAGTGCGGCGAAAAGATCATCGGGCTCGCCTACAGGCTGGCCGCCGATCGCCACGAGAATATCGCCAACCATCAATCCGCCTTGTTCGGCAGGGCCTTTTTCTTCAAGCCACAAAACAAGCAAACCATGTTGCTGTTCGCGCTTGAGCGCTGTGCGCGCCGCATCCGGAATATCAACCGATTGTGTGCGGACTCCAAGGTAGCCGCGCTTGACTGCGCCGTGTTTATCGAGCGCACCGGCAATACGCCACGCAAATTTAACCGGAACGGTCAAAGATGAACCATGCGTGAGTCCCGATGTGTTAAGGCCAAGCACTTCGCCTTCGGTGTTGACAAGTGGCCCGCCGGAAAATCCGGGATAAGACGTTGTCTCGGTTTGGATATATTCATCGAGCAGGCCGCCGCGTCCGGTGCGGGCCGGGCCGCCGATGGCGGCGATAATTCCCCACGAGGCCTGAACGCCAGATTGATCGGGACGGCCAAGCGCCAGCACAAGTTGTCCAATTTTTGCGGAGGCATCCGCAACTTTGGCGGGCGATAAAACTTTTTCGGCGAGGCGAAGTAAAGCGAGGTCAGAGCCGGGATCGCGTCCAGCCAAAGTGACGGAGACCGCTTTCCCATCGGCGGTCACGATGCGTAGATCTTCGTCACGCGTAACAACATGGTCAGCTGTCAGAACGAGATCGGCCGCGTAAGCAATTCCGCTGGCAGGATAGCGTTTGCGCGCATCCACCAGGACAGTGCCTGTTCCGCCTTTTTCGACAGCCGCGGCAAGTCCGTTTGAAAAATCAGTAAGTGTGCTCATTGTGCAACTCCTTTTGCATCATATCATGGGTTGAATCAGATAAGGAGTGTAGCGCGCTTGTTGTTAACACACATCAGATATTGGACGGGTTTTTAACCTGGCCGTTCGGCGAGGTAAAAAGAATTCCGAAGTCTTCAAGACTTCGGAATTCTTTATTTTGCGTTGAGCCGTTTGAATGCTCCAATCCAGGGGCTCCCCAACCGGTTATTTTCGCTGACTTGTATTTTGCCAAATTTTTGGGCAATGCTCGCAGACAGCGCAGCGACAGTTGCCCAATCATCGGCCAACACTGCCGTCCGCATTTTTTGCGCCGTTGGCGCAGCCCAGGCCCATTCCATGCGAAATTTATCGGCCTTGACCCAATAATCGCGCTTCTCCCATGCCGCCACGCTGGCCTCGATTCCATCCGAGATGGTTTGAAGGGCAATCGAAATAAAGGCCGCCAAATCGCGGGCGGCTGCGCCTGTATCGGTCTGCCGCGCTAATTCGCGCACTGCCAGCACGATGGCCTTGGTTAATTGAGTTCGTTGTTTTCCTGCGCTGTCTGGATTGATGACTCGGCTCATAGGTTCCATTTTTGCTTATCGAGAATTAAGAACGCCGCATTATACCGCACGATTTTCCATGTATGCGAATAATTAACATTCTGCCCCTTTCATTGACGCACCCCCTCCCGTGCTTTATAATTTCGCCGCATTCCAGACTGGGGACGTGCTGGAATTGGCAGACAGGCATGACTTAGGAGAAATGCCACATTGCGTTTGAAGTCATCGCAATATATGGCAACGACATAATGCCCTTATCGTACAGATAGGGCATTTTTTATTTTTACAAAAAACAAAATTTACCGAATCATTCGCCGCTATCCGCGTCCATGATAAGGCACATGCAACAGTGAAGCCGCTTTGCGTTTTGCTTCTTCCGGCCTTCGGTCATAACGTGCCGTAGTGGTCACGCTTGCATGTCCTGCCATCTTTGAAACGGTCGTTATGTCCGCGCCATTCTCCAGCAGGTCACTTACAAATGTACGGCGCATATCATGCGGACTGAATGATTTAACGCCCGCCTCCTGTGCGCGCTTTTGAAGCATGTTATAGATTGCCTGTGAAGTCAAACGACTATCACCAAAAGCGCCGCCTTTATTCACGGACACAAACAAAGCACCGGAATTATCACCGCGCAATAACAACCAGTCCGCTAAAGCATGAGCCGCGCCGCCGGTGATATATGCCGTGCGTTCTTTATTGCCTTTGCCGTGAATTTTTAAACGCCCGCTTTCGATTTCGTAGTCGGTCAAGTCCAGGGCAATAACTTCGGCGCGTCTCAGTCCGCATGAATACATCACCGCAATTATCGCCGCGTCTCTTGCGCCTGCATTTGTTTTATCGTCTTCGCAAGCCGACAGCAAAGCTGCCATTTCACCCGAAGATAATTCGCGTCCAGTTGGCAACGTTTCACCGCGTACACCTTTTACACTCACGGCCTTTTGATAATCTTCCGCGCTTATTTGTCCGGCTTGCCAGGCCGCGCGTATTGCGCCTTTCAAAGCCGCTAATGCTTTGTTGACGGTTGCAGGCTTGTATTGCTCTTGTAGCTTTGAGCGAATCGCCGCAACATGCTGAAAGCGTAACGCGCCCCAATCAAGAGATAAGGCGTCAGCGTTGCCTGAAATATTTCCAGCGATAAGATTCAAAACTTGCGACATTGTTCGGCGTCCGCTTTCGCTTCCCAAAGACGCGACATATATCGCCGCCGCATTTTGGTCAACACGAATTGCTTTGCTCGCTCTTGTTGTGATTGCATTTTTTGTCATGTTTTTTCCTTTCAATTATTCACTTTGAAATATCGTTCTATTCGACTTTCCCGTTTTTGTGGAACTGGTACAACGTAAACATAAGCCAGCCCAGAAACAGCCTTAGATAATCGCATCATTGCTATTTCTTCGCTTTGTGTTTTTGACGTTGAACGGGTTGCAATGACTTTATCTTTTTGTATTACTGTGAAGGTTGTGCAATTGCTTTCTATGTGCGTTTCAAGTATCGCAGGTCTTTTATTACATCCTATCAAAATATTTTGCCTGTATTTCGATTTTCCCTTCATGGCGTTTTTTCCTTTCGTTTGTTTTCAGAAGACATATTCTCATAAGCTATTTTGCCCGAAAAATAGGGCGCATCCGTTGCCAGACACGCCCTATTTACCCACAGGAAGCCCGTAGAGACTCGCCGCGCCGCGTCCCCGTGTGATTTTATCGTCCGATTCAAAACAACCCCGTTTTTAAGGCTCGTCAAAAACGCGCCTCAAAAATTCGGTTTTGTGCAGGATATTTTGTTCGGTCATACTGTCACCGTTTGCCTTTGCTTTCGTTCGCGGTAGGCGGCCTGCTTACATGCCGCCGAATGATAGCGGCCATGTAAAGCCCCTTCAAATTGCACACCGCACCGCGTACAGGTTCGCATTGCTGAATTCTTTGGGCTGGTTATGCCGCGCTTCTTTCGGTCACGGTATGCTTTTTGTTTGCATGAGGCTGAACAATAGCGGCCATGCAACGCACCTTCAAATTGCGAGCCGCATCGAGCGCAGGTTCGGCGCGCTTCAGCTCCGAAACGAGCCGCCCGATTCGGGCCTGCCTTCCGTATCGTCGTCCGAATGGTCGCCGGTTATCTTCGGGACGTTCGTCATGGCCGGATAGATTTGCTTCGACGGTTCAATGGCAATTGGCGCGCCGTGTTGTTTGAATTTGCCAAGTCCCAAAACGTCAATGTGATTGAACGTCTGCGTGAATTTGTCCTGCCATTGGGAGAATAACATCGGCGTCATTTGTTGCGCCAGATGCTCGGATTCGTCTTCGATTTGTTTCAATAGCGAAGCTGTCACCGCGTCATGCGCCGAGTCTTCGCGCATCTTTCGCATGTTCTCAGGGTCGAAGACATGGAAGACGAACGCGCTAATCAGGTTCAACCCGATGAGACCGGACAAGGCAAGAATAACGTTGCGAATATCGTCCGGCGTCAAGGCCGCAATCGCTCCATTTTGGCCGCTTCGGTATAACGTGTCCATCGTGAATAATCCAATGCTTCCAAGCATGTCCACAATGGCGGTCAGCACGCTGACGGATTTTTGCGGCAATCCGCTCGCTTCTTTCAGGAAAACGATGAGCCATATCATCGCGCCGCCTTCGGTTGCAAGCAGGCCCAGGAAGCCGATAACCTTTTGGTCGGGCGGTAAGGTGGACTGTATAAAGTCCAGCGAACGGGACGCGGCATAAATAAACAGGCCAGCCGTCAAGACATAGAACGCAATTGAGCCAATACTTTTGGTTAATCCTTTTGTCATGGTTTCACCTCACAGGTTATATATTTTGAATTCACCCAACCCGTGACAGAACCGGCGATAACATTTCGCCAGCCGTCACGGGCTGAATTATTCGCGGGTAAAATTAACTCGCCTTCGCGCAAGACTCTGATGGACGCATAACTCTTCCCAGGCCCGGCGCGGAGATTCAACAAGCCGCCGTCTTCCATTCCGGTTCTCACCTTGCAGTAAGTAAGTGCCGGAACGGTTGACGGCGCTTTGTTTGGCGCGCTTACGCTTATCGGAGTCGGCATTATACGATTTTCAAGCAGGCCGCACGCCAGGGACGCAAACAGCAAAGTTACAAGAATTATCTTTTTCAAATAGGCGCCTCATACCTTCGGTTTATATTCGCGGGCATGTCCTGGCTTGCACACTGGACAATATCGCGCCGCGTTCTTGCAGTTCTTCAACTTGCGTTCAAACTCGCGCCCCTGCCCTTCCCACGCGCGCGCCAGGTCGTAGCGTATGCCGCGCTCATTACACACCGCAAGGATGCGCGCGCCGCTCCCGTCTTTGTGATGGGCAAGCCGTTGCCCTACGCGCGCCGCATATCCGACATAATGCCCAGCGTGTTTGAGTTTCGTTTGGAAGTGAATAAGGTATACGGTCATGGATTGCCGTCCTTTTTTTTGTGATTTCGCGTCCTGTTATGTCCATTTTTGGGATGCCGTCCTTTGTTTTGGCGGAATATTCAAGCCGTGTTTATCGTGTCAATTTCACGGTAGAGCCGTCTAGGTTCGCGCCCGTGATGGCTTTTTCTTTGCTATTCACCTTCGGGTACAAGTTTTTCCTTTCGTGTTTTGGATTCGCTGTCTTTGCGCTCTTGCCCCCGCGCTCCCCTCACCCGCGCCATCACCCCCGCGCTTTAAGTCACGCGGGTCACGATGAACGGTTATGAAGTTGGTAAGGTTCAGGACGTTATGTATTGTGCTACAATAGTCTTACTACTGACTTCATAAACTATTGTATGCCTAGTTTAACATATCGTCAAGTATGTTGTTCTAGGCATACACGGAGTAAAATTATGTATGTGACAGTTAACAATCGTTTCGCCGTTCTGCTTGCCGAAAAGCAAATAAAAGAGCGCCGCAATATTTCGCTTTCTGAAGTTGCGGAAGTAACGGGCATTGCCCGCCAAACGCTTTACAAATGGGAGAATAACAGCGTGAATCGTTTTGACACACCAATTATTAATGCATTGTGTCAATACTTCAGCATCGAGCCAGGGCAGTTATTCGAGTACATCGAAGACGAAAAGCCTGCGCCCAAAAAGAAAAAGTAACGCCCCTGCCCCATTGAAACAAAAAGCCGACTTGTTATAGTCGGCTTTTTGTTAAGTCTATTTTGTTGCACAATTCTTAACTTACATTTTCGCGTAAATTGCGCTCTTCCAATTCCTTCATAATTTGATTATGTTCGGCTCTTTCCTCCGGCGTCATTATCGCATCATATAGGGCGAATAAATCTCCGGTTTTGTCAAAGCGCGCCATCACTTCCGGCGACGCGTTGTCATCACGAACAGCTTGAAGTTCTTCAAGGCTGAATTGTTCCCAAAACTCTTTATACCGCCTTCGTATTTCGTCTTCGATTCGTCCAAGAGATTTTTTATTTCTGTTCATACTCGCCGCCCGCTTGATTTACAAATTCCTGCCAAGCCTCTTCGAGCCGCGTTTCTTTTTCTGTGTCGAGTTTCTTGCCATTTGCCCATTCCACAAAATCGCGCCATATTATTTTGACTTCCGGCTTTGTTTGATTTTGAAGTTTCTCTAACCGTTGCTTGTTGGTCGTCATACTTCACAGTCCGCTTTCATTTCCACAGTCTGTTTTTATTGGCTGCCATTTTGCACCGCCGCAATTTTCGCCAGCCGTTCAAGTATCCGCCGCCGCGCTTCTTCGCCCTCTCTGGTAAGCGGTTCTGTATTCGGTTCGTTTAATTCGCCGCGCGCCAGCCGTGCAAGTTTCGCTTGAATTTCAGCGCAGATAGCTTCGCTTGACTTTTCATCTTTGGCAGTCGGCATGTTCTTTTCAAGTTGCGTTATTCGTTGCCTTGCGTTCATGCGTCCGCCTTTACTTCCACGCGCAAAGGTATCATTTCGCGCTTGCACTCCATGAGCATCGCGGCTTGTTTGATTGCATCTTCCGGCAAGTCAAACGTGACGCGAATCCCGCCGTCAACCAGAGTCTTGATACTGGCAACGGATGCGGGAAATTTAATGGCGTTTATGATTTTATTTTTTGTTGTCATTGATAGCCGCCTCCAATGCGGTCAAACGTTCTTCAATGTCATGAATGTCGTGATACTTCAAAAACATCGTCAACCACGAAACAGCCGCCGCGTGACGTGTAGACTCGTGCTTTGCTTTTTGCATGAGCGTTTCCAGTGCGTCCAGCGCGTGAGACTGTCCGGCGGATAACCGCCGAGTCGCAGTCTCCAGAATTTCGTTTTCGGCGGTTCGCAACGCGGCGCGGAATGCCGGTTCGTTCAGCCAGTTATAAAGCGTGCGTTCTCCAATGCCGGCTTTCTTTGCGGCGTCTTTTGCTGTGCGCTCCGATAACAGCGCGGCGATTGCTTTTTGTTGTTTGACAGAAATGCCATTATCGGTATTTTCCGGCATTTCTTCGGTTATGTATTTGCTTTGTTCTTCGGTCATACTCACCTCATCGAATCGGATGTTTTTCGCGGTATCTTGTTATCGCTCGAAGCATGTCAACGCTTGCATTTATTTCGCGCTCGGCTTTGTGCTTTTCGCGGCGCGTCTTTGCACGTTCTTTGACCGGCTTCTCTTTGCCGTTTACTGCTATCGTCTTTATGACTGAAAGAGTTTCATCGGTCGCGGGTATGCTGATAAATGCGCCTTCGGACGCGCTCACCAGCCTGGCGCTAATCAGTTGGTCTAACGCCGCCTTCACACTTGTTACAGGCTGATTGACTGCCCGCGCTATCGCGGCTTTGGTTGTCTCTGGCCTGTCTGAAAGGTGACTGTAAACCAGCCATGCACACCCGCGCATTGCCCCGAAGATGTTTTGCTCTAGGTCGGTTTTGGGCGTTTTGGTCATTTTTCGACCGTCCGAATCGTTTCCAGTAGTAGTACAAGTATAACTACTGGACACAAGACGGACGGTCTCGCCAAACAGGAAAAGAGACGCCCCGCCAGTGACAAACTTGTTAATCTCAGGACGCACAAGCCAGCCGCGAGACAGGAAGGCTTGCTTATACGGTCGAATATTATTCCTGTGCAAGTTTGCCAGTTCTGCAAGTTCTCTTTCACTCGCACGCCAGGCGGTTGAGGCCGACATCTTCGCACGGTCAATACAGGCTTGAAAGACGGCGCGCGCTTTGATTGACTTGCGTCCGAATTCTGCCCGCCAGTCGAGAGAATTCGCGAAGGTTTGCGCCGCTTCCCAGTCGTGGCGTGTTACGAAGGCCGCGTTACTTTCGTGACTATATGTCATCGTAACAAAATCACGCGCTCGTGTGCGGTTCTGTTTGTATGCCGACTTCACAATAGCCAGCGCGTCGCGTTCGGGATAAGCCGGCCTGCATCGAGCCGCCGCGTCTTGTATTGCCCGCTTCGCAGTGGACACAGGGACATTGCATCCGCGCATATCATAGGCAAGCGCGGTAAGTCGTGAATTCCTTTCGCCTTCATCCGTGCCATTGGCGAGAGTCTCACAATTTCGCCGCGAGAGTTGCGAAGTCCATTCGGGCAAGTCAAGCGCGGACAATTCGCTTTGTTTGCCCCCATGTAATTTCGCACCCAGCCAGTCCAGAGCGGCGATTGAAACGGGCGGAATGGAAGCGTGCGGGTCAAGCAGGGATGATGACGGCCTCGGCGTATACCAGGTGTACGCTCTTCCAGTCACAGGATGCAGGGACGGCGGAAAGACTGCATAATGCCGGTTGCCCCATAACTCAACGTTTATTGTCTTGCTGGACTTCTTCGGCAAGTTTGCGACTTCGCCTTCGATGACGCGCACCAAACACGCGCCGCCCCTGTAAGACATATAAGCCCAATAAGGGATATTCCGCCGCGTGAGTTCGCCAAGCATTTTTTGAAATGCAGTCTTCGAATCGCAGTCAATTATCAGCAAATTGCCCGAAGTCGTGCCGGTCATCACACCGATATTCGGCACGCCGCACCGCGTGAGATTCCAGAATGACACAAAATCAAAACGCATGTGCGGGCATGTTTCAAAGCCGCAGTAGTGCAAGCGCGTATAAAACAGTTTACCGGTTCGCCCGTAGGGATGTTTGTCTGTCTTTCCGCTTGCTGTCCATTCGACATGAGACGGCAAAGGGAAGACGTTGAATCCGCGCCGGTACAAGTCAATCGCTTCGGACTGCATTTCAAGCAGTGGGCGCGCTTCACAGTTGCGAATTCGTTCGCGCTCTTTGTATTCATCGCTTTGGATATACTCGGCGTAACGCTCGAATTCCTGAACAATGACGCTTTTTGTCTTGTCCATTATTTGCCCCCAAACAAAGACAATTGTTTTGCGGTCTTCGTGCCTTTTGTATATTTGATACCAACAGCCGCGCGGCTTTCGATGTGCAGCGGTTTCGCTTCATCGTCATTCGTTGCAGTCGGTTCGCCATAATCAAGCGGGCCTGTTTGCGTCTGAGTAAATTTCGGGCCGCGTGTCTGTGTCCATAACGAAAGCGGCAAGGCGATTTGTTCGCCGAATCCGCGATTGACTGGGAAGCCCATATCCCATATTTTCGAGATGGTCGTGCGGTAGATAATTCCTGTGTCTGTATTGGTAAAAACACAATACGCCGCTCCCGCATTTTCCGCATCATGCAAAGCTTGAACATCATTCGCAATTGCGGGCGGGGTTCTCAGAATCCAGTTTGTGTGAATGTTCTTTCTGAATTCGTCACCGACAATTTGACCGACTATCCGGCCATTGACTTTAATTTTAGTCTTTGACTTTTTGGATTTGTAGGGTGTAGAATATGTGTACATTGTATATCCTTTCCCGCCGCGAATCGCCTGGTTGTATCCCAGGCGATTCGCTTTTAAGCGGGCTATTTGGTTTCGGGTTTTACCTTCGGGGGAATGGTTGAGAAAACTTCAATGGGGCATGATGTGTTTTGAACGGTCAATAACCCACGTCGTTCAAGTTCTTGACGAATAATTAGCGCGGCTTGTTGGCGCGGGTCTCTGAATTCTTTTTCCGCCAACGCGCGCAAAGCCGTTCTTTCAAGTTCTTTTAAACTTATCGTTATTCGAGTCATGGTCACCTCAATTTCCCTCATTGTAGGAAACAAAAAACGGCGTGGGTAAGCCATGCCGTTTTTTGCCGTTTTCTGCCGTTGCTATTTTTTATTTGCGTAATACTGGTGGCGATAATCTCTCAAAGTTCTTTCAGGTATTTCCAATTGTTCAGCGATTTGTTTCCAATACATTCGGGGATTTTCTTTTTTCAGCTTATTCGCTTCTATCACAATTTTTTTGCGCTTATTGATTTCTTCGCGAGTCAGTCTATATCGTCCCTTTTGTTTCGTCTTCTCCGGCATTCCCTCGTCAACCGTCGGCGCAGGTTGTCCATTGATAATGTCCATCGTCGTTTTTCCAAGCACCAGGCCAGAGAGTGCATCAGGATTTTGTTTTACAAACTCCATTATCTGACTTGCTTTTGAATTTTTTATAATGTCCGGCGCAGGTTGTACACTGGTCTTGAAAGTTTTCAATACGTCAGCCCAAATTTCATCAAAGCGTTTCCGAATAAAGTCTGACTCGTTATTACATTCTGCGATTATCTTCACGCGCCCGCTCGTCAATTCTGAACCGGTCAATTGCAGGCCGCTAAAGTTGAACACATCCGAAAAATCAGAAGAATATTTCGGCACTCCGCCAGGTCTTTCAAGCCAATATTTTGCGTTTACGACAATTTTGTCCTGGCTGGGCCTCATGTCCTCAATGTTCAAATCCCAGCGAACAAGTGCGCCGCTTTTCAATTCGTAAACAGTAGAATTTCTACCATTCTTTAGCAAGTCGGCAATGAACGAAAGCACATTCCCCAGGACAACATTATCAAGTGTATCTTCAAGATTACGCGGCTTCTTATCCGTGAACACAACTTCGCCTTTTTCGCTTATAGGGTATTCGTTTTTGATAAAACCCATTTTGCACATCCTTTTTATTATCCCGCTTGGATGTGCTAGAATACGCATTGCCAAGTCGGTTAGGTCGGCTTTGGTCATGCCCTGGGCGCTTTCACGCCGCAGGGCAGTTTTTATTTTACATCATTCCATCAACCGGACTCCCGCGCTCATGCGCCTGCCGTGTGTCTTCGGTATCCTGAGCAAGATATAAACGCAGGACATCAAGCCCAGCGTGTCCCATTAATTTTTGAATGCTGAAAATATCCACACCAGCCCGAAGCAATGCCAGGGCAAAAGCTCGGCGAAAATCGTGCGGACTTGGAACGGGTACATTAGCAAGGCCGGCGCGTCTCACAAGCATTTGACGCAATGACGGCACGGCCAACCGCCCGCCGCCGTGCTTTGTAACCCACAAAGCCGAATCGTCATCGCTTCGCATCTTCACATAAGCCCGCAATGCTTTCCGGCTTTTCTTTCCCACGAACACAGTCCGGCTTTTACTGCCCTTGCCCTTGTGAATATCAACAGCGCCGGACACAAAGTCAACGTCATCCAAATTCAGCGCAAGGAATTCACGCACGCGCGCACCCGCGTCCAACAGGCACAATAAAATTGCCCTGTCCCGAATGCCTGTGAAATTTTCGCCGCACGTTTGAAGCATGGCCTTTACATGGTCGAGCGGCACGCCCTGAATCGGCTCGCGCGCGAGTTTCGGCGGTTTCACCTTGCGAATCGGGTTTGACCATGCGTCCGGCTCTGCTTCGCTTTCATACCATCGCAGGAAAGCACGAACCGCACGATAAGCCGCATGTCTTCCCCCTGCATTGCGTCCCCTTGCTTCAAGCTGAAGCAGAAAGCCGCGCATAAGGTCAGGCGTTATCTGCATGACTTCATCCACCGCTTGCGCTTTACAGTATTCCGAAAATATCTTCAACTGTGAACGATAGAACTCAATCGTAAAAGCCGACAAGCCGCGCGTTTTGCAGTCACGAAGAAACGCATTAACCCACGTTTCCAAACTGTCAATTTTTTGCCGAGTCATGCGTACATCCTTTTTAATCGGTCTATACCTTTTCGTTGTGTCATGCCGTCCCATATAGGTATTTGCAGGGTGTATGCGAATAATTAACATTCTGCCCCTTTCATTGACGCACCCCCTCCCGTGCTTTATAATTTCGCCGCATTCCAGACTGGGGACGTGCTGGAATTGGCAGACAGGCATGACTTAGGATCATGTGCCGTAAGGCGTGAGGGTTCGACCCCCTCCGTCCCCACTATTTCAAAAAGGAGAACCTAAAGACATCAAAGACCTTTAGGCTCTAAACGGAGAATAACTTGAAATTCGAAAAGACTGTGCAAGAGGATCACCAGGCTAGAGTTGTTGTGGAAGTGGAGACTGACCGCCTCGAGGCGGCTAAACGCCGCGCCGCGCGCAAGATTTCTGAGCAGGGCAAAATCCCTGGCTTCCGGCCCGGCAAGGCTCCCTATGAGGTCATCCGCCGCCATTACAGCGATGCAGCGATTTACGAGCGCGCGGTCGAACTGTTGGTGGACGAAACTTATCCGCTCATGCTGAAAGAGGCAGATATCAAACCCGCTGCGGCGGGAACATTGGAAAATGTCGAAGGCACTGAAACTCCCAAGTTTACCTTTCTCGTCCCGCTTCTCCCGGAAGTGGAATTGGGTGATTATGGAAAAATCAGGCAGGCTTATGAATTTGAAGCGCCCGGTAACGACAAACTGGAACAAGCCATCGAAGATCTGCGACAAATGTATAGCACCACCGAAACCGTCGAGCGCGAAATACAGGAAGGCGATTACATCCTTGCAGACCTGAAATCAGAAAAAGAATCCCTGACGCGTTCTGGCTTTGCGACCATAGTTCGCAAAGAAGACCGCGAAACCGAGTTCCCCTTCCCAGGCTTTGCGCGTCAACTTCTGGGACTGAAAGCGGGCGAGTCCAAAACGGTCAGCCACAAATTTCCGAAAGATGTTTCAGACGAGACTCTGGCCGGCGAGACGGTTGAAATCGAAGTTGCCATCAAGACTGTCCGCAGCGTCAGCCTGCCCGAACTGAACGATGACTTTGCCAAAATGGTCGGGCAATATGAGACATTCGATGCGCTCAAAGAGATGCTCAAGAAAGACGTCGAGGAGCGCGCCCGCGCCGACTACGATGACGAATATTTCACAAAATTAATTGACACCATTAAAGAAGGCGCGGTCATCAAGTACGCGGCGCATACACTTGATCACGAGGCCGGGCATGTCGTGGAAGATTTACGCCAGCGATTGTCTCAGCAGGGGCTCGATCTTGAGACGTATTACAAGATGCGTAATACTGATGCGGCCAGGTTCTTTGAAGAAGAAGCGAAACCGGTCGCAAAGAAACGCATTGAACGCTCGCTCATTATGGATGAAATATCGCGCCAGGAAAATATCGAAGTGGATAACGAAGCGCTCGACACTGAATTCAATAATACACTGATGAATTTACAAAGTCAGGGCGTCAACTTGAACGCGGTCAAAGGCGGGAAGAAAGGGCAGCAACAAGTTGCCGAGGCGGTCGCGATGGAATCGGCCAACCGCGTGCTCACGCGCCGTACGCTGGACAGGTTAAAGGCCATTGCGACCGGCGAATACAAGGTTGAGAAAAAGGTCAAGGCTGAGGATGCGGCGGAAGAAGCCGAGGCCAAATCCAAACCCAGGAAGACGGGAGCCGCCAAAGGTTCCGGGAAAGAAGCGGGCACTTCGTCCGCAAAAACGAAGTCGCCGGCCAAAACCGCAAGTAAGACCACAAAATCCGGTGCGTCTTCATCCAAGAAACCAAGCGCTGGAAAATCAACGACCAAAAAATCGTCCAGCAAGAAATGAGAGAGACTATGATCCCAAATTTTAAAAATGTTGTTCCGATGGTTGTAGAATCTTCGGGCCGCGGAGAGCGCGCCTATGATATCTATTCCCTGTTGCTCAAAGAGCGCATCATCTTCCTGGGCACGCCGATAGACGACCAGGTCGCGAATGTGATCGTGGCGCAGTTATTGTTCCTCAATCACGAAGACCCTGAAAAAGAAATTCAGATGTACGTCAATTCGCCTGGCGGACAGATCTACGCGGGACTCGCCATCTACGACACGATGCAGATGATCTCGAACCCGAT
The DNA here is from genome assembly GCA_016195815.1 of Chloroflexota bacterium. GTDB lineage: Bacteria > Chloroflexota > Anaerolineae > Anaerolineales > Villigracilaceae > Fen-1038. Next base: position 425,382 of record JACPYX010000007.1, read on the forward strand.
CAGCACTGTGGCTGTGGGCGTTACCGCTTCTTTCGGGACCGTTCTGCTGACTGCCGGCACGAAGGGGCGGCGCTATGCCCTGCCCCACTCAACCATTCACATGCACCAGCCGCTGGGCGGCGCGCAGGGCCAGGCCACAGATATCGAAATCCAGGCTAAACAGATCATGCGCTTGAAGTCGCTGCTTAACGGCGTCATGGCCAAACACACCGGCCAGCCCCTGGAAGTCATCGAACGTGATCTCGATCGCGATTATTATCTCGATGCCAGGCAGGCTGTGGATTACGGCCTTGTAGATCAGGTGCTTGAAGCGCCCCAGAAAAAGTAGACCATCCAAAACAACTGCAAAGGGCGGCCCTGCTTCAGGCCCGCCCTTTGCAGTTTATAATAGTCTTCATGATTCATCTCTCAACATTTTCAATCGTCGCCTGTGATATCAAATCGCAAACATGGGGCGTCGCAGTCGCATCCAAATTTCCGGCGGCTGGCGCAGTCGTTCCCTGGGCACGCGCCAATAGCGGCGCAATTGCCACTCAATCGCTGGCAAATACATCCTTTGGTCCGCAAGGCCTGAGCCTGATGACTGGCGGCCTATCTGCTGAAGAAACCCTTGCCCGCCTTCTTGCAGACGACGAGGAACGCGCAACGCGTCAGATCGGAATTGTCGACTCGAGGGGCGCTTCCGCAACATTCACCGGAAAAGCCTGCCTTGAATGGGCAGGCGGGCTGAATGCGCCCGGTTATGCCATTCAAGGAAACATTCTGGCTGGAGCTGAGGTCGTGCGTCAGATGGAACACGCTTTTGTGGAAACAAAAGGTGAATTGCCCGAGCGTCTCTTCGCATCACTCTTTGCCGGGGATCAGGCTGGCGGCGATCGCCGCGGCCGACAATCTGCCGCGTTGTATGTGGTCAAGCCCAAAGGCGGCTACGGCGGCTTCAACGACCGCTGGATGGATTATCGCGTGGACGATCACATCAATCCCGTTCCGCGCCTGGGTGAACTGCTGGAACTGCACCGGCTCTACTTTGGCAAGAGTCCCAGCTCTGAACGCATATCGCTGAACGACGGAAAAGCAGTCAAGGATATCCAGAAGATCATGAAGAAGCTCGGATATTACACACTCAACAACGGTAAATACGACGATAGCACGCGCGAAGCTTTGCGAAGGTTCATTGATAACGAAAATTTTGAAGAGCGTGCCAATCCTGATGAAGGCTGGATTGACGGGCCGGTATTCGATTACCTGTTAAAAAAATTCAAATAACATGATCAGTCGACTCCCTCAACCCATTCAGGGCCTCATCCTCGACATGGACGGTGTGCTCTGGAAAGCCGATGTGCCCATCGGTAATCTGCCCGCTATTTTTGCCCGTATCAAGGAGCGCGGGCTGAAAGTTGTTTTTGCAACCAATAACGGAACCAAATCCCCTGGTCAATATGCAAAGAGGCTGGCCGAATTAGGCGTTCAAATAAATCCGGAACAAGTCATCACATCTGCGCTGGGGGTGGCACACATTCTCAGCCAGAAATTTCCACGGGGAGGCCCGGTCTTTGCCATCGGTGAAACAGGCGTCATGGACGCCTTGCGCGACAAGAACTTTGAGCCGCTTTCTGTGGAAAACGCGCCAAAAGCACAGGCGGTTGTGGCAAGTATTGACCGTCAAATCAACTTCAATAAAATGATGGAAGCAACTCTGTTAATTCGCAGCGGCGTGCCGTTTTATGCCACCAACCCCGACAAGACCTTCCCCACCCCGCGTGGAGAAATTCCCGGCGCAGGCGCGTGGATATCGGTTCTCACAATGGCAACGAACATTGAGCCGATCTACGCAGGCAAACCGTTTCCATATTTAATGGAATTAAGTCTCGAGAGACTCGGTACGCGCCGGGAAGAGACTCTCGTTGTGGGCGATAGACTCGAAACCGACATGATTGCCGGCCAGGCCGTGGGATGCCTGACCGCGCTGGTGTTGAGCGGTGTATCCACAAAAGAGCAGGCGCAAGCCTGGACGCCAAAGCTCAACCTGATTGCCCGTGATTTAACAGAGTTGATCGGGTGATCCTGATGCTTGTTTACGATCTTGACCTCCCTGTTCTTAGTGAGCTTCTCAAATCATGGGGAGAACCCGCCTATCGCGCTAAACAAATTTGGCAGGGACTGTACCAACAATTCTACAACTCCCCTTCTCAATTCACAAATCTTCCCAAATCCCTGCGCGAGAAAATGGCAAATGAATTGGATTTCGCCTGCATTGAGCCGGCCCACGACCTCGATTCTAGTGATGGACAAACTCGCAAGACACTTTTTAAATTAAGAGATGGATATGTTATTGAAACTGTGCTGATGCGCTACGACAAGCGCCGCACACTTTGCATTTCCTCGCAGGCGGGCTGCGCGATGGGATGCGTCTTCTGCGCCACCGGCCAAATGGGATTCAAACGCCACCTTTCGAGCGGCGAGATCGTGGCACAGGTCATGTATTACGCGCGCGCGTTGCATGAGCAAAAACAAACTGTTACAAACGTCGTCTTGATGGGCATGGGCGAACCGTTCCATAATTACGAAAACACGATGGCCGCCATTGACCGTCTCAACGATGCGGATGGCTATAACTTTGGGGCCCGCCGCTTCACCATTTCGACCGTGGGCCTCGTCCCGGCGATCAAACGTTTTGCCGACGAAAAACGGCAGGTCAATCTTGCCATCTCGCTTCACGCCGCGCACGACGATCTGCGCTTGAATATGATGCCCATCAATAAAAAATATAATATCGAAGAGGTACTCGAAACCTGCAGGTATTATGTCGCGCAAACAGGACGGCGTATCACATTCGAATGGGCGTTGATCAACGGGGTGAATGATACGCCGGAAGAAGCGCGCAAACTCGCGGGGCGGCTCAAAGGGCTGTTATGCCACGTCAATGCGATTCCCCTCAATCCTACCAAGGGGTACGAAGGCCGGGCAACGACACATGAGCGCGGTATCAAATTCAAAGAAGCGCTGGAGCAGGCTGGGATTCCATGCACGATTCGTATGCGCCGCGGAATTGATATTGCCGCGGGCTGCGGTCAGCTTGCCGGGTCTTTTTAATTGATTTGATCCTGCTTGCATGAACGAATAGTTTGAATTATAGTCAATCAACTTTTTACACGAGAGCTAACCATGATAAACAACAAAGAACAACGATCCTGGCTTGAACGCCCAATTCACCCATCCCTGCCCGCTTTGACAAACGAGATCATCATATTTGCTGTTGTCATCCTGGCGGCAATTGCTACGCGTTTTTACGATCTAGGAACGCGCGTCATGAGCCATGATGAAAGTCTGATCACTTACTTTTCGTGGCTGTTGTATAAGGGCAACGGCTATCAGCATACGCCCATGATGCACGGGCCGCTGGAATTTTACCTGACCGCAATATCGTATTTTCTTTTTGGTCCCAGCGACTTTAGTGCCCGCATTCCTCCTGCGGTATTCAGTATCGCTACGATCTGGATGGCTTGGTACTGGCGGCGTTATCTGGGCAAGGCTGGTGCGCTCATCGCCGGCTTTCTTATGGTCATTTCTCCATACATGCTCTTCTATGGCCGCTATGCCCGCAACGAGGTGTATGGAAGTTTTTCAGGCGTCGTGATGCTTTATGTCATGCTCCGCTATCTTGAGACCGGATACAAGCGTTATATCTATCTTGTCACTGCAGCATTGATCCTGCATTTCGTTGACAAATCAACTGCTTTTATCTATTCCGCGCAGGCGCTCCTGTTTCTGGCAAGTTACTTCATCATAAGAATTACGCGTCGCCCCTGGGCAAACATTGGCGTATACCGCGCTTTTATTATCTCTCTCAGCGCTGCGGTTTTGCTGATTGCCGCAACGTTGGGCACGGCAGCAATCAGCAAAGGCGCTGGAACAATCACCGGAAGTGAGACCGTGCTTCCGGCCAATCCTGCGGGGACTACTTCACCCTTGACACAAACCGCCTCGCCCCTCTCACCGACGACCATTCCAGTGGTGGCGGCACTTGCGGCGCTGGCCGCGGCGGTATATTTCCTGATCCGCGGCTATGGCTGGGACCGCATCCGCTCCGAACGATCCTTCGATCTATTAATTCTGATCGGAACGCTGATTATTCCAACGCTTACGCCATTCCCGCTTCGCCTGCTCAATTGGACCATCCCAACGACCGCACCCGAAGTGGCCGCTTTAACCACCACAGATGCTCTGCGATTAGGTGCATTTCTAATCCCTGCATTCATCATCTCCATTATTGTTGGGCAATGGTGGGACTCTAAAACCTGGTGGAAGACCGCTCTTCTGTTTTGGAGCGTCTATATCGCCTTTTATACAACTTTCTTTACCAACTCCAGCGGTTTGTTTACCGGGCTGATTGGCATGCTTGGATATTGGCTCGTGCAGCAAGGCGTTCAGCGCGGGAGTCAGCCTTGGTATTTCTATATACTTATCCAAATCCCGATCTATGAGTTCCTGCCTGCTTTGGGCGCTTTGCTGGCGTTTTATCTTGGGTTGCGGCGGCTCAGACATACTTCCTCTGCGAGAGTCGAAAGCGAAGCAATGCAGGAAAACATTAAAGACTCACACATCCCTGCACAGGAAACCAGCGACACACAAAAATTCAACTTTGGGGTCATGTTTAGCCTGCTGGCATGGTGGAGCGTCAGCAGTGTAATCGCCTACAGTTTCGCCGGGGAGAAGATGCCCTGGCTTACTTATCACATAACGTGGTCTATGATTCTTCTGACTGGCTGGGGATTAGGGTATCTGATCGAGACCGCCGATTGGGAAGGCCTGCGGCGGCGGCGCGCCGTGCTTGTTTTGACTCTCGTTGCCACGTTTTTGTTCAGCCTGAGCGTCGCTTTGCTGGCGCTGTTTGGATCACAACCGCCCTTCCGCGGCAATCAGCTGGACCAATTGCAAGCCACTCTTGCGTTCCTGTTGCCTGCCGTTGTAGCCATTGTCAGCGCGGGCGGACTCGTTTATTTATTCCGTGAATGGACAGGCTCGCAAGTGGCGCGCGCATTCACGCTGACCTTCTTCGCGTTACTGGCCGTGCTGACAATTCGGGCATCGTTCCGCGCGTCCTACATCAACTACGACGACGCCACCGAGTACCTGGTTTATGCCCACGCCGCGACCGGTGTAAAAGACGTGATCAATCAGGCCACGGAAATTTCACAACGGACGACGGGCGGCATGGGCATCAACATCGCGTACGATGCCAGCGCACCCGATACCGGCGTATCGTGGCCCTTTGTATGGTATCTGCGCGATTTCACGAATCAAAAATCTTTCGATCAACCCACCCGCGCCCTGCGCGATTCAACCATCGTCATTGTGGATGCAAAAAACTTCGACAAGATCGAGCAGGCTTTGGGCCCGGGCTATTATCGTATTGACTATATCCGCATGTGGTGGCCGAACCAGGATTACTTCGGCCTGGTCAACGACCGCCAGCCAACTCCATTTGACGATAGTTATTCCTGCAAAGGTGCACTCAGCTTCTTCAAGCTATTCAAAACCAAAGATTTCTCGCGCATCTGCTCTGCAATCGCAGATCCAAAAATTCGCGCCGGCATCATCAATATTTGGCTCAATCGCGATTACACGCTTTATGCCGAAGCCACAGGCAACGCCAACCTGACCCTTGCTACATGGCAACCTTCTGACCAGATGCGCATGTACATCCGCAAAGATGTGGTTTCGCAAATTTGGAAATATGGCGCGCTGCCAACCCAGCAAACAACCGATGTTGACCCATATAAGGGCAAGACTGCTACTTTAACGGCAAACCAGATCATTGACTCGACAAAACTGTCCTCGCCGCCTATGAATGCGCCGCGCTCACTGGCCTTCGCGCCGGATGGGACTTTGTACGTTGCCGACTCGCGCAACCACCGCATCTTACACTTCGACGCAAGCGGGACTCTGATCAACCAATGGGGTACGCCAACTGGCAACGATCCCAACAACCCGACAGCCTCTGCGCCGCCCTCAACCTTTAACGAACCCTGGGGCGTGGCTGTCGGCCCGGATGGCTCGGTTTATGTGACCGACACCTGGAATCATCGCGTTCAGAAATTCACTTCAGACGGGCAATTCATCAAAACCTGGGGCACCTTTGGGCAAGGCACGCAAACGGATACTTTCTATGGGCCGCGCGGTATTGCCGTAGATTCTCAGGGACGAGTCTATGTTGTCGATACCGGAAACAAGCGCGTTGTCGTGTTCGATGCGGACGGAAACTACGTCACCCAGTTTGGGTCTGAGGGACTCGACCCCGGTCAATTCGACGAACCGGTTGGCATTGCGATTGACGCGAATGGCAGGGTTTATGTCGCTGACACTTGGAACCAGCGCATTCAATCCTTCCAGCCTTCTGAAGATGGATTAACTTTTACCCCGCTCAAGCAATGGGATGTTGCTGCTTGGTACGGACAATCTCTCGATAACAAACCATTCATCGCAGTTGATTCCAGTGGTCGCGTCTTCATCACCGACCCGGATGGGTATCGCGTGATCGAATACACAGCAGACGGACAACTGATACAGACCTGGGGCGATTATGGCGATACGCCATCAACCTTTGGCATCGCGGCTGGAATTGCGGTGGACAAGGATGGAAATATCTGGGTCACAGACGCAGGTAATAACCGAGTGATGAAATTTACTCTTCCATAGAGATTGTGTAGAGGCAACCAGATTGGTTGCCTCTATTTTTTTCTGGTGTATAATGCCGATGCTTTCATCTTAAACAAAGGGATACTGCATGAAACTTCACGAATATCAATCAAAACTGATTTTTGCCAAGTATGGCATTCCGATCCCGAAGGGACGGGTAGCGGCTACCGCAGCAGAGGCTAGAGCAATTGCCGAAGAACTGGGTGGCCGCGTTGTTATTAAATCGCAAGTGCTGGTCGGAGGACGCGGAAAAGCGGGGGGCGTCAAGCTTGCCAAGGATTCTGACGAAGCCGAACAACTTGCCACCCAAATCCTTGCCATGGAGATCAAGGGCCTGCCCGTCCGCAAAGTTTTGGTGGACGAGGCCGCCGCGATCGAGACCGAGATCTACTTCGCCATCACAAATGACCGCGCCGCGCGCAAGCCGGTGATGATCGCATCCGCCGCAGGCGGCGTGGATATCGAAGAAGTAGCCGCCACCACGCCAGAGAAAATCATCAAGGTCAATATTGATCCGCTCCTTGGGCTGCGCGAATATCAGATCCGCGACATTGCCGCATCCATTGATTTGCCGCGTGAATATTGGAAGGATTTTATCAAGCTGGCAACCGGACTCTGGCGTACTTATTCAGAGACTGATGCCACGCTGGCGGAGATCAACCCACTTGTCATTACCAAGGACAAACGCCTCATCGCACTCGACGGCAAGATGATGATTGACGATAACGCCATGTTCCGCCATGCAGACCTGGCTGAGATGCGCGACATTGACGAAGAAGCTCCCGCCGAAACCGAAGCCCGCAAGTATGGGCTGTCCTATATCAAACTGGATGGAAACATCGGCTGCATGGTCAACGGCGCAGGCCTGGCTATGACCAGCATGGACATCGTCAAGTTGTTCGGCGGCGAACCCGCAAATTTCCTCGACATCGGCGGCGGCGCAGGCTCAGACAAAGTCGCGGCGGCCATGAAGATCATCCTGTCCGACCCGAATGTCAAAGCCGTACTGTTCAACATCTTTGGCGGCATCACTCGCTGCGATGAAGTCGCAAGGGGAATTCTGGTCGCGATGGCCGAAGTCAAGCCAAAGGTGCCGATGGTTGTCCGCCTGGTTGGAACCAACGCAGAAGAAGGCCGCAAGCTGCTCGAAAACGCAAAGATGATCACGGCTGAGACTCTGGCCGATGCGGCCAAAAAATCCGTGGCCGCGGCAAAAGGGAAAAAATAACAATGAGCATCCTTATCAATAAAAATACGCGCCTTCTCGTGCAGGGCATTACCGGCAATGAAGGCTTTTTCCACACCACCCAGATGATCAATTATGGGACTAACGTTGTCGCAGGCGTGACGCCGGGCAAAGGCGGCGAATGGGTCTTTGACGGAAAAATTCCGGTCTTCGACTCGGTCAAGTTGGCGGTGGACGCTACCGGCGCGAACGCGACCGTTATTTTTGTCCCGGCCCGCTTCGCCCCCGATGCAATGTTTGAAGCCACAGATGCGGGCATCCCGCTCATCGTCTGCATCACCGAGGGCGTTGCTGTGCAGGATATGATGCGCGTCCGCAATTACATTGACCAGAAAAAAGCCCGGCTGATTGGGCCGAACTGCCCGGGCATGTTGACGCCCGGCGAATCAAAGGTTGGCATTATCCCTGGCAACATCGCCATTCCTGGCAACGTCGGTGTTGTTTCGCGCTCCGGTACGCTGACCTACGAAGTGTTATACGCGTTGAAACTTGTCGGCATGGGCGCGTCCACTTGCGTGGGCATCGGCGGCGACCCAATCAATGGCACAAACTTTGTAGACGTGCTGGAAATGTTCGAGCATGACGCGCAGACCGAAAAAGTTGTGTTGATCGGCGAGATCGGCGGCACGGACGAGGACAAGGCCGCGGAATATATTTCATCCAAAATGACCAAGCCGGTCGTCTCGTTTATTGCCGGACAGACTGCCCCTCCCGGCAAACGCATGGGACACGCGGGCGCCATTATCGAAGGCGGCGCAGGTACGGCGGCAGGCAAAGTCAAGGCGCTCGAAGCCGCCGGGGTAAAAGTTGCCAAGCACCCTGAAGAGATTCCGTCTTTGTTGAAATAATCTCACTCATCCTCCCCAAGGAAGAGTAGGTTGAGTTAGGCAATGTATAGAATCACAAGAGCCGCCTCTAGGGGCGGCTCTACGGTTATAATCACACCTGAATTTACGTGTGATGGCCGTCAATGTACGCGACAGCTTCACCAACAGTTGTAATCTTCTGTGCGGCCTCATCGGAGATCTCGGTGCCGAATTTGTCTTCAAAAGCCATGATCAATTCGACGAGGTCAAGAGAATCCGCCTCAAGGTCCTCGCGGAAGCGAGCTTCCATTGTGATCTTCGCTTCATCCGAACCGAGCAGGTCCACAATAATTTTCTTGACGTCGGCAAAAGTATCTGCCATGATTTTATCCTCCATTGCAAAATGAATTCAAGATTTTGATTGGCCAATTGTAACACAGGCAAGTCTGATGGATTTCAAACACAGGAACACTGTCAAATGTCCAAAGTTGCGCCCATTGCAGAACGAAAAGCCGACCACATTAAGATCAACTTAGAAAGAGATGTTCGTTCCGCCCTGACCACCGGATTGGAAAATTACCATTTTATCCACGAGGCCTTGCCCGAACTTAATTTGGATGAAGTGGACACCAGCCTGACTCTCTTCGGAAAGCAACTGGACGCTCCGATTCTGATCTCTTCGATGACGGGCGGCACGCCTCAGGCCGGGACCATTAACCGGCGGCTGGCCGAGGCGGCCCAATCTACACGGATGGCGATGGGCGTCGGCTCGCAACGCGCCGCACTCGAAGATAAATCCCAAGCTAAGACATTTCAAGTGCGAAAATACGCGCCCGATATTTTATTGTTTGCCAATCTCGGCGCAGTTCAACTGAATTATGGTTATGACACTGACGAATGCCGCCGCGCCGTGGATATGATCGGAGCCGACGCGCTTTACTTGCATTTAAATCCTTTGCAGGAAGCCGTGCAACACGGTGGCAACACGAACTTCAAAGGCCTGGCAAAAAAGGTCGAACAGGTTTGCAAAAAACTTGAAGTGCCTGTCATTGCAAAAGAAGTTGGCTGGGGAATCTCGGAACGGACAGCCAGGTTATTATCCAATTGCGGTATTTCCGCAATTGATGTTGCAGGCGCGGGCGGGACAAGTTGGTCACAAGTGGAAATGCACCGCGCGCCCGATGAATTCACCCGCCAACTCGCCGCCATGTTTGTTGGCTGGGGAATCCCATCTGCCGTGTCTATTTTAAATGTCAAGAAAGCCGCGCCTGAAATGACCATATTCGCCAGCGGCGGCCTCAAAGACGGACTCGACATCGCCAAGTGCATCGCCCTCGGCGCAACCATCGGCGGCATGGCGGGAAATTTCCTGAAAGCCGCCGCAGTTTCGACAGAGAACGCAATCGAGATGATGAGATTGACGAAGAGACAGATCGAAGTGACAATGTTTGTATGTGGCGTTGAGAAGCTGGAAGGTTTGAAGGCTGGAAAGTTGGTTGAGCGGTAAGGTTGTGTAATCGAATTTAGGTGGCGGGATCAAGATATGTGGCGGCTTCGTTCGCCGTAAGAACATGTATAATTCACCCATTCTCCTTCGCCAAAGGCGGCCACATGGACATCCTGCCCATTCTCCAGCGTGTTCCCCGCTTTGCCTCTGCAACAAATATAACCATCACCGAATTGACTGGCGGCATCACCAACAAGAATTACAAGATTACAATAGATGGAGAAATTTATGTGCTTCGCCTGGGCGGGAACGAAACAAAATTTTTAGGCATTGACCGAAAGACCGAATACAAATGTAGTCTGTTGGCGTCCAGAGCTGGTATCGCGCCGGAACCGGTCGCGTTCATTGAACCGGAGGGTTATATCATTGCCCGCTTCATTTCCGGGACCCCGATCCCAGCCGGCCAAATTGAGACCGAATCCAACATCCAGCGCGTCATCGCTTCGATAAAACAATATCATGCGCTGGATCATTTCCCCGGCTCCTTCTCGCCTTTTCGCATCGCAGAAAAATACGCAGAGACTGCGCTTGGCTTCAGCGTGAAGTTACCCGACAAAATGGATTGGTATCTGGAAAAGTCAAAAGAAATTGAAGCCGTAATGTACGCGCGCAAACCGCTCCAGCCCCGCCCCTGCCACAACGACCTGCTCAATGGCAACTTCATTGACGACGGTTTACGCATCCGCATTTTGGATTGGGAATACGCCGGCATGGGCGACATCTTCTTCGACCTCGGCAATTTTGCCGTTCAACATGAATTCAATGATGAGCATGATGAGATTCTTTTAAAAACTTATTTTGGTCAACCTACCGATTCGCAACGCGCGCATCAAAAGTTAATGAAAATCATGTCCGACTTGCGCGAGTCGATGTGGGGCATGGTTCAACTCGGCATCTCGAAATTGGATTTTGATTATGCCGGTTATGCCCAAAAATATTTTGATCGTTTTGAAGAAAGTGTTACCCAACCTGTTTTTTTTAACTGGCTAAGCGCTATTTAAAAAATCACACCACACGAAACAAGGATTCGCATTCATGGAAATACCATCACACGCACAAGCAGTCATTATTGGCGGCGGTGTCGGCGGGGCCAGCATCGCTTATCATCTCACGCTCATGGGCTGGAAAGATATCGTTGTTGTCGAACGCCATTCATTGACCAGCGGCTCCACATTTCATTCGGCAGGATTGGTCGGCCAGTTGCGCACATCCTCCAGCCTCACAAAAATGATGCGATACAGCACGGACTTGTATCGCAAACTCAAAGACTTAACCGGAACCGATCCGGGTTGGGACGAAGTCGGCAGTCTGCGTATTGCTTCATCCGATGAACGCATGGAAGAACTGAAACGCATCGTTGGGTATTCCAAAGCCTTTGGAATGCCGCTTGACATTCTTTCACCGAAAGAATGTCTTGATCTTTTTCCGCTCATGGATCTCAAAGATGTCAAAGGCGGCGTCTATCTTCCCACCGATGGACAAATTGATCCAACCGGTCTGACCAACGCGCTCGCCGCCGGAGCCAAGAGTCGCGGCGCGGTGATTCTGTCAGACACGCGGGTCACGGGAATCGCCGTCAGCAATAACCAGGTCACCGAAGTGGCAACCGACAAAGGCGCGATCCGAACCGATGTCGTTATCAACGCATCCGGACTGTGGGGCAACGACATCGCCCGCATGGTCGGACTCGCGTTGCCCATCATCCCGATGGCGCATCTTTATCTGATTACCAAACCCATCAAAGACCAGCCGCAGATTATGCCGACCATGCGCGATCCCGACAATCTCGTTTATTTCCGCGGCACCGCCAGCGGAATGATTGCCGGCGGTTATGAACGCCAGCCGAGGCCATGGGGACTCAGTGGCGTGCCGCAAGATTGGAATTTCAAATTGCTCGAACCCGATTGGGAGCGCTTCACACCGCTGATGGAAAACATCATCAAGCGCGTACCTGCCATGGAAACCGCCGAGATCGCCCAGCTGCTTAACGGACCCGAAGGCTTCACTCCCGACTCGGAATATTTACTCGGCCCAACTTCCGTGCGCGGATTTTGGGTCGCCTGCGCGTTCTGCGCGCATGGCATCGCGGGCGCGGGCGGCATCGGCAAAGTCATGGCCGAGTGGATCATTGACGGCCATCCCGAATGGGATATGTGGAAGCTTGATGCGCGCCGCTTCGGCAATCAATATGGAAGCCAGGCTTTCACGCTCGCGCGCACCGTTGAGACCTACGGCCAGTATTATGATATTCACATGCCCACTGAGGAGCGCCAGTCCGCACGGCCATTGCGCCTCTCCCCTGCCTATCATCGCTTGCAGGATTTGGGCGCGGTCTTCGGCGAAAAAGGCGGATGGGAGCGACCAAACTGGTTTACACCGAACGAAAAAGATGCGCGCGCCGCTTCTGTCCCGGACCTCAAAGGCTGGTCCCGATTCAATTGGTCTTCGGCTATCGCCGCGGAACACCGCGCCACTCGCGAGTCTGCAGGTCTCTTCGATGAAACTTCATTCAGCAAGATCGAAGTTCTTGGGCCCGGCGCACTTGATTTCCTTCAGCATCTCTGCGGCAACGACATCAACAAACCTGTTGGCTCTGTGATCTACACACAAATGCTCAACACGCGCGGCGGCATAGAATGTGATTTCACTGTCACTCGCCTTGCGAATGACCGCTTCATGATCGTGACCGGCACAGCGTTCGGCACGCACGACATCACGCACCTGCGCCGCTACGCGCCGCTCGATGGCACAGTCTACATCAACGATATAACCTCCGCCCGCACCGCATACGGACTATGGGGGCCGAAGGCGCGCGACATTTTGCAGAAAATCACGCGCGACGATGTATCCAATTCCGCCTTCCCATACATGACCGCCAAACAAATCACTGTCGGAAATATTCCAACGCTCGCTTTACGCGTCACCTACGTCGGCGAACTTGGCTGGGAATTTTATGCACCCGCCGAATACGGTGAACAACTTTGGGACACGCTCTGGGAAGCCGGAAAACCCTTTGGCATAGTCGCAGGCGGATATAAGGCCATCGACTCGCTCCGCATCGAAAAAGGATACCGTTATTGGAGCGCCGACATCACCCCCGATTACACGCCTTACGAGGCCGGCCTTGGCTTTGCAGTTGCATTAGATAAAAAAATCGATTTTATTGGCAGGCAGGCGCTCGAAAAAATCAAAGCCGAGGGCGTAAAACAAAAACTTTGCTGCCTGACACTCAGCGACCCCAACATCATCACGTTTGGAAGCGAGCCAATTCGCCATCAGGATGAAGTTGTTGGCTGGGTTACGTCTGGCGGGTATGGCTACACCGTCAATAAAAGTATCGCGTACGCATATTTGCCCATCGAACTGGCAAAGCCGGGAACGGCCCTCAGCGTGGAATGTTTTGGAGTCCAGATACTGGCTAAAGTCGAGAAAGAACCGCTGTACGATCCGAAAGGCGAAAAAATAAAAGCGTAAAGCAGATAAAGCAATTTCTGGAGAAACTCAATGAGTTTGAAAGATCAAACCAGCATCATGCTCCCTGCAATCGAAGCCGAGCTTAAGCATCAGATTGCACGGTTTGACACACCGCGCACAAAAGTCTTTCACGAAATGCTCACTTATCACATGGGTTGGACTGGCGAAAGTTCTGGTATGGAAGTGCAGGGAAAACGTATTCGTCCATTATTGGTATTGTGTGCTGTTGCCTCATGTGGTGAGCAATGGCTACGCGCAATTTCTGCGGCTGCCGCGGTTGAACTAGTTCATAATTTCTCTCTCGTCCACGATGATATTCAGGACAACTCTCCAAAACGGCGCGGACGCCTGACCGTGTGGAAGAAATGGAACATGGCGCAAGCCATTAATGCTGGTGACGCTTTATTCGTTATTTCCAATCAAGCCATGATGGATCTCTCTGCAAGTTATCCGCCTGGAATCGTGATGCGGGCTGCCAGCGTTCTGCACAATACTTGTCTCGATCTGACGCGCGGCCAATTCCTCGACATGTCTTTCGAAAACCGCACGGATCTGTCAATCGAAGATTACTGGCCAATGATCGAAGGAAAGACCGCTGCCCTGCTATCTGCTTGCACGCAGATAGGGTCAATTCTTGGGAACGCAGATGATGCGGAGATCGAGCAATACCGCATCTTTGGCCGGGACCTTGGGCTGGCCTTCCAGATTCAGGATGATATTCTCGGCATCTGGGGCGACGAGGCTCTGACAGGAAAATCTGCCGCGAGTGATTTGGTTGAAGGAAAGAATTCGTTGCCGGTGATTTTCGGGATCAGCCAAAAAGGACGATTCGCCCAGCGGTGGGCCGCGTCCGCCATTCGTCCAGATGAAGTTACGCAGATCGCACAAATGCTGGTTGATGAAGGCGCGTATCGGTTTTCCCAACAGGAGGCGCAACGATTAACCGCTCAGGCTTTGGATGCGTTGACAAAAGCCAATCCAAGAGGCGAAGCGGGAAAAACTTTGTTCGAGTTGGCGCGCAAGTTGCTCAATCGAGAATCTTGATTTATAATCTTAATTCTCAAGCGGGTGTAGTTCAGTGGTAGAACGCTTGCTTCCCAAGCAAGATATCGTGGGTTCGAGTCCCATCACCCGCTCTAAGTCGAGACAACGGTCTCGACTTTTTTGTTAGGTTTTTGCAACTGTGCTGTTATGGATGCGATTCTCCCCCACAAGTACAATCGAGTTCGGAGATATGCCATGCCCAGCAAAGGGATAATATTGTACGTCGAAGATAATTCAGATAATAGAAACCTGGTCCGCCGTGTGCTGGAAGCGGAAGGCTATGCTGTTACCGAGGCAAAAGATGCCGCACAGGCACTTGAGCTTTTGGAAACCGAACGAATTGACCTAATACTGATGGACATTAATATGCCCGATATGGACGGTTATGCCCTGACGGCAAAGATCAAATCAATGCCGAAGTTTAAAAAACTTCCGATCCTCGCCGTGACAGCGAATGTTATGCGCGGCGATCGTGAACGCTCGTTGGAAGCCGGGTGCGATGGATACATTCAAAAACCAATTGACATTGACACGATCTCCCAACAAATTGATCGCTTTTTGACAAGGAATATGAATGGCTAATCCACCCCTCTCTGAGACACAACCGATCCGCAAGCCGACGATTCCCAAAGACGCCACCGTATTGGTTGTAGAAGATAATGTTTCGAACTTCGTTCTCATTGCGCGCATGTTGGGCTATCTTGGTATTCATTGTGAATGGAAAACATCGGGATATGAGGTGGTGGAGTATGCCGATACATTGCCGCGTCTTGACTTGATCTTAATGGACATCCGCCTTCCCTATGAAGACGGCTACGGCGCACAGAAGAAAATCCGCGCCGCAGAGCGTTTTAGGGCAGTGCCGATCGTAGCCGTCACCGCCGAGGCCAGCCCGGAACAAATGACTAAAGCCAAAGATGCAGGCTTCGACGGTTTTTTGGGCAAGCCGCTTGATCCAGATCGTTTCCCAGATCAGATCCGCCGCATCTTAAGTGGGGACCAAGTTTGGGAGTTCTCTTAAACTGCCATGACCGCTCTTCAGAAATCAGCGCCAGAAAATCCGCCTCGCTACCAGACCAGTTTGGCGCGTTCGCTTGTGCGAACGCTTATGATTTTTACCTTCATCCCGCTAACCCTCATGGCTGGCGCAGCATATTTACGCTCCCGCACCCTGCTTCGCGAACAAGTCGTCAGCCAGATGCAGACGCAGTTAACCACTCAACTTTCCCAAGTGGATCTCGCGATCAAAACAAAAGAAATACGCCTTGATCGCCTGGTAAGAAGCCAGGGTTTTGCCAGCAAATTCGAGGTTGCTTTGCATGCCAACCCGCAAAGTCCTGAATTTAAATCTGTGCGTGAAGCCTTCAGTGGCAACATCCGCTCGCTCAACCCTGAAATTGGAAAAATCGCTTTCAATCAGTTTTTTCTAATGAGACCGGATGGGACAATCCAAATTTCCAGCAAACCGGAGTGGGAAGGCTTATCTTTAAAAGACACAACTTTTTATAGTTTGATAAGCGAACGCGACCAGCAATCCTTCGTCTTGCGCAACCCGGCACCTTTGTATCCAAACCAATTCGTTCTGATCACCATTGTCCAATATCAGACGGCAACCGGCTCCCGTCTAGGAACGCTGGTGGGTATAAGTGAAGCGCAAAGCCTTCAGGATATCATCCAATCTCTGATTACTCTTGCGCCTGAAGCAAAGGCCTACTTCGTGGTGCCGTCATCACATACTTTTATTGACGCGAACCCATATACGGGACAATTACAGGCCTTCAATCCATCAAATGCTCAAAATACAAGTCTGACCGCCGCCATTGCAGAAATGATGGGCAAAGACGAAGCACCACGCTCGCTTGAATTTTCAACAAGCGATGGAAATCCGGTCATTGCCCAGGCCAAATGGCTAGGCAGTATGAATGCGGGTGTTGTCCTGGAAATCCGTCAGAAAACAGTTTACGGGCAACTTAACAGCCTGGTTCCATTCACCATAACAATTTTTCTTGTTGCATTATTAGCTATGGGCGTAGTGATCTGGTTCGGCACCAGCCGGGTATTTCGGCCTTTAATCTCACTGGCCGAGATCACTCGCCGCTATTCGGAAGGCGACTTTAGCCAGCGAGCCGAGGCTCGCAGCAATGATGAAATTGGATTGCTCGCGCAAGCCTTTAATCGAATGGCTGAAGAATTAACAGAACTCTACCGGTCGCTCGAACAAAAAGTGGACGAGCGAACGCGTCAAATCCGTACGGCGGCCGAGGTGGCACAGCAGATTACATCCTCGCCCAATATTGACGAGCTTCTGAACCGAACAGCGCAACTGATTGTCGAACAATTTGATTTTTACCATGCAAGCGTTTTTATGCTTGACCGAGGCGGCAAATACGCCATACTACGCGCCGCATACAGCCCGGCGGCCAAAGCAATGCTGGAGCAGGCACACCGCCTAGAAGTTGGTTCGGCATCCATCATTGGCTGGGTCAGCGCCAATAACCAGCCGCGCATCGCTTCAGACGTTGCAGAAGATCCCATTCACTTAAGAAATGAACTCCTGCCTGAGACGCGTTCCGAAGCAGGCGTGCCGATCTCGGCCGGCAGGCTGGTGCTGGGCGTGCTTGATGTGCAAAGCACACATCCAAACGCTTTCGGCCCCGACACAATGATCACGCTTCAAACACTGGCCAGTCAAATCGCTGTTGCCATCCAAAACGTAGGCCTGGCAGAGGCAACACAGGTCAACTTCCAGGAATTGGAGCGCCTATATCGTGCCAGCCGGCAAATCGCAGCGTCACAAACAGACAATGACGTTCTGCAGACGGCTGGACGCGTTTTGAAGGATTCACCCTTCCCTGCATCTGTACTGTCCATACGCAATGGAAAACTGGAGATCGCGGCGTTAACCGATGCAGACGAAAGAGCATCCATTCTAACGGCACTGCCAAACATGGATCGCAATCTTGGCGAAGTTGAAAAATTCCTTTCGGGCAGTCCAATTATTGTTGACATACAATCTGCCAATCTGCCAATGGCGCTGATACGCTTTATCCGCCAGATGGATTACCAATCTGCCGCTTTCCTGCCAATTCTCCGCAACGGGAAACTTGCCGGCCTGATCACAATTGGCGGCCGTAAACAAGTGTTGACCAGCGCGATGATTCAACCTTACGCCAGCATGGCAGATCTGATCGGCGCAACCCTCGATAAGATCGCAGAGACCGAACAAAAAATAGAACAACTCAAGGAACGCGAAGCGCTGGCATCCATCAGCCAAACGATCTCAACGTCTTCCCTCGACTTAAATATGTTCTTTACGGCCCTGCACCATGAGGTCACCAGCATCATCGGTGATTACTCCTTCATAGTTGCATTGTATGACAAGGCCAGTGAATCTATCCACATTCCATATTCATACGAGGAAGGCCTGGTAGATAAGATAGAGGCATTTCCGCTTGGTGAGGGGCTGACCTCGGTTCTAATTCGTTCACGACAACCATTACTGCTTGTTGAAGACACAGAAAAACGAGCGGCCGAACTCGGCGCAAAACTCATAGGCAAGGCGGCCAAGTCTTGGATGGGCGCGCCGATAATGATTCAAAACGAGCCAATTGGGGCACTCATCATTCAAGATACCGAGCATGAACACGCTTTCAACGAAGAGAATCTCCACTTCTTCACTGCTTTGGCGAACCAAGTAGCTGGCGTGATCTACAACATGCAGTTGCTCGAAGAAAGCCGGGGCCGCACCTTGCAATTACAAACTGCAGCGGAAATCGCGCGTGACATCAGCAGTTCGCTCAATCTGGACGAACTGCTGGCGAAAGCTGTCAATTTCATTCGCGAACGCTTCGAGTTTTATCACGCCTCGATCTTTCTCATCGACACCACCGGCGAATACGCTGTCATACGCGAAGCGACGGGGGAAGCCGGCGCACAATTAAAGCGAAGCGGGCACAAGCTCGGCGTTGGATCAAAATCTATTGTCGGGTACGTCGCCGGGCGCGGCGAGCCTTTGATTGTAAATGACACAGCCAAAGACGCGACTTATTACGCGAATCCGCTGTTGCCTGAGACACGCTCCGAAGCCGCCATTCCCCTCAAAGTCGGCGAAAGAATCCTGGGGGCGCTGGACGTGCAAAGCACGCTTCCCTTCGCATTCACCGGGGATAACATGCAAACGCTTCAAATCCTCGCAGACCAAATGGCAGTAGCAGTGGTCAACTCGGAGTTATTTGCCGAAACGCAGGAACACCTTTCACAACACCGCTTGCTACACCACATCACCACCACAGCCGCATCCGGAACCACGCTTGAAGAGGCGCTTGAAAGCGCAGTATCGGGATTGCAAGTAACACTTGGCGGCGACCGCGTGGCAATACTGCTCGTAGATCGTGACCGCAAGCACCTGGAAGTAAAAGCCGCAATTGGATATTCTGAAGAGATTCGTCAATTTCGCGTTCCGCTTGACAGCGGTGTAACTGGTTGGGCCGCGACACATAAGCACCCCTTACGCATCGAAGATGTAACCACAGATTCGCGCTACATACAAGCCAGTTCCAACACACGCTCAGAACTTGCCGTCCCACTTATATATCGGAATGAAGTTTTAGGCGTGTTAAATGTCGAAAGCGAACAGGTCGGCGCGTACACAGAGAACGACGAGGAAATGCTCGGCACACTGGGTGGAAGCCTGGCTGCGGTTATTGCAAACGCCCGTCTCCTGGAACAAATTCGAAACCAGGCTGAACGCGAACGCATGTTGTATGAAGTCGCCAGCAAAATCCGCCGCTCAACGGATATGCAAACGATTCTGGCAACAACCGCCAGCGAGTTAACCAAAATCGTCGGCGCGCGGCGCACTCAGATAAAGATTGGCACGATTGAAAAGAACGGCGGACAGGCGAGTAAGGATGGCGATCAATGAACAGGCACCCTATTCCCCCTCGCGGCGAACCAGACTCGACCAGAATTATTTACCAAAACTGGCGCCAAAATTTTACGGGCCCAATGTTGATCGGCGCGCTGATCTTCGGCGCGTTGGCCCTCGTCCCAGCCATCTTAAGCACTCAAAATTACACCCTGGACGGCGTCTTTATCGTTGCGTATCTGGCCCTAGTTGCAGTCACGTTTATCCAATTCCCCTATTGGCTCAAGATGGGCATCTTCCTGCTCATGGTTTATGTGCTGGGATTAAGCGAACTGTTCTCGACTGGAATCCTGGGCGATGGGATATTTTTCTTCCTGGCTTTTATCGTCATCACCACTATGATGTTCTCGCCCCGCGCCGGGATGGCTGCTACTGCCATCAGCCTGATCACCTTCGGCATTATGAGCTGGCTTACCCTCAGCGGACGCATTGTTTTCCTAAGCCCAAATGTGCTGCCAGCCAAATTAACAGACTGGCTTAGCGCCGCCGCCACAACTTTACTCTTCGGCGCGACGATTATCCTTGGGCTGCGCCAATTGCAGATCGAATTCCTGGAAGCGCAAAAACAAACCGCAAATGCCTTGAACGATCTGGAAAAAGAACGCGGTTCTTTGGAAGAGCGGGTTGAGGAAAGAACCCTGCAACTTAAGTCAGTTAATGAAATTGGACGCACGGCCAGTTCAATTCTTAATCCACAGGAACTGGTTTCCCGTGTGGTCAATCTAATCACAGATCGGTTTGGATATTATTACACTGCAATCTTTCTGCTGGATGAAAAGGGCGAATGGGCCGAACTGGAAAGCGCTACTGGCGAGGCGGGACGCATACTAAAAGAAAACAAACATCGCCTGCGCGTGGGCGGAAACAGTATGGTAGGCGCCGCCATCAATACAAAGCAACTACGCGTCGCCCAGGACGTTGGAGCGGAACCGGTGAGATTCGAGAATCCTCTGCTCCCTTACACTCGCTCCGAGATCGCCCTTCCACTAAACATCGGCGACCGCATAGTCGGAGCGCTTGATGTTCAGTCGACACAAGAAGCAGCATTTGGCCCCCAGGAAATCGAAACCTTGCAGGGCGCGGCAAACCAGGTCGCCATCGCCTTTGAAAACGCGCGGCTGTTCGCTTCTGCAGAAAAAAACCTGGCAGAAATGCAGGCGATTCAACGCCAGTATGTATTGAACGCATGGAGACCCATGTCAGACCGGGATGATTTGCAATATAGCGTCGGAGATGATGATGAACTAAACGACACCCTCGGTCTTCGTGTTCCGATAACCCTGCGCGACGAGATCATCGGTCATATCAATCTCGTCGGTGAAGGCGAATGGACGCCCGAACAAAAAGGCCTGGTGGATGCCGTCGCCACCCAGGCCGCGCTCGCCCTTGAAAATGCCCGCCTTGTAGAAGGCAGCCAATCATCGGCGGCCCGCGAACATCTACTGGCCGAGATCACAGGCAAGGTATGGTCCTCAACAACCATTGATGCAATTCTTCAAACTGCGATTCGTGAAATAGGCCGCGCCTTCGACGCGAGCGAAGCCACCATCGAATTGAAAGTCGAAGAATAAGGGACTGTCATGAATAATCTTAATTCTGCCGAAACAATAGATTATCAACCGTTTTCACTCCAGTCCTGGAGGGAAGATTTTATTCGCATTATTCTTATCGGGGCGTCAATCTTCGCTTTTATTTCGCTCACGGTCAACTTTCTGGGGCAAAAGCCGCCGGTCTATTTAGCAGTCTACACTGCGTTGTTCATTATCCTTTTATTAGTAACTTTTATTCGGTTTCAGTACCAGCTAAAAGCAGGCACATTTTTGGGCCTCATTTGCGCATTGGGAATAAGTTCCCTGATTGAAACGGGCATTTGGGGCGGATCTCGAATGTACTTTCTCACTTTGGTTTTAATGAGCGGCCTGCTGTACTCGCCTCGCGCCAGCGTTAACGCGATTGTCATCAGCACCGTTCTAATTACAATCGCGGGCTTGTTGGTATTGACAGGCAAATTTCAACCTACAGACCAGAATGTTCCGCCCGGCACTATAAGCGTCTGGGGAATTAATAGCTCTGCCCTTATTATGGTTCAGGTGGTTGTCGCAACCGGACTGAATTTATTCCAGAAGCAGTTTATGAAAGCGCAAGAGCAAGCGAGTCGGGCAGTTGGGACTCTGGGAACAAAGCGCGCCGACCTTGAGACACGCGTTGCAGAACGCACACGAGCATTGGAAGAAAGAAATTCCCAAATGCGCTCCATAGTTTACTTCGCGCGCCAGCTCGCTGAAATTCAAGATATCTCTACACTGCTCAATGAGACCGTCAAATTAATCACTCAACAGTTTGGGTATTATCACGCGGCCATCTTTCTCCTGGATGAACAAATGAAGACGGCCTTTCTTCAGGCCGCATCCTCCGAGGCCGGAAGAATAATGCTTGAGCAGGGTTATCGTGTTGAAAGGGGCGACCGCAGTGTAATCGGACGAGTGGCGGAACAAGGCAAGCTTCACATCACTACCGGGGCAATTGACTCAACACGCAGCTTGCAAATGCCGCGCACGCGTTCGCAGATCGCGCTGCCGCTGCTGGTGCGCGGAAAAGTAATCGGCGTATTGGATATTCAATCGGAGCAGGCCCAGGCTTTCGGTCAGAATGAAGCGGATGTTTTCCAACTACTGGCAGATCAGATCGCGGCGTCCATCACCGACACGCGCCTGCTGAGCGAGTCACAGGCGTTCATGAATCAACTGGAAGCGATTACTTCTCAACAGACGCGTGGTTCATGGCGGGAACACTTAAAGACGCAAAGGTCCGCATATCAGTTCACGCCGGCAGGCATTAAATCTGTTGCATCGGGAACGCTCCCGAAGGATAAAAACGAATTAAGCATTCCGCTTGTTTTGCGCGGACAGGAAATTGGCACCATCGGGCTGAAAAGAAAAGGGCAAACACGCTGGGCAGATGCAGACCGTGAATTGGCGGAAAAGATCGCCACCCAGGTGGCTCTGGCGCTCGAAAACAGCCGCCTATTGGAGGAAACACGCCGGCGCGCTCTTCAAGAACAAACTGTGAATGAGATTTCAGCCCGCTTCAATCGCTCGCTGGATATTGACACGTTGTTACAAACTGCCGCGCGAGAACTTGGTGCCCTGCCGGATGTCGCGGAAGCATCCGTCTATATCGGCAGGCAAGACAACAACAAGCGCAATGAGTCAAAAGGGACATAATATCGAGGAACTTTAATTATGAAAAATATCCCCTTTCAAATATTAAAAGCCATTGACTCACTGCTTGGCAGATTCAATTTACGCACCAAGTTCATTATTGGAATTGTCGGACTGTCATTCGTTTCAGTAACCGCACTGGCTCTCTACAACTATCTATATACCCGAACACAGCTAACAGAGACTGTGACTGCCGACTTAAAAAATGTTGCCCGCGTGCAGGCCCATGAAATCGGCGACTTGCTGACGCTGCAAGTCAGCCAATTGCAATCCCTGGGCGGCAGTAAAACCATCCAGGACCTTGTGCTGGCTTGCAACCTCGCTCGCTGCGGAGATCCGCAAACCCAAACGGATCTCAATTCACTTGAGGCGGAATGGCAGGCCGCTAATGCGGCCCGTATTGATAATCCATTAGTAAAGTCGGTAATCAATAACCCGGCGGCAACTGAACTGAGCGCCTTTCGAGAAAGTTTTCCAGATAACGTCGAAGTCATTGTAACTAACAAGTACGGTCTCAACCTTGCCGCGACCCAGCGAACATCCCGTTATTCCTACCTGGAAGAGGATTGGTGGCGTACCGCGTATAACAATGGCAGCGGCGCAATCTACATTGGTGAGCCAGAACTATTGGCAAGCATTGGACGTCCCGTCATCATCATCGCTGTGCCGCTGTATGCCACTGGCACACGAGAAATCATAGGCGTTGTACGTACCGCTACACGTCTCAGTTCACCGCGCGATGTGCTGGCCGCGGTACAGGTTGGAAAGACCGGCGAAGTTGATTTATTGTTTCCCAGCAGGCAAGTGCTTGATCCTCTTGGCCGCCTGCTGGAATGGTCGCCGTCTACAATAGACAATATAGTCTCGTCTCCCGCGACGAATATCATGCAGATACGAATGGACGATGGCAACATCCACATGTTGAGTCAATCGCCCATCACAACATCGAATCCAGCGCTTGAGCCGGTCATCACCAGCCTCGGCTGGCGCGTGGTAGTGAGCATGGAACCGGCCGAAGTTCTTGGTCCCGTGAACGCCGCCGGCCTGACCAACACCTTGATCAGCCTGGGTATTCTAATCGTGGCGGTATTAATGGCGCTGGCAATCACCCAATATTTTACCGGCCCAATCACCCGTCTTACGGCAACAGCCGAGAAAGTACGCGCCGGAGACCTGCGCTCACAGGCAAAGGTGGAAAGCCAGGATGAAATCGGAATGCTGGCCCAGACCTTCAATCAAATGACCGCCCAGCTAAGCAGCCAGATCAATACCCTGGAGCAGAGCGTGGCTGAACGCACCCAGGACCTTGAAAAACAAGCCTTACGCCTGCGGGCTGCCGCCGAAGTCGCACGCGACGCGGCATCAGCCCCAGACCTCAGCGAACTGCTCGAGAGGGCCAGCCGCCTGATTTGCGACCGTTTCAACTTCTATCATGCAGGTATTTTCCTGCTTGACGACAACAAAGAATACGCCGTATTGCGCGCCTCTCCAACAGAGGCAGGAAAAGAAATGATGGCGCGCAACCACCGCTTGCGAGTCGGCGAACAAGGAATCGTTGGGAGCGTAGCCGCGACTGGCGAGCCCCGCATCGCGCTGGACACCGGAGCGGATTCTGTTTACTTCAACAATCCCCTGCTCCCCGCCACCCGTTCCGAAATGGCGTTGCCGCTCAAAAGCGCCAAAGGTGTGATCGGCGTGATTGACGTTCAAAGCAATCAACCCAAAGCGTTCACACAGGATGACATTGCAATTATCCAGGTCATGGCCGATCAACTGGCGACCGCCATTGAAAAAACGCGTCTCCTGCAACAAGTGGAAAACAACCTGAAAGAACTGGAAAACGCCTACAGCAAATTCACCGAAAGTTCATGGAAAACAATCACGGGTGCCGGCAGGATCACGCCCGGATACCGCTACAACAACGCCCGGCTGGAGGCCATTCACGAAGCCCCGCAGGAAGCGGCCCAGGCGCTTGAAAAAGGCGTGGCGACAATTTCAGATAGCAAACCGGATGCCGGTTTCGCATCCATCCCCATCCGCTTGCGCGGCCAGACCATCGGCGTTGTAAACATCCGTTTCCAGGGCAAGCATGCACCACAGGAAACCATCAACATGATCGAGCAGTCGGCAGACCGCCTGGCATCGGCACTCGAGAATGCGCGGCTTGTTGAAGAAACGCGTCAACGCTCTCAGCGCGATACCTTAGTCACCGAAATGACCGGGCGCTTACGCTCCACACTTGACGTCGAAACAGTCTTACGCACCGCCGTTCAGGAATTGCAACAAGCCTTTCAACTGAAACAGGCTGAAGTATATCTGGGCGTCGCAAAGCCTTTAAGCGATGATAAATCGCTGAAGAAGAATAACCACCGCCCGCAATGATCAGCCTGCTCCGATTTGCGATACGATGCAAAAGGAATTAAGATGAGCGTTCCCAATCGCCAACCCCTCCCCGGGAATTTATCAACAAACACTCTGCCCCCAAAAGCACGCGGTCGATGGATTTTCGGTCGCCGCTTAAGCCTGGGAATCAAGCTGCCTTTAATGGTGATCATCCTGTTGTTGTTTGCATTCCTGATCTCCACCCTTCTCAGTGTCAACGCCGCGCAGTCAGCTTTAACCGATACCTTGCAAGGCGAGTTAACAGCGCAAACAGCATCAAAGGCGGAACTCATTCGCTCCAACTTAATTTGGACGAGAGGCGTAGCTATAGATCTTGCTGCCGCGGCGGAAGTCAACAATTATGACGAAGCCGGCATTATGAACACGATCCGCAATACGCTTGCCCGCAACAAGCAAATTTACGGTTCAACCATTGCCTATGAACCCTATCGCTTCCAACCGTCCTATTATTATTGGTCGCCATACTTCAGCCGCACAACCGGCAGCGATTTGCGTTTCACCCAATTAGGCAACCCGGACTATAACTACTTCAAGTGGGATTGGTACACCCTGCCTAAAGCAAAAGGTGTCCCTGTTCTCTCTCCGCCATACTTCGATAAAGGCGGCGGCGAAATATGGATGGTCACCTGGAGCGCGCCATTCTTCGATAGCGCCGGGGAAGTGAAAGGCGTTGCCACAGCCGATATCGCCTTCTCGCAAACACAGGATATTGTGAATCAAATAGCGGTTGGGAAAAATGGCTACGCCTTTTTGTTGGATTCCAAAGGGGTGATCATGGGAATTGGCGGCAACGGCGGAAAATATCAAACCATGGTGGACACCATGTTCACCGCAGCGCAATCGCCGCAGGCCAAAGGCGTGACAGATTTGGTCTCATCAATGACATCCGGAAAATCCGGGTTCACAAAAGTGGTTGACGCTCAAGGGCGAACTGTATACGTAGCTTACGCACCCGTTGGGCTTGAAACCGGCTGGTCGCTTGGTCTCGCATACCCACAAGCCGAACTGTTCCAAAAAGCATCGCAGCTGCAACAAACATTGATCATCTACGCCAGCCTGATCGCAATCGTGTTCGGACTCATCCTTTATTTATTTACCCGTTCCATCACACGGCCCATCCAACGTCTAACTACACACGCCAGCCGTATTTCTGCCGAACAGCTTCATTTGGTCAAGGGTCAGTTGTCGGCGTCAATTCAAATACAAACAGGCGACGAGCTGGAAGACCTTGGCAAGGCTTTAAATCAAATGGCCGCCGATCTAACGCGGGCCTTTGACACCATGGAAGACCGCATTGCCGAGCGCACACAAGCACTTGAACGACGAGCACTGCAATTAAAAGTTGCAGCCGATGTGGGAAACGCTGCCGCATCCATGCGCAGCCTCGACATTTTACTTAAACAAATCGTGCAATTGATCAGTCTGCGCTTTGGCTTTTATCATGCCGGCATCTTTCTGCTGGACGAGAAAAATGAATACGCAGTCCTGCGCGCCGCCAACAGCGAAGGAGGCCGGCAGATGCTGGCCCGCGGACATAAACTGCAAGTCGGACATGAAGGCATCGTGGGCAACGTTTCGCAAACCGGACTCCCCCGCATCGCCCTCGACGTTGGGCAGGACGCCGTTTTCTTCGACAACCCCGACCTCCCTGATACGCATTCCGAAATGGCGCTCCCGATCATCACCAGCTCAAAAATCATCGGCGTGCTGGATGTGCAATCCACTGATCAGGCCGCATTTACCGAAGACGACGCGACAACCCTGCAGATCGTCGCAGATCAATTGGCCGCGGCGATTGAGAACTCCCGCCTTCTGGCCGAAAGTCAAAACGCGGCAGAACTGACCAGGCGCGCCTATGGTGAAGTAGCCGTCAGGGCATGGCAAGACCGCTTGAAAGCACATCCCAGCCAGGGTTATCGAAGCAGCGGGCCAGGAACTGCGGTTCAAATTGACGAAAATGTTGCCTGGACTCAGGACGCGAGCCAATGCGCCCTGGAAGGAAAAGTCATCGCATCAAATGATGGTGCCACTCTCCATGTCCCCATCTTGATCCGCGGACAAGCCATTGGGATCTTGAAATTAGAAAAACCAAATCAGATGCAATGGACGGGAATCGAGACGCAGGCCGTTCAATCGCTTTCCGATCAATTAAGCGGTGCTTTAGACAGCGCCCGTCTTTACGATGACAGCCAAAAACGCGCCGTAAAAGAAAAGATTATTTCAGATGCAACCGCCCGCGTGGGTTCTGCGCTCGATATAGAAAATATTTTGCGAGCGACAGTTGATGAATTGAATCGCGCGCTGGGCGGCAGCTCAGAGATCGTTTTGCAGCTATTGCCAGACGCAAACAATTAGGGAATAAAAAGGCCTGCCTTTATGATAACTTCAGAAACAAAAACAGAATTGCCGCAAGCAAAACGAAGAATGTTTAATATTGGATTTCTGGCAAACATCCGCGTAAGCTTGAAATTAGCCATGCTTATTGCCATTATGATAGCCGGCATTGCGGCAATATTTTTGGCATCCTCACAAGGCCTCCGCACGATCAACTCGCACTTGACCAACCTTTATGCAAACATTCTTGTCCCGATATCCAATATCAGCCAGGCCGACACCGCACTCGCAAATATCGAAGCTCAGACCGAATCTTTACGCAACCCAAATCTTACGCCAACCGAGAGAAGCAACCGCATTGAGGTAATCCTATCTTCGGAAGCGACTTTCGACCCAATTCTGGCAAGATACAATCTCGAATGGGTCACAACAAAAAACCTGAATTTTACAAATCTATTGCGCGATGCGGGCAGGCTGGACCTGCAAGAAGATGAGGTCGCGACTCTCGCGGCCTTGCATACTTCTTACGAAGCTTATAAAACATCCCGCCAGGTATATCAAACGTCCGTTCAGGCGGGCCGCATTGATAGTCAAGCAGAAGGAGCAACAAGGACGGCGCTCTTTGAAGCGCGCCAGAAGTTGAAGCGTTTAATTGACATCAACAACGAATACGCCAACCTATCGAATGTCGCCGCTCAAACAGCGTCCCGGCAGGTGGAAAATTTCATGAGCATCGTATTGATCGGCACTATTTTGCTGGGCGTTATACTCGCGTATATCATCGCCCTTTCGCTCAACACCCGCATTGGCATAGTAGAACACGCTGCAACCGCCATGCAGCAGGGCCATCTTCAACAACAGGTGAGGATGATGGTCGGCGGCAAGGATGAAATTACAACACTGGCAGACGCATTCGACAATATGGCATTTCAATTAGGAGACCTAATCACCGGCCTCGAACAGCGGGTAATGGAACGCACATCTGCATTGGAAATTGCCAACCAACAAAATAAACGCCGCGCCGAACAATTCGAGGCAATTGCGGAAGTTGCCCGCTCCATTGGCTCTGCTCAAAACCTGCAGAGTCTATTGCCTCATCTATCCACCGTGATTAGCGAACAATTCGGCTTTTATCACGTGGGCGTCTTCCTGCTGGACAAGGACCGCGAATATGCCGTCCTGCAAGCCGCAAACAGCGAAGGCGGACAGCGGATGCTTGCCCGAGGCCACAAGCTCAAAGTAGGCGAAGTTGGTATCGTCGGTTATGTCACCTATACAGGCAATCCGCGCGTCGCTCTTGACACAGGCACTGACGTCGCCTATTTCAACAATCCCGACCTGCCGGAAACACACTCTGAAATTGCCCTGCCCATAAGAATCGGAGATGAGATCATTGGCGCCCTGGATGTTCAAAGCACCAATGCAAATGCTTTTTCGCAGGAGGACACAATTGTTCTTTCCACCCTGGCCGACCAGGTGGGCATTGCCATTCAGAACTCCCGTCTCTACGACGAAATCCGCAGAGCAATGGCCGAATCTGAATCGCTTTACAGTCAGTTCGTTCGAGAAGGATGGAAACAATACGCGGATACTAAAAAAGTGGTTGGGATTCGCCGCAAAGGCAGTGAGGCCGTCATCCTGACAGAGCACATCCAGTTAACTGATTCGAAAGAACCCACGCACAATAAAAATGCAGTCCAAAATAATAGCGCTGCCGAGCTAAGTGTTCCAGTAAAACTGCGCGGCCAGGTAATTGGCATGTTAAATATTCGCAAGCCCGAAACCCGCCAATGGGAGCGGGATGACATGGATATTGTACAAGCCATTATAGAACGAACGGCCATCTCTCTAGAAAACGCCCGCCTGCTCGAAGATGCCCAGCGCCGCGCAAAAAAGGAGCGCACGATCGGCGAAATCACATCCAAGATCAGCGGGTCCATCAACATGCGCAATGTACTCCAAACAGCAGTTGAAGAATTAGGGCGCGCAATTCCCGGTTCCGAGGTCATCATCCAGTTCCAAAGCGGCAGAGAAGCTGAAAGGCCGGAGAAGTAATCACATGACAAACGTTTCTCCAAAATCCCCGCCTCCAAATAAAGGCCGCTTCGGATCGCTCAGTTTTCGCGCCAGGCTGATCATAGGGAATATATCTGTCGCGTTCCTGGCCGTCGCGGCGTTGAGCTATTATGTCTATTATCATGCGCAGACAGAGAACGCGTACCTGAGCGGTCAACTGGATATAAGCGTTCAACAACGCGCAAAAGATCAATTATCCACTATCAGCACCGAACAGGCCAATGCATTAGACAATTTCTTTGCCTCGGCGAAAAAAGATATCGTTAACCTCGGCGCCACGACCGAAAAATTGCTCTCGCAAGAAACCGTCCTCGGCAGTGGAACCTATTGGAATGCCGCCCAACAGTTATACCGCCTGCCAAATGGAAACTGGGATAATCCAAGAAGCGACGCCGGGTCTGTTTTTATGCCTGCCAACGTCGAACTCAACGATCCACTGACACAGGAATTGAATACGGTAAAGCAGTTAGACTTCGTCGCGCCGACGCTGCTAAAATCCAACCCGGACGCCATCGCAGTTTACTTCGGCGGCGTTCCCAGCGAAACGATCTATTATCCAAACGTTGACCTGGCGTCTCTGGTGCCTCCAGATTTTGATATAACCAAGCGTCCCTGGTTTGTAAAGGCCGCGCCCGCGCAAAATCCATCACGCGCAACCGTATGGTCAGACCCATATCTGGACGCGGCTCAGAACGGCCTTGTAATCACAGGAAGCGTTCCCGTCTTCGACCCGGCAGGAAATTTCCGCGGTGCCGCCGCGATGGATTTCCAGTTAAATAGAATCACAACTTTGGTGTCCAGCATCAAAGTTGGGGACACTGGCTACGCTTTCCTTGTAGACAAGGATCAACGGCTGATTGCCATGCCGCCAGCGGCATATGCAGACCTGGGAATCGCGCCCAAATCAGTTCCTTTAGGCGAGTCTCTCGATCCGAGCAAGGCGCCCGCCTCAATCCCCGCAGAGTTCTGGGCGGTCCTGACAAAAATGAACTCCGGCCAAAGCGGTTTGGAAATCATCGAGATCAATGAGGTAAAGCGTTTTGTCGTATATCACTCGATCCCGGAAGTTGGCTACAATCTGATCATTATTGTTCCAACCGAGGAAATGCTGACAGACTCAATTGCCGCAAAAGAGCAAATTGCTCAATCGTTCAGAAGCACACTGTTATTAAGTGGCTTTTTAGTGGTCGTAATTCTGCTTATCGCACTTATAGCCGCACTGACACTTGGCAATCGATTGGTCCGTCCGTTGGGTGCATTAACCAAAACGGCTGAAGAAATCACGAGCGGCAACCTCGAAGCCGAAGCCGAGGTGCACGGGCAGGATGAAATCAGCGTCCTGGCAACCGCCTTCAATGCAATGACAGCGCGTTTGAGAAATACCTTGCAGGGGCTGGAACAGCGCGTGATTGAACGCACTACTGAACTGCAAATAGCCAACAAAAAAAATGGACGCCGCGCAGAACAATTCGAAGCCATCGCACAGGTGGGCCATGCCATCAACTCCATTCGCCGCACCGAAGAATTGCTTCCAAGAATCGCATCCGTGATCAGCGAGCACTTCGGCTATTACCATGTGGGCATCTTCCTGAACGATGAGAACAACCTGGTGTCATATCTTACGGCATCCAATAGCGAAGGCGGCAAGAAAATGTTGGCGCGCGGCCATAACTTGAAAATAGGAGAACAGGGCATTGTGGGTTATGTGGCGAATGCCGGCCAGCCTCGCATTGCAAGCAGCGTAGGCGAGGATGCAGTTTTCTTCAATAACCCAGACCTGCCGGACACAAAATCCGAAATGGCCCTGCCCCTCCGCTCGGGCGGTAAGGTGGTGGGCGTGTTGGACGTTCAAAGCCGCGAGGAAAACGCTTTCTCAGAAGATGATATTAACGTTCTAAACGCCCTGGCCGACCAGGTCACCCTTGCAATTGACAACTCGCGGCTTTACGAATCGACCCGCAGGTCTTTGGAAGAAGCCGAGGCGCTATACCGACAATATTTGAGACAGGCCTGGAATCGCCTGCCGCGCGAACAACAATTGGCCGGATATCACTACGACCAGCGAGGCGCCACACCGCTGGAAGTTCCGGTCAACTTGGACGCGGAAGAGAAAAAAGACGTTGAAGAAGCCGCCCGCTTCAACGTCCCGATCAAACTGCGCGGAGAAACAATCGGCAATCTCGTTGTCCAGGTCCCGCAAGGCAGGGCCTGGGGGCAGGATCAAATTGATCTGGTCGAGGCAGTGGCCGAGCGTGTGGCGCTGTCTGCAGAAAACGCCCGCCTGTTCGACGAAACCAGCCGCCGCGCGGAACGCGAGCGCATGGTGACCGAGATCACTTCCAAGATACGAAGCACAAACGATCCAGAAGCCATGATCCGCACCGCTCTGGATGAGTTGCGTAACGCGCTTGGTGCGACCCAGGTGCAATTAATTCCACAGGCCATCTCCGCATCTCAGAAAAACCAAAGCGAAATCATTTCTTCAACGCCGCAGGATCCGGCACAAAAGGCGCAACGCGGAAATGGAGCAAAGAAATGACCTATGTAATTGCAATCTCAAACGAAAAAGGCGGCGTGGCAAAAACAACCACCACCCTTTCGCTGGGCGCGGCGCTTGCAGATATGGGGCAAAAAGTTTTGGTAGTGGATCTCGATCCTCAAGCCAACTTAACTCTCGCCCTGGGCATTGAGCCGGGTTCAGCCGCGGTGACATCCAGCCACATCCTGATCGAATCAGCCCCACTGATGAGCGCCCGACTGGCAACCGAGACGGAAAACCTCGACCTGATTCCATCCCACGCCAGCATTGAAAGCGCAGAGCAATTTCTGCCGGTCCGCACGCATTACACATCAGGGTTAAAACGCGCCATTGATAATGCCGCCCCCCTACCATACGATTACATACTCTTTGACTGTCCTCCATTTCTGGGAGCCATTACCACCAATGCCCTGAGCGCATCAGACCTGTTACTGATTCCCACGCAGGCCGAATATTTCTCGGCGTACGCTCTCAGGAATATGATGGGAATCATTCGGCGTGTTCGGCAGGAAAGCAATCCCAATCTCGGATACAGAATTCTTATCACCATGCTCGACCGGCGCAATCGCACCCACCGCAACATCCAGGAGCAATTACAGAATACATTTGGCGACGGTCTCTTCAAAACCATCATTGAAATTGACACCAAATTGCGCGAAAGTCCAATCGCCGGGCTGCCTATTAATCGTTATAAACCCGGCGCCCGCGGGTCACTGCAATATCGCGAACTCGCCCAGGAGCTTATCGAATATGTCAAAGAAAAAGACCAACAAACGGCTTGAGACCCTGTTCGAGGATGTACAAAAGGAAGAGACCAAGCCGGTAAAACGCGCCCCGAAAAATGCGGGCGCGTTACCTCCCATTAAACCTCCGCCTCCTGCCCGGCTTCGAAACAGCCCGCCGACAAAAGCGGCACCAACGCTTTCTGAAGAGCCGCTCGCCATGACCACCGCAGTTTCGAACAATTCGGGAGCCATGTCGCTTGCCTTCCGTACCGACGAGAAGAGCTGGGCGACTTTACGCGTTATTGACGAAGAGTCTCCGCGCACCTGGGCAATGGAAGATCAAATGTTGGTCAAGCAGGTTGCCGATCAATTATCGCTGGCGCTCGAAAACGCGCGCCTGTTTGAAGCCACGCGCAAAAGCGAACAGGCAGTAGCGCGCTCTGAAAGCGAGCTGCGCGCCCTGTTCTCCGCCATGAGCGATGTTATCATCGTCAACGACAGAGAAGGCCGCTACATCCGCATTGCTCCCACAAATCCATCCCGCCTCTTTCGCCCATCCGATGAAATGATCGGAAAGAAAATCGAAGATGTGCTGCCTCCGGCTGTCGCGCAAACCCTGATGGCAGCCATCCACCAGGCGCTCGAATCAAACGAGACCATCAAAGTCGAATATCCCCTGGTAATTAATCAGAAGGAATATTGGTTTGACGGAAATGTTTCAAAACTGAACGAAAACGAAGTCTTTCTGGTCGCGCGCGATGTTACAGATCGAAAGCATAGCGAACTGATTCAGGCTGCGATTACGCAGATTTCGGAAGCCGCACTCAGTTCGCCCGATCTGCCCAGTTTGCTTAAGATCATCCATGAGAATGTTGGCGGCCTGATGCCGGCCCAAAATTTTTATGTAGCCCTCTACGATGAACTCACCGACCAGTTGAGCTTCCCATAT
Source organism: Chloroflexota bacterium (assembly GCA_016195815.1). GTDB lineage: Bacteria > Chloroflexota > Anaerolineae > Anaerolineales > Villigracilaceae > Fen-1038. Next base: position 459,332 of record JACPYX010000007.1, read on the forward strand.
TTTGCGGACGAACACGATGCCGCCCCGCCTCCCCAGAAACCCGGCCACGGTCCGACGGATTACGTTCTACGTACCGGCAAAACCATCCTCATGACGCCGGATGTCATTGACGAACTGGAGCGCGCAGGCGAAATCAAAGGCGGCGGCACACGCGGGACCGATTGGCTGGGCGCGCCGCTAAGAAGCGGAGCCAAACGCCTGGGCGTAATGGCCGTTCAAACCTACGACCCAAATACGCGCTTAACAGACACAGACCGAGATACCCTTAACCTGCTGGCCGGGCAAGCCGCCATCGCCATCGAACGCAAACGCGCCCAGGAAGAATTACTCAAGTTCAAACTTGGCATTGATCAATCAGATGATGCCGTTTTCATGACCGATCCCAACGGCACGATCATCTATGCCAACCCAGGCTTTGAAAAGATTTATGGCTTCAAACCGGAGGAAGCCATCGGCCAGAACCCCCGCATCCTGAAATCAGGGCTGCTTTCTTCTGAACACTATGAAGGACTATGGAAAACCTTGCTTTCCAAGAAGGCGTTTTCATCGGAAATAGTGAACAAAACCAAAAGCGGACACTTCGTTCCTGTCGCAGAAACCGATACACCCATTCTCGATGACAATGGCAATATCATAGGGTTTCTCGCGGTACAAACCGACATCACTGAACGAAAACGCGTCGAGGATGCCCTCAAGCGCCGCAACGAATATCTGGCCGCGTCTGCAGAAATCGGACGCCTGGTCACTTCGACCCTGGACCTGAACACCATTTTCAGCCGCACCGTTAACCTGGTTTCAGAACGTTTCGGTTATTACCATGCAGCCATATTCATTATCGAGGAGACAGGCTTCAACGCCATCCTAAGCGAAGCTGTAGGGCCGGCCGCCGAGGAAATGAAACGGCAGGAACACAGCCTGCCAGTCAATGAAAGGTCTATCGTCGGCAAAGTATCGCTAAACGGCGAGCCGATTATCGTCAACAACACCGCTCTTGACGTGGCCCACAGACCTAACCCTCTGCTTCCCGATACGCGCGCCGAGGCAGCTATTCCGCTACGCGTCGGCAGCCGCATCATCGGCGTCCTGGACATTCAATCTGCCAATGTGGACGCCTTCACTCCAGACGACATCGCGGTCATGCAAATCCTGGCCGACCAGGTCGCCATCGCCATTGATAATGCGCGATCCTACGAGCTGTCGCAACAGGCGGTTATGGAAATGCGCGAAATAGACCGCCTCAAGAGTCAGTTCCTTGCCAACATGAGCCATGAATTACGCACACCGCTAAACTCCATCATCGGTTTCTCGCGCGTCATCCTCAAAGGAATTGACGGCCCTGTCACAGACGTGCAGCAGCAAGATTTGACGGCCATTTACAATTCAGGCCAGCACCTGCTCGGCTTGATCAACGACGTATTGGATCTTGCCAAGATCGAAGCCGGCAAAATGGAACTGGCATTCGACGAAGTCAACATTTCCGACCTGATCAACAGCGTCGCATCCACTACAAGTGGATTGATCAAAGACAAGTCCATCAAATTCATAAAAAATGTCCAGCAGGATTTGCCAACCGTCCGCGCGGATGCCATCCGTGTCCGCCAGATCATGATCAACTTAATTTCAAACGCCGCAAAATTTACAGATGCCGGCGATATCGTGCTGGATGCTCATCTGCAATCCGGTCCCGCCGGGCGCCCGGAAATCCTCATCAGCGTAACAGATACCGGCCCCGGCATCTCACCGGAAGACCAGCTCAAACTCTTCCAGGCTTTTTCACAGGTGGACGATTCTCCGACCCGGAAGACAGGCGGCTCGGGACTTGGGCTTTCGATCAGCCAACAGCTTGTCCAAATGCATGGCGGACAGATCGGCGTTCACAGCGCCGTTGGCAAAGGCAGCACATTCTACTTCACCCTGCCTGTGCATCGCATCAAAGATGAGACGCCGCAATTTGGAACCGCAAAGGTTATCCTGGCCGTTGATGACGATCCGCAGGTCATTGCGTTGTATGAACGCTACCTCCAACCACAGGGCTATCAAGTGATCCCCGTCACCGATCCCACAAAAGCAAAGGTGCGCGCTAAAGAGCTAAAGCCGTACGCAATCACCCTCGACATTATGATGCCCGGCGTTGACGGCTGGTCGGTGCTTGCCGACCTGAAATCAGACAGCGAAACACATGAGATCCCGGTTGTCATCTGCAGTATCATTGAAGAGCAGGAACGCGGTTTCAGTCTTGGCGCGGCTGACTATTTGCTAAAGCCAATACTTGAAGAAGATTTGTTGGGCGCCCTCAACCGCCTGAATTCAGATGGAAGTATTCATGAAGTCCTGATCATTGACGACGACCCGAACAGCCTGCGCCTGATGGAAAAAATATTTAAAGACCAAGGCCAATACAAAACCATCATTGCCGAAGGCGGCCGGCAAGGCTGGGAATCCATTTCTGCTCACGTTCCCCAAGCGGTTATTCTCGACCTCTTCATGCCTGAAATGGATGGGTTTAGCATTCTCGAAAAAATGCGCGACAACGCCCGATTACGCGATGTGCCGGTGATTGTCGTCAGTGGCGGAGACTTAACCCCCGAACAACACAGACAGCTTTCGGAATTCGGCCAGCGGCTGATCAATAAAGGATCTCTAAACGAAAAAGACTTTATCAACAATGTTGAGCGCACACTTAAGCGCGCCGAACGAAAGCATTAAGGAATATCAAATAATGTCGTTTATCATAAAATGTCTGGACTGTGGATATGCCGCCCCTTATTTTCCAACATCCACGAATTGTCCGCGTTGTAACAGCCAGTGGCGCGAGGCCGAATATGACTACGAGACTCTGGCAAAAACCCTGCCGTTGCAACTTTCGGGCCGCTCCTTCGACTTGTGGCGGTATCGCGAACTGCTGCCAGTCCGCAACCCCAACCCGACTCTGACTCTCGGCGAGGGCGGTACGCCGCTGATTCAGGCGGTCAATCTGGGCATGATGCTGGGAACTCCCAACCTGTTCATCAAGGATGAGCGTCAGGGGCCGACCAGTTCATTTAAGGATCGGCAGGCCTCCGTCACGATTGCTGCGCTGAAAGAAGCGGGCATCACGGAGATGGTGGCCGCTTCCACCGGAAATGTCGCCATCGCATATTCTGCATTTGCGTCCCGCGCCGGGATAAAACTCTGGGCGTTTGTAACCAGCCTGGTTCCCGCGGTAAAGATGCGTGAAATCGCCCTTTATGGAAGCCAGGTCGTCAAAGTCACAGGCTCTTATGACCAGGCCAAACAAGTTGCGGCCGAATTTGCGCGTCAAAGAAATCTTTATCAGGACATGGGCGCGCGCACCATTACTTCCATTGAAGCGATGAAGACGATTGCTTTTGAGATTGCCGAACAACTCACCGGCCTTCCTGGATCAAATAATTCAAGTAACGGCAAGGCTCCTCTCTGGCGCGCTCCTGATTGGTACGTGCAGGCCATTAGCGGCGGAATGGGGCCGTTGGGCGTCTATAAAGGCTTCCGAGAATTGAAGCAGATGGGATTGATAGACCGCATTCCGTCAATCGCTGTGATCCAGGCGGACGGCTGTGCGCCGATGGTGAGCGGATTTAAACAGGGGCTGGAAACTGCCATTCCCGTAACCGCGCCTAATACGCGCATCGAAACGCTGGCAACGGGCGATCCGGGACGATCTTATACGATCCTGCGCGAGCGCGTGATCGAAACAAAGGGCACCTTTGAAAGTGTCAGTGACGAAGAAGCATTCCGCGCCATGCACGTGCTGGCAAAAATGGAAGGCGTCTCAGCCGAGCCTGCCGCGGCGGTCGCCTTTGCCGGTTTATTCAAGCTGGTACGCGCAGGAACCATCAAACCGAATGAAACAATTGTCGTCAACTGCACAGGCCACACAATGCCCGCGGAGGAATTCATTCTCGGCAGCAACTGGACGCGCGATGTGCAATTCCCGGCAAAGAAACAAGAAAATCCGGAGGAAGGCCTGCTCTCTGCGCTCAACCAGGTGGCTCCCAATCGTTTCCCGCGCGTTGCCATTGTGGACGACACAGCCGAAGCGCGGCGCCTGATCCGCCGCATTCTGCAATCACAGGGCGATTTCGCGATTTTCGAAGCGGCCAATGGAAAAGAAGGCCTTGAATTGATTCAACGCGAACTGCCCGATCTGGTTATTCTCGATTTAATGATGCCCGAGATGGATGGCTTTGCAGTCATGGACGCGCTCAAAGCCAACCAGGATACTGCCGACATTCCAGTCATTGTCGCAACCGCAAAAGAATTAACTCCTAATGAAAAGAGCCGACTCGGCACACAGATTCAATCATTGCTGCAAAAGGGCGATTTCCTCAACGACGAATTCCTTGAAGAAGTTAAAGCGCTGATCAAATAACCACCGGCATTACTTAGCCAATTGACAATGCAAAAAACCCACACGACAGGAATTTTCGCAGCGCTCAGTTCGGCGATCTTCCTCGGGCTTTCGCCTGTTTTTGGAAAACTCGCCATTAATTTTGGCTTCTCCCCGCTGGCTGTTGTGGCGTTGCGCACCAGCATGGCCGCGGCGTTGATTTTTTTGATCGTTATCATTTTTTATCGGTCATTCCTTTATATATTTCCCGTCGGGCTATTTGGGTGTATTTTGGCCGGGCTGATCAACGGACTTGGTTCGATCTTATACTACATGGCGCTTACGCGTTTAAGCGCCAGCGTTGGCCAGATGCTGTATTCCCTTTATCCATTTTTCGTGGCAATCTGGATGGTGCTTGACCGTCAACCGCCCAGCCGTCTGACACTGATTCGCATCGGTATCGCCACGGCGGCCATGCTCCTGCTCACCAGCCTTCCATCCAATTCAGCCGACCCGCTTGGCGTGGCAATGATGCTTGGCGCCGCCATTCTGTATGCTTTACATCTTCCGATAAATCAACGCGTGCTTTACGAAGTACCCGCCCCGACGGTCACACTTTATACATTACTTTCAATGAGCGCCGTCGTCGTGCCGGCGTATTTGATCTTCGACACAAAGTGGCCTACGATCAGTATGCCGTGGTGGCCGGTCTTCGGGTTAACCCTGGTCACATCGCTTTCACGTTTATCGCTATTCCTGGGAATAAAACGAATCGGCGGGATGCAAACCGCCCTGCTCGGTTTAGGCGAGCTATTGGTGACAATTTTGTTCAGCTACATTTGGCTGGGCGAGCAGCTTTCATGGACTCAATGGCTGGGCGCGGCGGGACTCGGCTTGAGCCTGCTTCTCGTTAGATTCGAATCGCCGCCCCCCCTTCCTCACAGCAGCAAAAACGGCTGGCTGTCTTGGATCCGTCCGCCGGATATTCCGCGCGATATTCCCTGGGGACCGCATGAATAACAACAGGGATCTCCTGCTAATTTATTTCTCGCCCTCATAAACATATCCCGTTCCACGCACACTGGCAACGCGCTCCGAGAGAGCCGGGAATTCATCAAGTTTGTGGCGCAAGCGGCTTACCAGTGGACGCAGGATTTCAGGCGCTTCACGCTGGGACGTATCATATCCCTGCACCAACAAGACCAATTCCCGATGCGAAAAAACCTTGCCCTCATTCTCCATCAAAATACGAAGCAGGCGTCCCTCAGCTGGAGTTAGATGTTCGACCTTCCTGCCGGAACGGATCTGACGCCTTGAAAGATCAACAAGCGTGCCATCCTTCAAACGAAATTCAATAACAGTTTCGTCCACTTCAGTTGAATCGCCGCCACCGCTCTTGGATTGCAGCTTAGCCGTCCGGCGTGTTAAACCTTTTTTGACGCTGGCCAGAACTTGCGCGGGGGAGGCTGGTTTTGTCAGATAATCATGGATACGCAGCCGCAGGGCCTGAATGGCCGAATCGGTTGACCCATACGCGGTAAGCAAAATCACTTCAGTGTCTGGCGAGACCTGATTTACCACCTGGATCACCTGCAAACCATCCATGCCAGGCATACGCAAATCCACCACCATCAAGTCTACGGGATGCGTGCGAACATGCTCCACCGCCGCTTGACCGTTTGGAACAGAAAACACATTATAGCCTTCCAGCTTGAGTATCTCCGTCAACGATTGGCGCGCCACATTTTCGTCGTCCACAACCAGGATATTTGATTTCATTATTTGCCTCCGATGGGCAGGAAAACGCGGAAGCAGGCGCCCTTTCCGTGATCCGGGAGCAGTTCCAACGTCCCGCCATGAGCCGTGATGATATTGTAACTTACCGTCAAGCCCAGCCCTGTCCCGCCATCCTTAGTACTGAAAAAGGGTTCAAAAATACTGGTCTGTTTTTCGCGCGAGACGCCCGGGCCGCTGTCATCAAACAGGATTTCCACCCCGCCTTTTACAGCCCGCGCTGCGACCCGCAAATGGCCCCCATCCGGCATCGCATCAAATGCGTTTAGAATAAGATTTATGAAGACCTGCTGGATTTGACTCCCGACTGCCATGACAGAAGGCAGTGATGAAGACAGTTCCATTTTAACTTTGACCCCGCGCTCGGCAAGCTGCTTCTGTGTCAGGTTGACCACATAGCCAAGCAAATCCGCCAGATCAACTTGCTCTGGCCTGACTGCGCCGGGACGATAAAAATCAAGCATCCGTTGCACGGTCAGCGACAGCCGCTCCAACTCCATACGCGCCATATCAAAATACTCTTTGCGTTTCTCAACCGATAGGTCTTCGCGCCCGGCTAAATGCAGGCAATTTTGTACCGACTGCAATGGATTATTTACTTCGTGGGCAATGGATGCGCTTAAACGTCCGGCGGCGGCCATTTTCTCGGCCCGCAACAAAGCGTTTTGTGACTCTTCGATCTTGCGGATGTAAGCGCGTTGCTCATCATATAAGCGGGCGTTTTCCATTGCCGCCGCCGCCTGCCGCCCTAGAATCTGAAACATCTCCAGGTCGGCTTCGCTAAAGCCGGGTTCGCCGATATTCCTGCCTGCAAACAAGACCCCGCGAAAATTCTGGCGCGCCACCGGAATAAACATAGCCGCGCTCAACTCCGTTTTTCGCAATCGCGCCTGCGCATTTAGATCTCCCGGTCCGCTCGAATTGATCAAAAGAGGCGAACCACTTGCATCCACTTGAACAATAAAATCAGCCAGCATCCTACCCTGCCCCGCAAGCAAAATAAATCTTCCCTCATCGTGGGAGTATTGGTAATAGGACGCATGTGCGCATCGCAATTGGCCGAGAACTGCATGAATAATAAGGTCAAGTAAAGATTCGCTGCGAGTTTCAGACAACAAAGACTCGGTCACTTCGAATAAAGGCCGCAGGGCGTGAATACGCGCGGCATCTCGCTTTTGCCGGCTGTCGGCCAGCGCCTGCTTGACGGCTTCGACCAATTCACTACTCTTCTCAAATGGCTTAAGTAGCAGGCCGTCCACACCCTGCCGCAGTGCTCGAATGGCGGTCTCGACAGTGCCAAACCCGGTCATCACCAGCACAGCCAGGTCAGGTTGCAGGCGGCGCGCATGTGCTACAACTTCAAAACCATCCACGTCGGGCATGCGAATATCAACCAACAAAATATCGGCTTTATTTGTCTTGAGCCATTCAACTGCCTGATGCGGGTCAGTCAGCGATGCAACAACATATCCGGCCCGCGACAATATGCGTTTACATAGCAATACAATACCGGGCTCATCGTCAACCACAAGAACAGAAAGAGGATCCATAACTTATATCGGCAACCAGACTGTGAACGTTGAGCCCAAACCCGGCCTGCTCTCCACTTCGATTGTACCGCCATGATCTGTGACAATGCCGTATGTTACCGACAACCCAAGCCCGGTGCCGCCTGTATTCCCCTTTGTTGTAAAGAACGGCTCAAAGATGCGTTCCTTATTTTGCGGATCAATCCCAATTCCGCTGTCTTTTATAGAGACAGTAACCCACGAGCGGTTGCCCCTTTCGCGCGTCACAGTTTGAATATCCAAATTCCCCCCAGATGGCATTGCCTGCAAAGCGTTATGGATTAGATTCAGAAAGACCTGCTTCATCTGGTTACTGTCAACCGAAGCCCAGGGAAGTTCTTTTCCAAGCCAGATATTCAAGCGGACGCCGCTGGTGTGGATAAGATGCTTTGTAAGCGCCAGCACATCTTCAACGATTTCGTTAATATCGGACTTTGAGCGGATGCGCTCGCCCTGCCGGGCAAAATCCAGCAGGCGCCTGACAACACCGCGGGCGCGATGCGCCTCATGCAAGACCATCTGAATGTCGGCCCGATGCGGCGCGTCATCAGGTGTTTCTTCCAGCAAAAGTTCCGTAAACCCCGTTACCGTTGTCAAAGGGTTGTTCAATTCATGCGCAATACCTGCCGCCATTTCACCAACTGCCGCCAGTTTGGCGGCCTGAATAAGCCGGCTCTCCGCATCCTGCTGGGCAGTCATGCGCGCCCGCAACTCGACTTGAGCGGCCCGCAATTGGTGGACAGTCTCCTGCAATCGTTGATATTGATCAGCACTGGAAACTACCGTTGCAAGCACACCCGCCAAAGATTCTATCGCAAGCAAATCGTTATTCGTAAACGCATTGCTTTGACTGCTTTCCACGTCAATAATGCCGAGTATTCGTCCCCCGTCCTTCAAGGCAACACACAATTCAGATCTTGCATCCCAGCCCTGCAACTGCTTATATAATTTATTCTGGCTGGTGTCATTGACCAACACACTCTCGCCTGTATAAAAAACGTGCCCCGTGATACCAGCGCTGACAACAAAGTCTTCGCTACCCAAAGCGCGTTGAACCAAAGAGCGGCGCGAACCGCCGAATCCTAGGATTGGCGAGGCCGAATCATCACCGATTAACATCACGCCAGCCAGCTCATACGCAAAATATTCAGCCAGCAGGTCGGCAGTAATCTGTGCCATTTCTCTTTTATCACTCAGCCCGATTACCTGCTGAACCACCTCATGGATCAAACCCAAATTGCGCGCACGCGCTTCGGCCTCCTCGCGCAAACGGCCATATTCCACAAGCCCGGCAAGATGGCTGGCTATAACGACCATTAGATGCTCGTCATATTGACTGAACGCATCCTGGCGCGTGCTTTCGAGGGAAAGGATGCCTATCGTTTGCCCGCGATATTTAAGTGGAACCATTAACCCGGAGCGCGCCCCCGAATAAACGGGCTTGAAATCGGAGTTGGAAAGATCGCTCAAGCGCAAAGTACGGCCATTTTGTAAATAAGGCAGTATGGGATGATCCGCCAAAGAGGTGCTTTGTGCGCTGAACTTCCCATCGCGATTACTAAATTCACGCACCAGGCGCCCGCCCATGGATGGCAAATAAAGCGCGATCAACTCAGTGCGAAAGGAGCGCGTCAAAAGACCGAATACGCGGCGGGCGATCTGATCCAGGTTTTGGGCCGAAGAAACGGTAACAGCAAAATCGTTGAGCATCGCCAGGCGGCGCAAATGTCCTGTAAGCTCATTGAATGTAACGATGACCTCCACTGAAGGAGACGCCTGCCTGGCAAGTTCTCTCAACTTTTGCCATTCGTCTGCGCTAAATTCAGCCTGGCTCCAGAGCGCAATTGCGCCGATCAGCCGCCGCCCGATAACGAGCGGCAGGCAGACCCAAAATTTTGTATTCGATTTGCGCGTTGCGTGAGGCAGATTGTCCCATTCGGGCTGGCCCTTTGAAACAGACACGTCTGCCAGTGTGCGGTGCAATCGTCGCAGCATGTTATTCGAGTCGATCAAAAGCGAAAGCCCATCTCCACGCGGATCGTTCCACTGGGCTGAAATATCAAGCGTGTCGCCGCGGCGTATAGCGAGCCATGCTCCCTGGGGGTTAACAGCATGGACAAAACTTGTCAGCACACGCTCAAGCACACGCGGCATGTCGTAGGGTAAATCGGTCTGCAAACCGGGAATTAAAATTTCTGAGGGCGCTACAACAGACGGCAGGGATTGAAACAGCCCAGCCATAAGCCTCCAGATGCGTTGAGCGTTCGCAGTTTGCTGATCGGCAGCAACGAGAATTGCACGAAACGAGTTCGAGATGGGATAAACGTACAGGCGGGCCGCGCCCAGTTTTGAATCCGATAAAGAAGCAGAGCGGCTGTTCTCACCCTCCGAAGCTCCCAGCAGCCACGCATCCACCGTCTCTTGCGCGAGAAATTTTGTCAATGCAGTTTGTTTTGTTTTATTGAGATTGGATACAGACTGCAAAAGCCAATGACCGCCTTCGCGCTCGGCAATGACAGCCCACAGCGCGCCCGTTAACTGGCAAGCCTCTTTCAGTTGAGTTTCGTTATTATCAACCATATTCGTTGAAATTATACAGCACGGCGAGCCGGTTTTTACCCCTAGAATCGCGAACTTGAGTAGCTCAAATAGATAAAATCCAGCTTAGTATTGCATCTTTAAATCTTGGTTTAATCAGACATTGACAACCATGCTCATCGTGATATACTGGCAGAGACATCATACCACCGCACCACAAAGGACGGTCGTTTATGTACCTGCCTATTCAAACCGAACGCTTATACGAAAGAATCGTAAGCCAAATTGAACAGCGGATCGAAGCAGGGGATTTAAAGGTAGGCGATCAGTTGCCCTCGGAGCGCGAACTTGCTGAACAGTTTGCGGTCAGCCGTACGGCTGTACGCGAAGCGGTTAAAGCATTACGCCAAAAGGGATTGATGGAGATCAGACCGGGTCGGGGGACTTTTATAACAAACGCAACATCAGACACAATTCGCGATTCTATCGGCATGTTAATGAAATTCGGAATTGCCAAAGGTTCTGGGAATCTGGTTGAGGTACGGGAGATCCTTGAGCCCGAAATTGCCGCGCTAGCCGCGACGCGAATCACCGACGAATACATCACCGCAATGCGCGAAGCAGTTGAGATCATGGAGACAGCTTTAGATAATGTCGATGTCTTTGTTGAGGCCGATCTGGATTTCCATCTTGCATTGGCCGAAGGGACGCAGAATCCTTTCATTCCCATTTTGATGGACTCGATCATTGACCTGCTTCGCGAACAAAGGAAACGCATCGGACTCACGAAAGGCGGCCTCCAACGCGGACAAGTTCATCACAAGAAAATTTTGGATTCCGTTATCCGCCGTGACCCTCAGGCCGCGCGCCAGGCAATGCAGGATCATTTGCAACAAGTACGAGAAGATTCAAAAGCCTCTTCCGCAGACGCGGACTGAGGCTTATTTTTTGGAGGATTTCATGGCAAAACTCGGATTTGTCGGGCTTGGCGTAATGGGCAGTCGCGTGGTCAAACGTCTTTTGGATGCGGGTCATCAGGTCGCTGGTTACAACCGCACCAAGTCAAAGGCGCAATGGCTATTGGATGCTGGCATGAAATGGGCGGACACGCCACGCATGGTCGCTGAAAATTCAGATATTACATTTACGATGGTCACTAATACAAACGCCCTTCGCAACGTCATGGAAGGTAAAGAGGGTCTGCTAGCTGGAATCAGTAAAGGCAAAATCCATGTGGATATGAGCACGGTCAGCCCTGTGTTCAGCCAGGAACTCGCAAAACAAATCGAAGCGAAAGGCGCGGCGATGTTGGATTCGCCTGTGTCCGGCAGCGTGGTCACGCTTGAAGAGGGAAAGTTGTCCATCATGGTCGGCGGCGACGCGGCTGTCTTTGAAAAAGTGAAACCGATCCTTTTGGATATTGGTCCGAAAGTCACGCATGTAGGCAAAAATGGTCTGGCAGTCACAATGAAGATCGCAACGAATTTGAGTCTCGCCGTGCAAATGCTTGCCTTTAGCGAAGGTGTATTGCTGGCAGAGAAAAGCGGCATCAAGCGTGAGACTGCCGTTGAAGTTCTTCTCAATAGCGTGATTGCTTCGCCAATGGTGAAATATCGCGGACCGTTTGTTCTGGATATGCCCGACGAAGCCTGGTTCGATTGTTACATGATGCAGAAAGACATGAACCTCGCGTTGGAACTGGGGCGCGAGTTGCAAGTCCCCTTGCCGACCACTGCGGTGACCAATGAATTTCTCAGCGCGGCGCGCGGCATGGGACTGGAGAAGCAGGACTTCGCAGTGATGTTCGATGTGCTCGCGCAAATGTCGGGGGTGAAACGATGACCAAGAAAACGGAATCAAACACAAAGTCAAGGCCTGAAGCGGTGGATGTCGAGCAATGGCTGCATGTTTACGAGCAGATGGTCAAAATCCGCGAGTTCGAGGAGAAGGCAAATGAGTTGTACCTGAAAGCCATCATGCCCGGACTCACTCATTTGTATTCAGGGCAGGAAGCGGTTGCGGTCGGAGTCTGCGAAGCATTACGGCGCGAGGATTACATCACCAGCACGCATCGCGGCCACGGACATTGCCTTGCCAAGGGCGCGTCGGTGGATTTGATGTTTGCCGAGCTTTTAGGCAAGGAAGCAGGCTATTGCCGCGGCAAAGGCGGCTCGATGCACATCGCCGATCCCGCTTCGGGAAATCTCGGCGCGAACGCGATCGTGGGCGGGAGCGCGGGCATCGCGACCGGCGCGGCGCTATCTGCCAAGAAACGCGGCAGTGACCAGGTGGCGGTTTGTTTTTTTGGCGAAGGGGCTTTGGGACAGGGCTTGTTGTACGAAGTGATGAACATGGCTTCGCTATGGAAACTGCCTGTTATTTACGTTTGCGAAAATAATCTTTACAACGAATACACACATTACAGCGAAGCACTGGCCGGCGAAGTAACCCCCCGCGCAAAAGCGTTTGGCATTCATGCCGAAACGATTGATGGACAGGATGTGCAGTTGGTATACGAGACGACCAAACGCCTGGTGGAACGCGCCCGCCGCGGCGAAGGTCCTGCGTTTTTGGAATGCATGACCTATCGCTATTATGGACATCACGTCGGCGACATCAGCCGGACGTATTATCGCTCGAAGGAAGAAGAGCAGGAGTGGCGGGAGACACGCGATCCGTTGAAAATACTCGCCGACAAACTTGTTGCAGGAAAACTTACCGACCAATCGGTATTGGATCACATTCAAGCGGATGTAAGGTCTGAAGTGGAAAAAGGAATGCAGTTCGGCATTGACGCGCCTTACCCAGATCAAAGCGAGGTGAATGAAGATGTCTACGCCTGAGCGCGAACTGACATTTGCAGAGGCAGTCCGCGAAGCACTGGCGGAAGAAATGCGCCGCGACCCGAATGTTTTCATCATGGGTGAAGATGTTGCCGAAGCTGGCACTCCGTTCAAGGTGCTATCGGGGTTGGTGGAGGAATTTGGCAAAGAGCGTGTGATGGATACGCCCATTTCGGAGCCCGGCTTTACGGGCATAGGCGTTGGCGCGGCAGTCACGGGCATGAGACCCGTGATTGACATCATGTTTGGAGACTTTCTCACGCTGACGATGGATCAAATCGTCAACCAGGCGGCGAAGATCCATTACATGTCTGGCGGCAAAATGAAAGCGCCGATTGTCTTTCGCACAACGATGGGTGCGACACGCCGTTCCGCCGCACAGCACTCGCAGAGTTTACAGGCCTGGGTCAGCCATGTGCCAGGTTTGAAAGTGGTCATGCCGTCCACGCCGTATGACGCGAAAGGTTTGCTCAAGACCGCTATTCGTGACGACAATCCCGTTGTTTTTATCGAAGACAAGATGATGTTCAAAATGAAAGGGTTCGTCCCCGCCGAGGAATATACCATCCCGTTCGGAGTTGCAGATATAAAGCGGAGGGGCGAAGATATAACTTTAGTGGCAACCAGCTCGATGGTCCAGGTTGCGCTCGGCGCGGCGGAGAAGTTGAGTCAAATCGGGATCAGCGCCGAGGTGATTGATCCGCGTACCACATCGCCGCTCGACAAACAAACATTTATTAACTCGGCGAAGAAAACCTCGCGCGCCATCGTCATTGACGAAGGATATGAAGCTTACGGCGTCACCGCAGAACTTGCCTCGGTCATTGCGGACGGCGCTTTTTATTATCTCGATGCGCCCGTCAAGCGCATGGGCGCGATGGACGTACCGATTCCGTTTTCGCCTGCATTGGAAGACCTGACAGTTCCAACAGAGGAAACGGTTTTTGAAATGGCAAAGTCTCTTTGCGGGAGAAACTAATGGCTATCAAAACTTATGGCACGATGGCAGTGGATTGGGAACAGCGCATTGACTTTGACCGCTTGCGCCGCGAACGGTTGGATCGCGCCAAAGCCCTGCTCAAAAAATCCGAGATGGGCGCGCTGCTGTGTTTCGACATGAACAACGTGCGCTACATCACCGCGACTCACATCGGCACATGGGCGCAGGACAAAGCGAATCGTTTCACACTTTTGCCGCAGGACGACGAACCGATCTTGTGGGACTTTGGGTCTGCCGCAAAACATCATCAACTCTACGCTCCCTGGCTGGGAGAGAAACGCTCGCGTGCGGGCATTTCCATGTTGCGCGGCGCGATGTCCCCGGAAATGGGACGCGCCGAAGATGTGGCAAATAAGATCTGGGCCGAACTCAAAGAGCGCGGTTTGGAGAAAGAACCCGTCGGTGTGGATATTGCCGAAGTCCCGGTTTTATTTGAATTGCAGAAAAAGGGATTGACCATTGTTGACGGGCAACAGTTATTGTCTGAAGCTCGCGTCATCAAGACGGTGGATGAAATCGCCCTGCTCACCCACGCCGCCGCGCAGGTGGATGCGGCTTACGATGAGTTATACCGCGCCATGAAACCCGGTATGCGCGAGAACGAAGCAGTGGGTCTGGTCTCTAAAGTTTTGTACGATCTCGGCTCGGAATATGTTGAAGCGGTCAACGCAATTTCTGGCGAACGCTGTAACCCGCATCCGCACGTATTCTCTGACCGCATGTTGCGTCCAGGAGATCCTGTCTATTACGACGTCCTTCAATCCTACATGGGCTATCGCACTTGCTACTATCGAACCTTCACCATCGGCTACGCATCTCATGCCATGACAGATGCCTACAAACGCTGCCGCGATTATCTCGATGCCGCGATTGAACTTGTCCGCCCCGGCCGCACAACAGCAGAAATTGCATCCGTGTGGCCAAAGGCTGAAGAGTTTGGTTTCCCAAGTGAAGAAGCCGCCTTCGCTTTGCAATATGGGCATGGCGTCGGTTTGGCGATTTGGGAAAAACCTGTCATCAGCAGACTCGTCTCGCTCGATCATCCCCATGAGATCAAACCCGGCATGGTCTTTGCGCTTGAAACTTATTGGCCATCCACCGATGGCTGGAGCGCAGCGCGCATCGAAGAAGAAATTGTCGTCACCGAAACAGGTCACGAGATCATCACGCGCTTCCCCGCCAACGATCTTATGGTCGCCGGTCATCATTATTACACCGCCTCCGGTCCGCTCCCAACCACTCGCACGCACGAACCTGAGTTGAACGAACAGGTTGTCGAAATGGTCAAGGCAGTTCGAGGATAAATGGCGACCAGCGTCATCATGCCCGCGCTCGAAATGACCCAGGAGTCCGGCAGGCTTGTTGCATGGCTCAAGCGTGAAGGCGAATCGGTAACAAAAGGCGAGCCAATCATGGAGATCGAAACCGACAAGGTAACGATTGAGATCGAAGCGCCTGCTACCGGGATTCTCGGCGGCGTTCTCGTCAAAGAGAACGATGTTGTACCGGTCGGTCAGACGATTGCCTGGATTCTTGCGCCAGGTGAAAAAGCGCCCGCACCTTCGCCTCTCGACTCGCATTCCGGCCGCGCTTCAACCGTCACCGCGCGAGGCGACGGTAAACAAAACACAGCCCAGGCGCTCGAAGTTTCCCCGCTGGCACGCAACATTGCCGACGAACATGGGATTGACCTCGCGCTGGTGAAATCAAATGGCAATCGGATTGAGAAGGCTGATGTTCTCGCATACATAAACTCGCATCAGACTGCGCCTCAGCCTGCTTCTGTTTCGTCGAGTGTTTCCTCCCCGATTCGACTCGCACCCGCCTCGCCGAAAGCGCGTCAACTTGCCCGGGAGCAGGGAATTGATCTTTTAACGGTGACAGGTTCGGGTCCGGATGGAGCCGTTCTTTCGTCTGATGTGATGAAGGTTAAAGAAGTCACCGCAACAACCAGTATTGAAACACCAGGCACAGTCTGGCGCGTAATGGCTGAACGCATGACCGCCAGTTGGACGACTGTCCCGCACTTTTATCTAATCCGCGAAGTGGATGCCAGCGATCTTATCGAATGGCGCACACGCATTGCCGCGAAGGTCGAAAAACAGAGCGGCATCAAACCAACATATACTGACCTGCTTATTAAATTGATTGGTTTTACCCTGCGTGAACATCCGCGCGTGAATGCATCTTGGGTGAATAGAAATATCCAATTTAATAACGATGTAAACGTCGGCATTGCCGCCGCAATTGAGGATGGACTTATCGTGCCGGTCATCCGTCATGCAGATAGTTCATCAATCGGTGAAATTGCCGTGCAGCGAAAGGATTTGATCGAGCGCGCACAAAACCGCAAACTTCGTCCTGCTGATATTTCCGATGGGACTTTCACTTTATCCAATCTCGGCATGTACAACGTGGACGCGTTCAATGCCATTGTCAACGCGCCGCAAGCCGCCATTCTTGCGGTCGGAAGAATCGTGGAGCGGGTGGTCGCTGTCCACGGGGCGCCAGCCGTAAGGTCTATGATGACCGTATCCCTTTCCTGTGATCATCGCGTCGTGGACGGCGCGCGTGCGGCGCAATTTCTCGATGATCTTGCAAATCTGATCGAAGAGCCATTGGGATTGTTGAGTTGAAACGGTGCTGCGATGAATGTGAAAGGAGGTGAGACAGAGAAACACCTTGTATTGGATTCTGTTGGATCTGAAATTCACATCAATATTTGAAAGCCAAAGAGGAGACCAGAATGAATTCTAAAATTTGGAAACTGGTGATCGGCATTGCCTTACTCAGCCTTCTGATCACCGCCTGTGGCAGCGCAGCCACTCCGCAAGCGCCAACTGCTCCTGCGACCACAGCTCCGGTAGTAACGGAGGCGCCCAGTGCAACCTCCGAGCCCCCGATTAAAGTCGGCGCTTCGCTCCCGCTGACCGGCAACTTTTCTGCTCCCGGAACTGCAGCCCAGAAAGGCTACCAGTTGTGGGCAGACATGGTCAACAAATCAGGCGGTTTACTTGGCCGTCAGGTGGAGTTTGTAATTTATGACAATGCGTCCAACCCCGATACTGCTGTAGCTGACTATGAACGCTTGATCACCCAGGATAAAGTTGACCTAGTGGTAGGGCCATTTTCCAGCAAATTGGTTATTCCTACATCCGAAGTTGCCGCCAAATATGGCTACGCTTTCCCTGAACCAGCCGGCGGCGCGCCGAACGTCTTTAATCGCGGCCTGACCAATATCTTCTTTGCCCAGCCCGCTCCTTCCGTTGATCAGGCTATTCCGTTTGCCAAGTACGTTTTGAGCCTGCCGGCAGATTCGCGCCCGAAGACCTTCGCGGTCATTACAGGAGATGACCCCTTCAGCGTCAGCGTGGTGGAAAGTGTGCAGAAATTGTTGACAGACGGCGGCCTGACCATGGTGCTCAAAGAGGTCTACCCGGCCGATACGAAAGACTTTTCTTCGCTGGCCGCTAAAGTTGCCGACAAGAATCCGGATTTGATCATCGGCGGAACTCAATTTGAAGACTCTGTCGGTCAGATCAAAGCCTATCAACAGGCCGGCTATCAACCGCGCGGCGCCATGTTCACTACCGGACCCAGCCTGCCGAAAGAATTCAGCGAGGCCCTTGGTACGGCCACTGAAGGTGTCTTCGCTCCTATTTCCTGGTTCGAGGCGTCCACGATAAAAACCAATCCTGAATTTGTGAAAGCGTACCATGACAAGTACGGCTCTGAACCGATTGCTGAAGATTCAGCAAACGCTTTCACAGTTGGACAGGTACTTCAGCAGGCGGTAGAAAATATCCAGAGTGTGGATAATGCCAAATTGATTGAAGAAATGCACAAAGCGACCTTCACTACAGTCGTCGGCCCTCTTTCATTCGACGCTCTTGGCCAACCCAAGGGTTCATTTATGGTCTTGCAGTGGCAGGGCGGCAAGATCGTCATTGTTGGCCCCGACTATGCCAAGCAGGCTGACCCAATCTGGCCCAAGCCGCAGTGGTAGTACACACTTAACATTGGGCTGAAAGTCTAATAGAGATAAGCCAGGGGCGGCCAAAAACCATCCCTGGCTTATTGCAAAGAGGCATAAGATGACAATCCCGTCTTTTCATTTGTTCGTTCAAACTTTGATCTTGGGGGGGTTGGTTGGCGGCGTGTACGCCCTGATGGCGTCCGGGCTGACGCTGATCTTTGGCGTCATGCGTGTGATCAACGTCGCGCACGGCGCGTTTCTTATTCTGGGGGCTTATATTACTTACGAATTATTCCAATACTTTAAGATAGACCCCATTGCATCCATTTTAATTACCATGCCGGTTTTCTTTGGGGCAGGCTGGCTCATCCAGCGTTACATGCTTTCGAGAATTGCAAACCCCGAACAAACGTCTGTATTGGTTACATTCGCGCTGGCGCTTGTTCTGGAAGGAATTTTAGGTTTTATTTTCCAAACAACAGCCCGCATGGTTACGCCCAGCTACACGAGCGATGCCTTCATATTTGCCACATATCGCTTTCCCGTTACCCGCCTGATAGGTTTTGGTACTGCCCTGCTGATCATACTATTACTTTATTTAATATTGCAATATACCAATCTTGGCAGGGCGATCCGCGCCACGACCCAGGATCCGCGTGCTGCACAATTAATGGGCATCAACACCTCGATGATTTCTGCGTTCACGTTTGCATTGGGATTATCCACAGCGGCGGCTGGAGGCTCGCTTCTAAGTATTATTTACAGCTTTAATCCATCCAGCCAGGCAGATTGGATTGCGCGCACACTTTCCATTATTGTTCTTGGCGGCATGGGGAGTATACCTGGCGCCTTGATTGCCGCGCTAACTCTGGGAGTCATGGAACAAATGACGTCAATTGTAGTCACATTGTACTGGTCGCCGATTGTTTTTTACTTTTTTCTTTTCTTTACTTTGATCATTCGCCCACAAGGCTTGTTGGGTGAAATAATCCGGGAGAAGGGTTAATGAAAAAGATTCGAATTCCCGCGCCGGTTTGGACCGTTGGCCTGTTCATTGCCCTGTTGGCCGCTCCATTCGCTGCACGGTCGCAATATCAGCAACACATCATGGTCATGACCCTGATGGCGGCAGTGCTGGCCTCAAGCTGGAATATTATCGGCGGCTATACTGGTTATACCTCACTGGGTCACGCGGCTTTCTTCGGGTTGGGTGGTTACCTTGTCGCATGGACGAATAATCGCTATGGCTGGCATCCGTTTATCAGTTCCTGGTTCCTTGCCCTCGTGGTAATGGTTATTGCATTGATTATGGGCTGGATTTCTCTGCGCACTCAGGGTTCGGCATTTGTAGTTGTAACCATTGCTGTGGTTTTCATTTTCCGCCTTTTGGCATTAAACCTGAGCGACATTACCAACGGTGCAAAAGGGCTGACCCAGCCCAGGCCCGGCTGGGCTGGCATACCCTGGTCACCTGAAGTAATTAAAATTCCTTTTTATTACATCATGCTGGCATTGCTGAGTTTGACGATCTTCGTCTCATGGCGCATTCGACAATCCAAGTTTGGGATGGGCTTGATTGCCATTCGAGAAGATGAGGGCAAGGCGGAATCAGTAGGCATTGACACCATGATGTACAAAGTGTTGGCATTTGGGATTAGCGCCTACTTTGTCGCAGTGGCCGGGGGCATTTACTCCTATTTCTTTACTTTTATTGACCCAAGTTTCGTCTTCGGCATCTTTACCAGTGTAACAATGGTCTTGATGGCAATATTGGGCGGGCGAGGCACACTCTGGGGCCCTATATTGGGCGCATTTATTATGGCACCGCTCTCTGACTGGATCGTCGGTAAATTTGGCGGTTCACAGATCCACCTGGCTGTTTTCGGCGGGATACTGCTGCTCGTCATGTTGTTCATGCCGCAAGGGATTCTGCCCACATTGATCGAATTCCTAAATAAACGCGCCAAAGCCCGCAATGTTTCAGCGGGCAATCCGTCATGAGGAAAACATGCTGATAACAGAGAATATTACCAAAACGTTTGGCGGAATCAAGGCCGTGGATGATTGTTCCATTAAAGTCGCGCAAGGCTTGATTACCGGTTTGATTGGCCCCAATGGATCCGGGAAAACCACTCTGTTCAACATGGTCACAGGCTTATACAAACCGGATGCCGGGAAAATCAGCCTGAAAGGAAATCAAATTCAAGGATTGAAACCAAGCAAGATTTATCACCAGGGGATTGGTCGTACATTCCAAATCACGCGCCTGTTTTGGAAAATGACAGTTCTAGAGAACATGATCGTTCCCGTGCGGCAGATTGGCTGGCAGACCCTGCTCAGCCGGGGCGTCAAGAAACATGAAGAAGAACAGGCAATGGAACTGCTGCACTGGGTGGGACTATCCCAATATCGCGACGAAGAAGTTCGGAAATTATCTTTCGGCCAGCAAAAACTGATCGAGTTTGTTGCCGTGCTCATGTCAGACCCTGACTTGATCCTTCTCGATGAGCCAGCCGGCGGCGTCAACCCAGTCATGATCGAAAAGATGATGGAAATGGTGGATGACTTGAACAGCAAGGGCAAAACTTTCCTGCTGGTGGAACATAACATGCGATTGGTCATGGAACTTTGCCAGCACATTATTGTCCTTGACCACGGCCAGAAAATCGCCGAGGGCGTGCCATCCGAAGTTCAAAACAATCCATTGGTACTCGAAGCCTACTTAGGGAGCACCCAAAATGCCAATGCTAGTGCTTGAAAACGTGATAGCCAGTTACATAGCCGGCGTGGAAATATTACGCGGGCTAAGTCTGCGTGTTGAAGAAGGCGAGATCGTCTGCCTGGTCGGCCCGAATGGCGCGGGCAAGTCCACGGTTCTGCGCACCATCTCCGGCTTCCTTCGTCCTACCGTTGGCAAAATTACTTTTAATGACAAGTCTATTGCGGGTATGCCGCCGGATCAAATCCTGAAACACGGGATTACCCATGTGCCGCAGGGGCACAGCGTCTTCCCCAAGATGACAGTCCATGAAAATCTCTTGATGGGCGCGTTTACAGTGAAAGACCGCGCAGTGGTTTCTGGGCGTCTGGAGAAAGTATATGCACTCTTTTCGTTTCTCAAGGGACGTATGCATGAAAAAGCTGGCAACTTGTCTGGCGGGCAGCAGAAGATATTGGAGATCGGGCGCGCGTTGATGTTGGAACCGCCGCTTATGATTCTTGACGAGCCTTCGCTGGGTCTTGCGCCGCAAACAATGGATGCATTGTTCAAGACAGTGGTGGATCTCAACCGCGCCGGTTTGACGATCCTGATGGTGGAACAAAACGCGCGGCAGGGATTGGCCTCCTCTCATCGCGGCTATGTGCTTGAATTGGGTAAAGAGAAATTCGAAGGCACAGCCCAAAAATTGCTCGATAGCCCTGAGATGGCTAAACTTTATCTCGGCGGCTCTACGGACGACAGCCCGTATCGGCGCCGCGGCAAGAATCCCGCAGTTCCCCCTCCGAGCGCGCCATGAGCGGAGCATTGTGGGCGCTGGCGGCTGGAGCGGGCTTCGGCTTGTTCCAGTCTTTAAATCGGCAGGCTGTGCGCGGCATGGACGTGTATGTCGCCACATTCGTTCAACTGGCCGTTTCGGCTTTGATTCTGGGCGTGATTTCAATCCTGACTGAAGATCTACGCCCTCTGTTTACCGCGCCGCTCAGCGCATATTTCTATTTTGTCGCGGCAGGCTTTTTTCACTTTCTGATCGGGTGGACATTTTTGAATGCAAGCCAGAAGAAGATTGGCGCAGCGCGCACAAGTCCGTTGATTGGGACAAACCCTGTATTCGCCGCCATCCTCGCGGCTGTGACTTTGAGAGAATTTCCCACTTTGCTGGAATTGGCAGGGATTGGAATTATCGTGGTGGGAGCCTATCTGGTATCGAGCGAAGACCTTGATTCGGATAATCAAAACAGGAAACCAAGATCGCTTGCTGTCATCCTTCAAACTTCATGGCTTGGATTAAGCGCCGCGTTTTTCTGGGCGATCAGCCCGATTTTTATTCGTCTTGGGTTAAAGGATTTGCCGTCTCCATTATTGGGTGTGACACTCGGTGTAACGGCTAGCGCTATTGCCTATGCAATCATCCTGCTTTGGCAGCGCGGGCGCTGGATGGGCGTGCCGATCACCAACGAATCTTGGGTGTATAAATTGATCGCGGGCGTTTTGGTTGGCTTATCTACGTGGATGCGCTGGGTCGCATTGGACCTCGCGCCTGTGGCCGTCGTCCTTGCGTTGAGCATGATCTCCGCCCCCTTGGTGATTGTGTTTTCGCCGTTAATCTCCGGCAAACATCTTGAACGCGTGACAACCGTCTTATTGATCGGAACAGGTTTGATCCTGGCTGGCGCGCTGTTGTTGGTTTTTGTCTAAGGCAGACGAATCATGATCATCGATACACATGCTCACATCATCGTCCCTGAGATTCTGCGTGAAGCCGCGCCCGCCGAAGAGTGGCGTCCGCGCGTGGTGTGGAACAATGGAAAACAATTCATCGAATACGGCTCGAAGCGCATCGGCTCCGCGACGCGCGAATTTGTAACACCTGAAACAATTCTGGATGAGATAAAGAAATCAGGCGCAGACGCGGTCCTGCTTTGTCCGTGGGTGTCGCTGGTTCGGTATGAGGCAAAAGCCGAAGAATCGCTGGACGCGTGTCAGGTCCAGAATGACGCGCTCGCGTCGCTTGTAAAAAAATATCCGCAGAGAATCGCGGCGCTGGGCATGATCCCTCTTCAAGATGTCGCGCTTGCCATCAAAGAACTTGAGCGCTTGATGAAGTCCGGCTTGAAAGGCGTCGAGATCGGCACACATGTCAACGGCGTTTATCCCGGCGATGTGAATTTTCGTCCGTTTTGGGAGGCGTGCGAATCATTGGGCGCGTTCGTTTTTATTCACCCAGTGGAGGGCGGCGGGCGCGCAGAGTTGCGCGATTACTACATGTGGAACGTGATCGGCAACCCGCTGGAGACCACGGTCGCGGCGGGACATTTGATTCTGTCCGGCGTTATGGAGGCTTATCCGCGCCTGAAAATTTTACTGGCGCACGGCGGCGGCGCATTGCCTTATCTGCATGGACGATTGGAGCGCGGCTTCAAACAACGACCCGAAATTAACAAAGTGATTTCGCGCCCGCCGACCGAATATCTGAAACAATTTTATTTCGATACGATCACACACGACGCCGTTGTTTTAAAAAATCTGGTTGATTTCGTCGGCGCGGATCGTATCCTGCTCGGCTCTGATTATCCATTCGACATGGGCAACGAAAATCCCGTTGAGTTTGTGCGTTCGACGAAACTCGGCAATGAAGCAGAGAAACTGATTCTTGGCGATAATGCCGCGGACATATTTTGGCATCGCTGATTCATAAGGAGCAACCATGCCCGATGAAAGAGTAGAAACTGCAATCAAAAACTGGGCGCCGCGTTTTACATCGCAAGGCGTGGACTATAACGATTTCTTTCGCACCACCGCCCGCATTCAAAAATGGGACGAGTGGTGCCGCGAATGGGTGGCAACGGGCGATGTCCATTACGATCTTGCGGTGAAGGCGAAAGCAAAAGGAAATTTATGGAGCACCGGCGAAGCATATATCGCAGCGGCACTGAGTTACCATTTTGGGAAATTTGTTTTTCAGGATTATCACGACGAATACATGTCGGCCGCGAACAAATCGGTGGAGGCTTTCGCCAAAGGCCTGAAACTGCTCGACCCGACGGGTGAGCGCGTGGAAATTCCATTCGATGGCGCGACGATGGTCGGGACTTTTCGCCGACCTGTGGATGCAGACAAGCGAAGCAGCCCTGTGGATAAACCGCCGCTCGTTCTGCTCCTGCCCGGGCTGGATTCAACGAAAGAAGAATTTTTCTACTGGGAAAACGTCTTTCTCAAACGCGGACTGGCGACTTTCTCGCTCGATGGGCCGGGTCAGGGCGAATGCGGATACAACTCACATATCCGCCCCGATTACGAAGCCGCCGTATCAACCGCACTAGATGTGCTGACGAAGCGCAAAGATATTGATCCAAAACGGATTGGTCTTGCGGGCGTCAGTCTGGGCGGATATTATGCGCCGCGCGCCGCGGCTTTCGAGCCGCGCGTCAAAGCCGCGGTAGGGAATTGTGGCCCATGGAATTTCGGCGAATGTTGGGAAAACTTACCGGGGTTAACTCGCGCGGCGTTTAAACATCATTCAGGTGCAACGAGTGACGAAGACGCAAAAGTCCGCGCTCATAAGCTTACTTTGGACGGTGCGGCACAGAAGATCAAACAACCCTTGCTCATCATTCACGGTAAACTCGACCGTTTGATTCCGTGGGAACAGGCTCATAAGATTGTTGATGCTGTCGGATTAAACGCCAAACTCGCAATGTTCGAAAACGGCAATCACGTTTGCAACAACATCCCATACATCTATCGTCCGCTCACCGCCGACTGGCTCAAGGAAAAACTCGGATGAAAGCGCTTGTTGTCAAAGAGTTTGGCGGACCGTTGATCCTGGAAGATGTGCCTGTTCCGCAGCCCGGTGCGGATGAGGCGCTGATCCGCGTCAAAGCCTGCGCGGTGGATCAGTTCGATCTGACGATTCGCGACGGAAAATTCCCCACCGCCAAAACGCCGATCATTCTCGGACATGAAATCGCGGGCGTGGTCGAAGCGGTTGGCGCGAACGCTGACAATGTCAAACCGGGCGACCGCGTGACCAGCACACTTTATCTCACTTGCGGAAGATGCCGTTACTGCCTGACGGGCCGCGAAACCATCTGCGCCGACTTCAAAGGGTATATTGGAATCCACACGCCCGGCGCATACGCCGAATACACAACCATACCTGCTGTGAATTTGGTGAAACTGCCAGAGTCGATTTCCTTCCCCGAAGGAAGCGTGATAGCCAACGCAATTGGAACTCCCTATCATGCGCTGACCAAGCGCGCGAAAGCCCGGTTAGGCGAACGCGTGATTATCACAGGCGCGGGCGGAGGCGTCGGCGCGCACGCCATCCAACTTGCGAAGAGGATGGGAACTTTTGTGATGGCAGTGGATATCGGCGAAGAGAAACTCGCGCTGGCGCGCGATCTCGGCGCAGATGTCGTATTCGACGCTTCGTCCGGTGATTTTTCAGCCGCCGCGCGCAAATGGACAAATGATGAAGGCGCCGATGTTATTCTTGAACTGGTGGGCACAGCCACCTTCGAATCATCGCTCAAATCATTGGCGCGCGGCGGGCGCATGGTCATTGTCGGTTCGCATACGGGTGCTGAATTGAAAGCCAGCCCGCAGGCGCTGATTGCCAACGAATGGGAGATTCTTGGTTCGCGCAACGTCGCAAAACGCGAGTTGGCTGAAGTCATCGCATTGGTCGCGGCGGGGCGCGTCAAACCGATTGTCACAGGAACTTATCCGCTTGAAGAAGCGGAGTGGTTGCATCAACGGTTGAGAAAACAGGAAATTATCGGTCGTATTGTTCTGGAACCCTAAAGAGTGAGTGTGAAATGCAGATCAATGATTCGTTTGTGATCAACGCCCCGCAGGATAAAGTTTGGGAATTCCTTTTCGATATTTCAAAGCTCTATCAATGTGTGCCCGGCATCGAATCGGCTGAAGCGATGGACGACAAAACCTATCGCGGCAAACTGGTCATCAAAGTGGGACCCATTCGATCGGAATTCGGCGGCACGGTGACTCTGACGGAAGTAGAAGCGCCGAATCGAATCGCAGGCATGTTGGAAGGAGACGACAAATCCAGCGCGTCGTCCGTCAAAGCCACATTTACGGGGACTTTGACTCCCGTAGACGGCGGGACGGAAGCCGCGTTTCAAGTGGAAGCGAACCTGCGCGGCAGGCTGGCGCAATTCGGCGGACCTGTCATCACCGCCACTGCAAAAAAGTTAACGGCCGAATTTGCCAAGAATTTGAGAGCGCAGCTTGAATAGCTTATGTCATTGCGAGTCTTCGAAAAGCAATCCCAATTCGACGAGGAGATTGCTTCGGACGGAAGAGCAGCGTCCTCGCAATGACATGATTATTATTTTATGAACCCAATTAAATTTCTCGAACCAACAGATTTTTCAGAAGCCTCGTCCCTGCTCGATCAATATACCGATGACGCAAAGATCATCGCGGGCGGCGTTTCTATCACGCTGATGCTTCAACAAAAATTGATCTCACCGTCTGTGCTTATCAGCCTCGGCCGCGTTTCAAATTATGATTTCATTCGTCACGATCAAGATGGTTTGCATATCGGCGCGTTAACCAAACTGCGCGACATCGAGCGATCGGATATTGTGAAAAAATTCTGTCCCGCACTGGCGCATACATTCAGCGTGGTTGGAAATGTGCGCGTGCGCAATCAGGCAACCATCGGCGGGAATCTGTCCGCGGCAGATTATGCGGCGGATCCGCCGTCCATGTTGGCTGCGCTCAATGCGCGGGTTCAGGTTCAGGGTCCAGAAAAGAAGCGTGAAATTTCCCTCGGTAAATTTTTTCTCGGCTTCTACACCACCGCGCTCGAGTCGAACGAAATCCTCACTGAAGTTGTCATTCCAAATTTGTCATCCTCTGCACGCGCGGCGTATCACAAATATACATCCATCTCCGCGGAGGGACGCCCGTGTGTGGCAGTGGGCGCGGTTGCTGATTTTGATGCCGATGGAAAATGTTTGGATTTGCGGATCGCGGTGGGCGCGGCGGTTGAGACCCCACAGCGATTAAACAGCGCCGAAGCGATGGCACGCGGTCAAATCCTGACCGATGAACTGGTCGCCGCTATCGCGGAGGAATACTCGTTGAGGCTTGACCCGTTAACAGACGTGCGCGGTTCGGCATGGTATCGCAAAGAGATGATCCGCGTGTTCGTGAAGCGCGCGTTGCAGGAGGTGCGGAATGATCGGTGAATCGGTTCCGATGCTTGACTCGCTTGCGCGCGTAACAGGCACGCTGGATTACATGATCAATTTGCGACTGCCAAACATGCTCGTTGGCAAAATCGTCCGCAGTCAATCGCCTCATGCAAAATTATTGAAGGTGGATATAACGAACGCTTTGCAAGTTCCAGGCGTGATTGCAATTCTCACAGGCGCAGACTTGGGAGCGAACGCGTTTTACGGCGCGGGGATCAAAGATCAGGGCGTTGTCGCGGTAGATCGCGTGCGTTATGTCGGTGAGCCGATTGCGGCTATCGCGGCTGAAAGTTTGGATGCCGCTGAAGAGGCGGAGTTATTGATTGATATCGAATACGACGAACTGCCAGCGGTGTTCGACGCGCAGGCAGCGATTCAAGCAGGCGCGCCGACTTTGCACGAGAAGTTCCCGAATAATATTTTCAAACATGCCAAATTGCGGCACGGCGATTTAGATGTCGCATTTGCCGAAGCGGACGAAATCTTTGAAGATACGTTTACCAGTCCGCCCGCGCAACAGGCTTCTTTGGAACCGCACGTGAGCGCCGCGCAATGGGATGGCGAGCGCCTGACAATTTGGACCGCTTCGCAGGCGCCGTTCATGGTGCGTAAAACATTATCTGAAATTTTTGGAATTGCGCCTGAAGCGGTGCGCGTGATTGTCCCGCCGCTCGGAGGCGGGTACGGCGGCAAAGGTCACATCCGCATCGAACCTTTGGCCGCGGCGATGGCGCGCAAGACGAATGGTCGTCCTGTAAAGTTTGCGCTTTCACGTGCCGAAGAGTTTGTCACTGTGACCAAACATGCCGCGTCCATCACGCTCAAGACAGGCGTAAAACGCGATGGAACATTTACGGCGCGGCAGGTCACGCTTTACTGGAACGGCGGCGCATACGCAGACGCCAGTCCGTTGCTGGTGCCTGCGGGCATGGTGCGTTCCGTGGGTCCGTATCGCATCCCTGCCGTGCATGTGGACTCTTACGGCATTTACACAAACTTACCTCCTGCGGGCGCGTATCGCGGCGCGATGAGTTCGCAGACCACCTGGGCATACGAATCGCAGATGGACATCATCGCGCGCAAGATGGGCTGGGACCCGCTGGAATTTCGGATGAAGAATCTGTTTGTCTCTGGCGATCGGTTTGCCACAGGCGAGGAATTGCGTGATGTCCATTTTGTGGAATGTTTGGAAGCGTCCGCGAAGGGATTGGGCGCGCCCTCGTCCCCTGCCCTTCTCCCTGAGGGAGAGGGGAAACGCGGTCGCGGCTATGGCGTGATGATGAAGAGCACGGTTGCCACATCAAAATCGCAGGCACGGTTGAAACTTACGGATGACGGAATGGTCACGCTGTTCACCAGCACCGTCGAAATGGGACAAGGCGGACATACAACAATGGCGCAAATCACAGCAGAAGCCTTGGGGGTACCTCTCAGCGCAATAAAGATCATCGGACCTGATACTGCGATCACCCCATTCGACTCGACCACCTCCGCCAGCCGTTCGACAAGCATGATGGGAAATGCGGTCGTGGCGGCGTGCGGTTCGATGAGAAAGAAATTATTCGAACTCAGCGCGCCTTTGCTGGAGACTCCGCCTGATCAATTGCGAACCAAAAATGGATTTGTCGTTGCGAACGAAACATCCATTTCGTTTGGAGACATATTGAAGCGTAATAATTTGAATGAGCTAAATGAAGCGGGCGAATATTCCACATCGCTTGGACTTGATCCCGAAACGGGGCAGGGAGTCTCCACTCCACACTGGCATCAGGGCGCAGGTGCGGCGGAAGTGAAAGTGGATACTGAAACGGGCCGCGTCACGATCTTGCGGTATTCCGCTGCATCGTTTGCGGGGCGGGTTGTTAATCCGCGCATGGCGCAACTGCAAAACGACGGCAATGTGATCTTCGGTCTTGGCCCGGCGCTGATGGAAGAGATTGTCTTCGACGGCGGCCAGCCGACCAATCCGAATCTCGCGGATTATTCAATCCCATCCATTCGGGATATTCCGGTTGAATTGACCAGCATCTGCATCGAGTCGGACGAAGGTGAAATGCACGGCATCGGCGAGATGACGCTGCCGCCCGTCGCGCCTGCTATCGCGAATGCAATTGAAGACGCAATCGGCGTGCGAATTAAAGATCTGCCGATAACAGCCGAGAAAATTTTGCGCGCTTTACGGGAGAAGTCTCAGCCATGATTCTGAATGTAAACGGAAGCAGGCACGAGGTCCAGGAAGGGACGCGGACATTGCTCGAAGTCCTGCGCGATGATCTTGGATTGGTCGGCACAAAGGAAGGCTGCGGAGTCGGCATGTGCGGGGCGTGTACAGTGTTGGTGGATGGCAGGCCTATCAGCGGATGTTTGATATTAGCAGAACAGGTTGTTGGAAAAGAAATACTCACTGTTGAAGGCCTGGAAAAAAATGGACAACTGCATCCAATTCAACAAGCATTCATTGACGAAAGGGCATTCCAGTGCGCGTATTGCACACCAGGATTTATCTTGTCCACTGCGGCCTTGTTAAATGAAAACCCAAATCCGAGCGAAGATGAGATTCGTGAATATCTATCAGGGAATTTATGCCGATGCGGTTCGTATCAAAATATATTGAAAGCGGTCTTGCGAGCGCACCAGAGAGTTTGAATTGCAAATATCGGGGGTGTCTAAAATGGTGGGCTAACGAAATCCATTGCCGAGCGATCCGTCGCAAATTGCTGCCATCCAAGTACGTTTCCATCGCACGCTTGCGCATACTTTCTTTGGGTTCGGGTGTGTACTTGCAATTGCAATGCATACAACGATACCTTTGCGAACCCGCAGTCGTTCTTCCTGCTTTGTTTTGGCGGGTGGTCTCTTGGCAGCTCGGATGCCTTTTCATGGCTCTATTTCAGCCCGTCCTTTTGGACATTCCCAAATGGTACAATACCCCAACTTATGACGGATTTAATTGTAATTGGCGGCGGACTGGCTGGCAGTGAAGCCGCCTGGCAGGCCGCGCAACGCGGGTTGGATGTTTCTCTTTACGAGATGCGGCCTTCAATTTCAACGGGCGCGCACGAGACCGAATATTTTGCCGAGCTGGTCTGCTCCAATTCTCTCGGCTCAAACCTGCCGGACCGCGCATCCGGCGTGCTGAAAAATGAACTAAGGCGTCTCGGCTCCATGCTCCTGGAATGCGCCGAAGTTGCCGCGCTTCCTGCTGGCGCGGCCCTGGCTGTTGACCGCGAACTCTTCGCACGGCTGGTCACCGAGCGGATTCAAAACAACCCGCGCATCAAAGTGATTCGCACAGAAGTCACTGAGATACCATCCACGCCGGCGGTTATCGCTTCCGGCCCGCTGACTTCGCCTGCACTCTCACAAAAGATCGCCCAACTCAGCGGCCAGGAGCAGCTCTTTTTCTTCGATGCCATTTCACCCATCGTTTCGCGCGAATCCGTCAACATGCAGATTGCCTTTCGCGCCTCGCGTTACGAAAAGGGCGAGCAGGAGCAGGGTGATTACATCAACTGCCCATTCACAAAAGATGAATATTACGCGTTCGTCGAAGCGCTGAGGCAAGCCGAGCGCATCGAACTGCATTCTTTTGAAGATGCAATCCGCTCCGGCGTGAAAGCCGGGCATTTCTTTGAGGGCTGTTTGCCTGTGGAGATAATCGCTGAACGCGGCAAAGACTCGCTGGCTTTCGGTCCAATGCGGCCAGTCGGCTTGAGAGATCCTCGCACAGGCAAACGCCCATTTGCGATTGTTCAACTTAGACAGGATAACCTGGCAGGTGATCTTTATAACCTCGTCGGCTTTCAAACCAATTTGAAATTCCCCGAGCAGAAACGCGTCTTGAGAATGATCCCCGGATTGGAAAACGCGGAGTTCATTCGCTATGGGCAGATGCACCGCAACACATTTATCGCCTCGCCCAAACTTCTGCGGTCCACGCTTCAATTTATCCATCGCGATGATCTTTTCTTCGCAGGGCAGATCACTGGCGTAGAAGGCTACATGGGCAACATCGCCACCGGCTTATTTGCAGGAATCAACTCGGCGCGCCTGTGCCAGGGTCAAGAACCGCTCACGCTTCCGCAAACCACCATGCTGGGCGCATTGTGCCACTATGTCACACACGCGGCCTTGAAAGACTTCCAACCGATGAAGGCCAACTTCGGGATTTTACCGGCGCTCGAAAATTCCAGCCGCCTCGATAAACGCGAACGCGCTATGTCTTATGCAAACCGCTCCAGCACTGAACTCGAAACATATCTGGTGTCTCATGACTAAACGCAGCATTGTCATTTATCTTTCCATAATCGGTCTCTTGCTCGCGCTGGCGCTGACCTGGTACGTGCGGGCGTTCATTCTGGACCAGTCGGCGGCCCCCGTTAAATTCGACGGCCAGCGCGCCTACGCCGATGCGCAGACACAAGTCGCATTCGGGCCGCGCGTTCCGGGGTCGAACGCGCACGCTAAAATCCTGGACTGGATGCAAACGGAACTCGAGTCGGCGGGCTGGCAGGTTGAGATCCAGCAATCTGAATCAATGGGACGCCCCATTCAAAATTTAGTCGCGCGCCGTTCATCCGCCGCGCCGCAAATCATCCTCGGCGCACATTATGATTCGCGCATTCGCGCCGACCGCGATCCTGATCCCGCCAACCGTACCAAACCTGTGCCGGGCGCAAACGACGGCGCTTCGGGCGTGGCAATATTACTCGGGCTGGCGCGCACACTTCCACAGGACGGCATTCCCGTTGAACTGGTCTTCTTCGATGTGGAAGATAACGGCGAGATCCCCGGCTGGGATTGGATACTGGGCTCAACCGCCTTTGTTCAAAAGATGACGACCAAACCACAAGCCATGATCCTGGTGGACATGGTCGGCGGCGCAAATCCAAAATTTTACATGGAGGGCAACTCCAACGCCCAACTGCGGGCTTCGATCTGGGACACCGCCAAAAAAATGGGCTTTCAGGAAGCATTTATTCCCCAAGTAAAATACAACATCCTGGACGACCACCTGCCATTCGTGCAGGCCGGTATCCCATCGGTGGACATCATTGATATTGATTACCCGTTCTGGCATACCACCGCCGATACGCCCGAAAATATTTCCCCCGCGAGTCTGCAAATGGTGGGCGACGTTCTTCTAAAGTGGCTGAGCCAGCAAAAGCCTCAATCAAATTGAAATTGCCAAATTGGGTCAGACAGCGTAAACTTAGACAGCCGCCATGAAAGCAAAGGAACTCCTCGCCGAAATCCGTCCCAGTTGGTTGCAACGCGTCTCATACAGCTTGACGCGTGGAACCAATCTGCGCGGCGTCTTTATCCAACAGCTCGAACGCTTCTTTGACGGCCTCGAACAGGCCGTCACAACAGGCAATCCGGCCTGGCTCGATTCTATTTTATATGAGTGGACCGGCTCGCCCACGTTGACAGACTTGCAGCAGCAAAAAAACAATGTGGCCGATCTGCTTAATAAAATCATTTCGATCACAAATGATGTCGCCATCGAGAATCTGTCCGAGCAGGACGCGCTCGACCTGCTGACAACCATTACCCCAATATATACTTATGCCCTCGAAAAAACCGCCCGCCTTGAAATGGAAGCGCGCGTGCTTTATATCTCAAATGAATTAATTGAGATGCAGCAAAAATTAGAGCGCCTTGACCGCTCAAAATCCAACTTCATTTCCGTCGCGGCCCACGAACTCAAGACGCCCCTGACTCTGATCGAGGGCTATGCCGCCATGATGCGCGATCTTGTCACCCAGAATGGCAGCGGACAAATAGATACGCTCTTGTCGGGCGTCAACACAGGCATCTGGCGTCTGCGCCAGATCATAGACGACATGATTGACGTATCGCTGATTGACAACCACCTGCTTTCGCTCAATATGCAGCCGCTCTGGCTCAGTCACTTATTCGACCTGCTCAAACGCGATCTCAATGACATTCTCCGCGAACGACAGCAGATACTGGATGTGCGGGCCTTCCCCGGCAGTGAATTATGGATCTACGCCGATTCAGAGCGCCTTTATCAAGCCTTATATAATGTCCTGACCAACGCGATTAAATACACTCCCGATAAGGGCCGGATCAGCATAGACGGTCGTACGCTGCCCGGCTTCATCGAGGTCATCGTGACTGACACCGGCATCGGCATATCCCCCGAAAACCAGGCGGCCATTTTCGAAAAATTCGGCCAATTGGGACGCGCGAATCTGCATTCCAGCGGAAAGACAAAATTCAAAGGCGGCGGTCCGGGTCTGGGACTGCCCATCACGCGTGGTATTATCGAAGCGCACGGCGGGACAATCTGGGTCGAGTCTGACGGCTGCGATGAAGAAAAATGTCCCGGCTCCACCTTCCATATTTTGATCCCCGCCCGCAGCGAGCCTACCGACCCAAAAGTCGCCAAGCTCTTTGGAAAATTAGAGAAAGCAAAACCGGAACCTGATGGCCAAGAGAATCCCCCAGCCGACACAAGCGCCGCGTGAACGCGCCTTCCTGGTCGGTGTTGATATTTACCAACAAAAACATCACCTCACGCTCGAAGATTCGCTGACCGAACTCGCCCTGCTGGCCGACACCGCAGGGCTGGTTGTCGTCGGCGAACTGACCCAAAAGCTTGACCATCCCAACCCACATTCCTTCATAGGCCCCGGCAAAATAGAGGAACTTAAAGCCCTGACCGAGGAAACATTGGCGCAGGTCATTATCTTCGATGATGAGCTATCGCCGCGTCACCAGCGCGAACTTGAAAAGATTTTTGCGCCCAACGTCCGCGTCATTGACCGTACCGCTTTAATTTTGGACATCTTTGCCCAGCACGCTCACACGGCCGAGGGGATGCTGCAGGTCGAACTCGCCCAATACGAATACTTCCTACCGCGTCTTACCGGACAGTGGACGCATCTCGCCCGGCAAGCAGGCGGCGGCGGCGGACGGGCCGGCTCAACCGGCGGCGTCGGCCTGCGCGGCCCCGGCGAGACCCAGCTCGAAGTAGACCGCCGCCAGATCCGTGAACGGATCGCACGCCTCAAACTCGAATTGGAAAAAGTACGCGCGCACCGCATGAGATATCGCGCCCAGCGCAAACGCTCGCGCATCCCGACCGTCGCTATCGTCGGCTACACCAATGCCGGAAAATCCACACTGCTGAACCGGCTCGCCAAGTCTGATGTCTATGCGGCCGACCAGCTTTTCGCCACGCTCGATCCGACCACACGCCGCATCGAACTATCCGGCGGTTACCAGGCCCTCGTCACAGACACAGTCGGCTTCATCCAAAAATTACCAACGGCTTTGATCGCAGCCTTCCACGCTACACTGGAAGAAATCGCAGAATCCGACCTGCTCCTGCATGTTGTAGATATTTCGCATCCCAACGCGCTGAATCAATTTCAGTCAGTCCAGGCAACACTGGAAGAGATCGGCGCGGGGCACATCCCCGCCGTCACAGCGTTAAACAAAGTAGACCGCCTCAGCCAGCCCGAAGTCGCGCGAGAAACGACGCGCAATTATCCAAACTCGATTGCAGTGTCGGCCCGCAGCGGAGTCGGACAAATCGAATTGCTTCAGTTGATCAAACAGGAACTTTACGAAACATACACACCTGTACGCGTGCGCCTGCCTTATCAACAGGGCGCGTTGATTTCGCTCTTTCACGAAGCTGGACAAATCGAGCGCATCGAACACGAACGCGGCGGCGTGGCGATTCAGGGACGCGTCCCTGGGCGCCTGATGGCGCAATTCTCGCAGTGGCAAGTTGCCGAAAATCAACCTGAACCTGAAGAGGACGAAATATAATGTCGAAGTTGTTGGATTGGCTCTCTGAATTTCTTGCCCATCGCAAAGGGTTGTTGCCGTTAATAGGCATCTTTTTGATTGCCGCAAATCTTCTCGTACAATTTATATTACCAGGCTGGCTGGCCAGCACCAATCTCTTACTACACATCGGCCTGATCGTCGCCATTTTCGGACTCATGCTGGCATGGGCGTTGTAACAACAAGCGTAAAAGAAAAACGCTTTTGGAATACACTGTTTCTGGCCGGGTTGATCGCCGGCCTTATTTTACGATTCTATCTTGCGAGTTTCGCAAAGACGCCCGGTCACGGTGACTCGGCCTTTTATTACACGGTTGCCAAAAACATTGCGCTCGGCCGCGGGCCGGTTATTGATTACATCGTTTATTTCTTCAGCGGATTGCTTCCGCTTCCACATTACGCCGGCGACTTTTGGAATCCGGGCGCGGCGTTTCTGATCAGCATCCCGATGATCTTATTTGGGACATCGCTATCCAGCGCGCTGGCCGCGCCGATCATTGCAGGAATCGTCCCGGCCCTAGTGGGATATTGGGCCGGAAGGAAATTTTCAGGGTCAATTGCCGTCGGCTCGCTGGCCGGCATTCTGACCTTCTTCTCTCCGTTTCAAGTCTGGTATTCCGTAACGACCGAAGCGATCATTTTTTCGGGCGCTTTCGGCGCGCTCGCCATATACTTCATCATGAAGAGTGACGAATCTCCGCGCTATTTTTTAGCCGCAGCTATTTTTACGGGATTTGCCCAGCTGATCCGGCAGGACAACATTCTTCTGCTTGCCGCTCTTGAAGTTTGCATTCTGCTCGCATCCTTATCCTGGAAAAGAAAACTGGCTTTTGCAGCCGCCGCGCTGGGCATACACCTGCTGATTCTTTCCCCCCTGATTCTAAAAAATTTTTCTGAATTCCGGGCACCTTTTCCGCCGGGGCCCGCGAAAACCGCCTTCCTGACCACCTACGAAGACTTTCACTCTTACGGCAAACGCATGGACTGGTATTCTTTACGCGCTGCCTGGGGTATTCGCGGCATCCTCACCAGGAAGCTCCACACAGCCCAGGAGAATCTGGGACAGGTTAATTATTACATTGATACTGTTTTTAGCATTCTCTTTTTTTTCGCCCTGGCAGGCACGGCAATTCTGCACCGCAAAAAAAACAACCTGCGCTTGCTTCTCCCCGTTTTTCTGTTCGCACTATTCGAGTATTTATTCTACTCTTTCATCGCCAGTTTCTCCGGCCCCGGTTCGCTAATTAAGATTCTTGGAATACTAATGCCGTTTATCAGCATTGTGATCGTTGATTTTTTTGCAAATCACCTGCGCCCCAAATTGCTTCTCATCACAGCGATGGTACTGCTCAGCATATATTCCGGCTATCGCGGATTTCAAAAAAATTATTCTTCGGCCATTTATTACAATGGGGTTTACGATAGCTATAAAATTGTAAAATCGGTGATTGTCAAAGACGCGGGCCAAAGGGGCGCCAACGGCAGTGACATCACAGTCTTGGCCCGTGACACGTGGGACGTTTACGAAGGCACCGGCTTCAAGACCGTCATGGTCCCCAACAACGATCTCAACACCATCGTGTATGTTGCCCAACATTACAACGCTCGCTATATCTTGCTCCCCGCCCAACGTCCTCAATTGGATAAGATCTACAACGGCACAACGCCCGATCCGCGTTTCCGTTACGTGGCGGCCATTCCAAATTCCGACCTGAAGATATTCTGGATAGATTTTGAGCAAAAATAAAAAATCGAGGCTGGTTTTCCACCAGCCTCGATTTTTTATTTCATTTTACGATTTCGAAAATCACCGCCTGCTGGTCTCGATAGACCTGACGCATCCCCGGGTCTGCGGATGCGGCGCTGATAAAACCCTTGTGTTGTAAATCGCTGAGAACATAATACGCGCCGAACTCACTCGGAATCACTTTCGATAAGTTGTGAACATTGCCGTCTGTGATAGAGACCCATAAATCATACAAATCGGGGTTGTAGAGCTGCATATAGGTCGGGTCAAGTCCAACCAAATAGGTATTGTAGGTATCGTAATAAAACAGGCGCGGAAAATCATCCCAATCCGTTTGGAAGATACGCTCACCCGGGGCTGTATTCGCCATCAGCCACTTGGTCGCTTCGGCATATAGTGTGTAAGTTTTCGAGGCTTGAATGCTGTCCACTGCATCCCGGCGCGTAACGTACGCTCCAACCAGCAACATGATGAAAAGAATAATCGGCACTCCGTTTTTGAAAAGAACAGAGACCTTCTTCGGCAAAGGCTCGAGGTCTTTATCCTGCGAGCTTTCCAATAACGGCGACCAGGCCATCGAAGCGAAGACCAAGGCAAATGCCGGGAAGTATTCAATGAAACGACGCGCTTGAAAGAGCATCAAACCAAAGAGAGCAGTCGCGAGGAAGGCGGTCATCAACGGGGCATTCATCCGCCTCCCGCGCAGACCGAGGGCCAGTATCCCGCCCAAAAGGATAATCAGCGCCAGCGGCGAATTTTGCAGCAATTGACCGGTGTCGTAGGGATACCATTCGTTGCCAACACTTATCGAAGTTGCGTTTGTCAATTTTGGAAGCAGGTGACGATAAATGAAGATTAAATCCTGCGGAAAATAAATATTGACGATCAGGCCAAGCACAGTCCCCGCGGCGACAAATGCCAACGGTCGCAGATTAAGCCGTCCCTCCGTGAGCCAAAGCGCGGCCGTGTAAAGAACGGCGAGGGCCGTCAACAGCGGGAAGGCATCATACATCCACACATATAAAAATGCCAGCACCGCCAGGTGACGGTTCTTTCCGGTAAACATCCAGTGCAATCCCAGCGCCAATACGCCCAGCGAAAGCGACAACGGGCGCGTGATGCTCATGCGATATAAAAACGCCTGCGAGACCGCAAGAAGACCAATCGCCCAGAACCCCGCATAGCGGACTTTCTGTCCGCGCAGAAGCCACCAGACTGCCAGGAATGCCAGGGCGGCAAATGTCACAGCAGACCATTTGGCTCCCAGCCGCAAATCGCCAAACGTGAACGGAATTAACGCAACATGAAAAAGAAAATGATGATCGTAAAATTCCTTCCCGTTCAAGATGGTCAGCGGCATATAAGGGAAGGCGGGTTTCAACCCCTGCTCGCGCATCAACGAGGCCATCTTGATATGATAGAAGCCGTCGTTGTCCGGCATGTCTGGCGTGGAAAACTGGATGCTCGCCATGAACGCAAAGAAAATGGCAAAGAGTAATGCGGCCTGCGCCCAAACAGGCAGCCGCGGCTGGAAAAAATTTTTCATAAGCATTCCTCATTATAAACAGAAGCGACAGTTTTTACTGCCGCTTCTGCGCAGGCAACTTAGAACTTAGCCGCCGCAAATCAGACCTTTGGGCCTGACGCCAAAACTTCGGGCGGGCAGCCATCTTCAAATTTCTTGAAATTCTCCACGAAGCGCGCCGCCAACTGGCGATACTTCTTGTCATATTCTTTAGTGTCTGCCCAAGAGCTGGAAGGGTTGAGCACCTCGTCTGGAACATCCGGGCATTGGGTTGGGACTTCAAAACCAAAGACTGGGTCTTTCGCGAATTTGACCTTGTCCAGCTTTCCGGTCAACACGGCGGACAACAAGGCGCGCGTATATTTGATGCTGATGCGCTTGCCGACGCCATACGCGCCGCCCACCCATCCAGTATTGACCAGCCAGCACTTCACGCTATAACGTTCGATCTTGCGCTTGAGAATATCGGCATAATAATACGGATGGTGCACCATGAATGGCCCGCCGAAACAGGCCGAGAAAGTAATCTCCGGTTCCTTGCCAAGACCGACTTCCGTCCCGGCAATCTTGGATGTGTAGCCCGAAATGAATTGATACAGCGCCTGATTCAGAGTCAGCCGCGCAATCGGCGGCATCACACCCGACGCGTCACACGTCAGGAAGATAATGTTTTTCGGATGCCCGGCCTTTTTCTCCGGGACTGCATTATCAATAAATTCAAGCGGATACGAAGCACGCGTGTTTTCAGTCAACGTATCGTCGTCAAGGTCAATGTAGCGCGTCACCGGATCGAACGGCACATTCTCAAGGATGGTGCCAAATTTTTTGGTCGTCGCGTAAATCTCCGGCTCGGCCGT
Source organism: Chloroflexota bacterium (assembly GCA_016195815.1). Taxonomy (GTDB): domain Bacteria; phylum Chloroflexota; class Anaerolineae; order Anaerolineales; family Villigracilaceae; genus Fen-1038. The sequence goes on from JACPYX010000007.1 coordinate 498,298, forward strand.
CGCGGACAGGCCGATCACTTTGGCATAGCATCCGCCTTCAAAGTTGAAAACGCCGTCGTCGCTCCAGCCATGCTCATCGTCTCCGATCAGGCGGCGCGTGGGATCCGCCGACAGCGTGGTCTTGCCCGTCCCGCTGAGTCCAAAGAAAAGAGCCACATCATTCGCGTCGGTTGGGCTGACGTTGGCCGAGCAGTGCATCGAAAGCACGCCTTCGAGCGGGAGCAGATAATTCAAGATCGTGAAAACCGATTTCTTGATCTCGCCTGCATACACCGTGTTGCCGATGATCGCCAGTTTCTTTTCGAAATTCAAAATAATAAAAGTCTCGCTGTTCGTGTTGTCAATGGAAGGGACGGCCTTGAAGCCAGGCGCGGCTAGGATCGTAAATTCGGGGACGAAGCGCTTGTATTCCTCCAACGATTGAGGCGGCAAAAACATGTTACGGACAAACATGCTGTGCCATGCCAGCTCGGTCACGACGCGCACGGGCAGGCGATAGTTTGTGTCCGCGCCCGCGTACACATCCTGCACGAAAACATCGCGTCCCTGCAAAAAACCCAACAGGCGGCCATACAAGGCTTCGAACTTCTCTGCCGCAAACGGACGATTGTACACGCCCCACCAGACCTGTTTTTCAGAATCAATGTGACGCACAATGAATTTGTCGTTGGCCGAACGCGCGGTATGCTTGCCAGTGTTGACCACAAACGGCCCGCCGATAGAAGTCACGCCTTCACCGCGAAAGATCGCTTCTTCGTAAAGCGCCTCCGTCGGCAAATTCCAATATGCCAAGCGCAGATTCCCTGCGCCCTGATTCGATAAGTTGTAATCCGCTTTTCGAGTTTGCGCGATGGACTCGGCGGGAGTTTTGATATTGAGCAAATTATTCATAGCCAGTCTCTCACCATTTTTTTATCGCCAATATAAATTTCATTCGGGCTGGTCGGGTCGAGAGCCCACTTGATGCGCGCAATGCCTTCCGTCACGTCTTTCACCGTCCCGCTGAACGACAAACGGATGTGTCCTTCCATGCCGAATTCTTTTCCCGGCACAGTTACGACCAGCGCTTTCTTCAAAAGGAATTTTGAAAGCTCAACTGAATTTCCATTGAAGGCGCGCAGGTCAGGCATCGCATAAAAAGTTCCATCCGGCGGGATGAGACGCGCGCCGTTGAAGGATTTCATTTCCTGCAAAAGCACATCGCGATTATTTTGGATTTGCAAACGGATCGCCTCCACCACGGACTGCAAACCGTTCAGCGCGCCCTCCGCCGCCGCCTGGCTGACGGGACTCACGCCCGACGTCATCTGCGCCGTAACGTTGGTCATCACGCGCACAAGTTCGCGCGGCGCAACCACCCAGCCCACGCGAAAACCGGTCATGCCATAAACTTTTGCCACACCGTTGACAACAATGACATGCGAATCTTCCACAGCTTTTTGGGTGAAGCGATAAGCAGGCGCGGCCTCCTTTTTATCGAACGTTAACTTATGATAAATATCGTCGCAGACCAAAAAGATGCCCTTGCCTTCACAGAAACCAACCAGCTTCTCGATCAGCGCGGGCGGATAGATCACGCCGGACGGATTGTTTGGACTGTTGACGATGATCGCCCGCGTGTATGAAGTCACAGCCTTTTCGATATCTGCGAAGCGCGGCGTGAAGGTTCCGTCTTCGGGAGTCACAATCACGGGCTTGCCCATGCACATCTTGATAATCTCAGGATACGACACCCAATACGGCGCGATCACGATCACTTCATCCTGCGGATTCAAAATTGAGAAAAAAATATTGAAGAGCGATTGCTTGGCGCCGTTGGTGACGATCACATTTTCAGGCGCGACCAGCCGGTCGTAATTCTCTTCCGTGTAACGGATGATGGCCTTCTTCAACGAAGGCACGCCGTCGGCAGGTGTATATTTCACCTCGCCGCTGGTCAACTTCGCCGCGGACGAAAGGATGGCGTTGATTGGCGTCTTATTCTTTGGTTCGCCGATGCCCAAATGAATCACCGCCTCCCCGCGCTCGCGCAATAAGCGCGCTTCCTCGTTCAAAGCCAGGGTCGGCGACTCGGCGATTTCACTGGCAAGTCTGCTCAGTTTCATTCCAATTCTCCTTTACCAAATATAAAAACAAAATCTGGTCAGGATGATCCCGGCCAGATAACATTCACCACTTACACAAAAAGAACCGCATCAACTTTCGCGGCAATATTGACCGTGTTGATGTCAATCAATCTGCTCACGCCATGATTATACCCGCTATTCCAGCGCGGAAAAATCAGGCGGATTGCCAAGCGGCATTCCAGCAACAGATCCGTCAATGCGGCGGATCAAGCCAAGTAAAACGCTCCCGCTCCCCACTTCGACGAAAGTCTGGATTCCGCCTCCGATCATTTTCTGCACCGACTCCGTCCAGCGCACGCGCGATTGCATCTGCGCTTTGATATCAGCGCGCAGTTCGCCTGAAGCTGTCATGGCCGCCGCGTAGACATTTCCAATTACGGGTATCTGCGGATCAATTATCGAAGCAGAATCAACCGCCTCATTCCATTCGCTTTGAATGGACGCCATCAACGGCGAATGCGCGGCAATCGAAACCGCCAGCGGAATGGCGCGCTTGGCGCCCGCGGCCTTTGCGCCAGCCAGCGCGCGTTCGACAGCAGCCTGCGCGCCGGAGATGACGACCTGTCCGGGGCAGTTGTCGTTTGCAACTTGAACCGCCTCATCTTCACGGCTCGCTTCCGCGCAGACTTTTTCCAATGCAGGAATGTCAAGATTCAAGATGGCGGCCATTCCGCCGGGCGTGAGTTCGCCGGCGCGCTTCATCAGCTCGCCGCGCCTGCGGACGAGCCGCAGGCCGCCTTCAAAAGATAATGCTCCAGCCGCCGCGAGAGCCGACAATTCGCCGAGGGAATGTCCGGCCAGCGCGGCCGCTTTCAAGTCCGGGAAAAGATGCGTGAAGACTCGATGCGCGGCCAGCGAGTGAACGTATAATGCGGGCTGGGTGTTGGCCGTGTCGTTCAATTCAGCATCCGGCCCATCCCACATAAGTTTGGAAAGCGAAAACCCAAGGATAGAATCTGCTTCTTCGAAAGTTTGTTTGGCAATAGAATATTGCGCGGCCAGGTCGCGGCCCATGCCAACAGACTGCGAGCCTTGTCCAGGGAAAACAAATGCGGTTTTTTTATCATCGAGTTTCATATCATGTCCTCTCCCCTTTAAACACAAACGAGCCGTGTTCGTCACGGCTCGCTAGGGTTACTCGGGCTGTTTCTTTTCTGTCTTGACTTCAAAAACTTCGCGTCCCATATATTGCCCGCAGTTCGGGCAGACTGTGTGCGGCAATCGCATGGAGCCGCAGTTGGAGCAGGCGACCAGATTACGCGCCTGCAAGGCATCATGGGCGCGGCGGCGGTCGCGGCGGCCCTTCGAGTGTTTACGCTTGGGGTGTGGGGTCATGACTTTCTCCTTATACATACATTGGACGGGCAACAAGCCCGTCCAAACGATTTCTATTGAAGCGGGCAGATTATAAGTGTATCGGGCAGTGACGTCAAGCCCGAAACGTTGTAGAATAAACGATATGGAAGTGCAGATCGCAGTGGCCAAGATCAACAAATATGCAACACCTGAAAGCGGCGATACACTGGAGGCTATTGAGCGTCCAAATGGCGGGCTTTCGGTCGTGCTGGCCGATGGACAAACATCAGGCCGCGGCGCTAAAGCCGTTTCGATGATGGTCGTCCGCAAAGTAATCGGCCTGCTGGCCGAGGGCGTGCGCGATGGCGCGGCCGCCCGCGCTGCATCGGATGCGTTGTTCACCGACAAACAAGGCAAGGTGATCTGCACGCTCAATATCGCCTCGGTAGACCTGCACAGCGGCACAATCGTTTTGACGCGCAACAACCCATCGCCCATTTTTGTGTCGCGCGGCGGCCAGACCGACTGCCTCAGTGCGGAAAGCATTCCGCTCGGCACATCGCGCGACGTGCGCCCGGTCATCACCGAGATCGAACTGGAAGCAGGCCTGACCATTGTCATTTACACCGATGGACTGACACACGCAGGCGAGCGGCGCGGCCAGCCTATGGATGTATGCGAGACGATCCGCTCCTTACTTGAAGAGCAGGATCCAACCCCACAGGAAATGGCGGATTCACTGCTGGCCTATGCAGTCAAGCTGGACGACGAGCGGCCAGCCGACGATATCAGCATCCTCGTCTTGAAGGTTTCCCCACACAGCGGAGATGAAGTCCGCCGCATGGGCATCAGGCTTCCGATTCATCCTTAATGAGAAAACCCAAAGCAACAAAACAAAAGTTATGGCAAGCCAACCTGCGCGAGACCGGGCTTCTTTTGCGCGAATTTCGGCAACCGGTTCTTATTTTTTCCATCGCAATTATCGGGCTGGGAATTCTATATCACTTTCTGGCAATACAATCAGGAGAACCGCTTTATAGTCTTGCCGAATCCATCTACTTGATGCTGACGCTGGCGTTTCTCCAGCCAAACGGAAATTTTCCACACACGCCGATTTTGCAGGTCTTTTATTTTCTTCTGCCAATTATCGGCGTTGGGACACTGGCACAGGGTTTGGCGGAATTTGGCGTCATGCTCTTCAACCGCCGTGCACGCAGTAAAGAATGGGAGGCCGCAGTGGCGTCTACGTTTCGCAATCATACAGTTTTGGTCGGGCTGGGGCACCTGGGTTTTCGTGTGATTGAAAAATTACATGAGATGAAAGAGCAGGTTGTTGCCGTCGAGCAAAATCCATCCAAGGATACTTTTTCGTCTGTGCAAAAAATGAATATTCCGGTTATCCAGGATGACGCCACGCGCATCCTCGCGCTTGAAAACGCCGGGGTTGCCAGCGCCAAGACAATTATTCTGTGCACTCAAAATGATGCACTCAATTTACAGATCGCCCTGAAGGCCCGCTCGATCAATCCAAAAATCCAGGTTGTCATCCGCATCTTCGACGAAGACTTCGCCCAATCGTTGCATGATCAATTTGGATTCGCGGCGCTGAGCGGTACAGGAATGGCGGCCCCCGTTTTTGCCGCCGCCGCCGCAGGCGCAGACGTGACCAACCCAATTTCCGTCGAAGGCCAACAGCTAAGCCTGGCACGGCTAACGGTCAAGCCTGAATCGCAATTCGCAGGGAAAACCGTCGGATATGTCGAAGATAATTATCATCTCAGCTTGATTCTTATTCGTCATGATCACGAAACGGATATGCACCCAACTGACAATAAAATATTGAACAGCGGGGACGTCCTGGCCGTGCTTGGCGGCCCCCAGGAACTCAACACCTTAATGCACGAAAATGGATGACCCTGACAGTAAACCCCTGATTGGAATCGTAGGGCCATGCGGTTCAGGGAAATCATCGTTGCTGGCCGGGTTGGAGCAAAAGGGATATCGCTGTCGTCACATTGCGCAAGAACATTCTTATGTGCAAAATATGTGGGAGCGCATTACAAACCCGGATGTACTCATTTTTCTTGATGCGACTTTTGAAGTATCCACCCGCCGCCGAAGACTAAATTGGGCCAAGGCCGACTACGATGAACAACTGGCACGTCTTACGCACGCCCGGCAGCACGCTGACTTGATCATCGAAACAGACTTGCTTTCAATGGAAGAAGTCCTGGCGCGCACGCTCGAATTCCTGCAACACCAACCCTGAAGCCGACAACCGCTTCATCCCGTTTCCACATGTTCAGTAGTATAATCACGCCGCGCCAGCCAAAGGCTGGTATTTTTATGGATGGAGTGAACCATGAACCGTAGCCGAAACAACTGGCTGATCGTAATAATTGTTGCGTTGGTCGCCTTCTCGCTCTGGGCGGATTTCAGCAATAACATCTCGATCCCGAATCCCTTCAACGACAAAATGCTTGTCAACCGCAATACCGACGTCCGCCTTGGCCTCGACTTGCGCGGCGGTCTCCAGACCCTGCTTCAGGCCGATGTGGCTAACTGCAATTCGGTAGATCCAAAAGAATTGGATGTTACCCGTCAAATCCTTGAAAGTCGCGCCAATGCTCTCGGGGTAAGCGAGATCACCATGCAAACCGCTGGAAATTGCCGCATTGTTGCCGAATTTCCCGGCATCAACAACCCCGAAGAAGTAGTAGCCGCCCTTCAACAAACTGCCCTGCTCGAATTCGTGGACGCTGGCACCACTCCCCTGGCCGCCGGAACGATAGTTCAGACAGACTTTGGCCAAACGTCCGCAGCGCAACCCACTCCGACAGGTGCGGCGGCTACCGCTACACCGAGCACAGCCGCGGCTGGTACCGCAACTGCACCCGCACCTGCGACGATCTACCACACCGTAATGACAGGCGCGGCCTTGAACACTGTTGCCGTGCAGGTTGGGACTAAGCCGGGCACTTATCAAATCTCCTTCACCCTCAAATCGGATTTTACAAAAATCTTTGCAGACTACACAACAAACAATGTGGGCAAGATCCTTGCAATTGTCCTGGATAAAAAAGTCATTTCATCCCCATCCATCTCGACGCCAATCACAGCCGGAGAAGGCTCCATCACAGGATCTTTCACAGCAGACGAGGCGAATTCATTGGCAGTTCAGCTTCGCTATGGCTCGCTGCCTGTACCCGTAAAAGTTGTGGAAAGCCGCACTGTGGGCGCGACCCTCGGCGAAGAATCCGTTCGCAAGAGCCTGACGGCGGGCGCCATCGGCCTGGCCGTAGTGATTCTGTTCATGGCGTTTTACTATCGCCTGCCGGGCATCGTCGCAGATCTCGCACTCATCACTTACGCACTGATCTCTTTCATGTTGTTCAAGATGATTCCCGTTACCCTTTCCCTGCCTGGCATTGCAGGCTTCATCCTGAGTATCGGCATGGCTGTAGATGCGAACGTCTTGATCTTTGAACGCCTGAAAGAGGAGTTGCGTGCCGGGCGAACCCTCAGCCAGGCCATTGACCTCGGCTGGAGCCGCGCCTGGCCGTCCATTCGAGACTCAAACTCATCCACGCTGATCACATGTATTATCTTATACATCTTCGGCAACACCTTTGGCGCCAGCATGGTAAAAGGCTTCGCAATCAACCTGGCCCTCGGCGTGATTGTCTCGCTGTTCACAGCCATCATTGTCACACGCACCTACCTGCACCTGATACTTGACAATCTAAAACTGGGCGAGCACCCGCGTTGGTTTGGGCTTTAGGAGTAACCCATGAACATCATCAAGAATCGTTATTTTTACTTCCTGCTCTCGCTCCTGGTCATCGTGCCCGGTGTCGTCTTTATGACGCTGAACTGGACGAGCACCAAGGAAAGCCCCTTTCCCCTTGGCATTGATTTCAAAGGCGGCTCTCTGCTCGAAATACAATTCGCCGGCACCCGCCCTGGAATTAACGATGTCAAGTCCCTATATACTCAATTTTCCACGCCGACACAACCATTAAACGACCCAATCGTTCAACCGCTTGGCACAGATTCGTTCTCCATCCGCTCCAAACAAATGGACGACACAACCAAAGGCCGGCTCGTAAGCGAAATGGAAGCAAAATTCGGCTCCAAAGTAACCGTCTTGAATTTCACATCGGTCTCTGCCTCGGTCGGCGCAGAAGTCACCAAAGCGGCCGGGGTTGCCATCTTGATGGCCGCGCTGGCAATTTTGCTCTACATTTGGTACGCCTTCCGCGGCGTTGAACATCCTCTGCGGTACGGCACGGCCGCCATCATTGCCATGTTCCACGATATACTGGTCGTGCTCGGCGTGGAAGCCATCCTTGGCTATTTCCTGGGCTGGGAAGCAGATGCCCTGTTCCTCACTGCCGTATTAACTGTCATCGGCTTCTCGGTTCACGACACCATTGTTGTATTCGACCGCATCCGCGAAAATGCCAACATCTATCGCCGAGTCGAATACGAAAAGATGGTCAATCATTCCATCATTCAAACGCTCGACCGCTCGATCAACACCCAGCTCACAGTGATGTTCACGCTTTTTGCACTGGCGCTCTTCGGCGGAGACAGCATCCGTCACTTTGTGATCATCCTGCTGGTCGGCATCTTCAGCGGCACTTACTCGTCCATTTTCAACGCCTCACCCATTCTGGTTGTGTGGGAAAACAAAGAATGGAATAATTGATTCGGACGCAAAGCTGAGGCCTGCGGCTTCTGGCAAAACGCGGGGCGGATTTTTAAAAGTCCGCCCCGTTTGATTTCCATCCGCTTCTTCTCACGGACCTTTGGCGGATTCCGCTAAAAAGGCCGGCGCGGCAACCGAAACGGTCACCCGCCTCACCCTCCAAATTGAAGCGTTCTCCGAGATTGCAAAAAACGGGTTTTGCTTTCTTTGTCAAAGATCGCGTTTTGCCAGATCGTCCGCTTGAATCTAAAGGGGTTTTGCTGTATAGTTTTATCAACGTCAGCGAGGTGAATATGCAAATCACAAAAGAACGGCTCTATCACGACGATAACACTGCCTATCCCTTCGTGCCATCGGTCAACATTGGCGGGCCTCTTACCAAGCGTTTGTTTATCGTAATTCACTCCACAGAGGGCCAGAGCGCGCAAGCGGCTATTGAATGGCTCTCCGTCAAAAAAAGCCGAGTGTCGTCTCATCTTGTCATCGGGCGTGACGGAGCTGTCACACAGCTGGTTCCATTCAATGTCATTGCATGGCATGCCGGGCAAAGTTATTGGGAAGGGTATAAGTATCTGAATATCTATTCAATCGGCATCGAACTCGATAACGCAGGAAAGATGACGCGCATCAACAATCAATGGGTTGCGGCTTTCAAAAAAGTTTATCCTGATAATGAAGTCATGCAGGCCACTCACAAGTTCGGCGTGAAACCGGCCGGCTGGCATATCTTTACGCCGGAACAAATCCAGGCAACGGTTGACGTGTGCAAATTATTAGTCAAAGCATACGGCATTACGGAAATTATCGGGCATGACGATATAAGCCCAAAACAAAAATGGGATCCCGGCCCGGCGTTTCCAATGGATCAGGTACGTGCACAAGTATTTCCTCCTCCGCAACCGCCTGCGCCCGCACAGCCACCGACAACATAACAAAAAAGACTGACGCGATTTTGACCGCGTCAGTCTTTTTGTTTTTCGATTTCTCAGCGAATCTTGAACATCTGCATCAGTTTCATCGCCAGGTTCAGATCGCCGCCCAACTTGATCTTGCCCTGCATGAAGGCCTGCATCCCATCCAACTCGCCAGTGAAGATCTTGACGTAATCAGCCGAGTCGGCGGTCAACGTCATCGTCGGCTTGGCCTGCGGGGCGCCTTGCGCCACTTCGACCTTGCCATCTTTGATGGCGGCGTTCCATTCGCCGGGTTCCGCGCCGGTAAATTTGAAGTGGATAACCACATCCAGGCCCGCGGCTTTTTCGGGGATGAACGCGCCAGGCATCTTCGACATCAGTTCTGAGATTGTAAGAGGCATTTCGATTCTCCTATTATATTTTTGTGGAGACGCAGCATGCTGCGTCTCCACCGCTATTGTAGATTCTCAAAGATCGCCGCGGCGCCCATTCCACCGCCGATGCACATCGTCACCATGCCATATTTGGATTTGCGGCGGCCCATCTCGTAGACCAATTGCGTCGTGAGTTTCGCGCCCGTGCATCCAAGCGGATGGCCGAGGGCAATCGCTCCGCCGTTGACGTTGACCTTGCTCTCGTCAATTTCGAGCGTCCGCAACACCGCCAGCGACTGCGCGGCAAAGGCTTCGTTCAATTCGATGAGGTCAATGTCGTTCAGCGAAAGTCCCGCGGCTTTCAACGCTTTGGGGATGGCAACGATTGGGCCGATGCCCATCAACTCCGGCGGGACGCCTCCAACTGCGAAGGCGGCGAATCGCGCCAGCGGTTTGAGTCCGAGGCGCGCGGCCTTTTCAGCGGACATCACCACCGCACCCGCCGCACCATCCGACATCTGCGACGAGTTGCCCGCAGTCACAACACCGCCTTCTTTAAAAGCCGGTTTGAGTTTAGCCAGCGCGTCCAACGTCGTATCCGCGCGCGGACCTTCGTCGCGCTTGACGGTAAATTTCTTTTTCGTGAGTTTTTCATTCCCATCAAGTTCGGCGACCTCAACATCAATTGGCGCAAGCTCAGGATCAAAGAGTCCAGACTCAACAGCCCTCGCCGCCTTTTGATGACTCTTGAATGAGAACTCATCCTGATCCTCGCGGCTGACGTTATATTTCGCCGAAACGTTTTCGGCGGTGATGCCCATGTTTGTATAGTAATGCGGCAGGTCCTGCGCGAAGTGCGGGTTGGGCGAGAATTTATATCCCGCCATTGGCACCATCGTCATGGATTCTGCGCCGCCGGCAATCGCGATTTCCATGTCGCCAGATTGAATTGCATACGCGGCGTGAACAATGGCCTGCACGCCCGATGAGCAAAAACGGTTGATCGTCTCGCCCGGAATCGAATCGGGCAGGCCGGCGCGCAACGCGATCATGCGTGCCATGTTCATGCCCTGCTCGCCTTCGGGGAACGCGCAGCCGATGATCACATCTTCGATCTCGGCGGGGTCGAGGTTCGGCGTCCGCTTGAGTAGGGCTTGAATAACGGTGGCCGCCATTTCATCGGGGCGAACGGTCGCTAATCCACCTTTTTTTGCTTTTCCAACTGGAGTCCGAACTGCAGAAACAATCACAGCATCAGTTGTCATGTTAATCTCCTAATTTCTAAGCGGCTTGCCTGTCTGCAACAGCGACCACATGCGCGCCTGAGTCTTCTCCTCGCCGCACAATGATAAGAAAGCCTCGCGCTCGAGGTCGAGGATATATTGCTCGCTCACCCACTGCGAACGAGTCAGTTCGCCGCCGCACATCACGAACGCAAGTTTGTTGGCGATGTGATGATCGTATTCGCTGATGTATTTGCCTTCCTTGAACATCCACGCGCCGACGCGCAGCGCGCCGAGCATGTCGCGGCCCGCGGCATAGATCGGTTCGGGCGCAGGCGGACGATACCCCGCGGCGATCATGTGCAGCGCTTCTCTTTTTGCTTCAGCCAGCAAATGATCGCGGTGCATCACGATGCGATCCTGCGGCGCGAGAATTTTCATATCGCGCGCTTCTTCCGCGGACGTTGCAACTTTGGCCTGGCCGATTTGCAAAAACGCTCGTTGTAAATGTGAAAGCACTTCGGCGTTTTCGGTTTTCATCGGCGGGTTGACGATGCGCCGCAGAATTTCCTTCGTGCCGGCACCGGCAGGGATGACGCCCGCGCCGAGTTCGACGAGTCCGATATAAGTCTCGGATGAAGCGACGACACGCGAGGCGTGCATCGTGATCTCGCAACCGCCGCCCAGCGCAAGCCCGGCGGGCGCAACTACAATCGGCTTCGGCGAATAACGCATTCGCATGTTCAGGCTTTGCAATTTGCGAATCGCCTGATCGAGCGTGTCCCACATGCCCTGCTGCGCGGCGACCACCACCATAAATAAATTTGCGCCCGCGCTGAAATTCTCGGCTTCACTGCCGATCACCAATCCATCGAAATCTTTTTCGAGACGCTCGAACGCCTCGTTGACGATTGCAAAAATATCATCGTCCAGCGCGTTCATCTTGGTATGAAAATCCACACAGGCCACGCCATCGCCCATATCGCGCAATGACGCGCCGGCGTTCTCGTTGACGACTTTCAAGCCTTTGAGCAAAACCGCACCATCAGGTTTCGCGATGCGGACATATTTTTCTTTTGTGACATCATAGACGCCGACTTTGACTCCGTTCTTGTATTGATAGAACGCTTCATTCCCAGACTTGAGCATGGCCTCCACCCATTTGGGCGCGGCATAGCCTGCGGCCTTCATCCGTTTAACGATGTCCCTGACGCCGAGCATGTCCCACGTCTCGAACGGACCCGCTTCGTGGCCGAAGCCCCAGCGGATGGCGTCGTCAATCGGTTTGGGCGCGTCGGCCACTTCGGGCAAAAGCGAGGCGGCATATTGGAATCCCTGATAGGTCAGGGCTTGAACGAGTTGCGCGGCTTTATCGTTTTCATCGAGCAACGCTTTGAGCCGCTCGCCAAGTTCAGTGATATCTTTGGCTTTCTTGATCGAGTCGAAGCGCGGCTTGGTCGGCGCGACATGTTCGAGCGTCTTGAGATCCAGCGACCAGAATTCCTTTGAGCCGTCTTTCTTGCGGACTTCTTTATAAAAGCCGACTTTGGTTTTATTGCCGAGCCATTTGCGCTCGACCAGCGCGGCAATTAATTTGTTGGGCGCTTCGGCCTTGAGATATTCCTGCGCCAGTTTGTCGTGCGGAATCATGGGGCCAAGATTTTTCCCGACATGCTCCCACACATCAATCCCGACGAGATCGGCCAGGCGGAACGTGGCAGTTTTTGGACGGCCCATCAGCGGCCCGGTGATCGAATCAACCTCGTCAACCGTGTAACCGTTTTCCAGGATGAAGTTCATTCCAAATGTGGCGGTCCCGAAGAAGACGCGGTTGCCGATGAAGTTGGGCGTGTCCTTGCACAGCACGATGCCTTTGCCAAGTTTGTATTCGCCGAACCATGAAATAAATTTGACCGCTTCCTTGTCCGTGTCTGCCGTTGGAATAATTTCGAGTAATTTCAAATAGCGCGGCGGATTGAAGAAATGCGTGCCGAGAAAATGTTTCTTGAATTCCTTCGAGCGCCCCTCGGCAATCGCCTTGACCGGAATGCCCGATGTGTTGGTCGTGACGATTGCATTCGGCTTGCGCGCTTCGTCAATGCGCGCCATCAGGCTTTGCTTGATCTTCAAATCTTCGACGATGGCTTCGACAATCCAATCCGCCTCGGCGACAACACCGAAGTCATCTTCAAGATTGCCGAGTTTCACCAGCGTCTTCAACTCGATTGACATCAAATTAGCAGGTTTGGCCTTGACACAACGATCCCAGCCCTCGTTGACAATCTTATTGCGCGCTTCTTTGTTTCCCGCCGGCGCGTCTTTTGGAACGATGTCCAGCAGCGTGACGGGTACGCCCGCATTCGCCAGATGCGCCGCGATAGCCGCGCCCATCGTGCCTGAGCCAATTACGACGGCTTTATGTATTTGATATGCCATGACTCCTCCTTCGGCGATATTCGAATATCGTTTATCTCAATTCGCTTCCGCTATAACCCAAAATCTGCCGCGCCACAACCAGGCGATTGATCTGTCCCGTGCCTTCATAAATGTCGGTGATCTTCGCGTCGCGGAACCACTTCTCGAGCAGGAACTCGCGGCTGTAACCGAGCGGACCCATGATCTCCACAGCCTTCTGCGTGATCTTCGTGGTCACGTCGCCAGACTTGACCTTGCTCATCGAAGACTCGAGCGCGTTCGACTTTTTGTTGTCCGCCATCCACACTGCTTTCAACACCATCAGCCAGGCGGACTTGAGCATGATGTCCATGTCAATCACTTCGCGTTCGATGTTGCTCAACTTCTGGCGCGGCAATCCATAACGGATTTCGACTCCATTCTCTTTAAGTTTTTCCTTCAGGAATTCGAGAGCGGCTCGCGCCACGCCGAGGCCGGACGCAGCCACAAGCGGCCTGGTTGCGTCGAAGGTTGCCATCGCGCCTTTGAAGCCGGTCGTCGTCTTTTCAACGGTCGGACTTCCAAGAATGTGATCGAACGGCACGCGCACATCCATTAATGAGATCGCGGCCGTATCGCTGACGCGGATGCCCATCTTATGTTCAAGCTTGGCGATCTTGACGCCGGGCGTTCCCGACTCGACGACAAAAGCGCGCATCCCCGCGCGTCCCGCAGACGGATCAATCGAAGCCCACACAACGATAAAACCCCTGTCAAGTTTTTCGTATGAGTTAAAAGATTTATCGCCCGCAGTAACAAATATCTTCTCGCCGTTGATGACCCATTCATTGGTCTTTTCGTCCAACACGGCGCGCGTGCGAATCGCGGACGTATCCGAACCCGCGCCTGCCTCGGTCATGCACATCGCGGCGAAAGCAGGTTTCTCTCCGCCGAAGCGCGCCAGGAATTTAGCCTTCTGTTCCGGGCTGGCCGCGGCCTGCACAGCCGCTGCGCCGAGTCCGCCGCCGGGCGTGACGAGATACATGCCCACGTCGCCCCAAGCCAGCGTTTCGATTTGAGCCGCCAGCAGTTGATATCCGATTGGCGGGCGTTTGGGTTTATTTGGATCGGCTTCGGCTTTTTCATCTTTCGGCGCGAGGCTTCCGCCGCCTGTTGTTTTCATGGCCGTGTGCATAAACTCGATGTAATCCCATGGAATTTCATGTTCATGCTCATCAAAATAACGCGACTTGGAACGCATCATCTCTTCGGCAACCGTCTTCAACACAAATTGAGTTTGTGCAATTGGTTTGGGTGATTCGAATTCGATGGTCATAAAAAATTCTCCTTGTTTACATTTCATTGCGAGCGCTTTTCGCGAAGCAATCTCCCGTTCAACGATGAGACTGCTTCGGCAAAGAACGCCTCGCAGTGACGTTAGACCATTGCCAATCCCGTTAGCATCGCAAAGCCGCGCCCATTACGCATCCACATCTCGACTGGATGCTCGCGGATATATCCGTGCCCGCCTAAAATCTGAACCGCGCGATCAGTGACCATCATCGCCATATCCGCCGCGCCAACCGAAGCGAGATAGGCTTCGCTGAACGCGTCACCTTTGGCGTTGTCCAATTTCCAGGCGGCTTCCCACGTCAACAAACGCATCGCTTCGATCTCGGTCCGCATTTCAGCCAGCATGAAGGCGACGGCCTGCTTCTGCGCGATCTTAACTCCGAACGCTTCGCGCTCTTTGGCGTAATCGCGCGAATATTCGAAAGCGGCTCGCGCCACGCCGAGCGCAGCCGCGGCGGATGCAAGGCGCATCGAAGCGAGCACCGGCTCGAAGTCATGGCCTGAAGCGCCGCCCAATCTGTCCGACGCGGAGACCGTCACGTTGTCCAGTTTGACGCGATACAGCGGAAGCGCGTTGAGTCCCATCAAATTTTCGCGTTCATTATTGATGGTCAATCCCGCCGCGTTTTTGGTAACAATAAAGCCTTGCGTCCGGCCGTCGAGATTGGCGTAGACGATCAAGGCTTCGGCGTCTTTGGCGAAAGGCACAAAAGCCTTTTCACCGCTGATGCAATATTCATTGTTGGAAAATTTTGCGGTCGTTCGCAGGTCGGATGGATCGAAGTCGAAGGAATATTCGATGAGCGCCGCCGTGTATGGCCGCCATTCACCTTCGATAACTTTCGGCAGATATTCTTTCTTCTGCTCTTCAGAGCCAGCCAGCAAAATTGGAAGCGCAAAAAGATTCGGCGCGCCAATTGCAAACGCGCCTGCCAGATCGCCGAAGGCCAATTCTTCCGCAGCCAACGCGCCTGTAACCGCAGAACGTTCGCCAAAGCCGCCATAAGCATCGGGAATGGATGCCTGCAGAACACCAAGCTCCCAGCCTTTGCCGACCAGTTTCTTCGGCAACTCGCGACTCTCCTCGGCCTCGCGCGCGGCGGGGCGCAAATCTGTTGAGGCATACTTCCCCACCGCATCCACCAGCATTTGTTGCTCTTCGTTTGGTTCGAATGAATACATCACTTCGCTCCTTTCAACAATCCATTGAAAAACAAATCTGCATATTCGTCGGCAATTTGATTAATAGACTTTGGACCTCCGGTGTGATACCAGGTCAATGTCCAGTTCATCACTCCCATCAAGGCGCGGACCGCCAGGCCGGTGTCGGAGCAATCGAATATCTTTGTTCGCACGCCTTCGTTAAGAACATCCTGCCATAAACCCTCGAACTTATCGCGATGAGGGACGTGGCGGGCGTGAGATTTTTTATCCAGCGAGCGATGCTCGAACAAAAGCACGGAAGACAAATCGGAATTTTCGGCCAGCGACTGCAAATAAACGCGGATCATCTCGTGCAGTTTCTTGTCAGCCGGGATGGATTGATTTGCAATCGGCGCGATGCGCTCCGTCAGCATTTCCAACGCGTGGTCGAGAAGCGCCAGTAAAATCTCCTGTTTGGACGAGACGTGATGATACAGGCTGGCCTTCTGTAAATTCACTGCGGCGGCGATGTCGGACATGGATGCGCCGTGATAGCCCTTCTGGCGAAAGACTTGCGCGGCGGCGTCCAGGATGTCAGTTTTGGTCACAGGCTACTCCCTACCGAACGGTCGGTAGACGAAAGATACACCTCTTCCGTCGCCGTGTCAAGGAATTAGCGCAGGGTTGCTGTGCTATAATAAATTTATGGCGACGCCTCTTCCTCAATCACAAACTCCACCCGCGCACCCTGCGCTAACCCCTGAACAAATTGCCCTAAAGAAGACTCAGGCGCAGCAAATGAAGACCATGATAGCCGCCATTGTTGCCATCGTGGTAGTTGTCCTTGCCGGACTGATAACCTCTATTTATTTCCTCGCGCGGCCCGAAACGTCCGTTGAACAAGTCAGCCGAATCCGCGACATCTTCATCATCGTCGTGGCGCTCGAAACATTAGTGATCGGCATCGCACTCGTGGTTTTGCTCATTCAATTAGCCAGCCTGATCAACCTTTTGCAAAACGAAGTCCGTCCGATCATTCAAGCCGCGAATGAAACCGTCAACACCCTGCGCGGCACGGCGGAATTTCTCGGCGAAAGCGTGATCGAGCCGGTTATAAAGTTGAATAGTTACTTAGCCAGCATTCAACGTGTGTTAGAATTAATGGGACTTAAACGAAAATAGTTCGTTCTTCTGAAAGGAGAAAATCCTATGTCTTCCGATCGTGATGAATTTGGGGCCTTCCTCGTCGGCTTTATCGTCGGCGGTTTGACCGGCGCTGTTGTATCTCTCCTGTTTGCCCCGCAAAGCGGTGAAGAAACCCGCGCTCTGATTCGCGACAAGAGCATTGAACTGCGCGACAAAGCCAGCGAGACCGCCGAAGAAGCTTTGGCGCGCGCAGAAGCCGCCGCCGCAGAAGCTCGGACTCGCGCCGAAGAATTGGCCAGGGAAGCCCGCACCCGAGCCGAAGAACTCGCCAAAGAAGTACGCACACGCGGCGAAGAGTTCGGCAGGGAAGTCCGCGCGCGCGGCGAAAGCGCACTCGATGCTGTCCGCAAGCCCAAAAAGTCTGGCGGCGAAACTCCCACCGCAACATCATAACCATGCAAGAAAGCAACAAGGGTTTGACTCCAGCCGGTCAAACCCTTGTTTTTGTTTGAAAGCCATGCACATCATCACGCGCTTCATGCGCTTTTTCTTCTATCACTTCTATCACACCTTCGCCTGGACGTACGATTTCGTCGCGGCGGTCGTTTCGATTGGCCGCTGGCAGGAATGGATACAAACAGTAATTCCATTCATTGAAGGGACGCGCATCCTCGAGATCGGTCACGGCCCGGGACATTTGCAGCGCATCTTACAGGCCCGGGGCCTGCCTGCCGTTGGATTGGACGAATCGCGTCAAATGGCTTACCTCGCCAAACGTAACACGAACGGCTCTGCCCGCCTCGCACGCGGATTGGCGCAGTCTTTGCCTTTTCCATCAGAAACATTTGATAGCGTAGTCTCAACTTTCCCCGCTGAATATATCTTCGACCCGCGCACGCTGTCAGACGTATACCGCGTTTTACATAACGGGGGTCGCTTCATTGTCCTGCCTGCTGCGTGGATTATCGGGCGCGCGTTTCTTGACCGCATCGCGGCTTGGTTGTTCCGCGTCACAGGCGAGACGCCGGCAAACATCATGGACATTATCAACGAGCGGACAATCCGCCCGCTTGAACAAGCAGGATTCAAAATTGAAACCCGGCAAATCAAATTCGCATCAAGCATGGCACTGATCTTGATCGCCGCCAAATAAATTTGTGCCGCATAAACAGAATTCGTGTATAATCTGCGCTATGTTAATGAATCCGTTGCCGTCCCCGCATGGATATAAACCTTCACGGTCTGGTTAGGTTAAATTTTTCTTGCCTGTAAACGGCTCCCAGACCCGGCGAGCCGTTTTTTGTTTTATTCGTCAGGTGATATTTTTTGCGAGGGATGATAAATGAGAGTCAGTGTATTCGGAAGTTCAAAGCCGACGCCCGGCGAGAAATCGTACGTAGAGGCCGCTGAATTAGGCGGCCTGCTTGCCAAACATGGACACGTTGTTTTGACCGGCGGCTACATGGGCACGATGGAGGCCGTCAGCCGCGGCGCGGCCGAAGCAGGTGGACATGTGATCGGCGTGACTTGCAGCGATATTGAAAAATGGCGCAGTGTCGGCGCGAATCAATGGGTCAGGGAAGAGATACGCAAAACGACATTGACGGAGCGCCTGATTGGGTTGATCGAAACTTGCGATGCGGCACTGGCCTTGCCCGGCGGTCCAGGCACGTTGACGGAAATTTCGCTGATGTGGAATTTGATGATCATCGGCTCACACCACCGGAGGCCGCTCATCCTGATCGGCGACGGCTGGCAGTCCGTGATCGGTCAGGTTTACGCTTCGCTGGATTCTTATGTATCTGCTTCGCAAAGAGAATTGGTGCAGTTCGCAGCAGACATAAAAACTGCCGTGGAAATGCTGGAAAGTTCAAAGGTTCAAAGTTGAAGGTCGCCCTCAACCTGTAACCTTCAAACCTTAAACCTGAAACTGATAGAGGAAACATGGCTGAAGAAAAACTTACGACCCGCAGTGAAGACTTTTCAGAATGGTACAACCAGATCGTATTGAAAGCCGAGATGGCTGATTACGCCCCCGTGCGCGGGTGCATGGTCGTGCGGCCTTACGGCTGGGCTTTGTGGGAAAACATCGTATCTGCGCTGGACAAGGAATTCAAAGCGACAGGACACGTCAACGCGGCTTTCCCAACTTTGATCCCGATGTCTTTTTTTGAAAAGGAAAAGGAACACGTCGAGGGATTCGCGCCCGAACTGGCAGTTGTCACACATGGCGGCGGCGAAAAACTCGAAGAACCATTAGTCGTGCGCCCCACATCCGAAACCATCATTGGATATATGTATTCCAAATGGGTCAAATCCTGGCGCGACCTTCCCATTCTCATTGTCCAATGGGGCTCCGTGCTGCGCTGGGAAATGCGGACAAAACTTTTCCTGCGCACCTCGGAATTCTATTGGCACGAAGGCCACACGGCGCACGCCACAAAAGACGAAGCGCTCGAGGAAATGTATCGCATCCTGGATATCTACGAAAACTTTGCCGTGAACGAAGCCGCATTGCCTGTTATTAAAGGACGCAAGAGCGATACCGAAAAATTCGCGGGGGCGCAGATCACAACCTCCATCGAGTGCATGATGCAAGACAAGCGCGCCTTGCAATCCGGCACTTCGCATTACTTCGGACAGAATTTTGCAAAGGCCTTCGATATCCAATATCTTGACACCAACAATACACTCCAATTCTGCGAAACGACCTCGTGGGCCATTTCTTCGCGCATCATTGGCGCGATCATCATGACGCACGGCGACGACCAGGGACTGGTTTTGCCTCCGCGCCTGGCGCCTATTCAAGCGGTCATCGTTCCCATTTACAAGAACGATGCCGAGAAAAGCAAAGTCATGGAAACGGCCAATAGAATCTTCGCCGAACTGAAAGCCGCTGGTATTCGTCTCAAAATGGACGACCGAGACAATGTCAGTTCGGGATTCAAGTTCAACGATTGGGAAATGCGCGGCGTTCCGGTGCGCGTCGAGATCGGCCCCAGGGATGTGGAAAAAGGCTCGGTGGCGCTGGCCCGCCGCGACCGGCCCGGCAAGGAAGGCAAATCCTTTGTTCCCCAGACGAATCTCGCGGCGGCTGTCAGCGGCTTGCTGGTAGAGATTCAGTCGGCCCTTTTAGCGCGCGCTACCGCTTTCCGCGATGCAAATATCCACGAACCAAAAGATTACGAGGAACTGAAACAGGTCGTTCAAGACGGCTGGGCTTTCTCGTATTGGTGCGGCTCGAAGGAATGCGAAGCCAGGGTCAAGGAAGACACCAAAGCCACAACCCGCAACATCCCGCTCGATCAACCCAAAGGCGAAGCCAGGTGCATCGTTTGCGGCGAAAAGGCCGCGCAGAAAGTCTACTTCGCCAAAGCGTATTAATTTCGCAGTACGGATTACGCATTGCGAGATCATAATGCGTAATCCGTAAAAATTATATGCCCGCCATTGACCTTGCCCGTCTCCGCAAACAAGCCGCGCGTCTCGCAGATTTTTTCTTCGTGCCAGACGAGTTCTTGAAGCACCTGCGTGAGGTACTGGAATTTTACGTCAACCGGACAATGAGGAAACAGCAGGCCATTGCACCGGGCTCAAATCTGCCCACATATCGCACGCACAGTTTCGTCATCAAACAGATCGAACAGGAAATTTCGCGCCGCGCCAGCGACTATCCCGCCGCGGCGCTTGAACTCGCCGACCTTTTATGGGATGAAGGCCATCTTGAAACGCGTTTGCTGGCCGCATTTTTGCTCGGACGCATTCCGCCGCAAGAAGGAACTTTGCTCGTCCGCCTCACCGCCTGGACACAGCAAGTACGCGACTCAAATCTACGCGCCGAATTACTGGATACCAGCCTGAGACGCATACGCACAGAAACGCCCGATCAGTTTCTGGAACTAATCGGCGAATGGCTTCAACCTGAACGTACGCGCTTGTGGTCAAACGGGATTCAAGCCGTGATCTCGGCTGTTTCCGATCCGGCCTTTATCAACCTGCCGCCGCTGCTCAAATTAATTGCGCCGGTTATCGAAGCCGCGCCCGCCAAATTACAAAATGAAATCGAAGAACTTGTGCTCGCACTACACAAAAAATATCCAACTGAAACAACTTATTTCCTTCGCCAGGTTCTGGCCGCCTCAACTGATCCGATGACCGCCATCACCTTTCGGCGCATCTCTTCATCCTTCCCGCCCGCGCTCAAAGAAGAACTGCGCGAGTTCATTCGAGTCAAACCGGGCCAGCCATGATAGACGCTCATCGCATCGCCTACCTGCATGGGCTTGAATCCAACAGCCAGACCCACAAAGCCGCGCTTGTGCGTGCAATTTATCCAGACTTGGTCGTGCCGGATTTTGCCGGGACTCTCGACGAACGGATGCAAAAACTGTATCCGATCCTCGGCTCCGCTTCCAACTGGACCTTGATCGGCTCCTCCTTCGGAGGCTTAATGGCCGCCCTGTTTTCGACCCGCTTTCCGGCGCAAGTCCGCAAACAGATTCTTCTGGCGCCCGCGTTGATGCTCCCCGAATTTGCAGAACACCTCCCTGCCCCGATTGACACGCCAACCATTATCATTCATGGCAGGCAGGATACCATCGTGCCGATTGAGGCGATCAGGCCGTTGGCGGAAAAAGTTTTTCGCCAACTCGATTACCGTCTCGTGGACGACGACCACCGTTTGCATCAAACTGCCGATGGTCTGGATTGGAAATCCATTCTGGAGTAAACCAAATGCTCAAACAGTGCATCTACTGGCACGAAACGGTCGACATGCCGTCGGACAAAAGCACCGCGTCGTTGCCGGAGCAGGTGGATGTGGCCATTATCGGAGGTGGATACACCGGCCTGAGCGCCGCGCGGACTCTCGCACAGCACGGCGCGCGCGTGGCAGTGCTGGAAGCGGAGACTATCGGCTGGGGCGCCAGTTCGCGCAACGGCGGCATGGCATTGACCGGCTTGAAGATGCCCATGCAAACCGTCATCAAAAATTATGGCCGCGATCTTGCGCGCCGACTCTTTCAATGCTCACTTGATTCGATTGACACTGTCGAGCAAATCGTCAAAGAAGAAAAAATTGATTGCGGGTTTGCGCGCACCGGTCATTTGCTGGCCGCGAACAAGCCGAAGAATTTCGATGCGCTCAAAGCGGAAGTTGAATTCATGGAAAAGGAATTCAATCACAATGTAAAACTGGTTTCGCCGAAAGATTTGAAAAGCGAGATCGGCTCCGAGATTTATCACGGCGCGCTGGTTGACGAAATCAGCGGCGGGCTGAACCCGGCACAATACGTTGCGGGCCTGGCGCGCGCCGCGGAAAGGGCCGGGGCGACGCAGCACGCGCGGGCACGCGTCAACCGGCTGGAGCAGGGAACGAACGGGTTCACCGTCGAAACGGAACGCGGCAAGGTCAACGCGAAAAACATTTTCGCGGCAACGTCCGGTTACACGGGAAATGTCGTAAAGAAATTGCAAAAGAAAATCATCCCGATTGGATCGTTCATCATCGCCACCGAAAAATTATCAGATGAACTGGCGCATGAACTCAGCCCGAAGAACCGCATGATCTTCGATTACAAACATTACCTGAATTACTTTCGATTGTGGGACAACCGCCTGATCTTCGGCGGGCGCGCGGCGTTCTTCCCTGAAAATGAAAATACAACCAAACAGAGCGCGGAGATTTTGCGGCGCGAGATGATTCAGGTGTATCCGCAATTGAAAGAGGCGAAGATCGAATATGTTTGGGGCGGCACATTGGATTTTGCCTTCGACATGATGACGCACGTCGGTGAAGCGGACGGGATTTATTATTCACTGGGCTACGCGGGACATGGCGTGGCGATGGCAACGTATCTTGGCAAAACAGTGGCCGAGGCGATGCTGAACGGAAACATAAAAGAGCATCCTTTCGCGGCCTTCCCCTTCCCCTCCGCGCCGCTGGGGTTGTACGATGGCCGTCCATGGTTTTTGCCGTTGGCCGGGATGTGGCATAAGATTTTGGATTGGATCGAGTGAAGATCGGGACGCGTCAAGAAAAGGCCGCCGCAGAGACGCGGAGTACACACGGATTTCTTAAGATTTTCTCCGCGTTCTTTGTGTCCCGGCGATGAAATCCGTGTTCAAAAAACATTTGCCCGCCTAAAAGTTTTGCTGTATATTTAGCCAAATATTTCGTCATAAGGAGAGAGACATGTCCAGGAGCAAACCGCAATTGGAAGGTGAAGTCTATTTCCCGTCAGAGGCTGTGATGCAACAGGCGCGCTTGAAAGACTGGGACGCGCTGGCCGAGAAAGCCCGCAAGGATCCACAAGCTTTCTGGGCGGCAGAAGCCGAAGAACTGGAATGGTTCAAGAAGTGGGACAAGGTTCTGGACGACTCGAAGAAGCCTTTCTTCAAATGGTTCGTGGGGGCCAAAACAAATATTGTGCACAACGCGATTGACAGACATTTGAATTCATATCGAAAGAACAAGCTGGCGCTGATCTGGGAATCGGAGGACGGCAAACTGGAGCGCACGTTTTCGTATCACGCGCTCAACCGCGAGGTCAGCCGCTTCGCCAACATTATCAAAGCCATGGGCATTGTGAAAGGCGACCGCGTCACGATTTACATGGGACGCGTCCCGGAGATCATGTTCGCCATGCTGGCCTGCGCCAAGATTGGAGCGATTCACTCGGTCGTGTTCGGCGGCTTCAGTGTGGACGCTCTGCAGGGCCGCATCGAAGACAGCCAGTCGAAACTGGTCATCACGATGGACGGCTCGTATCAGAACGGCAAAGTCGTCGAACTCAAGCGCACGGTGGACGAGGCGCTCAAGCGCTGTCCGTCGGTGGAGAATGTGATCGTCGTCAAACGCACCGGCCACGAGGTCCCGATGGAAGCGAACCGCGATCACTGGTATCACGACTTGTGCGCGCTTCCCATCGCCAATGGCAAATGCACCACCGAAGTCATGGACGCCGAAGATGCGCTATATATTCTTTACACGTCCGGCTCAACGGGCAAACCCAAAGCCATCGTCCACACACACGGCGGTTACATGGTTGGGATTTATGCGACGCTCAAGTATGTCTTCGATATCAACGACGAAGATCGCTGGTGGTGCGCGGCTGATCCGGGCTGGGTGACCGGACATTCGTACATCGTTTACGGCCCATTGCTCAACGGCGCAACCTCATTCATGTTTGAAGGCGGGCCGTCGTATCCGTATCCAAACCGCTGGTGGCAATGCGTCGAACGTTACGGCATCACCATTTTGTACACCGCGCCGACCGCCATCCGCGGTCTGATGCGTTTCGGCGAGGCCTGGCCGAACAAACACGATCTTTCAACTCTGCGATTGCTCGGCACAGTCGGTGAACCGATCAACCCCGAAGCATGGAAATGGTATTACCGCGTGATCGGCAAAGAGAAATGCCCGATCATGGATACCTGGTGGCAGACCGAGACGGGCATGTTCATGATCACGCCCACGCCCACCGTGCCGCTCAAGCCCGGCTCGGGCACGCGTCCTTTCTTTGGGCAGGAAGCGGACATCCTCGACGAACAGGGCAAGCCCGTCGCCGACGATACAGAGGGCTATCTCGTCTTGAAGAATCCCTGGCCTGCCATGTTGCGGACAATTTACGGCGACCCGGATCGTTACGTTGCTCAATACTGGAGCAAGTATCCCGGCGTTTACACCACCGGCGACTCGGCCAAGCGCGACAAGGACGGTTATTTCTGGATCATCGGCCGCGTGGACGATGTGATCAAAGTTTCCGGCCATCGTTTGGGAACCGCCGAAGTCGAATCGGCGTTGGTGAGTCATCCGGCAGTTGCAGAAGCCGCCGCGATTGGCCTGCCGCATGAAGTCAAAGGTCAGGCCATTCATACGTTTGTGCTGCTGCGCTCGGGATTTACTGCCTCGCCTGAATTAGCCGAAGAATTGCGCCAGCACGTTGCGACTCACATGGGTCCGATTGCGCGGCCGGATGATGTCAAGTTCGTGGATAAACTTCCCAAGACGCGTTCGGGCAAGATCATGCGTCGTGTATTGAAGGCCAGAGCGCAGGGATTGCCCGAGGGAGATATTTCGACATTAGAGGAATAGAGAGTAGAAAGTGCCCGCGATGATCCTCCAGGGTAGATCGCGAGGCTGTTTTATGTTCGGCTCTCGACGCGGAGCAGCGCTTCGCAATCCTTTTTCGTTCAGGTATAATCCTGCCCGATGAACAGCGAAGAATACGAAAAAAGTGTATTGGAATGGCGCAAAAACGATGACGCCAAACTGCGCGGCGAAAACGGCTGGCTCTCGTTGGCTGGTTTATTCTGGCTGAACGAGGGAACCAACACAGCCGGATCAGATTCGGCCTGCGATATTCTTTTGCCGCCACGCGCGCCCGCTTCCTTCGGGACATTCGAGTTTGATGGAAAAAACGTCAGCTTACGCGTGGCCGACGGGCTTCAGGCGGAAGTCAATGGCAAGTTGGTAAAGCGCGCCGTTTTGAAATCCAGGCAGGACCCGAAACCCAGCTTCATCACCTTTGACGGATTACGGATGGTTGTCCACAAACATAACGGCCGGTCTGCCATCCGCATTTGGGACAACCTGAGCCCGGCGCGAGAATCCCTTGCGCCGCGCGAATGGTATCCAATTGATCAAAAATATTGTTTCAGGGCAAATTACACGCGTTTCAAAGAGCCGGTCAAGGCCAATCTGCCGAACGTCTTCGGCGACGTTGAAGAATGGCAGATGACCGGCCAACTCTCATTCGAATTTAACGGCCAAACCCACGCGCTGGATGTAACCGAGCAGGACGATGGATCGTTGTTCGTTCAATTCAAAGACTCGACTCAAAACACGTATCCCCCGGGACGATATGTTTATGCACAGCCAGAAAAGGGAACTCAATACACACTGGATTTCAATATCGCCCATAACCCGCCATGTGTATTCACGCCCTTCGCCACTTGCGCCTTCGCGCCGAAACAAAATCATTTGAAAGCGGCTATCGAAGCCGGCGAGATTTATACGAACAAGCACTAAAAAAGATGCTCACTTTCAAACGTGAGCATCTTTTTTTATCCGCCAAATAATTTGATCAACGCCGGCGGAACCCAGAAATTGCCAAATCCAAAGAAACCCACACCCAAAGAAGCCAGCAAAATCAATACGCCGCCCGCGATCAGGACGCGGTCGCGGGTTTGATATGTCAATTGATCCAGCCAGGTGCGCGGACCCACGCCGAAGGCGCGCAGATCCATGGCGTCAATAATATCTTCACTGCCGATGATGGCGTGGATCGTGACCGGAACCATAAGCGGTCCCAGCTTGCGGACCTGCTCGATCAATCCGCCGCTGATCTTTTCGAGCTCGTAGCCGCGCGCCCGCTGCGCGTCCATCGTCAGTTGGAAATCACGGCCAAAGGTCGGGATGAAACGCATGGTCAAATCCATGGCATAGGCGATGTTGTCGGGAAGTCCCAACCCTTTGAATGTGATCCCGTATAGGGCCGGATTCAGTGAATATGGAATCAGGATGGTCATCGTTGCGATACTGAAGACGCGCACAAATTGACTGACTGCAAAGAATGCCCGCTCAACAGTGATGTCGAGGGTCGGCGTCCAGCCGAAGATCGCAAACGGCGCTTTGAACTGACGAATGAGGTGCTCCGCTTTGTATAGCTCCGTCCCGCCGCGACCGGTAAGAAAGGTCAGGATTGCAAAGAAAAAAACAAATCCGATAATGAAAAGAAAAGCGCGCCGCATCTCATGCCATTTGACGCCGGATGTAAAAACGACAAACAAAGAAATGGCAAAAAATGGCAGGAGGAATCGCACATCCCAGAATGCGAGCGTGGACACGAGGAAGCACAAATAGAAAATGATCCAAGCGCGCGGGTCGAACCACTGGATGAATGAATTTTCACGTTTACGATAACGCCAGGCTACTAACATTTTGTTTTTAGTTGGTGGTTGACGGTTGGCAGTAAAACCACCAACCGTCAACCGAAAACTGTCAATTGATTAACGCCCAGACTGCTTGCGCACAGACGCATACGCGGCAACCAGCAAAGGCACAAGGACGGCGGCAAAGATCAGGTTCGGACCGGCGGCAGGCAGGAACTCGCCCACCACAGCCGCGGCCAAACTGAAACCGTTAATGAAAATATCAGACAGCGAGGCGAATAGAATGCCGACGATGTTGCCCAACATGCCCCACGTCACCGCCGCGGCGATATCTTCATTGGAGGCAAATCCAAAGCGGACAGCCAGTACCAGCACAAAACCAACGATGATCGCGACGCCCGCGAAGATGGAAATGGTCGCATCACCGAAGATATTATTGGCCGGGTCGAAGAACATCGCATTCTTCTCGCCGCGATTTAGGAAGAACAGCACGACGGTCAGCAGGGCCAACACGCCGCTGATCCACAACACGGTATCCATGCTCTTCTTCTTATCCTTGAACAGCATCGCCATGCCAGCCACAAATCCAACCAGGCCGTTGCCGACGCTCCACTGCGGAGAAAGACCAAAGCCTGTCAACGCGTCGCCAAAGATGTTGCCGACCGCGCCGGAGAAGAATCCGACCACCGGGCCAAAAGCGTAACCAAAGAACATCGGGATCGCGATGGCGGGCCGCAGGGAAACCTGGCTCAAAGACGGCACGACGAAGACCGTACCGTTGAACAACCAGGAAAAGACCGCATACAACGCCGCGCCGATCGCCATCCAAACTACCTCACGCGTACCAACTTCCCAGGCGGCATTCTCGCGCGTGAACCAGTACACAGCAAAGGCAATCAAAAGGCCGAGGACAACAAAAACAAAACGAAGCACCAGGGTAGCTTGATCCACCTGGAAATTAAGTGGGCCAATGGTCTGCGTGCCTAATGCAAACATGACGATCCCAAAGATGGCCAGGATAACCACCAGTGAGATCAAAACGTTAGTGAACTTCTTATCCATTTTCTTCTCTCCTCTTTAATGTCATTGAGAGTCTTCGAGAAGCAATCTCCTATTGCTTGAGACCGATTCGCAAATTGCGCTCGCAGTGACATCATCAAATATGCGCCAGCGTCTCGGCCCGCATAAAACGCCCGGTTTGCGGGAGCCGCTTCAAGTTCAAGGCAAGCAGCGAGGTGGGCACGAGGCGGCAAGCTTTGAGTCGATCGAAGTCGCGCAGGACATCCTGCGGCTTCCCATCAGCAACGAGACGGCCATCCGCGATCATCAAAACGCGATTGGCGTAGATCACAGCCAGGTCTACATCGTGTGTGATGAACAAGATCGCTTCAAAGGCGGGCATTTGCAAAATCGAATCCATGAAGTTCATGTAATTCTGATAATCCTGCCCGGCGGTCGGTTCATCCATCACAAGAATGCGCGAACGCATGGCAAGGATGGCCGCGATGCTGACACGCTTCTGCTGGCCGAACGATAAAGCCAGCGGCGGGTCTTGCTCTTTCTCGGAAAGGTTTACGATCTTAAGCGCCTCTTTCACCTCCTGTTCGATTTGATCCTTCGGGTGCTTCAAATTCGTTGGACCGAATGCCAACTCATCATGCACCGTCGGTGCAAAAAGCATGTGGCTGGGACTTTGAAAAACATAACCCAGCATGCCCGCAATTTGCGCCACACTGGCCTCACGCGTATCTTTGCCGTCCACCAACACGCGGCCAGATTTTGGCTTGAGCAAACCAATCGCATGTTTGACGAATGTAGTCTTGCCAGCGCCGTTCGGACCCAGCACCGCGATCACATCGCCGCGTTTGATTTCAAGATTGATGTTATGCAGAACGTCAGCGCCGACGTCGTAACCAAAGCCGACATGTTCGAAACGGACCAGCGTTTCAGGTCCAGACGTTGAAGCGGCCGCGCCCGGAAGGATTTTTATCTCGGCTGGAGCCGCGTCCGCTTTGGCGCGTTCGACGATTTGTTCTGCGGGCAATTTTACTTCGCGGTAGTTCGCTGCTTTAGATAACCCGTCCAGCGCGCCCAGGTAACGCACCTGCCCTTCCGATACGAACATCACGCGCTCAGGCCGAATGCGTAAAACATCTTCGACGCGATGTTCGACCATCAGGACGGTCATGCCTTCATCCGCCAGCCTGCGGACGGCGTCCAGCGTCTCCTGCGCGCTGGCCGGGTCGAGACTGGCAAGCGGTTCATCGAGAAGCAATATTCCGGGGCGCATGGCAAGCACGCCCGCCAGCGCCACCTTTTGTTTTTCGCCGCCTGAAAGCAAAAATGTTTCGCGCTCACGCAAATCGGATATTTTCAGATGGGCTAAAGCCTCATCCACGCGCTGAAAAATTTCGTCGCGCGACATGCCGAGATTTTCCAAACCAAAAGCTACTTCATTCAAAACTTTCGTGCCAAGAATTTGCCGCTCCGGGTCCTGCAAAACCGTCCCGATCTTTTGCGAGATCTGCGAAAGCTTCCACTTCAGGGTTTCTTCGCCAAAGACCAAAATCCTGCCGGAAAATTCGCCCTTGTATGAACGCGGGATCAAACCGTTGATGGCGCGGATCAATGTCGTCTTGCCGCATCCGCTGGCGCCCGCGATGAGCAGAATTTCCCCAGGATTGGCATCGAATGAAATATCGTGAATGGCCGCGCCTGGCCGATCGCGATAGCGGAAGGAAAGGTTTTCTACAACGAGGGAAGAGTCGGTCATTGTTCTCTTTTCAGTTTTTTTTAGATGACTCTATTATCAAGATTAGGAGAAGGAATGTCAAGGGAAAAAAAGACGATCAGCGCACTAACCAGGCGAGTTAATAAAAAGTGCTCCGTCCAGGGCGAGGGGGGCGCCCTAAACGGAGCGGCTAGATTCTCGCATAAAAGTCCTGCTTTGGCAAGAGCAAAAATAATGTGATTATTTTTGGCGGCAACAATGGACATGTACTTATAACGTGCTTATGATGTGCTTATGAAGTACTTACGACGCGCCAGCTTCCCGGCGCACTCGCACAGTATTCGCGTTATCATCAACATGGCCAGGCTGCCGCACGATTTTGCAGGCATCCCGTAAGGTTTTCTTCATTATTTTCGGAATAGAATAGCGTATCGCCGCAGGGCCGCTTCGTTGAGTATGCACCCATTACGTCATATGCAGGGAGCAGACATGAAGAAACAGAAATCCTTGAATTCTGATGCACCCAGGGGAACGCGTTCCAAAGTAACCCCGCCAAAAACCAATAACCGGTCTCGATCCACGAGAAAAAGCCCCTCCGGGAATCAACGAGTGCAGAGCGGATCATCTGGCAGTGAGAACCAATACCATTCCCTGTTCGAGAACATGCTCGATGGGTTTGCATATTGTGAGATGCTTTTCGATAAGAGCGGACAGCCGCTGGATTTCATTTACCTGGATGTCAACAGGGCATTCGGGGAACTAACCGGCTTGATGGATGTAATCGGGAAAAAAGTCTCCGAAGTCATCCCCGGAATTCGAGCGTCGAACCCGAAACTGTTCGAGATCTATGGCCGCGTGGCTTTGAGCGGGAAGCCGGAGAAATTCGAGACGTATTTGGATTCACTGAAGATGTGGCTTTCGATCTCGGTGTACAGCCCCCAAAAGGGATCCTTTGTAGCCGTGTTCGACAACATCACCGAGCGCAGGCAGGCAGAGAAAAGAATCATGCGGCTCAACCGCTTATATGCAACCCTCAGCCAGATCAATCAAACCATTGTGCGCGTGCATGAACCGAAAGTCTTATATGAAGAAATTTGCAGGGCGGCAGTTGAACACGGCCAATTCTACATGGCATGGATCGGCTTTAACGATGAAACCAACGGGCTGGTCAAGCCCGCCGCCTTCGCCGGTGAAGAGCGTGGCTATCTGGAAAACATCAGCGTCAAGTATCAAGACGAGAGCCTGGGGCGCGGGCCAATCGGCACAGCCATCCGTGAAGGATGCTGTACCATTTGCCAGGATATCGCCAACGACCCGCGCATGGAACCGTGGCGCGGGGAGGCCCTGGGACGCGGCTTCCGTTCCCTGGCGGCAGTGCCAATCCGACAACAAGGCCGCGCGATCGGGGCGCTGGCGGTCTATTCAGCGGAGACATATGGGTTTCAGCCCGAGGACGAGAACCTGCTGACCGAAATCGGAATGGATATTTCCTTCGCGCTTGACACAATAAAATCGAATGAAGAACGCAGGCAGGCGGAAGCAGCGTATCGAACTTTGGTGGATCACTCTTTACAGGGGTTTCTTATCATGCAGGATGGCCGATTCGTCTTTGCCAATCACGCGGCATCGGTCATTCTCGGTTATGAGATGAAAGAACTCCTTGCGCTCTCGCCGGGACAAATTGCGGGGATGATCCATCCCGATGATCGTGCGCTCGCCCTGGAACGGATCAGAGCCAGACTGGCCGGGGAAGTGGTCCCTGCCCAGTACGAGTACCGCATCATCCGAAAAAACGGTGATATGCGCTGGCTGGATCAATATGCAGTTTTGATCGAATACCAGGGCAAACCCGCCATCCAATTAGCCGCGATTGACATCACCGAGCGCAAGCAGGCGGAAGATACGCTGATGAACAGAGAGAAGCGCTTCCGCGCGCTGATCGAGAACGGCGTGGATTATATCTCCCTCCTGGCAGCCGACGGCAGCCTGCTGTGGGAAAATCCGTCCGCGGTCCACATGTTGGATTATGCAGAGAATCAGTTTTTAGGCCGGAACATCTTGCAGTTAATTCACCCGGACGATTTGAGCTGGGTGCAGACAAAGTTTGCAAACCTTGTCCGAACGCCCGGAAGCCAGGAGCGGGCTTCCTTCCGCCTGCGGCACCGCGACGGCTCCTGGCGCTGGATCGAAGCTGTCGTCACCAACCTGCTGAACGACCCCAGCGTCGAAGCGATTGTGGTCAATTATCACGACATCACCGAGCACAGGCAGGCGGAAGAAAAACTGAGGGAAAGCGAGGAAAAGTTTCGAAAGACCTTTATGACCAGCCCGGATTCGATCAATATCAACCGCCTCCAGGACGGCATGTATGTTTCCATCAACAGCGGGTTTACTAAAACCATGGGCTATACCGAAAACGATGTGCTTGGGAAAACCTCGCTCGATCTGAATATCTGGGAAGACCCGGGGGACAGAAAAAAGCTGGCAGAAAGACTGAAAGAGAGCGGGCAGGTATATAACTTCGAAGCCCGTTTCCGCGCAAAAAACGGGGATATAAAATACGGGTTGATGGCGGCAGCAGTGATTGACCTTAACGGTGTTCCTCACATCATCAGCATGACGCACGATATTACCAAACGCAAAGAAAACGAAAACAAGATCGAACATCAACTTCAGCGCCTTACCGCACTAAGCGAGATAGACCGCGTCATCTCATCCAGCTTTAACTTGCACAGCAGTTTGGACGCTCTTCTATCCCACGCAACGAGACTGCTACACGTGGACGCGGCCGCCGTGCTTTTATGGAACCCGGTTTTGCAGGTGCTTGAATATAAAGCCGGGCAGGGCTTTCGCACTCGCGCCATCCAAACCGCGCAGGTGCCGCTGGGCGAGAACTACGCCGGGCGCGCCGCGCTGGAACGCCGCATGGTACTGATCTCGAATCTGGAAAGCCGGCCTGATGATCTGCTTCTGACAAAATACATGGCGGGCGAGGGCTTTGCGGCTTATTGCGGTGTGCCGCTCATCACAAAAGGAAAGGTCGCAGGTGTGCTGGAGGTCTTCCATCGCGCCCCGCTCAACCCGGATTCGGAATGGCTGGACTTCCTCAATACCATGGCGGGGCAGGCCGCAATTGCCGTTGATAACACCACGTTGTTCGAAAATTTACGGCGCACAAATACCGAACTGACCATTGCCTATGACGTCACTATCGAAGGCTGGTCACACGCCCTCGACTTGCGCGATGAAGAAACCGAGGGTCACACTCTGCGGGTGGCCGAGATGGTTTTAGAACTTGGAAAAACATTTGGAATGAACGACGAGGCCCTGGCGAATGTGCGGCGCGGCGCACTATTGCACGACATCGGCAAGATGGGCATCCCGGATAAAATCCTGCTCAAGCCCGGTGAACTGACGGATGAAGAATGGAGCATTATGAAAAAGCATCCGAGGCTGGCCTATGAAATGCTCGCCCCCATTCGCTATTTAAAAGATTCCCTCGATATTCCATATTGTCATCATGAAAAATGGGACGGCACGGGTTATCCGCGCGGGTTGAAAGGCGAGCAGATTCCGCTTTCGGCGCGCCTATTCTCCGTTGTAGATGTGTGGGACGCGTTGACATCCGACCGCCCATACCGCAAAGCCTGGTCGAAAGAAAAGACGCGCCAACATATCATCGAATCGTCGGGCACACACTTCGACCCGGTAATCGTGAAAGCATTTCTGGAATCAGGCCTGATGGAAAAATATTGAGAGAAGTCTTTTTAGCCTGCACAAGTTCGGGAACATCGTCACATCAAAATACAGACGCCCCGCTTTGACGGCTGTGAATTCCTACGCTATACTATAAAAGTCAAACAAATCGTAATGCCAAACACATCTTACCAGCCCGGTCTGTGAGACGTGTTAGACCCGCAAGACCATTAGACATCTCCTGGAGGTTTCAGTATGGCTTTCAAGCTCACGTACGCGACCATGTTCAATCCGCCCGAAGAACTGCACAAGGGCTTCGACGCGGCAGTCACAAAACTCAAACAAAATCTCGGAAAAGAATACAGCATGATCATCAACGGCAGGGATATTTTTGCCGATGAGAAGTTTGACGATCATTCCCCGGTCAACACCGATTGGGTGCTGGCAAAAATGCAGAAAGGCAATGCCAGCCACGCCCAACAGGCGATTGCCGCAGCGCGCGCCGCCTTCCCCAAATGGAGCCGCACGCCGTGGCAGGAACGCGTCAAATTAGTCCGCAAGGCGGCTTCAATATTGGAAGCGCGCATCTTTGAACTCGGCGCGGCCATGGCGCTGGAAGTCGGAAAGAACCGCATGGAATCGCTCGGCGACGTGCAGGAAACCGCCGACCTGATGTCTTATTCCGCTTTGATGGTCGAACAGAACAAAGGCTTTATCAAGCCGATGGGTAAAGACCCGCTGGTTGGATACGATGCAACCAACGTCTCGGTGCTTCGGCCGTATGGCGTGTGGCTGATCGTCAGCCCGTTCAACTTTCCGTTCGCATTGACCGGCGGCCCAACCGGCGCGGCTCTGGCGGCGGGCAACACCGTCGTGATCAAACCGGCAACGGATACCGCATGGATTGTCAGGCTCTACGCCGAATGCCTGCGCGATGCCGGCTTTCCGGATGGAGTGGTCAACTTCGTGACCGGCCCCGGCTCGACGCTCGGCCAGGCCCTTGTGGAAAATCCAGAAGTTGACGGTGTAACTTTCACCGGCTCATTCGATGTTGGCATGAAAATGTATCGCGACTTCGCCAACCGCAATTACGTCCGCCCGATGATTCTGGAATTGGGCGGCAAGAACCCGGCCATCGTTTCGCGCAATGCCAATTTAACGGATGCCGCTACCGG
Source organism: Chloroflexota bacterium (assembly GCA_016195815.1). Lineage (GTDB taxonomy): Bacteria > Chloroflexota > Anaerolineae > Anaerolineales > Villigracilaceae > Fen-1038. The sequence goes on from JACPYX010000007.1 coordinate 532,474, forward strand.
CATCGTCCGAAGCGCTTTTGGTCTGCAAGGCCAAAAATGTTCGGCCGCCTCGCGCGTGATCGTTGAAGAACCCGTTTACGATGAACTGGTCGCGCGCTTGAAAGATATGACCGAAAAACTCGTCATCGGCGACCCGACCGAACGCGCCACGTATCTGGGCCCGGTTATCAACCAAAGCTCATACAACGATTTCAAGAACTTCACCGAAGAGATCAACCAGGCTGGCGCGAAATTTCTGACCGGCGGCCACGTCAAGACCGGCGGCATGTTCGATAAGGGTTATTACTGCGAGCCGACCTTTGTCACCGACCTGCCATTCGAGCATCGCTTGTGGCAATATGAAATGTTCCTGCCCATCACCACGATTGGCAAGGTCAGCAATCTAAATGAAGCCATGAAGATCGCCAACAATGTTAATTACGGTCTTACGGCCGGCTTCTATGGCTCGCTCAAAGAAACGGATTGGTTCTTCGATCAGATCGAAGCGGGCGTCACATACGCCAACCGTCCACAAGGCGCGACGACCGGCGCCTGGCCGGGCTTCCAGCCGTTCGGCGGCTGGAAGGGTTCCGGTGCAAGCGGCAAGAACGGCGGCGGTTTATATTACGTTCAACTTTATATGCACGAGCAGATTCGCACACTGGTCAAACCTGCCGCGTCAGTTAAGCAGGCCATAACAAAAAAGACCGCGCCTAAAAAATCGGCCGCGAAAAAAGTTATAAAGAAGACCGCGCCAAAGAAGAAGGCAGCCGTGAAGACATCGTCCTCGAAGAGGAAGACCGTCCGCCGCAAATAAGTTTCATCATGCCCCTTCCCCGATGAGGGGAAGGGGTTTTTATCCGCAAACGCATGGAAGAATTCATCCTTCGCATCGGCACATATTTTCTTGTGATCGGCACGGGAATTTTTATTCTATTCATCGCGTCTGATTTTGCCCAACAAACAAATTTCGATTATCTCTTTTGGGCGGTGCTGATCGTCACCATCGGCATTCTGATTCGCAGGCGCAAGCCGCCGGCGCCGCCCAGCGGACGTTTTTCGTTTCTCAAAAAAATGCGGGAAGGCTCGAAAAAGAAATAAGACATGTCGAAACTAACTACGCTCCCTGATGCAATTTCAAAATACGTGAACGATGGAGACACCGTCTACGCCGCGGGATTCACGCACCTAATTCCGTTCGCGGCCGGACACGAAATCATGCGCCTCAAAAAACGGGACCTGGTGCTGGCGCGCGCCACCCCGGACCTGATCTACGACCAGATGGCCGCGGCGGGTTGCGCTCGCAAAGTCATCTTCTCGTACATGGGAAATCCCGGCGTTGGATCGCTGCGAATTATCCGTTCTGCAATCGAGCAGGGCAAACTCGAATGGGAGGAATATTCCCATTTCGGAATGATCACGCGCTTGCAGGCGGGCGCGTCGGGTTTGCCTTTTTTGCCGATGAATCAAACTGCTGTGAGCGATCTTGAAAAAGTAAACCCGAATATCAAGCGCATCGCTGATCCGTTCGGCGGCAAGGATGTGATCGTCGTGCCTGCTTTGAATCCCGATGTTGCCATCGTCCACGTACAGCGCGCGGATGCGAACGGTAATTCTCATTTGTGGGGAATCATCGGCGAGCAAAAAGAGGCCGCCTTCGCTGCGAAAAAAGTCATCGTGACCGCGGAGGAAATTGTGGACGAATCCGTTATCAGGTCCGACCCGAACCGAACATTGATTCCATCCGTGGTGGTGGACGCGGTCTGCGAAGTCCCGCACGCTTGTCATCCATCTTACGCACAGGGCTATTACGACCGCGATAATGAGTTTTATCTTGAGTGGGACAAAGTCAGCGAATCGGCTGAGCGCGTCAAGAGTTATCTCGATGAATGGATTTACGGCGTCAAAGACCGCGCAGAGTATTGGCAGAAACTTGGCAAAGAGACTCATAAGCGGCTGGCGGTCAAACCGCGCATGAGCGAAGCCGTCAATTACGGAAGCTATTGATCCGCTAATCTGCGCGAATAAACGTGAATATTTCTGAGGAACTAAGATTGACTTGCTTTATGAGATCATTATTCGCGAAGATTAGCGCGGATTAGCGGATGAAAATGTCTTTTTCCCCTTCCCCCTTATCCCCTATCCCCCATCTTGACTTCGGCGGCGCAGGCGCGTCGCTTCATTTCCTTCACGCAAACGGTTATCCGCCTGCCTGCTATCAACCGCTGATTGATTTGCTAAAAACCGGGCATCGGGTTTTTGGAATGTTGCTTCGACCTTTATGGCCGAATTCCGATCCAACTGAAATCAACGATTGGCATCCATTCAGCGAAGACCTGCTCCGATTTTTAGATGAACAAAAAAGCGGGCCGGTCATCGGCATGGGACATTCCATCGGCGCAATCGTCACTTTGCGCGCCGCGCTCAAAGAGCCGAAGCATTTCCGCGCGCTGGTGTTGATCGAGCCGGTATTATTTCCACGTTATTATATTTTGGAATGGAATATCGCCCGAACGCTGGGACTGGGATATCGTCTTCACCCGTTGATCAATGGCGCGCTCAAAAGACGCCGCGAATTCGACGACCTGGATAAAGTCTTCGAGGGCTACCGCCGCCGCGACATCTTCCGCTTCTGCTCAGACGAGAACCTGCATGCTTTTATCAAAGGCATGACCAAACCCAAAGCGGATGGCGGTCGCGAAGTATCCCCCTCAGGGGGCTATGAACTGGCCTATTCTCCCGAATGGGAAGCCCGCGTCTATTACACTGGCATCTGGCGCGATTGGGATTTGTGGGATGGGCTTTCGCGCCTCGGGGTTCCCACGCTCATCATCCGCGGCGCAGAGACGGATACTTTCTGGGAATCAACGGCACGCATGGTTGAACAGAAAAAGAATCCGATGATAAAAATTGTTGCGGTGGAAAAATCCACTCACCTGCTCCCGCTCGAAAGACCGCAGGAAGTATTCGACATCACAAAGAAATTTTTGAAAGATGTATTATGACCGAATTAAAATATTCTTCTGCCGAATTGATGATCATCAACGCCGCGCGCTTGTTGCGCGATGGTGACGTGGTCTTCGTCGGCGTTGGACAACCCAACCTGGCCTGCAATCTCGCCAAGCGCACTCATGCGCCAAACCTGGTCATGATCTACGAAGCGGGCGTGATCGGTGCGGAGCCGGCGCGGCTTCCGCTTTCCATCGGCGACCCGACCCTCGTCAGCGGCGCGTTATCGGTGGTCAGCATGTACGATATCTTCACGCTGTATCTCCAGCGCGGCAATGTGGATGTGGGCTTCATGGGCGGCGCGCAGATTGACAAGTTTGGCAACATCAACGCCACGGTGATTGGCAGTGATTACAATCATCCGAAGACTCGCCTGCCCGGCTCGGGCGGCTCGCAGGAGATCGCGGCCTGGGCCAATCGCTGTTATCTGATGACGCCGCATCAAAAGCGGCGCTTCCCCGAAAAAGTGGACTTTATGACTTCTGCCGGTTTTCTCGATGGACGAAAATCACGCCAAGCCGCCGGCGTGCGCGGCGCGGGCATGGTCGGCGTGGTGACCGATATTGGATTCATGGAACCCGATGAAAACGGCGAATTGATATTGACCGCGTTACATCCCGGTCGAACCGCGGAAGAAGCGAAAGAAAATACAGGCTGGGATTTAAAAGTCGCATCGAAGCTCAAGACGACCGAAACAATCACTGAAAAAGAGTTGAAGATTTTGCGCGAAGAATTGGATCCAATAGGCATTTATTTAAAAGGCAGCGGATGATCCCGCAATAACTTGCGCTTATTTTCATCACACTTAATAGCGACAAAGCATTTTAGCAGATGGAGGTTCCGCCATGCACAATCAAAGAAGCGCGCTACGGCGTTCCAGCCGCGACAAAATAATTGCCGGCGTTTGTGGAGGCTTGGGAGAATTCTTTGGCATCCGCCCGTTTTGGTTCAGGCTGGGCTTCGTCATCGCCGCCATCCCTGGCGGAGTTCCAGGCATTGGCCTATATTTGCTTTTGTGGTTAATCATACCCAGTGAATAAAAACCAGGGAGCAGGGAATGACCGAAACTCAACCGCCCTCGAAACGCTCGCCTCTCGCCGCCATCTTCCTGTCGGCAAACGAATCTCGCCTGCGCGCTGGCTGGCGGCTGTTGCTTCAAACCGTTTTGATGTTCATTCTAGGCATCCCGATTGGAATAGCCGTCTTTGCAAGTGCTGCCGCGCTCGGTCTCCGGCTTGACAACTTACTCTTAAGTCAAATCGGCGAACTTCTGATTTTTACAAGCTCGATCTTCCTTGCGAGACGCCTGCTGGACAAGAGGTCAATTTCAAGTCTTGGGTTGACCCTTAACATCCAAATGCTGTGGGACATTCTAACAGGCATCGGAATCACTTTTGTTATGATGGGAACGATCTTCACAGCCATGCTCCTGCTGGGCTGGTCGAAATTCGAGTCCTTCGCGTGGCAAACCGAATCCACCCTCAATGTCATCACAAACGCCCTGACCTTCCTGGTCATCTTCATCCTGGTCGGCTGGAACGAAGAACTTCTCAGCCGCGGTTATCATCTTCAAACCATCGCCAGCGGCAGCAATCTTCTTTGGGGTGTTGTTCTTTCTTCAACGGTGTTCGGCCTGCTTCATCTCGGCAACCCAAACGCGACTCCGATCAGCGCGGCGGGTATTTTCTTCGCCGGCATATTCATCGCATACGGCTATATCCGCACCAAACAACTTTGGCTTTCCATCGGTTTACACATCGGCTGGAATTTCTTCGAGGGCGTTGTCTTCGGTTTTCCGGTTTCCGGTTTGGATATTTATCCGCTGACTCATATCACCGTCACCGGGCCTGAGCTTTGGACGGGCGGCGCGTTTGGCCCCGAAGCCGGACTCATCGTTCTTCCCGCCCTCGCGCTGGGTGCGGCCCTCATTTATCTTTATACACGCCCGCGGCATTCCTCATGATAAAGCCAATCCGCGTCGTTCTTTTCGACTTGGGCAACACACTGATCTATGACAAAGAACCCTGGGAGAATCTCTACCTGCGCGCGGACAAGGCCTTATGGAATTCATTGCAAGGCTATGGCTTAAAGTCTACGCCGCGCGAACTGTACGGCAGGCACAAGACCTTGTTCCATCTTTACTATAAATTACGCGAGCGCGATCTCGACGAGCCGGGTATAGGATTCGTTCTGCGCGGCCTGTTGGACAAACACGGCATCCAGCTTTCTGACGAAGATTTACACGCCTCTCTGCGCTCAATGTACCGCATCACGCAGGCAAACTGGTTTGCGGAAGACGACGCCGCCCCCACTTTGGAAAAACTCAGGCAACGCGGATTCCGTCTCGGCATTGTTTCGAATGGCGCAGACGATCAAAACACATATACATTAATTGACAAGGCAAACCTTCGCTCCTATTTTGAGTACACCGTTTCGTCTGCCGCATTCGGCAAGCGCAAACCGCATCCGGGCATCTTCCATGCCGCGCTCGAACATTTCAAAGTTCCGGCGGATCGAGCCGTGATGATCGGCGATACTTATGATGCAGACATTGTTGGCGCGCAGCAGGTTGGCATGAAGAGCATCTGGGTCACGCGGCGAGTCCAGAAAACGGCGCCCCGCCGCAAGGTCCAGCCCGACGCGGTAGTATCCACATTGAGCGAGATTCCGTCGCTGTTATCGGCTTGATAGAATCTGCACGGCTTCCATCTATCAATCGCGCAATATTGACGCCCACTATATCTCTGTGCTACACTGAGTGAAAGTGCTTTCACGAAACTGGCGTTCATTCTAATGAGTCCGAAAAAAAAAACTCAAACAATCTATGATGTCGCAGAGCTTGCCGGGGTAAGCATCTCAACTGTTTCGCGTGTAATGAACACACCCAACAAAGTCAATAAAGGGACGCACACAAAGGTTTTGGGGGCAATCGAGAAATTGGGTTTTATTCCCAAAGCAGAAGCCCGCGCACGCGCCCTGCGGCAAACGGGGCGCATTGGGGTATTGACGCCGTTTTTTACTGCGCCATCTTTTGTACAGCGTTTGCGAGGGGTTGCCGCAGCGTTGTCCAAGTCAAATTACGATCTGGTCATTTATACAGTCGATTCGAGCGACCGCCTGCAAGGATATATTTCGTCAATTCCGCTGACCGGGAATCTTGACGGCTTGATTATTATGTCACTGCCAATTCGCGATAAAGATGCGCAGTATCTCAGCGAGCACGGAGTTGAAACTGTGCTGATTGAGTATCCGAATCCGAAGCTTAATAGTATTGAAATCAATGACGTTCATGGTGGGCAATTAGCCGCCGAGTATCTTATCCAGAAAGGATATAAGCGGATTGCTTTTTTGGGCGATACGGAACCGCGCGAAGAATTTGCGATCCATCCGGCGAGCAAACGCCTGGTCGGTTTTCAACGGGCATTGCAGGATGCAGGCATCCATCTGCCAAAGAAATATATCTCCCATGCGCCGAATACTCCGGAACATTCCCTCAAGGCCGCACAGCAATTACTTGGATTGGCAGAGCCGCCCACTGCAATTTTTGCGGCTGCCGATATTCAGGCCTTAAGCGTTTTGAAAGCCGCAAGGGGGTTGGGTCTGAGCGTTCCCTCGCAATTGGCTGTGATTGGCTTCGACGATATCGATATTGCTGAATATGCCGACCTTACTACAATTCGTCAGCACCTGGACGAATCGGGAAAAATGGCCGTGGAAATCTTGTTGACGCGCATTGCCAATTCAAACCGGCCCTTACAGCACGTACAGCTCCCTCTTTCCATTGTTGAGCGATTAACGGCATAAATTTTGTATTGACTCGCAATATGGAGGGTGTTAAAATGTTTATGAAAGTGCTTTCATAAAAACACTTTCATAAACTTGATTTCCTACGGAAGTAATTTGCAAGGAGGTGCGCGGCTAAATTGTCTAATGCAACCCCTTATTTCGATTCGATTCGACCTATAAATAATACAATCTGCGAGGAGAAAAGAAAATGAAAAAGCTTTACACTGTTTTGGCCATCGTGCTTTTGGCCTCAATGATTTTGACAGCCTGTGGCAGTCCCGCAACCCCGGCCACAACCGAGTCTCCTTCAACACAGGCTCCTGCCACTGTTGCTCCTACCGAAGCTCCTACCACAGCTCCCACCGGCAGTTTCCTTGAGCGCGCAATGGCAGGTGAGTTCAAAGGAAAGACCGTCACCGCTACCGGTCCGTTTGTTGATCAAGACGCCCAGAAATTTAATGCCACCATGGCCGATTTCCAAGCCAAGACCGGCATCACCATTCAATATCAGGGCTCGAAGGAATTCGAAGCCTCAATCAAAGCAGCCATTGAAGGCGGCAATGCGCCAGATGTTATTGACTTCCCGCAACCCGGTCTGTTGGCCAGTTTTGCCAAAGAAGGCAAGATCGTTGACCTGAGCAAAAATCTGGATGTGGCCGCCATCAAAGCCAACTACAACCCGTATTGGATTGATCAATCTATGATGCCAGGCGCAGATGGCAAGCCCATCATGGCTGGGGTCTGGGAACGCGTGAATGGCAAAGGCTTCGTCTATTATCCCAAGAAGGCCTTTGACGCTGCCGGTTACAAGGTCCCAACTACCTTTGACGAGCTGAAGACTCTAATGGATCAAATGGTCAAAGATGGCACTACACCTTGGTGCATCGGCATTGAGTCTGGTGCGGCTACCGGCTGGGTCGCGACTGACTGGATCGAAAACATCCTGCTCCGCACCACCACGCCCGAGAATTACGATGCGTGGGTGCAGGGCAAGCTCCCATTCAGTTCGCCTGAAGTCACGAATGCGGCTCAGATCATGGCCAACATTTGGACCAACCCGAAGTACGTCTATGGCGGAACTGCCACTATCGTCAAAACCAGCTTCGGCGATTCGACGCTGCCGTTGTTCGATGCAAAGGGCCCCAAGTGCTTCTTTAACATGAACGGCAATTTCATCACGAGCTTCTTCCCGAGCGGAACTGTGGGCGGTGTTGACTATGGTGCTTTCTACTTCCCGCCCATTGACCCGAAGTATGGTTCTCCGATGGAAGTTGCGGGTGATATCTGGGGCGCAACCAATAACCGCCCCGAAGTAATGGCCGTCATGGAATACTTCACCAAAGGCGAACATCTCAAAGTCTGGATGCAGCAAGGCGGCGCTATTGCCCCTCAGAAGGATGCCGACTTGAGTTGGTATGGCTCAGACATTGACCGCGTTGTGGGTGCGGCAATCGTAAACGCTGGAACACTGCGTTTTGATGGTTCAGATGCCATGCCTGGCGCTGTCGGCGCGGGCACTTTCTGGAAGGAGATGACCAGCTTCGTCTCCGGGTCTGAAAATCTGGAAACGGCACTGAAGAATATTGACGCCTCCTGGCCGAAATAACCTTGATTGAGCAAGTTTTAAAGGTCGGCTCACAAATTGCGTGAGCCGACCTTTAAATATAGTCTTATTTTTGCTTTAGGTTTATACTGTTTTTAGAGCCTGTATGCAAAATCAGAAAACAGGAAAAGAGAGGCAATCGTGATCATGGCAGAGAAGTTGGCAGCACGTTTTTCATAGCGAGTGGCAATCCGACGAAATTGCTTGAGGCGATTGATGAGGCGTTCCACAATATTGCGTTTGCGATAGTGCAATTTCTCGAACGAGCCTCTGCGGCGTTCGTTGCTCCGGCGAGCAATGGTGCAACGAACATTCTTCTTGTGAAGGTAAGCCCGAAACTCTTGACTGGTGTAGCCTTTATCAGCCACCAAGCGCTTTGGGCGTAAGCGTCTCTGACCGGAGCGGGTGCGAATGAGGCCTGTCTCCATCAAATCTTCTGCCAGGTTGATGTCACTTTCCTGCCCAGGCGTCAGCAAAAAAGTGATCAACCGGCCTGTGCCTTCACAGCGGACATGGATTTTTGTGCTAAATCCACCACGACTGCGCCCTAAAGCCTCTTGTTCTGGGCTGCTTTTTTTGCCCCAGCCGCATGTTGGTGGGCTCGCACCGTTGTGGAGTCGATGAAATGGATTTCCCAATCCACATTGCTCTCCACATCCAGTGCAGTCTGCAACTCGGCAAACATCCTGTCCCAGACACCCGATTTGCGCCAACGCTGGAAACGGCTGTAGATCGTTGTCCATTTTCCATATCGTTCCGGCATATCTCGCCAGGGCGCTCCGGTTCTCAGCACCCACAAAATGCCATTCAGGAGTTGCCGATGGTCTTGCGCAGGTCGTCCACGTTTCGTTTTTGCCTTCGCAAGCAACAGTTCGATCTGCTCCCATTGTTCATTGCTTAGGTCACCACGGTTTGCCATGCCAACCAGTTTAATCACTTTTTTGTATTTTGCATACAGACCCTAGTAAAAAAAAAAGGATCAAAAGAAAGGATCGACAACTTATGTCTCCATCTAAACCTCAAAGCACATCAAGAAAGTTGGCGCGAGCGATGGCGGCGCTATTGCCGCTGGGAATTTCACTTGCTGCTCTGATTTGGGGATTCTTCTTTGTCCGTGACCTGCAAGCCAACAGCAAAGATATACCACAACTGGTCATTGTATTATTTGCAATCATATGGGGCGTTGGAGGAGTTGTTTTATTATTTACAGCGGCGAACTTTTTTGTAGAGCAATTGCCCGAGAAGTGGACACAGCGTTTACAACCCTTCATATTCATTGGCCCGGCGATTCTGATGCTTACCTGGGCCTTAGTTCTACCCACGATTAGAACAATTATTGCAAGCTTCTTTAACGAGTCAAGCATTAAATTTGTGGGATTAAAGAATTTTGCCTATGTATTTACCAACCCTGCCATGCTCACGGTATTCCGGAATAACCTGCTCTGGATTGTATTTGGCACTACCTTTACCGTCTGCGCCGGCTTGCTTGTCGCGGTGCTGGCAGACCGCAGCCGATTTGAGACGGTAGCCAAAACATTAATCTTTTTGCCAATGGCTATTTCCTTTGTAGGAGCCGGGGTAATCTGGAATTTTATATACGCTGTCAAGCCTGTCACGGCGCCACAGATCGGCCTGCTCAACGCGATTACCACTAATTTTGGCAACCAACCGCAGGCATGGACAGCGTTTTTTACCCCCTGGAATAATTTTTTTCTGATCGTGATTGTAATTTGGCTCCAGACAGGATATTCCATGGTTCTTTTTTCAGCAGCCATCAAGGGCATACCTGCCGAAATCTTGGAGTCGGCCCGAGTCGATGGAGCAACCGAGATACAGGTATTTTTTCGTATCATGCTGCCGCAAATACTGGGCACAATCATCGCAGTTTCAACCACCATTGTCATTTTCACCTTGAAAATATTCGATGTCGTCTGGGTGATGACCGGCGGTCAGTATGATACGAGTGTGATCGCTACTGAATTTTACCGGCAATATTTTACTTACAACAATAACGGCATAGGTTCGGCGATTGCGGTTGTGCTGTTTATCGCCGTTATCCCAGTGATGATCTACAACCTGCGCCAGTTTGCGCGACGCGAGGCGTTCTAATGAAATCCAAATTCTTTAACAGTTTCCTTGTCAACGGTTCCCTGGCGGTGATTTGCCTGTTGTGGACCATCCCAACCATTGGGTTGCTCATTTCATCTTTTAGAGATCGGCTGGATATTAATTCGACAGGCTGGTGGACCATTTTTCCACACCGGGATTGGGTCTCAACCCAAACTATCACACCCGGACCCGAAGTGGATCGCAACCAGCCCATGACTTTGGCAGGCATCACTGCACCCTTTGAACAATTTGCTCAAGGAATTGAGAAGGATGGAAAACGCTATATCTGGATTGGCAATCGCCGTATCGGCTATCTCGAAGTTGACGAGTATCGCTGGACAGCCAATACAACTTTTACATTGGAGAATTACAAGCAAGTGTTAGCCGGCGGAGATTACAAGGCCACATTGAAAGATGGCACCACAGTGACTTCGATCGGCGATAATATGGGCCGGGCTTTTCTCAACAGCATTGCAGTAGCGATACCTTCCACAGTAATCCCTATTACCCTGGCTGCTTTTGCCGCTTATGGATTCGCGTGGATGAAATTTCCGGGCCGCAAGATGCTTTTTGCGCTGGTAGTAGGGTTATTGGTCATCCCCCTCCAAATCGCCCTGATCCCGCTCTTGCGCGATTATGTAGCACTGGGCGTCAACGGAACCTTTCTTGCAGTTTGGCTGGCGCACACAGGTTTCGGCCTTCCGCTTGCCACATATCTTCTATTCAATTACATTAGTGAATTGCCGCGCGATATTCTCGAAGCCGCGTTTGCAGATGGAGCCTCGCACTTCACGATCTTTACCCAGTTGATCATACCGCTCTCGGTCCCGGCCCTGTCTGCATTTGCCATCTTCCAGTTCCTGTGGGTTTGGAACGATTACCTGGTGGCGCTCATCTTCATTGGCGCATCCCCAACCAATCAACTAGTGACACAAAGGCTGGCCGAAATCGTGGGTTCGCGCGGACAGGACTGGCATCTGCTTACTGCCGGGGGCTTCGTCACCATGGTTCTTCCACTCATTGTTTTCTTGTCGTTGCAGCGTTTTTTTGTACGCGGTTTGTTGGCCGGTTCAGTCAAAGGATAGGAGTAAAAACGGACTGGCCGTCAGTCCGTTTTTGTTTATGACAAAGCTTAATTTTCAAAAAAACTTCATATGGGGCGTTGCGGCATCCGCATATCAAATAGAGGGCAGCTGGAATAAAGACGGGCGAGGCGAAAGCATCTGGGATCGCTTTGCACACGCGCCTTACCACGTCGCCAACGAGGATAACGCAGACAAAGCCTGCATGCATTATGAACGCATGCCCGAAGATGTGGCTTTGATGAAACAATTGGGTTTTCCTTATTATGGCTTTGCCATTTCGTGGGCGCGCGTCGTCCCAAACGGAGAAGGCAAGGCCAACCCAAAAGGGCTTGATTTTTACGACCGCCTTGTTGACAACCTTCTCAAGGCGGGCATCCAACCCAAGACCACGCTTTATCATTGGGACCTGCCGCAAAATTTACAAGACAAAGGCGGATGGCCTGCACGCGAGACAACTGACCGTTTCGCCGATTACGCCCGCATCATCTTCGACCGTTTAGCGGACCGCGTTAAATTTTGGGCGACCATCAACGAACCCTGGGTCGCTGCTTTCCTCGGGTACGCACTGGGCGTCCATGCCCCCGGAATTTGCGATTACTCCCAGGCCTATCAAAGCGCTCATCATTTATTGCTCGCACACGGCAAGGCTCTGCAAGTGTTTCGCCAGGGCGGATATGGCGGCAAAATTGGATTAGTGCTGAACTTGAATGGCCTGTTGCCGGCCACAAAATCCAAAGCCGACCTTGCCGCAGCGCAACGCGTCCACGATGAAACCCACGCCCTGTTCCTCGACCCGCTCTTTAACGGAAAATACCCGAAGCGTTTGTTTAACTTCATTGGCGCACACCAGCCAAAAGTCCAGCCCGGAGATATGGAACTTATCCGCCAGCCGATGGATTATCTCGGGTTGAATCACTATAATACCGACCTGGTCTCGTTCGATATATCGGCAAGCCTCAATAAGGCGCGCATCACACCGTATAGCGCACCCGGCTGGGGACAGACAGAAATGAAGTGGGGCATCCACCCGATGGGACTGAAAACCGAGTTGATGTATCTTAAAGAAAAATATGGAAATCCAACGGTTTATATCAGCGAGAACGGCTGCGCCCTGCCCGACCAGCCCGATAAAAACGAATTCGTGGCAGATTGGGATCGTATCCGCTACATTCAAATGCATTTGAAAGCGCTGCACGAGGCGATCCAGGAAGGCGCGCATGTGCGCGGATATTTTGTCTGGAGTCTGCTCGATAATTTCGAATGGGAACGCGGCTATGGTCCGCGCTTCGGGTTGGTGCGCGTGAATTATAAAAATTTCAAGCGCACACCCAAACAAAGCGCGTATTGGTTTAGCGAAGTAGCCCGCAAAAATTCGGTCCAAATATAAATTGTTTGAAAGGCGCAACCATCCAGCATGGACAATAATCTCTGGTTCAAAGACGCGGTTTTTTATCAAATCTCGGTGCGCGCATTTCGAGACAGCAACGGGGACGGTCACGGCGACCTTCATGGTCTCACAGAAAAGCTGGGCTATCTGGAAACACTGGGCGTTGACTGCCTCTGGCTGATGCCAATTTATCCTTCGCCTTTAAAAGACGACGGTTACGACATCGCTGATTATTACGACGTTGCCAACGTTTTCGGAAATCTCGGAGAACTCAAGGCGCTGATTGACGCCGCACATGCGCACGGAATCCGCATCATTACCGACCTGGTCATGAACCACACATCCGATCAGCATCCCTGGTTTCAGGCCGCGCGCGCAGACCGGCATTCGCCGTACCACGATTATTACGTTTGGTCTAATACCGACCAAAAATATACCGGCGCGCGCATCATCTTTCTGGACACCGAGCCATCGAACTGGGCATGGGACGAAAAAGCCGGCCAATACTACTGGCATCGTTTTTATGCAAGCCAGCCAGATCTGAATTTTGACAACCCCGAAGTTCAAAACGAAATGCTCAACGTGGCGCGCTTCTGGCTCGATCTCGGCATTGACGGTTTCCGCGCCGACGCCGTGCCGTATTTGTTCGAGCGCGAGGGTACAAACTGCGAAAATTTGCCGGAGACTCACGCATACTTAAAAAAACTGCGCGCCTTCATCGAAAAAAATTATCCCGGACGAATCCTGCTGTGCGAAGCCAACCAATGGCCTGAAGATGTCCGCCCCTATTTCGGCGAAGGCGATGAATTTCACATGGGTTTCCATTTCCCGATCATGCCGCGCATCTACATGGCGCTCAAAAAAGGCCGGGTTACTGACCTGCTTGAAATCATCAACCGCACACCGGCAATTCCCGAAAATTGCCAATGGTGTACGTTCCTCCGCAATCACGACGAACTGACTCTCGAAATGGTCACACCGGAAGAACGCAAATGGATGTGGGAACAATACGCACCCGATCCTCGCATGAAATTAAATCTTGGCATTCGCCGCCGGCTTGCGCCGTTGCTTGATAACGACCGCCGCAAGATCGAGCTGGCAAATTCCTTGCTCTTCACATTACCCGGCTCGCCTGTGATTTATTACGGCGACGAAATCGGCATGGGCGATAACATTTGGCTCGATGACCGCAACGGCGTCCGCACACCGATGCAATGGGACGATTCGCCAAACGGCGGCTTTACCAGCGCTACGCCTTTCGCACCCCTGCTTGAAGGCCAATATAGTCCTCAACATGTCAATGTTGCCGCGCAAACAGCCGATCCCGATTCCCTTCTGCGCGCCATGCAGCGAATGATCGCGGCCCGCAAACAAATTCACGCTTTTGGCTGGGGCGGTTTCGAGTGGCTCGATGCAGGCACAGATTCCATCGCGGCATACACGCGCAGATATAAAAACGAAACGCTGCTCATTATCAACAACCTCAGCGATCAAAAACAAACCGTCCATGTGCCGTTTGAAGAAGCCACGGATATTTTGTCACACGAAAACGTTTCACTCCCGTCGCTCACGCTTAGGCCATTTCAATATCTCTGGCTTCTAATTAAAAAATAATATGACCACACCCCTCTTTGGCGGCATCGAAGGCGGCGGCACAAAATTTATTTGCGCGGTCGGCACCGGCCCAGACGACATCCGCGCCGAGACACGCTTCCCCACCGCCGCACCAGAAGAGACTTTAAGACATGTTGTTGGCTTCTTCAACGAGCAGACTCAACGCCTCGGCCCGCTCGCATCTATTGGCATTGCCTCGTTCGGGCCTCTCGACCCTCGGCCGGGATCGCCTTCATTCGGACACATTCTCCCCACCCCCAAACCCGGCTGGACGAATGCCGATATCGTCGGAACGATTCGCGCCGCAATCAATGTTCCCATCGCCTTCGATACCGATGTCAACGGCGCGGCTTTGGGCGAATGGCGCTGGGGCGCGGCGCAGGGCCTCGACACGTTTATTTATCTGACGGTCGGCACCGGCATCGGCGGCGGCGTATTTGCAAACGGCCGCCTTTTGCACGGGTTACTTCATCCAGAACTCGGACACATTGCTCTGCCGCACGATTTCAAAAAAGATCCCTTTGAAGGCGCATGTCCGTTTCATCATGATTGCTTTGAAGGACTCGCTTCAGGCGTCGCCATCGAAAAACGCTGGGGACAATGCGGCGGCACGCTTCCCGAAGATCATCCGGCGTGGGAATTGGAAACGGAATATATCGCGCTGGCGCTCGCGAATTACGTGTACACCATTTCGCCGGAACGGATCGTTATCGGCGGCGGAGTCGGCCAACTGGCGCATCTCCTGCCCAGGGTCCAGAAAAAGACGCGGGAGGTTATCAATGGCTATGTTCAGTCTGCATCCATCCTTGAAAATATCGAAACATACATCGTCCCGCCCGGCCTCGGAAACCGCGCCGGAATGCTGGGCGCGATTGCACTGGCTGAACAGTTAATCCGGGGAAAATAATCATGCTTGACTCCAATCAACTTGAACGCGAAACGACGCGCACATTGAATCGTTTGTTGCCGCGCCTGGAAGACAGCGCGTCCAATTTCCTTTCCGCCGACCCCGCAGGCTGGCGCGAGTTTCGTTTGCGCCTTGAAAAATATTTCCCGGCTTTGTTCGATTTATATTTGCAGTTGTACGGCGGGCATTATGATTTCTTCTATCATTTGGAAGACCTTATAAAAAGTCTGGCCCAGGCCTGGGCCGCTCGCTCCGCCGATTTGCGTAAGCTGGATCAGTCCCGCGAGTTAAATCCGCTGTGGTTCCAATCGAATCAAATAGTGGGCGGAGTTTGTTACGCAGATTTGTTCGCGAACGATCTCAAGGGTCTGCGCGCAAAAATTCCGTACTTCAAAGAATTGGGCCTCACTTATTTGCATCTCATGCCGCTGTTCAAAGCGCCGGAAAGTGAAAACGACGGCGGGTATGCCGTCAGCAGTTATCGCGAGACGCAGTCAAAGCTCGGCACGATGGAACAGCTTTCCTCGCTGGCCCGCGACTTGCGCGAAGCGGGCATTAGTCTCGTTGTTGATTTCGTTTTCAATCATACAGCGGATGAATACGAGTGGGCCAAACGCGCCAGGGCGGGCGACGCGGATTATCAGGATTTTTATCGCATCTATCCCGACCGCACAATGCCCGACGCTTACGAACGCACCTTGCGCGAAATTTTTCCCGGCGAACATCCGGGCGCGTTCACCTATCGGCCTGAATTTAACAAATGGGTCTGGACGACCTTCCACAGCTATCAGTGGGATTTAAATTATGATAACCCGGCGGTCTTCAACCGCATGGCAGAAGAAATGCTTTTTCTCGCCAATCAGGGCATTGAAGTTTTACGTCTCGACGCAGTGGCCTTTATCTGGAAAAAATTCGGCACGAATTGCGAAAATCTGCCGGAAGCGCATACTTTGATCCAAGCCTTCAATGCGGTGGCGCGCATTGCAGCGCCAGCCCTTTTATTTAAATCAGAAGCCATCGTTCATCCAGATGATGTTGTGAAATATATCAGCCCGCAGGAATGCCAGCTTTCCTACAACCCGCTTTTGATGGCCCTCTTGTGGGAATCGCTCGCCACGCGCAAACCACAATTGCTCAACCAGGCGCTGGCATCGCGCCACAAAATAAATCCGGGGACTGCCTGGGTCAACTATGTCCGCTGTCACGACGATATCGGCTGGACCTTTTCCGATCAGGACGCCGCGCTGCTTGGAATCAACGGAAACGATCACCGTCACTTTCTGAACGAGTTTTATCGCGGCCGTTTCCCGGGCAGTTTTGCCCGCGGACTGCCTTTCCAGGAAAACCCCAAAACCGGCGATTGCCGCATCAGCGGAACTTGCGCGTCGCTGGCCGGCCTGGAAAAGGCTCTGAACGAAGAAGGCCCAAACGAAATCGAGCTTGCCATTCGCCGCATCCATTTGATACACGGTATCATCATGACTGTTGGCGGGATTCCGCTAATTTATCTCGGCGATGAGATCGGCATGCTGAACGACTATGGTTACCGCGACAATCCCGCCCACAAAAACGACAGCCGTTGGGTGCACCGCCTGCGTGCGGATTGGGAACGATACGAACTCCGCAACGATCCGTCCACGATGGAGGGACGCACCTATCGGGGCTTAAGAGATCTGATCGAACTGCGAAAAAATAATCCGGTCTTTGCCGCGGGCAATCTGGAGACCATCGAGACCGGGAACGAACATGTATTGGGTTATATGCGCCTGCATGAAAATAAACGCGCAGCAGTCTTTTGCAACTTTTCCGATGAAGAGCAAATTGTTCCCCCAAAAGTTTTGAAGCAGTATAATCTCATCGGCAAAAAACAATTGTACGGTTCCAGCAGCCTCTCCCCGCATGGCAATTTGATTTTATGCCCGCTCGGCTTCGTCGTGTTGGACTAAACTGGATTTTGTCCATTTGGAATACTCAAATAAAGTTAAAAACGATATAACACAGCCATGAACGATCTCTTCGACCACGCCATGCAGGAACGCATGAAATCAGAAGCGCCGCTGGCGGCGCGCATGCGCCCGCGCACACTCGACGAATACATCGGCCAGGAACACATCGTAGGCGAAGGCAAACTCCTGCGCCGCGCCATCGAAGCCGACAGACTCTTCTCATCCATTATTTTGTGGGGGCC
The DNA here is from genome assembly GCA_016195815.1 of Chloroflexota bacterium. GTDB lineage: Bacteria > Chloroflexota > Anaerolineae > Anaerolineales > Villigracilaceae > Fen-1038. Next base: position 550,141 of record JACPYX010000007.1, read on the forward strand.
GCCCGGCACAGGCAAAACCACGCTGGCGCAAGTCATCGCCAACACCACCAAGAGTCACTTCGTCACCATCTCCGCCATCCTGGCGGGCAAAGCCGATCTGCGCGTCATCATTGACGAAGCCCTCGAGCGCCGCCGCCTGCACAACGAACGCACGATTCTTTTCGTGGATGAAGTCCATCGCTGGAACAAAGCCCAACAGGACGCGCTCCTGCCCCACGTCGAAACCGGTGCCGTCACTCTCATCGGCGCGACGACCGAAAATCCATACTTCGAAGTTATCAAAGCGTTGATCTCGCGTTCGCGCGTTTTTCAATTGCGGAATTTGAATCAAGAAGAAACAGGCATCTTGATTGACCGCGCCCTGACGGACAAAGAACGCGGCTTCGGACAAAAGAGCGTCATCCTGGACCCGGAAGCGCGCGGCCATTTAATCGAGACGGCCAGCGGCGACGCCCGCAACGCGTTAAACGCCATCGAGCTGGCAGTTGAATCCACGCCTGCAAACAAAGATGGAATCATTCACATCACTTTGGATGTCGCGCAAGAATCTATTCAACGCCGCGCTGTTCTTTACGATAAAGATGGCGACGCCCACTACGATACAATCAGCGCCTTCATCAAGTCCGTGCGCGGAAGCGACCCCGATGCCGCCTTATACTGGCTGGCGAAAATGTTATATGCAGGCGAAGATCCGCGCTTCATCATCCGCCGTTTGATCATACTTGCCGGTGAAGATATCGGCCTCGCCGATCCAATGGGACTTGTCGTCGCGTCTGCCGCGGCCCAGGCTTTTGATTTCATCGGCCTGCCCGAAGGCGTCTATCCCATCGTTGAAGCGACGCTGTATCTCGCCACCGCGCCAAAGTCGAACAGCGCGGGCGCGTATTTCAAAGCCATGAAGAAACTGGAAGACGAGGGCCAAATTTCCGTGCCGAAACATTTGCAGGACGGCAATCGCGACGGGCCGGCCACAGGCCAGGGCAAAGATTATATTTATCCCCACGAGCAGGAAGGTCACTTCACACCACAGCAATATTTACCCAAGCGATTATTGGGAACCTATTTTTATAAACCGTCTGATGAAGGTTACGAGTCTCAAGTGGCTACGCGCCTGGAAATGTGGCGCGAGGCGCAACGCAAAGCTCTTGGAATTACGGATGTCAAAAACATTCCAGACATGAGTGAAGAACAAATTATGGAAATGAAAAGGCGAATCAAATAACATGCCATTATTACTGCTTATCCGTCACGGCGAAAACGAATACACCAAAACCGGAAAACTTGCGGGACGATTGCCTGGCGTCCACTTGAACGAACGCGGGCAGAAACAAGCCCTGGAGCTGGCCGATGCACTCAAGAACGCGCCGATCAAGGCCATCTATTCGAGTCCGCTGGAGCGCGCGGTTGAAACGGCAGCGCCCATCGCGGCCGCGCGCAAGCTCGAGGTCCAGATCGAAGCGGGTCTGATCGAAACAAACGTCGGTAAATGGCAGGGACGTTCGCTCAAAGTCTTGAATTTAAATAAATACTGGAAAGTCGTTCAACGCGCGCCATCGCGCGCAAAATTCCCCGATGGCGAAACTTTCCACGAATGTCAATCGCGAATTGTTACAGCATTGGACAAAATCATCGCCGCGCATAAACCTCAAGATATTATCGCCTGCGTCTTTCATGCAGACCCCATCAAACTAGCTGTGGCGCATTACCTCGGACTGCCGCTCGATCACTTTCAACGGCTGGGATGCGATACCGGATCCGTTTCAGTATTAGCGATAGGCGAAATGGGAACGAGCGTGGTGAAATTAAATCAAAGGCCGTCTTTTGAATTTTTCTCGCAACCAAAAAAGAAGAAATGATGGCAAAACTTAAACTCGACCTGCATGAAATCTATAATCGCGGCGACCAGATTGATGCGGAACTTAATCGTATTATGGAAGAAGCGCTTGAAAAGAAAATTGAGCTCGTTGAAATTATCCCCGGCAAAGGCAGCGGGCAACTTAAGAAAAAAGTCCTGCGATTCTTAAATCAAGCCCATATTCGCAAGCTTTATCATCGCGTTGAAAAGGATGACAAAAATTTCGGGCGGATTTTCATCCATTTCAAACATTGAAAAATATTAAACAAGAGACGCCCCTTTCGGAGCGTCTCTTTGATTTTATTCCTTGTTGAGGCCCGGATTCATGCTGGTGTAAAGAGCGATCACATTTCCGGTCGGGTCTTTGAACATCCCGAACCAACCTGTTTGCGGGATTTCATCCTTCTGGCGGACAATCGTCCCGCCCAGGGATTTTGCCTTCTTCAAATCTGCTTCAATGTCGTCGCTATTGATGTAGATCAAAACGTCGCCGGGCTTCACGTTCTGGCCGAGCGGGTTGAACCCACCCGCTGATCCGTCGCCCGCGTCCCACATGGTGTAATTCATTTCGGGAATGGGCTGAATTTCCCAGCCGAACAAATCTTTATAAAACTGGCCGGCCTTGGCCAAGTCTGCGGCCGGGATTTCAACATGGACAATATTTCGTTTGGTCATGATCTTCTCCTTTTCTAAGTCGGATAAAGTTGACCAAATTATAGAACATTTTTTCTAGTTTTGCAAGTCCGATTCTGATGTCACGCGAAAAGGTCAAATCTTCGCTTCTCGTTTTTCCCGACTGGCGGATAAGCCCGCATGTAATCTTCATATTCACCGAAAGCGCGCGAGACGAAGCCCATGAGACCGCGCCGCATTTGGCCTCCGCCCTGCGAGGCGTGACATTCGCCAGCCGCGGCTTTTAATTCAGAGACAGGGCGAACATCCAGGCGAACATGAATCGGAAAATCCACATCGGCCAAAGATTTGAGATCCACATCCCCGTTGCGGCCAAATTTGCTTGGATCGTGTCCGAACAACGGCATGATGCGAACGGCTGCTTTCAGGAACCAGCGCGGAAAGACCTGGAAGTACAGTGAATGTGGCTTAAACGGCGACCCGCTTTCGGGGTGAAAAGAGGCGTCATCCGCTTTTTCGAAGGCAAGCACCGTCGCCTGATGAATGTGGATATGATCCGGGTGACGGTATCCACCAATCGGGTCAAAAGTCAGGACGACCTCCGGCTTCAGTTCCCGAATATATTTCACCACCCGGCCGGCAACTTCATCAATTGAGTGAGCGACTTGCGCATCGGGATGTTTGTTGTCTTCACTGCCGGGCATTCCCGAATCGCGGTAATCGAGAAAGAAAACATTTTTCAAGCCAAGATGCTCCGCCGCGCAACGCAGTTCGGCCTCGCGCAACCCGGCAATCGAATCGAATCCCCGCATGTGTTCAGGGTCCACCGTGCCTACTTCGCCGCGCGTAGCGCACACAAGATAAACGTTAAATCCTTTGCGGGCATACAAAGCCAACGTGCCGCCCAACCCGAAAGATTCATCATCAGGATGGGCCAGAACCGCAAGTATCGTCTTATTCATGAGTTCCTCGTTTATAATTATTTTCGTACCGCTAAAGGAGACGAGATGAAATTTGAAACCCTTACCATTCATGCAGGCCAGGAACCCGACCCGAACAACGGCGCTGTGATGACGCCGATCTATCAAACATCCACTTATGCACAAGACGGCGTCGGCAAAGCGCGCCAGGGATACGAATATTCGCGCACGAAAAATCCCACACGTCTCGCGCTGGAAAACTGCCTGGCCGCGCTGGAAGGCGGTTTATACGGCCTGGCCTTTTCTTCAGGCATGGCTGCGACCGATACCGTGCTTCGACTCGTTTCGAGCGGCGATCACGTCCTGGCAGGTAACGATGTGTACGGCGGCACATTCCGGCTATTCGACAAAGTGTTGACTCGCTACGGAATGAAATTCGATTTCGTTGACACCACCGACCCCGAAAATGTTGCAGACTCACTCACCCCTCAAACCCGCCTGGTCTGGCTTGAAACGCCGACCAATCCTCTCTTGAGCGTGACCGATATTCGAGCGGTGGCCGAAATCGTTCACGCACATCCCAATCATCCTTTGCTCGTCGTGGACAACACTTTTGCCACGCCTTATTTGCAGCGTCCACTCGAACTGGGCGCAGATATTGTGATTCATTCGATGACCAAATATCTCGGCGGACACTCCGATACCGTCGGCGGTGCGGCCATCGTCAGAGACAAAGCCGTTTATGAAAAGCTCGCCTTTCTGCAAAACGCAGTCGGCGCGGTTCCGGGACCGATGGATTGTTTCCTCGTCTTGCGCGGGATCAAAACCCTGCCGGTACGAATGGATCGCCACACGGAAAACGCCGCCTCTCTCGCGGACTATTTAGCGGGTCATTCCAAAATCAGCCGGGTCATGTACCCATTCCACTCCAGCCACCCGCAGGTTCATATCGCCAAACGCCAAATGAAAGCTGGCGGGGGTATGATCTCATTCATTATGAAAGAAGGCCGCGATGCAGCGGTCAAAGCAGCCGAAGCTACAAAAATATTCACCCTGGCCGAATCCCTGGGCGGTGTCGAATCGCTGATCGAAGTCCCCGCCGCCATGACGCATCTTTCCACAGCCGGCTCACAAATTGCAGTTGACCCGGGCCTTGTGCGCCTCTCGGTTGGCATCGAACACAAAGATGATCTTCTGGCAGATATAGAACAAGCGCTGGACAAAGCCTAAATTAAAAAGCAAACGGGTTTCCATTTTTCCACCGGAAACCCGTTTGCTTTAGGTTGCACGGATCGCAACCAACGTTACGTCATCGTCCTGCTTGGCCCCATTCTGATAGCTCAACAACGAATCCAACAATCTATCACAGACATCCTGCGCCGAAAGCCCGACAAGCCCGCGCAACGTAGCTTTGATTCGCTCGAGGCCGAAGGCAACGCCATCCGGATTTCGGCAGTCCGTCATCCCATCTGTATATAAAAGAAGCATTGAGCCGGGCGCCAACGAAACGACGCGTTCGTCCAGCGTGATCTTATCCCATAAGCCCAGCGACATTCCGGGAGAGTGAGGAATGCGCTCTACGGTCCCATCAGGATTTAAGATCAAGGGCGGTTCATGCCCGGCACGCGCGTATGAAAATTTGCCGGTTTGAATATCAAGAAGGCCGTATAAGGCCGTCACAAATTGCGCAGATTTTTCAAGACGCGTGATGTGATTATTGACCAGCCTCATGACTTCGCCCGGGGTTATATCGCGCGTATCTGCCTCAGCCATAACAAGCGCGTGAGTCCGCGCCATGAACAATGCGGACGGCACACCCTTATCTGCTACATCCCCAATCACAACCCCGAGTTGGGGCTCGCCGACCAAAAACACATCATAGAAATCGCCGCCCACCTGGCGGGCAGGCAGGATGCGCGCGCCAAAATCAAATCCCTCGACCACTGGGAGCACATCGGGCAAAATGCTCAACTGAATATCGGCGGCCACTTTGAGTTCGCGCTCAAGGCGTTCCTTTTCGATCAATAACTCCTGAGCCGCCTTGAGATCGTTGTAAGCTTTTTGCAATTGATGGTTTTTTTCGGTCAGGTCACGGAAGGTAGAGTCGTTCGTCGCGTCCAGGCGCTCGCTAAGAATATTAACCATTGAATAAGCAATGACCGGCCACTGCTGCAGGACCTGGGTGAATTTCGCCCGGCTCAACACCCAGGTATGGCATTTATCTTTTGCGCGCACACTGGCAGTTCGTTTGCCGTCCGGCAATATCAAGCCCATTTCGCCGACATATTCACCGGGGCCGCATACTCGCAGCAGTAATTCGTCGGGCGTATCGGCCGCGAGCACAATTTCCAAAAAGCCGTCCATGACAACGTAAAGATGTTCACCCGGGTCTCCGTCATGGAACAAATACTCCCCCGGTTCATAAACCCGGATAGGCAATTCCCGCACCATCGCGATAAGTTCTGAGGATGGCACATCTGCAAAGAGTGGAATTTTCAGGAAAACAGATTCGTCCATGCTTGGGCACCTTAAAAAATATATCCTAGCTGTTTCTCAGATCTACTTCTTCTTTGCCGGCCAGTTTGTCTTGAATTTTTTGAACAACCATCTCCAGATGCTGAGGCTGATGAACGTAATCCAGATCGTCCGAACGGATGGTCAGCACGGGGCAAAGATCGAAAGCGGCCAGCCATTCATCGTAAAAAGAATCGAGCAAAGAAAGATATTCGGCACTGATGCCTGTCTCGATATTGCGGGCGCGGCGGTGAATGCGATTGATCAAGACTGGAACGGGCGCTTTTAGGTAAATTAAAAGGTCTGGGCGAGGCAGGCTGTCCACCACAATATCAAACAAACGATTGTAGGAAAGATGATCGCGCTCGGCCAGGTTGCCCATGTGATGCAAGGCGCGTGCGAAAATATAAAAATCTTCATAAATACTGCGGTCTAAAATAGCGGAGCGAGCGTCGCGCGCGGCTTCCAGATATTGCTCAGCGCGGTGACCTAGAAAGAAAACCTGCAAATGAAAAGCCCAGGCACGCATGTCCGCATAAAAGTCGGGAAGATACGGATTGTCTGCCACCGACTCAAAGCCAGACCTCCATCCCAGCCGCGTGCCGATGCGTTCCGTCAACGATGTTTTCCCTGCGCCGATATTTCCAGCCACCAATATCAAATGCTTTGCCATACTCGCCTCGTCGCAATAAGTATAGCAGAAAAGCCTGACAATTTTGTTTGCGCAAGCGCGCATAACCCGTGTATAATTTGCCGACAGGAGACCTACATGGATAAATTTAAAATTCGCGACGCCTCCGGGTGGACAATGTTCGTCTTTGGCGTTCTGGCGCTTCTTCTCGGACTTTTGGGGCTGATTCGCCCCGAGATTCTTTTATCGCTGTTGGGCTTCAGCGCGCTCGACCGCGCGGCGCGTGCGGCAGGCGACTACACACTGGTGTTTATTACCGCCTCTGCCATGGCTTCATTCAATATGGGCGTGTACTACATTTTGGCGGTTGCGAACGATTATAAGAAATTCTATAAATGGACAGTTCCGTTCCGAACATTAACCTTTATAGTCTTCTCCCTCCTCGTTCTTACCAACCTTGCTCCAATCCCCTTTTTTGGCATTGGCCTGTGGGAAGGATTGGGCGCTCTGGCAACCGGGCTTGCCCTTCGCTCCGAAAATCGCAAGCCGGCTGCAAAAGGATAATAGATGAAATCCAAATGGATCGAACATAATGGAAAGAAGATTCTTTACCAGGATTTCTCCAGCCTATTTTATAACGCGCAGGCAGTCAAGGATGAACTGGCCGCAGTGCAGGAAGTTGTCTTGAAAGAGCCGGAAAACTCCGTCCTGGTGATTTCCAATTTCAAGGATACGCAAATCGGCGCAGATCTAATGGGCACACTTAACGAAGCGTCAGAAAAAACAAAAAATCGCGTTCGCAAAACGGCAGTGCTGGGAGTCACTGGCTTTAAACGGACATTGGGCGATATGCTCTCAAGACTCACCGGCCAGCCATTAAAATATTTCGAGAATGAAGAAGAAGCCAAGAACTGGCTTACAGAGGATTAATATCAATCCTACAAGCTGGTTCAGCCTGTAGGATTTTTTATCCAACAGATGAAAAAAGAAATCAGGAACCTATGATTAATAAACTCCGCGAGCCCGTGAATGGACTCACCCACTTCTTTGCAGCGATCATTGCCGCAGTCGGCCTGATCGCCTTGATCGTCATCGGCTGGAACAGCCTCGTCAAGGAAGTCTCGCTAAGCATCTACGGCGCGAGCCTGATCCTGTTATTCGCGGCCAGCGCGGCCTATCACATGGTCAAGGCCGGACCAAAGGTCATCGCCGTTTTTCGCAAGTTGGATCATGCGGCAATCTATCTGCTCATCGCCGGGACGTACACCCCCATTAGCGCCATTATGTTCACAGGCTTCTGGAAATGGGGCCTGCTTGCCATCGTCTGGTCGCTGGCTGTAATTGGGATCGTGGTCAAGATGTTCATTATCAAGGCCCCGCGCTGGATAACCGCGGGGGTGTACTTAGTGATGGGCTGGTTATCCCTGGCCGCCATCGGCGAGATGCTACGCGTCTTGCCTGTCGGCGCGTTGGTATGGCTGATAACTGGCGGGGTGATTTATACACTGGGCGCGATTGTTTACATCACCAAAAAGCTGGACTTTGTTCCAGGCGTTTTTGGCTTTCATGAAGTCTGGCATATTTTTGTGATACTGGCCGCGCTGGCGCACTTCATCGCCATCGCGGTCTATATTGCGCCTGCCATTTACAAATGAAAACACAGCCATCTTCACAGATACGCAGAGCCTCCCTCGTTTTACTTCTGATCGGGATAGCCCTTTTGGCTCTTGGATTTAGCACAAACGACAATATTTTTACATGGATATCCATCGTCTTTCTTGTAATTTCGTTCATAGCGGGCGGAAGACGGTTTAAGAAAAAGTAAAAGAACAAATCGGGCTACCAAAAAAGAGAAACGAGAGACCTTGACTCGTTTCTCTTTTTTGACTAAAATTATTTAGGATAGACTAAATAATTGTTTAGCCATGACAGAACATCTAACCAACTCCATTCAGGATTATCTGAAACACATCTATGAGCTGACCGAGGATGGGCAGCCAGCCACCACGACCGCGCTGGCAACGCGGCTTGGCATTGCCCCTGCTTCTGTAACAGGGATGATCCAAAAACTCGCCTCGTCCGAACCTGCGCTGGTTTCTTATCGCAAACACCAGGGCGTCACGCTGACAGACAAAGGCCGGCGCGCCGCGCTGGAGGTGATCCGCCACCACCGCCTGATCGAAGCCTGGTTGGTGCAAACACTTGGCTATTCGTGGGATGAAGTCCACAACGAGGCCGAAAAACTCGAGCATGTCATCTCGGAAGAACTCGAGGCGCGCATTGCCGCCGCAATGGGGAATCCGCTACGAGATCCTCACGGAGATCCGATCCCCTCCGCCGATCTCGTCATGCCTGAAGATAAGAGTATGGCGCTCTCCGGTTTGGCCTTGAAGCAAGAAGCGATGGTCAGCAAAGTCGAATCGCAGGATACAGATTTGCTAAAGCACCTCGAAAGCCTCGGGCTGGTGATCGGGGCGCGCGTGAAAACACTTGAGGTGTCGCGTTACGATCAGGTCATGCGCCTGCAGGTTCGAGGGCGGAACGAACCGGTCGTGCTTGGCCCGGCCATCACAAATCGCGTCTTTGTCGAAATAAAATAAAGGTCAACACATGAAACCACCCACAACAAACTCAACATCCACAGGTAATAATGATGTTACCGTTCGCTCAGCCCATGAAGTGCTTTCTGGCACCAGCAAAAAGGGCTGGCTGGCGCGGTTGATGCCGTTCCTCGGGCCGGCATTCATCGCCAGCGTTGCATACATTGACCCGGGCAACTTCGCCACCAACATTCAGGGTGGAGCGAAGTTCGGCTATATGTTATTGTGGGTCATTCTGGCAAGCAATTTGATGGCAATGCTGGTGCAGACGCTTGCGGCCAAACTTGGGATTGCCACTGGCCAGAATCTTGCCGAACATTGCCGCAATAATTTTCCGCGCCCGGTGGTGATCAGCATGTGGGTCATCAGCGAACTGGCGGCAATCGCAACCGACCTGGCTGAGTTCCTCGGCGCGGCGCTTGGATTCTATTTGTTGTTCGGTATGCCACTTTGGATCGCGGGATTGATCACTGCCGCGACCACGTTCCTCATCCTCGGGCTGGAACGCTATGGATTTCGCCCGCTCGAGGCGGTCATCACTGCGCTGGTCGGCGTGGTGGCAGGAAGTTATCTGATCGAGACTATTCTCGACAAACCGGCCTGGCCAGCGGTCATTTACAACACCTTCATTCCGCAATTCTCCGGCACGGAAAGCGTTTTATTGGCGACGGGCATTCTCGGCGCGACGGTCATGCCGCACGTTATCTTTTTACATTCGGCGCTCACGCAAGACCGGATCGTAACGCGCAACCCTCAACAACAACACAAACTGTTTCGTTATGAATTGATTGATGTTTTCATCGCCATGGGGCTTGCCGGACTAATCAACATGGCGATGCTCATTATGGCCGCTTCGACATTCTTCAACAACGGCCTGACACAAATTGCCAGCATCGAAGAAGCACATCGCACGCTGGCCCCTTTGCTGGGTTCTGCTTCCTCGTGGGTGTTTGCCATCTCATTGCTCGCGTCGGGGCTCTCCTCTTCGTCAGTCGGCACGATGGCGGGGCAGGTCATCATGCAGGGCTTTCTGCATTTTCACATCCCGGCATGGGTGCGGCGGCTCGTCACGATGTTCCCATCGCTGATCGTGATCTTCATCGGCCTCGACCCGACCCGCACGCTCGTTATCAGCCAGGTCGTGCTATCGTTCGGCCTGCCCTTTGCCATAATTCCGCTCGTGATGTTTACCAGCAGGCGTGATATTATGGGTGAATTGGTTAACAAAAAAATCACCACCATCGCAGCCAGCCTGGTCGCGGCGCTGATCGTTGCGCTCAACATATTCCTGCTCTCCCAAATCTTTTTCGGAGGATAACCATGTTCAAAAACATCCTTGTCCCCCTCGATGGCTCCAAACTTTCTGAAGCCTCGCTTGGCCCGGCCTCGCTATTGGCGCAAAAGCTTAAAGCGCATATCACGCTCCTGCATGTTATCGAACAGGATGCGCCCTCAGAAGTTCATAAAGAACGCCATCTCACCCGGCCCGATGAAGCAGAGGCCTATTTAAAAGACGCCGCACAACGCGCCTTTCCATCAGACATAAAAGTCGAAACGCACGTCCACACTGCGCCAGTTTCAGACGTAGCCAAAAGCATCATTGACCATATCACCGAATTTAAACCGGATTTAATCGTCATCTGCGCTCACGGACACAGCGGCATTCGCGACGTTTTGATCGGAAGCATTGCCCAGCAAATCGTCGCGCACGGAGCGGCGCCTCTTCTGCTCGTCAAACCAGATTCCCCCCGCTTCCAATTGGACCGGATACTGATTCCGCTTGACCCGGATTCTCAGCACGACAACAGCCTTCCGGTCGCCAAATCTTTCGGCACGACTTTTGGAGCAAAACTCCATCTGTTGAGCGTCATCCCCACCTTTTCGACTCTTGCCGGCGAACAGGCCGCCGCCGGAAATCTATTGCCCGTCACCGTACAGGCCTTGCTCGACATCAAAGAAGAAAATGCCAGCGAAGACCTGAATATTCACACGGCCGAATTTCGCAAAGAAGGGATAAAAGTTTTTGCTGAAGTCGCACGAGGCGACCCGGCGCGGGGAATCGTCAAGATAGCCGAGCTTTCGGGCGCAGATTTAATCATCCTAACCACTCATCGCAAAGCCGGGATCGGCGCATTTTGGGCGCGCAGTGTTGCGCCAAAAGTTGCGCAAAAAACGAAGATGCCGCTTTTGCTCATCCCGCTTTCCACCAGAAAAGAATAGAAAAACAAAACGCTCCGAAAAACCGGGGCGTTTTGTTCAAAATTTATTTTGATGTCGCAACCTGGATAAAAATCGAATAGATAACCGCCGTTAGCAGGCCGATGATCGAAAGAGCGATCCCAAGTATGGCGGTCTTGCGATTCTCCGACCTGCGGCCCAGGATGCCGAAAATAATTCCGCCAATTGCCATCGTTCCACCGCACCCCGGCAGGATGGAAGCGAATAAACTCAATATCCCCAGAGCTGCCGATAAAAGTGCATAAAGTTTATTCATCCGCTCTTCGGGATCGAGGCTCGAAGGATCGCTGTGCATTACTCTTCGTCGCTCAACAACTTTATTCGTTCCCACGGCTTCAGGTTCGCTTCGTCGGCCAGGATGGTCTTCAATTCATACATCTCGTCGCGCAGCGCGGCGGCTTTTTCAAATTCAAGATTCCTGGCGGCTTCCTTCATCTGTTTTTCCATCTCGGCGATGATCTTTTGCAATTCGCCCTGAGAAACCTTGTCACGTTTCGTTTTATATTGCGCCTTCGCATCGCCAATGCCCAGCGCCTTCTCCTTCGCCTCGCCAGACAACTGATCGGTAATATCGCGGATCGCTTTGTGGATGCTTACCGGCGTGATGTTATGCTCTTCGTTATATTTCACCTGCTTGGCGCGGCGGCGATTGGTCTCACCGATGGCCGCGTTCATCGAATCGGTCATGCGGTCAGCATACATAATGACGCGCCCGTTCAGGTGACGCGCGGCCCGGCCAATGGTCTGGATAAGAGCCGTTGCAGAGCGCAGGAAACCTTCCTTGTCCGCGTCCAAAATCGCGACTAGTGAGACTTCCGGCAGGTCGAGTCCCTCGCGCAAAAGATTGATACCTACGATCACATCGAACACGCCCAAACGCAGATCGCGCAAAATGCCGATACGCTCCAGCGTTTCGACTTCCGAATGCAGGTAGTGAACTTTAATGCCGATTTCATGCAAATACTCAGATAAGTCTTCGGCCATGCGCTTTGTCAGCGTTGTAACCAAAACGCGCTCGCCTCTTTCGACCCGTTGGCGGATCTCGCCGATCAAATCGTCCACCTGGCTTTTGGTTGGTCTGACCTCCACTTGCGGGTCAACCAATCCCGTTGGGCGGATGATCTGCTCAACGACCTGTTCGGCATGTTCCATCTCGTACGGCCCGGGCGTGGCAGACGTATAAATCGTGCGACCCATCACCTGCTCGAACTCGCTGAACTTGAGCGGACGATTATCCACCGCGCTGGGCAAACGAAAACCGTATTCGACGAGAGTCTCTTTGCGCGAGCGGTCGCCGTTATACATGCCGCGGATCTGCGGAACGGACATATGGCTTTCATCAATCACCAGCAGATAATCGCTCGGCAAAAAGTCAATCATCGTCCAGGGATGCGTGCCAGCCGCACGGTGATCAAGATGACGCGAATAATTTTCAACACCGGAGCAATAACCAACTTCGCGCAGCATCTCAAGGTCGTAGCGCGTACGTTGTTCGATGCGCTGGGCTTCGATCAATTTGCCTTCGGATTTAAAAAGCGCGATACGCTCTTCGAGTTCCTTCTCAATATCGCCGATGGCTTCTTTCATGCGGTCTGAATCTGTGAGATATTGCTTGGCGGGGTAGATGGAAATTTCCTTCGGTTCATCATAGATCTCGCCGGTCACCTGATTGAACTGCGTGATGCGTTCGACTTCATCGCCGAAGAAGGTGACGCGATAACCGCGCCGATCTTCATAAGCCGGAATTATTTCCAGCGTCTCGCCCCGCACCCGGAAAAGGCCCGGCCTTAATTCCATGTCGTTGCGCTGATACTGACTCTCGATCAACTGCCGGATGAGCGCGTTACGCCGGTAGATCTCGCCCACTTTGAGAGTTACCGTGCCTTTGCCGAATTCTTCCGGGCTTCCGAGGCCATAAATACAAGAGACCGACGCAACAATAATTACATCTTTGCGCGAAATAAGCGAGGTCGTCGCCGCCAGCCGCAAGCGTTCGATCTCTTCGTTGATCTCCGTTTCTTTTTCGATAAACAGGTCGTGACGCGGAACATAAGCCTCCGGTTGATAGTAATCGTAATAAGAGACGAAATATTCGACAGCGTTTTCCGGAAAGAATTCCTTGAACTCCGCGTAGAGCTGTGCCGCGAGAGTCTTGTTGTGCGCCATAATGAGCGCGGGTTTCTGCAATTCCTGAATGACGGAGGCGATTGTAAATGTCTTGCCGGTGCCGGTCGCGCCGAGCAGGACCTGGTTCCGCATTCCTTTACGAATGCCGTCCACAAGCTGGGTAATCGCTTCTGGTTGATCGCCGGTCGGGATGAAGGGAGCTTGGAGTTTAAAATCCATGTAGTCTCTTTTCTTGGAGAACGTGCGTTCTATTATAACACGCCCAAAAACCGAGGGCTTGGCTTGGCCCTCGGTTTAAGAAGCCGGCGCGAGGTCCGCTATGGAACCGAATTGGACACATCGTCATCCCATTCGCAAATGATACGGCACATCAATCACAACGCGCTCCAATCCCAGCGTGCGGCGGCTATATAACAGAGCCGTTTTCAAAAGCCAGGCCGTCTGATTATGAAGCAGATTCTGCCACCAGGTGGTCGTTACAAATTCCGGCAGGACGACGACCGCCAGCTGGCCGTCGTTGTATTCCTGATCCGTTTTTTTTAGATACTCCAACAGAGGCTCGATGGTCGAACGATACGGTGAAGGAATGACGGCCAGTGGAATATCCGGCCACCATTCCTTCCATTGTTCGCTCACACGAGACCCGGAGCCGGGTTCCAGTTCGACGTATAGCGCGGTTACATTTGACGATATCGACTCTGCGAACCTCACGGCGTTGAATATGCCGCGATGCACGCCTGAAATCGGAATCACCACCCGCGTGGGACTGATCGGCTTTAACGATGGCGGAAGTCCGTGCAGGGAAAGTTGTTCGCGAACTTCCTGATAATGTTTGTGCACACGCAGGAACATCATTACCAACAAAGGGATCAACAAAATGGTGATCCAGGCTCCTCCAAGAAATTTGCTGGTGGCCACCACGAGCAAAGTCGTGCCTGTGGCAAATGCGCCGAGGGCGTTGATGAATGATTTCCAATGCCAGCCCGAAGTGCGAGCTTTTATCCAGTGAATGACCATGCCGGCTTGCGAAAGCGTGAAAGCGAGAAACGCGCCAATTGCAAATAGCGGCACCAACGCGTGTGTATCGCCGTTGAAAAAGACGATCAACGCGGCCGTGCCTGCACTGAGCAGGATGATACCATTGGTAAATCCCAGGCGGTCACCGAGATTACTCAATTGGCGCGGCAGGAAACTATCCTGCGCAAGGATGGCGGCCAGGCGCGGAAAGCCTGCAAAACTGGTGTTGGCCGCGACCGTCAAGATGCCCAATGTGGCAAATTGAATCACAAAATAAAACGGGCTCACGCCCATCAATTTGCGGGCCAGCGCGGATAAAATCGTTTCCTGAGGCCCGGCAGTGATGGCAAAGAAACGCGTCAAGGCGATACTGCCGATAAAAAGCGCGGCCATCAACACGGCCATGACCATCAATGTGCGACCGGCGTTTTTTGATTCGGGCGGCTCGAAAGCCGGAACACCATTGCTGATCGCTTCAATGCCGGTCAACGCGGTACTGCCGGTCGAAAAAGCATGAAGGACCAGGAACAAAGTCAACGGTTCGAGAACAGGGACGGTTACATTCGTCATAGGCGTCGGGCCTTCGATGAAGAGCCGAACGAGTCCATAGACGATCATCGCCAGAAAAGAAACCACAAAGAAGTAAACTGGAACCGCCATGACGCTCCCCGTTTCTTGCAATCCGCGCAGGTTGAGCAGGGTAATAATGAGGAGTAGGAAAAGAGCGATTAAGACGCGGTACGGCCACAGGTCCGGAAAAGCGGATGCGATGGCCGCCACGCCCGCCGTGAGACTCACCGCCGCGTTCAGTAAATAATCTGCAAGCAAAGCCGCGGCCGCGATCAATCCCGAAATCGTCCCAAGATTCGAACGCGCCACGATGTACGATCCGCCGCCGGACGGATACGCATGAATGGTTTGGAAATAGGAGAGCGCCACGATGGTCAACAGGCCGCCGATGGCGAGGGCAATCGGCCAGGCAAAAGCCAGACCCGCCGCGCCGGCGACGACCAATCCCAAATAGATTTCCTGATTGGCATACGCAATCGAAGCGAGCGCGTCGGGCGAGAAGGCGGCCAGCGCACGCAATTTATTCAACCGTTTGCGCTTCGCGAGAGACGTGGGCAGGGCCGGGCCGATGATCATATCTTTCAAATGAGAGATCATAGCTTCTTCTCCTTTGGTTCAACGTAATTATAAACTCGATAACCTGCTATACTTTTCAGGGAAAGGATACAATTATTTTATGAGCCGCCAAAAAATCATAATGCAGCCTGATAAGAAAATCGCGCTGGTCGCACACGACAACAAGAAACAGGATTTGGTGGAATGGGCCAAATTCAACCGCGACTTGTTGGCGCATCACCAAGTATACGCAACAGGCACCACCGGCGAAATGTTGGAACGCGAGCTTGGATTCAAAATCACAAAATTACAGAGCGGACCTTTGGGCGGCGACCAGCAAATCGGCGCGATGATCGTGGACGATACAATCAACTTCCTGATC
Source organism: Chloroflexota bacterium (assembly GCA_016195815.1). Lineage (GTDB taxonomy): Bacteria > Chloroflexota > Anaerolineae > Anaerolineales > Villigracilaceae > Fen-1038. The sequence goes on from JACPYX010000007.1 coordinate 566,183, forward strand.
TTTTTCTGGGACCCACTCGAGCCGATGCCGCACGATCCTGACGTCAAAGCCTTATTGCGGATGGCCGCGGTTTGGAATATCCCGATTGCCTGCAATCGCGCATCAGCAGATTTTATGATCTCGTCTCCACTGATGGACGGTGAGTATAGCCGCCTCGTACCAGATTACGACGGTTACCGCAAGCGAAAGATCCCGCAGGCTGAGGCAACCGGAAAAACCGCGAAAGTTCACGAAACAAAATAAGATACGAGATCATTGCAAATGGACATCACAGAAACTTTGTGTGTATCCAGCCGGATTGAATGTGTTGGTTGCGCTCGACGATCTTGCGGGCAGGAAGTTTGAAATCCCTGCCGCCGTTCGGAAAGCGATTCAAATCTTGACTTGTTATCAGTATCGTCTAAAAAATAATGGAGGGATTAAACTCATTTAATTATTTTTCTTCTAATTGATTCAGCGTTTCCAACAATCTCCCCATCCAATCTGCGTCTTTCCCAAACGCGCACCAATAGGCACCCTTGCCGCCGCGAATATCGGGCGCGAGGTCGCGCAGGCGCTTCTCTTCATTGCCGTTCGGCGCAGACGGATAGCGCAAAACAATCTGGCCTGTTTCCATGCCAATTGAGGCAAGTCCGGCTTTCTCTGCGCGCAGTTTGACGCGCATCTGATAGAAAAGATTCTCCGCCATTTCGGGTAATACGCCAAAGCGATCTTTGAATTCGTTGGCCAACGCTTCAATTTCAGTCTCGTCGCGCAAATCCGCGATGCGGCGATAAAGGCGCAGGCGCAAATCCTGGTCCCTAATGTAATCGGCGGGAATGCCGGCCGCTAAAGGCAAATCAACATTAACGGGCATTGAGATGGGCTGGTTGAAGGTTTGAAAGTTTAAAGGTTGCAAGTCGGCAGGTTTTCCTTCACCCTTCAAACCTTCCAACATTCCAACTGTTCTTATCCTTCTCACTGCATCCGCCAGCAATCGCGTATAAAGATGAAAACCGACTGCCTGGATGTGTCCATGCTGGTGGTTGCCTAATAATTCGCCCGCACCGCGGATTTCAAGGTCGCGCATCGCAATCGAATAGCCCGCGCCAAGTTGTGTGTTCGCGGCAATGACTTCCAATCTCTGCTGGCCTTCGAGCGTCGGGGCAAGTTTTCGGTGGCGGAAAAAGTAGGCGTAGGCGCGTGCCGCTCCCCGTCCGACCCGGCCGCGCAGTTGATAGAGTTGAGCCAGGCCAAAAGTGTCGGCGCGATCCACGATCAACGTATTCGCGTTCGGAATGTCCAATCCAGATTCGATGATGGTCGTCGAAAGCAAAATATCTATTTCGCCCGCGTTGAAGCGGTGCATGACCGACGCAAGTTCATGCTCATTCATTTGGCCGTGGCCAACGTCGACGCGCGCTTCGGGCACAAGCTGGTTAAGATGCGCTTTCATCGCATCAATCGTGTGGACTCGGTTGTGAACAAAGAAAATTTGCCCGCCGCGCTCGAGTTCGCGCAAAATGGCCTGACGCACAAGCTTCGGCGAATACGGCCCGACGTGCGTCACGATGGGCAGGCGCTCTTCCGGCGGCGTGTTGAGATTGGAAATATCGCGCACGCCGGTCAGCGCCATATAGAGCGTTCGCGGAATCGGCGTAGCCGTGAGTGTCAACACGTCCACCTCAGTGCGAAGTTTTTTTAGATGCTCTTTGTGTGTCACACCGAAGCGCTGCTCTTCATCAATGATAACCAGCCCAAGTTCCTTGAACTGCACATCCGCCGAAATCAAACGATGTGTGCCAATGACGATATCAATTTCGCCGATTGCAAGCCCAAGCAAAATTTCAGTTTGCTCACGCGGCGAACGGAAGCGCGAAAGCATTTCCACTTTCACCGGATACGCCGCGAGCCTTTGAGAAAAAGTTTCGAAATGTTGTTGCGCCAAAACAGTCGTCGGCACGAGGATCGCGACCTGCCTGCCATCCATCACGGCCTTGAAGGCGGCGCGCAAAGCCACTTCGGTTTTTCCATAACCCACATCACCGCACAACAAACGATCCATCGGGCGCGCCGATTCCATATCATGTTTGATGTCGACAATTGATTTTGCCTGGTCGTCGGTCTCGACGTATGGAAAACTATCTTCCAATTCTTTTTGCCACTGTGTATCGGCCTTGAAGGCATATCCCTTCACAATATTTCGGCGCGCGTAAAGGTCGAGCATTTCCTGTGCGACTTCAAGCACCGCTTCTTTTACGCGGCCCTTTTTTTCGCGCCACTCCTGGCCGCCCAACCGGTCCAACGCAGGCACTATGCCATCCGCCCCGACATAACGCGTCAATCTGTCGGCTTGATGGACAGGCACATACAATTGCCCCCCGCCTTCGTATTCGACCGCTAAAAACTCGCGCGCATGATCGTCCAGTTCGCGCGTCACCAAACCAACAAAACGCCCAATGCCGTGATCAATATGAACGATATAATCCCCCGCTTGCAGATCGGCGTAAACCGATTCCGGAGTCTCGGCGATTTGTCTCTGGCGCGTGCGCGGCTGCGGCCGTTCCCATCCGAAGATTTCGGAATCAGTGATTAGATGAATAGAGAATAGAGATTGGTCGCGTAGAATAAAACCTTCAGAAAGAGATGCTTCGATGAAGGCCAGACTTTTCTCTTCGTCCTGTTCCCCACTCTCCAACCAGAGATCCTGCAGGCGTTCACTTTGACGCGAAACGATGACAAGCGTCTCTTTCGCGGACGCCAAAGCGGAGGCGTGTTCAATAAACGGTTTGAGGCGCCCCGCGAATCTCTGCCCCACCCCGAACGCTGACGATAGACTCTCTTCGCCTTCCTGTGCGGTTGAATATCCCAATTCAAGCGAGACATATCCGTGCAAACTATCCAGCAATTCAGACCATGTCAAATAAGGAACAGGAAAATCCGGCGTAAGCGTTCCCTCTTCGATACTCTCCTGTCGCAGTTTGACGGCTTGCTCTTCAATTTCAGAAACCATGCCGTCAACGACGGAAAGGTCATCAATCAGCACCAACGTTTTAGGAGGCAAATAATCGAGCAGGCTTGCAGGCTGCTGATGCAGGAGCGGGATTTGGAATTCAGAGAATTCGATATCCGATATTTGGGAATCGGGAGATGTTCCTTCGTCCAATTCCAAATTCCCAATTCCCGAATCGCGCGCAATAAACTCACGCGCGGGCGTCACCAAAACCGATTCCAATTTCTCAACTGTTCGTTGGGATGCCGGGTCAAACCGCCGGAGCGATTCGATTTCATCTCCAAAGAAATCCAGGCGGACAGGCAGATTCTCCGCCGTCGGCCATAAATCCAAAATGCCGCCGCGGCTGGAGAATTGTCCCAGCTCAAGCACCGTGTTGGCGCGTTGGTAGCCCATCTTGGCCCAGCTTCGCAAAAGCGCATCAGGCTGGGCAGTTTGATTGACTGCTATCTTTTTACAGGCCTTCAGAAAATCCCGGCGCGGCAAAGTACGCGTCATCAATGAGCGCGCCGATGTCACAATAACCAGCGGCGACTCCGGTTTTTGTGCAAAAGGCAAATGATACGCGGCCAGCGCAGTCAGGGTCTGCAGGCGTTCACGGCGCGTGGTCACACCCCAGGCGGCTTGCTCATAGAAAAGCGGGTTTGGCTCTCCAAACAAATAGCGCGGCGACTTTGTCCAAAAACCCAGTTCGTCGAACATCGAAAGCGCGTGATCGGAACGATCCGTGATCAGCAGGACCGGCTGATTTAAATCTGCCTGCAATGCGGCCAAGACCGGCAGGCGTGCGGCCCGCGGCAATCCCAGCCCGGGTTGTGATTTGCCCGCCTGAATTTGTTTCAGCAAATGCTGATATTGTGGAAGTAAACGGATTTTATCGAGGAGAAGCTGCATATATTGATGAGAATAGAGAACAGAAAATAGAAAGCAGATTAAGCGGCGGATACCAATTGGTTAGTCCCTACTCCCTGATCTCCCCATTAAACTTATTCATCGCCTTATCCAACCCATTGACGACGAATTCCAGCGCGGCGTCCGCGGCGCGGTCAAGAACATCGGATAAGGTTTTCATTTCATCTCGAGAAAAATCCTGCAAGACGTAGGCGGCGGGGTCCATACGTCCAGGCGGACGACCGATGCCGAGACGCAGGCGCGCAAAATCCTTCGTGCCGAGGCGTTCGATGGCGGAAGCCACGCCCTTTTGCCCGCCGGGGCCGCCGCCGGGACGCAGGCGAATCGTCCCAAATGGAAGGTCAAGATCGTCATGCGCGACCAGCAAATTTTCGAGCGGCAGTTTATAAAAATGCGCCAGCCCCTGCACTGAATGTCCCGATAGATTCATATATGTCTGCGGCTTGGCGAGGATAAGTTTGCGTTCCTCGTAAGTTGCATTCGTAACAATGGCCTTCGATTGCAGTTTCATGCCGCGCGCGTTGAGGCGCACTGCAATACGGTCTATCAACATGAAACCAAAGTTGTGACGATTGTCTTTGTATTCGCGGCCTGGGTTGCCAAGGCCGATGAGGAGGAATGTATCAAGTGTCATGTGCCAGGTTTTATAAACGCCGGAGGCGAAGGAAAATTCCAAAAACAAAAAACAATATTCCAATGGCAATCGCGCCGCGCTGCAAGCTGACGTAAACCTCGCCCTGCGACAACGCCGCAGGATTAGGCGGCAATGGCGTCGGGGTTGGGCGCGGAGTGAAAGTCGGCGCTGGCAAAGTCGGCGAAACGGCGACCAGGATCGGGGTCGGGATTTGAAGCGCAGGCTGGGTGGATGTCGCAGCCGGGGTGGGAGTCGCCAGCGCGGTGTAGTTCCGCACTTGAACGGGAACGGTCACATCTTGAAAAGTCCGATCCAGCAAAGTCACCCGCAGGCGCAGAACATATTCTCCGTCGCTGATGGTGGTTGTATCCCAGGATGCAAGTACATCGTTGGAAATTGGCAGTGTAGTGGTCGAGATGTTGAACCAGGTGTTGGCGGTGTCTGACGCATAAGCGAAGGCTATCTCCGCCGAATCGAAATTTTGGATATCGGTGAAGCCTGTAATCGCAACCAGCCCCTGCAAGACCTGCCCCGCCGCCGGCGCTGTGATGACCGGGGCAGAAGCCTGAGCCGCCGCGCGCAAGGGCCAGGCAAGGATCGTGAAAAACAAAAGCGAGCGGAGGAAGCGGGCGATGTCCATCGAACAAGCAAGTCTAACATGAAGCAGAACGAGGGTCAAATCAGCATCGTCAAACCGCCAACGTGCGGAATTGAAATGATGCAACAATTTTTGATGCAAATCATTTTATGGTAAACTCAGGCAGACAAAATTCAGGAGATTCTTTTATGGCAAAATCCCGTTCAGACCAGATGGTAGACCGGCTTCGTTCCATGCAGGCCGCCGCGCCTGATATTGAAGCGTCTGCCATCGTATCGGTGGACGGCTTGATTATGGCATCGGCTCTTCAACAAGGCGTTGAGGAAGACCGCGTCTCGGCCATGTCGGCCGCTATGCTGAGCCTCGGCGAGCGCATTTCCGGCGAGCTTGGACGCGGCGGCCTTGAACAAGTCTATATCAAGGGCAACGCCGGTTCGATCGTATTGACATCCGTCGGAGCGGAAGCGGTTCTGACCGCCCTGGCACGGCAGGAGGCAAAATTGGGCTTGATCTTCCTTGAGATGCGGCGGGCCGCCGAAGACCTGGTCAAACTGGTCGGATGAAAACAAAGAATTATTCGTCAAACACATGCAACGCAACTCCCGGTGGGGAGGGCTTCAATGCCCTCCCCACCGCCTTTGTAGACAGCAGGTCATCGAAGATGCCGACACGTCAATCTCGTTTGTGCATCAAAGAGGAGATTGCCGCGCTCGGTTTGACATGCTTCGCTGCTCGACCATCGCTCGCAACGACATATTTCGAATGAGGTGATTTATGACCACAAAATATTTATTCTTTACAGGCGGCGTCGTTTCTTCGGTTGGAAAAGGCGTGACCGCCGCGGCACTTGGGCTGACTCTCAAAGAGCGCGGATTCAAAGTCGCGGTCCAAAAGCTGGATCCTTATATTAACGTGGACCCCGGCACGATGAGTCCATACCAGCATGGCGAAGTCTATGTGCTGGATGACGGCGCAGAAACGGACCTCGATCTGGGTCACTACGAAAGATTCATTGACATCCGCCTGAGCCGCGTCAGCAACTTCACCAGCGGACAGGTGTATGCCGAGACCATCAGCAAGGAGCGACGCGGCGACTATCTGGGCGGGACGATCCAGGTGATCCCGCATATCACCAATGAGATCAAACGGCGCATCGGCCTGGTCGCGAAAGAAACCGGCGCGGAAGTGGTGCTGGTCGAGATCGGTGGGACGGTCGGTGACATTGAGTCTCAGCCGTTTCTGGAAGCGTTGCGCCAACTCCGCAACGAGGTCGGGCGCGAGAACGTGTTCTTCATCCACGTTACGTGGCTGCCTTACATCGGCGCGACCGGCGAACTCAAGACCAAGCCCACACAACATTCCGTGGCGGTATTGCGCTCCATCGGCATCTCGCCCAACATGATCATCGCGCGTTCGGATTATGCGATCACGCAGGATTTAACCGATAAGATCGCTTTGTTCTGCGACGTTGAAAAACAAGCCGTCATCCCAATGGTCACATCCGACGTTTTATATGAAGTGCCTTTGCTGGTCGAGAAAGCGGGCGTGCCAGATTACGTCATCGAGAAATTGAATCTGAAATCCACGCGCACGCCGGATATGAAGCCCTGGCAAAGACTTGTGGACAATGTCCGTAAACCCAAGCCAACCATCAAGATCGCGCTGGTCGGCAAGTATGTTGAATTACAGGACGCGTATATGTCGGTGCGTGAGGCGCTCAAACACGCCGCGCTCGCCAACGAGGTCGAGGTGGAGATCGGCTGGGTGCATTCCGCTGATCTTGAAAAAGATAAAGGTTGGGATATCGTCCAAAGCGCGGACGGCATTCTCGTCCCCGGCGGATTTGGTTCGCGCGGCATCGAAGGCAAGATCATGGCGGCGCGTTATGCGCGTGAGAAAAAGATTCCATATTTGGGATTATGCCTGGGAATGCAGACCATGACCATTGAGTTTGCGCGCAATGTGCTAAACCTTGAAGACGCAAATTCATCCGAGTTCGACCGCGGCTCCGAGCATCCAGTCATTGACCTGATGCTGGAACAGCGCGGCATCACCGACATGGGCGGCACGATGCGGCTCGGATTATATCCATGCGTCCTGCAGAAAGGCACGAAGGCCGCCGCAGCTTACGGTGTGACGCAGGTGGACGAGCGCCATCGTCATCGTTTTGAATTCAACAATAACTACATGGAAATGTTCGAGAAAGGCGGCATGGTTTTTTCAGGCATGTCGCCAGATGGAAAATTGGTTGAGATCGCGGAAATCAAAGATCATCCATACATGGTTGCCAGCCAGTTCCATCCCGAATTTTTATCGCGGCCGATGAGGCCGCATCCGTTATTCGTGGGGTTGATGAAAACTGCGAAGGAGAGAAGCGGGAAGTAATTCGTCGGGGCGCTCCTCAGATCAACTCTACAAATTAAACCCCTTCGACATTTCGGCATCTACGCCGCGCAACTCCTCCGGCAAAGCACAGGCTAGCGAGAACGTCATGCGATCTGTCAACGCCAGGGGAAGGCATCAAATAAATTGACGTGATTCGACACAACGATCACCGCGCCGTTCATGGGGAAATTTTCAAGACCCAGACGATGAATCTTCTCAATGGTGTGGAATGAAAGACAAATTGCCTGCGGTCGCGCCGATCGAATTCAACCGATTCGGATAAGGTCAATGCTAATTCTCCAAACGATTTGCGATTATACTTGAGCAAATGTGATTGTGATAAAAGCCTTTAATCACAGGTTGACCTGAAAAAAATTTACTTAGGTTGACTTTCGCAAAATATAATCCCAGGAGTCAAAAATGGACACCACAATCGAAAGCATTTCCGCTTTGGAGATTCTCGACTCGCGCGGCAACCCAACCATTGAGGTGGAAGTCATGCTGGTAGACGGCGCGTGGGGACGCGCGGCCGTCCCATCTGGCGCATCAACCGGCACACACGAAGCGCTTGAGTTGCGCGATGGAGACAAGAAGCGCTATCTCGGCAAGGGCGTGACGAAGGCCGTTGCAAATGTCAACGGCGTGATCGCTGAAAGTCTCTTCGGCTGGGACGCGGCGGAGCAGAAAGCTGTCGACGCGGAACTGCTCAAATTAGACGGGACCCCAAACAAGTCCACGCTGGGTGCGAACGCAATTCTCGGAGTCAGCCTGGCAGTCGCAAAAGCGTCCGCTAATTCATTTGGCCTGCCTTTGTATCGTTATCTGGGCGGCGTGTACGCGCACGTTTTGCCCGTTCCGATGATGAATATTTTAAACGGCGGCGCACACACCAACTGGCAGTCCACCGATATGCAGGAGTTTATGGTCATGCCGTTCGGCGCGCCGACCTTCGCGGAGGGCCTGCGCTGGGGCGCGGAAATTTATCACGCGCTTAAATCCGTTTTGAAAGAAAAAGGTTATGCAACACTGGTCGGCGATGAAGGCGGATACGCGCCCGCGCTCAAAGCAAATAATGAAGCGATTGAAGTGATCCTGGCTGCCATCGAAAAGGCGGGCTTCAAAGCGGGCCGCGGCAAAGATGTCGCCATCGCGCTCGATCCCGCCGCGTCTGAGCTGTATGAAGAAGATTCAAAAATGTACAATCTTCGCAAGGAAGGCAGGAAATTAACCGGCGCACAAATGGTTGAATTCTGGGCCAAATGGATCAAGGATTATCCGATCGTTTCGCTCGAAGATGGACTCGCACAGGATGATTGGGATTCGTGGAAACTGCTGACGAAGACTCTGGGCGACAAAACGCAAATTGTCGGGGACGATTTGCTGGTCACGAACCCTGAGCGAGTTCGCCGCGCCATCCAAGAGGATTCCGCCAACGCCCTACTCGTGAAGGTTAACCAGATCGGAAGCCTGACCGAGACCATCGAGGCCGTAGAGATTTGTCAGCGCGCCGGGTGGCGCGCAGTCACATCGCATCGCTCCGGCGAGACAGAAGACGCGACCATCGCTGACCTGGCTGTTGCGTTAAACACGGGCCAGATCAAGACCGGCGCGCCGGCGCGCTCTGATCGCGTTGCAAAATATAATCAACTGCTTCGCATCGAATCCGAACTTGGGGATGAAGCAAAGTACGCGGGCTGGAATGCACTAAAACATAAATAAGCAATAGTGCTCGCTCGGGGCTAAGCTTGAGCGAGCAACTGTATTGGAGGGACGAATGACAAACACAGATGATGTAAAACGTTATCTTGCCAACCGCCAAAAAGAGATTGATGGCGCGGCTTTATATTTAGCGCTGGCAGAAATCGAGAAACAGCCGCAATTGGCCGAAGTCTATGCACGCCTATCGGCCAGCGAGGAAAAACACGCCTCGGCCTGGGAAAAAAAACTGGCGGACTTGAAGGCGATTGCTCCGCCGCGCAGACTCTCCTGGCGTGCCGCGACCATGATCTGGCTGGCAAAGCGCTTTGGCTCGCAATTTGTTTTGCCAACCATTGCGAGCAACGAACGCGCCGATAGCCAGGCTTATATCGGCCAGCCTGATGAGGAAGCCGAGAAGTTTTCAATGGACGAAAGGTCACATGCCCGCATGTTGTCCATGGCGTCTCTATCAAAAGGCGGAATGTCTGGCGGCTCCGTTGCCCAGTTGGAAGGACGTCACCGCGCCAGCGGAGGCAACGCCCTGCGCGCCGCAGTTCTGGGCGCAAACGACGGGCTGGTTTCAATCTTGAGTCTGACCATGGGCGTGGCAGGCGCGACGAATTCAAATGCGGATGTGTTAATCGCGGGATTGGCCGGATTACTGGCAGGCGCGGGATCCATGGCGCTTGGGGAATGGCTTTCGGTGCAAAGTTCGCGTGAACTCTATGAAAATCAGATCAAAATCGAAGCAGAAGAAATCGCTGAAAGCCCTGAAGAAGAAACGGAAGAATTGACGCTGATCTATCAATCCAAAGGTTTGCCGGAAGATCGAGCGCGCGAACTGGCATCGCATATGATGGAAGATCAAACCCATATCCTGGATACGCTGGCCCGTGAGGAGTTGGGAATTGACCCGGAAGAATTGGGCGGGTCTGCTTATGAAGCGGCATTTACGTCTTTCTTCCTGTTTGCAATCGGCGCGATCTTTCCGATCTTCCCGTTCATCTTTTGGGGCGGAACAAATGCAATTTATCTGAGTCTGGCCGTCAGTGCAGTTGGCTTATTCATTATTGGGGCCGCAATCACGCTGATGACCGGGCGCGGAGTTCTGTTTTCAGGCTTTCGTCAGGTTGTGGTTGGGATGGCCGCAGCCGCGCTGACGTATGGCGTTGGAAGACTGATTGGCGTCTCGGTTGGATAATGGAAAAATATTCAGGCGAAATCAGAGAAAGTAAAACGGTGAACGGCGCACGCCTCGAAAGACGCGAGGGCGTCATTTTTCCCCAAGCAGAGAGTATAATTAAATCACCATACTCTCAAAAAATGGAGGAACAAAATCATGGCTAGCGTAACGTTCGATCACATTTCCAAACGGTTTGGCGAAATGGTGGCTGTCAACGACCTGAATATCCAGGTGGCTGACAAAGAATTTCTAGTTCTTGTAGGCCCCTCAGGATGCGGAAAAACCACCGCCCTGCGATGCCTGGCCGGACTGGAAGAGATCACCGGGGGGCAAATTCTGATCGGTGAACGTGTCGTAAACGATGTGGCGCCTAAAGATCGCGACATTGCGATGGTTTTTCAATCTTATGCTCTTTACCCCCACCTGTCAGTCTACGACAACATGGCTTTTGGTTTAAAGCTTCGCAAGGTCCCCAAAGATGAGATCAAGAGACGCGTGAACGAGGCGGCGGACATTCTTGGTATCCAGGATTTGCTTGGTCGCAAGCCTCGTCAGCTTTCAGGCGGACAGCGTCAGCGCGTGGCGGTCGGACGCGCCATCGTTCGCGAGCCAAAGGTGTTCCTCTTCGATGAGCCGCTCTCCAATCTGGACGCAAAACTGCGCGTCCAAATGCGCGCCGAGATCAGCAAACTGCACCAACGCCTGCAAACCACTTTTATTTACGTAACGCACGATCAGGTTGAAGCCATGACAATGGCCTCCCGCATCGCGGTGATCAACAAAGGCATACTTCAGCAAATTGATACGCCGCAAAACTTATATGATATGCCGAGCAATCTATTTGTGGCCGGCTTCATCGGTTCCCCCGCCATGAACTTTTTCCCAGCCAGGCTCCGCAAAGATGGCGGTACATTGCTTATCGATTCCGGAGATTTCGTCCTGCGCATCCCTGCCGAACACGCCAAGGCTTACGAAACCCATGCCGGGCGGGATGTTGTCTTTGGCATCCGGCCAGAGAATATACACGATGCAGACTTCGTCCCGTCCAACATCCGTGCTGAGAAGATAGAAGCAAAAGTTGACGTTACCGAATTAATGGGAAATGAAATCTTCCTATACCTGGTTACCGGCAAAAACACATCAGTAGCCCGCGTCGACCCGCGCTCGAAAGTCCAGATTGGAAACAAATCACAATTCGCATTCGATATGGACAAGTTCCATATTTTTGACGCGGAAACCGAGCAGGCGATTCGGTAACGCGTCCTGCCGGACGAAGGAGGTGATGCCGCTACAGAACTTTGTCAACGCTTTTGAATTTCCGTTCCACAACCTAAAATTTTGAAGGAGAATAAGAGAATGAACAAAAAACTGTTTACGCTGTTCAGCCTTCTGCTGATCGCCGCGTTCGCACTTTCGGCCTGCGCTCCCGCCGCAACACCGACAGAAGTCGCAACTGAAGCGCCCACCATCCCGGCCGCAACTGAAGCCCCGACCACCGCGCCCGTCACAATTGCCTTCTGGGAACAAGAGGGCGAAGACGTGGACGTGTTCATTGACCAATTGATCGCCGATTTTCAAATAGCGAATCCCACCATCACTGTTGAAAGAACGCATTACGAAAACGAAGCCCTCCGCGACCAATTCCAAACCGCCTCACTCGCCAATGCCGCCCCAGACGTCGTACGCGTACCGAATGATTTCGCCGGCCCCTTCAGTGCGCTGGATATTATCGCTCCAGTGGATCAAATGTTTGATCAACAATTCCTGGCCCAGTTCTTCCCGGGATCCCTCGATCCTGCAATAGTTGGCGGCACCCTCTGGGGAGTTCCCGACAACTATGGCAACCACCTGATGTTGATCTACAACAAAGATTTAATCGCTCAACCACCTGCCACCTTTGACGAGTTGATTACTCAAGCCAAAGCACTTACACAAGGTGACGTTCAGGGCTTTGCATACAACCTGAATGAGCCCTTCTGGGGCGCTGGTTTCTACGGCGCTTTCGGGGGTTGGCCACTGGATGCAAATGACAAGCCGCAGTTTAACAACCAAGCTTTCACTGATTACCTGACCTTCGTTGCCAAACTAAAGACCGATGGCGTTGTACCGAACGAATGCGACTACAACTGCGCCGACACACTGATGAAGGAAGGCAAGGCCGCCATGATCATCAATGGCGACTGGTCGCTAGGCGACTACACCAAAGCGCTCGGTGACAAGGTGGGCGTTGCCCCCGTCCCGTCCATCAACGGCAAGCCCTATACTGAAATGACCGCCGGCAAATACTTCATGGTCTCCAAGGCCATTTTGGACGATTCCGCCAAGAAAGATGCCATTGCGAAATTCATTACCTTCATGACATCTGCAGATGTCCAAAAGAAATGGCTTGACCAGTTCAAGCGCCTGCCGTCCAACGCGGAAGTTGCGAAGGATCCCTCGATCACCAGCGATCCGATCTTAGCTGGCTCCATGGCGGCCTTGGCGAATGGGCGCGGTCAGCCTGCCGCTCCGGAAATGCGTTGCGCGTGGGATGCCTGGCGCCCGAACTTGGAAGGCGTGATGGCTGGTACTCTCAGGCCTGCCGATGCTGCCGCCGCCGCACAAGCATCTGCTGACGCTTGCGTCGCGACACTCGGTCAGCCAACGCCAGTCCCGACACCCACTCCATAAAAACAACTGTCTATCTAGAGGGGGGAGGCTCTTCCCCCTCTAATCAAATTTTCCTGCTGTGAGGCTCGCAATGGAAAACGAATCTAAGCCGCGACGATTTTTGCCTTATCTCTACTGGATTGGGGGACTGTCTGTCCTATATTTTCTGCTAAACTACCTGATGTCGCCATTTGCATCCGGGGTCACACTTAACCCTAAAATTATGGAGGCGCGTCTAGGTGAAATTGGCGCTTTCCTGGGCAGTATTCTGATTGGCCTTGGCGTGATTGAGGTTTATTTCTACCAGATTTTTTTCCGCCAGCCACGCAACCGGGCAACAAACCTGATAACTCGCGGTTTACAGGCCATTCTTGGGGCGTTGGCAATCCTGACAGTACTTTCCTTCTTCGAGAAAACCGACTTATTCCGCCTTGGAAATGACTTTGTTGGGAATTTCGTCCGTTCGCCATTAACTGGATTTGGGTACCTGCAGCAATCATTGGCGAGCGCGGGCGTTGCAAAAAACAATGCGGCACCGGTCGCCGCCCTGATATTGGCCATTGTCACTGGAATCGCATATTTTGCGATTCATCTCATGAGTGCAACTCGCTTCAGTCGGCTAGGGTTAGCCTATCTATTAATCATCCCTGCGCTACTTGGAATCCTTTTTCTGATCATTTACCCTTTTTTATTTGAGATTAAACTGGCTTTCTCCAACGCATCACTCGGAACGCAGGCAACCAAAAATGCCCAATACGGTCTGAACTTTGGATGGAATAACTTGGCGGCCCTATTCACAGGTAGCGTTGCCAAAGATGCAAAGTTTTTAGATGTATTCTTACGCACGGTTTTGTGGACAGCGATTAACGTTACATTTCATGTCACCGGCGGCATGGTTTTGGCATTGTTGTTGCACCGTCCCATGAAGCTCCAAGGGTTTTATCGTACACTGTTAATTTTCCCCTGGGCCATTCCAACCACCATTGCGGCTATGGCTTTGCGCAACGAATTTGATAGTCGTTACGGATTGTTCAATATCCTGCTTACGGACCTAAACGGGTGGCTGGCATTAGTCAGCCAAGGGACTGTAAATTTTCCGGTCTTGGGAAATACCTTCTCCTGGTTAGCCGCTAACATTGGTCCGGTAAGCTGGAAACAAGATCCGTTTTGGGCGTTTGTGTCCATTCTAATTTCTAACATCTGGCTGGGCATCCCTTTCATGTCTGTCATCATCCTAGGCGGCCTGCAAAGCATTTCACAGGAATATTATGAAGCCGCAGAGATTGATGGCGCGACCAAATGGCAACAATTCCGCAACATTACCCTGCCGCTGTTGCGCCCTGTTTTGACACCCGCCATCATCTTGGGCGTAGTCTGGACGTTCAATAAATTCGATGTCATTTACCTGATCACGCAAGGCGGCCCGCAGGAAAAGACAGACATCCTAGTTTCCTCCATGTATAAAGCCGCTTTCAGTTTTTACCGTTATGGCTTCACAGCCATGTTTGCCCTGGTCATTTTTGTCATCCTGCTGGTCTTTACGTTGATATACCTGCGGGCATCTGGTGGTCTTAAATCTGCAACTGAATAGAACGAGGAGCCGTCAAGATGACTACAGAAACCATCCCTATATCTAAGGCTAATTTATCGCCTATTCGCAGGTTCCTGCGTTGGTTCTTTGTACGCGCCCGCGGCGATAGTCCCTTCAAAACCATCCTCATCCACGCCGTGCTGATCATGGCTTCGATTATCGCGGTGTATCCTGTCTTGCGTGTCGTCACCATTTCCCTGCGTCCCAACGACACTCTGCTGACAACAGACCTGCGTATTATTCCGCAAAACGCGACACTCGATAACTACAAAGAAGTACTCTTCGGCGCACCGGACAAGAATCGCAAGTCTGATTTCTTCCTGTGGATATGGAATTCAATCTCGGTGGTGACAGTTACATCTATTGTGAGCATGATCTTGGCAGCGGTGAGCGCCTACGCGTTTTCGAGATTCAAGTTTCCGGGGCGATCAGCCGGGCTGGTGTTTCTACTGACAACACAAATGATTCCGGCCGGTATGTTGCTATTGCCACTTTTCATCATGCTGGCCCAACTCAAAATGATCAACACATCTCTGGGCCTGATCATTGCCTACTCAGTCAGCTCCGTTCCTTTGACTATCTGGACACTTAAAGGTTACTACGATACCATCCCCGTTGATTTGGAGGAAGCCGCCCTAATTGATGGCGCTTCCCGTTATACCACGTTCACCAAAATCATCCTGCCACTCTCCACCCCGGCCCTAGCCATTGCTTTCCTATTCAGTTTCATGGGTGGCTGGAGCGAATATCTCGTGGCCCGCGTCGTTCTTCAAAGGAACGATACGTTCACCTGGCCCCTGGGCATTTTTACCTATGCCCAGCAATTCACTGTATCCTGGGGACAGTTTTCAGCAGCATCTGTGCTGATCGCTATTCCGGTTATGATTTTATTCCTGTACTCTTCAAAGTGGCTTATTTCGGGGTTAACGCTTGGAAGCGTAAAAGGCTAGCCATGGTTAAAACCTTGTAGGCGGTCCTTGTGACCGCCTTTTTTATGGATACGAATATGAGAAAAACACTCACTATTTTCCTGCTTTTTGCCAGTCTTCTAACCGGTTGCTTGCCCATTGCCCCAGCGGTGATTCCAGCCACCTCAACCGAAACATCTGTTCCTCCTACACAAACCATAGCTACTACGCCGTGGTGGAATGATTCTGTCTTCTATGAGATATTTGTACGAAGTTTCAACGACAGCAACGGAGATGGAATTGGTGATTTCAATGGTATAACCCAAAAATTGAATTATTTACAAAACTTGGGGGTAACGGGCCTGTGGCTGATGCCGATCAATCCGTCGCCTTCGTATCACGGTTATGATGTGACTGATTATTACAACGCCAATCCACAATACGGGACAATGGACGATTTCAAGAATCTGCTGAGGGAGGCGCACAAACGCGGCATCAAAATTATCATTGACCTTGTTATAAATCACACTTCAGACCAGCATCCCTGGTTTAAATCTGCAAAGAAAGATCCAAACTCGCCTTATCGGGATTGGTATATCTGGAGCCTAACCGACCCTAAATATGTTGGTCCTTGGGGTGAAAGAGTCTGGCATCCTTCTCCGACGGGTTATTATTATGGAATTTTTGAAAGCTCCATGCCCGATCTTAATTACAATAACCCCGCGGTAACACAGGAAATCGAAAGGGTGATTAAATTCTGGCTGACAGATGTTGGCATAGATGGTTTTCGCATGGATGCAATAAAGCACCTGGTCGAAGAGGGCGTAAAGCAACAAAATACCGAATCCACGCATTTATGGTTAAAGAATAATTTTTATCCCACATATAAAGCCGCTAATCCGAACGCGCTGGCAGTCGGCGAGTTATCAGGTGACAGCATAAATATTATTGCCAGATATGTCCAAGGAAAGCAATTTGATCTGGCGTTCAACTTTCCGCTGGCAATTTCCTTCCTCGACGCGGCAAGCACCGGGGGGCCTTTCCTTGCTATTGATACGCTCAATTTAAGCGAGAAGGTGCTTCCCGATCGCCAATATGCCACCTTCCTCACCAACCACGACCAGAATCGCGTGATGAGTGTCTTGAACGGCGATGCGAACAAAGCCAAAGTCGCCGCGGCGCTTCTGCTTACTTCGCCCGGCACGCCGTTCATCTACTACGGCGAAGAGATCGGGCAGCAGGGCAAAAAGCCGGACGAAGACATTCGCCTGCCGATGCAATGGTCGGCGGATGCAAACGCAGGCTTTACCACAGGCAGGCCGTGGCGCGCGCCGTTCGCAAATTACCAAACCGCGAATGTCGCCGCACAA
Organism: Chloroflexota bacterium; assembly: GCA_016195815.1. Taxonomy (GTDB): domain Bacteria; phylum Chloroflexota; class Anaerolineae; order Anaerolineales; family Villigracilaceae; genus Fen-1038. The sequence continues at coordinate 583,103 of JACPYX010000007.1, forward strand.
CAAAACGATCCCAACTCGCTTCTTTCGCTTTATAAGTCGCTCATTCGGCTTCGTGCCGATCACTCCGCCCTGCGAACCGGCGGCATTCTTCTGCCAGATACAGCCAGCACTGGACTCTTTGCCAGTTTACGTTTCAACGATCAGGAAGCCGTACTCGTGCTTGTCAATTTATCCGATATATCGCTCAGCGACTATTCGTTGACGCTCGACAAAAGTTCCCTGCCTGCTGGAACGCATCAACTCTCAATGCTTTTAGGCGCAGATTCAAACGCGTCATTTACGATCAATGCCGATGGCGGTTTCTCCAATTTCAAGCCACTCTCCGAAATTCCACCTTATGCGATCAACATCTATCAACTTAATCCATAAATCAACGAGGCTCAATCCATGCACACACCAAAATGGGTAACCGATTCCATCTTCTACCAAATCTTTCCCGACCGCTTCGCAAAATCCGAACGCCTCCCCAAACAGGGACTCAACCTCGAACCCTGGGACACGCCTCCCACCACTTATGGATTCAAAGGCGGCGACCTGCGCGGCGTCACCGAGCATCTAGATTATCTGAAAGACCTCGGCGTCAACGCCATTTATTTCACGCCCATTTTTGCATCCGCGTCCAACCATCGCTACCACACCTACGATTATTACAACGTTGATCCGCTGCTCGGCGGCAATGACGCGCTGCGCGAACTGCTCGATAAGGCGCACAAGAAGAATATGCGCGTCGTGCTGGACGGCGTGTTCAATCACGCCTCGCGCGGCTTCTGGCAATTTCATCAGACGCTCGAAAACGGCGCGGCCTCGCCTTACGTAGATTGGTTTCACTTCGATCCCGATCGCCTGCAAGGCAAAAGACATTGGGGCGCGTATCCCTCCTCGCATGAACAACAATTGATCCAACAAGAAGGCACTTTGAAAGCCATCGGCTATCAGGGCTGGTGGAATCTTCCGGCGCTTCCAAAGTTCAACACCAACACGCCCGCCGTGCGCGAGTTTATTTTCGGCGTGGCGGAATACTGGATCAACTTCGGCATTGACGGCTGGCGGCTGGACGTGCCGGGAGAAATTGACGACGATTCGTTCTGGCAGGAATTTCGCCGCCGCGTGCGCGCCATCAATCCTGAGGCTTACATCGTCGGCGAGATCTGGCACGATGCGCGCCGCTGGCTTCAGGGCGATCAGTTCGACGCCAGCATGAATTACCTCGTCACGGCGGCGTGCCTGAGTTTCTTCACCGGCAAACATCTTGATTTAAATGAGACTCTCAAAGCAGGCGGCTACCAGGGTCACGTTCAACCGATTGACGCAAACGAATTTGCAAATCGGATCGATTCGATTCATGGGATGTACAAGCCGGACGTGACGCGCGTGCAACTTAATCTGCTCGACAGCCACGATACGCCTCGCTTCCTGACTTGCGCCGGGCGCGACCTCCCAAGCCTTCAACTCGCCCTGACGTTTCTTTTCACCTACCCCGGCGCTCCCTGCATTTTCTACGGCGACGAAATCGGCCTCACCGGGCGGCACGACCCGGAATGCCGTCAGCCTTTTCCATGGGACGAAGGTAAATGGAATCACGACCTGCGCGATTTCGTCAAAAGCCTGATCGCGCTCCGCAAATCGCATAAAGCCTTACGCTGGGGAAAATTCGAGCGACTTTATTCAACGGATGGGGTTTATATTTTCAAGCGCGCCACAGAGGAGGAGACTCTTCTCGTTGCGCTCAACGCGGCTGAAGATGCGCGCAAGGCTGAAGTCGACGCGGCCGGTTCGAGCGGCGGCAGGAAGCGGATTTTATTCGGGCAGGCGGAAATCGAAGCGGAAAATGAAACCATCAAGCTGACGATCCCGCCGCGCAGTGAAGTTGTTTTGAAAATATAGTCCTTGCGCGGCAGGAGCAACGGAGCCGCATCGTAGAAACAAGAGAGGATATCATGGACTCAAATCAGGAAATTCGGCTCGCCCGCCGCGCATACAACTGGCTGCGCATATCGCCCCTGCTTACCATTCCCACCCTGCTGATCGTATATCAACTTAGTTCGCCTGCCGCGTGCGCGGCCAATAATCAGTGGTGCGGTAACGAATTCGCAGCCGGAGGTCTGGTGGGTATTCTCGGTTCTGCGCTCTGGCATTTGGTTCTTCTTCAATATGCAAACAACAAAGACAGCAAATTCGTCCGCAAACATGGACGGCAAGCTCTTCGATATGCAGGCATTCGCACGGCGGTCCCGCTCATCTTCCTGACAATAGATTTTTTTACAGGGTCGCAGGGTCTCCTAACCTGCCTGGTCATTCCCATTCTCGTTGCGCTTTGGCTGGTCAACTCAAAGACGGGCTTTGAACAAATCAAAAAAGAAAAAGGTGAATTAGCCGCCGGCGAGTCGTCCGCGCAAAATCAACCCGCGTCTGCGAGAACTTCGGGCGAACAGGGCAATGAAACATTGAGCAACATCCTTGATGGATTGCAAAGCGCAGACCAAAGCGCGCGGCTCTCTGCATTACAGGAATTGAAAAAACTCAATTATGGCAGTGAAACCGCTTTACTGCGGCTCGAAAAAATGGCGATCCACGATCCCGACGCGGCTGTGCGAAAATCAGCGCTCGACTTGTTAGCCACCCCGGCCTATCGCCAAATTCAGAGCCGTCTTTCATCGGTGGCGCGCAACGTGCGGCAGGCTATCCTCGAAGAGATTGACTCATGGGAAGAAGACGGGCTTCTTCCCACTGAAATTGCAAACGTTATTCGGCAGCGTTACGACTTTACCGCCAGGCCAATTCACGCGCAAAAACTGGCGGCAACTCCCGCGCCGCCCGTCGCCGCTTTAGCGCAGGAAAAAATTCCGGCGGCGCCTGCCGCGCGGATTGAACCTCCAGCGCCGCCCAAGCCGCAGCTCACTCTCACCGAAAGACTCCTCAGCCAGACCAGCATCAACATCTTTTTATACCTGGGCGCTTTCCTGGTGATCGGCGCGGCGCTCATCCTGGCCGCGCTGGTCGCCGCGACACGCCTGCCCATTTTGCTGGGCGTCACCGCTCTCTTCGCGGGCGGCGCCATCGCCATCAAGAAACGCCTGCCCCAGCCAAGTTTTACACTCTTCATCGTTTTTTCTTTTCTCCTGCCAATTGACGCAAGCGTTCTTTCGCAATCGCTGAATCTTTCCAATCAGGCCGCCAGCGGATATTGGTCTGCGGTCTTTTTCATTATGGCAATCGTCTGGGGATTCGCGGTATGGTTCTATTCTTCGCGTTTGTTCAGCATCGCCGCTTTTGTATCGGTCAGCCTGGCCTCCCTGAACTTCGGCGCGATATTCAACGCGCCCACAAACTGGAATATTTTCAGCATCGCGTTGGCCAACATGGTTGGATTGCTGGGCGTTCGCATCCTCAAGAGCTGGAAAGATGACAAGTTTGCGCTTCCGTTGTTTATTGCCGCGCAAATCATACAAGTCCTGGCTGTGCTTGTTTCTCTAACAGCAATAACTTTGGATTTGTTCGCGGACACAGCCACAACGAACGGATGGATTGCCAGCGCGCTGATATGGACGATGTCCGCTTCATTCTACGCCTGGAGCGGATTGCTGTTCCCGTTCATTCTTTTCCCCTGGGCCGCGGCGGCCTCCCTGTTGCCCGTCTCGTGGCTAGTTCTTAAATCATTCAACGCTTCCGCTCTCGCACAAATCGTTGGGATATGGATGTGGGGCGCGCTCTTCGCGTTGCTCAGCGAGTTCCTCGCCCGCAGAAAAGCAGAGTACCCGCAAAAATTTGGCCTGCCCCTCCTGATCGCATCTGCGCCGTTGTTCATCACCGCAGGGTTATGGGGATTGATTGAAAATACTTCTTATGGTTTTGCCAGCCTGATGGGTACAGCGATCGTTTACACCATTTTGATGATCCTGCGTCCGCGCGCATACGTCTGGGTTGCCGCGCTGCTGGCAGGCCTGGCGGGATTCTTCGCCTTCTTCAATTTATCCTTCGTTGAAAAAGCAAATATCCTGCCGGTTTATCAACTCCTGGGCGCGGGCTTGTTACTCCTCGCGCCGGAACTGTCTTTCAAATCATCTTTTAAATTTGATCAGCCCTGGCGCTGGCCGCCTTTCGTAATCGGACTATTTGTGGCTTTTGTGAATCTCAGCGCGGCACTCCCGAGCTTCGAGAATTTCGGCACATCCGCCATCGTCTTTGGTGCGTACGCGCTCCTGTCTGCGGCATACGCCCTGCATTTCAAGCGCGCATGGATCGGTTATTTCGCCACCGCATTTTTCGCAATCGGGATTCAATTCGCCCTCCAGCGCTTTGAACTTGACCTGTGGCTTCCGGTCTTTACCAGCTTATCGGCCTTATATTTCGCAGCCGGCTATTTCCTGCGCGCCGAAAAGACACGCGGCTGGGGGAGCATGTTGCGCCTCAGCGGATTGACGCTCGGCGCGATCATCTCGCTCGCGGCTGTGTTCGCGCTCAAAGAGACGGACGGATGGTATGTGCTGGTCATCGGCGCGCTGGCTGTCTCCGAAGTATTCATTCGTCCCGAAGACCGCCTTGAAGCCGCCGGGCCGATTCTATTCAGCATCGCATCTTTCCTGATCCTGCGCGATTTCAAAGTCTATGATGTATCGTTCCACTTGTTGAGCATCAGCCTGATCTGGCTGACCGCCGACCTCATCTTCTCGCGGACACTCAAGCCGCGCCGCGCTTCTGGTTTAACCCGCGCAGTGGGTGCCGCATTCACAATAGTTAACGGAATCCTCCTCCTTATTCCTGACTTTGCAAGCGCGGACCAGGCCGCAATTTCCTACGGCATTTATGCGGCTTTCTTTGCATACTATGCCTGGTTCTATCGCCGGCCTAACCTTGGATACATCCCAACTGCGTCCGCCGCCCTCAGTATCTTTTATACCCTCAGATATTTTGACCGCGATCTCTGGCTTCCCGTCTTTACCGGGCTGGCCGTTCTTTATTTCGCCGCCGGTTATTTCCTGCGCGCCGAAAAGACGCGCGGCTGGGGAAACATGTTGCGAATCAGCGGGTTGATTTTGGGCGCGCTTCTTTCTCTTGCCGCGCTGGTCACGGTCAAAACAACCGGCGGCTGGTATGTGCTGGTCATCGGCGCGCTGGCTGTCTCCGAAGTATTCATTCGTCCCGAAGACCGCCTTGAAGCGGGCGGGCCGATTCTATTCAGCATCGCATCTTTCCTGATCTTGAACGATCTCCGCATCAATGATTTCCCGTATCAATTCTTAGCGGTCAGCCTCATTTGGCTTGGTGCAGACTTGATCTATGTGCGGGCGCTAAAAACAAGGCGGTTGGCGATCATCACCCGCATCATCGGCGGAGGCATGGCGGGCTTGAATGCAATTATCCTGCTGGCGTTTGCCACACCAGAACAAGCCGCAATTTCCTTCGGTGTTTACGCGGTCTTCTTCGCTGTTTATGCCTGGTTGTATCGCAAGCCGCTGATAGGCTACGCCGCGACCGTCTCCCTGCCACTGAGCACATTTTTCGCTCTGCGCGCTTTACAACAAGATAACTGGCTTTATGCGATCGTTGCAGTTGCAGTTTTGTATTACGTGGCCGGCATTATTGTGCGCCGCCGCGAAGACGCGCAAGACTGGAGTCGGGTGTTATTGTACAGCGGCCTCTGGCTGGGAACAATTAATTCGTTGAGCGCGCCGCTTCAGGTCGGGTTGGACGCGGCGATCCCCGTCGCCATTGCGGCTACTTTGTTCGCGTCCGAAGCTTTCGCGCGTCGAAACGTCCGGCTGGGATTCCCTGCCAACCTGCTTTATCTTGAGGCCTATTTTTTGATCCTGATCTGGCTGAAAGTGGATGAGCCGCAATACTTCTCGATGGGCGCCGCGATTTTGGGAATGTTGATGCATTATTTGCTGACGCGCGCCGGAAGCAGAACCGGCGCGTTCCTGATCGGCATGTTCTCGCAGCTTGTATTGCTGGGGACGACTTACATCCAGCTTTATTCAACAGAAAAACTTGGGTTCTTTGTAGTGATCTTCTTCCAGGCGCTGGCAGTGTTGATCTATGGAATCGTGATCCGTTCGCGCAGCCTGGTAATCGCGCCGATCATCTTCACCGTGCTGTCGGTATTCACGGTAATCTATGGTGTGCTAAAAGGAATTTCAACCGTGATCCTGATCGGATGCACAGGCGTTTTATTTTTAATTGCCGGCATACTTGCGGTCATCCTGCGGGAGCGGTTGGTCAAAATCGGCGAACGGTTCAGCGATTGGCAGGCATGAGCGCGGCAGAACCTTGCCAGATTTTCCCATTAGAAAATAATCTGCTAAAGAAGATTTCGCAAGTACGCGCCGCTTCCACCGCCGCCCACAAACCGGTCTGCGCGGCGACACGGTTTTGATATCCGAAGAAGTTGAATAAGTTTGGGCGCGAAACCCATCAGGACTATGGGCAGGGCGCAATGGATAAACTATTCAAATATGGCGCCGACCGGCCAATGACATTGAGTTTTCTGTCAGCGGCAATAAATTGATACTGAACCCACGCGCTCTTGTACTCGCGATAATGCGTAATGTTTTGCGCGGTAAGGGTATAAGTGAAATTCCCCTTGCCATCGCTATCCATGATCGCGCCGCCTCCCCACTCCGTCGTTTCGTCTGACGTTTTATCTCTCAGGCGCAGAAAGATCAAAACGTCGCGCGTCAGGATCACGTTGGAAACGCGCGCGATCATTTTTATCGTATTCGGCTGGCAAGATCCCCAATAGATCAACGGTCCCGAGACCACAATCGAGTCAAACCCATAAGATTGCGGCGTCAGCGGATTGTTCTGGGATAATATCCAGAGGGTGCTGGTCGGCAACGGCGTGAAAGAGGGCGTCGCCGTTGACCCGGAGAAAACCAGGGTCGGAGTGGTGGTGAAAGTTGGCGTAGGCAAGGTCGGCGTAACAGACGGCGTCTGACTGGGCGTAACGTAGACCGTTTCTGTCGGCGATGCAACCGGCGGAGGTAAAGTCGGTGTGCCGGGGATGATTAGTGCGGTAATATCCGAAACCGAACAGGCTTGCATAAACAATCCAAACAAAATGAGCAAAGCCGCTTTTCGCATGAGTCACCTCTTGTCCCTTATTTTACCGCGTCCCCGGTAAACATACGCGTAGCGCATTCTTTTTCTGGTATAATCCCGGCTCGTGACTGGTCCTTGTCGCACGGTTTCTCCCGCTGAAAGCAAATGGGACGGGGCTGTTGACATGGAGACCTGCTCGTGCGGCGTTCTTCGCGAAGTACTCCCATGGAGCGCCGCCAAAAATCTTAGAAAGGAAGCACATGTCATGCCTCTCGCAAAAGAAGCAAAAACCAAACTCATCACGGATTACCATCGCCACGACTCGGATACAGGTTCGCCCGAAGTACAGATCGCCATTATGACGGGCCGCATCCAGCAATTGACCGAGCATCTGCGGACAAACAAGCAGGATCAGTCCTGCCGCCGTGGTCTGCTCAAACTGGTTGGACACCGCCGCCGGATGTTGGCCTACTTGCGCAAGAACGATTATCAGCGCTATCTGGCCATCACCGAAAGCTTAAGCCTGCGCCACAAGTAGTAAAAAAATAGACCCTACAGGTCTCTGGGACCTTTAGGGTCTATTTCAATAATCGCCGCAGTCAGGAATTGAATAGTGTCGACAACCGCGTTGTCCCCACTCTTCAGTCCCTGACACTGGCGGAAATAAAGTAGCACAAGATAATATCTTGTGCAACAGGAGACCAAATGAAACCCGAAGTAAAACGCTACTCAACCACCGTTGGGACGCGCACCGTTACCATTGAGACCGGCAAACTGGCCGGTCAGGCAGGCGGCGCGGTCACCCTCGGCATCAACGATGCCATCATTTTTGCGGCTGCCACCATGGGTGCTGTGCGCGAAGGCATTGACTTTTTTCCGCTCTCAGTGGATTTTGAAGAGCGCATGTACGCCGGCGGAAAAATCCCCGGCTCCTTTTTCCGACGCGAAGGCCGCGCCTCCACAGAATCCATTCTGGTATCGCGCCTTACAGACCGCCCCTTGCGCCCGCTATTCGCGCACGGAATGCGGAATGAAGTACAAGTCATCATGTATTCCTTTTCAGCAGACGGCGTCAACCCGCTCGATATCCTGGCCATCAACGCTGCCTCAACCGCCATCATGATCTCGGACATTCCCTGGGGCGGACCGATCGGCGCAGTACGCATCGGGCGCGTCAACGGTGAATTTGTCATCAACCCAACCTTTGCCGAAATGGACGCATCTGACCTGGACTTAAGAATTGCCGGCACCCAAGACGCGATCCTCATGGTCGAATGCGGCGCGAATGAAATCCCCGAAGATGTGATGGTCGCCGCGTTGGAACTCGGACACAAGTCCATCCAACCGCTGATCGAACTGCAACTCAAGATGGCGGCTGAGATAGGCAAACCCAAACGCGAAGCCACCATTGTGACTGCAAACGATGACTTGATCAAGCAAGTCTTTGAGCGTGTCAACGCTCCGATGAATGAACTGCTCGACAAGCCGCTCTCCAAAGTGGAATTCTACGGCGGCATGGACGAATTGCTCGCCAAGGTCATTGCTGATATGTGCGTGGAAGGCGACACCAATGCGCCCGCGAAAAAAGATGTTGAGTCTGCATTCAGCGAATCCGAACACAAGATCGTGCGCGAAAGAATACTGAGCGCAGGCAAACGTCCTGATGGCCGCACGCCGACCGAGATCCGCCCGATCTGGTGCGAAGCCGGCGTTTCGCCGCGCGCACACGGAAGCGGTTTATTTACTCGCGGCGAGACTCAGGTCTTGTCGTTTGCAACGCTCGGAACGCTGGGCGAAGCACAGGAACTCGATAACCTGTCTCCCGTTGACACCAAACGCTACATACACCATTACAACTTCCCGCCGTTCAGCACGGGCGAGGTCAAGCCTCTTCGCGGCCAGGGCCGCCGCGAGGTCGGGCACGGTGCGCTGGCCGAACGCGCCCTCGAACCGGTCATCCCGGCAGAAGAATCGTTCCCGTACACCATCCGTGTTGTGTCCGAAGCTTTGTCATCCAACGGCTCAACATCGATGGGCTCCGTCTGCGGTTCAACGTTGGCATTGATGGATGCAGGCGTGCCAATCAAGGCTCCCGTCTCAGGCGTGGCAATGGGCCTCATCACCGATGACACCGGACGCTATAAAATCCTGACCGACATCCAAGGCACGGAAGATCACCTCGGCGATATGGATTTCAAAGTGGCCGGAACTGCCGAAGGAATCACCGCCCTGCAAATGGACATCAAGATTTCGGGCCTGAGCACGCAGATGATGAAGGAAGCACTGGAGCAGGCCAAGATCGCACGCATGTCCATCATGGACAAAATGCTGGCAGTGCTCGACAAACCGCGCGCTGAACTCAAACCTTTCGCTCCGCGCATTATTACCGTAAAAATCCCGGTGGACAAGATCGGCGCGTTGATCGGCCCTGGCGGAAAGAACATCCGCGCTTTGCAGGAAGAGACCAAAACCAAGATTGATATTCAGGAAGACGGCACAGTTTATATTGCCACCACCAATGCTGAGGGCGGCAAGCTGGCGCAGGAGCGCATTGAATCGCTGGGAGAATCTGCCATCGTTGGAAACATATACACCGGCAAGGTCGTGCGCATCGCGGACTTCGGCGCATTCGTCGAGATCCTGCCCGGCGTGGATGGCATGGTTCACATCTCGCAACTCGACAGCGAGCGTGTCGAAAAAGTTGAAGATATCGTTAAGATGGGCGATGAAATCACCGTCATGGTGACGGCCATTGACCCAACCGGCAAGATCAGACTCTCGCGCCAGGCCGTGCTCGAAGGTTGGACAGTTGAAGAAGCGTTGGCCAAGGATGCTCGCAAGAGCGGTCCACGCCCCGGCGGGAACGGCGACCGCGGACGAAGTGGCGGAGATCGCTCCCGAGGCGGCGACCGAGGTCGCGGTGGTGATCGCGGCGGACGAAGATAGAAGGAAAAATTGAGACAAGCCCCGATGAAGAAAACCTCATCGGGGCTTGTTATTATTAGGATACTAACAGATTCATATTTTTACACAAAGATGAAGAATAGCGTATTACTCAAGCTCTGTCAATCCACAATACGCGCTATTGTCTTTTGTGTTTTTTTGCGTATATTTAACAGGTCGCAATTCGGATATTTAGAAATAAGGAGAAGGAAATGGACAAGAAATTCAATCTGTCGTTTGTCATATTTATTCTAGTCAGTATGACGCTTGGGGCTTGCGCCTTTGCAAATACATTTAACACCTCACCTGCCAGCGTCCCGACATCCACCGCTATTCCAAGCGATCCCACGCCAACCCAAGGTTCCATCCAGGACAATTCAACCGCCACATCCGCACCCACCAATATGCCTGCCCCGGCATTGGGACCATCGCAACCGCCCGCGGGATATACCTGGCAAGGAGTGCCAGGAGTATCCCCCGCTTTTCTTGTCCCAGATGGCTGGTATTTTACAACCGAGACCGACCCAGGTTTCAATTCTTATTATGCGACCAAAGAAAAAGACGCATCTGGAAATAACTGGTTCTTTTCAACAGGTTTGGCTGTCAGCGCGATTGACAGCGACAGATCAGACATTGCAAACGTTACTTTTGCCAAGCAAAACATTGATAAACACGCCAGTAAGAGCACTACAAAAAGAGTGATCAATAGTTCGCAAAACGAACAGGGGAATCTGGCATCTTATGAAATACTAATCGAGGCAGAATATACCGATGTAGCCCAAGATAATCCTAATCGCAAAAAAAACGTTTTTTACAGGAACATCTTTGATAAAAAAATCAATATTTTATATGTGATAAGCTTTGAAAGCCCGACCTCAACGTGGGACGCGGAATGGCAGAAAGGCAAACCAATGATTGATGCTTTTACCCAGCAATTAACGACCCAATCAGAGCAACCGGCGCAAAATCTTTTCAGCAACCTTGCCAACACAACCCTCACCAACGTTGCTCTTCCAAACATTGATCGCCCTACTGGTATGCAAGGCGCAGCCAAGTCGAAGCTCTTGGCGACCACTGGCGGCGGTTTCATACAAAAGGCCCCTTCGACAGGATCTCCCTGGCAGGAAGCATATTCCCTGGATATACAAGCAACTGGCGCCCTGCCGCCTAATGCTGTGCTTGAAACGACTTTCGAAAATCCTTTGGATGCAACTTCGCCAATTGTTGTCAGGCTTTACCGCATACCTTCCGGCTCAATCCACCTGGAATCTCCGTATTTGAGCGGATTCAAGTGTCAAAACTATTGGGTTACAGTAAAAGTTTATTCAGACGCCGGTCAGACTCAAGAACTCGACAGCTATGTTCAGTGGATCAATTCCGTCGCCGATTTGAGCAAAGTGACCGATATCACCGATTTTATAACCGGCGCGACCTGTTATTAATAATTCGCCTCGCGCCCTGCCTCTCCTGATGGGAGAGGCAGGGCGATGAAGAAGTTTGCGTAACACCAGGTGATAATATGGAAACTAATAAACCGGCAGAGAAAAAAAGGTAATCATAAAATCCCGATTATTGCGGGGGCAATCTTGCTGTAATGTGGTTGTGTTGCGCTTATCGGCGCGGCAGTCTACATCAATAAGCAGGTTTTTGGTTATACTGGAATCGCCAGCGAACAGCTAAAATCAGATGCATTAAAGGCTATTGCGGAAAACAAAAAAACGAAGAGTGGTTGCTCCAGCGTTACGCTGATGAACGGGCATATGTTCTTGAGTCAGGTGCGGTCGGGAAATGCGGGCACTACCTCCTCCACCTGACCCAGATATAGAAAACACAGGCGCGGCCATGGCTTTTGTTATTCCTATGGCTCTGTGTGGATTTTTTCTTCCACTTAGTGCTATGCTTCGATTTATAGTGATCAACCAAAAAAGCGTAGCCCAAAAAACTCCCAGCGAACAGAAGACGGAAACACCTTCCTAATGCCATCCAAACAGCAACTAACACAACACGCAGCAACTGTCTTGGAAGTCACCGCATTTTTCAATTGTTTTTTGGCATCAGGTTCATACTGCTTTCAAGCAGAGTCCACGTCCGCTCACCAGCAAGGTAATGCAAACCAATAGCACACATTGTCTTAATCTTGTACACAATCGATCGGAAAAAGGAGCATGCAGAAATGGAAATCTATAGATCATCCAACAACTTCACTGAAAAAACCGAGATCGAGTCTACGCCGGCTTCTGTCCGTGATCTTATCGACAAATGTCTGGATGCGGCCCTGAATCGGTCTGATCCAAAAGCCGAGCCGTCAGCTGAGGCCTGGTTTGATATTGTAAGTGACTATTTCCAACTCTCGATTGGTATGCGGAGCATTGAGTCCAACTATGTTAACCTGCACATCGGAGCACCTTCCGAACCACAGAAGGTGTCGAGCTTCTTTGGATTTCTCAAATTCATCGCGAATCCAAACGCAGGTCAGGACATCCTGGCCTCTTTGTCGAAGGATCAATTAGTCTCCTTCCTAGACATCGTCTTGACCGACAATCTAGGAGACATAGCAGCTTTTCTGGAACCCTACGCTCTGTAGCCGAAGCAGGACACAACAAAAAGGAGAATGCCATGTCTGACTTCCATCGAACTCGATCAGCCAACGAACTCGATTTGTAGGCTGCACAATCAACGTTATAGTTTTATTATTGCTCAGTTCTTTATGCAGCTGTGACCGAAGAAACACCTACAAAAATCATTTTAAAAAAAAATAAGTCTGAACAGGGCGGGGAGGGATGTACGTATGCAGCCATTGCTGTCACCATCGCTTTAATTCTTGTTAGTGTTTTCGCAGGTTTAGCCTATTTCAATAGTTCACGTTCCTGGTTGTTTTGGACAATCACGGCTGCCGCCTTATTAATAGAAGTCCTTTTTGTATATCTTGCAGTTCTCATGTCCCCGAGAAATAATGTACATGAGGCAACTGTAAGTATTGACTTGGACACTCAACAGGCCACTCGCATCGAGAAATTAAATTCTGGAAAAATTCAAAAATACAGTCTAAGGTTGGAACAAGTCAGTCGCATCTCAATTCACGGAGAAGACGCCGGCCACAGACTCGAAGTAACTCTTGATTCCCAAAATAGCCTGCCTCTCAAAGTAAATTCCGACGTGTTCTTCGATCCAGAACCAATGAAAGCACTTGGTAATAAAATTGGAAAATTATTGAAGAAGCCGGTGGTATTAAAAATAACGGATCAAGGAAAAATCGTTTCCGAGGAGATCATCCAAGATAATAAGCAAGAGTAAACATTGGATGTAAGCAATAAGTCGCCTACCGAAGTCCTTCATGTTCCGCGACAAAATAAAAAATTCTATCCTATCATCTTCTCTTCCATCTTTTTTTTCACTCCCGGCCATTCGCTATCCAAAATACTATAAAAAACCGAATCTCGAATATACCCATCTGGCAGGATCATGTGATTCCTCAGCACACCTTCCCTTTGCGCGCCGATTCTTTCAATTGCCTTCTGCGATCTCTCGTTACGTGAATCTGTTTTTATCTGCACACGGACGCAACCCAATTTCTCAAACGCATGACCGAGCAATAAATATTTGCATTCAGTGTTCACAACAGTCCGCTGGAATTCAGGGCCGTACCACGTGCCGCCCACTTCAAGTCCGCGGTCGTTTGGCATGATGTTCAAATAACGCGTCGCGCCCGCTACGCGCCCCGACTCAAGATGGATGACCGCGAATGGAAGGTCGGTGCCGCGCACGCAACGCGCCATAATATCGCGCACCCAATTCCGCATATCGTCCACCGAGTTCATTTCACCGTACAACATAAAATTCCAGAACGGCTGACCAACGCCGATCTTCGCCAGCCCTTCCACGTGCGCTTCGCTCAACGGTTCAAGCCGCACAAACCTGCCAGTCAACGTTACCGGCTCAACTTCCATCCTTCAACCACTCCTCTTCGGATTTATGTTGTGTCGGCAGATAGGGCATGTTTGGCCCCTCGACATGCAGCAACTCACTCAACGCGGCGCGCATCGCGATGCGGTCATCCCACAAATGCTCGACCTTTCCAAAACACATGGACTGCTCATGGCCTTTTCCGCAGGCCAAAACGATGTCACCGGGACGCGCCAGACTCAACGCAAAGCGGATGGCTTCGCCGCGATCCGCGACGCGCCAAAATGTCTCGCCCTCGCGTCCGCCCTTGGACCTCGCACCAGTTGCCATTTCATCAAGGATGACACTCAACGATTCTGTTCGCGGATCCTCGGCAGTCAACACAGTTAGATCGGCCAACTCTGCCGATGTCTCTGCCATCATGCGACGTTTTTCTTTATCGCGCAATCCCGCCGAGCCAAAGACGGCGATGACGCGTGGTTCCGGTTCCTGATCTTGATTTTTTGAACCGCGAAGCCCGCCAGGAGCGCGAAGATTTAAATTTTCCTTCGCGGCCTTTGCGTCTTCGCGGTGAGATACCAACATCTTCCGCGCGGCTTCCAATGCAACTTTCAACGCGTTCGGCGTGTGGGCAAAATCAACGATGGCCGTGAAATTTTGTCCCATCTCAATGCGTTCCATGCGGCCCGGCACGCCTTCGAGCAAAGCGATTCCCTGTGCAGCCATTTCGGGCTGAATGCCAAGTCCATAAATCGCCACAGTCAATGCGGCCAGGCAATTCGAGACATTGTACGCGCCAATCAAATGGCTTCTAATGGCCACGCGCCAATCCGTGCTGACGGCGGTAAAAGAAATTCCCGACAAACTGTATTCGATATTCTCTCCACAAACATCCGCGTTATTACCCAAGCCATAACTGAGTTTGTTCGTTTTGATCAAGCCATCCAGAAATTCAAACGAACGGTCATCGCGGTTGATGACAGCCATACGCGGATTTCCCTGCTTCTTTGGCAAAGTCTTTTCAAGGCTGGAAAAGAGTCTTGCTTTGGCGGCGCGATAATTTTCGTACGAGCCATGTTGATCCAGATGTTCGTGCGTGATGTTGGTGACCACGCCGATATCAAACTCGCAGGCATCCACGCGATACTGCGCCCAGCCATGTGACGTGGTTTCGAGCACCACATGCGTCAACCCCGCTTCGACCATTTGCGCCAGATAGCGCTGCACATCGTGCGCGTCAGGCGTGGTGACGTGAAAGCCAGTGTCCAGCACTTCATCGCCGATGACCGCATTGACGGTTGAGACCATGCCAGCTTTGATTTTGGCGGCCAGCAAAATTTTATAAATAAGATTGGTCGTAGTGGTTTTGCCATCCGTGCCTGTTACGCCGATCACCGTCAGCTTGCGGGCAGGCCAATCGTAAAACGCGGCCGCCAGCCAGGTCAGGGCTTGACGCGAGTTTCCCAGTCGAATATAGGGAACAGAGAGTCCCGATAAGTCCTGTTCGCCTATAATTGCCGACGCGCCATTCTCAATCGCCTTCTGAATATAGTCGTGTCCATCCGTAGAGCTGCCCTTCAATGCGACGAAAAGAAATCCGGGCTTCACCGCGCGGCTGTCAATCGCGATATCAGTGATCGTGAGAGCCGGCAGCTTTTTCGGGGCATATGCAAACGGAAAATCAACGAACAGGCTGGGCAGGAACATAAACGCATTTTCTTTCTCTCGGGTCATTCGGGTTAACAAAAAAAGGGTCCTGGTAATTTTACCAAAACCCTTTTGCATTTATAGGTCGTATATTACTTGAGGGTCTGACGAAGGCCATCGAATTTGCCGGCGACCGAACCATCCATTACTTTGTCGCCGACCTTGATGATGAGACCTCCCAGGATGGAAGGGTCAACGCGGAAGGCCACAGACTTGGCGCCAACCTTGTCGAGGATGCTTTTTTTGACGGTCTCCTGTTCGCTGGCACTGAGCGACAGGGCGCTGGTAACTTCAGCGGATTCGCCCCTGAAATCTGCATCATCGAGAATGACAACCTTGCCAGATTTAACTCCCGAGAAGAATTCATCAATCAATACATGCTGGCGCTTTTCATCGAGGGTGTCGCCAACCAGTTTCTGCGCGGCAGCAATTGCCAGCGCAGCGACCTGGCTGCGCAGGTCGCTGAGAACGCGTCCTCGTTCGATTTCGGCTTCGGCCATGGCCGCTTCGCGCACCTTGACCGCTTCAGCCTCGGCCGCAGCCTTTACATCCTTGCCGGCACTAGCAGCGCGATCAGTCGCTTCACGAACCACCTTGCCTGCCTCTGCTTGCGCATCGGCAAGGATCTTCTGCGCTTCCTTTTCAGCGTTGGCCCGCGCTTCGGCGGCTACGCGGGCATCTTCAAGACCCTGGGCGATTTTCGTCTTGCGCGTCTCAAGCATGTTAAGCATGGGCTTATAAACCCAGGCGTTCAACGTAAGAAAGACAATCGCAAACGCGATGATCTGAACAATGAGCAAACCAAAATTAATACCAAGCGCTTCCATGCGATGCTCCTATAAACTATACAACTTTGAAGAGCATGAGGAACGCGATGACCAGGGCATAGATGGCGATTGCTTCAGAAAAGGCAATGCCAAGGATCATATTGGTCAACAAGTTGCCGTATGTATCCGGGTTGCGCGCCATGCCCGTCAACGCGCCCTGTACGCTCAAGCCAATCCCAACACCCGCACCAGCCGCGGCGATCATCGCCAATCCGGCGCCAATGAAACGAGCTGCTTCTACAATATTTCCTTCCATATTACAAGCCTCCTGATTATTCCTTTGATTTTTTTAATTAATGGGCTTCCGCAGAAACTTCTGCGTGCTCTTCTTCATGACCGTGCCCTTGCGTGGCCTGCGCCATGAAGACCATGGTAAGCATACCGAAAACGAACGCCTGAATGATGCCGACGAACAATTCGAACATCATAATCATCGAAGGCAGGATGCTGATGCGGCCAAGCAGACCGGCCACAATCGCGACCAACACCACACCCGCGAACATATTACCGAAAAGACGGAAGGCAAACGAGAGGATCTTCGAAAATTCCGAGATCAACTCAAGCAGGCCAACCAGGAAGTCCATGGCGCCGAAGAACGGTGTTTTGAACATCGTGCGAACGTTGAAAAATTTGCTGATATATCCAAAGCCCTGGGCCTGGAAACCGACCACCTGGATCCAAATCACGGCAATGAGCGCCAGTGAAAAAGTAAAGTTTAGATCCACAGAGACGCCTCGCAAGAACGGGACAAGAACATAGCCGCCGGTCGCGACTTTGGCAGGCAGGATATTTGCCCAGCCAGCGCCCAATTCGGCAATCGTGCGGCCCTCTCCCTGTGCGGGAAGCAAAAAGCCGATTGACTCAAAACCCGGAATGATCTTGAGCAGATTCGCAAACAAAACGTAAACCATGATCGTTGCGAACCAGGGGAAGATCAATGGCGCCCATTTTGCACCGGCTGACCCTTCCGTCAGGCCATACAGAAGTTCCATAAAAGCTTCCATTAAGTTGCCGATGCCCTGCGGAACAAGATCGGTCTTTGCGCTCTTTTTGAGAGAACGATTTGTAAAGAACGCAAGCACGACCAACAAAACGATCGTTACAGCCAGTGTTGGAAGTGTGTTAACCAAATAGAGCGGACCGAGGCCGAGGAAGTTTCCGACAATCGGCTCTTCGATCAATTTTTCAGCCGCAACCGTAATCTCCGGCTGAACAGGAACAAAGATCCCGCCCAAAATAAAGCCAACGATCATCAGCACAAGTACGACCCAGCGCCGCCAGGGTCTACGCTTCTGAGTTTTCAAGACGCCTCCTACGCAGAGATATTCTTCTCTGACTCAGCATTAGATTTTATTCTCGCCAGCGTCCTGCGTGCCACAAGAAGCATCAAGACGACTGAGAGAGGAATTCCCGCGAATAAAAAAATCAACGTAAAGAGCGGCTTTGTGCCGAAGCTCTGATCCAACCATAGCCCACCGAACACCGAAGCCAGGATGATGGCCAATGTCAGGCACCCCACCTGCCCCACCAACACGATCAAAACTGTGTTTATAACGTTCCGATTCTTATTATCCGATTGTGTCATGCCGCACGATTATATCATAAAGGGTTAAGGCGTCAACGAAACAAATTTTTGGCGATAAAAGCGCTGCGCATCTCACCGGACCTGAGGCCCGCCCCCCCGCCGCAGGCCCTATCCACACTAGAACAGATTCACTGCCGCCGCGCTCGACCAGCTAAACCACGGCGCAAACACCGTGCCGACCAGGATCACGCCCAGAGCCAAAATTATCAACGCAATTACATATGGACGGGTCAATGCAATCGGATGCTTCTCTTCGTCTTCGTTCTCCATTCGATACAGATATACATACTTCATCACGTTCAAGTAGTAGTATACGCCGACGATGGAGTTCAGGATACCGACGATGACCAGCCAGGTATATTTGGCCTGCATACCTGCCGCGAACACAAAGATCTTCGCCACAAAACCGCCGAACGGCGGCATACCAGCCAGCGACAGAAACGCGGCCAGCATGATCAGGCCCAGCCAAGGCGAGCGACGACTCAGTCCGCGATAAGTATCATATTCATCCGAGCCAACCGCGCGCCCGACCGCCGCAACAACACCGAAGGCCGCCATGTTGGTCACGATGTAAGCCACCATGTAGAAAACCACGCTGGTAATTCCCAATTGGGAAAGCGCTACGATACCGATCATGGCATAGCCTGCATGAGCGATGGACGAGTAGGCCAGCATTCTCTTGAGATTCTTTTGCGGCAGGGCCAGCAGATTGCCGGCCGTCATTGTCACCGCGGCCAGCACGGCCAGCAGAGATGTCCAGGTGAGGGTGAAGCCGGGAAAAACAACCAGGAAGAAGCGCGCAATGACTACGAAGCCTGCGGCCTTGGAGGCTGTTGACAAGAATCCTGCAATCGGGGTCGGCGCACCCTCGTAAACATCAGGCGCCCAAAAGTGAAAGGGAACGATGGAAACCTTGAAGCCGAGTCCGACAATAACCAGGAAGATCACGCCCAATATAACGGGAGCCGTTAGGCGTCCAGCCTGAAGCGCTGCCGCGAGGGCATAGAGATTGGTCGTGCCGGCAAATCCAAATAAAAGGCTAAATCCGTACAGCATCACTGCGGAGGTCATCGCGCCGAACAGCAAATACTTGAAACCCGCTTCGGTTGAATGATCATCCGAAAGCATGAAGCCTGCCAGAACGTAAAGCGGAATGGATGTCGTTTCAATGGCGAGATAAAGCATAACAAGGTCGGCTGAGGAAGCCATCAAAGACATGCCGATGGTGGAAGCAAGAAGAAGAACATAGGCCTCACCGCGCCGGCCGGCTTTTTCGTGATCCATCAGGAAAAGAGCCGTAATTCCTGCGGCAAAGATGAACAACATCTTGAAGAAGAAGCCCAACCAATCGAAGCGGACCATTCCGCCGAGAGTTGCAACAGGCTCGCCTGGACGCCCAACCAACAGGCTGATGATGAGAATTGCAAATAAACCGCCGGCAGTGAGCCAGCCGGTATCGCGGCGGCGTTCTTCTTTCCAGAACGGCTCGACGACCAGCAGAATAATGCCAAGAGCGAGGATGAGCATTTCCGGGAGGATCGAGAGGAAGGACGTGGATGTAAACATTAGAGACCTCCCAGCAAGCGCAGAATATTATTGACGCCTGTTTCAACCAAAGGCACCATGATGGCCGGGAATAAACCGATGACGACCATCAGCAAGGATAACGTGAAGATGGCGACTTTATCCAGCGTCGTGATCGGAGTTATGTGGCCTTCAAATCTTTCCGGCATCTTGCCGAAGAATACGCGGCTGATAGCCATCATCACGTACCCTGCGGTCAGGATAATGGAAATGCTGGCAATCACAGCCACCAGCCATTGGGTTTTCCACACGCCCAGGAAAATCGGGAACTCGGCCACGAACCCCGAGAAGCCCGGCATACCCATTGACACCAGGCCGCCGATGATGAAACCGATGGATGCAAAAGGCATGACTTTATTCATGCCGCCAAGTTCCGGAATCTGACGAGTATGAGAGCGGTCATAGATCATTCCGGTGATTGCGAAGAAGAGAGCCGTCATGATTCCGTGCGAGAACATCTGCACGCCTGCGCCCAACAGACCGTCACGATTAAGGGTTGAGAAGCCGAGCAGTACCAATCCCATATGCGAAACGGACGAGAAGCCGATCATATATTTCAAGTCGGTTTGGACGAAGGCAATGAATGCGCCGTACACTATCGCGATACCTGCGCTCAACATGATAACCCATGACCAGTATTTGGCGCCTTCCGGCAAAAGCATAATGCCGACGCGCAGCGCTGCAAACGCACCCAACTTCATCAACACACCTGCATGGAACATTGAGACCGCGGTCGGAGCGGCGACGTGGCCGTCAGGCGACCAGTTGTGGAAAGGCCAGATGCCGCCCAGTACCGCGAAGCCAAAAAAGACCGGCAGGAACCACAGGTTTTGGAAAGAGGCCGAGAAACCGGCTTTTTCAAGCTGGAGCAGATCGAAGGTATAAACGCCCGTATTCTGGCCTGCAACCCAATACATCGCCAATGCGCCGACCAGAGCAACCACCGAGCCGATGAACAGATATAGCGTCAACTTCATGGCCGCGTATTCGCGAGTCTTGTCCCAGCCCCAGATGACGATCAGCAGGTACATTGGGAATACAGCAATCTCAAAGAAGAAAAACAGCATGAACAAATCCAGCGAGGCAAACACGCCAAACACGCCGCTGGCGAGAATAAACAGGAAAGCAAAGAACTCGCGCGGGCGATCCTGAATTCCAGCAGAAACGTGTTCGCCGAAATCGCCCCACGAGATCAGCACACCCGTAAACATAACAACGCCGGTCAAGAGCACAAGCGGCGCGCTGATGCCATCCACACCGAAGTGCAGGCTGATGCCCAATTGAGGAAGCCAGTTATATTGTTCCGTGAATTGATAACCTGCGGCGGCCTTATCGTAAGAGAGATAAGCCCAGAGCGAAAGCAACAATGCAAAGATGGCAGCGGCCAAGGCCACGCCGCGCGCCTCCGTCTTGCGCTCGGCCGGGATCAACAAAATGACCATCGCCGCCACAATCGGGCTAAAGACAATAATACTGAGTACAGGGAAATTCATAAGCACCTCACGTATTGCACGATGCATAATTCGTAAAACCAATTACACATCGCGAATTACGTATTAGAAAAGCCTCATAACGGCCTTGTTGATGACATCCAGGATCCACGCGGGCCAAATGCCGATGATTAAAATCAAACTCATCAACGGAGCCATGACAAGAATCTCGCGCGTATTGATCTCTGTCAGTTTATGTTCGCCGTGCGAGTCCCAATGTTCGTTCAATGGACCATGCAAAACCTTCCTGATGCCCTTCAAAATATATGCACCCGTACAGAGCACACCGAGCATCGAAATCGCCGTGTACACAGTCAACAACGGGAAGGCGCCTCGCACCACCAGAAACTCGGAGACAAAGCCGTTGAGGCCGGGCAGGCCGAGCGATGCCAGGCTGGTAAAGATCAGGATTCCACCGTAAATCGGGACGAGCGGGAACAGTCCGCCGAATTCATCGAGATTACGAGTGTGCGTCCGTTCATAGATTACGCCGACCAGGAAGAACATGCCGGCCGCGGAAAGTCCATGGTTGAACATTTGCAGAATAGCGCCGTTCATGGCGATGCGCGCGTCGCTCTTCCCCGCGGCGAAAGCGGCCGCCGCGATACCAAGCACTACAATGCCCATGTGGCTAACCGAAGAATACGCCACGAGGCGTTTGAAATCCTTTTGGCCGTATGAGCCGAATGCGCCGAAGACGATCGCGGCAGTGGCAAGCAAAGCCAGCGCGCCGGCATAATTGTAAGATTCGACCGGGTACAACGGCAAGACAAGCCTCAAGAAACCATACGCGCCAAGTTTAAGCAGAACACCCGCCAGAAGCATGGACCCGGCAGTCGGGGCTTCAGTGTGCGCGTCGGGCAGCCAGGTGTGGAAAGGCCAAATCGGAACTTTGATGGCGAAAGCCACAACGAAGGCCCAAAAGACAACCGTCTTGATTGTCGCGATTGGGAAGCCGAGCAGGAAGCCTTCAGCCACGGCCCACTTTGCAGTAATGGCGGCAAGGTCAAAAGTCCCGAAGAGAGCGCCGAGCAGTTGGATGCCGAGCAGAAGCCCAAGCGATCCGCCCATGGTGTACATCATGAATTTCATGGAGGCGTATTCTTTGTTGGCGCTGCCCCATTGATTGATGATGAAGTACATTGGGACGAGACCGATTTCCCAGAAGACAAAGAAGATCAGCAAGTCCATCGCCATGAAAACGCCGAGCATGCCCGTTTCCAAAAAGAGGAAGAGCATCATGTATGGCTTAATGCGATCGGTCACGTTGAAGGATGCAAGAATGGCGAGCGGCGTCAACAGCGTGGTGAGCAGGACCATCGTCAGTGATAAACCGTCCACGCCGAGATGCAGCGACGAGTTGATGGCTTGATACCAAACGTATTTCTCTTCGAACTGAAAACCGGCCGCATCAGGTTTGAATTGAGTCCACAAAAAGACGGTGAGCGCGAACGGAATCAGACTCGCACCAAGCGTGAACCAGCGCAGAAGTTTGGCTTCGTCTTTGGGCAGGAAGAACAAGACCAGCGCCGAGACAGCCGGCAGAAATAAAATCAAACTAAGAAGATGAGAAGTGAGAAAATCCATCGCGACTCCAATCTGGCTAGGCCAGCCTCAGCAGATATAAGAGCAGGCCCGCCAAAGCAAGAATGACCACCAGGGAAACAAGCATGTATTGCTGAATGCGGCCGGATTGGATCGGGCGAAGTTTTTTCGCGGTCCATTGCGTAACGTGCGCCGTGCCATCGCCAAAAAACTCGTTGATGACGGGTTTGTCGAAGTAATTGCGGATGGTCGAGCCAGTGTTTGACGCAAGCCTGCCAAATGTGTGCAAGACGCCGTCAATTACGCCCTTGTCCATCCACAGAGAAACGAATGTTTCAGAGAACCAGGTCATGGGTTTGGCGAAGACGACTCCGTAAAATTCGTCAACGTAGAATTTTTTCTTGAGTAGCGGAATTTGCAATTTATCCTCAGCCGCGGATTCGACATTGCGATAGACCAGCCAGCCGAAAAATAAACCGCCGATGGAGACAGCCAGCGAGGTCAATAACGGGATGTAATTGAAAGCCGCTTCGCGCGGGGCCACAGACAGGGTTCCACCTACAAACTCAAACAGCCAGTTGGGCAGGATGCCGCCCAACACGGGAAAGTCTTTCGGAATTCCAACCCAGCCGTAACTAGCTGCAAATACAGCCAGCACGATCAACGGGACGGTCATCGTCCACGGAGTCTCTTGCGCGTGTTCGGCCGCCTTGCTGCGCGGCTTGCCCAGAAAAGCCAATGTAATCTGGCGCATGGTATAGAACGCGGTCAGGAAGGCCGCGGCGGCCAGGGTCACAAAGACCGCTATCTGTCCGTTGGCGAACGCTTCTGCAAAGATCGCATCCTTCGACCAGAAGCCCGCCGTCAACAATGGAAAGCCGGCCAGCGAGAAACCGCCGATCACATTCGTCCAGAAGGTAATGGGCATCTTCTTTCGCAGTCCGCCCATGTTGAACATATCCTGCGCGTCCAGATGGTCGCCCGTATGCAAAGCGCCATGTTCCATGCCGTGGATCACAGAACCCGCGCCGAGGAACAATAAAGCCTTGAAGAACGCGTGCGTAATAAGGTGAAAAACCGCCGCGACATATGCGCCAATACCTACCGCGGCAACCATGTAACCCAACTGGGCGATGGTCGAATATGCCATGACGCGTTTCATGTCGTTTTGCGCCAGGGCGATTACAGAAGCGAACAAAGCTGTAAATGCGCCCACAGACGCGACCACCGTCACGGTTTTAGGGTCGAGGCTCAACAGCGGAAAGATGCGGATGATCATATACACGCCCGCCGACACCATTGTCGCGGCATGGATCATGGCACTGACCGGTGTCGGACCTTCCATCGCGTCGGGCAGCCAGACGTGAAGCGGGAACTGCGCCGATTTACCCACCGTCCCGATGAAGAGCAGCAAACCGATCAGTCCCGCCGCGGAAAGCCCAAAGAGCGGCGTGGTGGTCGTCGCTAAAACACGCAAGGTGTTTTCGGTGAAAATTTCTCGAAAGGAAAGCGTGCCGGTCGCGCTATAAAGGAAAACAATGCCCAGTAGCATGAACATATCGCCAATGCGCGTGGTCATAAAAGCCTTGACCGCCGCATCACGAGCCGACGGTTTGGCATACCAAAAACCGATCAACAGGTATGAACACAAGCCCATGATCTCCCAACCCACAAACAGAGTCAGGAGATTATCGGAGACCACCAGCATGTACATGCCAAAGGCGAACAAACCAAGAAAAGCAAAGAAACGCGAATACATCGGCTCGATGGACGGCACAACGTGCTTGTGTCCATGCTCTTCAACAGTCGCCCCGTGCGGCGGCAGGCCGGGACGATCATGATCGCCCGCAGGCTGTCCGAAATTGTGATAGCCGATGCTGTAAATGAAGATCATCAATATAGTCCAGGCTACGAAGAACAAAACCACAGCCGAGAGCGGATCAATCAGCACGCCGATCTTGAACCAGGTATCCGCTGTTGGCAGCCAATTGATGGAAGAAACAAACGGCTCTCTGCCGAGTTCGTTCACGCCCAGCGCGCGCACAAACACTATCATCGCGCCAAGCCACGAAAGGGCCGCCGCGCCAACTCCCACCGTATGGCTAAGCGCCTTATTCTTGTTGGTGAACAACACGATCAGAAAAAAAGCCAACACGGGCGGGAGAGGAATTAACCAGATAAGGAATTCTGTCGTCATGAAACCTCCGAAGAACGATATTCGATAATTCGATATTCGAGGATCGGGTATCGAATATCGGCTTTTGCTACCACTTCAGCAAATCAATTTCATTAGCAATGATGGTATTGCGGCGGCGATAAACAGAGATCACCAGCGCCAAACCCACGGCCACTTCCGCGGCGGCTACCGCAAAGACAATGATCGCAAAAACTTGTCCTGCCATGAGCGAAATATCGCCATAGCGCCAGAAGGCCACAAGATTAACATTCACTGCATTGAGCATCAACTCCACGCCCAACAGAATGATGATTGCATTTTTGCGCGCCAACACGCCGAACAAACCAATGCAAAACAAAGCAGCCGAAAGAATGAGATACCAGGAAAGTGGAATCATCGCCGCCTCCTATTTCCGATTGAACGCAATATAAACTGCGCCCACCAGCGCCGCCAGTAACAGGACGGACGCAACCTCGAACGGCAGAACAAAACCGACGGGCGAAGTCAACGCGCTGCCCAATTGCCCAACCGCATCAAACCCCGACGGGATGTCGGTCGCGGTTTTCGAAAAGCCGCTCCAACTCTGAAACATTCCGAACAGGCCGCCAAAAGTCAGCACGGCGATGAGCGCGCCAAGCCACCAACCGCTATTCAATTGCACACCGCCTTCAAGCTGATCCCTGCGAGTCAACATAACGGCAAAGATGAACAGGGTTGCAATTGCACCAATGTAGACCACCACCTGCACCACCGCCAGAAAACCGGCGTTGAGCAGGGCGTAAATGATCGCCACACCAAACAACGTAGACACCAGCCACAACGCGGCATGGACGAGATTGCGGCTTGCCACCACCATTAACGCCGAGCCGAGGGTGACAATCGCAACAAGAAGAAAAATAATTTGAGATGCTGTCATAGAATTCCTCTTTAAGAATTTGTTTTTACACAGTTCGTATTAGGTAATACGTAAAAACAAACCCGACATTCATCAATGAGGCGCAACTTCCACAGCCTTCACGCCAGTAACCTTCGCGCGTTCCCTGCGGCTGTGAGAACGCGCGATCTCCAGCGCGATCCACGCCACCAAAACGTTCGACAGGAACATACTGATCGGGTAGAGCCAGCCCGAGGTCTCGCGCAGAAGCGCATTCATCAGTGCTGTCACCATCAAAAGCACAAAAGAAAGCGGCGTCAGGAATTTCCAGTTGAAGGCCAGCATGTGGTCAATGCGAATACGCATCATCGTGTATTTGACCCACATGATGACCCAGTAACCGATCAATGCCTTCCCAAGCAAGATAATAACGGCCAGGAACGGGCTGACTTTTTCAAGCCCAAAGAAACGATATCCGCCGAAGAACAGAATCGCCAGGAAACCGCCAAAAGTGAGGGCATGCAGTAATTCGCCTGCATAGAACATGCCAAACTTCATGCCCGAATATTCGATGTTATAACCGGACACCAGTTCAGATTCGCCCTCCGCCATATCGAACGGAGCGCGGCCCAGTTCGGCGATGGCGGCAATCAGAAAGATCAAGGCGCCCAAAGGCGATAAGATGACATACCAAATATTCTGCGCCTGGACAATTCCGTTCATGCCCATTGTCCTTGCAAAAATGGTGGGGATCAAAAGCATCGCCACCATCGGGATTTCGAACGAAACCATCACGGCTACCTGGCGGAATGCGCCGATGGTCGCAAATTTATTGTTCGACGACCAGCCCGCCATAATAATGGACAACGTGCTAATTGCGCCCGCCGCAACAATGTATAACAGGCCGACGTTCAAGTCCACGCCGAAGATGACGGGGGCCAGCGGCACGATCGCCCATAGAATCAACACCGACATCATCGAGAGCATGGGCGCAATGTTGTACACAACGCGGTCCGCGCCTGCGGGCGTGGTGTCTTCTTTAATCATAAGCTTGATAATGTCCGCGAACGGCTGGATCAAACCAAATGGGCCGACCCGATTGGGCCCAAGCCGATCCTGGAAGCGCGCCACCACTTTACGTTCCAGCCAGACCAGGAAAATATCCAGCACCATCAGCAGAGAAATGAAAAGAAGCGTGCCGAGAAAAGCCACCAGCACGCCGGCCGCGACCGCGGGCATACCCCAACCGGTTAAGATACTTACCAACCAGTCCGCGGCAATTTTGAGGGGGTCATTCCAAAAATTCATGGGTCACTCCTGTACACACAAAGAGAAGGCTGAAAGGAAGTGTCCCATCAGCCTTCTCTTGCAAATTACGATTGAATTACGCCCACTCCAGCATTCCTTTGCGCCAGGTATAAACCAGTCCGGCGATGAGAATGGAAATAAATACGATGCCTTCCAGCACAGCAAACAAACCCTGTTGACCAAGCCGCACGGCCCACGGGAAAAGAAAGACCGTTTCAACATCAAAGACCAGAAAAACCAGCGCAAAGATATAATACTGGGCCTTGAATTGCACCCAGCTATCGCCAACGGTTTCGATGCCGCACTCATAAGTTGTCATCTTGATTGGGTTGGATTTCTTTGGCCCCATCATCCAGGCCATGCCAATCGCACCCACAGGGATGATCAGCCCGACAATAAAAAATAAACCTATGTAAAGCCATTCGTTCATGATCAGCACTCCATTGTGTTTTTTTCTATAGAGCGATTGCATTGTACCATAGAGAACAAAACGGTTGCCACGAAAGCATGTCAATATTTTAGGTGATTTTCGTCATGTATTCTTCAGGCGGCGAATTCTCGTCCACACCCATTTCAATACGTCGTCTATAAATGGAATTCCCAGGATTGCGCCAAGCACCGATCCCACCCCGCCAGCCGCGCGTGCCGCATTTCCATTCAGACCGAAGAAACTTGTCGCCTGAACCTGGACCGCTTGAGCGGATACCGTTTTCCGGCTTTCCTCCCCGCTGACTTTATCCACAAAGCGCAGATAGAACCAGGCGGTGCCGCGAAATGTCCCAGCCGAAGTCGGGCGAATGCTCCAGTAAAACGTGGCCGATTGTCCGGGCGTGAGCGGTTCGCTGATCAACTCACTCGGACGAATCTGCGGCCCGGCCATATCCAGGCGCGCTTCGGCGATGACATTATGTGTATCGTATAAATTGGGGATTTGAATCACCTCTCCAGTGATCGTGTTCCCCTGCGCCTCCGCTGTCGGAGTGACGTTGCCCAGCGTATCCACTTCAAGCGTGAGGCGGATCACATCTGAATCGCCTACGCGGATCTGCGGCGGATATTCCAGCGTGAGGCGGCGCGCTTCCAAAATAGCTGGTGGCGGCGCAATGACCAATGGCTCGGCCGTTGGAGTTGGCTGAATTACAAGCGGGAGGAAAGTCGAAGCCGGGGCAGGTTGAGTCGTTTCGACAACAGGCAAAGCGGCCGGGCTCGAAGCGGGCGCGCCTGCACTCGCCCCGCAAGCGATGCCAATGCCAAACAGAACCAGTCCCGCGACGAAGAATGTGAAGTTTCGGATGAGGCGGCGCCGGTTGTTCAGGAGTCCGGCCCAAAGTCCGGCATGAACGAATGAATTTTTTCCAGAGTCATCATCCTGCATTGGCGTCACCATCCTTCGGGCATTTCCAATTTGCCAGAAATCAAATCCTTAAAGCCAGCCCGGATGCGAGCATCCACTTCGGGAGAAAAAGCCGCCGAACTGCCGCGCGAAAAAATTTCGCGAACCTTCGCCATGGAGCGCGCGTGTATATCGAGCGAACCCTTCTGCTCCCATTGGGTGCGCGTTTCGCGGTCGGAAAGCTTTGTGAGCAATGCAGATGTTTTCATGCGCTTCATGGTATGAGGCTCGACGACGAAGGAGCCGCCCGGCCCGATCTTTGCGATTACATCCAAAGCTAATTCGTCTTCGTTGAACTCGATACCGCGCTTAAGACGCTTTAACATAAGCGCAATCTCATCGTCAATTACAGTCTTGGCGAAATCGAACACTTTCAAGGCTTCGAGCAGGCCGCCCATGTTCAACATATCCATGCCAGCCAGCACCCCGGCGGCGGTGGACATGCCGGTCTCATAGCCGGATTGCGCGTCGTTGATCTTGGAGTTTGTCAAACCGATATAGCCGCCGGACGGCACATTATAGAAATGCGCCATTTGCGCGTGAGCCATGTGCAGCATACCGCATTCGATGCCGCCCGAAGCATACGCGCCCGTCCGCATATCTGCGATGGTTGGCAGCGTGGCGTATATCAAAGGCGTACCTTGATAAACCATTTGCATCAAGACTGCCGACGCCAAGAATTCGGCGTTGCCCTGCGCGAGAGTTCCAGCCATGGACATTGGCGAAGTCAAACCGCCATTCGGCACGATCGTCGGATAGACCGGCAATTGTTGTTCTGCAAAAAATATCAATGCCTCGGTGGACAAATGATCCATCGTCAGCGGCGAGACGACAGGACAATAATGATGCGTGATAAACGGGTGGGCACGATAGGCCTCGTCACTGCCTGCGATCAAACCGCCCAACTTTAATATCGCACGGGCATCTGGCAAATCCCTGCTGGTGATACGGACTGGCTTCAAGCAATATTTCAAGGCCGGGTAGATACGCGCCAGCGTAAATTGATCGAGCGGGGCATCATCTGCCAATACGGAGACGGAAAAAACATCGTAGCCGGGCAGCTCATTGATCAGGTGCGCGATGCGGGCGATATCGTCAGAACGCGAGCGTCTTTCCCGACCCGTAACCGGGTCCAGCAAATTGGGGGCGGAACTTCCGGTGACGATGAGCGGGCCGTCCTGCGGAATGGTGCGGTCATACTTCGGGTCGCGTCCGTGGAAAGTAAAAGCCGGCGGCATCATCCTGCGATATTTCTCGACGACCGCCGGGGGAAATTTAACGATGTGAGTCTCGGCATCCACTTTACAGCCGTGCTGTTCAAAAATGGCGCGCGCTTTTTCGTGCCGCACCAGCAAGCCGACGTTTTCAAGAATCTCAAGCGACGCCTCATGGACGCGCTGTGTTTGTTCGGAGGTAAGCAGGCTGGCAAAAGCCATGGGAGTGTCCTTTAAATTTTAATATATTCCGCTTCGAGGCCGGATGCAAGCGCCGTAATTTCATCCACGGCAAACATCTGCAAACCGGCCCTGGTCACTTTGAGAGACGCGGCGGCGGTCGCGAATCGCACACAGCGTTCCAGATTCCAGTCCTGCAAATATCCGTAAATATATCCGGCAGAGAATGTCGCGCCCGCCCCGCATCCATCCACCGCGCTGACAATCGGCGCGTATATGCGGATGGCATCCTGACCGCGCGCCGCGAGGCATCCATCTCCCGCCATGGTGATCAATGCAGTTTGAACACCCGTCTTCAACAATTTGCGAGCCACATCCAGCGGAGATTCTTCGCCAAGCTGGGCCGCATCCGTCACGGCCTGACAGATGGCGGCCCGCCCGGCATATTTCTTTAGTATCTCCGTATCCGCGTGTCCATGCTCAAGGTTGAGAAACACCTTGACATTAGATTGCAGCGCGACATCCATCGCGCGCAGGATATGATCGCCATCATACCAATCTACATATAGTATGCGCGCACCGTCAAGAAGGGAAAGATCCGCGCCATCGAGGGTGTTCAATATCTCAGGGGTGCGCTGCCAAAAATACGTGCGCGCACCGGTCTTGTCCGAGATGTCCACTTCATGCGGCGTCTTGAACTCTTTCGAGAAGCGCACACTTCCCTGCACACCCCATTCATCCAACTGACGGGCAAGGTCACGTCCGCGCGAATCATCGCCAACTGCTGTGCCAATCATGCCGGTCGGCACATCCCATTGACGCAACAGGCAGGCAACGATGGCGGCATCGTCAAATACAAATTCGTTTACTTCCTTTACGATTGCGCCAGTATTATGCTCTGGGAGTTGCTCCACTACCATAATCGTAACAGGCGTGAGCATCCCGAAACCGATATAGGCAGGGTGTATTTTTGATTTCACGCCATCAACTCCAAAAACTTGTCAGCCGATTATCGAAGTGCCGGGGCCATTTGCTGTTCATACCAACGCAGGAACCGGTCGAGGTTATATTCTTTGATCGTCGAGAGCGGCCCCGCAGTATAAGCATGCGAATTGACTCCGCGCTGTTGGTTGACGCAAATTTCCCAATCCTGCTCGGCAGTCATCAACCAGAAAGGCAGGAGTTTTTCCAGGTTGTAATCTTGACCCTCTTCAGCTTTTTCATCCACCAGCCAGATCATGCGAACATCAGTATGGTAAAGACCATTTGGAGTTAGTCGCACCGAGACGCCATGATCGCAGCTCGAGTGATGCCAAAAATTAGGGAGCATCCGCACGCGGACGGTGCCGACGTCCGGGTCAGTGTAATCGCCCATCAGCGGAGCAACCTGTTTGCCGTCCAGACTCTCACTTACAAAACCATCAGTGAGCGGCGTGCGATTGGCTGAATACCAGACATTGTGCTCAGGGTCTGGAAATTCAGTGAGGCCGGCTTCGGTGCGAGTCACTGCCAGGCCCTGAGCCGCCCATTTAGCTTCACTGCGGGCGGTGACAGTAGCCAATTGTTCCGCAACGCGATCAATGAGGTCGTCGGAATTATAGTGATCGAAATTCGCCTTGATATATTGCGGATGATTCACATTACAGTGATAGCATTCACGATTGTTTTCCCAGACCAGTTTCCAATTGGCATGAATATCAAAATCCATGATTTTTGCGACTTTCGCACGCGCCAATCCCTGCGGACGAACAACCGGAGCAATCGTCTCGTACGCGGCTTCGAAATCCATCGGCTCTTTCGCCAGGCTGATAAAGATCATCCCCTCGACTTCGCGGGCATGCGCCTGGTGCAGTCCCAATTCCGATTTGTCGAGACCCTCCTGCATACCGCGCCAGAGAAGCAGACGCCCATCACGGTCATAAGTCCACTGATGATACGGACAGATAAAGCGTTTGACATGCCCCTCTGCCGCTTCGCATATAACCGATCCGCGGTGACGGCAAACATTGTAGATTGCGCGCACACTCCCGTCATCCTGGCGGACAATGATGACCGAATCGCCGTCAATCTCATAAAGGAAATAATCGCCTACATTTGGAATCTGGCACGAATGCCCGGCGAACAACCAGCCTCCGCGCCAGATCACTTCCATCTCTGCGCGATACAAGGATTCTTCGTGATAGTAAGGTCGCTGCAAACCGTAACCGGGCCGGCGCGGCGGAATGATTTTCTTGAGAGCAGAAAAATCTGTAGAAGTGAGATTTGACATTCGCTTTTCCTTTCGGGTACTTATAAATTATTTTTAGAAACTTGCATATATAAAAAGCTAAGCCCGCAACTTCTCGCCTTTCGGATCATACAAAACGGTCACAGCCACTTCTGCCATGCGGCGGCCTTCGATCAATTCCACTTCCACGCGCGAACCAACTTTCGCAATTTCGATTGGCAAATATGCGTACAAAATATTTTTCTTCAACGTATATCCATACCCGCCGCTGCGCACGCGCGTCAAAACTTTGCCATCCACATACAGCGCTTCGCCGCCATAAATTTGCGTGAACTCATCACCGTCAACCAGGGTCAATGTGCAAAGCTTCGCTGAAAGCCCTATTTTCTTTTTCTCAACCAACGCATCGCGGCCGGTGAAATTTCCTTTATCCAAATGTACACAGAAACCAAGCCCGGATTCGTATGGCGTTTCCAACGGCGTAACGTCAGTCGTGTAATAACGATAGCCTTTTTCCAGCCGCAGAGAATCCAATACTTTATACCCACCAACCTCAATACCAAATTTTTCTCCGGCTTTTAACAACGCATCCCAAACTGCGGCGGCGCGATGGTTCGGGATGTAAAGTTCCCAACCCAATTCGCCGACGTAACTGACTCTCTGCGCCCAAATCTTGACACCATTGACGAAAATATTTTTCGCCGTCAGATAGGGAAACGCTTCATTCGAGACATCGTCTTTTGTGACTGCTTCCAAAACGTTTCTCGCCTTTGGCCCCCACAACGCAAGGCATGCCCAATCGGTGGTAATGTCGCGTATGGTCACATCTTCATCTTCAACGTGCATCTGAATCCATGCCAGGTCGTTGCCGATAAATGCAGAGCCGGTCACGACCCAAAAGCAATCTTCGGAGTGACGCGTGATGGTCACATCGGCCTCGACGCCGCCGCGCGTGTTGAGAAATTGTGTGTAGCTCGCGCTGCCGATCGGTTTATCAAGGTTGCTATCGGCCAGGCGCTGTAACAGAGTCAAAGCTCCGGGGCCGCTCACTTCGATTTTGCCGAACGAGGTCAGGTCGAAGAGAGTGGCGCGTTCGCGCGTCGCCTCGTGCTCCTGTCTGATGCGGTCAAAATACGGAGGCTTGTTCCAGCCCCATTCGCGTTGGTCCGCGCCTGCTCTTCGGAAAGGCTGGCCGGGTTGAAAATAATTGACGCGCTCCCAGCCGAATTTCTCGCCGAAGACTGCGCCCATCTCCTGCAAACGATGATGCACCGGGCTGACGCGATGCGGGCGCGCCCATTCGTTCTCGTCGTTCGGAAATTTCAAAGCGTAATAATACTTTACGCCTTCGCGCGTCCGCTCCGCCGCATATTCGGGGTTTGAATAATAATTTCCAAAACGCGTCGCGCGATATGCGTTGACATCCTGCGGCGCTTCGCCTCCAACGATCCACTCTGCCATAAGTTTGCCCATGCCGCCCGCGCCGCCGTATCCGTTGAGCGACATGCCGGCGGCCATCCACAACCCGCGCGCACCCGCCACCGGTCCGAGCATGGGCTGGCAATCCGGCGTGTACGCGCCCGGATGGCAGACCAGCGTGATGATACCGGCTTCCTGTAAAAATGGAATTCTGCGGATGGCGCCCTCGAGCAGTATTTCGAAACGACCATAATCGGCGGGCAGAGTCGCATTGCCATGTTCCCACGGCGCGCCGTCTATCCAGCGCGCAGCCGGATTGGGTTCATAACCTCCGATCACCAACCCGCCCTGCTCTTCGCGCATATAAACCAAATTATCGGGATCACGTAAACACGGAGTATCGTGAGAAAACTCATGGCCTGAAACGGCCCGCAAAGCAATATGCTGATGATCCACCGGCGTTGTTGGAACATGAACGCCAGCCATGGCCGCAACACGCGGCGCCCACATCCCGGCCGCGTTGACGAGCAGATTCGTTCTGATCGCGCCCTGAGTGGTCAGCGCTTTTTGAATTTCACCATTCGCAGACAGTTCGATTCCCGTCACGCGCGTGTTGGTGTAAATCGTGACACCCATTTCCTTGATGATGCGCGCCATTGTCGTCGTCGTGGTGTACGGGTCGAGATGCCCGTCGCGCGGAAGATAGATCGCGCCGTATAAATCTTTGGCGCTCAACTGCGGCATAATCTTCAAGGCCTCGGATGGTGAGATCACTTCAACATCCATACCGATGGCCTTGGCGCGGCTGACACTGCGCTGCAATTCCCTGAATTGATTCTCGCTGGATGCCACCCGCAGACTACCGACATGATTGAACAATCCCAATTCACTGTATAACTCGATGCTGTATTTGCGAAACTGCATCATTGTTTTCGACGTTGCGAATTGTGTCACCAATCCGGCGGCATGTGAGGATTCGCCGCTGGCAATTTCCCCTTTTTCCAAAAGAATGATATCCGTCCAGCCGAGCCTGGCAAGATGATAAGCAATATTAACTCCGTAAATCCCCCCGCCGACGATGACGACCTGAGCCTGATCCTTCATCCTGATTGACCTTTCAAATCGAAATAACTGCCCGATGCAAATCCGCTTCTTTATCAGGACACGTTGCCGGGTCCGTTTAAAGAAGCGGATATTTTATTGACAGCGATTCCCGTTTACTGACGATCCAAGATCAATACCGCCTCGCGCGAGCAAGTGACCTGAGTCACAGCCCCGATCTTTGGAAGTTCAAGGAACGGGTTGTTGAACGTATCCATGTTGAATTTGGTGCGGCCAATCGTGATCTGAATACGTACCACGGAACCGAGGAAGGTAATGTTTTCGATTTTGCAGTCAACCACATTTGCCTTTTTCTGCTCCGACGCAAAGCTGAAACGCTCGGGGCGAATGGCAATAGAAACTCTATCG
Source organism: Chloroflexota bacterium (assembly GCA_016195815.1). Taxonomy (GTDB): domain Bacteria; phylum Chloroflexota; class Anaerolineae; order Anaerolineales; family Villigracilaceae; genus Fen-1038. The sequence goes on from JACPYX010000007.1 coordinate 617,986, forward strand.
CCCCGCTTTTGACCTTCCACCTGATTTGCCGATTCGAACTGGACGCCATCCATTTTAACGATACCCTTCACAGGATCAACCATTTCGGCTTCGGCAGTATTCAAAGTGCCAACGAAGTTGGCAACGAAAGCGGTCTTTGGAAAGTTATAGATCTCGAACGGCGTGCCGACTTGCTCTTCCCTGCCTTCGTTCATGACAACGATGCGATCCGAAATGGAAAGGGCTTCCTCCTGATCATGAGTAACAAAGATCGCAGTGATGCCCAGCTTCTTTTGGATCATGCGGATTTCGGAGCGCAGCGAGACGCGGATCTTTGCATCTAGCGCAGAGAGGGGCTCATCGAGCAGAAGCACCTGGGGATGATTGGCGAGCGCGCGCGCCAGGGCAACGCGTTGCTGCTGCCCGCCTGACAGTTGATAGGGATATTTATCCGCGTGTTTTTCAAGATGGGTGAGGGAAAGCATTTCTGCCACGCGTTCTTTAATGGCAGGTTCGGGTTCTTTACGAATTCGCAATCCAAAACCAATATTTTGCACGACGGTCATATTTGGGAACAGGGCATAGGCCTGGAAGATCATGCCCACATTGCGCTGGTTCGGCGCTTTATCAGTGATATCGGCGCCATCCAAAATGATCTGACCGGATGTTGGAACTTCAAACCCGGCCACCATTCGCAGGGTAGTTGTTTTTCCACAGCCCGACGGCCCGAGGAACGAAACGAACTCGCCTTTTTCTATACTGAGATTGAAATCCTGAACCACCACAGCGTCGGCAAATTGTTTTGATATTTTGGAAAGGGTTAGATATCCCATTATATTCCTCGCATGAATGAATTAGTGCGCTACAGAGGCCTGTGCCCGGCCGCCCGTGACGATTTGGATCACCCCCATCGAGGCCCAGATCATCAGAAAACTGGCAAAGGACAGCGCGGCAGGTTCGTAGGCTTTATGTTGTCCCATGAGCCATAGATAAGGGCTAAAGGCAGGCACATTGAGGATGGACGATATCGTGACTTCGCCAACCACAATTGCAAAAGTCAGCAATGCGCCGCTTAAGATCGAAGCACGCAGGTTGGGCAAAATGACTCGGACAATAATCGTGAACCAGTTCGCGCCGAGACTTTGCGCGGCCTCGGTCAGGACACGCACGTCAATGGTACGCATGCCTGTGTCAACCGAGCGGTACATAAGAGGCAAAGCCAGAACCGTGTAACCCATGATGACGATAAAATTGGTTCCAACCGGCGAATTGAGCAGCGAATCAGTCAATTGAATGGAAGTAAAAGGTATTTTGATCGGAGCCCCATAAACAGAAATCAACCCAAAGCCCATCACGATGGCAGGGATGACAATAGCCAATGTCGTTACGTATTCCACAATCCTGCGAGCCTCAGGGAGCCGCAGGCGAATCCAATACGAGGTGGGAACGATCAATAAAAGACTAAAAAGAATGGTTATCACCGCCAAAATGTTCGAGTATACAAAAGTCTTCAAAAAACCAGGATCGGCGAATGCGTTTTGATATGCAAGCAGGCTGATGACATCGCGTTGAATCCGCAGAGAGAAATCCAAAGTTGCATACAGCGGCAGGATAAAATACAAGACTCCCAGAGTGTACCAAAAGCCGCTCCACAACGGGACCTTGCGCAGCCAGGAGAGTAAATTCATTTCAGCCACCTCTCAGACCGGGACTGCAGCCAGATATAACCTATTGTCGAAACAGCCATGACAATAATCATGCCCATGGCCATGGCATAACCGAGGCTTGGGTTATGCAGAACATCGCCTTGAATCTGGGCTCGAAGCTGAATCGTGATTAATGGGAGACTGCCGCCGGTCAAGGCATAGGCGGTAGCGTACGCGCCAAACGAATTGGCAAACAGCAGGAACATGGTCCCCAAAATAGATGGCATTAAAATCGGCAAGGCAACATGCCACCAATATTGAAAAACAGTGGCCCCCAGGTTCTCAGCCGCCTCGCGCCATTCCTTCTTTAAAGCATCGAGGGCCGGGGCCATGATCAACACCATAAGGGGAAATTGAAAATACATGTATGTGAGACTTAATCCCAAGAAGCTGTAGAGATTAAACCCCGCCGTATAAATATTCACGCCAAAGATATTTTTTAAAATGGCAGTGATGAAACCCGTGCGGCCCAGCGTAGCCACGAAGGCAAATGCCAATGGCACGCCTGCAAAGTTCGAGGCCACCGCTGAAAATGTGATCAACATGGAGCGTAATGGCTTGGGCAGTCCGCCGATAGTCACTGAATAGGCAAGGAAGAAACCGAAAATTCCGCCGCCAATTGCTGTAACCGCGCTGATCTGAATGCTCAAGAGATAAGAACTTACGATAGTTTGATTTTGAAATAGCTGGGCCAGGTTGTCAAGCGTGAATCTTCCTTGACCGTCCAGAAAAGCGTCTATCATTAAACGGGCAGACGGCCAAATTAGAAAAAGAATCGCAAACAAGAAAAAAGGCAAAGCCCCGAGCCATTTTTTGGCGCTAACAGTTGATGTTGATCTTCGGGAGGCGGGAAGCGCTATTTGTGCCATAACCTGCTCCTGAGTGAAAGCTTTTTATAGTGAGACCCTGCTTATGGCAGGGTCTCACTAATATTATTGGGAAGAACTAAATTACGGGGCGGCCTTGATATCGGAACCTACCGCGGAATCCCAATTCTTGGTGATCAAGTCTTTGGCGCCGCTCAGTTGGGCGTCGGTCGGGAAGATTGCACCGGAAACATCGGGGAGCTTGGCCGCGAGGTCGGCAGGCACAACATTGCGAGCGCGCAGGTCAGCTTCTCGAATCGGGCGGCAATAGCCCTTCATCCATTGCAGCTGTCCAGCATCCGAATAAAGATATTCCATCCACAACTTGGCGGCGTTGGGATGCGGGGCATAGGCGCTGATCGCCTGAACATATACGCCAGCAAAACGGCCGGTCTTGGGGATGACAACCGTGACCTTCGGGTTGCCATTGAAGGAATCAATGCCAGCCAGGGCGTTATAGTCCCAGGTAATGCGGATCGGAGTTTCACCCTTGGCAACCAGGCCGTTGTTGGCAATCAATGGAACCAAATTGCCAGCCTTATTCAACTTGGAGAAAAAGTCGAGGCCGGCCTGGGCGTTATCAACCGAACCGCCATTAGCCAGGGCAGATGCAAACACTGCCTGAATGGCCTGATTCGAAGTGCGCGGGTCACCGGAGAGAGCAACCTGGCCCTTGTAAGCGGGATCTAATAGATCGGACCAATCCTGCGGAACCTTGGGCTGAACATCGGTATTGACCATGAAAGCCATGACACCATAATAGTCGCCATACCAATAGCCATCAGCGCTCTTGGCAGAATCGGGGATAGTATCCCATGTGGAGACTTTATACGGCGTGAACAGGGCCTTATTGGACTCGCCAAATGAATAACCAACGTCAACAACATCGGGAGCCTGCGGCCCCTTGTTGTCTTTATTGGCTGTGATGGCAGTGATCTCATCGCCAGAACCCGCATCCGGGTTGATCTCATTGACGGTCAGGCCGTATTTGGCCTTGAAGTCGTCAATGGCGCCGCCGTAGTTGCACCAATCACGAGGAAGCGCAATTACATTCAAAGAGCCTTCAGCTTTGGCCGCGGCAATCAACGCATCCATACTGCCGCCGCTTGCGGCGGGGGCCGATGTGGCGGCGGGCGTTGCCGCAGAGCCGCAAGCGGAAAGAATTATGCTGGCGACCAGGATTAGCGGGAAAACATAGAACAAAGTCTTTTTGGTCATTCTCTTCTTCTCCTTTTGGGTTTTGTATGAAAGCCATCTGCTTCCATGCTTGGATTATATACCAAATACAATATCTTAACCAAAATTAAACCAGACCTTAACTGGGCTGGGTTGTGAGATTTAGTTCTAGTTTGAAATCAAAAGACGATGGAGTCGGCAAGCTCATCTCAGACGGGTTGACTGGCAAAATATATCGTTCACGCGCCGCCGGCCAAAACCCCCAAAGTAGCAGACCGCAGGATAGCGCAAGCAACAGAACTCCCAGCAGGATACGCAACCGCCTTGCCATGCGACAATTATATACCGGACTAATCACAAAGACAAATGAACGGGCTATTTAGCGCGCTTCGCCGCCCGAATCTTTTGACGAATGATGGCCGAACGGAAGATGCGGTCGAAGAATCCATCATAGCCATCCGCATCGTATAAGATCATGTAATCGGCCGGGCCATATTCCTCCGGCAAATATAAGATGCCGCCGTTTGGATTGATCTCCAAAATAAACAACTCACCCTTTTCGTTCATGCGCACATCACAACGGCCGTAACCGGTTGCACCCATCGCCAGATACATCCGCCGGCCAACGTCCTGCAAATGCGAGATCAACTTCGCATCTTTTACTTCGCGAAATTCAAACGGCACCGAATAATCCCACTTGATATCGGCATGCCAAAAATCATGGCCTTCGGGAAAAATTAATTCCGTCGGCGGATAAACAAACGGCTTGGATAAATCATCGGGGTTGTCAACGATGAAGACATTAAACTCGCGGCCGACGATAAACTCTTCGACGCGCGCCGACCCAAATTCAGACGAGATGCGTTCGAACTGGACCCGCAACTGGTCCGCCGTTTCGACGCGGCTTTCGCGCGTCATTCCGAGACTGCTATAACTGCGCGGATGTTTGACCATCAGCGGATAACGCAAATCGCTGGTGAGTTTTTCCAGGTCGTCGCTCGTTTTGACATTGTACCCGCGCGCAAAGCCAATTCCGTTTGCACCCGCCACGGATTGCATTTCTTCGCGGGTCGGGTCGTAGCAATTACTGCTCGCACCCGTGAACGGCAGGTTGAGTTCCTCGAGCGCCTGGACAACGTCCAGACCGGGATAATCTTCATCCGCTGCGCCATCGCATAAATTGAAATAAACATCGAAGCGATTTTCCTTGGCGAGAGCGGCAAGCCTATCCATTACGGGCCGGCGCAGCGTGACCATCTCCCAGTCGAATTTTTTCAGGAACGCCGCAGGCGTAAAACCATAAGTCTCGTCATCGTAAAGAACACACACACGCATAAGTCACCTCGTTTTATAAACGAACGTTATCATAGAAATATTTTATATACAATGTTTTGTTGTTCCAAAGTAGCTTAATATTTTCGCTTACCGCAAAATCAAAACGGTTGTAGATATGGTGTTCATGGACTGGTTAATTGAAACAGCGAGGGCAACATTATGAAAGTCTTTCTCAGTTCTACCTACCTTTTTTGTTTCAAGCAGATTTCATGACATTTGTTACAGAACGAAAAAGGAATTGGTTGTAAAATTGGCGAGTCATTGGAGACCGAATGGCAACACACAGGGGCACACGCCAGGCTCGCTACCCAAAATTTGACATACATCAAATTTAGGAGATCAAATGACTACAACCTACCCACCCGAACCGTTTCGCATCAAAGTAACCGAACCGATCCGCCTCATTCCACGTGAAGAACGCGAAGCCGCCCTCAAAGAGGCTGGCTACAATCTCTTCTCCCTCAAAGCCGAAGATATCTTCATTGACCTGCTGACCGACTCTGGCACCGGCGCAATGAGTTCGGAACAATGGGCGGCCATCATGCGCGGCGACGAGTCCTACGCGGGCGCGCGCTCGTTTTATCGTCTCAAAGCCGCAGTAGACGATATTTTCGGCTTCAAGTATTTTGTCCCAGCGCACCAGGGACGCGCCGCTGAAAATATACTGGCCGCCTGCCTCGTCAAGCCGGGCAACTATATTCCGAGCAACATGCACTTCGACACCACCGACGCCAATATCCGCGCCCGCGGCGGGCGGCCAACCAACCTCGTCATTGACGAGGCCTTCGACCCCGCCAATCCGCATCCGTTCAAAGGCAACATGGACATCGCCAAACTCAAAGCCTTCATCGAAAAGGTCGGGGTTGCGAATATCCCCTTCGGGATGATGACCGTTACAAACAACGCGGGAGGCGGTCAGCCTGTTTCGATGGAAAATCTCAAAGCGGTCGCGGCTGTCTATCGCGAATCGAAAATCCCGTTCTTCATCGACGCGGCGCGCTACGCCGAAAACTGTTTCTTCATCAAACAGCGTGAACCTGGCTATGAGTCGAAATCCGTTAAAAACATCGCGCATGAAATGTTCGCGCTGGCCGACGGGATGACCATGTCTGCCAAGAAGGACGCGATCGTCAACATCGGCGGCTTGTTATGTTTGAATGATGAAGTGCTCTTCGGGCAAGTGAAAAATGAATTGATCCTGCGCGAAGGCTTCCCCACCTACGGCGGACTCGCAGGCCGCGACCTCGACGCGATGGCAGTCGGCTTATACGAGGGTCTCGATGAAAATTATCTCTTCTATCGTTTGGGACAAACTGCCTATCTTGCCGCGCGACTCAACGAAACAGGCATTCCCACCATCCAACCAGCGGGCGGGCACGCGGTATACATTGACGCACGCGCAGTCCTGCCGCGCATCCCGCAGAACGAATTCCCCGCGCAGGCCTTGTGCGTTGAACTCTATCGCGAAGGCGCCATCCGCGGAGTTGAAATTGGCTCGGTCATGTTTGCCTATCCCGATCCGGACTCTGGAAAAATGATCTATCCAAAACTGGAACTTTTGCGCCTCGCCATTCCACGCCGGATGTACACGCAATCTCACATGGACTATGTGGCGGATTGCGCCGCGAAAATCAAATCGCGCGCCGATAAAGTTCGTGGCTACAAATTCACATACGCGCCAGAATTACTGCGGCACTTCACTGCACGCTTTGAACCGCTTTAAGTTGTATGTCATTGCGATGAGCTGCTTCACAGGTGGCGAAGCAATCTCTCTGTCAAAGACGAGAGTGCTTCGCTCCTTTCATTCGCTCGCAATGACGCCTGAAACTTGACACCCAACACTTGACACAGGATACTGGACGCGTGACTCGCTGGATTGATCCATCACCGATACAAATTCCCGCCTCATTCGCGGATATTAACCTGCCCCCGCTCATCGCGCAGACTCTCGTCCGACGCGGCATCCGCGACGCGGCTTCGGCGCGCGCATTTCTTCACCCGGATTTACTTCCATCTACATCATTTCCTGGGATTGAAAAAGCGGCTGAATATATTTTTCTGGCTACGCGCACCGACCAGCCAATCTGCGTTTGGGGCGACTTCGACGTGGATGGCCAAACATCAACAACCCTGCTTGTTCAAACACTGCAAGCCATCGGCGCGAATGTTACATATTACATTCCAATTCGCGGTAAAGAGAGTCACGGCGTTCATATTGAAACGCTCAAGCCGATTATTGATAACGGCGCAAAGTTAATCGTCACCTGCGATACAGGCATCAGCGCGCACGAAGCCGTTGATTACGCAAATTCGCGCGGAGTTGATGTAATTGTCACCGACCATCACGATTTGGGTGAGACGCTTCCGAATGCAAAAACAATCGTCAATCCAAAATTATTATCAAAAGATCATCTGCTCGCAAACTTAGCGGGCGTAGGAGTCGCATATAAATTAGCCGAAGTGTTGATTGGGAATTGGGGAGCGGGGAACGGGAAGCGGGAATCATCTCCCAATTCCCAATCTCCAACTCTCGATTCACTTTTGGATTTGGTAGCCTTGGGATTAATCGCAGATGTAGCGCTATTAAAAGGCGAAACCCGTTCACTGGCTCAAAAAGGTATTCAAAAATTACGAGAGACCAAACGACTTGGCCTGAAAGTGATAGCCGAGTTATCAGGGACAAATCTCGAAACACTGACCGAAGAAACCATCGGCTTTACCTTTGCGCCGCGATTGAATGCGCTCGGCAGGTTGAGCGATGCAAACCCCGCCGTTGAATTATTGCTCACACAAGACCCAGCGCGCGCCCGCGTGCTTGCCGCGCAGATCGAAGGCCTCAACGCGCAACGCAGACTGCTGACGAGTCAAGTCTACGAAGCGGCGGAGGCGCAACTGCGCGAGAATCCCAGCTTGCTCACCGAACCCGCGATCATTTTATCCCACCGTGATTGGCCCGGCGGCGTGGTGGGCATCGTCGCAAACAGACTCGTCGAACGCTATCACAAGCCTGCCCTGCTCTTGACCGAGTCCGAAGGCAGCATCCTGCGCGGCTCGGCGCGCTCCATTGAGGGACTGCACATCACCGAAGCCATCGCATCGCAAAAAGATATTCTGCTCAATTTCGGCGGGCATCCGATGGCCGCGGGTTTATCGCTTGAAGCAAACAGGTTGAATGAATTTCGCAAAGGGCTTGGAAAAGCAATCGAAAAACAACTAGGCGCAGTCGTTCTCGAAGAACCGTCCCTGCAAATAGACGCATGGCTTGGGTTCAATGAAATCGATTTCGAATTGGCAAATGCCCTGGAATCACTTTCTCCATTCGGCGCTGGCAACCCAGAGCTGACTTTGGCATCGCACAATCTAACATTGAAGTCTGTCAAAGAAATAGGAAAGACGAAAGAACACCTTCGTTTGAACATTGAGGATGAAAACGGAAATACTCAAAGTATCTTGTGGTGGAACGGCGCAGGCGAAGAACTGCCTGATGCCGAATCAAAAATTGACGCGGCTTACTCCCTGCGCGCCGGTACTTATCGCGGACAAAAACAACTGACTTTGCAATTTAAAGAATTCCGCGTCGTTGAAGAAAGGCCGATTGAGCTCAGGCATCACAAACTTGAAGTGATTGATCTACGGTTGCAGGTTGGAAAATTTCAGGGTTTGATGGTTGAAATTTTCGCTGAGGGCGAACACAAAAAGAAGGCGAATGGCAACGACAGATATTCCCTCTCTCGATCCGACGAGCTGGCAATTTACACCATTCCGCCAAGTCCGCATGAACTACAAGCGGTGATCGAGAAGGTGAAGCCGAAAAAAATCTATGTGATGGGAATTGCTCCAACGGAAGAAAAGACGGATGAATTCTTGTCGCGTTTGGCGGGGATGGCAAAGTTTGCCATCAACCAGCGAAATGGAAAAGTAAGCATTCAAGAATTGGCGGCGGCCACCGCGCAACGCGAGGCGACGATCCGCGTTGGCTTGGAATGGCTTGGGGCGGGCGGACATGTCCGGGTCCGGGACGAAGCGGAAAGTCCGCCGCTCTTAGCGGAGGAGATAATTTTGTCAGCGGGAGATGGGGAATCCAATCCATATTTGCAGAAAGAATTATATATCGCGGTCAAGGGCCTGTTGGCAGAGACCGCCGCGTATCGCGCCCACTTTGCGCGCACAGAGGCTGAATCGCTTTTCAAGTTTTGAGATTACAATCCAGCCATGAAAAGAAAACTTCCTGAACACGGATGGTGTTTTGTGTGCGGGTCTGAAAACCCGCACAGCATTGGAATAACCATGTGGGTAAACGACGATGGCGTAATGACCTCGGAATTTACACTGACAAACGCACAACAAGGCCCGCCCGGATATTCACATGGCGGTGCGTCGGCGGCGATCCTCGATGAGGCAATGGGATTGGTGGTCTGGGCGGCGGGTATGAAAGTCGCAGCGGTCAACCTGGAAATCAATTATCACAAGCCCCTGCCCCTCCAACAGCATTTAACGCTGGAGGCGCGCATCACAGAAAAAGATGAGCGCAAGGTATTCTCTGCCGGGGAAATCCGTTTGCCCGATGGAACCATCGCGGTCAGCGGGCGCGGGATTTATGTCGTCGCACCGCAGTTGTTTGAAAAGGTGGGGCTGATTCGCGCTGAGTAAAACTGATCTCATTCTGTTTCTTCCAATCTGCTAACCGCCGCAAAGCGCGCATTTGTTAGTCTCGTCAAATCAGCGACAGGCAATTTGATATTCAACCCCCTCTGCCCGCCCGAAACATGGATTTCGGAAAAATTTTGCGCGGAAGAATCAACGATGACTTGAAAGCCTTTGTTGATCAACGCCAGCGGAGAGATTCCGCCCGCCTGCAGGCCGGTCAAGGCTTCGGCTTCGCGCTCGGTGGGCAGATAGACTTTCTTCTCATTCAGCGCGGCGGCCAGCAATTTCAAATCCACATTTGAGTTGCCGGGGACAACCGCCAGTAACGGCTTGCGGGGTTTGTCGCGGGTGACGACAATTGTTTTGAAAACGGAGGCCGGATCAAGGTCCAGAAGACGAGCCGTTTCGAGCGCGCCGAGTTTTTCGGCAGGCAGGTCATACGTCGTATATTTAATTTTGCGCGAGTCCAACAGTCGCGTAACGTTATTGACAATCGTCATGGCTTTCCTTATTTGACAAAATTATAACCTTGAAGAGGTTGCCGTCCGTCAAATTTCAGGATATAGTAACGGCCATGTGTGATACTTTGATTGCCACCCCCGAAACGACCAAAGACGGCGTGATGATTTTTGGAAAAAACTCCGATCGTGAGCCGAATGAGGCGCATCATGTCGTGAGTTACCCGGCCATGGATCACGCGCAGGATAGCCGCGTCAAATGCACCTATATTGACATCCCGCAGGCCAGACATACGTATGCGATCCTGCTGGCGAAACCCTTCTGGATCTGGGGCGCAGAAATGGGCGCTAACGAACACGGGCTGGTGATTGGCAACGAGGCACTCTTCACGCGCATCCCTTACAACAAAAACGGCGGCCTGCTCGGCATGGATCTGTTGCGGCTGGCCCTCGAACGCGCCGCGACGGCGCATGAGGGCGTGAAGATCATCACTGACTTGCTGGCGCAATTTAGTCAGGGCGGAAATCACGGCCTGGCACACGAAACGTATTATCACAACAGTTACATTTTGGCCGACCCGCACGACGCCTGGGTGCTCGAAACTGCCGGGCGGCATTGGGCCGCCAAAAAGATCAAAGGAATCTATTCGATCTCGAACGGCATCACCATCGAAAACGATTTCGATCTCGCTTCGCCCGAACTTGTTTCGTTCGCGGTCCAACGGGGCTGGTGCAAAAACGAATCCGATTTCAGCTTTGCGCGCTGCTATTCAGATTTGATTTTTACGCGCTTCTCCGATTGCCGCAAACGCCGCGCCCGAAGCATGTACCTGCTTGACGCGCAACGCGGGCAGATTACCGTCGAGACTATGATGTCCGCACTGCGCGACCATGGTCAGGCCGACGGCTCGCAACGCTCCGCGGATGAAAGCCTGGCGGGCGCGGATATTTGCATGCACGCCGGGTTCGGCCCCATTCGCATCTCGCAGACGACCGGCTCGATGGTCTCTTATTTGGATGCGAAGTCCCCGCTACATTTCGCGACTGCAACCGCTGCGCCCTGCACGAGCATTTTCAAACCCATCTGGATTGACGCTTCATTGCCGGACCTCGGGCCGGCCCCCGTTGAAACATACGATTCATCCACCCTGTTCTGGCGTCACGAAAGATTGCATCGTTCCACTTTACGCGACCATGAGAACTTAATTGCAACTTTCGCGCCTGAGCGCAACGCACTGGAACGCGAGTTTGTGGCTGAGGCATTTTCAGCACGGACAAAAAACGCCGCCGCCCGCGCAAAGGTAAGTGCGGAATGCTTCGCCCGCGCCGACGAAGCCGAAGCCAAATGGTTGGCGCGCGTACAAAGCGCGCCGTCCGATCAAAGCTGGCATCACGCCTCGGCCTGGAAACAATACAATCGGGACGCAAAAATCCCGGCGAAAGTTCTGCAATCTTGATCGCAAGCAATTGCGACTCATTAATTTCTCATTGACTTGGACTAAAATAGAGGGGATGAAATCGGCAACGGCCACCGCTATCCCGTTGGAAAAATTGCTCGAACAACTGCCTGAGACTTATTCTCTTGCAGATAAAGAGTTGGTCCAGCGCGCCTATCGCGCGGCGGAAGAAGCCCATCGCGGCCAAAAACGAAATTCCGGCGAGCCTTACATCAATCACTGTCTGGCTGTTACTCAAATACTTGCAGAGCTGCGCGTGCCTCCCGAAGTGCTGGCCGCCGGACTCTTGCACGATACCGTTGAAGATACTACCGTCACGCTCAACGACATCCGCCAGGACTTCGGGGATATCGTTGCCAATCTCGTGGACGGCGTCACCAAGTTGACCAACCTGCCGCGCGTCTCGCGCGACGACCAGCACGCTGAGAAACCTCCTGCGCTCGAACCTGACACACAATCCGCACCGCTCGCCCTCGGACGCCGCCGCCCCGACATGGCGTCTGAGACGCTTCGCAAAACCTTCCTCGCCATGGGCGACGATGTGCGCGTGGTGCTGATCAAACTGGCCGACCGCCTGCACAACATGCGGACTCTCGGCCACATGCCCGAAGCCAAACGGAAGCGCATCGCCCAGCAGACCCTTGAGATTTTTGCGCCCCTCGCTAACCGCCTCGGCATCTGGCAGGTCAAGTGGGAATTGGAAGACCTCGCCTTTCGCTACGTCAACCCGGCCAAGTATAAGGAAATTGCCGAACAACTGGCAGAACGCCTTCCGGACCGCGAAGCACAGATCAAAGCAATTGTTGAAGGCCTCAGGGAACTTTTCGAGAAAAACAGCATTCGCGTCGATATCAGCGGACGACCGAAACATATTTATTCGATCTATAAAAAAATGCAACAGAAAGGCAAAGCCTTCGAATCGGTACGCGACGTGCGCGCAGTCCGCATCATCGTTCCAGATATAACAGCATGTTACACCGCTCTCGGACTGATCCACAATCGCTGGCGCCCCATGCCCGGCGAATTCGATGACTACATCGCCGCCCCGAAAGACAACTTTTATCAATCCCTGCATACCGCCGTCATCTGGGAAGATGGCAAACCGCTCGAAGTTCAGATTCGCACACAGGAGATGCACCAAAGCGCGGAATACGGCATCGCCGCCCACTGGCGCTACAAAGAGGGCGCCAAACGCGACAAATCCTACGAACAACGCATCAACTGGCTCCGCAACATGATGGAGTGGCGCTCGGATGTAAACGACGCCACTGAATTCGTCGAGTCTATGCGCTCGGACGTTTTCCAGGATCGCGTCTACGTCTTCACACCGCGCGGCGATATCATTGACCTGCCCGCTGGCTGCACGCCGCTCGATTTTGCCTATCACGTTCATACCGATATTGGGCATCGCTGCCGGGGTGCAAAAATTAACGGAAAACTTGTCCCGCTTTACCACGAGTTGAAAACCGGCGACCAGATTGAAATCCTGACCGCGAAGCGGGGCGGGCCCAGCCGCGATTGGCTGAACTCCAACCTGGGACTCATCAAAACCCAGCGCGCCAAATCCAAGATCCGCGCCTGGTTCAAGAAACAAGATCACGAACAAAACCTGGCGCAGGGCCGGCTTTTACTCGAACGCGAAATACAACGGCTTGGGCTTCCTGAACTTAACTTTGAAAAGATGGCGCGCGACCTTTCGTACAAGACCCCGGATGAAATGTTCGTTGACCTCGGCACGGGCGATCTATCGCTTGGCAAAGTTATTAATGAAATCTCAGAGACGGAAGAAAATGCCAGCCTGCTCACCGCAGACGCTCCCAAAAAAGTAACAGCCATTACAGACGCCGTCAACGTGGTGGGACTGAAAGGCCTGCTGACCACGATGGGCAAATGCTGTAACCCTGCTCCCGGCGACCAGATCATCGGTTACATTACGCGCGGCCGCGGTGCGACTATTCACCGGCAGGATTGCCCCAACGTTCTCCGATTAAGATCAAGCGACAGGGAGCGCATCGTGCGCGTGGATTGGGGTACACAGATACGCACATATCCCGTCTCAATCCGCATCCGCGCCTACGATCGCCAGGGCTTGATGGGCGATGTCTCGAATCTGCTCAACGATGATGGCGTCAACATTGCTGATGTAAAAGTAAACGTCAATCGCAGCCTGGCTGAACTGCGCTTGGTCGTCGAAGTGCAGGATATTTCCCAGCTCAGCAAGATCCTGACCAAACTCGAAAACGTCCCCAATGTAACAGAAGCGCACCGCATCACCGGATGATTCTGACTCTTAACAACTTTTTCATCGGTGGTATAATGCGCCCGCTTTCAAAATGTCACTGCTCAGCGTACAGGCGGCTCAGGAACGCATCAACTCTCACTTCAAGGCAGTAGAGACCGAAACTCTGTCTCTTGCTCAGTGCACAGCACGCGTCCTCGCCGCGGATATTCTCTCCTCCGACCTGCCCCCCTTCGACAATTCATCTGTGGACGGTTTCGCCGTCAAGGCCCGCGATCTGGCGGAAACAGCCAGCGCCTCGCCCCGGACCTTACGCGTGGTGGCCGATATACCGGCCGGCTCAGCTTCTGACATCGCGCTCGCACACGGACAAGCCGCGCGCATTATGACGGGCGCGCCGCTGCCAAAAGGTGCAGACGCGGTCATTATGGTGGAAGATACGGATTTTAACAATCGCAACACTGGAACGCCTGCGCCTGAAATTGTTCAAGCATTCAAGAAGATAAACCCCGGCGAAAACATCCGCAGGCGCGGCATGGATGTCAAGACGGGTCACAAGGTCTTGTTCGCGGGAAACAAACTGCGCGCGCAGGATATGGGCTTGCTTGCCATGCTGGGTGTGGCTAAGGTCACAGTCTATCGAAAACCGCGCGTGGCATTACTCTCCAGCGGCGATGAATTGACGCCGGTTGAACTGCCTCTCATGCCTGGCAAGATCAGAGATTCGAATTCATACGTCCTTGCATCCATGATCGCGGATGCCGGTTGCGAAGTATTACCGCTCGGCATCGCGCTTGACAGATATAACGATATTCAATTTCTGCTCGATCAGGCCATCAGCATGAATGCAGATGTGATCGTTTCGTCTGCCGGAGTGAGCGTGGGCGCATTCGACTTCATAAAGGAAGTAGTCGAGTCACAGGGCAGGCTTGATTTTTGGAAAGTCAATATGCGGCCAGGCAAACCGCTGGCCTTCGGTGAATATCGCGGTGTGCCTTTCATTGGATTGCCGGGCAATCCGGTATCGGCCTTCGTGGGGTTTGAAGTTTTTGTGCGCGGCGCGCTGGGCCGGCTGGCAGGCTTGAAAACGGTGGCCCGCGCAAAGGTCCGCGTAAGACTCGCCGAGGCCGTTGAGTCGGATGGGCGCGAAAGTTATCTGCGCGTCGTTGTCGAGGACGACGGACAAGGCTTATTCGTAAAACTGGCCGGACACCAGGGCTCCGGAAATTTGCTTTCGCTCGTTCAGGCAAACGCTTTACTTGTAGTGCCCGCTGGGGTAAAATCGCTCGCCATAGGCGCACAGGCAGAGGCCTGGTTATTATGAAAAGCAGAACGAATAAGTGGCTTTACAGAATTTCGATCGCACTGGCTGTGCTTGGCCTGCTGGTTTCCATTTACATGACGATTTATAAATTGACAGAAAACAACACCATGTGTTTGGGAAGCGGGGATTGCGCCGCCGTGAACGCCAGCATCTATTCGGAAGTGAATGGCATTCCAGTTGCCGTGGTCGGCGTTGCGGGTTATCTGGCGATACTGGTCTTGCTGCTGATGGAAAATCGGATGGAATTCCTGAAGACGAACGGCACACTGGTTATCTTTGGCCTGACACTGGTTGGCTTTCTGTTCACGGTTTATCTGATCTATATTGAAATCTTTTTGATACGCGCGCTATGCCCCTTCTGCGTCACGTCGCAAGCCGCAATGACTTTGCTTTTTATACTTTCGGTTATCCGGCTGGTTCGCCAGCCAAATCATTAAGGAGAAGCTTCAATGGCCCGCATTCGCTGTCACTATACAGATTGTGTCTTCCTTGACGAAGGATACTGCTCCGCCGCCGCAGTGGAGATCGATCCTGATACGGGTTGCGCAACCTATTCCCCAACCGATGCAGCCGCAAAGGATGCCTGGGACGAGGAAGAAGAACTCGACGAATGGGAAGAAGAAGAGTTGGACGAGGACGAAGAGGAAACCTGGGACGAAGAAGAAGACGAGTTTTAGCCCCAAACAATTTAATAACTGCCAAATCAAAAGAGCCAAAATGCAAATGACGCCTTTGGCTCTTTTGATTTTGAATCCATTGATTCTTCAGTTGAAAAAATGATATAGCAACACCCCCGCCGCCACACCGAGATTCAAAGAAGAGGCTCGTCCGCGCATCGGCAGGGAAACGCGCGCGTCACACACAGCCAATTGTTCGGGCGAAAGTCCTTTTTGCTCGCTTCCGAAAAGAAGAAGCCAGGAGGGTTTCGGTCGAAAATTTCGATAATCAGAATCTGCATGGGCAGAGGTTCCGATCAACTGAAAACCGCCGCGCTTCTTCCAATCCATAAATTCAGCAAAAGTCGTTTGCACTACCGGTTTCGAGAACAGCGCGCCCATGCTGGCGCGGACAGAAGTTGGATGATATAGATCCACACCTCCATCGAGCAGGAACAAGGCGTCTGCACCGGCCGCATCCAGCGTGCGGAGGATCGTCCCGACATTGCCCGGATCTTGAGGTGAAACCACAGCCGCGCCTGTTCGGACAGAAACCAATTCATCGAGCTGCATTCGCTTTTGACCGACAATGGCGAGGATGCCCTGCGGGTTGTCTTTCTCAGCCAGCGATTCCATCACTTGCGCGGAGACCGGCTGGAGCGCGGCTTGAAGCGCTGCATGCCTTAGCAGTTGCCGGCCAAAGTCACTGGCCAGCATGTCGGGCGCGTAAAGGATGGTTTGAATCTCCCAGTTTGCCGCAACTGCCTCGCCAACATGATGGATTCCTTCTACAAGAAACAGGCCCGTTTCCATGCGTTCTTTACGCTGGCGCAATGCACGCGCCTGCTTAATCAAAGGGTTGGAAAGGCTGGTGATAGTTGATTTATCCACGCCCCCATTGTAAAACAAACTTCCGAAATCTTATGGGCTTCGGAAGTTTGTTTTGGTTATTTTTCCACGACCAGTTTGGCGGCCATCCCCGCTTCAAGATGCCCCGGAGTGCGGCAGACAACTTCATAATCGCCAGGTTCCGCCGGCGCCGTGAACGTGACATTTGCAGACGCGCCAGGTTGAACTTCAACCTGCCAATAAACATTCGGGAGATCTTCATCGCCAAACGAAGCGCCGGCAGATTGCCCAAGCTTCATGATCACAAAGTTGTGAATCACTGCGCCATTATTCGCGGCATTCAACGTGACCGTCTGCCCGGCCGGAACCGTGAATGTATTCGGGCTGAATTGAAAATCAGTCATCGTGACGTTGATGGTGTTCGACACAGTTCCTGCTCCGCCGCAAGCAGCCAGGACCAACAAAAGGCCGAGAACGACAACAGTAAGTGAAATGCGGTTTTTCATTTTGTGCTCCTTTGATTAAACAAATTTAGCACGGGAAGGATAATCTTGCAAGGCAATTTCAACAAAATTGTTTTCTCTCTATAAAAGAAAATTGTTGTACACTTGGACAAATCCTGCAAGGAGAAAATCATGAACGCCCCTAAATTTTCCGATCTAAACCCGCCATCACGCATCCTGCTTGGACCCGGGCCGGGCATGACGCACCCGCGCGTGATGCGCGCCCTGACGGCCCCCACGCTCGGCCATCTCGACCCCGAATTGCTGAAAATCTACGCCGAAGAACAAGACCTGCTTCGTTATCTTTTCCAGACCAAAAACGAATGGACATTCGCCTTATCCGGCACAGGCACTTCCGGCATGGAAGCCGCGCTGACCAATTTGATCGAACCCGGCGATGATGTGCTTTCCTGCATTCATGGATATTTCGGCGCGCGCCTGGCAGAAATTGCAGAACGCCAGGGCGCACAAGTTGACCGCATCGAAAAACCGCTCGGACAAATTTTCAGCGTTGACGAAATCGAGTCTGCACTCAAAAAGAAAAAATATAAATTGATAACCATCGTTCACGCCGAGACGTCCACCGGCGCGGAACAATTGCACATCAAGGAAATTTCCGCCGCGGCTCATCAACAAGGCGCATTGATCGTGCTTGACGCGGTCACATCGCTGGGCGGGATCCCGGTCAAGATTGACGAGTGGGATATAGACATAGCCTATTCCGGCTCACAAAAAAATCTCGGCGCACCGTCCGGGCTTGCTCCAATTACAGCCGGTCCGCGCGCAAAAGGAGTGATCGAGAAACGCGCAAAACCCGTCTCATCGTTTTATCTTGACCTGAAACAATATGCCAACTACTGGGGCAACGCACACGGATACCATCACACGGCTTCGGCCAGCCTGCACTTCGGTCTGCGCGAAGGATTGCGCGTGATCGCCGAGGAAGGCCAGGAAAACGCCTTCGCCCGCTATCGCGCCAACGCTGAAATTCTGTGGCGCGGACTCGAAGCCATGGGCGTGCCGCCGTTCATTCCGATTGAATATCGCCTGCCTCCGCTGACCACGGCCAAAGTCCCGAAAGGATGCGACCCGCACAAAGTCCGCGCGCGGCTGCTTAACGAATACAACATCGAGATCGCGGCCGGTTTCGGCGCGCTTAAGGATGAAGTCTGGCGCATCGGCCTGATGGGATATTCCAGCCGCCGCGAAAACATTACGCTCTTCCTGGCGGCATTACAGGAATTGTTATAAATTGCCCGCGAGTTTTTCCTCACACTCCGTCCATTGGCCAGGCCATGAATAATAACCGCTCATTAATTCTCAGGAGAGCCTTCACAATTTCCACTTTCATTGTGCTTGGCGCACTGTTTTATTTTCGAGCGATACAAAATTATTTACGCCAGGATTACACCAACTCCAATTTCTTTTTCTTCTGGCTTTCGGGGCGCATGATAAATCTGGGTCAAAATCCATACGACCCGGTTCAATGGCTGGCAGGACACGCCGCCTTCGGCGCGACATGGATACCCAACAAGATTTTTCCTTATCCCCTGCCGCTGGCTTTCTTCATGACGCCGCTTGGATTGCTTCCGCTCGGGCAGTCTTATATTGCATGGCAAATCGTTTCACAAATTATTCTGGCGATTACTGTTTACGCGCTGTTGCGGCATTGGCAGGAACAGCCGCAAAGAATGATCTTCCTGCCGTTAATGATTTTCCTGCTGTTCTTCGGCCCGGTCTTTTTGACTTTGCAAATCGGCTCCATCGGCCCGCTGGCGCTGGGCGCGGTTCTGCTGTCCATCCTTTCTCTTGAAAAAAAGCGATCCTTTCTGGCGGGAGCGGTTCTCGCACTGACGATCCTAAAACCGCCGCAGGGAATCACTATTCTCGCTCTCGCCGGAATCTGGTTCCTTGCCCGCCGCGATTGGAAGGCCATTCTTGGCCTGGGCCTGGGCGGGATATTTTTGTTGCTTTTGGGAATTGCCCGCGACCCTTTGTGGCTAGTCAAATTCCGCGCCGCCAGCCAGGCTGTGTTGGAGCGGACCCTGGGCATTCATTCCAACATCTATAGTTTCGCCTATCTGGCGTGCGGCCAGAACCTATCTTGTATGTGGATTTTTGGCACGCTTGGGACTCTTCTTGTGCTCGGATTAGGCGGAATCTATCTCTGGCGCAGCAAAGAGCGGCTGACGCCCTGGGAAGCGTTCAATATCATTCTGCCGCTTGGATTCGTTTCGACCATTTATCTCTGGTCGTACGACCAGTTGCTTTACGTGATCCCGATCACATGGATAACAGCGAAACTGATCGAAAGAACAAAGTCTTACATTCCGGCTTTCATTTTCCTGATCGTTCTGGATCTATTTTCATTTGCCGCGCTTCTCGTGCAAGCCAACACGCGCAAGGACCTCTTCAGTATCGCGACAACGATTCTGACGCTTGGGATGTGTCTTTTGCTCATGCACTGGAAAGCGCAACCGGAGCCATCCATGCCGACAGCTTGAAATGGTCAGCAGGCAAATGCAATGCCTGACGAACGTTCAACTCCTCATCGCCTCAAGTTATAATTACCGCATGAGAATCCTTCGCTGGCTGGCTCCGCTTCTTTTATTTTTTCTGTTCGCGTGTCAGGCAGGGACTTCACCCACCGTCACCATTCTTGACGGCAAGAACAGCTACACATTGATAACAAATGAACGCGAAGCGGGCAAACTTATTGTGCAGGCCGGGATCGTGCTCGGTTCCGCCGACCGCCTCTTCTTCAATGGTTACGCGGTGTCGGTCAGCCAGCAGCTTGCGCCGGCCAAAACGACCACACTTCAAATCCGCCGCGCAATGACAATCACAATCAACGGCAGGGCAATTCAAAGCGCGGCATTGACCGTTGGCGAGGCCATGTCTGAAGCGGGCTTGCAGTTATACGCGGCCGATCAACTCGACCCGCCAGCCGATACGCCGATCGCGAACGCGATGACTGTGACTTACACTCCTTCACGCGAATTCATCGTCAGTGTGGATGGCAGGCAGGTACGCATCCGCTCTGCGGCGCGGACGGTGGGCGGTGCGCTGGCCGAGGCGGGGATTCCGCTGCTCGGGCTGGACTCCAGCCAGCCGTCTGAGAATGAGGCGCTTCCACAAGATGGACAGATACGCATCGTGCGCATTAGCGAATCAGTTGTGCTGGCGCAAAAGTCCATCCCGTTTAATAGTGAGTTTCAATCATCCGCGAACGTCGAACTTGACCGCCAGGAAATCCTGCAACCCGGCCAGCCCGGCTTGGCCGTGAGCCGCGTGAGAATTCGATATCAAGATGGTGTGGAGGTCGCGCGGCAAACCGAATCAGAAACTGTGGTGCGTCCGCCGAAAGATCGCGTGGTGGGATACGGGACAAAACCCGTTGTCAAAACTGCTACGGTGGACGGCGTGCAGATTCAATACTGGCGCGCGGTGCAAATGTTCGCCACTGCCTACTCGCCTTGCAATTCGGCGGCAGACCGCTGTTATCCATCTACCGCAAGCGGCAAGTCCGTGCAAAAAGGCGTGGTGGCTTTTATCTATCGTTGGTACATCAACATGCGCGGACAGGCATTGTATATCCCCGGTTACGGGTTCGCCAGCGTGGAAGATACGGGCGGAGGGATTCCCGGCAAGGCCTGGATCGATCTTGGCTACACCGACGCGCAGTATGGGTCGGAAGGCGGGGGCCAATGGGGCAAATGGGTCACGGTTTATTTTCTGGCGCCGGTGCCAACGAACATCATGTATGTGCTGGAATAAATGACATCCCCTCAAAAGATTATCATCACGTTTCTTGGCATACTGGCATCTGCCCTTATCGCGGCGGTCGGTTATGCCGGCTGGCAGGTTTATCAAGGCTGGGCCGGGTTGCCGCTTGGCGCAGTGCTGCCAACTTCGCCTTATACCCCAATTGGAATGCCCGCCACATGGACCGCAATGCCGCCCGATTCCGTTGGATTGAATCCACTTGTCACAACAACACCGTATGGCGCTCCTCGCTGCGGCGGCCCGCGCGCGATGACCATCCTCGCCATAGGTTCGGACACGCGCGGCTCTGGATACACCTGGGGCTTATCCGACGTAATGCGCGCCGTACGCGTCGACTTTGTGACGCCGCGCGTAACCGTGCTGGATTTTCCGCGCGACCTGTGGGTGGAAATTCCATATATCGCCGATAATTTAAACGGACAGGATCGCGAAAAACTCAACCAGGCCTATCTTTACGGGAACCCCGGAGACGGCTTCCGTTACTGGGATGACCCAAGCGCCGGGCCGGGCCTGCTGGCGCGCACACTTGACTTAAACTTCGGCCTCAAAGTAGATCATTATCTTGCAGTCAACATGAAGACTTTCGTCAAAATGGTGGACGCGGTCGGGGGCATTGACGTAACACTGGATAAGCCCCTGCCCAACAGCAACGACGCCGACCTGCAAGCTGGCACTCATCATCTCGATGGCACCAAGGCATTGGAAATCGCCCGCAATCGCGTCGACGGCGTTTTCGCGCGCGGCGATTATCAAAACATCGTTTTATGCGCCCTGCAAAAGAAACTCACCAGCCCAAAAGTTGTGACGCAA
Organism: Chloroflexota bacterium; assembly: GCA_016195815.1. Lineage (GTDB taxonomy): Bacteria > Chloroflexota > Anaerolineae > Anaerolineales > Villigracilaceae > Fen-1038. The sequence continues at coordinate 639,777 of JACPYX010000007.1, forward strand.
ATCCCGGGCTTGATAAAATCATTTCAAGGCTCAGTGCAAACCGACCTGACTCCCAACATGATGAGTCAGTTGGCATGCCTCGGCACACAACTGCCCCGCTCGAACATCTCCTTCTATAATTTCCCATCGGACCTTTTTACAGGCACGCGCATTTACGACCCGGTGTTCAAGAAAAATGTTTTTGTGTGGGACGTCAACTTCGGCATCCTGCGTGGCTACGTTGCGCAATTCCAAGCCGGCACGTGGCCTGCCTCGCCGGAAGCCGTCTCCGCAGCCGAAACCGAAAGCGCATCCTTTTGCAACTAAAAAACATCCCCCCCAAAAGTTCCGCTGCACTGCTTAAACAGCACGGCCTGCGCGCCGATAAAAAGTTCGGGCAGAATTTTTTGGAAGACTCACGCGCCCTGGAAAATATCGTCTCAGCAGCCGGGATTCAAGATGTGGACGCGGTTCTGGAGATCGGACCCGGCCTCGGAGGCCTGACGCGTCATCTGGCCGCGTCCGCGCGTGAAGTAGTAGCGGTCGAACTGGACGAGAAACTGATGCCCGTTTTACGCGGCGTTCTCAAACCCTTTGCCAATGTCCGCTTAATTCACGCCGACATTTTAAACTGCTCCCCGAAAGACCTTGGCCTTCCGCCCAACTACATCGTCGCCGCAAATATTCCTTACAACATCACCTCGGCCATCATCCGCCACTTGTTGGAATCAGACCCGAAGCCGCGCCGCATCGTGCTGACCATCCAGAAGGAAGTAGCCGAACGCATCTGCGAAGCGCCGCCTGATATGAGCCTTCTGGCACTCAGCGTGCAGGTGTATGGCAAACCGGCCATCGCGGCACACATTCCGGCCAGCGCATTTTTCCCCGCGCCCAAAGTTGATTCGTCCGTGGTGAGAATTGAGATTTATCCTGAGCCTCTGATCCCACACCCCATGCTCCCCGTTTTCTTCAAACTCATCAAAGCCGGGTTTAGCCAGAAACGCAAAAAACTCCGCAATTCGTTATCGGCCGGATTACACATCCAACCCGCAAATACCGAAGCCTTGCTCATGCGCGGCGGTATTGATCCGCACAGGCGGGCTGAGACATTAAGCATAGATGAGTGGGCCATGCTGTGCATTCATTTCAGGCAACACGCTGGCGGTATAATCACGCCACACTAATTTATGGAGACTAACATGAGCGATGTTTTATTTCCCCTCAGCGACGAACACAAAATGATCCGCGATGCGGCCCATGATTTCGCGCAGAAAGAAATCGCCCCGATTGCGGCGCAATTCGACGAAAGCGGCGAATTCCCCTACGAGACGATCAAAAAAATGGGCGCGATGGGCTTCATGGGCATCGAAGTCCCAGAACAATACGGCGGCGCAGGCATGGACACGCTGGCCTACGTTCTAGCCATGGAAGAGATCGCCAAAGTAGACGCGTCGCACAGCGTAATCATGTCGGTCAATAACTCGTTGTACTGTCACGGCATTATGATTTTCGGCACAGAGGAACAAAAGCAGAAATTCCTGAAACCGGTCGCGTCGGGCGCCGCGATAGGCGCTTATTCGCTGACCGAACCCATGTCCGGCTCGGATGCGGGGACGATGAAAAGCCGCGCCGCGCGCGACGGCGATTTTTATATCCTGAACGGACGCAAGTCGTGGGTCACGTCCGGCCCGGTCGCCGATTATTTCGTCGTCTTCATGGTCACCGATCCCGGCAAAAAACAAAAGGGCATTAGCGCCTTTCTCGTGGATGCAAAAAATGCAAGCGGTTTCATTCGCGGAAAAAAAGAACCCAAACTGGGCATCCGCGCTTCGGCCACCAGCGAATTGATCTTTGAGAATTGCCGTATACCCGCCGCGAATATGCTCGGCAGGGAAGGCGATGGATTCAAGATCGCCATGACCGTTTTGGATGTCGGCCGCATCGGCATCGGGACTCAGGCACTGGGCATCGCCGAAGCGGCCTACGAGGCCAGCGTTTCTTATGCGCGTGAGCGCGAGGCCTTCGGCCAAAAGATCGGCGAATTTCAGGGAACCGGTTTCAAGATCGCAGACATGAAAACGCGCATCGAAGCTTCGCGTTTGTTGATCTACAATGCCGCTCTGGCGAAAGAGCGCTCCAAAAAGACCGGCGAAAGATTTACCCTGCAATCATCCATGGCGAAATTGTTTGCATCCGAAACCGCCATGTTCTGCGCCCATGCCGCAGTGCAGATTCATGGCGGCATGGGATACAGCAAAGAGCTTCCCGTCGAACGTTATTTCCGCGATGCAAAGATCACCGAAATCTACGAAGGCACCAGCGAAATCCAGCGGCTCGTCATCAGCCGCTCCGAATTGGGTTTTAAATAATCAGCCGCGCCGAAATTTGGAAGCGGCACATGCCTTCGTCATCGGCCCGAGCGAACATTTTGGCAAGATCAACCTGAATATTGGATAGGTAAATGAAACGGCTTGCGTGGTTTGAAATTCTTCTCGTGATCGTGTTTATGACAATTCAGTTCTATGCGGCATTTTCCGATGCGAACAACTTCCCAAGCACATGGTTCATTCGTGATGACGCGTATTATTATTTCAAAGTGGCGCAGAACATAAGCCAGGGGTTGGGCAGTACGTTCGACGGCATAAACCAGACCAATGGCTATCATCCGTTATGGATGCTGGTCACTATACCGGTCTTTGCGCTGGCGCGCTTCGATTTAATCCTGCCTCTGCGCGTCCTGTTGATCGTCTTGAGCGGATTCAGTCTTGGGACTGCCATCCTGCTTTATCGGTTAATAAGCGGGGCAGTCTCGCCTCCGGCCGGGATGCTGGCCGCCATGTACTGGCTGTTCAGCCTCTACATAAAATTTGTATATTACAAAACAGGGCTCGAATCTGGGATCGCATTGTTTTTTATCGTCCTGTTTCTTTATATGATTTACAAAATGGAGATCGGTTGGCGCAAAATGCGCCCCACCCTTCGACAGATCGCATGGCTGGGATTGGTTGCGACACTGGCTACATTCAGCAGACTCGACCTGGTCTTCTTTGCGGCCGTCGCGGGCATCTGGATCGTATTTCGCGCTACGCCAATCAGATATCTTCTGCCGCTGGACATCCTGGCCGTCATTGCATCTGTATTGACGGCGTTTATTGCGCGGCTCGGAATATTGGGATACTATGCGGTCTCGACCTCTGCCGTAATCATGATCCTGGCGGGATTGGTTATCAAGATTCCTGTCTTTTATTTTTATAACCTCTACCAACGCCCTGCAAATATGAAATTATCCAAGACCCTGCAAAATATAATATTGGCAACCGCAATCAGCAGTGGGATCTTGATTGTTCTCTTGCTGGCGGGAACCGCCCTGCGGATTTTACCGACCTTCTCGCGCGCAATACTTCTGCTGGATGCCCTATTCACGCTCGGGTTTCTCCTTCTGATTCGTGCGGCCGCATACGTTTTCCGCAACCCTGGCGCGAGTCTGGAAATAATCCCGCCCCTGGATCAGCTAAAAGAGCATTGGAAAGACTGGCTCACAGAGGGGTCAATCTATTACGGTATTCTCGGCGGCTTGCTCTCCATCTACATGCTGTGGAACAAACTCGCATTTGGGGTATTCAGCCCGGTCAGCGGAGATATTAAACGCTGGTGGGGTACGTTCGCGATCAATGTGTACGGCGGACCTGCCAAGAATTTGCTTTCGTTTCTGGCGCTGAATCCGCAAACCGATTTCAGCGCATGGGAACCATTCGCCACTTCGTTGAGAGATTGGAGCGAAAAATTTTTATATCAGAATCAGGATTTGGCGTACACTCCACTCAGGCAACAAAACTTCCTGATTATCGTTGCCGTCACTCTAATCATTTTCTGTATTTTTCTTCTATTGAGGCGGAAACAGTCGGTTAGGGCCGTTATTCAAACGGGACTGATCCCATTACTGGCCGGAAGCTGGCTCCAGATACTTTCGTACAACATCACCGGATACGCGTCATTAAAAGAATGGTACTGGCTGACCGAACAAATATTTTCGATCATCATAACGATAGTTCTGGTAAATATCTTTTTCGACCTTGTGCTCAACAGATGGGCAATCACACGATTCTTGATGTGGGCGCTGGTGGCAGTATACGGTTTTACTTTGGCTTTCAATTATTGGGAGGATACTCGTTTGCAAATGACCTACAGCCCTCCTCCTCCCGGCACGCCCTATGTGCAGGTAGTGCCTTTTCTAGAGTCGCACACCCAATCGGGCGACGTGATTGGCATGACCGGCGGCGGCAATGTCGGTTATTTCATCCGCAATAGGACAATCGTCAACATGGACGGACTGATCAACAGCAATGAATATTTCCAGGCTTTGAAAAACGGTACCGGCTCGGATTATTTATACGATAAAGGGATGAGGTACGTTTTTGCCAATCCGGACATATTGAGCGCAAACCCGTATCGCGGTCAATACACCAATCGCCTGCAGCCGATCATTGACTGGGGCGGAAAAGATTTGATGCGGCTGCTTCCCAAACCGACCCAATAATGAGCATCCGCCGCAGTTTTTCTTTTGAAGTAACTCTGCTTCTCTGGATGGTGTTAATCCTGACGACATCCAATGCAGTGCGCCTGATTTCAGCCATTCTCTGGCGCGACACACTGGCAATATACGCCTCATATCCCGGGCCGATTTACATTGCCGCGACCGGAGCGTTCTGGGCTTTGACAGGCCTGTTCCTGTTATGGAGTTGGTGGCATCGGAAATCCTATACGCGCACGGCCCTGCTTACGGCATCAGCCGCGTATTCGCTGTGGGTTTGGGCAGACCGGCTCTTCGTCCAGACTGCGAAGCGGCCCAATTGGCCCTTCGATCTTCTCATTACAGTTATCCTGCTGGCATATGCAACAACAGTGATATTTAATCCAAAGAATCTGAAATATTTTAAAAGAGAGGCCTATGAACGAGAACCCGAAAACCATCCATCTTCGTGAGATGAGGGCAAAATCACAGTTGGGCGGAGGCGCAGACCGCATCGCGGCTCAACACAAGAAGGGCCGCCTGACCGCGCGCGAACGCATTGACATCCTGCTAGATAAAGGTTCCTTTCGTGAGATGGACGCCTTTATCGAACATCGCACACACCACTTTAATCTTGACGAGCAGAAATTCCTGAGCGACTCAGTAGTGACCGGTTGGGGAACCATCGAAGGCCGATTGGTATATGTCTTCTCGCAAGACTTCACAGTCTTCGGCGGCTCACTGGGCGAGGTCCATGCAGAAAAGATCTGCAAAGTCATGGATATGGCGATGAAAACTGGCGCGCCTGTGATCGGATTAAACGACTCAGGCGGCGCGCGCATTCAGGAAGGCGTGGTTTCACTGGGCGGTTATGCTGATATTTTCCTGCGCAACACACTGGCCTCGGGCGTCATCCCGCAAATCAGCGCCATTATGGGACCCTGTGCCGGGGGTGCGGTTTATTCGCCAGCTCTCACCGATTTCATTTTCATGGTGCGAAATTCTTCGTACATGTTCGTCACCGGCCCGGACGTGGTCAAGACTGTGACGCATGAGGATGTTTCGTTCGAAGATCTGGGCGGCGCCAGCGTTCACTCGGAGAAATCGGGCGTGTGTCATGTAACTGCTGACAGCGAAGCGGACACCTTGTTCCTGATCCGCAGGCTGCTCGAATACCTGCCACAGAACAATATGGAAGACCCTCCTTTCGTTCAGAATGGAGACGACCCCCTCCGCATGGAAGAAGGACTCAATTCGATCGTTCCCGAATCTCCCGATAAGCCTTACGATATTAAAGAAGTAATCCGCATGATCGTAGACAACGGGCAGTTCTTTGAAATCCACGAGAACTTTGCGGCAAATATTGTGGTCGGTTTCGCACGGCTCGGCGGGCACTCTATCGGCATCGTTGCAAATCAGCCTGCGGTGCTGGCAGGCGTGTTGGACATTGACGCCAGCGAGAAGGGCGCGCGTTTTGTGCGCCTGTGCGATTCTTTCAACATTCCGATCATCACCTTTGAAGATGTGCCGGGTTTCCTGCCAGGCACACACCAGGAACACGGCGGCATCATTCGTTCCGGCGCGAAACTGCTATATGCCTATTGCGAAGCAACCGTGCCGAAGTTGACCGTGATCACGCGCAAGGCGTATGGCGGCGCGTATTGCGTTATGTCGTCCAAGCACATCCGAAGCGACTTAAACCTGGCCTGGCCGACCGCCGAAATCGCGGTCATGGGGCCGGACGGAGCGGTCAGTATTATCTTTCGCAAGGAACTCGAAAAAGCCAAAGACCCAGTCAAACGAAAAGCCGAACTGGTGGCAGAATATCGCGAGAAGTTTGCCAACCCGTATGTGGCGGCAGAGCGCGGCTATGTGGACGATGTCATCGAGCCGAAAGAAACACGCCCCCGCCTGATCAACGCGCTGGAAATGCTGCAAAACAAGCGCGATGCAAATCCCGCCAAGAAACACGGCAACATTCCCCTTTAAATGTCAGTGTTTCAGTTTCAAGCTTCACGATGCAATGCTTGAAACCTGATGCAGAATACGAACGGAGCTTTTATGTTCAAGAAAATCCTGGTTGCAAATCGCGGTGAGATTGCCGTCCGCATTTTGCGCGCATGCCGTGAACTCGGTATTGACACAGTTGCAGTCTACTCAGAAGCAGACCGTAACGCCTTGCATGTCCGTTATGCCGATGAGGCGTATTTGCTCGGCCCGGCGCCCTCCCGCGAATCTTATCTGCGCGCCGACAAGATCATAGATATCGCCCGTAAATGCGGCGCGGACGCCATCCACCCTGGATATGGTTTTTTGGCAGAACGCGAAGCATTTGCCGCAGCCTGCGCCGACGCAGGTATTACATACATCGGACCAAAGCCGTCGGCCATCGCAGCCATGGGCGACAAAATGACGGCCCGCGACACGGTTGCGGCCGCGGGCGTGCCGGTTGTGCCCGGAACCGAGGGCAAGGGCGCAATGCGCGACGAAGAACTCCTGGCCCTGGCCCCAAAAATCGGATTTCCTTTGCTGGTCAAAGCCAGCGCGGGCGGGGGCGGAAAAGGAATGCGCGAGGTAACATCGCTCGCAGAGATGCCGGCCCTGCTTGCATCCGCGCGGCGCGAAGCGGAATCGGCCTTCGGCGACGGAAATGTTTATATCGAAAAATTGGTCTCGGGGGCGCGGCATATCGAGATCCAGATTCTGGCCGATACACACGGAAACGCCATCTATCTCGGTGAGCGCGATTGTTCCATTCAGCGCCGCCACCAGAAGTTGATCGAAGAAGCTCCATCTCCATTTGTGGACGAAGAACTTCGCCGCAAGATGGGCGAAGTGGCCGTCAAGGCTGCACAATCTGTGGATTATGTTAATGCAGGCACGATCGAATTTTTAGTTGACAAGGATAGCAATTTCTTCTTCCTTGAGATGAATACCCGCCTGCAAGTGGAACATCCCGTTACGGAATTGGTCACAGGCATTGACATCGTAGCCGAACAGATCCGCATTGCGCGCGGACGCCAGTTGAGCTACAAGCAGCAAGACGTTGTGCTGCGCGGACACGCCCTCGAATGCCGCATCAACGCCGAGGATCCGTATAACGGTTTCATGCCCTCGACAGGCACCATCACCCATAGTCTTTTGCCGACCGGCCCAGGCGTCCGCGTGGACACGGGCGTTTATCCCGGCTTTGAGATCACACCGTTCTACGACCCAATGATCGCCAAGCTGATCGTGTGGGGCGAAACGCGCGGCCAGGCCATTTTACGGATGCGCCGCGCGCTCGAGGAATACCGCATTGTCGGCGTGCGAACCAACATCCCCTTCCACCAGACCATGATGGACAGCCACCGCTTCATGGCCGGACAATATGATACGCGCTTCGTTGAGGAGCGTTTTTCCATGCCTGAGCTTGAGCATGACCAGGAAATGCACTATCCCGAGATCGCGGCTGTCTTTGCCACACTGGCCGCCCACCATGAAGCCCAGCGCTCGGCGCAATTCGTCATGCGCAACGAACGCGATGCCAGCAACTGGAAATGGGTCGGTCGCTGGGAACGCATGCACAGATAGGCCGGTGACAGATGAAATACGTAACGACAGTTGCCCATAAAGAATATACCATCGAGATCATTGACGAAAAGCATATCAGCATTGACGGCAAAATCGTGGAGGTGGATTTTGAATCTGTCAACGGCCAGCCTGTTTATTCGATGCTGATTGACGGGAAGTCATACGAGTCTTACGTCTATCAGGGCGAAGAGGAATGGCAGGTACTCTTGCTCGGACGGCAATACCCGATCAAAGTCGAAGATGAGCGCGAGCGGCGGTTGAAATCCTCCGCTGGAGGCAAAACAGAATTAACAGGCGAATTCCACCTGAAAGCCCCCATGCCCGGGCTGGTTGTAGCAGTCACAGTCGAGGAAGGCCAGCAGGTCGAAAAAGGACAGGTATTGGCAATCCTCGAGTCAATGAAGATGCAGAATGAATTAAAGTCTCCACGCGCAGGAACGGTGCAACGTATCAAGGTCAAAGCCGGCGAGTCTGTTGAGATCAGGCAGACCATGTTGAGCGTGGCGTAAATGGCTGAACAGCACCAGGAGGTTGAGGCTAAATTCTACATCAGCAGTCTGTCTGATATTGAAATGCGTCTCCGCAAACTGGAGGCGCATTTGCCTGGGCCGCGCGTGCGTGAAGTCAACTTGCGATTTGATAAACCGGATGGCGAGTTTCAACGCGCGGGAAAAGTCCTGCGCCTACGCCGGGATGGATCAATTCATTTGACATACAAAGATGGAAGCAGGTCGAAAGATGGCGCAATCAGCCGCCGCGAGATTGAATTTGAAGTCAGCAATTTTGAGACGGCCAGGTGCTTCATCGAAGCACTTGGATATCAGGTTATTTTTCTTTACGAAAAATATCGAACAACTTATGAACTCGATGGCGCGCGCGTCATGTTGGACGAAACGCCCATCGGCAGTTTCGTCGAGATCGAAGGCGAATTGGATTCGCTCAGGCCAGTCGCTAAAAAACTCGGCCTGGACTGGAACACCGCAATCCCGGCAAGTTATCACGCGCTGTTTGAGCGCGTTTGCAAGGCGCGCGGATTTACTTTCCGCGATCTGAGTTTCGAGAATTTCAAAGGCGTGGAAATCAGGCCGGACGATTTTGGCGCGCATATTTCAATGAACAATACTGAGGCATAAATGGCAGAACTCATTCTAGGCCCGCTCATTGGCGGACTCTCACATAACAGCGTCAACTTATGGGGCCGCGCCGATGCGGCCTCCGCGCTTTACGCGTGGATCGCAACTTTACCCGACCTCAGCGATTCATATCTCGCGGGCCAGGCCGACCTAAACTATGCAAGCGGATTTGCCGGCATTGTCCCCATCAAAAAATTAAAGCCCGAAACCACCTACTATTTCGCCCTGTCACTTGAAGACAAGCAACCCGCCAAAGAAACATTCCGATTCTTCAAGACCTCACCGAAGCCGGGGCAGATACGCTCGTTCCGTTTTGCGTTCGGTTCCTGCTTCCGTCTCGACAACGATCATCCCGGCCAGGCTTTCCGCCATATTCTTGATCATCAAAAAGACTTGTCCTTTTTGATGATGCTCGGCGATCAGGTCTACGCCGACGAATGGAAGCACAACGGCATCGGGCGCGTGGCGGTCACACGCGACGAATATCGCCAGGTCTACCTGAACACATGGTCCGATCCCGATTTGCGCGAACTGCTGGCCAATGTGCCGGTCTATATGACACTCGACGATCACGAAGTGGACAACGATTGGCACTGGGAAAATTTGGCGCGCGATACTGCCGTCGTACCCTGGTATACGCGCCTGATCCGCCGCTTCGGCGGACGCCCGCTGGCTGAACGACGCATCCCGCGCCAGCGCATCCGCGACGCTTTGCAGGCTTACTGGGAACACCAGGGCATCCACGCGCCGAAAATGCTTTTACCGATGGAACGCGATAAGGATACCGGCGACTTCAATCTCATGGAGGAAGATGCCGGCTCGCTGGCCTACACGTTTTATTATGGCCCGGCGGCTTTCTTTGTGATGGACACGCGCACCATGCGCGTCCACAATCGCGATACGCAGATCGTACTCGGCGAAGCGCAATGGAAGGTCTTGAAAGAGTGGCTGATGGATGTGAAAGACACATACCCCGTCAAGTTTCTCGTCTCGTCCTCGGCCTTTCTATTCGAGATGTTCGGCGACATTGCGAACGATCGCTGGTCTGGTTTTCCAAAAGAGCGCGATCAATTGCTTTACTTTCTTGCCGAACAGGGCATCGAAGGCGTTTACATTTTGGCAGGCGATTTGCATGAGGCCCACGCCATCTCCGCTCAACTTTCCGGCCCTGATGGAAAAGACATCCCAATCTGGGAATTCTGCGCCACGCCCTTTAAACAAGAGATCAACTGGCTGGCAAAACTACTGATCATCGAGCCGTCCAGCGCCGCGCTCAAGAATGCACGTGTTCACTTTTCGATTGGCAAGATCAACTACGGCGTGGTAGAAGTCGAGTTGGATAAATCCGGCAATCAAAAAGTCACCTACATCGTCAATTACAAAGATAAGGAATGGATGACAAGGTCAATCAGTTCTAAAGGATAAAAGAAGGATTCAAAATGACAGCCGCTTGAGAAGTGACTGTCATTTTGATTTAACCGTGTGATCGTCCAGCCAAACCGCCGGTTGAACGATTCCATTTTCTCCCGACAATTTCGGCAAAAGATTTTTCATCGCATCAGCCGGGCCGCTTGTAAAATAACGGACATCAGCGCCTGCACCGCCCGGACTCTTCAATCCGCCCGCCTCCAACAGACGTTTGGCCTGCCGCGCCACCGCTGGGGCTGGGTCAATCACCCGCACCTTTTCTCCCACGATCTGCTCGATGAGCGGAATTACAAACGGATAATGTGTGCATCCCAGCACCACTGTGTCAATATTTTTTTCAAGCATTGGATTCAGCGCGTCTTCCAAAATCTTGCGCGTCTGTGTTCCATCCAAATCTCCTTTTTCGATTTGCTGGACCAGGCCGGGACAAGTGTTTTGCAGCAACTCCACACCCGCCGCGAAACGTTCAACGACGGACGCGTACAGTGCGCCCTGAAAAGTCGCCGGTGTCGCCAGCACAGCGACCACGCCGGTCTCGGTGTGTTCTGCCGCGGGCTTGACCGCCGGTTCCATACCAACGAAGGGAATATCCGGGAATGTCTCGCGCAGATATTTCAAGGCCGCGGCAGAGGCCGTGTTACAAGCCACGACAATTATTTTTGCATCCTGCGCAAGTAAAAACCTTGTAATCCCCTCCGAGAAATTTTGAATCTGCTTTAGCGGGCGAGGGCCATACGGCACGTGTCCCTGATCGCCGAAATAGACGACCGACTCTTCGGGCATCTGCCCGCGAATGGCGCGCAGAACGGAGAGTCCGCCGACGCCGGAATCAAACACGCCGATTGGGTTTTGAAAATTGATTGGGGGCATTACTGAATCATAAAACGCAAAACGCAATCCGTAAAGCCTGCGTTTTGCGTTCTGGATTTTAGTTTTTATTTTCCTGCCGCTTCGACAAACTTCCTGAATAAATTCCGCGCAGATTGCTGGTCGGTCAGCCATTCGGGGTGCCATTGCACGGCGATGCCAAATGGATGATCGGGCAACTCAATCGCTTCCGCAAGTCCGTCCGGCGCATGCCCCGTCACGCGCAAAGAGGGCGCAATGTCTTTCAAGCCCTGGTGATGCAAACTATTGACTTTGACAATCGGCTCGCCCAAAATCTCTGCGATGCGCGTGCCTTCTTCGATCTTGACTTCATGCACCAGCACCGTCCGCAGGTTGCCGGGATAAGCGTGATCGAGCGCATTCGGCAATTGGTCGGGCAGGTGCGTGTACAGTGTCCCACCCAAAGCCACGTTGACGGCTTGCGCGCCGCGGCAAATGCCGAGGAAAGGTTTGCCGCCGGAGGCCGCAGCGCGGATCAAGTTCATTTCAACGGCGTCCCGCAACGGATCCACTTCGTCAATGCGGGGATGCGCATCGCCGGTGAAAAGGTCGAGGGAAATATCTCCGCCGCCGGAGAAGAGCAGCCCGTCGAGGCGGGCATAGAGCGCATCCCATCCACTTTCTGCAATTAGCGACGGAATCAGAACCGGCACACCACCCGCCTGCATAATGGCCTTGATATACGACTGCATCAAGTATGATGTGGGATAGCCGTGAATATTTTTGCCTTCGTTCGTAGTGATTCCGATAATGGGATTCATATTTAAACGCAAAGACCCTAAAGCTTTTATAAAGCTTTAGGGTCTTGGAATTAGTCGAACTTTTGCTTGAGGCGGGCAGACTTGCCTGTGCGACTTCGCATGAAGTAAAGCTGGGCGCGGTTGACCTGGTTATGGCGTTCGACCAACACTTTGTCAATGCGCGGCGAGCGGAGCAGGAAAGTGCGCTCCACGCCAATCCCATTCGAGGCCATGCGGCGAACAGTCATATTTGCATCGTTGCCGCCCTTGCGCAGGCGGATGACAATCCCTTTGAATTCCTGAATACGCTCGCGATCGCCTTCCTTGATCTTGACATGCACGCTGACAGTATCACCGGGGCGCAGTTCAGGGATCTTTTCGTTTTTCTTGGCCTCAACGGCCTTTACCATATCAGTCATTTCGTTCTTCCTTACGTTGTGAATGTGTCTGTTTTTTTAGCGACGGCGGATTATAGCATGTGAGCGGGCAATTCACAAGGCACGGCGGAACACTGGTCGCTGGATACCGGTTACTGATATTTCCTCACCGCCAGCACCGCGTTATGACCGCCGAAGCCAAAGGCGTTGCTGATGGCGAGCGTGATCTTTTTCTCGCGGGCCTTGTTCGGAATGTAATCAAGGTCGCATTCGGGGTCGGGAGTCTCGTAATGAATCGTCGGCGGCAGAATACCCTCGCGCACAGTTTGAACACAGAAGATCGCCTCCAGCGCGCCGGTCGCGCCCATCATGTGCCCGGTCATGGATTTTGTAGACGAGATCGGAACCTTATAAGCCAGCTCGTTTCCAAAGGCCGCCTTGACAGCCCGGGTCTCAGATTGATCGTTCAATTGCGTTCCCGTGCCATGAGCGCTGATATAGCCGACTTCATCCGCGTTAGCTTGCGCTGAACGCAGCGCCTGGCGAATGGCCGCCGCCCCGCCTTCGCCAAATTCGTGCGGGGCAGTCACATGATACGCGTCGGCTGTTGAACCGTAACCGGCCAGTTCCGCAAAGATATTTGCACCGCGCTCTTTGGCATGAGACTCTTTTTCCAGCACCAACACCGCCGCGCCTTCACCCATCACCAGGCCGTCGCGGTTCTTGTCAAACGGCTGGGGCGTCATCGAATAATCATCGTTGCGGCGCGACATCGCACCGACGCGATCGAACGCGGCCACGCCCACCGACGACACAGTCGACTCGGACGCACCGGCCAACGCCACATCAATCATGCCGGCTTTGAGCATCATCAAAGCCATGCCAATTCCGTCCGCGCCCGAAGCGCAGGCCGATGCCACCGAAAAGCACGGGCCTTTGATCTTGTGATCAATCGCCACCAATCCCGCGCCGCCGTTCGACATCAACATCGGAATCAAAAACGGGCTGACACGCCGCGGGCCTTCTTTATCATTTACCAGCACCGCGTCGGCCAGCGAGCGCAAACCGCCGATTGCAGATGAAATCACAATGCCAATGCGCGGCGCGTTAGCTTCAGTCACTTCCAAACCGGCGGAGGCGATGGCTTCCTTCGCGGCGGCGGTCGCCAATTGCTCAAAGCGATCGCGGCGGCGCGCTTCCCTGCCATCCATATATCTTTCCGCATCGAAATTCTTTACTTCACAGGCGATGTGCACTTGCAGGCTGGAATGATCAAATAAAGTGATCGGCCCTACACCCGAAACGCCGTTCGTAACATTCTTCCACGTTTCCGCCACATTCAAACCGAGCGGGCTGACCGTCCCCATGCCTGTAATGACAATCCGTTCCATATCTGCTCCTCTATATACGAACTTTATAGCCAGAACCCGTCAAAATTGCGACAACCGGATCGGGCAATTCCGGCAATGTTTCTTCCAACGCGTGCCAGATCAGCGCGGAGGTTGGCTCTACATAAAACCCCCGATTCGCCAACGCGTCACGCCCCGACAAAATAAATGCTTCATCCACCGACGTGAAGCGGCCTCCGCTTTCGCGCGTGATCTTCACGACAGCCTCTGCTCGCAACGAACGTCCGCGCACGCCCTCAGCCAGAGTCTGCTCATCGCCGGCGCCATCCATCGTACCATTTTTCCACAGGGCAACCAGCGGCTGGCAGGCACTGGCCTGCGCGCCGACAATCATCGGCATTTTCTCGACCATGCCTGCGTTTAGCATTGCTTGAAAGCCGCGGCCCAAGGCGAGCAGGAGTCCGCCCTGCCCCGCGGGGACAACCACCGCGCCGGGCGCGCCTCCGAGTTGCTCGACGATTTCGTACGCGCAGGTTGCGTAGCCGGGAAGACAGAACGGCAAATACGCGTGGCTGGCGTAAACCATTCCCGCCTGCGCGGCTTTACGGACAGCTTGCGCGGCGTTCACGCGCGGACCGCGCACGGTCACCAATTCTGCGCCATACATTTCGATCTGCTGCCGCTTCGGCCCCGAGGCGGATTCAGGCACATAGACGCGCGCTTTGATTCCCGCCCGCGCCGCGTAGGCTGCGAACGATGCGCCCGCGTTGCCGGATGAATCTTCTATGGCTTCTGTCACGCCGCGCGAAACAAGAAACGAAACAAGAGTCGCCATGCCGCGGTCTTTGAATGATCCGCTCGGATTGGCATACTCGCATTTGAAAAAGACTTCGCGGCCAAAAACTTTGGCGGAAATTAATGGGGTGTTGCCTTCGCCCAGTGAAACGGAATCCGCTGAAAGCCCAAAAGAAGAAGCGTAACGCCAGATACCCGGTCGAATCGAATCAACGGCATTGAAAGTCAGCGGCTCGACGTAATCATACAATCCGCCGCAATTCGGGCATTCATACGGCGCGCCCAGGTCGGGATAGGGCCGTCCGCAATTCACACAGGCAATTTTCATTTTCCCCACTCGGATTCGAGAATGCCATAATAATATTCGTCGCCCCAGTAATTTCCCATCCAGAAACTTTTAATAAAATGGGCTTCACGCCGAAAGCCAAGTCTCTCCAGCAAGCGGACGGAGGCCGTATTCTCGGTGTCACAATCTGCAACGACTCGATGAACGCGCAATTCATTAAAAAAGAAATCAAGCAGGCGCCTTACCGCTTCACTTGCATATCCTTTTCCCCAATATGCGCGCGCCAATGTATATCCAATGCGGGCTTGTGGATAATCACCCTGTCCAAGCAGATAGAACAGATCGCCGATCAATTTGCCTGTTTCTTTGTTTTCGATGGCAGCTTGATAACCTGCGCCAATTGCAACAGGGCTTATTGTTTTCATTTGAGCAATGAATTCAACTGCCTTCTCGCGGGAATACGGAAAACCCCAGCCCTGATATTTGGCTACTTCAGAGTCGTTGCGATAAGCGAGAAAAACATCCAGGTCTGAATCGCAAAAAGCGCGGATAATGAGACGTTCGGTTTCCAACGGAAAAGGCATTCAAGTCTCCAGGATCAACCACATTCAAAATCACTCGCCCGGCTTGGGCAGGTAATCGCCTTCGACCCAAAATTCACCGTTGGTACCGACTTCTTTCTTCCAGACCGGGACAATCTCTTTCAAGCGGTCAATGCCGTAGCGCGCCGCCTCGAAGACGCCAGTATCGCGATGAGCGGCAGTGCAGGCGATCAATACTGTCGGCGTTTGCGGATAGAGTTTACCCACGCGCTGGACAATGGCGATGCCTTCGATGGCCGGCCATTTGACGCGGATCTCGTCCGCGACCTGTTTCATCTTGGTTTCGGCCATCGGGACATAAGCTTCGTATTCGAGATAGGCCGTATCGTGCACTTCTCCGCGCCTGGTTTCGCCGCGTACCATGCCAGTGAAAATGGCCGCCGCGCCCGTGTTCGGCAAAGTAATTTGCGCGAGCAGGTCGTTCAAATCAAGTTCGGATTCGGTGATGGAGAAGATCGTTGGAAGGTTTGAAGGCTGCATATTGAGGAAAGGGAACAATATTTGATATTCAGAATTCGGGTCCGAGGATGCGATAGTCGATTTACGAATCCCAACTCCCGCCCGATACTGGCGGAAACATGGCGATTTCGGCGTTGGCGGGAATCACCGCTTCGTCAAACGCATATTCCTTGTTGACTGAGATCAAAACGGATTGCATGGATTGTTTGAGATTTGGGTAATCAGCAGAGATTTTGTCTTTCAATTCCTGCACGGTCATGCCTTCAGGAATTTCGAGTTCGAGGAATTTCATTCCGGCGCGGTCGCGCAAAGTGGCGAAGAAGAGAAGTTTTACGCGCATCGTTTAAATCCAAACATTATTTTTATTCATTGATTATGTCGCCCGACTGTCCGCCATGTTTTTCGACAAGTCGAATGTTTTGAATCCGCATGGTCTTCTCGGCGGCCTTTGCCATATCATAAACTGTAAGCGCCGCGACCGAGACGGCGGTGAGCGCTTCCATTTCGACGCCGGTCTTACCGGTGGTTTTCGTCGTGGCGGTAATGACGACACCCGGCAATGACTCGTCGAGCGTGAGGGTTACATCCACTTGAGTAAGCGGCAAAGGATGACATAACGGGATCAGCTCTGAGGTCCGTTTGGATGCGCTAATACCCGCGATTTGGGCAATGGTCAACACATCGCCTTTTTTGATCTGTCCGGCGCGGATCAGGGCCAAGGTTTCTTTCTTCATGTGGACTTCGCCAGACGCGACGGCGCTTCGCTCGGTATCCGGCTTGCCGCCGACATCCACCATGTGGACGCGCCCACTTTCATCGAGGTGAGTTAATTTGGTTGGCATGGACAGGATTATACCTTGCGCCAACTCGAATGATATAATTCGCCCACTTATGGAAAACCTGCTCGGTCGCCAAACGAATTACACTGTCCACATTCCCGTTTACGAAGGTCCGCTCGACCTTTTACTCAGCCTGATCGAGCGAGCCGAGCTGGACATTACATCGGTCTCGCTGGCGATGGTGACCGACCAGTATCTCGCGTATATTCACGGCCTCGAACAAATCCGCGCCGATGAAATCTCGGCCTTTTTGGTGATCGCCGCCAAATTATTGCAGATCAAATCCGAAGCGCTTCTGCCGCGTCCACCGGTGCGCGAAGCGGGTGAAGAAAATGTGGGCGACGATCTGGTGCGGCAACTGCGCCTATATAAGCGCTTCAAGGAAATTGCGCTGTGGCTGGAGACGCGGCAGGAAGCCCATTTGCGGACTCACCTGCGAGTTGCGCCTCCGCCAAAAGCGGAAGCCAAACTCGATCTCTCGTATCTTAACCTCGACCAGTTGCTGGCTGCCGCGCAATCGGCCTTTGCCAAAGGGGCAGAAAAGCAGCCGCTCAACACCATTATCGCCGCGCCCAAGATCACCATTCGCGAGAAGATCGACATGATCTCCAGGCGGCTGGGCAAGAACGAGCACGCACATTTTCGCGAATTACTGGGCGAAAAGCCAACTCGTCTTGAGATCGTTGTGACCTTCCTGGCCCTGCTGGAACTGGTAAAACGTTATCGAATCAACGCGCATCAAAACGGTTTGTTTACCGATATTGAAATTGACCGGCTCGAAGAATGGAAAGACGGCGAAGAAATCGAACTTGAGTTCGAGTAGTTTTCAGTTTTTTCACATGATTCAACGCAAAGCCGCAAAGATCTGAAAAAACTCCTTGTCTTGGAAATGATCGTGAGGAAAAGCTGATTCGGGCCGGCGAAGTTTTATTGAAAAGCCAGGACAAATGGCTGCATTTCTCAAAGCCAGTAAAAATTGTGACCGCCTCAAAAGCGGATGAAGTCGGCGCCGCGCTGCGCGAAGTTGAACAGGCCGTCTCAATGCACAATCTGCACGCGGCCGGGTTTTTGAGCTATGAAGCCGCGCCCGCATTCGACAGCGCCTTGCGCGTTTTGCCCGCGCAGGATTTTCCATTGACCTGGTTTGGTTTATATCCTGAGCCATCCATGATCTCCCTGCCCGCGCCAGAAAATCCAGCGGCTGTCTTAAATTGGCGACCCACGGTTGAGCAGGGCGAATATAATGCTGCGATTGAAAATATCAAACGAAGCATCGAACGGGGACTGACCTACCAGGTCAATTACACGATGCGCCTGCGGGCAGATTTTCCCGGCGATACGTGGGATTTCTTTTTAAATCTTGTACAGACTCAAAACAAGTATGCCGCATACGCGGACGCGGGGCGATTCGTAATTTGCTCCGCATCGCCCGAATTATTTTTTGAACTGGACGGGGAAAATATCCTAAGCCGCCCGATGAAAGGCACAGTCCGGCGCGGACGAAACAATGCCGAAGATACAGAGCAGGCAAAATGGCTGCGCGACTCGATCAAGAACCGCGCTGAAAACGTGATGATCGTGGACATGATCCGCAACGACCTGGGACGGATCGCTCAAATCGGCAGCGTGCATGTTCCTGAATTGTTTAGCATTGAAAAATATTCAACCTTGTTACAGATGACTTCAACGGTGCGCGCCAAAACCCGCGCGCCGTTGGCGGAAATATTCGGCGCGCTATTTCCGTGCCCATCCATCACGGGCGCGCCAAAAGTCAGCACGATGAATTTGATCGCCGGGTTTGAATCCACGCCGCGCAGAATCTATACGGGAAGTATCGGTTTTATTGCACCAGGTCGAAAAGCGCAATTCAACGTCGCGATCCGCACGGTATTAATTGACAGACACAAGAGACAGGCCGAGTATGGAGTCGGCGGCGGAATCGTTTGGGACTCCGACAGCACAGACGAATATAACGAAGCCTTGTTGAAAACACGAATATTGACGGAACATCGCGGGGAATTTTCCCTGCTGGAAACAATCCTTTGGACGCCGCAAGAAGGTTATTTTCTGGGCGAGAATCACATTCGGCGAATGTCTAATTCGGCGGATTATTTTGGCTTTCCATTTTCCAAAGAAGAACTGGAAAACCATCTCGATGAAATGGCCTTGAAATTTACTTCCCCGCAACGCGTGCGGGTCTTGCTGAATCGGTCTGGAAAACTGTCTGGGGAAGCAAAAGACATTTTGCAAAACAATAAAAAAACGCTCAAAGTCCGTCTTGCCGCAAAGCCGGTCAATTCGGGTAATGTTTTTCTTTTTCATAAAACCACGCGACGCGAAATCTACGAGGAAGCATTTAAATCATATAACGGGTACGATGATATCCTGTTCTTCAACGAGAAAAACGAATTGACGGAATTTACGATCGGGAATCTCGTCGCAGCACTGAACGGGGAATTGGTCACACCGCCTGTCGAATGCGGATTGCTGGCAGGCACATTCCGCGAGCATTTGCTCCACACAGGAGAGATCAAAGAGCAGGTGGTAAAGATTGAGGACTTAAAAGGATGCCAAAAAATATTTCTCGTCAACTCTATTCGGAAATGGGCAGAGATCAAATTGGAGAATCCTGCCCAATAAGCACCTGACGCGCATTTCATGCAAAAAAAGGACTCCCCGACGGGGAGTCCTTTTTTTGCTGGGGGCAATGGATTCGAACCACTACTAACTGTTCCAGAGACAGTCGTCCTGCCATTAGACGAGCCCCCAATAATCCAGCGGGCAATATTTTAGCATGCCCTATCGAATAACGCAACCCAACTATTTGCGCGCCGCGCGGCGGGTGTTATCCTCCACGTCGAGGAAAATTAACAAGGCGGAAGATATCGCTTGCAAGCCTACAAAATAAAATATTCCAGGCAATGGCTGGGTAAGATAAGGAGAGAAGAGATTTAGCACATCGATGGTGGACATACCCTTGCTATAGAACAAACCACTGAAATATTGCGGCAAGAATTGAAATAACGAGAGCAATGCCGCCAGGATGTAAACGGAAAGTACAACCCACGATAGGATGCGCGCTAAATTTGCCAGGCGTAGAACTGCGTCGCAGTCGAAATATGTTCCGGTGAAATTGGTTTTTGATTCGGTGGGGTCAGTCATTGAACATCTCCTTTTTTTTGCCTGGTCAAATTATAAAGCAGTTATAATGGGCGCAGAAAAGTTCCCGAAACGGCGCCCGGTTGATATTCCAGAAAAAGAAGCGGTTCTTCATCCGCAATACGCACGGACTTTCCGCATCACAAAACACAAAGGTACATCTTACATGAGTCCCGAAGAAAACAAGCCCACCGATTTTATCCGCGAGGCGGTCGCGGAAGATTTAAAAAGCGGCCGCTTCAATTACGTGCGTACGCGCCTGCCGCCTGAGCCGAACGGCTATCTGCATATCGGACACGCCAAGGCTTTTCTAATTGACTATCTGATCGCGAAGGAATTCGGCGGCGAGCTAAACTTGCGCTTCGATGATACCAACCCGGCCAAAGAGGAGACCGAATACGTGGAGGCCATCAAAGAAGATGCGCGCTGGCTCGGCATTGACTGGGGCGGCCGCGAGTTTTACGCGTCGGATTATTTCGACAAACTTTATGAATGGGCCATCGCGCTGATCAAAAAAGGCAAAGCATATGTAGACGACCAGACCGCCGAGCAGGTCAGCAAGAGCCGCGGCACACTGACAGAAGCGGGCGTCGAAAGTCCGTTCCGCAACCGTTCGGTGGAAGAAAATCTCGACCTGCTGGAACGCATGAAGAAAGGCGAATTTCCAGATGGCTCACGCATCCTGCGCGCCAGGATTGACATGGCACATCCAAACATGGTCATGCGCGACCCGGCCATGTATCGCATCATCCACGAACCGGCGCATCATCGCACTGGAAACAAATGGTGCATTTATCCGCTTTATGATTGGTCGCACGGGCAAAACGACTCGATGGAAGGCATCACACATTCCCTGTGTTCGCTCGAGTATGAAATCCATCGCCCGCTTTATGAATGGTTTCTGAAAGAGCTGGGCGTCTTCCAGCCGCGCCAGATCGAGTTCTCGCGTTTGAATCTCACCTTCGCCATGATGAGCAAACGCAAACTTCGCAAACTGGTCGAGATGAAAATCGTCAACGGCTGGGACGACCCGCGCCTTACCACGTTACGCGGCCTGCGCCGCCGCGGCGTCACACCCGCAGCGATTCTCGATTTCATCAAGCGCATTGGCGTTGCCAAGGCCGATAGCTGGATTGACATGGCCCTGCTCGATTCGTGCGTCCGAGAAGATCTCAATAAACATTCCCTGCGCCGCATGGCCGTGCTCAAGCCGCTCAAGGTTGTCATTGATAACTATCCTGAAGGCCAGGCCGAGGAAATGGATGCAATCAACAATCCCGAAGACCCAGGTGCGGGCGCGCGTAAAATTCCGTTCTCGAAAGTGCTTTACATCGAGCAGGATGATTTTCGCGAAACGCCGCCGCCCAAATATTATCGTTTGTATCCCGGCAGCGAGGTCCGCTTGAGGTATGCGTATTTCATCAAGTGCACGCACATCGTCAAAGATGCGAACGGGGAAATTATCGAAGTCCACGCCACGTATGATCCGGCCACGCAAGGCGGCGACGCACCCGATGGGCGCAAGGTCAAATCCACGATCCACTGGGTTTCTGCCGCGCACGCCAAACAAGCCGAATTCCGCATGTATGACCGGTTGTTCACGAAAGAAAACCCGGACGAAGGCGATGACTTCACCGCCTTTGTAAATCCAAACTCGCTGGAAATTCTCAGCGGATATGTGGAACCGCATCTAGCCTCGGCGAAAGCGGGCGACCGTTTCCAATTCGAACGCCAGGGATATTTTTGCGCCGACCCCGACTCCACGCCCGATAGACCTGTTTTCAACCTGACGGTTGGCCTAAGAGACTCGTGGGCGAAAATAGAAAAGAAGCAAGGATAATAATCAGAAGCGGCGATCACCGGATCGCCGCTTCTAAGTTAAGGCATACTCTCCAACATTTCAATCGCCTTTTGCAAACGCTCAAGTACTTTGGCGCGCCCAATGATCTCCATGCTCTCAAATAACGGCGGGCTGACCTTTTGCCCGGTGACGGCCACGCGCACGATACCGAAAACCTGATTCGGATTCAGCGCCAGTTTTTCCACCAATGCGCGCATGGGCGGTTCGGCGGCGGCATGATTGATTTCAGGCAGGGCGGCGAGAATCTCATGGGCTTTGCGCGCCACGTTCGCGGATTGTCTGGCGTCGAGGCCTTTGGCGATCAAATCGTCAGGGTTGGGTTCCACCGTTTCTTTGAAGAAGAAACCGGCGAAGTCAATGCCGTCGTCAAGTGTGACGAGGCGCTCGCGAATCAGTGGGATGATTCGCAGGAGGCGCGCGTCGTCCACGTTGAATCCGGCTTTCGTAAGAAAAGGCTTGATACGCGCGGCCAGTTCGTCGGTCGAAAAGAGGCGGATATGTGTCCCGTTGAAATGATCCAACTTTTGGAAATTGACGGCGGCGGGCGACGGGTTCAAATGGTCGAGGCTGAATTTTTCGATCATATCGCTCATCGTCAACACATCGTTTTCGGCCACGCCCCAACCCATCAGCGCCATCCAGTTGAGCAGGCCTTCGGGCGTGAAGCCGAGTTCTTGCATATCCTTGATAAAAATGGAGTAACCATCTTTAACCGCCTCAGCCGCCTCGCGTTTTGACATTTTTCCTTTGCCGCTCGGCTTGAGAAATATCGAAAGATGAACCCACTCCGGCTCGTCCCAGCCAAAGGCGCGCACGATGTTGACGTGCAACGGAAATGTGCCGAGCCATTCCGAACCGCGCAAGACATGCGTGATCTGCATGAGGTGATCGTCCACCATCGCGGCCAGATGATAGGTCGGCAGGCCGTCGGTTTTCAAGATGACGGAATCATCGAGGTTTTTGTTCTCGATGACAATGTCGCCTCGCAAAAGATCGCGGGCGGTCGTGGAGCCTTCAAACGGCATTTTAAAACGGATGACATATTTTTCGCCGCCGGCAATGCGACGCGCAGCTTCGTCGGAAGAAAGTTTGCGACAAGTGCCATCGTAGCGAGTTGTCTCTTTGCGCTTCTGCTGTTCCTGCCGGACTTTTTCCAAACGGTCGGGCGTGCAGAAACATGGATAGGCATGGCCGTTATCCACCAGCATTTTTGCATGTTGTGTGTAGAGGTCGCGGCGTTCCGTCTGACGATAGGGGCCAAACGCGCCGCCCACATCGGGGCCTTCATCGTAGTCCAGACCGAGCCAGCGCAACCCATCCATGATTTCCCGCTCCGCGCCAGGGATGGTCCGCTTTAAATCTGTATCTTCGATGCGCAATATAAATTTTCCGCTCGTCTTTTTGGCAAGCAGATAATCATAAAGCGCAGTGCGCGCCGTACCGAGGTGCATGTGCCCGGTTGGAGATGGAGCAACGCGCACGCGGGCAGGCCTGGTATAGTCTGTCATGAAAAGCCTTTCAGGGAGAAATTTGAAAAAAATTTGGCGACTTTTCCGAACAAAGTCAGATCTAAAAATCCATGGATTTATGCCGCATGGTAACGCTCTCGACGAGACCGATCCCGACCATGAGCGACATCAACCCGGAGCCGCCGTAACTTATAAAAGGCAGCGGCAAACCCGAAACGGGAATCAACCGCAAATTAACGGCAATATTTGCAGATCCTTGAAAGAACAACAACATGGCAACGCCAAATGCGATCATTGCGCCGGAGAGATCCCGCGCCTTCTGTGCCGCCCGGAAACATCGCCAGATGATGAACGCCTCCATCGCAATGACGATAATCGCGCCTGCCAGGCCAAATTCTTCGGCAGTGGCCGAAAAGATAAAGTCGGTATGGCGGACTTTCAAGAAACGGAACTGTGTCTGTGTGCCGTAGCCATAGCCCTTGCCGAATAAGCCGCCCGAACCAATGGCGATCAAAGCCTGATCAACGTTATATTTTGAACCGTAGGTGGCGTTTGGATCGGGCAAAATGAAATTCACAATGCGATCCTGTTGATACTTCTGCAAGAAAGGCAAACGGATGCCCGAAATAGTCAACGCAACCAAAGCGCCAAAAGCAAGCGCGCCAACAGCGCCGAAGATAATTACATGCTTCAATTGCAAGCCGTTCATCCAAACCATGCCGGCCCAGATGACCATCGTCACGATTACATTCGACAGGTTGGGCTGAAGCAATATCCAAATGACCAATCCCCACACCCACGCCAGGCTTTTTATCAGCCATTTAAGATCGCGCGGATCGTTCTGGCTTTTTTCGAAATAACGCGCCAGAACCAAAATCACAACGATCTTGGCAAACTCAGTGGGCTGGAGAAACAGCACGCCGACGGTGAACCAGCGCTGCGCGCCGAACGCCGCCTGCCCCAGACCCGAAAGAGCCAGCAGGAAAATCATCATTATGAGATAGATGGGCCAATGAAGCGAAAGCCAGTAACGATAATCAATGCCGGCAAGCAGAACAATGACGACCAACCCAATCAACACAAAGTAGATCTGCCGGTTGCCCAGAGGCAGAAGGCCCTCATTCCCCGCAATGGCCGAGCGGATCATCATAACCCCGAACGTGCTGGCCAGCACGACCGCGCCAAGCAGCAGGAAATCGAAATTACGCCAGGATAGACCGCGCATCGCTTATCCGGCAGAGCGGCGTGTTACGTTCCGCAATGGGATATCCGCCACTAGTCGCTGGGAACGTCCATCATGCTGGAGGTCAATTAACACAGAATCCGCATCAATGTCAACGTGCCGCGAAATGACCTGAATCAGCTCATCTTTGAGCGCGGTCAATTCAGCAGGCGACAAGTCAGTGCGGTCATGAATAAGCACCAATTGCAGGCGTTCTTTTGCGCTCTCGGCGCTGCGTTTGCGTCCGCCAAACCAGCTCATCATTTCTTGCCTGCCATCTTCTGGATGCGATCCCACAATCCGCTTTGTTTTTCAAGATCAAGGAATGGAACTTCATCGCCCCGGATACGTTTGGCAATGTTACGAAAAGCCTGCCCGGCCCGACTCTTCGCGTCTTGCGCCACCGGCACACCGCGGTTGGAACCGACGAGCACGCCCTCATCTTCGGGAACAATGCCGATCAATTGAATGCCAAGCAGATCCAAAACATCCTCGGCCGATAACATATCATGCTGTTTCACCAGAATTGGATTTAAACGATTTATGATCAAAGCTGTCGAGCGTTTCTCTTCTGCTTCGAGAATACCAACCACACGGTCGGCATCGCGCACAGCAGAGACCTCAGGGTTGGTCACGACGAGCACGCGGTCGGCGGGAGCGATGGCATTCCGAAAACCGCGTTCGATGCCCGCAGGAGAGTCGATCAAAACAAAGTCCGCCTCGGGGCGAAGTTCATTGCACAGGCGGGTCATATCGCTCGGCGAGACCGAATTCTTGTCCCGCGTTTGGGCCGCCGGGATCAGATAAAGTTCGGGAAAATGTTTGTCGCGAATCATCGCCTGACGCAGTTTGCAACGCCCTTCGATCACATCCACAATATCGTAAACGATGCGATTCTCAAGACCCATCACTACGTCAAGGTTTCGGAGGCCAATGTCGCCGTCAACACAGACGACCTTCGCCCCGTCCGCGGCTAGAGCCACAGCAATATTTGCGACCGTCGTAGTTTTACCAACGCCGCCTTTTCCGGATGAAATAGTAATCACTTGAGCTGTCATAAATATCCTATTGACCGGGCTGCCAGGGTTCGATCACAACCCGTTCACCACGGATAAAAGCCATTTCGGGCTTCCCGGTTTCTTTTTTATCCTGGATGTTCATTGCATCTGCCGCGACCTGCAGGCGGATCGGTGCGAAATCGAGCGCACACACCACTGCGGCCTCATCACCCTTCGAACCCGCATGGACAGCGCCACGCAGCCGCCCCCAAATGATAATGCTGCCTTCAGCAGCGATCTCGGCGCCCGGGTTGACATCTCCCAACACAACTATATGCCCGCGGAATTCGATGCGCGCGCCCGAACGGATGGTTTTATTCAGAAAAAGGGCGGTTTCCTCGCCGAGGTCCTGCACTTCGAAGCGCCGCCCATCTTCAGGTCGAGGCTTGGAAATACGTGTCGCCAGGCCGAGCAGTTGGGCAGTCTTCTCAGTCGTCGGCGATTCGCCGATCACCGCCCACAGTGAAACGTTGCGCTCCGACAATTGATCGCGTAATTCCACCATTTCATTGACTTTGAGAATCTGCGCTCCGACATCCAGGGCAAGCCGTGCGCCCTGAAAAAAAGATTGCTTCTCGTCTATTTGAGACAGCAAAGCCGCGTGTTGATCTTCCCACGACGCGTCGGATAGCGAGACCAACAAACCGTCCCGGAGTCCTTTGATCTGAACTAAAGAAGCTAAATCATTCATCATGCAAGAAACTATCACAAATTATAGCATGACAATTGCCAGGATAATTTCCCGGCATCAGCCGCCGTTTTTTGCCAGATCAATTGATTTCAGTTCGAAATAAGCCTTCAAGACTCGAGCAACCACCGGGGCCGCCACGCTGGCTCCTTCTCCGCCATTATACTCAAAAGCCAGGACGACAATTTCAGGGTTGTCATAAGGAGCATAGGAAAGCGTCCATGAATGCGTTGGCCATGAGCCGAATTGACACCGATTTGCTTTAAGAGCCACATCGTCACAATACTCAGCAGTACCGGTTTTGCCTGCGACCGCAATCGGCAACGGATACCGTTCGCTGTAAATTGCGTAGAGCGTGCCGCGCGGATCTGTAACCGCCAAGCGCATACCGGCTTGAACGCTTTTCACAACAGACGGACTTTCGGTCTTTTTCTGGTCTGTCTTTATGCAATTACCGCCTTCACAGTTATATACCGCAATACGGGGGTCAGTCGTAATATCCCATTTCATATTGGCAGTAAAAGGAGAAATCTGGTAACTGCCGGCGGGTAACTGCTTTACGATCGTGGAATCTGCAAGATTAAACCAGGCTTGAGTCGTATTGCCTCTATCGTCAGAGACGGTACGCGGAACCCAAATTGTAAAGTCGGTTGGGCTAAACCAAACGGTCTGAACTTTTCCCTCGCTATCTGTCACTTCGCGCACAATGGTTGGCTGCATCAGCTTTCCATCATTCGCCATTGTTGCGCCAGACATGAGAACTTGCAAGGGTGTTGCCAAAACATAGCCCTGTCCAACGCTGGCAATATAAGTATCGCCTGTGGACCAGTTCTCGCCCTGGTTGATGCGCTTCCATTGCGGGTCGGGGATCAATCCATCCGCTTCGCCCGGCAACTCGATGCCAGAAGCTGCGCCATATCCGAGCGCGCGCGCATATTCGCCCAGTCGGAAAATGCCAAGCCCCTGTTTGATCTCGTCGCCATACCCGCCGCCCAGTTTGTAAAAACAGACGTTACTGGAATAGGCAATGCAGCGCAAAAAATCAAGCGTGCCAAACCCGGCAGGATTAAGCACACCCCTGATGTTATAAATCCAGTCCACGAAGGGACGCACATTCTGGCCGGGTATACAAGGTTCATTGGGCGTGAACTGCTCACACAACTCCAATTTTCCCGGCGTTTGTATGATCTGACTCGTAGTGACAACGCCTTCGTTCAACGCGCCATTCGCCGTCGAAAGTTTGAACACAGAGCCAGGCGGATACTCACTTTGAATTGCGTTATTCAAGAGCGGGCGTCGCGGATCCTGGCTCAATTGATTATAGTAATAGCCAGGAATGAAACGCGACATGCGGTTATTTTCATAAGTAGGGTACGACACCATTGCCAGAATCTCGCCAGTCTTTGGATTCATGGCGATTACCACGCCGCTCGAAATGCGCTGTTGGCCGCTATTGCCATAGAACCAACGGTTCCAGAAATTAATCTCCTGCAATAGAGACGCTTCTGCGACGGCTTGCAGCCGCGTATCAATCGTGAGCGTAACGTTATAGCCAGGAATCGGCGCGATGGGAGGTTCAAGATTGCGAAGTTCCTGGCCGGCCACGTCTACTTGAATCACGCGCTTGCCGTTTACGCCCGCCAAGACCTCCTGCAAAGAAGTCTCCACACCGGCGTAACCAATTTTGTCGCGGTTGGGAACAAAGCCTTTCGCGCGCAAGCTCTGCTCAAGTGATGCCGGAATAGGGCCGAGAAAACCAATCAGGTTTGCTGTTAATGAGCCGGTCGGATAATCTCGAATGGGAACGATCTCAACGCCCACGCCGGGCCAGTCCACGCTTCGTTCACTGACAAGACGGGCCACATTTTCGGAGATATTGCATTTTATTTGAACCGGTGTATATGGCGCCAGAGAATCGCCCAGTGCAACCAACTGATTGATACCCGGCCCTTCGACACAGGGAGCAAACAGCTTGGCTTCTTCCAATGTGCCGCTGTTTACCGGCACGCCTGTAAGAGTTGAAATCTCGCGATAGATACGCTGGGTATCCGCATCATCGTCCGGGACGTATGCAGGAGTAATGACCAGATTGTAAGATGCGGCATTACGAGCCAGGATGAAACCATTGCGATCGTAGATAATGCCGCGCGGAGCCGGAGAACTGATCTCTTTGGTGTAATTCTCAACCGCTTGATCAATATATGATTGACTGTCAAAGACCTGCATGGAGATAAGACGCCCCAGCAACGTAGTCAAAATCAGCACGATAACCCCATAGATCACAAACAATCGCCATGTTTCAAAGCGAGAGTTGCGGGGCACAGCATGCGAACTCATACTTCCTCCATAGATGGAAAGACCCAACGGGCAATATCACGCATGAAGCCATAGATCGGGATCGAAAGCAAAAGGTTGAGCAAAAGGCTTGGAAGTGTGATCAGGCCCATTGAATCGCGAAACGGCAACGGGTCCCCGGCGACGCGCAGATATGCGTACGACAACAGGTGCATGGTCAGCGTCCCCAGGAAAGTCACGCTGAACATAGCCAGCAAGGGCGCCCGCCAGACACGTCGTTGAAGTATTAACCCCATAAAAACAACGCCGAAATATCCGGCGACATAAATAAACCAGGGTAAACGCGAAGAGAAGCTGACCATGATAGCGGCCAGGAATGCCCAATGAAATGCGGTTGTGACGCCTTCCTGCAAAGCCCAGGCGGCCAGAATCACCAATACAAGGTCAGCATAACCTGCAAGCAGGGAAACCTGACTCACAATTGCGGACTGCAAAATAACGGCCAGCCCGAGTAGTGGAATTGCAATAATGTTCCGCATATCAGGGTGTAACCGTTGGGATAAGAGGAGCGATGTCAACTGCACGAAAATTAGTAATG
Organism: Chloroflexota bacterium; assembly: GCA_016195815.1. Taxonomy (GTDB): domain Bacteria; phylum Chloroflexota; class Anaerolineae; order Anaerolineales; family Villigracilaceae; genus Fen-1038. The sequence continues at coordinate 669,085 of JACPYX010000007.1, forward strand.
ACCAGAACGATCTGCAAGCGGCTAAAGTCAACAGCAGGCTGAACGGTGGCTTGCTGGAATAGTTCAGCGGCCAGTTTGCGGACGTTGACCACCTGCCCCACGATCAGATCGGGAGGAAAGCCGCCGCCCAAACCGGAGGTCAGGATAAGATCGCCCGGCTGTACTGTCGCACTCTGCGAGATCAAGTCAAGCGAAACATCGCCTGTGATCGAGCCAATCAGCATAGCATCTGTCTTGGTATTTTTAAGATACACATTGACCGAAGAAGCCGGATCGGTAATCAGCTGAACGCGTGCCGCATCTGCAATCACTGCGTCAACACGGCCCACCAGGCCTTCACTCGTCACCACCGGCATGCCGCGCCGAATATCGTCATTCGATCCGCGATTGATAATGATGTAATGCAAAAATGGGCTGGGATCGCGCCCAATCACCGAAGCGGCCTTATAACTGCTGTCAGGATTGGTGCGGGAAAAAGCCACCAAGGCGGCCAAAATCTCGGTTTCGTTAACCCGTTGCTGTAAACTGATGACTTGCGCTTGCAAATCGGAGACTTGCTTCTGAAGCTCGGCGTTGCGAGAACGCAAACTGACAATATCGCGCGGCGCGGCTAAAAATTCCTGAATGGCCAGATAGCGCGTGGCGAACCATTGCTGGACTGAGACCAACCCGCCGGTAAATTGGTTAGTAACCGAACTAAAGAAACCGCCAAAGGAAAGCACAAGAATTCCCCCGACAACTAAAAAGATAATGGTAGTTTGCAAAGTACGAGAAAACAAATCTTTCATTTTTTATTAAAGGGAAAACACGAGACGCGAAGCAGACACGGGCACTATGCGCCATGACGCGTGCTGCCTCGCTCCAATCCAACCAGATAACGACTCAAATTATCCATATCTTCAAAAATGATCGCGGCCCCGCGTGCCACACAAGTTAACGGGTCTTCTGCGACCCAAACGCGCAACTTAAGTTCATCTGTCAGGCGATCGGCCAGCCCTTGCAACAGGGCGCCGCCGCCTGCCAGGCAAATTCCAATATCCATCAGGTCCGATACGATCTCCGGCGGAATTTCGTCAAGCGCGTCGCGCACCGTGTCAATGATCACCTGCACAGAACTCGAAAGGGCTTCTCGAATTTCCACTGAGGAAATTTCCACAGTCTCAGGCAGGCCAGTCACAAGATTGCGCCCGCGCACTTCCATCGTTTTTTCAGGCTGAAGCGGGTACGCCGAGCCGATTTTCCATTTCACCTGCTCGGCAATGCCTTCGCCGATCAACAAATTATATTTGTTGCGCAAATATTGGACGATGTCCTGGTCCATTTCGTCGCCAGCCACGCGTAGAGAACGGGACGCCACAACACCGCCAATGGACATGACAGCCACTTCAGTTGTCCCCCCGCCGATATCAACGACCATTGAACCGCGTACTTCACCGATAGGCAGACCAGCTCCCAGCGCCGCCGCAATCGGCTCCTCGATCAACATCGTCTGGCGCGCGCCTGATGCCATCACCGCGTCATAGACAGCGCGCTTTTCCACTTCCGTCACCCCGGTTGGAAGGCCGACTACTACGCGCGGACGAGGCAACGGCACCACGCTTTGTTCATGCACCTTACCTATAAAATACTCCAGCATAACCTGAGTAACATCAAATTCAGAAATAACACCATCGCGCACAGGCCGCACGACAATTACATTGCCGGGAGTCCGTCCAACCATTTCCTTGGCTTCGAGACCGATTGCCAACGGCAATCGCGACTTCTTGTCTATGGTTACCCAGGAAGGTTCATTAATGACAATGCCCTTGCCGCGTACGTGCACAAGGGTGTTCGCGGTGCCAAGGTCAATTGCGATGTCTAGGGAAAACAGGCCTAACAGCCAGTTTATTGGGTTGAAAGCCAAATGAAGGCTCCTCTATGAGATATCTTGCAAACCAGCCGCTTGCTAAAATGATTATATCATAAGGCGTATAACTCATATTTGTATAACCATATACCGTCAAATGGGATAAAATATTTCAATCTCAATTATGCTTCCAGGAGGCATCATGGCAAAAATTGCATTCGTCACTGACAGCACGGCATACATCCCCGCCGATCTCGTCAAGAAATACAACATCACGGTTGCACCGCAGGTATTAATCTGGGGCGAACAGACATATCAGGACGGCGTAGATATTCAACCGGACGAATTTTATACTCGGTTGAAAACATCCAAAGTCATGCCGACCACTTCGCAGGTCTCGATCCCTACAATGCAGAATATTTTTCAAGGTTTGGTGGAAAAAGGCTTCGACGTTATAGGGGTCTTCATATCAGGGAAACTTTCTGGCACACTGCAATCTGCAATGCAAGGCCGCGATGCCCTGGGCGCAAGCGCAGAAAAAGTAACAGTCATTGACAGTAATTCCACAGCCATGGCGATGGGTTTTCAAGTATTAAATGCCGCGCGCGCTGCAGAACAAGGCGCAAGTCCTGCAGATTGCAAAGCGCTGGTTGAAAAAGCCCGCAGCCACACCGGCGTTTATTTTGCAGTGGATACGCTCGAATTCCTGCACCGAGGCGGACGCATCGGCGGCGCGCAGCGTTTTATCGGCTCCGCGCTCAATCTCAAACCAATCCTCGCGCTCAAAGACGGGCGCATTGAAGCCGAAGACCGCGTCCGCACCAAGAGCAAGGCCGTTGCCCGCGTGCTCGAGTTGGTCGCAGAACAACTTGCGGGAAAATCAAATATTCACATCGCAACCCTGCATGCCAACGCAGAAGCAGAAGCCCGCGAACTGCTTGATACAGCCGGCAAACAGCTTAATGCAGTTGAAAGCGTTCTCTCTTCGGTAAGCCCGGTAGTTGGCACACACGCCGGGCCGGGCACAATCGGCCTGGCCTTTATGGCAGGCATGTAAAATTTAATTTCCCGCCCGCTCGGGATAGAAATTTTGCACAGGTATAATTTCAAGCATGAAACATCCCGACCCTTTGGTGATAGGCATCGCGGGCGGCTCTGGTTCAGGCAAAACCACCGTTGCCCAGGAAATCCTAAACCGCGTCGGCCCGGACCGCATAGCCTTCCTGCAACATGATTCATATTACAAGGATTTAAGCGGACTTCCGCCGACCCAACGCGCCGAGATCAACTTCGATCACCCCAACTCGCTCGAGACCGAACTGCTGATCGAGCATATCGGTTCGTTGCGGGATGGCAAGCCGGTTGAGGTCCCGATCTACGATTTCTCAACCGACAGCCGCACCAGCCAGACCTTCACGGTCGCACCGCGCCCTGTGATTCTAGTTGAGGGAATCCTGATCTTCACCGAAGCCGCTTTGCGCGAACTATTTGACGTGAAAATCTTTGTTGACACCGATGCCGACCTGCGCTTCATCCGCCGGCTACAGCGCGATCTCGCCGAACGCGGCAGGACAACAGAAGCCGTTATCAAACAATATAAAGCCACAGTCAGGCCGATGCACCTGGAATTCGTTGAACCGTCCAAACGCTACGCAGACGTGATCATCCCGGAGGGCGGCTTCAACAGCGCCGCATTAGATATGGTGGTGGCACGCATTGATGTGCTGCTGAAATAATTTTCGTAAAGGCAGAACCAAGCCTGCTTCTACACATTCTCAAAAAAGGAGAGAACATGGCAAAACAATGGAACACCCCGCCTGCAATGGTCATTGATGCGAAGAAAAAATACAAGGCGCACATGGAAACCGAAAAAGGCACAATGGTGATCGAACTATTCGCAGATAAGGCCCCGAAGACAGTCAACAACTTTGTCTTTCTTTCGCGCGAAGGCTTTTACGAAGGCATCATCTTCCATCGCGTGATTGCCGACTTCATGGTTCAAGGCGGTGACCCAACCGGAAAAGGCTCTGGCGGCCCGGGCTACAAATTCGGTGACGAATTTCATCCGAGCCTTAAACATGATAAGGGCGGTCTGCTATCCATGGCAAACGCCGGCCCCGGCACAAATGGCTCACAATTCTTCATTACCCATGTCCCCACTCCCTGGTTGGATAACAAACACAGCATCTTCGGCCAGGTTGTCGAAGGCATGGATGTGCTCATGTCAATTCCGCCGCGTGATCCTATGCGCCCCGAATATCCCGGCGTGAAGATATTGCATGTCACAATTGAAGAAGAATAAAAGGCCCACTCCAGACAAAACAAAGGCTTCCCTAAAAATATCCGGGAGCCCGCGTAAACAGAAGCAGGATGACGAAAAACTTGAGCAACCAATCCAGCCTGCTTCGAAAATGCATGCATCGCTGAACAAGGCAAAAACTTCAAATTTTTGGACGAATACCTTGCGCGTGCTCGCCCTGTTGGTTGTTATCGGAATCACGGTCTTGATCTACGTTATTCGCGACCATGTGAAGGACTTCGCCGCCCTTGGCTATCCCGGAATTTTCCTGATCGCAATGCTCGCCAATGCAACCGTATTTATTCCAGCGCCCGGCGCAGCCGTTGTCTTTGCAATGGGCAGTATCTTCAATCCATTGGGGGTGGCGCTGGCTGCCGGGACAGGCGGAGCTTTGGGCGAACTCTCCGGCTATTTGGCTGGTTTTAGCGGACAAGCCGTCGTCGAGAATACCGAACTTTATAACCGCATCCGCCCCTGGGTCAAGAAATATGGCGGCTGGACAATCCTTGTGTTCTCCGCTGTTCCAAATCCGTTTTTCGACATAGCAGGCATTGCGGCGGGTGTTGCAAAAATGCCGTTGTGGCAATTTCTGCTTTTTGGCTGGATTGGACAAATCATCAAGATGGCGATATTTGCATTTGCAGGCGCGCATTCGATGAACTGGCTGGCCAGGCTATTCATGAAATAGGAAAGAAAAACGATGGCTGATTATCAGAAAATTGATACTTATCTTCAAAATAACCTCGACAAGAGTATCGCCGAGTTGTCGAAACTGGTTGCCCAGCCGAGCGTGGGCGCGCAAAATTTAGGGCTTAAAGAATGCGCGGCGTTGGTTGGTGAAATGCTCAGGGCACGCGGCTTCAAAGTCGAAATCATGGATACAGAAGGCGCGCCGGTTGTCTTCGCGGAACGCAAGGGCAGATCAGATAAGACTCTGTTGATTTATAACCATTACGATGTGCAGCCGCCGGAACCGCTGGAGCTATGGGAATCGCCTCCGTTTGAGCCAAGCCTGCGCAACGGCAAGTTGTATGGCCGCGGTGTCAGCGACGATAAAGGCCATATTACATCGCGCCTGTTCGCCATCGACTCGCTCCTCGACTCAGGCGGCGAACTTCCCTGCAACATCAAATTTATTATCGAGGGCGAAGAAGAAACCAGCAGTGTCCATCTTTACGATTATATTTTGAAAAATAAAGACCGCTTGAAAGCCGATGCCTGCATGTGGGAGTTCGGCGGCGTGGATTATCGCGATGTGCCCATGCAATACCTGGGACTGCGCGGCATTTGCTATGTCGAACTCAGCGTCGAGACAGCTGGCACTGATGTCCACTCCGGTTTGGGTGGTTCGATCTTCCCGAATGCGGCGTGGAGGTTGGTTTGGGCTTTGAGTTCGCTCAAAGGGCAGGATGAAAAAATCCGAATCCCCGGTTTCTACGACGGAATCCAGCCGCCGTCTGCGCGCGACCGTGAATTAATGTCCGCACTGCCCGAAGTGGCTGACGAATATAAATCCATGTACGGTGTCAAGAATTTTATCAAGGGCCTGACCGGCGGCCTTGATCTGCGCATCGAAGAAGTCTTCACGCCGACCTGCACCATTTGCGGATTGACTTCCGGCTATCAAGGCCCAGGCTCGAAGACAGTCTTACCGGCACGCGCCTCGGCCAAAGTTGATTTTCGCCTTGTCATTGGGCAAGAACCTGCCGACATTCGAAAAAAGCTGCGGGCCTATTTGGATGCACAGGGTTTTAGCGATGTGCAGATCACCGATCTGGGCGGTGATGCCGCGGCCCGCACCGATCCCGATCATCCGTTCATCCAATTGGTTGCTCGCACCGCGCAAGAGGTTTACGAGATGCCCATGCAGCTTGTGCCAATGATAGGCGGTTCGGGACCCAGCCATCCGTTCGTGCATGACCTGGGCCTGCCCGTCGCAACTGGAGGCATCGGGCATCCCGATACCCGCGCCCACGCCCCCAACGAGAACGTGCGAATTGACTTGTACCTTAAACACGCCCGCCACATGGCTCGTATAATTACCGAGTTCGCAAGTTGATAAAAAAGAAGCCCAGCGAAAATGCTGGGCTTCTTTTTTATCAAAGTGACCTTATTCACTCCAAATTCGTGACATACTTTCTCTTGAATCCGCATATAATCTACTTGTACTAATTTTCACAACAAATCGGCCTATGGCCTACAAGGAGAACATATATGTTAGTCGGTGAAAGAATGTCGCATCCCGTAATTTCAGTCCTGGCAGAGACACCCATCCAGGACGCATTAGCCCTGTTCAAGAAAGAGCACATCCGCCGTGCGCCGGTCATTAAGAACGGCAAACTGGTTGGCATTATCTCTGAAACTGACTTGCTCAACGCATCTCCATCGCCAATATCGAGCCTGAGCATCTGGGAAATGAATTACCTGCTCAGCAAGGTAACGGTCAAGCAGGTGATGTCAAAGAAAGTAATGACCATAGAGGAAGATACTCCCATCGAGGAAGCAGCCCGCATTATGGCCGACAACAAGATCGGCGGCCTGCCAGTCGTCCGAGCCGGAAAGGTGGTCGGCATCATTACTGAAACCGATCTTTTCAAGATTTTACTTGAACTTATGGGTGCGCGCGAAAAAGGCGTTCGCGTGACTGCTCTGATTCAAAACAAGCCCGGTACGCTGGCAAAGATCACCAAATCCATTAGTGAAGCAGGCGGAGACTTCATCGCTTTTGGACAATTCACCGGTGAAGATCCAAGCACCAGACTGATCACATTTAAAACTGCCGGCTTAAAGAAAGAGCAAGTTAAAAAAGCGATTTGGGGTATTGCAAAGGAAGTTTGGGATATTCGATAAATAAAACGCAGCCATAAAAGACCCCGAAATCGTTTCGGGGTCTTTTAGCTGAAGATTCTGGATATTATTTTTTAGATCGAGTAGGGCGCGATGACTCGCGTCTTGATTTCTCTTTGCGATCATTGACGCTTGCCCGTTCAACCCTGACCAGGCGCGGCTTGCGCCCCAACGGCTTTCCCTTATTCGGACGCTCAGAACGAACGGCCTTCCCGCCCTGCAGTTCTTGAATTTCCTGCTCGGTCAGGTGACGCCAATCGCCTGGCTTCATGGCTCCAAGCCATAAGGTTCCGATGCGAATGCGGACAATACGAATCACCGGCAAACCCAGCAATGCGCCGATCTCGCGAATTTGGCGATTGCGCCCCTCCCCCATCGTGACGCGAATCCACGCGCCCTTGCCTGCGCCCGACTCAACATAAACTTTAGCCGGCGCGGTTTTATAACCATCTTCCATCACCACGCCTCGCCGCCAGGTTTCGATCTGTTGCGGATCGGGGCGGCGCGCCACCAAAACCTTATATTCTTTTTCATGACCGTAGCGCGGATGGGTAAGCCGGTTGGTCAGACCGCCGTCGTTAGTCATCAAGATCAAACCTTCACTGTCCCAATCCAAACGGCCGACAGGATATAGTGTTCCCGTCTCCGGGATTAGGTCGCGGACTGTTTTACGCCCGACTTCATCATCTACAGAAGAAATAATGTTGCGCGGCTTATATAGGGCAATATAGGTTAACTTTTCACGCGCCGGAAGGGGCCGGTTATCAAGGCTGATCTTATCCGTCGACGGATCGGCCTTTTGTCCAAGAATCGCAATTTGACCATTGACGCGCACGCGCCCGGCAATGATGAATTCTTCACAGGCGCGCCGCGAACCGTAACCGGCCTGGGCAAGAAGTTTTTGCAGGCGTTCTTGCATTATCTATCCTTTCAACAACTCATTCTGAGGCGCATCGGCATCGGGCAATTCGAGCGGGGGCAATTCAGTGATCGAATTGATGCCAAAGTGCTGTAAAAATTCCGGGGAGGTTGAATACAAGATCGGGCGGCCCGGCCCATCGGTGCGACCTGTCTCCTGGATCAGACCTTTGCTCAACAGGCTCTTCATCATCCCATCCGAGTTGACGCCGCGCAGAGAATCCACTTGCGGACGCGTGACCGGTTGCTGATAGGCGATGATCGCCAGTGTTTCGAGCGCGGCGCGGCTGAGGCGGCTGGTCGCTTCGAGGCCGAGGAACCGCTCAACAGCCCCGGCCAGTTGCGGCGCAGTGGTCAATTGAACGCGCCCGGCATGACGCTGGAGTCGCAGGCCGCGCGTTTGGAGCGATTCGTCCAATTCGATCAAGGCACGCTCCACCGTCGAAGCAGTCACATCCAACGCTTCGGCCAGATGCGCTGGCGTCACAGGCTCAGCCGCAACAAAAAGCAATCCTTCGATTTGGACGGAAAGCGGCAGGTTGTTTGTTTCGTTTTCGCTCATGCTATAATAACTCCCGTTCAATCCCTTTCGAGAGTGAAGATGATGAAAAAAATTTTTATTGCCCTAAGCACTTTAGCTTTTGCATCGCTGGCCTGTTCGATCTTTATTGGCGGGCCGGCGTATCCCGATACGCCCATCCCGATTTCCACCGAAGCCGCGCAGAATTTGCAAGATCAAGCCAGGCAGGCCATTGCAGATGGAGCCCAAACCGGAACTGTAACATTACAGATCACAGAGAACCAATTGACTTCTTACCTGGCGTTCAAACTTGATTCGCAGGCCAACCCGCTTATTACCGACCCGCAAGTGCAATTACGCGACGGGCAAATGAAAGTGTTCGGCAAAGCGAAACGAGGCATATTCAACGCCAACATCAGCATCGCCATGAATGTTACTGTGGACGAGCAGGGCAAACCCAAGATCGAGATCACCCAAGCCGACTTTGGCCCGCTGCCCACTCCGCAAGGACTCAATGATGCGGTCAGCGCCGTCGTTGGCGAAGCTTTCACTGGTTCGCTCGGACCTGTCGCAACCGGCTTCCGTTTAGAGAGCATCGCCATCGCTGACGGCACTATGACAATCACGGGCCGTGTCAAATAGCGGTTGGGATTATACCAGTGGTTCAAACGGCTTCGCCACACAATCAACGAAGAACACAGAGAATCTTTTGTATTCTCTTTGTGATCCTATTGGCGGCGCCGATCTTATCGGGTTGCCAGCTCACACAAGCCGGGCGAAGTCAGATCAATATCAAGATCACCGCCGAGGGAAAGACGCAACAAGTCAGTGTGCCGGCCGGAAGCACCGTGACGCAGGCGTTACAGCAAATTGGGATTGCGCCGGGCGATCTTGATAAATCCGAGCCGCCGTTTTATACAATATTAAGTAATGGCGATTCGGTCAAGCTGACGCGTGTCGAAGAAAAGTTCGAGACCGAAACACAGACCATTCCATTTGACCGGCAAATTGTTCGGAACGAATCGCTGCCCGAAGGACAGGAACGGCTTGTCCAGGCCGGAGTCAACGGTCAGCAGGAAGTAACGTATCGGCGCATACTTGAGGACGGCTTGGAAACCAGCAAATCAGCGGTCAAGACTGTCGTTATGCAAACTGCAGTGCCTGAGATCATCATGGTCGGCGCACAGGCGTCGTTCGCTCCGCTTCCCATTCCCGGCAAGATCGCGTTTATGGCGGGCGGCAACGCCTGGATCATGGACACGTCCACTGCCAATCGCCGTTTGCTTGTCAACAGCGGCGATCTCGATGGGCGCATTTTTTCGCTTTCACCAGACGGCGGATACTTGCTCTACACGCGCAAATCAAAAAAGCCCGCCGACCAGCAGATCAACACCCTGTGGGCTGTCAACACAAAATCGGCCAGCCCATCGCCGATAAGCCTGAATGCCAGCAACGTGGTCCATTTCGCGGCCTGGGTTCCAAATACATTGAACACAATTGCTTATTCCACAGTTGAGCCGCGCAGCGCAGCCCCCGGCTGGCAGGCCAATAACGATTTGTATAAAATCCAAATCGGTGGAACGCCGCGCAAAATTCTTGAAGCCAACAGCGGCGGCGTGTACGGATGGTGGGGTATGTCGTTTGCGTTCTCGCCAGATGGCCGCCTTGCGTATGCGCGGCCAGACGGCATCGGACTCGTGAGTCAAGATGGCGGCTATCTCTCGCCGCTGCTCGACATCACACCCCTGCAAACTCGCAGCGATTGGGCTTGGATTCCAGGAATAACCTGGGGCGGCGATGGCAAGACACTTTATTTTGTGGACCACGCGCCCGCACCCGCACCCGTAACCGCCGAAGAATCGCCCCTCTTCGACCTGCAAGCGGCTTCGCTTTCGAACGACGCGACCGTACAACTGTCAGCGCAAGTTGGCATGTTCGCTTACCCATCCGCCTCCCCCGTCCGCGCGAACGGTGCGGAAAAGGCCTATCAGGTCGCGTATCTGCAAGCCATCTTCCCCGATCAAAGCGAGACCAGCCGCTATCGTTTGATCGTCATGGATCGCGACGGGTCGAACCGCCGCGTTTTATTCCCCTCCGCCGATTCGACCGGCATCGAACCGCAGACTCCGGTCTGGGCGCCGCAGCCCATTCAAGGTCAGACTGGTGATTTCCTGGCCGTTATTTATCAAGGCAATCTCTGGTTAATAGACAGCGGAAGCGGCCAGGCCTATCAGATTACAGGCGATGGATTGATATCAAGAATTGATTGGAAATAAAATCCGTAGCGCGACTTAATAAGCCGCGCTGCAATCTTACAGAAGGTATTCATGCAAATTTTGATCACTGGCGCGGCCGGATTTCTTGGCTCCCATCTCTGCGACCGTCTGCTGGCAGAAGGACACCAAGTCATTGGCCTGGATAATTTTGTAACCGGCAATCAAGAAAACATTTCTCACCTGATGGGCAATGAAAAGTTCACGTTCTACCGGCACGACGTTTCAAACTACATTTACGTGACTGGCAAGATAGACGCCGTCATGCACTTCGCCTCGCCGGCCAGCCCCAATCCGCAATCGCCAACCGCATACTTCAACCTTCCCATCCAAACTATGAAGGCAGGCGCGCTGGGCACACACAACTCGCTGGGCGTCGCCAAAACACATAATGCGCGTTTCCTGCTGGCATCCACCAGTGAAATTTATGGCGACCCATTGGTGCATCCACAGGTTGAAACTTACTCAGGCAACGTGGACCCGGTCGGCCCGCGCGCGGTCTACGACGAAGCCAAGCGTTTCGCCGAATCGCTGACGATGGCCTATCACCGCCAGCACGGCGTGAACACGCGCATCGTGCGCATCTTCAACACCTACGGCCCGCGCATGGATCTCGAAGACGGCCGCGCCCTTCCCAATTTATTGAAACAGGCCTTGCTCGGCCAGCCGCTCACCGTCTACGGCGATGGACAGCAGACGCGCTCATTCTGCTACGTTGATGATCTGGTGGACGGAATTGTCCGTTTGTTGATGTCAGATGAACATCTGCCCGTCAACATCGGCAACCCCGTAGAAATGACTCTGCTCCAATTCGCCGAAGCGATCAACAAAATTACCGAAAACAAAGCAGACATCACTTTTGTTGCAGACGCCCGCAGCGCGCGAGATCCACAGCGCCGCCAGCCCGACATCAGCCGCGCCCGCGCCATCCTGGGCTGGGAACCAAAAATCAACCTCGACGACGGCCTGCGCAAGACCATTCCGTATTTCAAACAAAAACTCGGCATCGCATGATTTCAATTCTACATAACCCTGTTGAGCGAACCCGCTTCCTGAAATTTCTCGTCGTCGGCACATTGGGCGCAGCCATAGACTTTGGCATCGCCAACCTGCTGACTCATTTCGCAGGTATGCCGCTCGTCTATGCCGGGACGATTTCCTTCGCTTGCGCGGTCATCAGCAATTTCGTCTGGAACCGCCATTGGACGTACCCCGAATCGCGCTCGCGTCATCTCGCGCATCAACTCGGAATGTTCTTCATCGTCAACGTGGCGGGCATTGCCATCCGCGTTCCCATTTTGAGTTTTGGCGAACCTCCGCTGCAAAACTTTTTCCAAAACCTTCAACTTAAACTGCCCTTCACTCCGGAGTTCCTTGCCCGCAATCTCACACTTGCAATAGCTGTCGGAATTGTGATGCTGTGGAACTTCTTCGTCAACCGCTATTGGACGTATAATGATATTTAAAGCAAGAGGCAGACTATGGCGATTATTCCGATCTATAATTCCAAAGGCGATCCAGACGCATTCATGGAGTATCCGCACATTTTCAATCGCAACGGTGACTGGGTTGGCTGGGTCACACAAAAACGGGAGATATATGCGGCAGATGGAGTGTATGTCGGATATCTGACCAACGACCCGCGCATCCTGCGCAAGCGCGCCACATCCGCTCTCAAACCTCGACTTGAACCGCCCGCCGCGCCGAAAAGAATTTACCCTCCCGCCACCCTGCCCCTCGCCCCGCTGATGAGCGAATTGGCTCCCGGCACCATTGATGTGCTGCTCGACGAACCTGAACGCCTTCACACACTCGATGTCGGCGAACTCCGCGCAGACCTTGATTGATACTTTGGGACAATTTTGATATGACCGATTCTGCAAAAACTGTACGCGCCTCGCGCATCAGCATCGCCCAACTCATGCAACCCGAACACGCCAACAATCTCGGCAACGTGCATGGCGGTTGGATCATGAAGCTGGTAGACGAAGCGGGAGCGCTGGCCTGCATGCGTCACGCGCAAAGACGCGTGGTCACCGTCGCGATCGACTCAATGGTCTTCCGCAACCCGATCAAGATCAGCGACCTGGTCATCCTGACCGCCGAAGTCACTTATGCAGGCCGCACATCCATGGAAGTTGAAGTGCAGGTGCAGGCCGAGAATCCGATCACCGGCGAACGAACACACACCAACACCGCTTATCTTGTCTACGTCGCGCTGGATGACAACGGTAAACCCACCTCCGTCCCGCCGCTGAAAGCCGAGACCGAAGACGACAAACTCAAAATGCAGGCAGCCCAGGAGCGACAGAAACGAAGGCTGGCCGGAAAAAAATAGGCGCAAATGCTGGCAACACTTATTATCTGGGCCTATTCTTTCGCGCTGTTCTACATTTATGGCTGGGGTGGACTGATATTTCTGCGAAAAATCTTTCAGCTTCAAGATGAACCCCCTGTATCTGGGCCAGTCATTGTCGTTGCAGGGATGGCTATTCTCACCACGCTCGCCTCATTTTTATCCCTCTTCATTCCGCTTGGAAGGCTGGCCGCAATATTGATTTTGATTGGCGGGATATTGATCGCAATTACAACGCGCCCATGGAAAAAAACCAGGCTTCCGGCTTATCATTTTCTGGTTTGGGTTTTGCTTGCCGCCGCGGGGCTAACTACCCTTGAAAATGCCATACATGCGCCAACCAATTCCGACACAGCCCTATACCACGCACAAGCCATCCGATGGATTGAAAGTTTTCGCGTCGTTCCGGGGTTAGCCAACCTGCACAACCGGCTTGGATTCAATTCTTCGTGGTTTGTTCTGAATGCGGCATTTAGCTTTGCCTTCCTTGGCATCCAGTCCTTTCATTTGATGAACAGCGTGATTATGCTGGTTGGGTTATTCTATTTTTCTCAGGGCCTGCAAAACATACTTCAAAGAAAAATAACAACCTCATCTATTGCAAAAACCGTCCTGTTCTTTTTATCTCTATATCTTTATGGAAACGACATAGCATCCCCGAGCACGGATCTCCCCGCCACTTTGCTGACCTGGATGGTCTCCATTCTGTTGCTGGAAAAACTAGAGTCGCGCGGCATACAGTTTGATATTTTCAGTGTGGTAATTTTCCTCTTAGCCATTTTTGCGCTCACCGTCAAGCTCTCAGTACTTCCATTAGCGGTGATTGCATTCCTGGTCGTTCTGCAACAGATTAGAATAAGAGATTCCGTATGCACGCTTAGGCTGGTCAGTCTCGGCTTGCTTGTTTTATTACCATGGCTCATTCGAAACATCATTTTATCGGGGTATCTGGTTTTTCCTGTAAGCCAAATTGATATTTTTGGATTTGATTGGAAATATCCTCGCGAAAATGCAGATGCAAACCGATTGGCAATTATTTGGTTCGCGCGCTTTCCGGGCAAAAACTGGTCGGATTTCGTAGGCCTGTCATTTAATGCGTGGGTGCCGCAATGGTTCAACGGTCTTTCTTTCATTCAAAGAAACCTCTTTTCTGTCGCAATCATGTCGCCATTAATTCTTGTATTGTTCATGAAAGAACGCGGCTTAAGGCTCTTTAAACAATTCTTTCTGCCTTATTTTGTGAATTATATGGGGGTGATTTTTTGGTTTCTGACGGCCCCGGATGTACGGTTTGGATATGGCTTTTTGACCATGTCAATTGTTCTGGCTTTTTCTCCGCTTATTGCTCTCGTGCTGACACAATTTACATCATACACTGGCTTCGTAACGGCTATACTATTTCCCCTACTGATTTTTTATCAAGGATATTCGCTGGCCGAAGCAGCCGATCCTGTTTTCATTAAACAGCATCTTATTCTTCCCGCTGACTACCTCCCCTCCCGCGCCAACCCCTGCCCGATTAGCAACGGCACGGTATTCTGTCGAAAAGAAGGCGGACAATGTAACTATGCTGATTTCCCCTGCATTCCATCGCCGCGTCCAAATGTGGAGATGCGCGGAGCAGACTGGCAGGACGGTTTCAGAACTGTTCAAGTGCCGTAAAAATATTTGCCCATGAAGAACATCAAGGCCAATCCAAATTTCCCCATTATCTTGTTGATTCTTATCGGCCTGCTCGCCGGCCTCTTTACTTTTCGCGATTACGGCCTCTCGTGGGACGAGCCGCTCTTCTACAAATACGCCGACGCGCTCGGGTACGCTTACACGCCATCCAATTGGTTCAGCGGGAACTTCGACTTGAATCAATCCTACGGCCCCAGCGGCGACGATCACAAGAATCGCGGCCCCGCTTATTTGCTCCTGGCGCGCGGGCCGGTGTATCTCATCGAAAAGTTCAGCATTGACATGCCCGACGCGTGGCATCTCGTCAACTTCCTTGCGTTTCTGCTCGGCGTTTATTTTCTTTATAAACTTTGCGAACGTTTCATGCGTCCGTGGGCGGCCTTTGCGGCCTCGGCGCTTTTCATGTTCCAGCCGCTTTTGTGGGGTCACGCCTTCATCAATCCGAAAGACCCTTCCTTCCTCGTCTTCCTGACCGGCTCGATTTATCTCGGCTTTCGGATGGTTGACAACCTCATCGAGCAGACGCGCAAACCGATCTGGGATATTTTGCTGGCGGCCTTCTTCCTCGGGATCACAACTTCGGTTCGCGTCCTTGGACCTTTGGCCGGCTTGCTCGTCGTCGGCTATTATCTCGCCCGACGCCCCTCCCGCCAAACCGCGCCCTGGATATTGATTTACGCCGCAATTTCCATCCTCGTCATGGTTGCGGCCTGGCCTTATCTTTGGGAAAATCCCATCAACTTCCTGCAGGTTTTCCAATTCATGTCGGCCAATCCGACCGTCCTGCCAGTTCTCTTCGGTGACCAAATCTATCGCGCTTATGATTTACCCCGCCGCTATCTGCCTTTCTTCCTCTTCTTCACACTGACCGAATTCGTCTGGCCGCTTTTCATGCTTGGCCTGATAGCCGCCTATCGAAAACTAAAAAGTGATCAACCGAAACTTATACAAGCTTTGCTTATACTCGCCTGGTTCGCGATTCCTTTTATTTACGCAGTGGTGCGCGTTCCGCCCATATATGACGGGATGCGTCATTTTCTTTTCATTTTGCCTCCCATCTTTATCTTTGCAGGCTTCGCCTTTGATTTTATTTTGGAAAAGATCAACAAAACATGGATCAACGTTCTCCTCGTTTTGGTTATCCTGGCGCCCGGCATCTCTGGAATCGTCCAACTCCATCCTTACGAATATGCTTACTACAATTCTTTCATCGGCGGGACGGGCGGCGCGTTCCGCCATTATGAAACCGAATATTGGCTGACCTGCTACAAAGAGGCCGTCGAACAATTCAATCAGATTGCGCCGCCGTCCGCAAAGTTGTATGTCCACCGCGAAGCTTACATCGCCGCGACCTACGCATCGGGCAATATTACTGTTCTTGATGAGCGCGGCAATAAGAATCAAATCAAATCCGGCGATTACATCCTCGTCAACACACGCAGCAATGAAGACCGGCAAACATTCCGCGATGCGCCGATCATTTTAACAATTGGCCGTGCGGGCGCGACGTTCTGCGTTATTAAACAAATCCCATGAGTCTCCGGGTCATTTCAGGTTCGGCCAAAGGCCGCAAACTCAAGTCCGTTCCCGGCGACACCACGCGCCCGATCACGGACCGCGTCAAAGAAGCGCTGTTCAACATCCTCGGCGGCGACGTGATTGATTCGGTTTGGTGGGATGTGTTCGGCGGCACGGGCGCGGTGGGTATCGAAGCCCTCAGCCGCGGCGCGGTCTTTGTGCGCTTCACCGATTTGAATCGCGCGCCGATAGACACGATCAAGGAAAATTTAACGGCCACCCGCCTCGCGTCCCGCGCCGAGGCGAAACGCGGAGATGCGTTCAGCCTGCTGGCCGCGCATCCTGATCGCCAGTTCCATTACATCTACATCGCGCCGCCGCAATATAAAGAAATGTGGTCGCAGGCTTTGACAAGGCTTGATGCGAATTCCGGTTGGTTAACCGAGGATGGCTGGGCGATTATTCAGATTGACCCAAAGGAATATAAAGAACTGCCGCTGGAAAACCTGGAGCAACTTGAACAGCGGCGTTATGGAACCACTTTACTTGTGTTTTACGAGAAAAAAGTTATTAGACCTCTTGCATAAGTGTGCCATAATAGGCACATGAGATACGAAACGATCAAACAACTAAAAGGGCCCGATTTCAAACGACTGACAGGCGTACAACGCGGAACCTTTGAAACAATGCTGGCGGTGGTTGGAAAAGGTCTGCGAGAGTTCGGCAGACCCAGCAAGTTGAGCCGAGCTGATCAATTGCTGATGACCTTGATGTATTGGCGTGAATATCGGACAGAGTTTCATATTGCCCAGTCTTATGGTGTCAGCGAAGCGAC